>CAWJAB010000043.1:0-265832 GCA_963840675.1 uncultured Acidobacteriaceae bacterium
CTGCGCCGAGCTGTAACTCCAGGTGCCGGGATTGTTGGTCAGCGAACTATACGAATCAAATTCCAGAGCAAAGATATTGTTGGGAACAATATCGTCCCGCCCGCAAACTGAGAGGACCCGGCTTCCGCCCCGGCTCCCCCTGAATAAGCGTTCGCGGGCGGTTCGCTAGTTACATTCTGCACCACGAACGCCACGTTGCAGCACCCCGGAACAAAAGTGAAAGTGGTAGTGAACGCCTGAACATTGACCGGAGTCTGATACCAAACGTCGTACCCGCTATGGCCCGAACCCGCCGGTGCCAGGTTGATGCTCGTTCCAACGAGAGCATTCGCGTTGCTGCGAAAATCAGTGGTGCCACCGGAAACAGATGAGAGACCACACTTTCCTGACGTAGAGAAGCTAGAGCAGTTAAAGATATTCTGCGCAGTTGCTGCGGGACCCAGTAAACCCAACGTCACCACGGCAAGAGACAGGACCACCAGGGGTCTACAGAACAGGAAAGCAAGCCGAAAGACCGACCTCAGAGAGAGAAACAGGATCGATAATTGCACGGGGGATTGCACATTAGACAAGGCTCCTTCAGCTTTAGAGCTTCTACTCACACCAACACTCATATCTGAAGAACTAAGGAAGAGACCACGCCAAATAATCAGCGCTGCAATGGGTTGCCGGGAGTTGCAAGTTGCTGTAATGGCACACAACAATCTGCGTGCCTCAGGGCCGAAGTTTCCGGGCAAGACCATCGCTGACGATGGTTACTGTCTTCCCCGCCGAAAAGTACCCCTTAGGCTCGAATTATATGACCCAAGTAAAGACTCGATACAAACCATGTATGTAAGGGCATATGACAAAAGTTGCATCCAAACTCTCGCGCCTGCTCGGATATCCGCATCAGCAAACTTGCGTTTCTCGACCAGACCGATTGCAGCCCGTGTCTTGTCAAGACTAGGCCGGATAAAGGGTGGTTGTCCTGTCCCTCACCCCCCCAGACCCTCGCTTGTCCCTCAAACCTAATTTTGCTTTGACGATCACCCGACTGGAGAGCGATCGGTTTCAGTTGTCTCAGTAAGAGCGGCGGCATCCCAGCGCGTTGAGGCTCCTGTCGATGTCCATATAGGGATCAGCTCGATAATTGAATCCCTTCCTCCGCAAAGCAAACCCCCAACTTTTCGCATTCAGTGCATAGACGCCCGCGAGATTTGCGACGGAAGGCGTGAACAAATCAACAGCATCTAAGAAAATTGAAGTATGTAGGCGTGCTGGTGCCGCTTGACTGCAGAGGTCGAACACGCCACCGCCTTCCTCGCCTGGCATCGATTGACGGCATCCGGTTGCTCTTGCAGGGCGTTTCTCAATCTGAGTCTGTATCACGCTGCGATTTCGGCTGTGCAACAGCGCTACAGCTTCCGGCCTTTTTAGTCGGAGCCAAATCGACCATACCGTGGTCGCCGCCGGGCAGACAACTGCCCTCCCCGGCCGACGCAGCAGGCATACCGCTCTCATTAAGTTGGCGGAAATGCCTCTTGCCGCTCTTGAGCCTGGGGGTTATCGACATGCTTTCACTTGGGTTGAGCTATTAGGTTAGGAAGAGTGTAAACTAGCTCAAATGATTCCTACCCCCTCGAAGCTCCATATGCCTGGAAATGAAGCTCTTGCGCGAAGCTGTCCCTGGCAATTTTCTTATTTTGCTGTGTCTTGTTTTTAGGGAATGGGGTCCGGGGAGAGCGCGCGTTCTGGCGCTCATGCGACTATGTACCGCTTTATGCTGGGGCACGGTGTATGTTTACTGGCTGCGACCCGTACAGCTTCCCTGACATCGAACGGCAATACTATGAGCACGGTGGAGAGCGAGTCTTCTCATTCAATGTGAAGCACCAACCGTTGGTGAATCCGCCAACAAGTCTGTTGGTGGCGATGCCGTTCTCACTGTTCTCTTTTCCGATCGCCCACATACTGTGGCTTGCGGTGAGCGGAGTGCTATTCTGTTACGCCGCTTACGCCACGCTCATGCTGGCCGAATGTGCTCCGTCAGCCGTTGTTTTGAGCTGCATACTGCTGTTGACCAGCCCGATACTTCTAATGCTGGGACAATCGGCGACTCTGGCGATCGCAACGACGACGATCGCGACCGCTTTACTGCTACGCGAAAAACGGCCGTGGCTAGCCGTCTCACTTCTGGCGATCAGTATCGCGTTGAAGCCTCACCTGGTTGGACTGCTGCTGGTTTATTTCCTTTTGCAGAATAGATATCGTGCACGAGCGCTGCAGGCCATCGCGGCGATCGCTGTATTAGCAGTCGTGTCATCTCTGTGGGTGACTGTTCATCCCTCCTCGCACCGGTGGGTTACGGAACTTAGAACTTGGATTGACCGAAGTGTTGCACAGGGTGAAATTAACGATCCCAGTCTGGCAAATCCGGAAAGTTCTTCGATGGTGAATCTGCAAGTTGACGCGAGCATGCTGTTTCCAGTAAGCCAGATGTCGACGTTTAATGAGAACGCTCATATGGCCAATCTGATAGCGTGGACTGTTACGGCTATCCTGGTTGTAGGTTGGCTATTTGGCGTCAGCAGGGCCAGACCGACGCTGGAAAATGACTTGCTGGCCGTTGCCGGTGTCTGCTGTATCTCGATGCTTCCGGTCTATCACAGACTGCCCGATGCGCGTCTTTTGTTGCTAACTATCCCCGCGCTGGCGCTGCTGCTGAAGAGGCACCGCCTGGTCGGCGGTGCGGCGGCGTGTCTTACATGCTTGATTTTTCTATCGACCAATAGTCTGTACGTCAAAGTCGTTCACAAGATAGACTTGTTGATCAGCGGGAGCTCTGTAATCCCATTCGGGCGGCAGGCACCTTTGGTGGTAACTCTTCTGTCAATAATATATGTCGGAATTTATGTCTTTCAAAACCAAAACGAGTCGGACCCCGGTAGTACTGTTAGCGTGTAGGGGGCGGGTTTCCCAAGAGGCGTTCCGACGCCGGCCTCCGCATGGATATCCAAGATCAGCTGGAATGTCTAGCTCCTTGGCTCAATTGCTGAAGACGCACGCAATGTAACCCCATCCGTCTGGAGGCCACACAGCTGGCTGTAGAGGAAAGGCGGACAAATCAACGTTTCAGAATCAGACCCTGTCCAGTCGGAAACGTCAAAATTTCGGTGCCCTTCTCCGCGGCAAACAAGTTGAAAGCGCGATTCTGCTCTTCGTAGCCGGAGTAAGCATAATCGTCTAGCAGAATCATGCCGCCTGGAACGAGTTTTTCCCAGAAAAAGCTGGCTGCTTCAATCTCTGGAAGAGTGCAATTCATGTCGAGCGATAGATAGCACACAAGTGGTATATCGACTGAACTCAAGCTATCCGGAACAGCACCTCGGATTAGTTGGACATTCTGGAACTCTGAAAAATTCTTTCGAACACTCTCGTAAGATAAATCCTTGTACCAGCTAAGCCGCTCGGTTTTCTTCTCGTTCGAAGTCAAAAGCTGTTCATCCAGCCCGGAAAAAGTGTCGAACAGGTAGAAGTTCTTTCCGAGCGAGTTCCACCCAAGAAACTGCATGATCGCGGAACTCAGAAAACCCGTGCTAACGCCGCATTCGACAAACGCGCCTGGGAGGTGTCTCACCTGTGACGCAACCCATAACGCTACGTGCACTCGCCAATGAATGCGATGGTCGACGCCGCTCGCCTTGATTCCACGCTGATAGGCTTCTACAAAGCGAGGTTCACGAATGAAGTCGTGATTATGGAAGGTGGTGAGACAGTCCTGACTATACAGCCCAGGTCTCGAAAGATTGTAAACCTCGTAGCCAAGGCCGCGGGCCACTTTTTTCAGCATCAACGTGAGCGCCATCCCTGGTCACCTCTCGCAATCCGTCGAAGATCTTTGTCGCTCAGCTCCATAGTACTATATGTGCCCGTTGCCAAATTTCGAGATGACGGACGCGAACATCCTAAACTATTGCGAATCGGTCGCCGCAAAACCGGCTTCACAGTCCTCCGATTCCTGGATTTACGCAACGGTAACTGATCTGCCCTATTTGTTTGTCCACCTAAGTCAAAGTGCTCGGCTGTGAGTCTAGCTGAAGCCCGTCTGGTCTGTTCGAATGTAGGTAGCGATTTTTGCTTTCCAAATCTGCGTAGCCGGTTGTGAATTCCTCCCGTTGGGATGGTCGATCGGCAGTCTGCTCACGGTCCTAATTGACCGTGAGCGTGATTGTCGCCGTTCCCTGTAGAGTTCCGGAGGTTGCGGTCACGGTCACCGTCGAAGTAGTGGCGGTAGGGGTGGGTGATGTCGCGCCACCTCCGTTATTCCCTCCGCAGCCAAAGAGAAGCCCCAGGCCGGCGTAAGCTACCGCCAGCAGCAGCCAATGATGCCAGCAACGCCGCTTTCTCCATCCGAAGAAGCAGACCGTCACAGCCAGCGCTGTGAACGGGAAGAATGGTCGGGATCCCGGCTGCAAGGCAGAAGACTGCGCGCTGGCCGAGATGGTGAGCTGGGTCGTTGCCGCTGCCCCCGCGGGTGTCACCGTCGCCGGGGCGAAGGAGCATGTGGCCCCGGCCGGCAGCCCAGAGCACGCAAAGCTCACGGGGGAGTCGAACCCGTTTGCCGGCGTCACCGACAGCGTAACTGTCCCCTGGGCGCCGGAGTCGACCGTGAGCGAGGCGGGCGAAGCGCCAATCGTGAAGTTGGGTGCCGCGGCTATAGCGTAGGCAGCGGACGCGACCGTGCTGTCCGTGTAGCCCGTGGCTACCGCGATAGCCTCCAGCGTCTCCGTCGCGCTCACCGTAATGGGGCCGCTGTACGCGGTCGAGGACGTGCCAGGCGTAGTTCCGTCGGTCGTGTAGTAGATGCTTGCGCCCGAGGTGGCATCGGAGATGGTTACCGACTGCGTAGAGGTATAGGTCCCGGCGGCAGGTGAAAAGGTCGGCGTTGAGACCCGCGCTGGTGGGGTTATGTTGTAGGCAGCGGACGCGACTGCGCTGTCATTGTCGCCCGTGGCTACGGCGATAGCCTTCAGCGTCTCCGTCGAACTAACCGTAATCGGGCCGGTGTACTCGGCCGAGGACGTGGTAGGCGTAGTTCCGTTGGTCGTGTAGTAGATGGTTGCGCCCGAGGTGGCATCGGAGATGGTCACCGACTGCGCGGAGGGATAGGTCCCGCCGGCGGGTGAAAAGGTCGGCGTTGCGACCACCGGCAGCAAATTTATCGTGTAGGAAGCGGATGCGACCGCACTGGTGCCGCCCGTGACCACCGCGATAGCTTCCAGCGTCTCCGTCGCGCTCACCGTAATCGGGCCGGTGTACGTGGTCGAGGACGTGGTAGGCGCAGTTCCGTTGGTCGTGTAGTAGATGGTTGCGCCAGAGGTGGCATCGGAGATGGTCACCGACTGCGCGGAAGTATAGGTCCCGGCGGCGGGTGAGAAGGTCGGCGTTGCGACCGGAGTTGGCGAGTTTATTGTGTAGACAGCGGACGCGACCGCGCTGTTAGTGTTGCCCGTGGCTACCGCGATAGCCTCCAGCGTCTCCGTCGCGCTCACCGTAATCGGGGCGGTGTACTTGGTCGAGGACGTGGTAGGCGCAGTTCCGTTGGTCGTGTAGTAGATGATTGCGTTGGAGGTGACATCGGAGATGGCCACCGACTGGGCAGAGGTATAGGTCGCGCCGGGGGGCGAGAACGTCGGCGTTGCAACCGAAGTCTGTATAACATAGCTGCCGCTCACTACAGGGCTATCGTTATACCCTTTTCCTCCAGCGACCGCGTTGAGTGTCTCACTGGATGAGACTGTGACTGGCCCTGAAAACAGCGTTCCGGTAGCACAACTGGTTTTTCCGTTAGTTGCCGGACTTCCCGTCGTGCTGTAACAAATAACTGCTCCTGGGGACCCGCTTGACAGTGTGACACTCTGCGACCCGAAATACGTTCCAGGGGCAGGAGAGAACGTCGGGATGCCGGCCTGCCCCGGTGATTCCTCAGTGTAGGTCCAGCTCGACAGGCTCTGGGTCACCGTGGCGGCCCCCGTACTTCCTCCAAACCCAACGTAAGCGGTATTGCCTCCGACCAATGAAGGAATGTTTATTCCCGTATAGGTCTTCGTGTACGTGGAATCAGTTACTGTATCTGTCAATGTTTCGGTGAGCGACGAGCCATCATAGGTGATCGTGCAGGTAAAGAGATCGCCGCTCTCCATGTTGATGCCGGAACCGGACATGTCGTATTGCGGGTTGTTGGGAGCCTGTGGGTATGTTCCGCCCGAGTAGAATCCGGTAAGGTTTGCTCCAGGTGAACCTGTCTGCACATCGAACAGATCGAACTTGACTAAGATTGAATTTATGGCAGGACAATCTGTGTTTCCCGTGCCCCCGCACTGTGACCAGGATAATTGCGCTCCGGGATCGCCGGAGTATGTGAAGCCCTCGGACGAAGGGTTGCTGGTGCTGATAATCATGAACCCAAAGCCGTCGCCGCAATAGTTGGAACATGTCTCCGTGAAGGTGAAGGTGGTCGTAAAAGCCTGCACATTTACAGGAGTCTCGTACCATGCATTATTGGCCGCGTCAGCTTAAACCTGATGTAGTCAACTGTATCGTCGAACCGACCAGTGGCGACGCGCCGTTCACCAACCATATCTGGCCCGCGGAACCGGCAAAGCCGCTGGGGTAATTGATAACCTGTGCATGTGCCGCGGGGAGACTCAGTAAGCCCAACGTCATCACGGCAAAAGGGAGGAGCACCAGGGGCCTGCATCTCCGGGTCTCGTGAAAAACTCTCTGGCGGCAATTGAGTAGGGGTAGACAGAAGAAGAAAGCAAGCCGAAAGACCGACCTAAGAGAGAGAGAGGAGGATTGGTAATTGCACGGAGGATTGCGCATTAGGCTATGCTCCTTCAGCTTTAGAGCTTCTACCCATACCAACACTCATGTCTGAGAACTACGGAAGAGACCGGCCCAAATAACCAGCGCTGCAAGGTTGCTACGAATTGTGAAGAGGAAACGAAGTCCCTGGAAAGACTTGGGCGCTACAATCCCCATTTCGGCACAGGTCTTTCTAGTGTCACTCTGACCAAGTCACAAGTCACAGCAAACGTAACTACCGCTCAACACATCGCGACGTGTCGGTTCAGTATAGAGCACTTTAAGTACCACTCGCTATAAACCAATTGTAAAATGCTTCCACAGAAAGTTGCGCTCTCCCCGATTCTCATTGCCCGATGCTTTGGTTCAATTGGGCTAACGACGCACGCAATGAACCTTCGTGTCGTCTGTTGGGCCATTTACAGGAGTTTCGGTAATCCGCACCCCCCGTCGACCAGGTTACGAATGGCACTCATCTGAAGCCATCGACGAGAACTCGCCGTGAATCATTCGTTACCTCAATTTACCGGTTCGCCCGTTAGATTTCTTGGTTCGAGCGGCACTATGCAATACACTGAGCGAGACGATCGTGGTCAAAAGTTAAACTGGCTCCCTCCAGACAGCTGATAAGTTTTTCTCAAAGATGGGTATTTTCGACCTTGTCATCCGCTGAAAGCTACTCACACGAAGCATCAGTCATTATTGTGTCGTTCAACACTAAGGACATATTGCGGGAATGCCTTGAGTCGGTGGAACGTGAATCGGATGGTCTACGGATCGAAACTCTGGTTGTGGACAATCACTCCAGCGACGGTTCGTCAGAAATGGTCGAGAACGAGTTTCCCCGGGTCCGCGTGTTGCGGAGCACCGTAAATCTCGGCTTTGGTGCTGCAAACAACCTTGCCATTCAGGCAGCTGGAGGGCGCTACGTGATCCTGCTGAATTCGGATGCGTTTTTATGCCCCGGCTCACTTAGGCTCGCCATTGACCACATGAATCGACATCCCGAGGTGGCACTCGCCGGCGCGCGGCTTGTGGGGAAGGACTTCTCCTGGCAGCCCTCCGCACGCATGTTCCCCAGCGTCTTCGGCGAAGTCCTGGTGCTGACCGGCCTTGCGGCTAAGTTCCCAAAGTCCCGATTTTTTGGACATTTTGACAGAACTTGGGCTGACCAGTTAGAACCTGCCCAAGTAGATTGGGTACCGGGGGCATTCTCGATCGTCCGCGCTGAGGTGCTGGAAAGAGTGGGATTATTCGATCCACGGTTTTTCCTGTACTGCGAAGAGGTTGACCTCTGCCGCCGCATCAAGAGGGCTGGGTACGAGATCTGGTACTGGCCTGATATTGTGGTAATCCACATAGGCGGCGAATCCTCCCGTCAGATCAAAGACCTTGAACTCTCGTCTTCCGGCAGTGCCCAGCTTGTGCTCTGGCGAATGCGCAGTACTCTGCTCTATTGGAGAAAGCATCATGGAGCGAAAGTTTGGCTGGTGAAATGGCTCGAGCTTGCACTCTACCGGTTCTCTTATTTGCGCAATCGATTTAGTAGCGACCCACAGCGAAGGGATGGTAGCCGGGCTTCCAGATCGCAGAATCTCGCAGCCTCGATGCGGTTGGCATGGAAAGAAACCGAGGGTGGGCGGGTTTCTCCGCCTCGCCCGTGGTGAAGGGAGGATGAGATTAAGCGTCGTATCAAGGCACTCCTAAGCAGGCTGCTCTCCGGACTCCTGCGTGGTACTGCTCCACTGCTGGAGGGTCTTACGCGTATCCACGCTCATGCCTCTCTTGCCGCCGACCTGCGCGAGCCCCTGCCTGCATCCGTGGTCGTGGAAGGGAGGGTCTCGGTTTACGGGAGCGGACGCGTGCGTATCGGCGAAAAGGTGCTGCTTTACCCGGACGTACACCTGGAAACGCAGGGAGATGCTCGCATCGAGCTGGGCGAAGAGGTAGTGATTTCTCGCGGCACTCATATCGTAGCCATGGCCGGAATCACGATCGGTGAAGGCAGCATGATCGGTGAATACACCAGCATCCGTGACGCAAACCATGCCCGTCATCCGGACCGGCCGATTCGCGATTCCGGCTATAGCGCAAGACCAATCACCATTGGCCGGGAAGTCTGGCTCGGACGCGGAGTCACCGTTCTGGGCGGGGTAACGATCGGAGACAAAGCGACGGTAGGGGCCAACGCAGTCGTGACCCGAGACGTCCCAGCGGGCGCAACTGTAGGAGGCATCCCCGCGGTACCGCTTGCCGCGAAGGCGCCGTAATATTTCAGGACCTGCGTCAGGCTAGGTGCCTCTTCAAAATGTGTGAGCGGGTGCAATGCATTGCAACATGCGTATACCCACGCGTCGCGGCCAGGGAAGCCATACCCATGCTTCGCAGTTTCTGAGGGTCGGAAATAGCGTTTTCGACCATTGCCGCCAGAATCTCCGGCCTACCAGAATCGATCAGCCAGCCTGTCCGGCCGTCTTCAACATGGGGCCGCAAGCCAGGAGTGTCCGAGCCAATCACTGGAACAGCCTGCGCATTAGCATCGAAAACCACGCGGGGCTGTTCGTCCGTCAGGCTGGGAATCAGGAGTGCGTGGTAGCCCCGAACCAGGTTGAAAAACGGCGCGCCATAGGGAACCGGATCGAGCACAGAAAGCTGCACACTGGAAAAGGCGGCAGCAGAGTCTTCACAACTTTGCCGAAGACCGCCCTCTCCGATGATATCCACTCTCACCCTGATTCCACGTCCGTCAAGAATCCTGAGTGCTTCCAAAAGTATGTCCACCCCCTTAGCCGTCACCAGGCGTCCCGCGAAAAGCAGTCTGACAGGCTCTGCGAGCTTGCGATCCCAATCGCGCCTTGCATCTGCTTCGTCCAGGATATCGGCTTCATTGATCCATACCGCCGGGGTCACGTATGCGCGTCCAGGCGCTCCGTTATACAACGAGTCACGGTAGAAGGGTTGCGTGAAAAGAGCGACATCAGCGTGGCTACACGACCACCGAGCTGCTAACTCTTTGGCGGTATCCCACAGTCTTCTTATCCACGATTGGCTCTTGAAAGGTTCACTGCGCCACGAACTTTCAACCACGATCACCAGAGCTTTCCCGCGAATGACAGCAAATGGATTGGCGATCCAACCGAGGGGATAGGGCCAGCCGATTACGCCGGAGTGCACTATTTCTGTTCGGCCAATCGCACGCCAAAGTACGAGCGCCGTCCTCGGCAACCCAAGCAGGGCTTTGAATGCCGATGTTTGATCCGGCAGTTCTACATAGCGAAATCGAACCCCATCGGGAGCCTCGAGCGGAACCAGGTTCGGCTGGTTTCCCTTGCGAAATTTAGGTGCACAAAGGGTAAAGTCTTTGAGATATTGGAGGTGCTCACGCAGATCGTGGTGCCACCCCTGCTCGAGCCAGATCACGTCGTTGTCGTCGAGGAAACAGGGGATGAACGTCACCATCAGATAAGGTCTATCGATGACGGCTGGAGCGTTGTTTTGTGGAGTTGCGGTTGACGCAGTGGTTAAGGAGTCCCTGGGCATCGATGCATTGGTCGACGTCGGATTCATTGGACGAAGTGGTTAAGACTTATCACTTGGGTGACCACCGGATCGCTCGCAGGTAACTCCACCTCAATATGGTTGAAGGCTCGGTGAATCAATAAAGAATCGAAAGCAAATTATATCATTTGGTCTCATGTCTAGACTTCAATTAGTCACTCACCAGCGTTGGGTTTGGCATGGCGCGAAACCATCAACATCCCGATGGATGTCATCAAGCAAGCCAGAATCCACAGCGCGCTCACGACCATCCATTTGCCTATTAAGTGGTATAGAATGTGGTCCACGGCATGAAGAGACACAACCTCGACACACCACAGGATCACTGACAGCAAGATTCCCGATACCGCAAGACGAGCACCAACCCTGTCGCGAAAGAGGCGTCGAGCGGCGAGCAAACTGAAAAGCAGCAGTCCTCCGAGAAGGGTGAGGACTATCTCCTGCGGTAGCTTGCGCAGGGCGTATTCGTGCTTCTGCATCGCAAAGTCCATAAAGAACTGGTGCAGCCTCCAGCGCAGGTTAAAGACCATGTCGAGCAGTAAGGCACTCTCAATGAGCGTGAACGCAGCGGCAAGTTGTGAAGCTCCGTGCCGCGCTTTCGTCCTGATCCAGGCAATCGCACAACAGGTTACGGCCGTTCCATATGCCAGCAGCCCGATGGCCTGCGTGGGATTAAGCCATTCTCCACTTGTTATCATGAATTCCTTAATCCCTCGATAGAACTGGATCGCCGCTTCTCCAGGAAGGCATATGATTTCACCGTGGATAGCATTCCTCGCATGGGTCCCGATCAGCCTGTATTTTTTTCGAACCCGTCCTGTTCGCGTGGCGATCCTGGTCAACTTTATCGCGGGCTGGGCGGCTGCTGCCTTCCGCCTCCTATCCGCCTACTAATGCTGTCATTCCCCTACTGGATACTGGGAACCTGCCTGCCATCGGACCACTTCTTTACCAGGGCGAGCGTGACCGGAATCACCGGCCTTATCGGGGTTTTGCTGGTTGACAGGCCGTCCTTTCGCCGATTTCAACTCAGGCTTTTGGGACTTGCCCATGCTGGTCTGGTGCATCGTTCCCCTGGCGTCGGCCTTTGCCAACTTCCAGGGCTTTTTTCCCGCTCTTCGTAGCGAACTCTATCAGAATCTGGCCTGGGGCGTCCCGTATCTTTTCGGACGTCTCTATTTCAGCGATACCGCGTCTCTCAGAATGGCCGCCAAAGCCTTTGTCCTGGCGGGAATGGCCTACGTTCCCATTTGTCTGATCGAGATTTTCACCGGGCCACAGATCTATGCCCATTTGTATGGCTATCAACCGTATCGCTGGGTGGGTGCCCAGCGATACGTAGGTTTCCGCCCTGTCGGCTTGCTGGAAGATGGAAACCAGCTTGGTATTTGGATGGCGACTTCGGCACTGATTGCAATATGGCTCTGGAGACGCCGGCTGGCTGGCCCAATTCTCGGAATTCCCATCGCCTGGATCAGCGGAGCCCTTTTTGTTGTCACTCTCCTCTGCCAGTCTGGCGGAAGTATCGTTATCTTGTTCTGCTTGCTTCCGTTTGTCTTTGTACGCCAGAATTATCTTCCTCGCGTTCTCGCGGCGCTGCTCCTTCTGGGAGTCGTTGGCTCCATGGGTCTCCGGCTGGCCAATGTCGTGTCGCTGCAATCGCTGGTCAAACACAACCGAGTGGCCTCCTCAGCCGCTCATTTCTTGAAAGGGATCAAGCGTGGCTCCTTTGGGTGGCGGCTTTCCCAGGACGAACGCCACGTCACCATCGCGCTTGAAAAACCCCTCCTCGGCTCGGGCGAATGGGACTGGTGGCGAGCCAGTGCCACTTCGTCGCGTCCATGGAGTCTATGGCTGCTCGCATTTGGGATGTATGGCAGCGTTGGCCTGCTTGCCTTGGAGTGCCTGCAACTGCTTCCCGTAGCACGTGTCTTATGGGGTCGGCTTGCCCCCGGCGATATTGCGGGCTTCGATCTGCGTGGTGCTTTGGCCTCAGCGATTCTCATGTCTGCTATTGATAATCTACTGAATGGATCGATGATCCTTCCCTTGCTGCTGCTGGTTGGCGGATTGAGCACGCCATCCCTTGCGCTCTCTGCAGCACCACCGCAAAAGGACAACGCTCCCCACGAGGGGTTCGGGAAATCAAGGATCGAACACCGGCTCGCGTTCAACATTTTCTCGCCAGTAATCGAATGTCGAAGCCTGTATGAACCCGGCGTCAAGCAGCGTCAAACAAGACCCTCCACAACCCAGGCTGCATCCGCGGCTCGCTTATCTTTTGAGCATTTACCCTGCGATTTCACACACTTTTTTTCTCAATGAAATTGCAGGGTTAAGGAAGCTGGGCCTCACCATTGACGTGGCCTCCATCAATAAGCCGGAGTGGGCGGCCGGAGGTGCTTCCGAGCTTGAGACAAGGGAGTTTGACACGACGTTCTATATCAAGGCGATGCCCCCGGTACGCGTTTTGAGGGTTTTGTTGAAGATCATGTTTACAAAACCGGACGTTGTCTTCCGCGGATTACGAGCCGCGCTCCAACTCAATGGTTGGAACCTGCCGGCCGCCGGCTATGCGTTGTTCTACCTGGCGGAAGCGCTGCTCCTAGGAGACTGGCTGCGGCAACGAGGCCATAGTCATCTGCATATACACTTCGGGGGTCCAGTTGCCACCGTTGGCATGCTGGCATCCATGGCGTGGCAGTTTTCCTATTCGATGATGATCCATGGTCCTGAGGAGTTCTACGATGTTGAGAAGTTCTACCTGCGACAGAAAGTGGAACGAGCTCATTTCGTTCTCTGTATCAGCGACTACTGTCGCAGCCAGGTCATGAAAGTATGTGATCCGGCGCATTGGACAAAGCTCCACGTCGTGCGCCTCGGCGTGGATCTTCGCATATTCTCACCCGTTCCTCGTGTTGACCTGAGTGACGAAATAGAAATCATCTGCGTGGGGCGTTTGGTTCCGGCTAAAGGCCATCTGATCCTTCTTCGTGTCTTCTCCGACCTTCTGCGCCGCGGATATAACCTGCGGTTGCGGCTGATTGGCGACGGGATCGAGCGGCGCGAGATGGAGTCTTTCGTCAACCGGGAGAAGCTTCACGCCTCCGTAATCTTTGAAGGATCGCTCAATCACGAGCAGACCAGGCAAAAACTGGCGCGCGCTGATATTTTTGTTCTTGCAAGCTTCGCCGAAGGATTGCCTATAGCGTTGATGGAAGCCATGGCCATGGAAATCCCTTGCATCAGCACTTTCGTGGCTGGCATCCCTGAGCTGATTCGCGACGGATTGGACGGTCTGCTTGTTCCTCCATCCTCGGAGGAAGCTCTCACGGCTGCACTTGAGCGTCTGATCTCCGACGCAGCGCTCCGGAGAGGATTTGCAGCAGCCGGCCGCCACCGCGTAGAGGAATTCTACGATCTTCAAAAGAATGTCCGGTCACTCGCTGATACCTTGCAAGGCTGCCTGCCAGAAGTTCCTTGGATAAAGCGAGACGAGGAGTGCCCGCAGCGGCGGTAAGTTCTATCCAAGTCATCTAACGTGCCTTCGTCTGTATGCTCAAACCAGAAAAGTTCCCAACTTTTCGCATCTATTCCCCCTTTTTCGGACGTCGTCTCGAGTAACTCAGAACGGCCAAGTGTTTTGGGTATCAAGTCACTCGACTTTCAGTTCGAGTTATCTGCCAACCATACTGAGTTACTAAGATGGCCTTACCCTACCTCCCTCCGGGAAATAATCCGGCTACAACGAGTCAAGCTGCGGTAGTCGGCAGTGCACGTTACTGTAGTTCCCCGACGGAAGCCGACGAGGATGGCTTTGTCCAATCTTTTCCTTGCGATTCTCCGGCCACGACTATAGATTCAACCCATGGAGCGCCCTCAATACGAGGATCTGTCCTGCGAATCGGCTTTCTGGTCGCGCGCGTTCCTCATTCGGTCGTTTGAAGAGCGTCTATTGCAGTTATTTTCTGAAGGTAAACTCTTTGGCACGGTGCATACATGTATCGGTCAGGAATTTACGGGAATAGCTGTAGCGAGCCAACTGATCGACGGCGATATCATTGTCAGCAATCATCGCTGTCACGGGCATTATCTTGCGCGTACAGGAAATGTCGACGGCCTGATGGCAGAGGTGATGGGGCGCATCACAGGCATCTGTGGTGGACGTGGCGGAAGTCAGCACATTTGTGATGGCGGTGTCTACAGCAATGGCATCCAGGGTGGCATGACTCCGGTCGCTGCCGGCATGGCACTGGCACAGAAGGTGCGCCACACTGGCAATATCGTGGCCGCTTTCATCGGCGATGGTACGCTTGGCGAGGGCATCCTCTACGAGACCCTGAACATAATCTCAAAATGGAACTTGCCGCTGATGATTGTTCTCGAGAACAATCTGTATGCTCAGAGCACCTCGCAAAACCAGACCCTGGCAGGCGATATCTGCAGCAGGGCTGAAGCCTTCGGCATCGCTTCCTATCACGGCGATACCGCGAACCCCGCTACCTTGCAGGACCAGATGGTGATCGCGGTAGGAAAGGTCCGTCAGGATAGCTGCCCGGCGTTCTTCCGCATCGATACTTCGCGGCTCATGGCGCACTCCAAGGGAGACGATGACCGCCCCAAAGAGTTGCTAACAGAGTATTGGGCCAATGATCCAATCACACGATTTACGGCGCAATTTCCTGAGAAAGCTGCCGCAATCAGGACCCACGCAGAGCAACTCGTAAACCACGCCGTAGAGATGGCGATGGTCGAGCCTTTTGCACAGAACGGCGAGGACGAGTGCGTTTGTTCAACATCGCCACGGTGGCGCCCGACCAACTACGACTGTAAAGAGCGCGTGGTGAACCGTATCTACCAAGCGCTCAAGGATCAATTAGCCGACGATCACCGCTGCTTCATCCTGGGCGAAGACATCGAAGGCCCGTACGGTGGCGCCTTCAAAGTGACCAAGGACCTGAGCCTGATCTTCATCGGGCGGGTACGCAACACGCCGATCAGCGAGGCAGCCATCATTGGTATCGGCAGTGGCCTGGCCCTTATGGGGATGCGTCCGGTCTGCGAAATCATGTTCGGAGATTTCCTTACTCTGGCTGCGGACCAGATCATAAATCACGCTTCAAAATTTCGCTGGATGTATAACGACCAGGTGCGAGTGCCGATCATCATCCGTACCCCGATGGGTGGCCGACGCGGCTACGGCGCGACCCACAGCCAGTCACTGGAGAAGCACTTCCTAGGCCTGCCAGGGACGCGCGTGCTGGCGCTGAATCCGCGGCTTGATCCGCTTCTTGTGTACAAGACGCTATTTGCAACCATCGACGGTCCTACCATCGTCATCGAGAACAAGACGATGTATGGCGACTACATGTCGCACCAGACGATTGACGGCTTCTGGGCCGAATCATCCGATGAGAAGTTCCCCACAACGCGGATTCGGTCGCTCGCAAAACCCGATGTCACGGTGGTTTGCTATGGTGGCTGCTTGAGTGAGGCAGAGAAGGCGACCGACCGGCTCTTCGATGAGCATGAACTCGTGGCCGAAATCGTGTGTCCGGTCCAACTCTTTCCTCTGAACATAGGTCCGATCCTAGACTCCGTAAAGCGTTCGGGGCGCTTGCTCGTGGTCGAGGAAGGTCAGGGCTTCTGTGGATTTGGCGCGGAAGTGATTGCATCTGTTCATCAGGCGCTTCAGCCGGAAACTCCTCTCCTGTCACGCCGGCTCAGCGCTCTGCCGCATCCGCTGGCATCAAGTAAAGCTGCCGAATTGGAGAGCCTGCCAGGAGCAGATTCTATTCTTGCGAGCATCCTGGAAATGGTGGGTCATGGCTGAGATCGTATTCGTTACCATCCCGCAGGAAACGGTGAATGACGTAAGCGTGCGCCTCCTATCGTGGAAGGTGCCTTCCGGCACTCTCGTCGAGAAGGACCAGCTGCTTTGCGAGGTGGAGACAAGCAAAGCGGTGATGGACATCGAAGCTCCCGTGGCAGGGCTCGTGGTCTATTCCGCTCAAGAAGATAGTGAGATTCCCGTAGGGGAGATGATCTGCCAGATTGTACCCGAAGGAATATCTCCGTTGCCTTTCGCGTCGACTCTGCCGGCGGCGACATCGGCTCCGCAGAGCACGCCCGTTGCCGAGCCAAAGATTGCTCCCGTTGCTGCTGCCGTGCCGGCCGAGCCCACGGTCGAGTCTTCCATTCCTGACTACCATCTCCGTCCCGCTCGCCTCACACCACTAGCGGCCAAAGTGGCTGCCGAGTTCGGATTCGACAAGGAGTCTTTTCCCCGTGGCTCGTTGGTGCGACGTGACGATGTCTTGCGGAAGGCCGGCAAGCTGCCTCCAGAGCTCGTATCCGGGCCAGTTGCGGCTCCCATGGCGAAGTCTTCGGGCACTGCCACTGAACTGGTGGAGAATGCTCCAGTCGCAGGAGTTGCGGTTGAATGGTCAGATATATCTCGCCGGAAGATATTTGAGGGCCGTGTCTTAAGCCAGGGCCATGCCAGAACCGTGCAGAGTTCGGTGACATGCTCCGTTCGGATCCACAAGTTGCGTGCTAAACTGCAGGGCCGGAGCTTGAGTAGTGTTGGTCTAAGCGCGCTTGTAATCTTTGAGACGGCCCGGCTGCTCCGGAAGCATCCGGTATTCAATGCCGTGCATGACCGAGGCAGGATGGGTCAATATAGTAGCGTCAACATCGGCTGGGCCCTGGACGGTGAGGACGGGCTAGTTGTGCCAGTAGTCCCTTCTCCGGATCAGAAGACACCCCAGGAGATCGTCGAAGTCATGCAACGCCAAATCGAAGGCTATGTCGGCGGTATGCTCTCACCAGCGGACTTTCTAGGGGGGACATTTACCATCTCGGACCTATCGAGCGACGGTATCTCCTATTTTCACCCGTTGATCAGCCAGGGGCAGTCGGCGATTCTCGGCATTGGTGGCGAGTTAGAGCCCGATGGCGATGAGACGCTCTTTTTGATTCTCGCCTTCGATCACCAACTAGCCGAAGGCAGGAAAGCAGCACAGTTTGTCCGCGACTTGGCCACTCGGCTGGAGGCGCATGGAGCGTCAGTTCCGCCCCAGGTGGGCCAGTCGGAACTGGGCCCGGCAGATGAACCATGCTGCGCGCTCTGCATGCGCAGCGGAGATACATTGCTGAAGCTGAAAGAGATGCTGGTAAAATCGCAGGTGCCTGCGGGATTCGTCTGTTCCTACTGCCTGGCAGGGATCAAATGAGTCAAACCGAAGAGTTGCGGCAAATGTTCGCAATCATGCTGAGGGTCCCGCTAGGTGAACTTGGGCCGGAGACCTCACTTGCAGCGCTGAACACCTCTTTGGGAGGCGCAAAGGTGTGTCTGGGACTCAAGCGTCTGGGTCTTGCGCTGCCTTCAGGATTCATGCCCTTGACTTTTGGAGCGTTGCTGGCTGCCATATCCGGGGAAGAGCCGTCCGTAAAGTCTGACCCGACCAGTCCTACGACGAAACGGGCGCAAATTCCTGTCAACTTTGGTCCTCCTGCTGCGATCGGAACGAACCCTTTTTCCGGCCTCTGCGTCGGCCTAGACGTTGAGGATATTCGCTCCTTGCCGTTGGCAGATGACTACTGGGAACATGAATTCTATCGCGGCAACTTCTCCAGGTCCGAAGTCTCATATGCCGTTCTTCAGACCGACCCGCGTACGCATCTAGCCGGGTTCTGGTGCGCTAAAGAAGCACTCCGCAAGTGTGACCGCACGTTTGCAGACGTCAGCCCAGTATCCACGGCTGTAGCCCATGGTTCCGACGGACGTCCCTATCTGACGCTTGATACGGAGACTGGACTAGTGCGCCTGCCGCACGCGCTAAGCATCTCGCATGCCGCCGAATTGGCGACGGCAATCGTAGTAGCGATTCCGGCATCAGCTCCGGTGCCCACGAAGCTCGACGCGACCGGGAATTCTGCTCCAGATCTTGCAGAGTTTGCGCCGGCTTCCGTGGCGTTGCCCTTGTCTCCAGAACCAATACCGACACCCAAGAAGGCAGGCGGCCTGGCCCGTCTGTTTGTGCGCTGAACCACTTCTTTGCCTTTCACGGGTCCTCCCAGGCAAGCGCTACAACCTGAAGAAATGGATTGCCGCGATGGGGCAGTTTCCGTCTTAACCTCCGCCACATGTTGTCTAAGAAATTGACCGGCCTAAGAGCTGAATGACGCACGAGTCTTTGCGGCACGCTTGAGCGACTATCGGCAGAATGCAGTGCGCTATTGGTAGCTCTTCAATTGCGAGGCTGTAGGGCACAGCAATCTGAATCCAGGATCTAAGTGCCCGCAGCGGCGGTAGGTTCAACAGTGCCAAATTTTGTTACCACGCGAGGAGGGACAGGGCCGCGCTGCTAAAGGTAGCACTGAGATCAACCGATGATGAAGATGTTGGTCATCATCGGCCAGCAGAAACCTTGAGCCGGGCTGAGCGACCCATGATCGCGAGCCAGGCGGCTACTGTGGACTCAGATCGGAATTGGCCGGTAAAGGCACTACGAGCCCGCCATTTGCACAGGGAGAGAGACACCAGTGAGTGGCAAGAAAATCCTGATCATCGACGACGATCCACATCTTCTATTGGGCCTGACTCCCAGGCTAAAAGCCAACGGCTTCAACGTAGTAACCGCTTTGGATGCCATCTCCGCCATAGCCGTGGCGCGCAAAGAGGCGCCGGATCTGATCATCCTCGACCTGGGACTTCCCGGAGGTGACGGTTTTGTGGTCCTGGAACGACTAAAAAACCTGGCAGATCTTGCGGCCATCCCGGTCGTCGTCCTCAGCGCCCGGGATCCGGTCGACAATAAGAAGCGTTCGTTGGAAGGAGGGGCGGTGGCCTTCTTCCAGAAGCCTCCTGATAATCATGAGTTCCTGACTTCAATTCGGCAGGCTTTAGGAGAGACGATTGCACTTTCGAGCTTCCTTAAGACCTGAGTTTTCCTCTGGGAAACGATTGGTCTAGCGTCGCGCCACGGCACGCAACCGTTACCGCAAAGCCGTCCTCCCCAGCACCTCGCCTGAGGCCTATTCCTCGAGCTAAAGCGAAGATTGCACCAAATGGTGCTCATGGTCGACGATCATAATTGCCTTGTCACTCATCGAGTCTCTCCTTGCTGCTTAAGTGCGCCTGGATCAAGCGTTCAATTTGTGCAGAGACTTCGCCGATCTGCTCATCCAGGGACACGCCGGGCGCAACCGCGAGCGCGGTATACGCGAGTACGGGCTTGAGTTTGGAGGCACTGTCAAAGTTCTGTAGCTCCCTGGTAATGCGGTTTGCGATGACGGCAGCTCCGCCGGCATCGGTACACGCGACGATGAAGAAGTTAACCACCGTCTCTGCGTCGCTCATCGAAGGCAATAAGAGATCCTTACTGCCATGAATGCAGCTCTGCAGAACTCTCCGTATCTCTGGCAGCAAATCGGCCTGCGCAGCGCCCTCAACCGCGATCATGTCTACCGTAATAAGGCTCACGTAACCCGACTCCAGGTTTGACCGGGTAAAGAGGTGCGCACACAATTTAGCCAGAGAAAATACCGGGAGGGTAAAGTAAAAGGTACTGCCCTTTCCCTGCTGACTCTCCACCCAGATTCGACCACCGTGCAGCAATACCAGTTCTCTGGCGATGAACAAGCCCAGACCCAGACCGCTGCGACTTGCTTCGATGGAGCTTTTTACCTGCGCCAGGCGGTCAAAGACGAGAGAGCAATTTTCAGGGCTGATTCCGCAGCCAGTGTCGGCGACCCAGAAACGCAAAAAGCCGTTATCTTCCGCAAAGAGCTGGGCGTGAACAGTAACCGTTCCCCCTTCGGGAGTAAACTTGATTCCGTTATCGATCAGGTTCGTGAGGATTTGCCTTACTCGTGTGGGCTCAGCCCAAACAAAGGGGAGAGACGACCCACCCTCAAACCGCAGGTTGATACTTTTCGCGGCCGCGTTCGTAAGGCATGTGTTGAGCACCCCGCCGATTAGCTTGGCCGGGCTTGCGTGCTGGGGCTCGATGACCAGTTTATGGGTTTCAACCCGGGTTATATCGAGAAGATCGTTGACCATTTCCTTTAATTGTTTGACATTGTCGAGTGCCAACGTCATGTGCTCGCGCTGATCGGAATTTAACTCACCGAGTAGTCCATCCAATAGATTGGTCATGAAGAAATAGATCGCTGTGAGGGGAGTGCGGAGTTCGTGTGAGACGTGAGAAATAAATTCTTCCTGCAAGTGTGCTCGCTCTTGCCGCGCCTCCTCCAATGCAGTCGCGATTTTCCTGCGCTCGGTCAGATCCTGCACCAGGATGGCAAAGCCCCGAGCCGGACCCGCCTGGTGCTCTTTTGCTGTAATGCTGACACTTGCCCAGAACCGCTGCCGGTTCCCCCGGAGAAGCCATCCCTCAGCTTCTGCCCAGCCGGTTTGCAGAGCTTTATGCAGCTGTCTCTCCGGCAGGCGATTGCGAATATCTTCCGCATCGAAGATGCAAGAGAAGTGCCGGCCCACGATCTCGGCTTCGACAAAACCCAACAGACGGTCTGCCCCGCGATTCCAGCTGGTCACCTGTCCCGTCAGGCCCACGGTGAAAAGCGCGTGATCCTTCACCCCCTCCACCAGCAATCGAAAGCGTCCGTTGGCCTCCGTCAGCTTGGCTTCGAGTATTGCGGCGTAGCGTTGCTGCAGAAATGCGTGACCGAGCACACGAAGCAACTGGCCGGATGCCTGCAGCAGGGTTCTGCTGACAGGAGCCTGCTTCCTGGCCACATCCCAAAGCCGCTGCACGGGAAGATCAAAGTCCTTTGCCACCCGCTGGAGTGGGATGGATTCGGGATATCGATCGAACACTTGCCCGGCAACGATGGCCCCCAAATGTTGCGTGCCCAACGAGAGCGGGACTGCGACATGGGTCAAACCAACCTGGTCATGTACCATCACCGCGTCGCCCGTTTGCAACGCCTCAGCAACCGCCGAACAGGGCCGGCCTACGCAGAAGGGACATCCGGCAATGGTAGCGGGTGCGTGGTCATGAATCAGCTTCCATACGGGCTGAGGATTATGACATTCTCCCAACATGTGGCCCTGATCGTCGGTCAAGGCAACTGCTACTTTCATGGTCTGGCCATAGGTCACCAGAATTTCGCTCCACGCCTCCGTATTCAGCAAGTCGGCGCGCAGTTGGGGCGACAGTTCGATGGTGCGATGGATCAGCGTCGAGCCGCTGCCATAGGGAGAGCCAATCGGAAGCGGCAGAGAAGGACACTCGCCTGCGTCAACCCCTCCAGGCGATTCCGGAGTCATCTTGCATCCTGGACGGCAAGCGAGCCGTTGGTCCGCTTGGGGAGGGTGAACCTGGTGGGCGCGCGGCTCAAAAGGCTGGAATAATCCTGCAGGGACACGCTCGCGACCACACTCTGTTCCAGTGGCAACAGAGAGATTCCTCCCTGGCCGATCACATACTCGCGCGTATCGAAAGAGTGTTTACACCCGCGTGACTTGACTACCGTAATGCAACGGTGGAGCGAGTTGTTGATTTCCACCAGGCTCAACAGGATGAGATTATCCACGATGGAGCTGAGGGGAAAGTCGGGCATATAGGATGAGATGCCAAGAAACTCCGGGTTCTCATAATTGAAGAAGGTGGTCATCAAGCGCTGCTTGCTATAGGCCACGATGGCATGGAAGAAATCGCGGTAGACATCGACTTCTTTGATAGCAGAGCTGTAGCTCGTCATGCCATCGATCACCATGCGTTGTATGTCATGCTTTTCGATGAGGTCGACGATGCGAGCGTAGTGGGCGTCGATTTCGATCTCTTGCGGACTCTCGAACATGATTTTGATGGTCCCGTCAGCCACCTGCTCTTCCAGGTTCAATCCCAGGGTCTGAGCATTACGGATAATTTGCGCTGGGTGCTCATCGAGCGAGATGAGCAGACCTCTGGTTTTTTGCCGCAGCGACCCTTCCCGCAGCATCTGTGTGCTGAGCACGGTCTTGCCCACTCCTGAAACTCCGACGACCATGGTGGTGGATCCATCGAAGATGCCTCCACCGATAAGCGTATCGACGGCCTCAACTCCAATGACCGACCGCATGTTGCTGGAAGTGGGCTGGTGTCGCGCTCGGACGGAGAGGCGCCTGAACGCGGCGGAATACCTCCAGACCCTGGCCCCCGGTAATGCGCAGAGTGTGCTTGCCGCTATCGTAGTCCTGGCCCCGGCTCTTCAGGATCTCCAGGCTCCGCTGGGTGCGCCGCCCTACTCGTTCACGGCCCAACTGGATCACCGTATCAACCAGAAAATCGGTTGTTTCCAATGGGCCAATTGCATCGGGCGACGTGCCCGTCTCAAAGGAAAACATGGCCGTCAGATTTTCCCGATTCAACGACTCGATGAGTTGATGCAGCAGTTCACGGTAGCCGGTTTCAGATTTGCTGCCGAGCAGCCGGCCTAACAAGTTGATGCCGTCTACAAAAATCCGCTTGGCGCCCATGTCTTTCGCGGTTTCGAGCAGCAAGCTGTCGGTTCGGAGCAATTCCTGGTTGAACACCTCCGGGCTGGTGAAGATAATATGTAACTGCCCCTGCGCCTGGAGCTCCTCCAGGTTCCAGCCAAAAGCCGCGGCGTCGCGGATCAGCTTGCCGGGATTTGCCTCAAACACGATGATGAGGCCTGGCTCTTTGGATTCAACGATCCCACGATAAATAAACTCCGTGCCCAGCAGGGTCTTTCCGCTTCCGGTCACGCCCTGAACCACAATCACGTTGCTCCTTGGAATTCCTCCCAGGAGGATCGCATCCAGACCCCTAATCCCGGTCTTGATCAAATCATCTTCAGCCATACCAACACCCTTCCCGATCCAAAATCTACCGGGGGTGCCTGCTGTGCGGTCCGGGCTACCGGGACCGCGTCAGGCGTCCTGACACCCCATGCTCGAACAAAAAATTCAGCGGAACTGTTGCTCTTCTCTTCGCTGGGGCGGCGGACAGATCGGGAACGAACTCAGCAGTATGCTTCCCTCAGGCCATGCGCAGAACGTGGTAGCGTTCGATGAGCAATTTGCCGTACCCCTCATGGGTCTAACTATCGGCGGGGTCCGGAAGAAACATAAATGGGACTTTCGTCACTCCTGTGGTAAACTGCATGGCCGCCCGGCATCCAAGGAGGTGTCGAAGTTCGATCCCGGCTCCGGTCGCACCCGCCGTGGGCGCCCGCGAATCTAGCCAATGGAGCGTCCCAGCGACTGGCATGGCTTCAAGCCGCAAGGCCGTAGCGTTCCTGTTCTGAGTGCAGGGGTTGAGGCTTCCGCATAGCGTAGCAAAGAGGGGGACCCACCTATTTCATAGGAGAGTGAACCCGGTCCACCCCGCGCCAAACACCCGGATGCCATTCGGGGGCCTGGACCGGCCACTTCAGCCGTTTTTCCCCGTCGGGCAATACCGTCGTCAGTACCCAGTCGATCCGGTCGGTCGCGTCTCGAAGAGTCGCCTGCAGCGACTGATCCCGCTCTACGGACGCAGAATACACAATTGCCGTGAGCGCATTTCGGATGTGGTGATTTACTTCCGCCGCAATAGCCATCCTGCGCGCCAGGATCATGCGCCTCCGCTTCTCGTAGATCATCAGGAGATAAGACAGTACTGAAGCGACGACACACGTATACAGGTCGGAGGCGTAGATTCTACTCGCATGATGGACCAAGTGGTCCAGCCCAACGCCGCACACGCTGACAAGCAGTCCTATCAGCAATGCTGAAATAATGATGCGGGCGTCAACCAACGTGCCAGAACGGAACCAGCTTTGAGTCTGTCTCAAGGGAGACATAGATTGCCTAGCCGCCTGCTTATGAGTGCTTAAGGATGGGCATCGTCGCTTCATTTTGAAGCCGTTCCGCAGGCGACCGAAAAACATACTCGTTATAAGAGGGCCTGTAGCCTCTCCATCGCCCGATCGGCGCAAGCATCGGAAATAGTATTGCCTGCATAAACCCTGGAGGACTCGAGAAGCGGATGGCATCCGCGAATTCAGTGGCCATCAGCGCACGCTGCAGGAGATTCGGCATCCCCTTTGCATCAGTCTTGCCATCCTGGGCCAGGCCGATCATATTGCGCATGAAGGCTTCGAATTTATAGGCTACGAATCGATTCGCCGGTCGCATATCAATGGTCAGCTTTGCCTCGTAGATTCCGGCATTCCAGAACCGATGACGCACTCCGGCAGGGATATCAATCGTCTTACCCAATTTGGCGATCGTAGTCACACCATCGACACTGATGCCCACGTGGCCGCTTACCACCGTTAGCCGTTCGTGGATCGATGGGTGGACGTGCAGTGCGGAACCAAAGCCGGTTCCCCGCAGCTCCAGGTCGACGACCAGCCGCTCGCCCATGGTTTCGCGGGTACCAAGCCGGATAGTAGCTCGTTCGCCGGTTATCGGATTATCGAACACATCGCCTCGTCTGAACATACTTGTCCCTCGGGGCGCACGTGAGTAGTGCGCCCCTGCTAAAACCAGTGCCCATCGGTATGAGTTATGAAGAGCTAAATGGACATCCGGGGCCCATTGAGAACCAGAATCAGAAAACCAGGATCAGCTAACCAGCCGCTTGCGGACCGCGTAAAGAACGATCTCAGCGGTATTGTGTACATTGAGTTTCTGCATCAGGTTGGTTCGGTGGCTCTCCACTGTGTATGGGCTTAAGTCCAGCAGCGTGGCCACTTCTTTGTTTGTTTTTCCTTCGGCAAGTAGTTGGAGCACTTCTTTTTCCCGGGCGGTAAGAAGGTGAAATGTGTCGGAGAGCCCCTGCTGCTTAAGCACTCGCATGTAATCCTCAAGCAGGGTCTCATTGATCGCCCGGCTGAAGAACGGCTTTCCGCGCGCCACCGACCTTATTGCCAACAGCAGGTCTTCTTCGGCGGATTCCTTCAGCAGGTAACCCTTAATCCCTACATTGAGTGCCCGCAACAGGTAGCTCTCATCTGCATGCATGGTGAGAATAATGATGCCAATTTTGCTATTTGCATTGATGATCTGTTCGGCCGCTTCGATGCCGTTCAGTATCGGCATTGCGACATCCATGACGACGATTTGCGGCGAAAGGGTCGCGGCCATGGTCACTGCGTCGCGGCCATTCGCCGCTTCCCCTATGACCTCAAGCTCGGGATATTGCTCCAGAAGGAGCCGCAGGCCCTTACGCACTACCCCGTGGTCGTCGGCGATGAGCACCTTGAATCTCATGCTTCTCTTTTGCTTTCTGTAAGCCATCGGCTTTGCGAACTTTAGACTCGTTGTCCTGGACGCTCTGCAAGAGATTTACCATTCTGTCCCGCCGCCTTCGAATAAAAACCACTGGTGTAAGAAGACAGTAGACGGAAGAGAGCCCGAAACAAATCCCCCGGAGACACTACCGCGCAGCCTAAATGGCAGGAGGCGAATGCAGGATCGGGGAAGCGCGGTCATCAGGATACGCTCGGATCGAGCCTTGCCGGCAATTCGAGGCTGATCAATGTTCCGTTACCGGGCTCCGACGCCACAGACATACGCCCTTGCAGGGCTCGCACCCGCTCCGTCATGCCCATCAATCCGAGACCACGGGTGGTGAGAAGTGCATCAAACCCCCGGCCATCGTCCTGTACCGAAGCAGTCACTCGCGTCTCGTCCTGCTTGACGATGACAGTGATGTGGTTAGCGTCGGCATGCTTGCCGCAGTTGGTCATGGCCTCTTGAATCGCACGGTACAAACACAATCGAAGGGGTTCAGGCAGGTGGGCGAGATTGCCTTCAATATTTACCGAGACAGGTACGCCGCATCGGCGCGAGAACTCTTTCGCCTGCCAGTGCAAGGCCGGCCCCAGTCCCAGATCATCGAGCATGGAAGGGCGCACCAACAAAGCGAGATTCCTCACGGAACGAAGGGCCTCTTCGGCCAGTCGTTTTACGCTTTCCAGCCGCTGCCGGAATTCCCCATCCGGATCGTAATGCGACAGCGTTCCCAATTCCATGCGCAAGCCGGTCAGGATCTGGCCGACCTCGTCGTGAAGCTCGCGAGAGATGGTTTTTCTTTCCTCCTCCTGCACGCGCACCAGCTGGTTGGATAAACGCCGGAGTTCCTGCTCTGCCTTCTCGGCACGCTGCCTTTCTGCCTCAGAGATCCTATCCAGCCGGTACATATATGCAGTACTGAATACAGCAATCGCGCACTCCAGCAAGAGGAGCAGCAGGGTCGCTGCGATGGCGTAGTGGCGCAGCTTGGTTTGCTGGCTCTCAATCTCCTGCTCCTCACGGGCCAGCCTTCCCTGGTTAAGCGCATCGATACGGCCGGCGAGATCGAGAACTCGTTCCGGTTGGTTCTCCAGCTCACTAAAGAGGATTTGTTGCCCATGCTGCGTTCTCGCCGTGCTAAGGCTCTGCTGAATGGAGCCCCAGTACTCATCCAGACCCTGCTCCAGGGCAAGGATCTGGGACCTCTGGCTTGCACCGATCAGGTCAATCAGGGTGGCACAGTCATTTTTTGTGATCTGCTGCAGATCAGAGATCCGATTTTCCTGGTCTCAACACTATCCGGGTTGCTGAAACCGCTCTGTTCTATCAGGGCGCCCTTGTTGATATTTGCCTGTATGTCCGAGATCGCGTCATCCGCTTTCTGGTAAACCTGGTGCGCCGTCCTGGTGTGCTCGTGAATCCGGGCGGCCTCGTGCGAGACGAGCCACGCCAGGAGTGTAGAGAACAAGAGCAGAGCGCCAAAGGATACCGCAACCGCAGGCCAGACTCGCGCGCGCATAGAGACAACCTTACTACTACCGATCTAAGATTCGCCATCGCCACTCGCGGTTTCCCCGCCGCGCGGCGGCGAACGCTGGAGTTTCAACATTTCAGCGAGGGTGGATGTTGGAAATAAGTGCGAAATAAGCGAATTAAGCTAATTAAGTCCGGTTGCTCACACGGCTGGTGCATGATCTGGCGCGAATTGGCGTGATTGGTGTCCACATGCATATAGATTCATTTTGGTTCGCTTAGTCTGGGTGAGCAGGGGTTTTTTTGCCCGTGCATGATCCCCAGGTCTCAAAGGCGAGACCTGGGCCACCCACTCATGGTTTTTGATTGAGAGAGGTGGTTCTCACGCAGACTCTAAAGCCGGGCAGTCAACGCGGGTTGCGACGAATAGCGGCGATTCTCCCCGTTTCCAATTCATCGAACCTTCCCCCGAAAGAAACGATGAAATGGGTCCGTGGAGAATCGCCCCTGGTTGTGCGGTTTACCGGTTTGCCCTAGGCCAGCGCGTCCGCTGCCGGTAACCCACATCAACGTCATTGCGGAGACCGCAAGCAAAGCACCGCGAAACGAAAGCACGTCAGGCGCGCGCCTCAAACACCATATTGAAGGGCGTCTCAGTCGCCTTGTGGAAATGGGTAAACCCGCCGCTGCGCACCACCTTCTCTATGTTTGCAGGACCGGCTTGCGCGCCCAGGCCAAGCGCCACTTCCTGGGAGAGCGAACACGGCACGCAAATCGATGCCGACGCGGAGTACATGATGCGTCCGATCGGGTTCAGATTTCGCAGCGATCTCATCATGCGCAAACGGCTCCACGATCATCCAGGTACCTCCGGGCGCCAGCGACTCGCGGACGTGCCGTGCCGCACCCGCCGGATCGCCCATGTCGTGCAGACAGTCGAAAAACGCCACCAGGTCGTAGCCCGCCCCGGGAAACATCTTTGATCCCGCCACCTGGAACGCCACCCGGCCGCTCACCCCAGCCTCCAGCGCTTTCTTGCGGGCGGTTTCGATGGAAGGCGCATGGTAGTCAAAGCCAAAGAAACGCGACTTGGGATAGGCTTTCGCCATTAACAGCGTGGACGCGCCATGTCCGCACCCAATGTCAGCCACCAGGGCTCCCGCCTTTAGCTTCGCCTCGACTCCATCCAGCGCCGGAATCCAGGTCGAGACCAGGTTCACCAGATAGGTCGGCCGGAAGAATCGCTCGCAGCCTTCAAACAAGCCCTTCTCGTGCTCATGCCAACCCATGCCCTTGCCCGTGCGGTAAATCTGGGTGATCTTTTCCTCGTCTTTCATCAATGAAGCCAGCATGTGATAGAAACCCGGGAGGTGGATCGGGGAATCTTCCTGGGCCAGCGCGAGCGCTTGTTCCGGGGTCATGAAGTACATGTCGTTTTCCGCGTCATACTCCACGAAGTGACCGGCCGCATTGGCGTTCAACCACTCGCGTATATAACGCTCCGCCGTGCCGGTGCGCGCGGCAAGCTGCGCGGCGGTCACCGGCAGGCAGTTTCCCATGGCCCGGTAAAGTCCCAGCTTGTCTCCGATAACGATGAGCGGCGCGTGCATAGCCGCGCCCATGTCCTGCACCGCCTGGGCCAGCAGCGCGTTCAGTTTGTCAGGATCAATCGTTCGTGTCCTCTCAGACGAAATGGCAGGTGAAGAGACCATATTTCTCCTTTTTGGAAGGGCCGGTTGCGGCCGATCGGGCGTGCTTGAGCGCTCGGCAAGAGATTGATCATAGGCGGGGTGCGGGACAACTGGTATCCCCTCAAGACACTAGAAGCGAACATAAAAAGGAGGTGCCTGGTTGGGCCCACGTAACGCTCGTTCTGGTTACCGATTCACGCCAGGTTTGAATCGACCGTGCACCTAGACGGTAGCAGTGGCCATCTCCGTTTCAAATTGCGCACGATGCAATGCTGCATAGATTCCGCCGCGCTCCATAAGCTCGTCATGGGAGCCCTCTTCCACCGCGGCGCCTTCGGAGATCACAACAATCTTGTCCGCGTTCCGGATGGTGCTGAGCCGGTGAGCGATGGCAATGACCGTCTTGCCTTTGGTGACACGTTCGAGAGCTTCGATGACAAGCTTTTCAGATTCGCTGTCCAGAGCGGCAGTCGGCTCATCCAGCAAAAGAATCGGGCTGTTCCGCACGACGACGCGGGCGATACCGATGCGCTGGCGCTGGCCGCCGGAGAGAGTCGAACCTCGATCTCCTACGAGCGTGTCGTAACCAAGAGGCATGGCACTGATGAAATCATGCGCGTTGGCGACCTTCGCCGCGGCAATGATCTCTGCCAGCGATGCATCCGGCCGCCCGAACGCAATATTATCGCGAATCGTCCCGCGAAACAGGATCGTATCCTGAAGCACGTAGCCTATCTGGTCGCGCAGCTCCTTGAGCTTATAGTCACGAACATCATGACCATCGATCAAGCACCTGCCCTGCCTGCACATCATAAAAGCGCGGTATCAGGCTCATGATGGTCGACTTCCCACTTCCTGTGGGTCCTACGACACCAACAAATTGACCGGGATTGACGCGGAAGCTGACGTCCTTAAAACCGGAACCTTGCTGTCATAGCCAAAAGCAATATGGTTGAACTCGATTTGGCCCTCGAGTGTCTCCGGCTGTAAACCGTCCGGACTCTCTGGAATCCTATCCGTAGTATCCAGAATGGCCCGGACTCGCTCGGCGCCAACGGCAGCCTGGGCAATCGCATTCGTCGTGGTTGCGAGGTCCTTGACGGGTTTGAAGAACTTGGTGAGGTATGCGAGATAGACGGTGAGCTCGCCAACCGTCATCGAGCCTCTCAGGATAAGTGCCGCTCCCCGCCAGAGGACGATCGCAGTACATACAGCGACCGTGGTGGATACCACCGGTGAGAGAATCGCCTTGATTTTGCGGGCCTTGAGTGCCGCCGCTACGGCGGCCTGGCTCACGCCGTAGAGAAGTGCTTCCTCCGCTTTCTCCTGGCCGAATGCCTTCACCACCTGGATGGATTGCAGGCCCTGTTGGACGACCGATACAATCTCGCTCTGTTCTTTGCGAACTTCGTGCGTGGCTTTCTTCACCGCTTTCTTGAATCTTGAAACAAACAGCAGCAGAAAGGGCGTTACGGCCACGGCGATCAGCGTAAAGTCCCAGTTCAGCCAGAACATCAGCCCGAGCATGCAGAGGATGGTAAGCATGTCGACCAAAATGTTCAGGGTGGAGGAAGACGCGAAGCCCTCGATGGTTTGAATGTCGCCGGTCAGCGTGCTGAGAATCGTCCCGGTCTCGTGCGTGCTGTAGTAGCCTAGCGACAACTTCTGAAGATGCTGGTAAACCCTCATGCGGAGATCGTGAGCGACCCACTGGCCCACGCTCTCGGTGTAGTAGTTGTCAACGTAGGTCGCCACAGAGCCGGCTACGGCAATGAGGATGAAAGCCAGTGACGCCAGGGCGGCAACATGAAGACGATGCGGATTTTCCGTGACTGGCCCCAAAAAGTGACGCAGCCACGGAGCAAGCTGGTGATTACCAACGACGTTGTCGAGAATAACCTTCAATGGCCAGGGCGCGGCGAGACTCATGACGGTCTCAAGCAGCATGGCGAGAAAGATCAACGCCAGCCTGGAACGATAAGGCCGAATTAAACTGCCGATAAAAGTCAGCATAGATCCCCTCTGAAAGACCCAGAATGGCTTCGCAGATCGCTCAAGTCTTGTTTCAGAACGTATCCAGATGCGCCCGCCCTGCGGGCCGCGATGCGCAATTCGTCATCGTCGTAGTCCGTGACCATCACGATCCGCGCGGCCGGATCGAATTGCACGATCTGCCTGGTTGCCGCAAGCCCATCCAGTCGCGGCATGTGGACGTCCATCAATACGACATCGGGCGAATGAGCGATATAAGCCGCCAGCGCCTCTGCGCCATCCGCGCATTCCCATACTTGCTCGGCGCCCTTGCGCACAGCTCTCACCAGGATGCGTCGCATGCTGCCGCTATCGTCAACGATCAGGATGGTCATTCTCACACACTCTCAGAACCTCCGGTGGTCGATAGCGTCCCCTTGCCGACGGATCCATCTGGGCTTGCAAGGACATTGCCGCCCGGTCAACAATGGGGAACATGTTCTCGGGGTTGCATTTGATCCAGCGCGCTTGCAGCACGTGCGCTCAGGAAGATCGATTGTGCAAATATCCGATTACTCGTCGCCACAGTTCCAAGGTAAGAGAAATGCCCGGCAAGGAAAATACAGGTCGCTACACGAAAGGCTATGCGGCCCTACACGGAGCGCCGTGCGTTTCCACACGGGTGCCGGCAGGGTCTTATGGCGACGATGATGGCTTCGCCTTACTGATTTGCCTGTCAATTCTGGCGGAGTCAGGCCACTATGCACGGGCACAATCGCAATACGGGGTCGATGTTTGGACAGTTGACCAAGGACTTCCCCAGAATCTGGTTCGTGGCCTCGCACAAAGCCCGGATGGATATCTCTGGATCGCCACCTTTGACGGGTTGGTTCGCTTTGATGGGATCCGCTTTACCACCTTCGGCCAGAGCAATACCCCTGGTATCACCTCCAATCGATTCGCGTCGATGTATCAGGGCAAGGACGCCGATCTGTGGCTGGTGAATGAGATCGGCGGCCTGACCCGGTATCACGACGGATCGTTCCGCACTTACGGTGTAGAGCGACGGAGTGCCCGGCGATCTCGTGGACGGGATAACGGGCGACCAAGCAGGCAATATCTGGATTCTTTCAGCCGACCGCATCGCCCGGTGGGACGCTGCACACGGGCGCTTCGCCGAGATCGCATCGGCGCAACCGAACGATCCACTACATCCCGATGATCTGGCAGAGCGGAGGATTTTGGGGAAGGGACACGACTAACCTCCATTTCTTTATCCGGGGCCGCTTTCTCACCTATCCGCTGCCGCCTCAACTGCTGCGTAGCCCAATCTGGGGAGTCGCGCTTGATCAACAGGGAACGCTCTGGGTGGAAACTCTCGACGGAAAGCAAATGACGGTCGGATACGACCAAAGCAGGGCCGCCCAACTTCACGGCCGCGCCCTCGACCGTGACCTATTTTGCGAGCGATGGGCACCCGTGGGAGATGCGCATCGGTCATCGCCTGAGCCGGTCGTTGGATGTGCTGTCCTCCGGCAAACAAGAGACCATCCCCGTAACCCATTTCTTCGAAGATCGGCAGAGCTAATCTGTGGCTAGGCACCGAGGGCCAGGGTCTCTATCGGCTGCAACGGCAATCCATCAGAGTCTACTCCCAGGAACAGGGATTGGCGGACCGCGACGTCTATGCGATCTACCAGGACAGCACGGACGCAATCTGGATAGGCGCGTGGCACACCGGTCTCAGCCGGTTCAAGGACGGCAAGTTCACCACATACACCGTCGCGGATGGTCTGCCCGCATTGCTGGTAACCGCACTGGAGGAAGATCGTGACGGGCGTTTGTGGGTGGGCACACATGGCGGACTTGTTGTCTTCGATCATGGCCGCTTTCGCAAACCGGATGGGCCCACGCTTCCGGATCGCTCCGTGGTCCAGGCGATCCATCAGGACCGCTCCGGCGCCTTGTGGTTCGGGACGAATCGCGGCCTGGTGCGCTACCAGCAGGGGAAGTCGACACTCTTCACCGCTCGCGACGGCATAGCAGGAGACGACATCCACGTCATTATCGAGGACCACACGGGAGACCTGTGGATCGGAGGATTTGGAGGACTGACCCGTTTTCACGACGGTCATATCACTCGTTGGAGCGAACAGGATGGCCTGCCCGGTAACAATATATGGTCCATCTACGAGGATCACGACGGTGTCCTTTGGATCGGGACCTATAGCCAGGGCCTCGGCCGATTGCAGAACGGCCGGTTCACACGCTTTACCGAACGGGAAGGACTTTTCAACAACGGCGTATTCCAGATTCTTGAGGATGCAGACAGCAACTTATGGATAAGTTGCAATCGCGGCATCTACCGTGTGAGCAAGCGTGAATTGAACGGGGTCGCGGCGGGCGCTCTCACTTCGGTTCACTCCACAGCATATGGCAAGACGGATGGCATCTTCGATCCGGAATGCAACGGGGGAATCTGGCCCGCGGGCATAAAAACCCGCGATGGCAAGCTCTGGTTTCCGACACAAGATGGAGTGGCGGTTATCGATCCCGGAAAAATCATCCGCGACCCCGAACCGCCTCCCGTCATCGATCGAGTCAGTGTTGCTGGATCGGGTTCCATTACCGGTCACTGCCGCTCTGCACATCGCACCCGGCCACGACGATCTGGAAATCCACTACACCGCTCCAAGTTTCATAAAGGCCGAACAAATCCGTTTTCGATACAAGCTGCAAGGCCTGCAGTCAGACTGGGTCGATGCCGGGTCCCGCCGCACCGCATATTATTCGCATCTTCCACCTGGGGATTACGTATTCAGGGTGATCGCGGAAAACAGCAGCGGAATCTGGAACGAGCAAGGCAAGTCCCTGGCCGTTTCGGTCGCGGCCCCCTTCTATAAAACGACGTGGTTCTTCACCCTGCTTTTGCTTTGCGGCGTGGCATTTCTATTGATGTTCTCCAACCATCGCATTGCCCAACTGCAGCGCGCCAAAGCCGCACAGCAGGCATTCTCCCAGCAACTGATCGCCTCCCAGGAGGGCGAACGCAAGCGCATTGCGGCGGAACTGCATGACAGTCTGGGGCAGCGGCTGGTGGTCATCAACAATCTTGCTCTCTTCTTTCTCAAAGCCCACCGGCAGCGTCCCGGCAGCGACGTTGAATTAGAGTCCATCGAAGAGATCAGCGCGGAAGCCTCGCTGGCGATGGAAGAAACGCGGAGCATCTCCTACAATCTGCGGCCGTTTCAACTGGACCGGCTAGGATTGACCAAATCGATCGAAGCCCTCATGCGGACAGCCTCCAAATCCTCCGGGATCCGCTTCATCGAGGAGCTGGCAAACGTGGATGACGCATTTCCAGAAGAGATGAGGATCAATTTCTATCGAATTGTGCAGGAAGGCCTGAACAATATCATGCGGCATTCGCAGGCAACTGAGGCGAGGGTACGCGTGGTTCGCCAGGCTGACCGGGTCGTTATCACCATGCAGGATAACGGGCGGGGCTTCGTTCCTTCCTCCCGTTCTGCTGAAAAACCCCAGGGTGGTGGCTTTGGGCTGACCGGGATGGTGGAACGCGCAAGCCTGCTCGGCGGTACATGGAAGGTGGACTCGGCGCCGGGAAATGGTACCGTAATCACGGTCCAAATTCCTCTTGGTGGAAACAGCCATGGCTGACGAAGTGCGGATTCTATTGGCAGATGATCATCCGGTCGTGCGCAAAGGACTGAAACTCTGCATTGAAGAGGGTGAAGGATTTAAGGTGGTCGCGGAGGCGGGAGACGGCGAGGCCGCCCTCGCCCTCATCCAAAAACTTCGCCCGAATCTCGCCATCCTCGATATTGACATGCCGAAATCGACCGGCCTTCAGGTATCCGCCGAAATCAAGCGGCTCAAGCTGAATACCAAGGTCATCTTCTTATCCTTCCACAAGGATGAGCAGATGGTGCGCGCCGCGCTGGACGCCGGCGGCAACGGTTACCTGCTGAAGGACAGCGCGATGCAGGAGATCGTGGCCGCGGTGCAGACGGTGATGAATGGGCAGGTATACGTCAGCTCCGCCATCGCTCTTCAATTGCTCCAGGGTGGCGATGCGGTCGAAACGCGACGACGAAAATTCACTCACCCGAAGCCTTACGCCGTCGGAACGCCGCATTTTGCTGCTCATCGCGGACGGCTTGTCGAGCAAGGAAATCGGCGCTACCCTCTCCGTCCATTACCGCACGATCGAAAACCACCGCACCAACATTTGCCGCAAACTGGGGATCGAAGGCGCAAACGCACTGCTTCGTTTCGCCGTGCAGCACAAAGGCGATCTTCGATAGAATCGGCCGGTCGCCGTGTGGAACCACATGGCCGATCATGTAGCAACCGCTATTCTTTTCTCCTTCCGTTTCTCCTACTCTCCAATTGCGGCGCCCCGAAGTTCGCATTTTGAACATGGGCGCGCCCGTTCGGCGCGAAATTTCACGCTCGCGTGAGCCACACAATTTGCTCCGAAACCGGATTTAGAGATTTCGAAAAGGGAGATCGTTTTATGACACAGTCACGAGTACCGCAAGGCATGGTCTCACTCAGGATCATCCTCGGCCTGTGCTGCCTCTCCGTGCCGGCCCAATTGGTTTCGGCACAGATTGCAGCGTCGCCTTCCACCATAGCCTCATTTCCTCACTGGAATAAGAGCCAGGAGGTCACACTCTCCGGAGTTCTTGGAGAGAAGTCAGTCGCCCACTCCGCCGGCGTTCCTGCCGGCCTTCACTACCAGGTGCAAAGCGCGCAGGGTCCCGTCGATGCCAGCTTCGGTCCCTTCCTCTCGCAGGACGTCGCGTCCAGTCTATCCAGCGGAGAAAGCGTCGAGCTGGTCGGGCTGATGGAGAACATTCATGGCACGAGCACCCTGCTGGTTCGCCAGGTAACCATCGGCGGCCGTCAGGTCATGATTCGCAACCAGCAGGGGCTGCCTGTGCGCATGCACGCTACCCCGCTCTCCAGTCCGTCCAGCAGCCAGGCCCTGGTGAATGGAGGCACGCGATGAACCGGCGCGGAATCTTATATTTCATCTTCACTGCTTGTTGTCGCCGCAGGAATCTTCGGATGCAGCGGCGGCGGCTCAAACCCACCGCCACCCCCCGCGGCCATCACCGTCAGCATGAGCCCCCAGCCTCCGGCCTCGATCAATGCCGGAAAAACCGCCAGCCTCACAGCGGTCGTGAGCAATGACAGCGCCAATGGCGGGGTCAAGTGGAGCGTCACCTGCAGCGGCACACAGTGTGGCACCTTCTCCGCATCTACAACCTCCAGCGGCGCGGCCACTGTCTATACCGCCCCGCCAAGCGTTCCCACTCCGGCCTCGGTGACGATCACCGCGTCCTCGGTTAGCGATTCGACCAAGAGCGCGATCGCAACCGTCACCATCTCTGCCCCTACAGCGCCCATTGCCGTGTCGCTCAACCCTGCTCCGCCCGCATCTCTGGCGGGAGGAATCAGTGCGAACCTCACCGCCGTTGTCGCTAATGACAGTGCCAACGCGGGGGTCACCTGGGTAGTGACTTGCGGCAGTGCGCAATGCGGAAGCTTCTCTCCATCGGCAACGCCCAGCGGCACGGCCACCAGTTATACCGCGCCTGCAGCGCCCCCAACCCCGGCAAATGTGACGGTGACAGCTACATCTGTCTCCGACACAACCAAGTCCGCGTCGGCCTCCATTTCCATCACCGCGCCGCCTCCGGTCCTGGCCGATGGCAGCTACGTCTACCACTTCGCGGGTGAAGACGGAAACGGCCCCTACTTCGTCGCCGGTGCATTCACCGTGCACAGCGGCGTCATCTCCGGTGGCGAGCAGGATCTGATGGACGGCAGCAGCACCAACGACACCATCGTGGCATCCGGGTCCAGCCTGTCGCTTGCCAACGGAAATATCCAGATCGTGCTCAATACCCAGAACCCGAATCTCGGCACCAACGGAATCGAGACGCTGCGGGGCACGCAGGTTTCCGGTCAACGTCTTCTCATCACCCAGTTCGATACCTTTGGCTCGGGCAGCGGATCGGTGGACCTACAGACCAGCACCACGGCGCCCTCCGGAGGTTACGCATTCACTCTGGGCGGCCAGGACGGTGCGGCCCAGCCTTCCGTGCTGGCGATTGGCGGCGTGCTGCGCATCAACAACGGCTCTATCGACATCAACAACAGCGTCTTTGATTACAACGACGGACTCGAATCCATCGGCCAGGCGAAGACCTTCGCGTCCGGCACTGTCACGGCTCCGGATTCCTTCGGGCGCGTCACCTTCACGCTGAATACCGCGGTTGGATCGGGTCTCCCCGGCTTCAACCTCGCGGGATACATCGTGGGGACCAATCGGATCGAGCTGGTCGAGACGCAGAACGATCCCCTCGATGGTGACGTGGGCGGAGCGGCCCTGGGTCAGGGTTCGTACACCGGCACGTTCAACCAGAGCAGCGTTGCCGGCAGTTCCTATGCCTTCGCCGCATCGGGCGGAGACATCTACGGATTGGCTAACTACGGAGGCGGGTTCGGCTTCAATGCGGATGGCACCATGAGCGGCACCATCGCGCTCAACGACATCACTAACTTTGGCGCCCTTCAGGTCTCGGGGGGAACCTACACGGTGGATCCAACCGGACGTGTCACCATCAGCAACTTGACCTTCAGCAACTCTAACGCGGTGTTGAGCTTCCAGCTCTACATCGATGGCAACAACAATGCGCTGGAGATAGGAGTGGATCAGAACCAGGTCACATTCGGCGCGTCTTACGCTCAGACCGCCGGCTCCGATGACTACGAGGGTAACTTCGCTCTTGCCGCGCAGGGCTTCGCAACCGTCGAGAACGCTCCGTTCTGGTCGGCTGCGGGACCTGTCACCATCTCCTCCGGCAATATCAGCGGCTTCACCGACTACAGCGTTCAGAATGCCCAAAACACAGCCTCGATACCGACGCCGGGCGTGCCCCTCAGCGGCACCGAGGACACCACCCAGGGACTCTTCACCATCTCCGGATTGAATGTGGCCTCGCAGAGCATGAGCGACGGCTTCGGCTACTACCCGATCGACGATCAGCGCGTCCTGGCGATTGAAGTCGATGGGCAGCAGCTTGGGATGCTTGTGATGGAGGAGGTGCAGCAGCCACAACAATAACAGGCAATGGTGGTCCGGGGTCGAACCTGGCTCCGGACCAACACGTCGCTCATTCCACCCTATCTAAATGGAACAGCCATTGCGCTTTTTCCATAGGCCCCGCGTGAAGTCAGGGAATTTGACCGGCGCACTCCCCTGCGCCAACGAGGTTTTGCTGAGCGGAGTGGGCACCGACCAGGCTGCGCCGTCATACACGTCCATATCCGGCGCCAGGCCTTCGCGCATGCACTGCAGCAACCGGTAAATCATGATGAAATCCATACCGCCATGGCCGCCGGAGGTGCTGGCCATGGCGCCTTCCTTTGCCCACAGCGGACTCTCGTAGTCCTTCTTGTATTGGTCCAGAGTTCCCCACTCTTCGCCACCCGCTTGCCCGTCGAGGTAGATCCGCGGTGGGTAGTCGGTAAAGACGCCCTTGGTGCCGCCGATCAAGTTAATGCGGTCGTAGGGCCGGGGATTGGAAGTATCGTGCTTGAGCGTAATCGTCAGGCCGGCAGCTGTCTTGATCAGCGACGTGTTCATATCCCCGTCGATGTACTTCTCTTTCCACTTGGGATCGTCCTTCGCCGTGTGCGCCTCGCGATAAGCAGCCAGGCCCAACGCCGGAGTGCTCATGGAGACCATGTAGTCGAAGCGGTCGCCGCGGTTGATGCTCATGTAGTTCGCCACCGGCCCCAGACCGTGGGTGGGGTAGAGGTTGCCATCGCTCAGCGTATGGAAGGCGCGGCGCCACAACCCCTCACCCTTCGAGGAGAACATCTCTTCCCGCAGGTCGTGGAGGTAGGCAGCCTCTCCATAGAGCAGGTCGCCCAACATGCCCCGGCGCACCATGTTGAGCACCAGCGTCTCGGTGTATCCGTAACAACACTCTTCCAGCATGATGCAGTGCCGGCGCTTCGCCTCTGAAGTGTCGACCAGCTTCCACAAGTCTTCCGTGGTGTAGGCGAGCGGCACCTCCACCGCGGCGTGCTTGCCGTTCTCCATGCTGGAAAGGGCCATCGGGGTATGCCAGTTCCAGGGCGTCGCGATCACCACCAGGTCGAGATCGTTCCTGGCCGTCAGAGACTCGTAGTCATGTGGACCCTTGGTATAGAGCTGCGGCGCCTTCTGCCCGGCCTTCACCACCAGGTCGCTTGCGTTGGCAGCCTTCTCCGGCACAATGTCGCAGACGGCCACCACCTGCGCGTTCTGGGCGAGGAACCAGCCCAGCAGGCCGGTGCCTCTTCCCCCCACGCCGATGAAGCCGAGACGCGGATCTTTGGTCGCCGCGAACGGCGTATTAATCATCGACTGCGAAGGCGACGGGTGAACCTCGTCGGCCAGCAAGTTGTTGTCGAGTTGGAAGGCAGCGGTCGCCATGGCGCCCAGCTGCAGGAACTGCCGCCGGGTAGGTGTCAGGTCATCTTTCACAGTTCGTCCTCATATGCGCAGGAAGATTTTGCGACGGTACATCCAGTAAAGAAAGAGCCAGTCAAGCAGCAGAACGGAAGCTCCGAGGAGCAGAGGCTGCAATCCCGGGCCCAGAATAAGAAACGGCTTTTCGCCCAGATTGATGATGAGATTGCGGTGAAGGAAATCCTCCCACAGGTGGGCGATCAGGTAAGCGGCAATGGAATTGGTTCCTACCACCACCAGCGGGTAGGCCCAGCCGCGCTGTTGCTTCACGTCGATGACCCAGCTAAAGGCAGCCAAAAACAGGAAGCAGATCCCGCCGCTGAACAAGGTCCAGCTGGGGGTCCAGATGCGCTTGACGATGGGGCAAATGCCGGTGACGTGAAAGAGCAGCCCCAGCGCGATGAGGATCACGCCCGCCGTGAGGAAGCGGCGGATGGGCTGCCGGGGCGCCGAAGTCGAGGAACCATTCCCCGGCGAACAGGCCCAGGATCATGGTGCCCAGCGTGGGGATGAAACTCAGCGTCAGGTAGCCGCCCTCGTTGAACACGAACGGATGCTCGCGCGGGAACAGGTTCAGGAACCACACATCGAAGGCCTGGCCGAGGTTGCTGTTCTTGTTCCAGTGGGCGCGAAAGCCGGTGTAAAGATGATGCCAATCCGCGGGAACGCCGACCGCCGCGTAGTTGAAGTCCGGGCCGGGCAGCGGATACAGCGCCCACGCCAGCCAGTATCCGAAAAGGATGGCGCCCAACGCGATCCACTGCTCGCGTCGCCGGGCGGAAGGCCAGCAGAAACAGGAAAGTGTACCCCAGGCCGATTTGGGTCAGCGTGTCTTCGAAGGTGAAGTAAGTCTGGCTGCTGTAGAGGGAGCGGAGGAAGATGCCCAGGAAAATCAGCAGCAGCGATCTCCAGACCGTATGCGCAAGCATCCTGGGAAATTGCGCTCCCTTGCGCTGGCGGCTCCTGATCGAATAGGGCAGTGCTACGCCTACCAGGAAGGAGAAGGAGGGCTGGATCATGTCGTGCAGGGAGCAACCGGACCACTCCGTGTGGGTCTGGTTCCAGGCAAGAATCTTCCAGAAAATGCTGTGGCTGAAGTATGCGAAACCTTGTAGAACTGCAGCACTTCGCCCATCATCAGCAGCATGACCAAGCCGCGATAGGCGTCCACCGCCAGGTTGCGAGCTGTGGGCAAGGATGGGGGGATGGGGGCGGTTTTTACGGCTGCTTCGGTTGCCGGCTCAGCTTGGAGTACGCGATGCATCCTATGCTCCGCATCGTATGCCTGATCGCGTTTTAACGCCAGCATGATCTATCCTTGCCGGGCTTACGCTCAGTCGTGGGTCAAGACCAACTCCGGTTGACCGCTGTAAACCGGCAGGGTAAAGCGGAAGTGACTACCCTGTTCCGGTGCGCTCTCGACCCATAGCGTGCCGCCTTGCATAGTCACCAGTTCCTTCGCAATGTGCAGGCCAAGGCCCAAAGCCACGCGGCCGCCGGTATCCGACGAGTTGACCTGAAATAGGTGATCAAAGATCTGTGCCGTATGCTCCGGGCTGATTCCGCATCCCGTGTCGGAAACCTGCACAAGCAAGAAGCCCGGGTCACTCTCAAGCGGCCCAACTTCCAGGTGGACCAAGCCGTGGCAGGGCGTAAACTTCACCGCGTTTTCCAATAGGATGCCGAGGATCTGTCGTAATCGCGCCGGATCGGCATAAACACAACCTATGTCTTTCCCGACATGAAGAGATATGTCAATAACTTTAGCCGCTGCTTTCGGCTCCAGCGTATGCAGGGCATATTCAGCGACTTCGCATACCGAGACACTTTTCAGTCTTACGTCCAGAGCGCCGGTGCGCATGCGAATAGTATCCAGTAAGGCGTCGACCATCGCTTTCATCTGCCCTACGTTATCAAGAACAATTCGGAGATATTCGTCCTGCTGGTTGTTGATTTCTCCCGCCAGACGATCTGATATCAGGGTTACAAACAAATAAATAGAGGATAATGGCGACCGCAGTTCGTGAGAGATATGCGAGAGGAATTCGTCCTTCATCTGCAATTCCAGGCTCTTGGCCCGGGCCGTCGCCGCCAAACGCTCGACTTCGGCGGCCATGTCCTGTCGATGCTTTTGAGCTGCAAGTTGAAACAATTCACCCTGAGCCTGCTTAAGGTTCATCAGATTGTTAACCCGCGCAACCAGCGCTGCAGAGTTAATTGGTTTATTGACGAAGTCGATGGCTCCCAATCGCAGCCCTTTGGTCTCAGCACCGATATCAACAGCGCCTGTCAGAAAGATGACAGGAATATCTTTGGTCGTCTGCTCCTTTTTCAATCGCCGGCAGACTTCATATCCGTCCATACCGGGCATTAGGACGTCCAGCAGGATCAAGTCGGGCGAGCTGAGCGCGGCAAGCTCAAGCCCGGTTACTCCATCCCCGGCCAGCAGGATTTCGTAACCATCATGGAATACATCGAGCAGCAGCTCATGAGTAGATACCTGGTCATCGATCACCAGGATGCGCGGCCGCACTGTCGAGAGAAGGCCGGAGGCAACAAACGGCTGGGGAACGGTTGGCTCCGCGGTCATCGGCTCTTGGTTCGGCCGGTCAATCGAGGACGCGGCTGCGATCGCCGGAGCCAGTTTTTTCTCCAAAACATCGATGAGCCCCGCGAGACCCTCGGTCTGCCCGGCGCGAAGAGTATTTTCAACCGCCAGGGCTGCTTCGGCTAATTCTCCGGCTTCGAGGGTCGCAGCCACGCTCTTTAGCGAGTGGACCAACCGCTGGGCCGCTTCCGCTCTATGCTCACCCAGGTCACGTTTCAGCTGGGAAATCGCATTTGCATACTGATCGCGAAAGGTGAGTAGCAATTTGCGGAGTAGTTTCGACTTGCCGTTTATACGCGCCAGGGCTGCCGGCATGTCGAACGGTGGAAGCTGATCGGGAATACCGTCCCGAACCTCCAAGAAGCATCGGAGGTCGAGCTCGCTGGTCAGACTGCCGCACGGTGCTTGTTGGAATCCACTTCAGCAGAGACTCGGTCAGCTGCTCGAAGCTGATAGGCTTGGTGATATGGTCCGACAGACCCGCATCCAAACTTCTTTCGCGGTCGCCTCGCAAGGCATGCGCTGTCATGGCGAGAATGGGTAGATCGCGGAACCTGGGATCGGCGCGGATGAGTTTGGTCGCCGTCAGACCATCCATCACGGGCATCTGAATGTCCATCAGTACCAGATCGAACGACCTCGCCGTCACCAGCTCGACGGCCTCGCGGCCATTGGCGGCAACGGTGTAAAAGACTCCCAGATCTTTCAGCATTTCGGTTGCTACATCGCAGTTGAAGTCATTATCTTCGACGAGCAGGACATGGCGACCGGTAAGCCTGGCTGAGTCTGCCACTGTAGCCGGCAATGCATTGCCCTTGCCTTCTACTCCGGCGCCGAAAATTCTGTCAATGGCGTCCAGCAGCTGCGATTCCGCGACCGGGTTGAGGAGGAACCCGTCCAGCTCCAGCCCGTTCAGTTGGCTCATGACTTCATCGCGTTTGAAAGCCGAAGCCATGAGAATAGCTGGGATGCTGGAGAGGGTTTCATGAGCTTTGATGCGGCGCGAGGTTTCAATTCCGTTCATGCCCGGCAGCTGCCAGTCCATCAGCACCAGATCGAATGGCTCTCCAGCCTGGGAACTTCCCGCCAGCACGATGAGCGCTTCCTCGCCCGAGGCAACGGCACGGGCCTTTTGTCCATTGCGACGGAGCATTTCAACGAGCGAATCTCTGATGCTCTCGCTATCATCGACCACTAACACAGACTTACTCTGTAGCCCGCTCGCAGCCATGCGGACTCGATGCGCCGGTGGTTCGGCGGCAACACCGAATGCCGCGGTGAAGTGGAAGGTGCTTCCGGCCCCAAATTCGCTCTCCGGCCAGATCGTCCCGCCCATTAACTCGACCAGCTGTTTGCTGATTGCAAGACCGAGCCCGGTACCGCCATATCTGCGCGTAACCGATGTGTCCGCCTGGGTGAAAGGTTGAAACAGCTTCGCAATATGCTCCGCGGTCAGGCCGATGCCGGTATCGGAAACCGAGAACGTCAACCCTCCCAGAGCATCGCCTGTTGAGAAGTCTGCATCTGCTGATTGCATTGGTAACAGTTACTTTTACTACGATCTCGACCATGATCGGTAAACTTGATGGCATTGTTCACCAGATTGATCAAGACCTGCCCCAGCCGGAGGGGATCGCCCAGCAGATAAGCCGGAACTTCCGGCGCCACCAAGAACACGATCGGCAGGTGCTTTTGCTCCGCCATTTCCCCCACCACATCGCGAAGATTTCCCAATACCTCTTCGAGCGGAAAGGCGATGCACTCCAGGGCGAGCTTGCCGGCTTCAACCTTGGAAACATCGAGGATGTCGTTCATGATGCTGAGCAGTCTTTGCGCGGCCGTTTCGATCTTGGTCAGATAGGCCCGCTGTTTTGTATCCGGGTTGGCGCGCAGCGCCAGGTGCGCCATGCCCATGATCGCGTTGACCGGCGTCCGCACCTCATGGCTCATGTTGGCCAGGAAATCCGATTTGGAGCGGCTGGCCGGTCGGCGGCGATCTTGTCCTCTTTCGCGTGCTGCACAGCCTGTTTGCGTTGGGTGATGTCGAAGTTCGTGCCCACCATCCTGGTGGCGCGTCCAGCCTGGTCACGGGCCACTACCTGTCCAGAGGCCTTGATGAAATGCACGCTTCCGTCATCCCAGATGACGCGGAACTCAGTGGCATAAGGACTGATCCCATCCATTGCGGCGCGGAGTGCTTGTTCCACTCCCGGGCGGTCTTCCGGATGCAAACGCTGGACACAGAATTCCAGGTCTATCGGCTTGCTGATTGCGGGATCGATGCCGAAGAGCAGGCGCATCCGATCGTCCAGGATGAAGTTATCGCCGAGGATATCCCAGTCCCATATTCCGATGCCGCCGCTGTCGTGGCCAGCGCCACCCGGGTCTTGGCCTCCTCCAACTCGATGCGTTCGGCGACGCGTGCGGTAATGTCCTGAATGGCGCCCAGCAGCAGCGCCGGCCTACCATCGGCAATCTCCACCATAGCCCACGCAAGCGCGCCCAGATAAGACGGCCGTCGAGGGCTGCGGACGGGACAGTTCCAGATCCCAACCCTCGCCGCCGGCTACGGCCTTTTCGATAGCGGCGCGGTATCACCGGCCTGGACTCCGCGCTATAGAGTTCGATTACTTCCTTCCAGTGTCGGCTGGTAATCCGGTGGGCGCGCCCAGGATGCGACGCGTCTCGCGCAGCCAGGTCACCCGCCCATCCGCAAAATCGACTTCCCACGCGCCAACGCCGGCAACCTTTCCGGTTTGTTCCAGCAGCGCCTGGCTCTTGTGCAGCGCTTGCTCGTGCCGCTTCAGTGCAAGTTGCAGGGTGACTTGTTCGGTCACGTCGGTAGCAAATTTCAGCACCCGGACCGGCTTGCCCTCGCTATCCAGGATGGGGTTATAGCTCGCATTCACCCAGACATCCTTCCCATTCCTGCCAATACGCCGGTACTGTCCGGCATGGAATTGACCACTCCACAGATGCTCCCAGAACTGCCTGGTATTCCGCGCTCTGGCATTCTTCGTTTTTCATGAAAATGCTATGGTGTTTGCCCGCCACCTCATCCACTGTGTAACCAAAGCGCGAAGGTAATTATCGTTCGCACTGACGATCGTCCCATCCATATTGAACTCGATCATCATCTGCGACCGGTCGATCGCTTCAATCTTGCCGCGGTAATTAGCCAGCGTGTCTTCCTTCTCCTTCTTGGCTGCCTTCTACGGCGAGTGCAATCTCGGGTAGCTTCAGCCTCCCTCGAGATCTGCAATACCAGGGCTAAATCGCGCATTTGCCGCCTGAGGAACAACCACAGGCCAGTTCCACTCACCACGGCAAACAGCAGGCAGTATAGGCTCAGCATCCGGGATTTGATCGTGGCCCGGTGCGCGTTCTGATCGCGCTCAATTATTTCCCTGGAAATCAGTTGATGGAATTGCCCACGGATTCTATCCATCGCTGTCTTGCCCTGCAGCATTTTGCCGTAGCGGACATCCTCTGAGTCCCCGGCCGCAGCGAGGGCGCGCTGTTCGATGGTTTTTTGGGCTTGCGACTCTCCACTGTTCGACGCTCTCGCGTATGGTTGCCAGTTGCGCTTGCTGCGACGAAATGCCGGAGACGAGTTGGCTGAGAGCAGTGAATCTGGAATCGATAACTTGTGCCGCTTCGCTGTAGGGCTGAAGAAAGACGGGACTTCCAGTAAATAGAAATCCGCGAACACCCGTCTCCATGTCAAGGGTCAGCTTGAGCAGATCGCGGGCCGCGCCGATCACCTGATCGGCGTGATTGACTGATTCCAGTGTGGTTCTCAGAGATTCGGCGCCCTCGAACAAGAGCAATGAGGAGAAGATAGAGATCGCGATGATTTGCAGAACCACCCTTCGGTTCAGGGTGGGCTTAAACTCGCGCCGCTCCATGAAAATACCTCGTCAACATGCGGTCTGCCGGGCCCTCAGGCGGGCGGTCGAATGGTCGATCGCGGAGACGGAATCTCTCTCCAATCACAGGTCACTTCGGCGCACGGGTCGCTATCTAGTAATTCGGCTATTTTCCACGTCCCCCACGTAGCACTTTTGGGCTATAGCCGAACCCGCGGTTAACGGGAAGGTTTGCAACGCCAGTATGATTCGCTGCAGATTTGTGGTAACTCTAAAGACACCTACAGCGTAGCTCGTCGTTCATCCTGAATAAAGGAGATCTCCCCCGGGTGACGACTGAGTCCATCGACCCCCAGCTGAGACGCAATTCGCTCGGCCTTCCGGAGCTCATTTTCCAGGGCGTTACCCACATCGCGCCGGCGACCAACATGGTTTTTACGTATCCGATCATCGCCCTCAAGGCGGGACCGGATATGCCGCTCTCGTTTCTGCTTTCCACCATTGTCTGCTACTTCATTGGCAGCACCGTGGCGCAGTTTTCCCGGTACATGCCGTCGAGCGGCGGCTACTACTCCTTCGCCACCCGTGGGCTGGGGACCCGCATCGGCTTCATGGCCACCTGGAGCTACCTGGTGTATGACCTGCTGGGCGGCGCAGGCTCCACGGGTTTTCTTGGCTACCTGATCTCAGACACGCTGCGCACCGGCTTGCACGTGAATATCCCGTGGTGGCTGATCGCGGTGGTTACCTTTGCCGTGATCTGGGTGCTGACGCACAACGGGATAAAGCTGTCCACGCGCGTTACCGCGCTGCTGGGCGGCCTCGAGCTGCTCATCATGCTGTCGCTGGCCATCACCTTCCTAATCCATCCAGGCCGGGGCTCCACCTATCTTGCGCCCCTGGATCCCTCGTCATCGCCGCACCACTATGGAGGGATCCTGGCTGGGATGGTCTTCTCCATCCTCGCGCTCAGCGGCTTTGAGGGTGCGGCGCCGCTGGCACAGGAATCCCGCCGCGCCAGCAAGTTCGTAGGCCAGGCGGTCATCCTATCGTTGATGGCTACTGGCGTTTTCTACGTTTTTACTTCCTATGCCAGCGCCATCGGCTGGGGCACGGGCGACATGGCTTCCTTCGCCGTCCACCCCAATCCCTACTATGCTCTTGGCCATGCCCTCTGGGGACTCGGATGGTGGCTGGTCGTGCTCGCCCTGATCAACAGCGCCATCGGCGTCGGCCTGGCCAGCACCAACTCCGCCTCTCGCGTTATGTACACCATGGGCCAGGCGGGGACGCTTCCTGCCAGCTTCGGGCGAGTCCATCCGGTCCATCAGACACCTACATTCGCCATCGCCTTTGTGCAGATCATCGGCATGGTGGCGTGTCTGCTGATAGGCCTATTGTTGAAGCCCGAATATATCTTCGGCCTGCTGGAGACCATTGCCACGCTGGCGGTCATCGTCATCTACTGCGTGGCGAACCTGGCGCTGACGTCGTACATCCGCCGGGAGCATCGCGACAATTTCAGTGTTTGGCATCACGTCGTGTCGCCCTGGATCGGGACTTTGGCGCTGCTGCCTGTGCTCTTTGTCACCGTCTACCCGGTGCCCGCCTGGCCGTACAGCATCGCGCCTTACTTCTTCGTGGTGTCGCTGATCGCAGGTTTTGCTTATATGCAGTGGAACGAGATGCGCCATCCCGGAGCGCTCAAGCGGGGCGCAACCATGCTCGTCGGCAGCCGCAGCACGGCGGAAGGTGATGTGGATTGGGACAAGCCGATAACTCCGGTGTAGACTCACGCGGTGAAGAGAGGCCTCCATGAGCTTTGGTTCGCTCGTCTTCACACCCCTGGTCAAGAAGCTGCAGGAGCGCTACGGCAGCCGGCGGCAGTACGAGCGCATGGAGAATTCCGGGGGATCGCAGGATCGCTTCACCGAATTCGAAACGCAGTTCCTGGCTGAGCGAGACAGCTTTTACTGGGCAACGACAGGGGCGACCGGATGGCCTTATGTGCAGCATCGCGGCGGGCCTAAGGGGTTCCTCAAGGTGATCGACGACCACACCCTGGCGTTCGCAGATTTTCGGGGAAACAAACAATACATCAGCACAGGAAATTTGCAAACCGACAGCCGCGTCGCCATCATCATGGTCGACTATCCGCGGCAGGCCCGTTTGAAGATACTTGGGCGGGTGGAGATCTTCGAGGGCGATAAAGCAGAGGGCTGGCTCGAACGGGTTCGCATGCCGGAAGAGAAGACTCCGATCGAGCGGGTATTTGTTATCCACGTCGAAGCGTATGACTGGAATTGTCCGCAACACATCACGCCCCGCTATTCGGTGGAAGAACTTCGCGAGGGAATGAAAGACGTTGAGAAGCGTATACAGGGCCTGGAGCAGGAAAACAAAGCGCTGCGCAAAGAGCTTGCCGAAGTACGGCCGGGCTCGAAGACATTAGGAGCATGACGATGAGCTCGCGTCCGCCATTACCACCGTTCACTCACGAAACCGCCGTGCAAAAAGTGCGTCTGGCGGAAGATGGCTGGAATACGCGCGACCCTGACAAAGTCTCCCTGGCCTACACCGTTGATTCGCGCTGGCGGAACCGCGCGGAGTTTATCACCGGACGAGAGCAGATCGTTTCGTTCCTCACCAGAAAATGGAACAGAGAGCTGGATTACCGGCTTATCAAGGAGTTGTGGGCATTCACGGGTAACCGTATCGCGGTGCGTTTTGCCTACGAATATCACGATGACTCCGGAAATTGGTTTCGCGCCTACGGCAATGAGAATTGGGAGTTTGATCCCCAGGGCCTGATGTACGCTCGACACGCCAGCATTAATGACCTGCCTATCAAAGAGCCGGAGCGAAAGTTTCACTGGCCAATCGGAAGACGTCCGGATGACCACCAGGGATTGAGCGATCTGGGGCTCTAGAGGCGCCTCGGTATTGCTTGCCTTGTCCAGGGGCCTTAAAAGGCCCGCGTGAGAACCACCTCCATAAATCCAAAACCATGAGTGGGTGGCCCAGGTCTCGCTTTTGAGACCTGGGGGCATGCAGAGGGCCCCCAATCCCGGTTCTCACGCGGGGGCCTAAAAACCCCCTCCCTTATCTGCTCCGTTTCTTTGCTCCCCGTGTGCGGAGAGGGGAGAGGGCGCGCTTTAGCGTTTTAAGCGCCTGAAGTCTCCGCATTGTCTGTGAGGAAGGTGCGCGTTATGCGCGTTAAGTCCTCTATCCCGGGGGAAGTGCGACCGTTATGCGCCCTAAGCCCTCCCGGCGGAGTGTGCGGATGTCCAAAAGGGGGGCGGCCTCCGGCTGTGGCCTGATAGAGCAACCGGGGAAGATGGAGATGCAGGGCGCCGTGGATTAAGCGTCATTTACGGGTGCTCCCGACAGACGGATTTCTATTCTCGGGTGTGGCTACCTGTATAGATTCAATTCTGCGCCACTTAGTTCGCGGAAGAGGAATTTGTTTCTTATTGCTTCGAAGACGTGGCCTTAGGTAGGCAGTCATTCCAGATTGAAGGGCTTCCAGGGCCGGCGTTGCGGGCAGGACACAGGCCCGCTTGGATGGGTAAGGAAAGACGGCATGGCCGGCTGAAGCAGGGGAAGCTTCACCTTCCCACCGGAAAGAAGCCTATTCCCTTGACTGAATATTCACTGGAAGCTATAGTGAACATGGAGGCTGCTGCTCCGGTCAAGAAACGATGACGTGGGAAGTCGAATACACCGATGAGTTTGGCGACTGGTACGGGGCCCTCAATGAGTCTGAGCAGGATAGCATTGACCGAAATGTCTACCTTTTGGAACAGTTCGGCCCGGCACTTCCAGATCGATACAGCAAACCTGTTGCCACCTCTCGCTTCTCGCACATGCGCGAACTGAGGGTGCAGCACGGGGGAGCACCCATTCGTGTGCTGTATGCTTTCGATCCACGCCGCGTTGCTCTGCTACTCCTCGGTGGCAATAAGACCGGGGATGACCGATGGTACGAAAAATTCGTGCCGAGAGCCGATGCGCTCTATGAGCAGCATCTGCGAGAACTAGCCGACCCAGATCGGTAAATTGCAGTTCTACGGAACTGTGCCTGTGCAGAGGGAAATATGGGGAATAAATGGACGACCCTTCGGGCGAAGATGACGCCTGAACGCAGGGAGGCTAATCGCCTTGCTTCGAAGCAGATGATCGACGCGATGCCTCTTGAGGAACTGAGAACGGCGCGCAATATCACGCAGACGCACCTGGCTTCTCTTCTGCGCATTACGCAAGCATCCGTTTCCAAGATGGAGAGGCGCACCGATATGTACGTGAGTACATTACGGTCATTTGTTCAGGCGATGGGCGGCGAACTGGAAATTCGGGCAGTTTTTCCCGAAGGGACAGTACGAATCGATCAATTTGCAACGCTCGCCGGAGGCGAGGAGAACCTAACTAAAACCGCCGGTTCACGGACTTGAGCTTTTAGAAGTCTCAGCGGAACTGGCAAGGAAGGTGAACATGCCAGTTCCGCAATCGCGCACCCAATGGGCCGAGAGGCAGGCTGAAGATCTGCTTTCCGTGCCCTTTATCGCCGAGTTCGTTCTTCGCAGCCCACAGATGATCGACGGCACGCAAAAAGAGGTCGCGGATCTTCTGATTCTGTACAAGGGCAGCGGGCTTCTGGTGTCGCAGAGGCGCAGGAAGATCCACTGAGCCGCGACGAGCGGAAAAACGAGCTGTGGGTTTTGAAAGCCGCGAAGAATGGCCTGCGTCAGCTGGTCGGCGCGCTGCGTCCTTCGACAAAGGCTATCTGGTGCGAACACCCTCGGTGTGGACGGGTGGCCTATGCAGCTGGCTTGCCGCCGATCGTGCATGGAATCGTAACAGTAGAAACCTGCCGGGGAGTTGACCTGCAATCGGCTGCGGCCGACTTGCCGCTGGCGCAGGGTAAGATCACACTCACTTACATCTCGGTCAATGATTTCTTGAACGTCGCCACGCAACTGAGGACCGTGCCAGAATTGCTGCGCTACCTAGATGCACGAAGAGACTGCCCGAGGCGGCGTTGCGGAGACTCGGCGAGCGAACAACCGATCTTTGAGCTCTACCTGCTCTACGGGACGCTCAAGGGCTGCCGCGGGCACGAGCACGCCAGGAAGGTTGTCGAAGCGGCATCGGAGCAACTGGACGAGATTCTGGAACGCATGGCCGAGTATCGGCAATTCAGCAACCTCATGGAGCACGTTGGTCATGAACTCGCTACGAGATCGGTAACCTGTTTGGATGGCCTCCCGGAGGAGTTGCTGGCGAAGTTCGACCCATCGGAGAAGCGCCAGAACTACCTTCTGATGCAGGAGGTGATTGCCGACCTGCCTCTGCGCGAGCGAGCCGAGTTGGGCAAACAGTTCTCCAGAGTCGTCCATCATCTGAGTGAGCAGCAACAAGGGTATGTGAATGCGATAGCGGCTGAGATCGGAGCCGTACTTCCGCCGAATACCCGCAACAATCGGATTACTCACAGATCCGTTGTAAAGCTAAATAAGTGAAGATTCACACATTGGAAATCGTACGCCTTCTCTTTACCCGAAGGAATGGGTAAACCTGAAGCTTCGGACCTAGGGGCAACGGTTGTCGTTGGTGCCTGGCTGCCAGGCGACGCGTCCCAACTCGTCATAGAAGATTTCGGTGAGGTCGGGGCCGTTGAGTTCAAGGTGGACGAAGCCATTGAAGATGCGGAGATTGTCGTCGGGATCGCCGGCGAGGCACTTCTCATACCAATCGACGAAGGCGGAGTTTGTCAGATCGGAGGCTTTACCCGCCGGGAGAGCTCCATGGCCGAGGCAGCGGCAGAGCATGCCGTTGGGGAGCGGCTTGTAGGCTGCGCCGACGTGTTTGTGGCCGTAGTACCAGTAGGCAGGAGCGTTGTGTCCGGCGAAGGCATTCATGACATCGGTGTAGAGCTGGTAGCCCTCGTCGGAGGACTGAGGTGCGCTGCCGAGGCCGCCGATGGGGATGGGGTTGTGATGAGTGAGGATGATGGTCTTCTTGTTGCGCGCAGCCACCTGCTCAAGAAACTGGCTTTGGTTGTTGTTCGCTCCGAGAGTTCCGTTCATGTAGAGCCTGAAGGCGGAAGAGTAGTAAGCGGAGTCGAGGCCGACGAGGATCCAGTCGGTGTTCTCGAGAGCGAAGAAGCTCCACGGAGACTGCAGTGTGTTGAAGACAGGGCTGCCGACGGTGGTATTGAAGTAGGGGCCGCCGCCTGAGTACATCTCGTGATTGGAGTTTAGGGTGAAAGAGGCGAACGATCCTTTGGGCCAGTAAGCAAGGAGCTTACTGGTTTCCTCGGGGATGGTGCCGGCGTAGTAGACGTCGCCGAGGTGAATGGCGTAGTCGGGCTTGAGTGTGGGAATGAATTTGGAAATCTTTGTGCTGGCCGAGTCGCCTGAGCCGAAGTTTCCGGTGCCATAGTCGCCGACGAGAACGAAGGTAGCGGTATCGCTTATCTGTTGGATTGACGGCGTATTAGGTGGGAAAGGATGCTTGTGAAGAATGTTCTCGAAGAGAACGATACCGACCACGAGCTCCCAACGAGGATCGAGGGTTTGGTACTTGCCGTCACCGATGATATCGCCTTCGGGGCCGACCGTAATCTCGATGGCCGCGGGGGCGATGGGCTCGGCGAGGGGCTGGGCGACAGCGTTGTTGAGCGGTTGGCCGATTTTGGCGAGGTGGTTGTCCCAGTCGTTGGTGAGATAGCTCTTGATGCGAAGGACGGTGTGAAGATCGTGGGAGGGTGGCTTACCCGTGGCAACGTAGTTGGCGAACTGATCGTGCCCCTCGTCGAGGATGGGCTTGAGCTGGTCTTGGGTCGCGGGCGGGAGGTTATCCCATGCGGTGCGCAGGCGCGCGATAAGAGCATCGCGCTGCGCAACGGTCAAAGACTCGCTGAGTGAGACGTCAAGCTCGTCGGGCATATGGGCTGCTCCTAGGACGGCGCTGGAGTGCGGAGCGCAGCAGTTTATTTCTGCGACTGCGAAGGGACCCGTGAAGAGGGATCAATGATAGCAGAAGCGCAGGCGGAACTACTTGGCCGCCTTATCCTGTCTCAGGCAATGTGAAAGGCGGTGACAGACTGGAAGTAACCGCTGCCAGTTCGTACCCGGGAAATTGCTTCGAGCTGCTTTGGACATGGTAAACATTCCGTCCAGTCACGCCTTCCGTCACTCCTTAACCTCATTTAACCACTTCCGTCCCCTTTAACCGTCAAGCGGTTCGCGCGGCAGCCCTGTGGCCTGCCGCTTTTGGCGGCGGCTGTGTTCCTGTCCCCACCTGGCGAGTTCGAGCAACGCAGGACGCAACGTGCGGCCATAGGCTGTGAGAGTGTACTCGGTACGAAGAATGGACTCCTGAAAAACACGCCGCTTGACCAGTCCGTCTCGTTGAAGCTGCCGTAACTGCGAGGTGAGGACCTTTTGGGATGCCTCTGGAATGCGGCGCTGCAATTGGCTGAAGCGCCGGCTCCCATCTTTGAGTTCGCGAAGGATTAGCGGCTTCCACTTGCCCGCGATGACACGCAGAGCGTTCGATACCGGGCATTGATCGCGCAGCATGCAGACCAGAGTATTACGCGACGTGCAAGGCAGTGAAGCAGGAACCTTTTTGTACCTGATTGCAAAGGCCACTTCGCCCGGGCAAGATGATGCCATGAAGATCACGGTGCTTGGATTCGGAAACGTCGGGGGTCAGCTGGGACGGCTGTGGACGGCGAAGGGGCACATGGTTACGGCCGGGTTACGCGAAGCCAGCAAGAGCGCTAAGACAGCGAAGGAACTGGGCGTGACCGTGGCAGAACCTGCAGTTGCGGTGAAGGACGCTGATGTGATCGCGGTGGCGCTGCCATGGCAGGCTGTGGAAGTTACGCTCGCCTCCTTGGGGCCACTGGACGGGAGAATCCTTCTGGATGCGACCAACCCTTTGGCAGGAAACTTAAGCGTCATGGTTCCGGAAGCGGGCAGCGGAGCGGAGCAGGTAGCGCAATGGGCCAGGGGCGCGCGGGTGGTGAAAGCCTTCAATACGATTGGCGCTGCGCTGTTTGGCGACTCGGACTTCGACATGTTCTATTGCGGCGACGATGAGGATGCGAAATACGCAGTGCGCGGCCTGATTGAGGATACGACGATGTCGCCGGTCGATGCCGGACCGCTGAAGAACGCGCGGTACCTGGAGCAGATCGCCGGCTTGTGGGTCGACCTGGCAGTGAAGGGCAGGATACCGGGAGCCTTTGGCTTTAAGTTGATGAGCAAGTGAAGCTTTGGGAAGGCTTGTTCATGAAGCATAGCTATCCTTGGAATTGCTGCAATAGGTATACCGTCGCTTTATCTCCCCCGAGTTGGCGACTATCCACCCCGAACCGGAATCAAACAGCCAGCGAGAGCACAGAAAACCGTTTGCTGGCAGATGAAGATCTCTGCTGGCGACGGCGCGGCTCGCTAGCGCTTTGGCGGCCTCTTCCATGAGGCGGTTGGTTTGCTGACTTTTTCAACGCATGTTTCTGAAACCGGAGTGACTCTCCGGTAATCTCATTTACAAAAGTAGACTGTCTCCGTTTTATTCCGGGCCGAGGCCTATGTCGAAGATTCTTGATTTGGAAGGTGCAGCATGGCAGCTAAATTTGGAGCAAAGTCAACGACGGAAGAGGTCCTCGCAGGCGTCGATCTGAAAGGAAAGCGGATTCTGGTGACCGGGGTATCTGCGGGTCTTGGCGTGGAGACGGCCCGTGCGCTGGTGGCGCATCGCGCAGATGTTGTAGGCGCGGCACGTGATCTGGACAAGGCGAAGCGGGCTACATCGGAAGTTAGCAAGAGCGCGGCGGAGAGCGGTGCGAGTTTGGAGGTTGTCGAACTCGACCTCGCCAGTCTGAGGAGCGTGCGCGCCGCAGCGGACAAGCTGGTCGCCGATGGCCGCTTGTTCGATGTGATCATCGCAAATGCCGGTGTCATGGCGACTCCGTTCGGGAAGACAGAGGATGGTTTCGAGACCCAATTCGGGACCAATCACCTCGGCCACTTCGTCTTTGTGAACCGCATCGCGAAGCTCATCAAGAAGGGCGGACGTCTGGTCAACCTTTCTTCCTCAGGGCACCGTTTCAGCAATGTCGACCTGAACGATCCCAACTTTGAGACGACGCCGTACGAACCCTTCGTGGCCTATGGGCGTTCGAAGACTGCGAACATCCTCTTCGCAGTCGAGTTCGACCGCCGTCATCGTGACCGCGGCGTGCGCGCAACAGCTGTACACCCTGGTGGCATCATGACCGAACTCTCGCGGCATATGCCGGATGGCGCCATCGATGCATGGGTTCAACAAGTCCAGCAACAGCGGGCCGCGGCAGGCGCGCCGCCCTTCGAGTTCAAGTCGATTCCGCAGGGTGCCGCGACGTCGGTCTGGGCTGGGGTGGTTGCATCTGCTGATGAAGTCGGAGGCAAGTATTGTGAGGACTGCCAGGTCGCCGAACTCATCCCCGCTGATTCGCAGGTGAGCGCCATCAGCAGCGGGGTGCGCGGCTACGCGCTCGACCCCGAAAACGCAAAGGCTCTCTGGAAAAAGAGCGAAGAGTTGGTTGGCGAAGCCTTCGCGTAAACGGCGGACGAATCGGCAGACTCCAGCATCTTCACCTTCAACACCCACGGCGAAGATGCGAAGGCCGTGATCGCGGAAGCAAGAGCAGCTGGGGCACAAGCGATTGCTCTCGAGCTCGATTCCGGAGAAATCACGTCCTCGAGGCATATGGAGTTGGGAGCTGGGCCCGCGCAGGATGGCCATCGATGTTGTGGCACCGGGCCCTGTTGCTACCGATTTCAGCGGTGCATCGTTCGCGACAATCCTGCTGAAAATAAAAGGATAGCCGAGAATACAGCACTAGGCCTGGCGAGTGTTCCCGACCATCTCGGACCAGTGGTCGCCTCTCTGCTTTCAGAAGAAAGCCGTTGGATCAATCCTCAGCGTATCGAGGTCGCAGGCGGAGTCCCATCCACCAATCATCACGGTTAGCTGAACAGCTGCTCCTGGCACCGACCTGATGCCTGCCTACGATCAAGGCCTCAGATCACTGAAAATAAAGGAGGGCGCTCCAATCTGCCGAGTAGCTGCCTCCGAAACTCCGGCAGTCATCGCAATTCCCGATTCAGGAATTCACTCGTCCGGCCGTTGGCAAGGGCAGCCGCCGCAGCATTGTAGTGCGCCCCATTATGTCGAGAGAAAGCATGATTCTGGCCCGGGTAGCTGTGGACTGTCGTGTGTGGTTTCTTAGCAAGTGCCGCTTTAATCTCAGCCTGTGCAGCCTTGGAAATGAACTCATCTTCCTCCGCCAGATGCATTAGGAGGGGCGCAGTAAGCCCATCGAGCTCTCCTAGATATTTCTCGGTATCGCCGCCGTGATAAGCAACCGCGGCGTCGATGCCGTCGTAGCGCACGGCTGTCAGGAAGACCATCAACGCACCAAGGCAATAGCCGAGGATGGCAGCCTTGCCGTTGCACTCCGGGAGGCTGCGTACTGCGTTGATGGTGTCCTTGACGTCCTTGGCGCCTGCATCTCTGTCATAAGCCTGATAGAGGCGAAGGCCGTGTTGCCAGTCGGCTTCGGAGGTGACATTCAGGTCGACGCCCGGGTCCTGCCGCCAGAACAGGTCTGGCGCGACCGCGAGGAAGCCTTGTTCCGCAAGCTCGTCGCAGGTCTTGCGGATGTCGGCGTTCACCCCGAACAGTTCCTGCAGAACGACAACAGCCGGAGCCGGCGAGGTCTTCGGTCTTGCGATATAGGCGGCGAACGTGCCGCCCTGCCCTTTTACGGTGATTTGATCCTTCATCACTCCCTCCTGAGGCAGCTATTTCCATACGGAATCCCCGCCGACCCTAACCGGATCGGCGGAGATCATTTTGTCTGAAAGCGTATGGCTACTCATTGACGTCTTTAGGAGGTGGCAGCCTCTTCGATGAGCTTGGCTGTTTCTTTCGGGTAAGACATGTAGGCCACATGGCTCGCCTTCACTTCGACCGTCTTGGCCTTGGCGCGCTTCGCCATCATGCGCTCCTGATCCGGATTGATTGACCGGTCTTCGGTGGCCACCATGTACCAGGTGGGCTTGGTCTTCCAGGCGGGATTCGTAACCTTATGGGTGAACGAGTCGGTGGAGATCGGCACCTGCGATATAGCCATGAACGCCGCCTTCTCCGGTGGAATGTCCGCTGCGAAGTCGGCCGCGAAATGCGCCTCGTCTATCCACCAGTTGCCATTGCTGTCCGGCTTGAACGCCTTGGACGCTTGCGGCAGACCCTGTTCGATCGACGCACAGCTCTCACCTTCGTCGAGCGCAAATGCGGCAATATAGACAAGTGCCGCCACGTTTGGATGATTGCCGGCCTCGGTGATGATTGACCCGCCGTAACTGTGGCCGACCAGAACCACTGGCCCGCCCATGGCGTCGATTGCGGCCTTCGCGTACTTTTGGTCGTCGGCGTACGAGGTCTCGGGGGGCTGCGCCACCGACACCTTGTACCCATCATTCTTGAGGATGTTAGCGACGGCTTCCCAGCCGGAGCCGTCGGCGAAAGCTCCATGCACCAAAACCACGTTCTTAATACGCTGATTCACGACCATTCTCCTTTGCAGTAAAGATCCACTCGGACCAGTTGATTTTCGATGTCGAACGCCTTCCCGCCAAACCGTTGTTGTCTTGCGCGTGGGACGTACATCTCGCTTGCAGCGTAAAGACCTATTGGCTACTGTTGACGTGTGCCGAGGTGGCAGCCTCTTCAATGAGCCGGGCTGTTTCCTGCGGGTGAGACATGTAGGCCACATGGCTGGCATTCACTTCGACCTCTCCTCTCCAGTCCAGCTTCAATGAATCATCCAAGTTCGATGTCTTTATCGAATCCTTCGAGCCTATCGCTGCGCAACGAGAATGAGCGGCACACAGTGCGCCCCTCTCAAATACCCTGCGAAGAAAGGTATTCGTAGGCCACTCCATTTACATCCCTCTGTCGAAGCATTTTGCGATGGCCAAGTCGAGTCCCTGCGCCATGCCTCGACCGAGGCATGGCGCAGCTCATTCCGATGCGCCGGGTAGTACTGCTACTTGTTCATCGATGGGAATTGGGAGGTGTACGACGTTACGGCTGATCTCGCTTAGAGTCGGGAATGATGATTTCGCGACGACCAAAAAGACGCGCGTCTAGTGAAAATGCACCCGGACCAAGCAGTACAAGCGCCACACAGATGATCGCGAGGTTTAGATGGGCGACGGAGCTTGCAAGAGCTGGAGCCTGGCTCAACGGTAACCGTACCAGGTTCATGATCACGTTCGCGACGGCAGCCAGTCCGCAGCAGATCGGCGTAAGAAATCCCATCAGGATCGAACCGCCCGTCACAACCGCGAGACCACCAAGACACCAACCAGAAGCAGTCTCATGATCTGGCGAGGACAAGATAAAAATACCCTCAACGGCTGCATTCAGGGCAACAACGAACCTGAGGAGGAGAAGGCCCCCTCCGGGAAACCCTTTTGGAAAAGCGGAGAATAGCCTTTGCAGCGGGCACCTCCTGCTCCGTAGAGGTCGCGGCACCTCTAACGTAATGGAAGAAGGCAAAGATGTGATGCCTCGAAAGAGGCATTTTTGCATGCCTAAGTGGCGCTCCTGATAGGTCGGATCTAAAGATGAATGATGCCACGCCGGAATCCGATTGTGACGGCTTCTGTTCGATCGGAAGCTCCTAGTTTCTCCAGGATGTGCTTAACGTGGTTCTTCACCGTCTCCTCGGTGATGAACAGTAGCGCTGCTATCTCTCCGTTCTTTTTACCGGTCGCAATCTTGTCGAGAACCTGAATCTCGCGCCCGCTGAGCGCTTCTTTTCCGATGTGCTCGGCAAGTTGCGCGGCCACTTCAGGGGGCACCTGTCTCTTGCCGGCGTGGACCTTTCGAATCATTTCCAGGATTTGCTTTCGGGGAAGACTCTTCAAGAGATAGCTTTGCGCTCCCGCCTCGAGAGCGCATTGGATTTCTGCGTCGCCTTCGAAGGTAGTCAGCACGATCACGCGAGCGCTGGGGGATTGGGCACGAATCGCAATCAGAGCCTCGATCCCGCTCATATCAGGAAGCCGGAGATCCATCAAAGTGATGTCGGGTTGTAGCTCCTGGAACAAATGGATTGCTTCGCGACCAGTGGATGCTTCCCCTGCCACGTCCATATCCGTTTCGTGGCGAATAACGGTGACAATGCCGACTCTCATCAACGGATGGTCGTCGACACACAAAACACGAATCTTACCCTCACGGCTCATTTTGTTTGTCCCGTGCTTTCCTACTGCTGCCGTTGAACCCCTCCCGCCCAAGCCAAGCGAGCCACCGGGGCGTCGAGTTGCCCGAATTGTCCTCAAATGCTATGTGACCAGGAACCATCAATTCGATTTCAGTTCCCGCTCCCGGTCTGCTCCGCAGTTTGAGAGTAGCCCCGATTCGTCGAGAACGCTCGCGCATTCCTGACAGACCCCAGTGACCGTCGCGACCCCCTTGAAGGATCGAGGAGTCAATCCCCCGGCCATCGTCCCGTACAAGTAAACCCAACTGCGTTCTTGCGTATTGTATTTCGACTTCGATCGTCGCTGCCTCAGAATGGACGTAAGCGTTTACGATTGCCTCCCGGCCGATGCGGTAAATTTCGTTCCGGGTCTCCGTTCTGACGACACGCGCGTCTCCCTGGGCGGCGACCCGCAACGCGATTGCGTCCTTGTGAGGGAACTCTTGTTTAACGCGTTGAAATAGCTGAGCCAAATCATTGCTTTCGATATTCTGGAATCTTAGCCCCCGGAGTGCCATCCGGCTTTCTTCGGTTACATGTCGCAGCGTCGCGAGCACGCTTTGCACAAGGCCTTTGAGCGGTGAATCTTCGGCCAATTGATCTTCGGCAAGATCGAGTTGCATTGAAGCGCTTAGAACGCCCTGCAAAAGGGTGTCGTGCAGTTCACGCGCGATCCTCTCCCGTTCAGCGACTCGCCCGTAAATTCGAGCCTGAATCTGCGCATTCACCTGCCGAAAACGCAATACATAAACCAATGAGAGCAACAAGAGACTGACGAGTACGCAGAGGATCCGGAACCAGATACTCTGAATGAATGACGGTGGAATATCGATGCTCACCGTACGGGCGCTTTCCGACCATAGTCCTTCGTCGTTTGCGGCGATTACTTTGAAGACGTACTTGCCAGGAGGCACTCTGGAATAGAGCGCCATGCGGCGGTCTCCCGCATCAATCCATGTCTTATCAAGACTCTCCATGAAGTATCGAAAGCGGACGCGTTCCGGGATCAGGAGGCTTGGAGCGGTGTACCTGATCTCAAGGTTGTTAATGTTTGCCTTGAGATTTAGCTCTTTGGGACGATCGTACGTTTTTCCGTCTGCATTGACGGATTGTATGTCCACTGTAGGCGGAGTGGTATTTCTTGGTATTTGACGTGGATCGATCCAGACGACGCTACTTCTGGTCGCAAAATAGATTCGACCATCGCTTGTCTTGACCACACTTGGCAAAGGCCTGATCTGTTCCGGGGCGCTCACCAATCCATCGAGATCATCGAGCCGCTCGATAGCCATAGAGTAGCCATGATTTGCAAGAGCACGCTGTATTTCATCGGCTTTAATGTGCCTTACGCCGGAAAGACCGTTCAACCACATATCTCCTTTCGCGTCGCTCGCGATACCCGAGATACCTTTCAGGGTTTCCACATCCGCCGAACCGATGCCATGAAAGCGGGAATCCTCCAGGACCTCGATGCCCTTGTCGCCTCCAATCCAGATGCGTCCGCCGGCTTCGTAGATCGAGAGGACGTTTCCGATATTCACGCTCTGTTGGGGCGTAAAGAGAGAAATCTTCGTTCCATCCAGCATCGCGAGCAGATTGTCCCTATAGCCGAACCATGTTCGCCCTTCTGCGTCAGTCGTCTCTATGAGGGCGGGGTCCGTTGGAAAATTGAGGAGACCTCCCGACCGTGTCCAGGAGCCGCCTTTCAGCCGATAGACTCCGTTTCGGTCGAACGAAACCCAAAGCGAACCAAAGCGATCAAGTGTCATTGCCTGAACATTGTGACCGCTCGGAGTCAAGTCGCGGGGCAGAGGGTACGCGAGAAAACGATCGGCGGAGAGACGCCACAGACCGTCGACACCTCCCAGCCACACTCGGTCAAACGGATCCCGATAGGCGCACTCGATGCGCGATGGAGGCGAGAGGACGCGGGTGACGGCACCATCGACCGTACGCATGAGGCTTTCACTACCCACGATGAGGCCACCTGAGGGATCTTCAGCCATCGATATATAGGTCGCCCCATGCGCAAGCTCAATTGGAATCAATTTAGACCAACGAAATTGATCGAGCCCACGACTGGACGTTACCCAGACATTTCTCTCCCGGTCTTCGAAGACGGTGTCACTGAAGTCATTGCCCAACCCGTCCCGTTCCGTATAGTGCTCAAGCGTATCCTCGGAGGTCTTGCGGTTGGTAGATAGCTGGTTGGGGAATGGCTCCCTCAAGAGCCCATCTCCAACGGTTGCGATCCACAACGCTCCGTCGTGGGTAAAGGCTATGCCCAACGACTTAGCGACAATGAGAGGGTAATCCCTCAGGAGACTGCCATCCGGCTGAGTGACCTTGCGAACCCACCCTCTGACGCTCGCCATCCAAACCGAGCCGTCGGGGGACTCAGCGATATCGACATTCTCGGAGATCGTGGCATCCGCCGTTTGGAATTGGCTTTGCCCCAGGGGACGATACAGAAGTCCTGCTCTAGTATTGACCCACAAGGTGCCCCGATGGTCGACGAAGACGGTCTCTGGATAACTAGAGGCTCGATCATAGTGCTGCCCGACATCAATCCAATGCGCTCCTTCAAGGCGCACAAGCCCGTAATCGGTGGCCGCCCACATGGTCCCGTCGGGTGACTGCGCAAAAGCCAAAATGGTTCCTGGGTGAAGGGGATCAGGACTTGCATAATTGCTTACCTCGTCATTCTTGAGGAAGCTCGCTCGCACTCCCCTACCTTGATGTGCAATCCATAAACCGCCATCCTTGGTAGCGAGTAGTGCGCTGATCCTGCCGGAAAATAGTTCGCCTCCCCGATTCGGCGCGTAGCGTTCGAACCTCACGCCATCGAAACGGAAAAGACCTTCGCCAGTGCCCAGCCAAAGATAACCATCGCGCGTTTGCTGAATCGCGACGATGTCATTTGGGACTCCATCCCGGACTTTCCAGACGGTGTGATACAAGCTTCTGATGGGGCGATTCAGAGGTTGACTGAGGCAACACCCGCACAAGGCAGCCGCGATGGATGCCAAAAGAGTGAGTCTTAAGGCTATTGCCTTCAATCTCCGTCTCCCGGATTGCGAGTAGTTCCTCATATAAGTTTGAGACCGACTCATCGCTCAGGATCGCCGTCAATGTTGTTGCGCCTGACCCTGTTGCTACTGATTTCGGCGGTGGCATCGTTCGCGACAATCCTGCTGCAAATAAACAGATAGCCGAGAATATAGCACTAGGCCAGGCGGGTGTTCCCGACCATCTCGGACCAGTGATCACCTCTCTGCTTTCAGAAGAAAGCCGTTGGATCAAAGCGCCGCGTATCGAGGTCGCAGGCGGAGTCGCGATTTAACTGTTCTTCCGACGTTGGGCGGCAAAGAATTGCACCCATAGCCCGGTCTTCAGCCTGCCCTCTGCAACATCAATCGCGGAACCTTTGCATACAACTCTGCGTAGCGGTAATGATGAGAACTTCGCGGACAAAGTTGTTGCGCACCGCCCGCTCCCTCGCCCTCCAGCTTCCGCTCGTCGTCGCCTCATTGCATCTCTCAGCCCAATCGCCAGCCCCATCCCCAACTCAATCCCCGACCGTGTCGCAGGCCGCCGAGCCGCCCCTGCGATTTGAAGTCGCCTCCATCCGCCCGAACCAATCTGCCGGCGACGCGCCATCAAACCGCCAGGTCCTCCCCGGCGGACGTTTTGTTGCCACCGCCACCACTGTCCGCACCCTCATCCGTATCGCCTTCGGCACCGACGATAACCGCATCTCCGGCGCTCCCTCCTGGACCGGCAACGAGACCTTCGACATCAACGCCACCACTGTCAACCGCACCGAAGTCACCACCCCGCAGCAATTCCAGCAACTCATCCTCTCACTCCTCGAAGACCGCTTCCAATTCAAGTTCCATAGCGAGCAAAAAGAAGCCCGCGTCTACTGGCTCGAACTCGACAAACCCGGAAAACTTGGCCCCGCCCTCAAGCCAAGCACGCCCGGCTCGCAGCCCAACATGAGCACAAACTCCAACGGCTCAAGGGCCGCCATGAAAGTCTCGAAGATGTCCATGGCCGACATCGCCGCCGGACTCCGCCGCCAGGCAGGTCGTCCCGTCGAGGACCACACCGGCCTCAAAGGCAACTTCGACTTCCAGATCGAATGGGCCCCCGAAGAAACTCCCGACTCCGCCGACCCGTCCCTCTTCACCGTCCTCAAGGAACAACTCGGCCTCAAACTCCAATCCGCCAAAGGCATCACCGAAATCCTCATCGTCGATCAGATCACCCACCCCTCCGCCAACTAACCCGCCGCCGTCGTTATTTACTTTTGAAAGGAAGGATATTTCTCTGGCAACTCGCGCTGTCACCGAGTTCAGGCCTGCGGAAGCGAGATAGCAGTGGGATGTCGATAACTCCGCCGATTCGCCGTCCATATACCTAAAGACGACGTATTCCTGCGATCGCGCTTTTCACGGTCGGCGAGATTTACTTTGGGGCCGAAACTCGCCATGCCCAATTCACATCTATATGGGTGTGAAGGTACGCCGCGAGTCAACAGTTTGGTCCTCTTCGCGGTTCCAGACCGCCCGGCCCGGTACGTTCAAAAGCTCCGGCCGTGACTTATGGTGCTCAGGGCGCCTCCCTGCGCTGCTGCGGGGACTTAAAGCGTCTGCGCACCCTCTCGGCGCGCCGATTACGGGGGAATTAGTGCGTATAGTGCGTTACAAAAGTGCATTTCCCGCGCGGCGCGAGGGATTTAACGCGCTTAACGCGCTTAACGCGCACCTTCCGCAGAGAAAAAGCGGGGACTTAAATGCTTAAAACGTTAAAGCGCAGCCTCTTTAGCACGAAGCAGTCCCAGCCCATCCAACCCGAGTATTCCGCAGGCGGCAAAAGGCCGTAGCCGTCGTTCCAAGAGCAACGGAGAAAGGCGTACCTCACGGCCTAAGACTCTGCGTGAGAATTTGGTTAAAGCAAACACAGCATCCAACGCGGGAAACCGGGGCGGTCGGGATTGAATAACGCCCCGGTCTCAATGGAGTGATTCGGCCTGAAATCATCATGCGACCACCGCTAAAACCGAATCCTTGACAAGCGATGGTCGAATGTCTACCCTCTTTCACAGATCGAGGGTCGAGTGTCTACCACGGCGCAGTGGAAGCTGATGGCGGAAGCTGTGGCCCGCGTGATGTGGCCCACGGCCGAGGAGAGCTGAGATGCGCCCATGGCACACCAGAAAGCGGGATGCGGACCTTGCGCGTGAGTTGCGCGCCGATCTTGAACTGGAAGAAGAGGAACAGCGTGAACGCGGTATAGCGCCGGACGAGGCGCGGCATGCGGCACTGCGGGCGTTCGGCAATCCCACGTCGATTCACCAACAGACGCACGAAGTTTGGTCGTGGATCTGGATCGAATCTCTCACTCGCGATGTGCGCTACGGTCTTCGCAGGCTTCGCCGCTCGCCGGGCTTCGCATGCATTGTGGTGATCACGCTCGCCTTGGGAATCGGTGCGAATACCGCGATCTTCACCCTGGTGCACGGTATTTTGTTGCGTTCATTACCCGTGGCTGACCCTTCCCGCCTCTATCGCATCGGCGATCGTACCCACTGCTGCTACTTCGGCAGTTTCGAAAGCGACGACGGAGACTTCGACCTCTTCTCTTACGATCTTTTTCGCCGGTTTCAGGAGGTGTCTCCTGAGTTCGAGCAGTTGGCGGCGGTGCAGGCCGGCGGCGCAGGCTTCACTGTGCGCTGGGGGTCCGCCCCGGCCACGGCAATGCGGGCCGAATATGTGTCAGGGAACTACTTCACCACCCTGGGAATTGGCGCGTATGCAGGGCGCCCTCTGTCGCCCAATGACGACCGAAGTGGCGCCCCTTCGGCGTTGGTACTGAGCTACCAGGCATGGCAGAGAGAGTTTGGCGGAAAGCCGGGAATTGTCGGTTCCACACTGTACCTCGAGCAGCGCCCTTTTACGGTGGCAGGCATCGCGCCACCGGGCTTCTACGGCGACCGCATTGCGCCATTTCCGCCCGACATGTGGGTGCCGTTAGCCAGCGAACCGCTATTTGAAGGAGCGGATTCCTCGCTGCGCCAACCCGACACCGCCTGGCTCTACGCCGTCGGCAGGCTGCGGCCTGATGTGAATCTGGGCTCCCTGCAGGCCAAACTTTCGGGAGTGCTCCGGCAATGGATGGCCACAATGCCTGCATTCACGGATCACGGGGGCGCAGCGGAGATTCCGAAGCAACATGTGGTGCTTTCGCCGGCAGGAGGTGGAATCCAGAAGGTTCAGCAGCAAACCGGGACGGGGCTTCGCATCTTGATGCTTCTTTCCAGTGTGGTACTTCTCATCGCGTGTGCCAACGTCGCCAACCTGGTGCTCGCCAGGAGCATGGCGCAGCGGGCGGAGATCGCGGTCCGTATCGGGCTGGGCGCATCACGCGGGCGAATCATCAGCCAGATTGTCACCGAAAGTCTGATGCTGAGCATGATTGGCGGAGCCGCGGGGCTCGCGGTTGCGCTTCTCGGATACCGGACAATCCTCGCGCTGGCATTTCCGCTTTCTAAAAATATGCCGGCTTCGGGTGGACCTTCATGGGTCGTGCTGCTTTTCGCCATATTGGTTTCGCTGCTCACAGGATTGCTGTTTGCCGCAGTACCGGGGTGGATTTCTTCCGCGACGCAACCCGCGGACGCTTCGCGTGGAAATAACAGCCTGTCGCGTGACCGGGCCTCTATTCCACAGCGTCTGCTGCTCGTTTTCCAACTCGCGCTCTCGATGGTGCTTCTGACTTCCGCGTCTCTTGCCACACGATCGCTTTACAAACTGGAGCATCAGCCAACGGGCATCGAGACAGAAGATCGATATACCGTCGAGATCGATTTAAAAGGCGGCGGATATACACCCGATCAGTTGGATCCGGTTTATCGCAAGATCGAAGATGGATTATCTGCGCTGCCGGGAATCGCGCGCGTGAGTTTCGCACGTTACCTTCCGCTTGAGGGAAACGAGTGGGGATCATGCGTGATCATCAACGGGCGCCCGGTACCGGGTCCGACAGACCCGTGCTTTTCGGATTGGATTCGTGTGAGCCCGGCATTTCTCGATTCGATTGGGGTACCGGTTCTGCGCGGACACGGATTCACCCAGAAAGATGAAATCAGCCGATTACCCGTGGCACTGGTCAATCAGGCGTTTGTAAGACGATTCTTTCCCAACCAGGATCCGCTCGGGCAACACTTCGGGATCAACGGAGCCGAGGCGGGCGCGTTTGAGATCGTGGGCGTCTTTGCGGATTTCAAATTGAGCGATGCACGCAGAGAGGCCCAGCCCCTTTTCCTGAGGCCGCTCGGCCAAGTCTACACAGGTTACAAACACGCTGATTCGCAGGCGGCAGAGGCGAGTTCGCTTTATCTGAACCGGATGATTCTTCAATTCAATCGCCCGCAGCCGAACGCCGAGCAACTGGTGCGGACAGTGATGGCGAGGATTGATCCGAACATCCCGGTGATACGAGTTACGCCATATCCAAAGGTGCTGGCGGGCAACTTCAACCAGGACAGGCTGCTTGCCCGGCTCACAGAGGCGTTTGGAGTTCTTGCCTTGATACTTGCCTCGGTTGGTCTTTACGGCGTCATGTCCTATCTGGCCGTGCGCCGCACCAGCGAGATCGGTATTCGTATGGCACTGGGCGCTTCGCGCTCAGGAATCATATCGCTCATGCTGCGGAGTGCATCTCTGCAGGTTCTTGCAGGCCTGGTGATCGGATTGCCGGCAAGCGTGTTTGTCTGCCGGATGATGGAGCACCTGCTGTATCAGGTGAGCAGCCAGGATCCTCTGACCTTTGTCGGCGCTATTGCAGTGCTCTGCGCCTGCATCGCTGTCGCAGCGATTGTTCCCGCTGTTCGAGCGGCATCCGTTGACCCAATGCGAGCGTTGAGGACGGAGTGATTCCAGTCGTAGGCTCAGAGATCCAATTCAACCGCCGCCATCGGGGTCGAACAACAGAGCAGGAGGTTTCCGCCGGCAGGGCGGTCGAGCGGCTCGGGGGCATAGCGAACATCGCCATCGATCAGCCCGGATTCGCACATATGGCAGACCCCCACCCGGCAAGACCACTTCACAGGAACATCACAGGCTTCCGCGAATTCCAGGAGACTCTGAAACCGCGAGTCCCACGGCACGGCCAAACCGCTCCGGGTAAAAGATACCTTCGGGCCAGTCCCCGGAACTCCAACAGGCGGGTGCGGCGTCTTCACTGCTGTACTGGCGATGCCCGGGGTCACGGCGGATTCCGTTCCGAAGGTCTCGGCATGTATCCGGGTGTATGGGACGCCCCAGGCCCCGAGCGCGGCAGTCAACTGGGCAAGAAAAGCAGGGGGCCCGCAGAGATAGAAGTTCGCGGTCTGCGGCAGTTGCAGTTGTTGCAATGACAAAAGATTCAGGTGGCCTGGCGCGTCGTATTCCCTGCCCTGCTGATCTCCCTCTTCTGGTCTGCTATAGGCAATGAATGACCGGCTGCGGGGAAGCGTGCTGAGAAGTCCCTGGACCTCTGCGGCGAACGGATGTTCCCCGCCATTGCGTGCACCGTAGCACCACCAAACCTCGCGCGTGCGGTGAGTGGGATCCGCCGCCAGGGCGTGCAGCATGGAGAGTACCGGCGTGACGCCTATGCCCGCGCTGAGCAAGACAACCGGATCGTAACCCTTGGCCAGCGTGAAGCTGCCCCGGGGTGCGCTCACCTGCAATATTCCGCCAGCCTGGATGCGATCGTGGAGATAGCGGCTACCCACGCCGTCGGCACGCTTCACGCTGATGCGGTACGTCCCTGAGGACTGCGGGCCGGAAATCGAATAACTTCGCAGGACGGAGTGGTTATCGAAATCGAGCTTCAGCACCAGGAACTGGCCGCACAGCGGCGCGGGCAGAGGGGATCGATCCTCTGACTCCAGAACAAAGGAGTGCACGCCCACACACTCCTGCTGCACTGCCGCAACCCGGAGCGGCCGGAAACCACGCCACGCCGGCGGGGGCGAAGTTGGGACAAGGCCCGCGTTTCCACCTTGTTTTTCCGCGGATGCCAACGCTTCGAGCGAACCCCTCCAGCCCGCGCTCAGCGATGGAATACGCAAGGCTCTCTGCAACTGTTCGCGCGGATGGCCGGGCAGGTAAAGCAATCCATCGATCTCAGCGACGGTTACTTGCTCTGGCCCATCCGCCACCTTCACGATCTCGTCTCCTGCACCAATCTCACCTTCCTCAATGACACGAAGGTAAAAGCCGGGCCGCTTGTGGGAGACGAGCAGAGAGGGCATCTGCGGATTGCCCATGCGGATGCCGACCCGATAACACGTGACGCGCGGCTGTGTCACCTCGAAAAGCGCGCCGCCAATCCGGTACCGGTCGCCGATGCAGACTTCGTCATCGGCCAGACCATCGACCGTCAGGTTCTCTCCGAACTGGCCATACTCAAAGTCTGTGCGCTCCAGTTGCTGCTGCCAGTAACGATAGGAATCGAGCTGATACACCATCACGGCGCGGTGCTCTCCGCCGTGTCCCGCAAGGTCTCCTTGTCCGTCGCCGTCCAGGTTCAGGCGCCGTGCCATCACCCTGCCGCTTACGGGCTTTTTCCAGATTGCGGTGTGCACGACCTTGCCTTGCCACTCAACATCGCGCGGAAGACCGACGTTCACCGAGATGAGCGAATTCATCCTTGCCCCCAACCGCCGCCGCCCGGCGCTCTCGATGTGCAGGACGTCTCCTTTGGATAGGCGTTGGCTGCACTTCCCCGGTAGCTCTTCCGTCTCGGCATCTACCTGCGCGAGCAAGCCATGCGCGGCCGGCCGCGCCTTCCTCTCCTCCCTGCAATCCATAGGGCCGCAGTTTTCTGCGGTCCGCCAGCAGCGTCACCTGGGCATCGGCCAGCAACTCGACTTCGCGGATCAGTCCATCGCCTCCGCGGTATTGCCCCGCGCCACCCGAACCATCACGGTAGGCGTAACGGCGCACGCGGAAGGGATAGGCATACTCCAGCGCCTCGATGGGCGTGTTCAAAGAATTGGTCATGTGCGTCTGCACACCGGAGATACCGTCCAGGCCGGGACGCGCGCCCATTCCTCCTGCCGCCGTCTCGTAGTAGGTGAATGGCTCGCCGGTGCGCGGATCGATGCCGCCAATGGTCAGATTGCTCATGGTGCCTGCGCTGGCCGCCGGCACACGTGCGGGAACCGCCTGCGCCAGGGCCCGCAACAGTACGTCCACAATGCGCTGCGAGGTTTCCACGTTGCCGCCGGCGACGGGCGCGGGCGGCAGGGCGTCCACAATGCTTCCGCTCGGAGTATGCAGGGTGAGCGGCCGCAGAATCCCGGCGGTGGCGGGCGCGTCCGCGGACAGCAGGCAACGCAGCATGTAAAAGCAGGCGGAGAGGGTGATGGCGCGGACCGCGTTCACACTGCCCGCAACCTGCGCCGAAGAGCCGGCAGAAATCCACCTCTAACGAGGCCGCCTGCGGGTTGAAGCGAAGGCGAACCGCGATCTTGCGCAGGTCATCGGTGACGCCATCGTTGTCCAGCCAGTCCTCCGCGCTGAAGTCGCCGGCAGGCATGGCGCGCAACTCCGCGCGTACCAGGCGCTCGGAGTAATCGAGCAGCTCCTCGATGAGCGCGTGCAGCTTCGATTCACCGTATTTCTCAACCAGTTGCAGCACACGCTGCTCGCCGACCCGGCAGGCGCCAATCTGCGATTCCAGGTCGCCTTCACGCTCTTTTGCGGTGCGCACGTTCAGCAGGATCAGGTCCAGCATCTCGCGATCGAGTTGGCCTCCCCGCACGATCCGCACCGGAGGAATGCGAATGCCTTCCTGGAAGATCTCATTTGCCGGGCCCATCGAGCCCGCAAAGGTGCCTCCCACATCCGCATGGTGGGCGCGGTTGGAAACATAGAAAGCGGCGCGATCGTGCCCGGGCAAAAAGACCGGCAGCACCATGGTGATATCCGGAAGATGCGTTCCCCCCGCGAATGGATCGTTGAGGATGGCGATGTCGCCCGGGGCAAACGCAATCGCTTCCACCGCCGCCTGCACCGACATGGGCATGGAGCCGAGATGGACCGGCATGTGATCGCCCATGGCAATGACCCTTGCCTTGCTGTCGAAGATGGCGCAGGAGTAGTCGCGCCGCTCCTTGATGTTGGGCGAGAGAGCCGTGCGCCGCAGCGCCGCACCCATCTCCTCGGCAATGGAATGCACCGCGCTTTGAAAAATTGCCAACTCTACGGGATCGGCGGCGGCAAACATCATGCGGACTCCGTGACTGAAATTACGAGGTTCATAAAGCCATCGACCTGCGCACAACAACCCGGCGGCAACACGGTCGCCGAAGTATATTCGGTGATCATCGCCGGCCCCTGGATTACATCTCCCGGCACAAGGCCTTCTCGCCGATAGAGGCGCGCCGGCATCGATCTGCCCGCGAAGTGCAGCGGATGCTCCGCATAACACGCGGCCAATCCATCTCCCGGGACGGGATCACGGTAAGCAGGTGTGTAAGGCTCACCAGCGGCGACCATGCGCAGCCGCAGGTTCACTACCTCTACCGGTTTGCGCACATCGCAGAATCCGTAGTGCTGCAGGTGCAGCCGGTGAAAGGCATCCATGGCTGTTGCGAGAGGCCCTCCCTCGTAAGGGACATTGAGCTCATATCCCTGCCGGCGATAGCGCATATCAATGGTGCGCTGGGCCACGCCCTGCAGGCCATCCGCGGCAAACTCCGTGATGCCGCGCTGCTGAAGTTCGATGAAGTAGCCGTCGAGACTCTGCTCGGCGTTGCCCGGCAGCATCACGGTGCGCGAGTAATCGCGCACCGCGTCCGCCAGCAGAATACCCACCGCGGACAGTGCGCCCGGCATCGCAGGAACCAGCACGGTGGGAATACGCAGAGCCCGGGCCAGCGAGCAGGCATGCAGCGGCCCTCCGCCGCCGAAGGCGACCAGCGTGAATTGGCGCGGGTCGTGCCCGCGCTCGACAGAGATCACCCGGATGGCTTTCTCCATGTGGGTTTCCACCACGCGCACTATGCCTGCCGCAAACTCCTCGGCGCTGGCCAATGGGCCCTTCTGCTGCTGCATGATCTGCTCGGCCCGCTGGCGGTCAAGCTGGACTCCGCCGCCCAAAAAGCTGTCCTGATCCAGGCGTCCAAGCAAAAGATTCGCGTCGGTCACGGTTGGCATGGCGCCGCGGCCAAAGCAGATCGGCCCGGGCTCGGCGCCCGCAGACTCGGGCCCCACGCGCAGCATTCCACCGGCATCGAAGCGGGCAATCGATCCGCCCCCGGCTCCGGCGGTATGAATGTCAAGCATGGGCATGCTTACTGGCACGCCGGCCACCACGGATTCTCGCGTCAGCGGCGCGCCCCCGGCATCGGCCAGGAAAACATCGGTCGACGTGCCGCCCATATCGAAGCCGATGATGCGCTCGAAGCCCGCCCAGCGAGCCACCTTGCAGGCGCCGATTACCCCGCCCGCCGGCCCGGACAACACGGTGCGTACCGGCTCCGGCGCCGCGCTGCGCGCCGAGATAATGCCGCCCGAAGACTGCATTACATCCACGCGCCCACCGCTATGGCGCGTGGTGACGCTCTGCTCCAGATGCAGCAGATAGTTCTGCATGCGGGGCGCGAGATATGCATTGACGACGGTGGTCGACGCCCGCTCATACTCGCGAAACTCAGGCAGTATGCGGTGCGAGGTGGAGATGGGCAGACCGAGGCCGCTGAGAGCCGCTTCGACGCGGCGTTCCGTCTCCGGGTTGGCAAAGGAAAACAACAGCGAGATGGCGACCGCCTCTGCCCCGCTGCCGCGCACCTGCTCGACCAGGAGTTCCAGTTCTGTGTCTGTGGGAGCACGAAGGATCTCTCCCTCGGCGCTCACCCGCTCCGGCACGCCGAAACGCAGCGGACGGGGCACGAGGCATATCGGCAAAGGTACAAACCAGTCGTAGAGCTTGCTTCGTGCCTGGCGCCCGATGGCAATGGTGTCTTCGAAGCCGGCCGTGGTCACAAAGGCGACGCGTGCGCCTTTTCGCTCCAACATGGTGTTGGTTCCCACAGTGGTGCCGTGCCGCACATCGAGGGCTTTGCCCGCTCCGATCTGCGCCAGGCCATTGAGCACCGCTTGCGCCGGATCGGCGGGAGTAGAAAATACTTTTAAGACCTGGAGCTCTCCGTCGGAGAGATAGACGCAATCAGTAAACGTGCCGCCAGTGTCGATTGCTACCCGCACATCGCAGAGTATCTCTTTTGTGGGTTAGGCGCGCAAGGTATGGATCCTCGCGCGCCTGACTTTTCCGGTTAAGCACTTACCAGGGAAGCTCTTGACCCAGGTGGATAAAGCGTCCGCTCGGACCGTCCGGTCCAATGAGAGCCAAGTCGACGCTGGTCTTCGCCCCTTCGGGAACTTCCAAAGGCGCCGCATCTGTGCCCAGCTCGGTCTTTACCCAGCCAGGATGGGCCGAGTTCACCTTGATGGGGGTTCCCTTCAACTCCGCTGCCAGGTGAATGGTGTAGGCATTGAGCGCAGATTTCGAGGAGTTGTAGGCGAAGTTCTTAAACCCGGCAATCGGACTCTTGGGGTCCGCATGCAGGGTGAGCGAACCGAGAATGCTGGAGAGGTTCACAATTCGCCCGGCCGGGCTCTTCTTCAGGAGGGGCAAAAACTCATGGGTCACCGCCACCACTGAGAAGAGATTCGTCTGATAGACACTCTGCAGCGCTTCCTCGGGAACGTCGCTGGTGCGACTGGCCATTCCGTCCGAGGACGCGATGCCAGCGTTATTTACCAGGATGTCGAGTTTGCCAAATTTCTCCGAGACAAACTTCGCGGCAGCGGATCGATCTTTCGCGCTGGTGACATCCAGCTGCACCCCGTAAGCATCGATGCCTTCTGCCTTTAGCTTCTCCGCTGTCTTAGTCGCGTCGGCCAGCTTCCGTGCGCCGACAATTACCGTGATGCCCTTTTCCCCCAACTGCTTGGCCGTTTCAAAGCCGATTCCCCGGTTTGCCCCGGTTACCAGTGCTACTTTCTTATCCTGTGCCATTGATCCCTTTTCTCCTGTACTCCTGAACTAGATGACGACACGGCACAGAAGAATTCGTAATTTTTTGGTGACAATTACTTCTATTTCGTCAGCTGTACCCGCAACTGGCTGACAGCATGGGGCATCCCTTCCACCGGGGTGTTGCCAAATCCCAGGACGAAACCCTGGCGGCGCTTCGCGCCCAGGTAAGAAGGAGACAGCGGCCACAGCCACAGGCCCTCGCGTGCAGCATTGTCCGCGATCTCCCGATCGTTGCGACCCTTGGGCAGAGTCACCGCGAGATGCATGCCGGCTTGCGTGCCGTGGATCTCTAAGCTTGACCCGAATTGCTCCCGGATACTTTCGACCAGCGCCGTTCTTCGCTCCCCGTAAAGCAGTCGCATCCTGCGGATGTGACGGGCGAAGTGTCCTTCGCGCATGAAGTCGGTAAGTACCTCCTGGGAGAGGTATGGGGGAAAGATGTCCATGGCGGCCCGAACCGCAACGAAATGGTGAACCAGGTCATGGGGAATCACGATGTAGCCCAGACGCAAGGACGGAAAAAGAACCTTGCTGAAGGTTCCGATATAAATTACGCGGGCATTGCGATCCAGGCCCTGCATGGAGGAGATGGGCGCGCTTTCAAAGCGATACTCGCTGTCGTAATCGTCCTCGATGATCCAGGACCCGGCGGTTTGTGCCCAGTTCAGCAGTTGCATGCGGCGAGCGGCGCTCATAGTCGCGCCGAGGGGGTACTGATGGGACGGCGTAACATATGCAGCTCGAGCCTTGGGAGATCGTTTGATTCCGTCGGATACGATCATGCCGTCCTGGTCGACCGGGACAGGAACCAGGCGGCAGCCGGCGCCCGCAAAGACGTTCTTTGCCAGGCGGTAACCGGGTTCTTCGAACCAAACGGAACTGCCGGCTCCGAGCAAAACGCGCGCGGTGATGTCCAGCGCCTGCTGCGATCCGGCAACCACCATAACCTGGCTCGGCTCGCATTGCACCGCGCGCGCGGTGCGAAGATACTCGCAAATGGCTTGGCGAAAGGTTTCAGAACCGAGAGGATCGGTATTGTGAATGGCGGGTACGCCTGGGCTTCGAGAGTGCCGCATGACGAGGCTTGACCAAATCGGAAAGGGAAAGTGATCAAACGCCGGCTGATGCACGCTGAACGCTCCCCACCCGCTTGCCCATGGCGGGCGCTCATAGTGCGACAGCAACAAGGAACGGCGCGCAACCGGCCGCGGCCCCGAACCAGCTTGTGCGGCATGGGAACGCCCATCCTGGCAGACCGTCAGGCCTTCCGGCAGCGAGTCCGATACAAATGTTCCGGCGCCTCTGCGGCTCTCGAAGTAACCCTCGGCTAACAATTGGGCGAAGGCATTGAGTACAGGGATCCGTGATATTCCCAGTTCCACGCTGAGCAGGCGGGAGGACGGAACACGCTGCCCGCGCCGCAGATCGCCGCGGACAATCGCCATGCGAAAACCGTCGTAAACTTGCTTATGAAGCGGGTCCGAGGCATTCCTATCAACAGCGATAACCGGCGCGATTGCCTGCGATACTTTAGCCCCATGATTCATGCTAGTGGCTATAACAAGCAAGGCGCAAGCTGCCAACTCCGCCGACCACTTATGAGGAGTGAGAGCTTTTGAGTTCCACTTTGAATTTCTTGGCGGCTGTCTCGATCCGCTTCCATGCAGCGCGGCGCTCCGCCGCAGTGACACCCTCCACCTGATTGAATCGCGCAGCCGCGTTGCGTACGTGGGAGGCGTTTTCCAGCGGCTCTTTGCGTTGCTTGGGAAACGCGAACTTGGTCGCGGGTATGCGGTCGCGAGCCGCCTCATTGAGCTTTGCCATATTATTTCCTTCCTGCGCGCGGCACTGACGCCGGCGGTCCAGTTTCTTTTGAAGCCAGGAAGTCGCCGTTGGTTGGATGTTTATTCGAGCCGCAAGGTGTCGAAGGGGCGGCCCAACTCCAGGCAAAGAGCTTCCACCGCCAACTGATGATCGTCGCGCTCCGGCAGACCGGAGACAGTGACCGAACCGATGACCCCCGCGCCGATCACACGAATGGGAAAGCTTCCGCCATGGCTGGCATAATCGCTGAGCGGCAGCCCATAGCGATCGAAGAGGCTGGATTTTTTCTGCTCCATCTCGCGCCCGATGGCATAGGAGCTGCGATGAAAGCGAGCCATCACATTGCCCTTGCGGCGCACCCACTCGACATTGTCCGGGGTTGTTCCCGGCAGCGCCGTGTAGAAAAGCGGCTGCCCAATGCGCCTTACGTCTATCACCAGGCTCAGCTTGCGAGCCACCGCCAGGGCACGCAGTTGGGAGCCCAGCCTCCATGCCGTCTCTTCGTCAAAGCCGGCGAACTGGAGCTCCTTCTCCTGCAGTGCGATCCGTGCGAGATCTTCGGCGATGGGCATATGCGATCTCAGAGTACTTTAGCACCTGCATGCAATGGCTTAGAATCGGCTCGAAGCTAACGATGGAAGAGGAGCGAGTGCGGTGCAAAGTTTCACTTGGGTTCGGTTTCGACGCGCGTTGGCCCTGGTCTCGATCCTAGGGAGCATCACGATGCTGGGGCAAAGCCAGGCCGGCAGCGAAAAGGTGTTGGTGGACGCCTGGTTCAACAGCCAACAGCGGACCAACGCGGCCGGGCAATTGGAGTATTTCCACTACAAGTGGAACGACGTCAGCAACAGCGGTTTTTTCCTGTTCGGGCAGATCTTCCGCGGTTTCGGCGTCAGCACGGACACGCTTTACAGCGCACCCACGGTGAGCAACCTGAAGGGCGCGCAGTTCTACATCATTGTGTCTCCTGATATCCCGGTGAAAAATCCGCATCCTCACTACCTGCAGCCGGAAGATGCCCGGCAAGTGGCGCAATGGGTGAAGCAGGGAGGAGTTCTGGTGCTGATGGCCAACGATCCTGCCAACGGGGAGATCGAACACCTGGATCTGCTTGCGGACCTCTTCGGCATTCATTTCAACCCGGTGCTCAGCCACCACGTAGTCGGCGACAACCATGACGCGGGGCGGATCCCCGTGGCCGGCAATGGTCCGCTGTTTCACTATCCGCATACGTTCTTCATGAAGGACACTTGCACGATTTCTTTGAAGCCGCCCGCGACTTCTCTGCTGCAGGATCGGGGAGATATTTTGATGGCCACGGCGAAATATGGCGCAGGCACGGTTTTTGCCGTGGCCGATCCCTGGATCTACAACGAATACACAGATGGGAAGAACCTTCCTCCTGAATATGACAACCTCGCTGGCGCCGTTGAGCTGGTGAATTGGCTGGTGCAGCAGGTGCCGCGTGAGCGTTGACCCCTGCAGGAGCAGCTTTGAGGTAATCTCGATTGCGGTGAAGGAGAACTATGAAGACCTATCTGTTGGCCGACCCGGTGCGCTATCCGCACATGACCACGGCCCAGCTTCGGGAAACATTCCTGATCGATTCGTTGTACCAGCCTGGGGAACTCCACTCGGTGTATGTCGATCTCGACCGGACGATCGTGGGCATCGCCGCGCCAACGACGAAACCACTCTCATTACCCGCGGATGCCGATCTGCGGGCTGAGTACTTCACGGAGCGGCGGGAGCTGGGGGCCTTGAACGTGGGGGGAAGCGGCTCGATCACGGTGAACGGCAAACGCCACACGCTCGAAAACCTTGACTGCCTGTATATCGGCAGGGGGAACGCGGAGGTCAGTTTCGAATCTACAAATCCGGCTTCGCCGGCCATCTTCTATCTTCTCAGCTACCCTGCGCATACCGCGTACCCGGTGACGCTGGTGCGCAAAGAAGAAGCGAACCCCACGACAATCGGGAGCGCCGAGACGTGCAACCTGCGTACGGTTTGCAAATACATCTATCTCGGCGGTGTCAAAAGCTGCCAGCTGGTGATGGGGGTCACCCACCTGCATGCGGGGAGCGTTTGGAATACGATGCCCCCGCACACGCATATGCGGCGTTCGGAGGTCTACCTTTATTTCAATCTTGCGCAGAACGCGGTTGCGTTTCACCTGATGGGGCCGCCGCAGGAGACACGCCATATCCTGATGAAAGACCTGCAGGCAGTGGTTTCTCCTGGATGGTCGATTCACGCCGGCGTGGGCACGCAAGCCTACAGCTTCTGCTGGGGAATGGGCGGAGAAAACCAGGACTATGCGGACATGGATCCCGCTTCGATCAGCAGCCTGCTTTAGTGGGATGATTGCTGTTAAAGCTTTGTGCGACGTGGCGAAGATATCCTTCTCTAAAGCACCGCGAGCACGACTTCGTCCTTACCTAGGCTGCAGGACAGCGCGAATATCCCTGATCTCAAGAATTGGTTTTCGGTAACCGCGCCGGGCGACGTCCAACATCGCCCGGCCGATCTCTTCCGTGGTCAGCACCTGGTTGGGAAAGGCGCGCCGCAGCAAAGGCAGGAGGGGGCCGAGAACATCGTAGAGGACGCGATACCAGGTGGTCTTCGGTTTGATCCCGTGCAGCGGCTGAATCATGCCGGGCCGGAACATGTACGCACCAACAAAGGGTAAGCGGAGCAGCGCGTTCTCCGTCTTTCCTTTGACACGCGCCCACATGCTTCTGCCCTTCTCTGTGCTGTCTGTGCCCGCGCCCGAGACGTAGATGAATGTCATCTGCGGGTTCAGCCGGCTCAGCGTCTCTGCGGCAGCTACGGTTATACCGTAGGTTATGCGGGCGTACTCCTCTTCTTTCATTCCAGCGGAAGACACCCCGAGACAGAAAAAGCACGCGTCAAAACCGGAGAGTTCCTGACTCAATGTCAGCGTAGTGCCATAGATCGCGATGCACTATCTCCTGCAGCTTGGGCTGCTGCGAGCCGGTGGGGGTTCGTCCGATTGTCACGACCCGTTGGACCTCCGGATCCAGCAGAGACTCCCGCAACACTCCCTGCCCCACCATGCCGGTTGCGCCAAAGAGCAGAACGTTCATTGCTTATGCTTCCTTCTTCGCGGCGATCGCAACCACGTCGTGGCGCTCTACCCTATCGGGCCATAGCACCCCGGTCAACCGCTCCGAAACGTCCCAAAGCCTGGTCGCGACGGCCTCATCTTTGGCCTGGGGAAAGACCTTGGCCGGCGCCACCGGCCCCTTCAGCTCATAGAAGCCATTCGGCCCGTAGTAGCCCATCGGCGCCGCCTGGTGAGAGGTCACCGCGAAGAGGGTCGGCAAAGCTCCCGCTGCGGCTGAGTGGCTCATGAAACGGCCGAGCGTCTTCGACATTACTCCCATCATGCCCTTGTCGCCCGGCCCATTCGGGATTAGATCCGTGCGGGCGAAGCCCGGGTGCGCAGCGTTGCTCATCAGGCCCCACCCGTATGCATCGCTCCGCCGCTGCAGTTCAAAGGTAAATAGTAGATTGGCCAGCTTCGACTGCTGGTACGCAGGCCAGGAACGGTATTTGCGCTCAGCCTGCAGGTTGGCGAAATCGATCTTGCCTCCACGATGCGCCAGGCTGCTCACGTTTACCACTCGCGGCGCTTCGGCGTTTCGCAGTGCCGGCAGCAGCAGGCCGGTTAGAGCAAAATGGCTCAGATGGTTGGTCCAAAATTGTAACTCGAAGCCATCTTCGGTTAACCGCCTGGTGGGCAAGTTCATGACGCCTGCATTGTTGATGAGCAGATCTAATGGCCGGCCATTTGCAACCATCTTTGCGGCAAATGCCCCCACCGAGGCGAGGCTCGCCAGATCGAGCATCTCGAACCGTACCTTTGCGGAAGGCGCGACCCGCCGGATGCTGGTAATGGCCGCGCTTCCCTTCTCCGCGTTTCTACCGGTTACCAACACTTCGGCCCCTGCTCCGCCAACGCCAGCGCTGTTTCGTATCCAAGTCCCCCGGTAGCTCCGGTCACGACCGCAAGCTTGCCCGCTGTGCTGGGATATCTGCAACCGACCATGAATTCATCTTCCGACTCCTTTTACTCGTTTATATGAGTGATTGCACGCTCATTATGATTCACGAAAAAAAACTATTTCTTGCGGGTGATCGCCGCCCACAGCATCTCAAAACCGGCATTGCGATACATGTCTGCCTGCTTCGGGCTTCGCCGCATAAACTCGATGGTGGTGTCGGCCATGGCGCTCAAGGTAGCGGCAATGAACTCCAGCGGCCGGTCCAGAAAGAGGTGCTGGGCGACCGCGTCCTGAGCCATTTTTTCGATCTCCAGGAAACGGTGCGATGCCGGCGCATTTCGACTCTTCGGTCAGGCCGCTCCAGACCACAATCTGCTGTAGTACCTTATGCTGCTGGGGATTCGCTACTCCCCACCGGGCGTAACGGTCCCATACGTGCTGCAGACGGGTGCGCAGGCTGGCCCGGCGGGGAAAATCAGACATCATCGCGTCTGCCAATTCCAGCTTGATGGCGCGGTAAAGGGCGTTGATCAACTCATCTTTGGTGTTGAAGTAGGTAAATAGCGTACCCTCCGCCACGCCGGCGGCGTGCGATATGGCTGAGGTGGCAGCGGCCAACCCTCGTTCAGCGAACACTTCAGTCGCTGCTGCAAGGATTGCATTGCGTTTATCTTCGCTCTTCGCTCTTGCCATCAATAATGAGTATACACTCACTTATTGGGAATCGGCCTGCAGCACACGGCAGGGATTGCCTACCGCCAGCACTCCGGCAGGCAGATCGCGGGTGACGACGCTGCCGGCGCCGACTACAGTGTTCTCCCCAATGGTCACGCCTGGGCATACGATTGCCCCTCCACCGAGCCAAACGCCGTCGTGGATCACTACCGGAAGAGCGAACTCCAAACTTGATCGGCGGGTCGCTGCGTCGAGCGGATGGGTAGCCGTATAGATCTGGACGCGTGGCGCGATCTGCACCTCGCGCCCGATGGCGATGCGATTGCAATCCAGGAAGACGCAGTCGTAGTTGATGAAGGTGCCTTCGCCGATGGTGATATTGCTGCCGTAATCACAGCGGAACGACGGCCGGACCACCGCCCCGGCCCCAAAGCTGCCGAACAGCTCCACCAGCAATGCACGCCGCTCATCGCCGGCATCCGGCGGCGTCAGGTTGAAGCGAAAGAGCAGGTTCTGGGCGCGCAGGTCCGCGGCCACCAGTTCGGGATCGGTGGCCAGATACAATTCGCCCGCTAACATCTTGGCCTTCTGGCCCGTGGGTGCAGTCATCCGATCAGGCGGTCCGCACTACGGGTTCGGCATGGAACCGTTTGGCCGCGAGAACGGTCAGCACCACAAAGACCGCCATGACCGTCAGCTGAGCGATGAGGAAGGGCGGCTCTTTGCCGGTTGGGGCCAACGCTTTCAGAGCCGGCACCTTGAGGAAGAGCTGCGCTACCAAAACGAAGACATTCAGGTAGAGGGCAAGCATGGCCGAGATCACGTAGGCCAGGCGCCATATACCGTTCAGGTGAAGTGCGTAGCGCGCGAGAATGGCAAACGCGAGCACCACCAGCGAGATGATGCCGACGATCAGGACGGCAAGAGATGGGTGAATCGGAAAGAGAAATCCGGTCACGCTGGTCAACACGGTAAACAGCAGAAAGATCGCGGTCCAGGTGTCGAAGCGTTTCCCGCTCAACAGCCCGTAGACTACGATCAATCCGGATGCGATGCCCACCAGGCTTATTACAACGTGGAAGAGAGTGAATGCCGCTAACGTCATACCCAGGATCATTGGTCGTTCCTTTCAGAGCTGGGATCTTGCCAACAACTTAATAAGAGGCTAGAGGGTTGGGGCCGATTGCGGTGTAAACCCAGAATGCATCGTGTCTGGTTCTATTGGCAACACTCTAAGTAGGGCCGAAGACTAAGCTCTTTCGGGGGGGATTTGATGACGGACCAGCCGGGCCAACGAAAGCAGATCCAGGTGCGAGGGATCGTGCAGGGCGTGGGGTTTCGTCCATTCGTCTACAAGCTGGCCAAATCGCTCGGGCTGACCGGCTATGTCTTCAATTCATCTGCCGGCGTAACCATCGAGATCGAGGGCGGCGGATCCGAGCTGGATGAATTTCTCAGCACGCTCAAGGATGATCCTCCGCAGCTGGCGGAGATTGCCCAGATCACCGTCTCGGATATTGAAGCTGCAAGGCGGCACGGGCTTTTCTATTCTTACCAGCCGGGAGGAGGCAGGTGAGTTTGCCCTGATCTCTCCCGACGCGGGCACGTGCGACGCTTGCTGGCGTGATTTTGGCGACCCGGCGAACCGGCGTTTCGGGTATCCGTTCACCAATTGCACCCATTGCGGTCCGCGGTACACCATCATCCGCGACATACCGTATGACCGCGCGACCACCACCATGTCCTCGTTCGTGATGTGTGGCGACTGCCGGGCGGAATACGAAGATCCGGCCGACCGGCGCTTCCATGCCCAACCCAATGCCTGCCCGGTGTGCGGACCGTCGTTAACCCTGGTGGAGACCGGCGCGCCTTTTTCGTTCACCGATCCCGGCAACTCGCTGCCGATCATCCGCCAGACACGAGCGCTGCTGCGGGCGGGAAAGATCATTGCGGTGAAGGGGCTGGGCGGATTTCTGCTGGCGTGCGACGCGACCAACGACCTCGCGATCGCCGAGTTGAGAAGACGCAAGCGGCGTCCGCACAAGCCCTTCGCCCTGATGGCGCGCGACCTGGCATCGGTCAGAAAGTTGTGCGACGTATCGGCGGCGGACGAAGCCGCTCTGCTGTCTCCGCGGAGGCCAATCGTTATTCTGCCCCGGCTGCCCGGCACAGCGCTCCCGGTTGGCCTTGCTCCCGGGGATCGCACCCTGGGCGTGATGCTGCCCTATACACCGCTGCACTACCTCTTATTCAGCGACTCACCGCAGAGTGAGTCCGGAGTTTGTCGCCTTGGTGATGACCAGCGGGAATCTGAGCGAGGAACCGATCGTGATTGAGAATCGGGAGGCGATGCAACAGCTCGGCGGGTGTCGCGGACTGGTTCCTGCTGCACAACCGCGACATCGCGACCCGGGTTGACGATTCCGTCACACGAACTTTCGAGGGGCGCGAACGCGTGCTGCGCCGCGCCCGCGGGTTTGTGCCCCAGACCATCGACCTTGGAGTCGAAATGGAAGAGGTGCTGGCCTTTGGTGGGGAACTGAAAAACACTTTCTGTCTCACTAAAGGCCGTTACGCCATTCTGAGCCAGCATATTGGCGATCTCGAAAACTACGAGACCATGCGGTTTTTCGAAGAGACTTTAGCCAACCTGAAACATGTCTTTAAGGTTATGCCCAGCGCCGTCGCGTACGACCTTCACCCCGGCTATATGAGCACGCGCATGGCCATGGCGTCAGGCATCGAGCGCAAGATCGGGGTGCAGCATCACCATGCGCACATCGCGAGTTGCATGGCGGAGAACCATCTTCGCGGCAAGGTTCTGGGCGTGGCCATGGATGGCACCGGCTTCGGCACCGACGGCAAGATATGGGGCGGCGAATTTCTGGTTGCGGATTTTGCCGGCTTCACCCGGCGGGCGCATCTGCGTAACGTCCTGCTGCCCGGCGGCGACGCGGCGGTGCGCCAGCCGTGGCGCATGGCGCTGAGCTACCTGCGCGACGCCTTCGGGTCGCAGATGCCCCAGAACCTCAAGTGCTTGGAAGGGAAGCAGGTTGCCTTAGTCGACGCCATGCTCGCCCGGCGAATTCAGACGGTGGAGACCTCGTCGTGCGGGCGGCTCTTCGATGCGGTGGCTGCGCTGGTGGGGCTAGCGCCGGAGGTAACCTTCGAGGGCCAGGCAGCCATTGCGCTGGAGGCGGTGGCGGAACTGGGAATCGACCGCCGCTACGACTTCGAGATCGAGCCGGGCGAGCCGAGCATCCTCGATTTCCGGCCGGTCATCGTAGCCATCGTGGCCGACATTGCCCGAGGCCGGCGAGTGGGGGAGATCTCCGCCTGCTTTCACAACACGTTGAGTGCCGCCATCGGGGAGATGTGCAGCCGTATCGGGGCGAGCGATGGGCGGGTTTGCCTGAGCGGCGGCAGCTTCCAGAACCTATACCTTCTGGGTCGTACGGTGGTAGAGTTGCGGCGTCGTGGTTTTGAGCGTGTTCCTCGCACGCGCAAGTTCCTGCCAACGACGGCGGCCTCTCGCTGGGGCAGGCCATGATCGCGAACCAGCATTTCCGCGGAGGAGAATGATATGTGCCTGGCTATACCCGGCAAAGTGGTAGAGACGTTCGACCAGCGCGGTATGCGGATGGCCAAGGTACAGTTCGGCGGGATCGTCCGCGAGGCCTGCCTGGAATACGTGCCGGAGACCCAGGTTGGCGAGTATGTTCTGGTGCACGTGGGGTTTGCCATCAGCCGCATCGATGAGGCGGAGGCTGAGCGCACCTACCAGGCACTGCGCGATCTGGATCAGCTCACCGAGCTGGAATCGCCGGTGGTTGAAGAGGTGGAAGAGACAGAGCCCGGGAGGTACCGGCAATGAAATACCTGGATGAGTACCGTGATGGTGACGTGGCGCAAAAAATCGTAGCCGAAATGCGCCGTATTCAGACACGTCCATGGGTGCTGATGGAGGTTTGCGGAGGGCAGACCCACTCCATTGTCAAGCACGGAATCGACCATCTGCTGCCGCCAGGCGTGGAGCTGGTGCACGGGCCCGGATGCCCGGTCTGCGTGACGCCGCTGGAAATGATCGACAAGGCGCACGCCATCGCGCGGCAGCAGAACGTGATCTTCTGCTCCTTCGGCGACATGTTGCGCGTGCCCGGCTCGGATGGCGACCTGTTCACGATCAAATCTATGGGCGGCGACGTGCGCGTGGTCTACTCACCGCTCGACTGCATGAAGATCGCGCGCGCCAATCCCGACTAAGCAGGTGGTGTTTTTTGCTATTGGTTTTGAGACCACCGCCCCGGCCAACGCAATGCTGGCGTGGCGCGCCCGCGCGGAGCAGGTCGACAATGTATCTCTGCTGGTTTCTCACGTGCTGGTTCCTCCGGCGCTCGAGGCCATTCTGCAGTCGCCGGATAACCGGGTGCAGGGTTTTCTCGGCCCCGGCCACGTATGCGCGGTGATGGGGTACAGCGAATACGATCCCATCAGCGCTCGCTACCATGTGCCTATCGTGGTGACAGGCTTTGAGCCCATCGATATTCTTCACGGCACGTTGATGACGCTGCGGCAACTGGAAGAAGGCCGGGCCGTGGTGGAGAATCAGTACTCCCGCGTTTTGGGCCGTGACGGCAACACCGCGGCCCAGAAGCTGGTCAACCGTGTCTTTGGGGTGGGCGACCGCAAGTGGCGCGGCATTGGCACCATCCCCATGAGCGGCTACCATCTGCGCGACGAGTTTGCCGCGCAGGATGCGGAGAAGCTGTTCGATGTGGCGGAGATTGCCACGCTCGAACCGGAAATATGCATCAGCGGGCAGATTCTGCGGGGCATTAAGAAGCCGCATGATTGCCCGGCGTTCGGCACGCTGTGTACTCCGCAACGTCCGCTGGGGGCGACCATGGTATCGGCCGAGGGTGCTTGCGCCGCCTACTACGCTTATGGACGGCATCTGAAGCCGCAAGGGGATGCCGCGCTGCACCAGATAGGCGCGCTCGCGGCCGCCCGCCCGCAGGGAGTTACTGCCAATGGCGTTCGCTGAGGTTTCCGTCCGGGACGAAAAGAAGCCGGCAGGGGAAAAGCCAGGGTCTGCCGGGTTTGGGTCGTGTCCCATGCCTATCTTCGATCATCCGCAAATCGTGCTGGGGCATGGCAGCGGTGGCAAGCTTACCGCCGACCTGATCGAACATGTCTTCTTGCCTGCGTTTACCAACCCGGTGCTCGACAAACTCGATGACCAGGCAGTACTTACCATTGGAGGCACACGCCTCGCGTTTACCACGGACTCGTTCGTGGTGACGCCCATCTTTTTTCCCGGGGGCGATATTGGGCGGCTGGCGGTGCACGGCACGGTCAACGATCTGGCGATGAGCGGTGCTCGCCCGCTGTATCTGTCTGCTGCGTTCATCCTGGAGGAAGGTCTGCCTGTCGCCGATTTGCGCCGGGTGGTGGAGTCGATGCGCGCCGCCGCTGCGGAGGCGGGCGTGGCGTTCGTAACCGGCGACACCAAGGTTGTGAATCGCGGCAAGGGTGACCAGATCTTTATCACCACCACCGGCATTGGCGTGATTGAAGGCGGCGTAAACATCTCGGCGGAACGTGCAAGACCGGGCGACCAGATTATTCTCAGCGGCTATATCGGCGATCACGGCATGGCCATTATGTCGCAACGGGAAGGCCTTGAATTTGAAGGCGCCATTGCCAGCGATTGCGCCTCATTGAACGGGCTGGTAGCCGCCATGCTTGCCACTCCACCGGCGGGAGATTTTCTCCATTGCCTGCGCGACCCAACCCGCGGAGGTGTCGCCACCACGCTGAACGAAATCGCCAAGCACGCCCGGGTGGGCATGGTTTTGCGAGAGCAATCCATTCCCGTTCGCGACACGGTCAAGGGCGCGTGCGAGGTGCTCGGGCTGGATCCTCTCTATGTAGCCAATGAGGGCAAGCTGGTGGCCATCGTTGCACCAGAGATGGCGAAGGCCGTGCTGAGCCAGATGCAACCGCATGAGCTCGGCTACGATGCCGCCATCATCGGAGAGGTAGTTGCCGAACATCCGGGCATGGTGCTGATGAAGACGCAGATTGGCGGAACCAGGGTGCTGGATGTGATGTTCGGCGAGCAGCTGCCTCGCATTTGTTGATTCGTCAAACTAGCATCAGGGATAACCTGAAACGAGCCTAAGGGGCGACCTGAATTTCGCCTCAGGGACGGCTTGAAATTGGTTTCGGGTTATGAAGACGTCCCTGTGTGGGACAGCGGAAGCAGTGGTGCGCCGCCTCAGCTGCACAAATCAGTGGAACCGCAGGTGCCCTACGCTGCGCTTCGGTCGGGATGACAATTCTGTTGCGTAGCGGGAGCCGTCCCGAACAACCGTTGATTTCAAAATAAATTTGTCATCCCGACCGAAGCGCAGCGTAGGGACCCGCGGTTCCAGAGCTTGAAAGATGCGATATTTGGTGCCGGCAGCAACGGCGCGATGATCATATGAATGATTTTCTTCAGCCTGTGAAGAGAATCGATCGGGCCGTTTGACAGCGACAGCCGCCGGGCGTAGCTTCCTCTGGTTCGCAGTGAGGCGCGATTTTGGACGCGAAAATCGCGGTTTGAAGTTGGCCTCTTCAGGTGACAGGCTTGGTCCTGACTCTATCCCTCGATTCACCGACCTCCACATTGCAACCATTATCCGGGTTTCTCGCGTCCAGTGTTTATGGACTTTCCGTGCATCGCTTCGTTTCGTAAGCCCCCGACTCAAGGAGAATTTCATGGCTGAAAAACTAAGCAGCATCACTAAAGCTCCCGCCGTCTCTGACGTTCACATTCTCTGGATCACCGCCGGGCTCAGTTGCGACGGCGATAGCGTTTCTGTGACCGCGGCGGAACAGCCAAGTATCGAGGACGTTCTGCTCGGCGCGATCCCGGGCTTGCCCAAAGTCCACCTGCACAATCCGGTGCTGGCTTACGAAAACGGCGATGAATTCATGAAGTTTTTTTACGAGGCGGAGAAGGGCCTGCTCGATCCTTTCGTTCTGGTGGTGGAAGGCTCCATTCCCAACGAGAAGATCAAAAAAGAGGGCTACTGGGCGGCAATGGGCACCAACCCCGACACCGGCCAGCCGATTACGACTTGCGAATGGATTGACCGCCTCGCTCCCAAGGCCCTGGCCATCATCGGCGCCGGCACATGCGCGACCTACGGCGGCATTCACGCCATGGCCGGCAACCCGACCGGAGCCATGGGTCTGGCCGATTACCTGGGGTGGGACTGGCGTTCCAAAGCCGGACTGCCGATTGTGAATGTTCCCGGCTGCCCGGTGCAGCCGGACAACTTTATGGAAACCGTGCTCTACCTGCTGTACCAGGTGGCCGGCCTGGCGCCGATGATTCCTTTGGACAAGCAACTGCGGCCCACCTGGCTCTTCGGCAAGACCGTGCACGAGGGCTGTGATCGCGGCTCGTATTACGAGCAGGGCGATTTTGCAACGCATTACGGATCGTCGAAATGCCTGGTGAAGTTGGGCTGCTGGGGTCCGGTGGTCGACTGCAACGTAACCAAGCGCGGTTGGATGCGCGGGATCGGCGGCTGCCCCAACGTGGGCGGCATTTGCATCGGTTGCACCATGCCGGGATTTCCCGACAAGTTCATGCCCTTCATGGATGAACCGCCGGGCGCAAAGCTTTCCTCCAACATCATTGGCACTTATGGCCGCTTCATCCGCACCATGCGCAGCATCACCAACACCACTGTGAACAAGGAACCAAAATGGCGGCACCGCGGGCGTGCGCTTACCACTGGCTACCAGCCGACAGCTACTAACGGTCAGGAAGCCAACTTTAACCGCGGCGAAAGAGAGTTAACCGAAAGGAATACATCCATGGCGACTTATCCGGAGACGATACCAGAGACCGACAAGAGTAAGCGCAAGCTGGTCGAGATGAACTGGGATCCGATCACACGCATCGTGGGCAGCCTCGGCATCTTTACCAAGATTGACTTCGCGAATCGCGAAGTCGCCGAATGCTACAGCACATCTTCTATCTTTCGTGGCTACAGCATTTTCATGAAGGGCAAAGACCCGCGTGATGCCCACTTCATCACCAGCCGCATCTGCGGCATCTGCGGAGACAACCACGCCACCTGCGCCGTCTACGCGCAGAATATGGCGTTCGGCGTAAAGCCGCCGCCCCTGGCGGAGTGGATTATCAACCTCGGCGAGGCCGCCGAGTACATGTTCGATCACAACATCTTCCAGGACAACCTGGTCGGAGTGGACTTCTGCGAGCAGATGGTCAAGGAGACCAATCCCGGCGTCTGGGCCAAGGCGCAATCCACCAAGTGTCCTAACTCAGACAAGCACGGTTACTCAACCATCGCGGACATTATGACCGCGCTCAATCCCTTCACCGGCGGGTTCTATCGCGAGACGCTGGCCATGAGCCGCATGACGCGCGAGATGTTCTGCCTGATGGAAGGGCGGCACGTGCATCCTTCGACGCTCTACCCCGGCGGGGTGGGAACGGTGGCGACCATCCAGCTGTTTACCGATTACCTGGTTCGGCTGATGAAGTATGTCGAGTTCATGAAAAAGGTCGTGCCGCTGCATGATGACCTCTTCGACTTCTTCTACGAGGCCATGCCAGGCTACGAGAAGGTCGGCCTGCGGCGGACCTTGCTTGCCTGTTGGGGGTCCTATAACGATCCCGATAGCTGCGACTACACCTACAAGAACATGGCAGAGTGGGGGCGGAAGATGTTCGTCACCCCGGGCGTAGTGGTGGACGGAAAGCTGGTCACCAATAGCCTGGTCGATATCAACCTGAACATAAGGATCCTGCTGGGCAGCTCCTATTACGATGACTGGCAAGGTGCGGAGACCTTCGTCGCCAGAGATCCGCTGGGCAATCCCGTGGACAAGAATCATCCCTGGAATCAGACGACTATTCCCCGTCCGCAGAAGCGAAATTTCGGCGGCAACTACACCTGGGTCATGTCTCCCCGCTGGTATGACCAGCGCACCGGCGACCACCTGGCGCTCGACACCGGCGGCGGCCCGATCGCACGGCTGTGGTCCACCGCGCTTTCCGGCCTGGTCGACATTGGCTACGTGAAGGCCACCGGCCACAGCGTCAAGATCAATCTGCCCAAGACGGCACTCAAGCCTGAAGTCGAGTTCGAGTGGAAGATTCCGCAGTGGAGCAACACGCTGGAGCGGGATCGGGCGCGGACTTACTTCCAGGCCTACGCGGCTGCAACCGCGCTGCACTTTGTCGAGAAGGCACTGGCCGAATTGAATGCCGGCCGCACTTCCACCTGGACCGACTTCAAGGTCCCTGAGGAAGCAATCGGCTGCGGCTTCCACGAGGCGGTTCGCGGAGTGCTGTCCCACCATGTCGTGATCCGCGAAGGCAAGATCGCCAACTACCACCCCTACCCGCCAACGCCGTGGAACGCAAACCCGCGCGATATCTATGGAACTCCTGGTCCTTATGAAGATGCGGTGCAGAACACGCCCATCTTTGAAGACAATGGCCCGGAGAACTTCAAGGGCATCGACATCATGCGCACGGTTCGCAGCTTCGACCCGTGCCTGCCCTGTGGAGTACACATGTACGTCGGGGACGGAAAGGTGATCGAGGTAAAACACTCACCCATGTTCGGGGCGGCGGGGCCCGAATAATGGCGGCCAGCGCGGAACAACCGATCACGGCACCGCGGCGCGGAGAATTCCGTACCCAAAGTGAACACGTAGAAAAGCTGGCAGCCAAGCTTGACCAGGGAGGCGATCCGGAAGTTCGGGCTGCCGCCCTGGAACTGGTTCAGTCTGTGGTTGAACTGCACGGCGCCGCTCTGCAACGGCTGATCGACATCTGTCTGGAAACAGCGCAAGGCGAACAGGTACTGGCAGCGGCGCTCGAGGATAATCTTGTCGCCGGCATGTTCCTGCTCCACTCCCTCCACCCGGACGATATCGAAACCAGGGTTATCCGCGGGCTCGAGGCGGTAAGGCCTTATCTCAAGTCGCATGGCGGCGACTGCGAGCTGGTCAGCGTGCGGGACGGCATCGTTCGCCTCAAACTGCACGGAACCTGCGGCAGCTGCCCCTCGTCTTCCCTCACCCTCAAAACCGCGGTGGAAGAGGCGCTCTACGAGGCCGCTCCCGACATCCTGGAAATTGTTGCGGAGAATGCCCCGGCGGAGCATTCCTCCCCCAGCAACCTTGTTGTTCTAAAGTAGTCGCGCAGTTGAAGGAGAGACACGATGGCGTACCAGGAGACACCCCGCGCTAAGCCCCCCTATAACCCCGGCGAAGCACTTCGTAAGTCGGTCGATCGCTTCGAAGACGATGCTACGGGAATCAACGTCGACCAGCGCAAGCCCATTGATTCGCGCATGCCTCATATGCCCCCCGCGTAACCCGCCCTTCACGTTTGCGGTAAAGGGTGGGAGAATGGCTGCTGGCGGAGAGCGCTCATGAGCGAAGGACCAGATAGGATGGCGCAGCTGCCGTTTCTGCGGCAGTTCACGCGCAAGGCCGCAACTGCGGAACGATGCGAGCTCTGCAGCGTGGCGCTGGGGCCGGTTCACCAGCATTTGCTCGATCCGAAAACCCGCCAGATCCTTTGCTCCTGCGACGGCTGCGCCGTGCTGTTCTGTGGACAGGCAGGGGCGCACTACCTCCGTGTGCCGCGGCGCATACGCCAGCTTGTCGACTTCCAAATGCCAGACATGCAGTGGGAATCGCTGATGATCCCTATCAGCCTGGCGTTTTTCTATCGCGACAGCGCCGAAGGCCGGGTACGGGCCATGTACCCCAGCCCTGCCGGCGCAATCGAATCGCTGCTCAGCCTCGAATCGTGGTCGGAGATTGCCGCCGAGCATCCGGCATTGCAGAAGATGGAGGCGGATGTTGAGACCTTTCTGGTGAACCGCGTGGGCACGCCGGGGCAGTATTACATTGTGCCGGTCGATGAGTGCTACCGGCTGGTTGGCTTGATCCGTATGCATTGGCGCGGGCTCTCCGGCGGGACGGAAGTGTGGAAAGAGATCCACCAGTTCTTCGCCGGCCTGAAAACAAGAAGCGTGGAAGTGCGAGAAACCGCCCATGCCTGAACTGCATTTTAAGATCGAAGCTGCCGAGGCCGTGCCCCATGCAGCCGCTCCGCTGGTTGCGTTGAAGCTGCGGATTACCAACCTGCCGGCATCCGAGGCCATCCACACGCTCACGCTGCGCTGCCAGGTGCAGATCGAGCCGGCCAAACGACGCTATGTTCCCGGCGAACAAGAAAAGCTGCTCGACTTGTTCGGCACACCCGAGCGCTGGAGCCGCACTGTGAGACCGCTGCTGTGGATGAATACCACGGTGGCTGTTCCGGGCTTTACCGACAATGTGCTGGTCGATCTGCAACTGCCGTGCACCTTCGACTTCAATGTTGCGGCGACCAAGTATTTTCACGCGCTCGACGCGGGCGACATTCCAGTATGCGTGATGTTCAGCGGGACAATTTTTTATCAGGGCGAAGACGAGGCGCTCCAGGTGGCGCAGGTGCCTTGGGATCGCGAGGCCAACTTCCGCCTGCCGGTCGCGGTCTGGAAAGAGATGATGGAGATGCACCATCCAAACACCTCGTGGCTATGCCTGCGGCGCGATGTGTTTGAGCAGCTCTACGAGTACAAGATGCGCCACGGGATTCCCACCTGGGAAGAGGCAATCAGCAGAGCGCTGGCGACGGACAAGGTAGAGGCATGAACTTCGACAGCGTGGAAAAGATTGCCGCTGCAATTCTTTACGAGGGGTACATCCTGTATCCCTACAGGGCAACCGCGATCAAGAACCGCCAGCGCTGGAATTTTGGAACTCTCTACCCGCGCATCTACGCCGAGGCGCAGCGTCCCGAGGAGCCCTTCCGCCTGATTGCCGAATGCCTGGTGGTGGGAGATGGCCAGGGCCGCCTCGACGTCAGGCTTAGCTTTCTTCAGCTGATGCGGCAAAAGGAAGCTGAGGACAAGTTCACAGACCCTTCGCTCGCTTGGAATGAAGCGGTGGAGCGCGCTTCAGAGCATTCCCTTCAACTCAAGGACTTGCTCACTTCCCCACTTTCTTTGACCGTGAAGAGGTGAGAATTACTGTTCAGCAACCACTCTCCATGGAAGCGTCGCCCTCCCCTTTGTCATCCCGAGCGAAGCCGAGGGATCTGCAGTTCCGCGGACCATTCCTGGGAGCGAAGTGGAGGGACCTGCTGTTAACAATGACCTTGCAAATTGCTCTCACCATCGGCGCGCAAATGCTTGAGGACGGAGCATGCAAGCTTCGCATCGAAGTGCAAAACACAACTCCGCTGCCCAGCGGCGCCGAGGCAATGCGGGAGGAAGCGCTTCCCTTCTCATTGGTCTCCGCGCACCTGGTGCTCGGCATCACAAATGGAGAGTTTGTCTCCTTGCTCGATCCAGCAGATGCGTATCGCGCATCCGCCGCGGCATGTTCGAATACCGGGGTTTTCCCAGTGCTGGCCGGTGAGGAGCCGGATCGAAGCATGATGCTTTGCTCGCCCATCATCTTGTACGACTACCCGAAGGTGGCGCCTGAGAGCGCCGGCGACTTCTTCGATGGCACGGAGATGGACGAGATGCTGACCCTTCGCGTGCTGACCCTGACCGACGCCGAGAAAGAGGAGATGCGCAGCGGCGATCCGCGGGCACGCAGGATTCTGGAACGCACGGAGAGTCTCACCGACGATGCCATGCTCAAGGCGCACGGCGTGATCCGCGGATTGCGTGAGATTCGAGGAGATGCATCGTGATCGAGGATTGGAATCCTTTTGAAGAGACCAAGGCAGCGCCGGAGAGTGTGCGCATTTTCGGCGTCGAGCTGCGGATCGGCGACCGCGTCCGCCTTTGTCCGACCAAGCAGGCCGACATCATGGACATGGCCCTGGCGGGCAAGATCGCCGTCATCGAAGCTATTGAGCAGGACTTCGAAAACAAGATCCAGTTCGCCGTGGTGCTGGACGACGACCCAGGCCGCGAGTTCGGCATGATGCGCCAGCCCGGCCACCGCTTCTTCTTTGCCCCCGAAGAGGTTGAGCCCGTGCTCAAGGGCGAGCCCGCATGAGCGCGACGATTCTGGTTGCGTGCATAGGCAACATCTTCCTCGGGGATGATGGCTTCGGGGTGGAGGTGGCCCGTGCGCTCAGCAGGCGCCCACTCCCCGAGTACATGGCGGTAAAAGATTTTGGCATCCGGGGCTTCGATCTGGCTTACGCTCTGCTCGACCCCTGGGATGCGGTCATCCTGGTGGATGCAATGCCGCACGGCAAAGCAGCCGGAACCCTCTACGTGGTGGAACCCGACCTGGCAGGGTTATCGGCGGACACGGAACTGAATCCGCACGGCATGGATCCAGTGAGGGTGTTGAGCCTGGCTATCTCCCAAGGCACCATTTCCGCACAGGTGCTGGTCCTGGGCTGCGAACCACAGGACTTTGGGGATGAGTTGGAAGGACGAATGGGACTATCATCGCCAGTACAAGCTGCGGTGGAAGAGGCCTGCAACATGGTTATGCAGCTGGCCGCTCGCATCGTTTCAACAAAAACTTCGAAGTTCGAGACAGTGGAGAGGTGAAAGCATGAGCGGAAAACTGATTCTTGGTGCACTCGGGTTGATTTTGATTGGTCTGGCGGTTACCGTCGCTCCGGACCTGCAACGCTACCTCAAAATGCGTTCGATGTAACGGGTATGCACGAACTCTCGATCGCAATCAGCATGATCGACCAGATCACCGAAGAAGCGCAGAGCCGTGGCGGCCTTGATATCGAGGCCGTGCACTTGAAGTTGGGTATCTTCTCCGGTGTGGACAAGGAGGCACTCCTCTTCGCTTACGAGCTTGCCTGCGAAGGGTCGTTGCTGGAGGGCTCGCGGCTGGTGATCGAGACAATTCCCCTGGTCATCTACTGCGCTGCGTGCCAGAAAGACCGGATCCCGCCATCGGTCTATGAACTCAGTTGCCCGGAGTGTGGAAGCCCGGGCCAGAAAATCGTCTCCGGCCGTGAGATTGAAGTTGCATCCCTGGAGGTTGCTGCATGACCACACGCATGGTGGAGGTCAGGGCCAAGGTCCTCAAGCAAAACGATCTGTTGGCCCGCGGCCTGCGCGAGCGGTTTCTCAGAGAGGGCACCTGTGTCGTAGGCCTGGTCTCCAGCCCCGGCTCGGGAAAGACAGCGTTTTTGGAGAAGCTGCTCGGCGGCCTTGCGCGTGACTCCCGGGTCGCTGCCTTGGTGGGAGACCTGGCGACGGAAAACGATGCGGCACGCCTGAAGCGGGCCACGCCCAATGTGAAGCAGATCACCACGGGAACCATCTGCCACCTGGATGCGCAAATGGTGGAGAAGGCGCTTGAATCCTGGCGGCTCGACCGGATCGATTTTCTCTTCATTGAAAATGTGGGGAACCTGGTCTGCCCTTCCAGCTACGATTTAGGAGAAGAGTTGCGCTTTGTTCTGCTCTCCGCCACCGAAGGCGAAGACAAGCCGCTCAAGTATCCCACCATCTTCAACAGCTCCGACGTTGCCATCATCACCAAGATGGACCTGGCGGAGGCCGCGGAGTTTGATCTGCCGGCCGCTCGCCGCAACATAGAAAGCGTTCGCCCCGGCATGCAGGTCTTTGAAGTCTCCGCCAAGACGGGGCAGGGGATGCAGCCTGTCTTTGACTTTCTGCACGCGCAACTGGCCCGGGCGCGCACTTCGCAGGTTGCAGCGAAACGTTGATCTCTCGTTCCGTAAGTCTTCCTTCGTCCCAATCGATCCGGGTACCCAACCCTTGCGTCCTTTGCCGGCGAACCCTGACCCAAACCTGAGGAGACACAATCAATGAGCACTGTTCTGAAGGAAGTCCTGGAAGCCAACAAGCAGTACAGCAGTAAGTTTGGCGACAAAGGCAAGCTTGCCCTTCCGCCGGCGCGCCGCTTCGCCGTGCTCACCTGCATGGATGCGCGCATGGATCCCGCCAAGTTTGCCGGCCTTGCCGAAGGGGATGCGCACGTGATCCGCAATGCCGGCGGCCGGGCCAGCGACGATGCGGTCCGTTCCCTGGTTATTAGCTACAAGCTGCTGGGCACGCGTGAGTTCTTCGTCATCCATCACACCAACTGTGGCATGGAATTTTTTACCAATGAGGTCATACGCGGACTGCTCGATCACAGCCTTGAAACCGCGGATCTGACACCGGCCGGTTTCCGCGACGTGGGCAAAGGCCCCGGGTCCCGCGCCGGGGAGTTCATCGAATGGCTCACCATCGCGGACCCGCAACAGGCGGTCATCGACGACGTAACCCGGCTTCGCAATCATCCCCTAATTCCAAAATCTATCCCCATCTACGGCTACGTATACGACGTGGCGACCGGTAAGTTAAATGAAGTGGAAGGCGCCAAGAAGGCGGGTGCGGCCAGGTAGGATCAGGCCACCCCTTAGGTGGATGCTGGCACGCGTCGCGCCGCGGAACCCCGGCATGCATCGACGATCAGGATTACATGGATAGGATCAAGCAAGTCTCGGCATCGGTGGTTACTGCGTGCTTGATCGTCGTTACATGCGATCCGGTTTACCGGTCCCGGGATAGCGCATCCGACAAAAATGAGATGCCATTCCTGTGGCGACGGAGAAGCGCCATATTACGCCACATGATTTTCCTAAGCTCGTAATGCGAGCCTAAAACTCTAACGTGACTTCGCAGCCTTCTTGGCGTGGGCCGAAAGCGCTTTATGGGAGACGGTTGAGCGAGGCTCTTTTTTCAGAGCAGTTTTCGGTCGCGCGCGAGCGCTTGGCCGATGGCTTCTTCTTCGTTTCAGATTGTCCCTTACTGTAATCTCTTTGCGCGCTCTCTCGCGTGGCTTTGCTGGTTTTGCCGGGTTTGGGCGGCGCCAGGGGAATACCGGCGCGGCGAGCCTTGCTGAGACCTATCGCAATCGCCTGCTGGGGTGATCGCGCTCCGTGCTTCCCTTCCCGAACGTGTTCGATCTCTTCGTGAACGAATTCTCCCGCCGCGGTGGACGGCGATTTCCCTTCCTTCAGATCCTCTTTTGCCCGATCAACTACTTCCTTTTCCGGCATAATCCGTCTCCTTCCTGTCTTTGATAGGATGCCGCGCTCAAACAAAATGACTAGCTCGCCAGCAGGTCGAGGCGGTAATGTTGCTCGCGCCTTTGCAGTATGGGCTGCAGGGTTGGAGCGGCTGCCTTGATGAAAGATGAGGCGGCCTCATCCCCGCTTAATGGATCGTCCGTCTCCCCGGTATAGTTAACCAAAAGTACCAGGCCGCCCGGCAGCAAAGAGCGCAGGGTATGTGCGCAGGTGTCCGTCAAGTCGTTTTCGTCGAGGAAATATAAGACCTCAGAGAATAGGATCAAGTCAAATGAACCCGCCGGCCACTGCCGCGGCACCTGCGCCTGCTCGATCCTCACGCCCGGAAGGCGGGCACAACGGGCGCGAGCGGCGGCAACCGCGGAAGGGGCAAAATCCAGGCCGGTCAGCTTGTCACAACGAGCGGCTAATCGGCTGGTGAGAACGCCGATCGAGCAGCCGACTTCCAGAGCCCTCTGGAACCGCCTCGAACCCAATGCCGCCAGAGTCGCTTCATATTTCTGCTGCTCGTAAAGGCTGCGTCGTAAAGTTCCACGGATCAGGATTCTCACGATAGAGCCGTTCAAAATGTTGCGCCTGACGAGAACTCTTACTCATGGGTGAGAAATACTTCATAGGGACGCTCGAAGACGGAAAGCAGTTCCCGCGGCAGCCGGAACCCGTTGGGCGAATCGTCGATCAGAGAGGAGTATTGCGAAGCATGCGCGGCGACGGCGCTCTGCTTGGCTGGAAGATGCTCCGCAATCGGCAGCCTATAGCCGGCTACTTGCTTCACGGGTAGCAGATGATCAGGCGGCAGCAGCCAGCCCCAAACAGGGTACGACAACAACCGGCATTGAGCGGAGGCGGCTGCATCCCGGGCGACGATCGCGGCAGCCTCATGATCGCAGTGCGGGTCATGGAGCCAAGGCGCAAGCAAGACGGTGCAGCCTCGATTCCGGGCAAACATAGCTACACGCTCACTCACCGCGCGGCCTGTAGGTAACGCGGTATCCGGGTAATCGAAGAACGCCAGGTTCTCAGATTCCAGGCCTAACGTTGCTACGGCTCGCCGCGCTTCTTTTGCCCGAAGTTCGCGCAGCCGCCGCGGCGGATATTGCTTCGACCCCGGATGAGAGGCCGCGCCATCGGTAAGGATCACCACAGCGGGTTGCTGCCCGCGTTCACAGCATGCAGCGATGAGGCCGCCGCAACCCAGGCTTTCATCATCTGCGTGGGGCGCCAGAATCAACGGCCGTTCTCCGCGCAGTATGGTGTCAATATCCGCATGGGGAAGGTGCTCCATGGCGACGATGACATCGCCGGCGGTCATGACGGTCCAGCTCCGAGATGGATGAAGTACCCGGCCGCCTCGACCAGCGCCTCATCCGGCGCCGGCTGGCGCAGATATGTCGCAAGATCCCTGGCGATGCGCTCGGCTGTGCTGCCTTGCATGAATGCCGAAAGCCCCAGGCTGCGTTGGATGTGGCGCAAGGCATCGAGGCACGCAGCTTCCACCGCGGTGCGCGCCAGGTTTACGTAGGCCACCGCCTCTTCGCTGGTGGCATAATTGACCCGCTTAACCACTTCAAGCAGCCATAGGCGCCCGGTCTCATGGGCGATGACCGTCTGCCCAAAGCGCATTCGTTGAAATGGGTTATCGGCGCGGCCTCGGGAGCAAAGCTCATTTCTTGCCGTATCGATCATCGCCGCGAGACCACCGAGCGCGACGGCGGAGCTACGCCAGGCCCCGGTAGAAAATACCGGCTCCCGTAGATAGTCGCCCGGCTCTCCAATGAGCGCCCCTTCATCCACCGCCACGCCGGTGAAGTCGACGCTTCCGGTTGCGGCAGCGCGCATGCCGGCAAGCTTTACCCCTTTGTCCGTCACCGGGATGCGAGGGGTAAGCTGCACCAGCACCATCTGGCTGCCGGCTTCGGTTTGGGCAGTAATGAGCGCCTGTTTCGCGGCTCCCGCTGCGGAGCAGAACCATTTTTCTCCGGTCAAAAGAAGGTCGCGCGATAAGCCGACACCGTGCTTTGCAGGGTCGGTCACCCAAAGCGCAAACAGCTCGCCTGCTTGCGCTGCCAGCGCCGCAGCCTCCATCTGGCGCGGCGTTCCGTACTGCCGTATGAGTTCAAGCGCGTTGACGTGGGCTTCGAAAATCCGGCCCAGCGAAAGATCGGCATAGCCTAGCAAATGCAGTAACCGGAACAGGCCCTCCCCGTCCCCTGAACCATGCAGGCCAAAGCCGCCGAATTCCATGGGTACCGGCGCCATCAACAAGCCGGCCTCGCGCAGCTTTGCCAAGCTGGCCAGGGGAAACTCGGCTGCGCGGTCATTGCCCGCAGCCTCGCTGCTTAACTCGGGAACAAGGGCAGTGATGGTGTCCAAAAGCGATAATTGCGTCTCTACCATGTTCATTCCATCCACCTCCGGCTAAGCCGCAGTCAGGGCATATTGATGCGACAGATGGCGACGAATGCCTTGGGCGATTGCCGTTTCCCGCGGTAAGTCGACAAAACGCACTCGCCGTTGTGGCAAAAGCGGGGATGATTGTTCCACATGGGACCACCCCAGGCCGAAATACTGTGCGCCAACCGCGTCCACGACCACATTCGGGGCGATCGCGAGAAGTCTTGCTAATTGATGAACTCGCGACTCGGTTGGGTCGTGCCATAAAAGGCTGAAGCGCCGTTTCATCCTGCTGCGGTGGAAAGCTGCCCAGGCCGGTTGAATACGGTCGTCTACAAACTCGTCCTGCCGCACGATTCGCCTGCGAATGGTGTCGGCCATGCCTCCATGAGCTCGCCCTTCGATACGTCCGGAAACAACTACGCTGATTTGCGGGTCGTGCCGCACTCGAGCATCCATCAAGCGAAGCATTTCGATCAGGGCCCGGTCTTCTCCTGAAGGCAGAAAGGGCACACCGCCGACATTGCGAAGCATGGACGTGGTGATCGCAATGCTGGCGCCTGAATCTTCCGTGTGGCGAGGCCATGGATCCGCATGATCCGGCAGGATCATCGATTCGATCTCGTCCAGCAGCCGACCATAGGCGACCTCCCGAGCATCATCGTCGTGCAGGTGCGGCGGGATAAGCAGGGCTTCGAGCGGGTCGATCACCGCCATGCCACAGACCGCGTCCGCGCCCGCCTCGATCGCTCGCAAATTTGCCTCGATCCAGTTGTCCGGAACTTCCCCATCCGCATCCGTAGTCAGGATCACCCCCTCGCTCACCAAGGAGATGACGTGTTTCATCGCCAGCCCTCGGGCCACGCCGGCGCTGGCGGAGGGTCCCTCCAGGCTGCACTCGATAATGTGGAGCCGGTGGGCTGCTGCGGGCATTGCTCTTACTACTTCCGCGGTCTCGTCGGTGCAGTTGTTCAATAGCAGGACAACATGGTTTGCGGGAACGGATTGACGCGCGAGAGCAGCCAGGCAGCTGCCAATTCGCTTTGCCTCGTCCCGGACAGGTATGGCAACGGCCGTTAAATGCACAGTCCTTCAGATACGAGTAAGCCGCGTATAGTTGTCTCCAGAAGCTGGCCGCATTGATCCGGTAACACTGGCTACGTAATAAACTCAGGGAATGACGTCGACGCCCGATCCTACCCACAAGCTGCAAACGTTCAGCATCCACTCCGGCCGGCATGTTGACCCGGCCACTGGCGCGGTCACTACACCTCTCTACACTTCCACCACCTTTGAGCGCGATCCTGATGGCGAGTTCTCCCGGCATTACTTCTACAGCCGGATCGACAATCCCAATCGCAACTCGCTGGAACAATGCCTGGCCGATCTGGAGGGTGGCGTCGAGGCGGTTGCCTTCAGCTCGGGCATGGCGGCCAGCCTGGCAGTGTTTCAGGCTCTGGCGCCGGGCGACCATGTGGTGCTGCACCGGGATTTATACTTCGGGGTCCGCGAGCTAATCACCGGAATCTTCGCCCGCTGGGGGCTGCAGCACACCTTCGTGGACATGCGGAATATCGAAGAACTGCGCAACGCCTGCCGCCCGGAAACCAAGCTCTTCTGGCTGGAGACCCCAACCAACCCCCTGATCGAAGTGGTCGACATACAGCCCGGTCGCCGAGTGTGCGCGCAGCCAGAAAGTGCTTCTGGCCTGCGAAAATACCTTCGCCACCCCGGTGCTGCAGCGTCCCGCTTGAGCTGGGAGCGGACCTGGTTATCCATGCCCTGACCAAATATCTTTCCGGGCACTGCGATGCCCTGGGCGGAGCGGTGATCTTCGGGCAGAAATCTGATCTGGCCGCGCGGATCAAGGATTTCCAGCGGGTGGGCGGCGCGGTCCTTTCGCCGTTCGATTGCTGGCTCATTTTGCGCGGACTGCAAACGCTCGTGCCGCGCATGCGCCTGCACTGCGAAAATGCCCGCCGGATTGCGGAATATCTATCCACCCACCCCGCCGTCGCGCTGGTGCATTATCCTGGCCTGGCCTGCGATCCGGGCCATGCGATTGCCTCCAGGCAGATGCGCGACTTCGGGGGAATGCTCTCGTTCGAAGTGCGCGGCGGGCGGGATGAGGCCTTTGCCGTCGCTTCCCGGCTGAAGCTGATCGTGCGCGCCACCAGCCTGGGCGGCACCCACTCCTTGATTGAGCATCGGGCCTCGATCGAGGGCGTTTTCTCGCGCTCACCGGAGTCTCTGCTACGGCTCTCGGTCGGCCTGGAGGGCGCCGAAGATCTGATCGCGGACCTGGACCAGGCACTGCGCGGTTAGGCCGCGGATGGGCGTTGGCTAAGCGCTTATCCTGCAGTACGATGGTAGGGATCAAAAACGGGGGTACGATATGGCGCTCAGGCTGACCATGGCGCAAGCCGTCATTCAGTTTCTTAAAGTGCAATCCGTCGCGCGTGACGGCAGGGAGCAAACCTTCTTTGGCGGTTGCCTGGGCATCTTTGGTCACGGCAATGTTGCCGGCATTGGGCAGGCCCTGCAACAGAACCCCGATTTTCCCTACTACCTTTTTCGCAATGAGCAGGGCATGGTTCACGCCGCCGCCGGTTTTGCCAAGATGAGCAATCGACTGCGCACCCTGGTCTGTACCTCGTCCATCGGGCCGGGGGCGACCAACATGATCACCGGCGCGGCCCTGGCTACGATCAACCGGATTCCTGTTCTGCTGCTGCCCGGCGATATTTTTGCCCGGCGCAATGTCGCGCCGGTCTTGCAGCAACTGGAATCGCCGCAGAGCCAGGATATCTCGGTGAATGATTGCTTTCGTCCCGTGTCTCGTTACTGGGATCGCATCCAGCGGCCGGAGCAGATTCTCACCGCCCTGCCGGAAGCGATGCGGGTTCTCACCTCGCCGGCGGAAACCGGAGCGGTGACGCTGGCTCTGCCGCAGGATGTGCAGACCGAGGCCTACGATTATCCGGAAGAATTTTTCGAGAGCCGTGTCTGGACCATCGCCCGACCTCGCGCTGACAGGGATTTGCTGAAGCAGGCGGCGGAATGGATTCGCTCTTCGCAAAAGCCGCTCATTATTGCCGGCGGTGGCGTCATCTATGGCGAGGCGACGGGTGAATTATCCCGCTTCGCCAGCCGAACCGGAATTCCGGTTGCCGAGACACAGGCGGGCAAGGGCGCTCTGCACGCCGATCATCCGCAATTGGCCGGGGCCATCGGGGCCACCGGCACCTCCGCGGCAAATCTTCTGGCCAGGGACGCGGACCTGGTCATCGCCATCGGGACCCGGCTGGGCGACTTCACCACGGCTTCTAAAACCGCCTTCCAGAACCCGGCGGTGCGCTTTGTGAACATCAATGTCGCCGAGTTCGACGCGTTCAAACACGCTGCGCTGCCGTTGACCGCGGATGCCCTGCAAACGCTGGAGGAGCTGGGCGCCGCGCTGTCATCGTGGCATGTTCCCGAGAGCTACCAATGCCAGGTCGCGCGGCTTCGCGCTGCGTGGGATCAGGAAGTGGATAGGATCTTCGCCCGCCGGCACGGGCCGCCGCTCAGCCAGGGCGAGGTGGTCGGACTGCTGAATGCAACCCTCGAGCCGAGGGACATTATTGTCAACGCAGCGGGGAGCTTGCCGGGTGATCTGCACAAGCTCTGGCGGACGCGCGACCCCAAGGGATATCACATGGATTATGGGTACTCCTGCATGGGTTACGAAGTTGGTGGGGGGTTGGGCGTCAAAATGGCGGATCCCACCCGCGAGGTTTACGTGTTGATCGGGGACGGGTCGTATCTCATGATGGCCCAGGAGATCGTTACCAGCCTGCAGGAGAAGATCAAGCTCAACATTGTGTTGTTCGACAACCATGGTTTTTCGAGCATTGGAGGTTTGAGCCGTGCTTGCGGCAGCGGGGGATTTGGCACGGAGTATCGTTATCGCGAAGACGGGCTGACCGGGGCTATTATCCCCACGGATTTCGCCGCCAACGCCGCCAGCCTGGGCGCTTACACGGTAACTGCGCGCACTTATGATGAACTGGCCGCTGCTTTGGCGGAGGCGAGGAAGCAGCCGCGTACTTCTGTAGTCGTGGTTGAGACAGATTACAACGACCGCGTGCCTGGGTATGACTCCTGGTGGGATGTGCCGATTGCCGAAGTATCTGAGAGCCATGCTGTGCAGGAAGCGCGCGCAGCGTACATCGAAGCGGTGAAGAAGGAGCGCTACTTCTGGCCGGCGCCAGCTGAAACATTGGTTGCAGGGGAAAAGTAACTGCAGATCTCTCGGCCTCTTCTTTCCCACCTCAATGAACATTCAGATAATGATCCAGCTCCCACTGGCTGACGCTGTTGTGGTAGCTTTCCCACTCCTCTGACTTCACCTGGATGTAGTACTCCGCGTACTCGTCGCCCAGCGAGTTCCGCACCACCTCATCCTGCGATAAAGCTTCTACCGCGGCTTGGAGCGTGGACGGAAGATGGCCAATCCCCCGCGCGTGCAATTCCTCCCATGACACCTCATACAGGTTGTCGTGGCTGGGCACGCCGGGATCGATCCGTTGATCGATGCCATCCAGCCCAGCCGCCAGCATCGCCGCACAGGCCAGATAAGGGTTCGCCGCCGCATCCACCATCCGGTTTTCTATCCGCCCTGGGCCGGGCACGCGGATCATCTGCGTCCGGTTCGCGCTGCCATAGGTGATGTACACCGGCGCCCAGGTAGCGCCGGAACGCGGCCTTCCCCGGATAAGACGCTTATAGCTATTCACCGTCGGGGCCAGAATCGCACTCAACGCAGGCGCATGCTTCAGTATTCCACCCATGAACCAGCGACCCTCAGCCGAAAGACCAAGCGCATCGTCCGCGCTATCAAACAAATTCTTCCTGGAAGACGAATCAGCAAGGCTCAGATGGCAATGCGAACCGTTGCCGGTAAGGTTGGCAAAGGGCTTGGGCATGAACGTCGCCATAAGCCCCTGCTCCTCGGCGAGAATCTTGACCATCCACTTGTAAAAGGTCAGCCGGTCGCAGGTAGTGAGCGCATCCGCATACTTCCAGTTGATTTCAAACTGGCAGTTCGCATCCTCATGGTCGGCGGCATACGGCTCCCATCCCAGCTCCTGCATATAGCCGAGCAGCCTGGTCAGAAGATCGAGGTTGCGGTGGAGGGCGCGCATATCGTAACAGGGCTTGGCCGCGTTATCCAGGGCGTCCCAGGGCGCGCAGGAGCCATCCTGAGCCCGCTTGAGCAGCATGAACTCCGGCTCCGTGCCCACCATCAATTCGTAACCGCGTTGGCGCCCAATCTCCAGTTGGCGGGCCAGAATTCTGCGCGGGCAATACTTGGTCGGTTGATTCTCTACCTGCAGCATCCCCGGAACCCACGCGATGCTTTTTCGCCAGGGCAGCACGATCATGGCCTGCATATCCGGTACGGACACCAGGTCCGGGTCGTGCGGACCTTGGCCGACATTGCCCGCCGCAAAGCCGGCAAACCCAGCACCGTCGCTCACCATTTCGTCCAGCGCGCTGACTGGGACGAGCTTGGCTTTGGGAATCCCACTCATTTCCACGAAAGAGCACAAAAAGTACTCGATGCCTTTTTCCTTCACCAGCGCCTTCAGATCGTCTGCCAATTTTGTGTTCTCCGTTTTCTACTGCGAAACTGAAGCCGAAGCTTTTTCGCCCAGCAGCTTACCGCTCTCGAATCGGCTGGGCGCAAATGGCTCCATCAGGGCCGCGGCCTTGCCGGTGGCGATGGTTTCTGCCAGGCACTTGCCGGCGATGGGGCCAGCCTTGAAGCCCCACGTGCCCCAGCCTACATCCATAAAGAAGTTATCCAGTCCACCAGCCGCACCCATGATAGGAGCATAATCCGGCGTCATGTCGCACACCCCGGCCCATTGACGAAGAATTTTCAGGGCGTGGAGCTGGGGAAACAGCTCCAGGGTATAGGTGGCCATCTGCTCCAGAGTGGGCAGCGTGGAGCGGGTGCAGTAGGTCTGGTAAGGATCCACCTCGGAGCCAATCACCAGCTCGCCCTTCGCCGTCTGGCTGACGTACACATGCAGGTTCGAAGAGACGATCACGTAATCCAGGAAACGGTTCGATCAATTCCGTGACGCAAGCCTGGAGAGGCTGGCTCACGATGGGAAGCGGCACGCCTGCCATGTCGGAGATGGTGGTGGCCCATCCGGCAGTGGCATTGAGAACCGCGCCCGCGGATAAGTCGCCCCTGGTCGTCTGAATTTGGATGATCTTGCGCCCAGCGACCACAAGCCCGGTGACCGCCGTGAACTGGTGCACCTCGATGCCCATGGCGTCGCAGGCGTGGCCGTAACCCTGCACCACTTCATCATGCCCAATGGTTCCTCCGGGAGGATGGTAGAGCGCCGCCAGTATGGGGAGGTGCGGCCGGTCAGACATATCCATCGCAGGCACCATGCGCCGCAGTTCGTCCCGGTCGACCATGCGGCTGTCGACCCCCATCAAGCGATTGTTTTCCGCGCGGATTCTCAGGCCGGTAATCGACGAGTCATTGTGCGCCAGGGTGAAATGCCCGCTCTGGTTGAAGTCGAGCTGCCAATCCAGCTCCTCGGCGAGGCCTTCGTAGAGGCGAAGCGACGCGTCGTAGAAAGCGATGCCGGGATAGGTGCGGTAGTTGGATCGCAGAATCGCCGTGTTGCGGGTGCTGTTCCCGCACCCGATATAGCCTTTCTCGAGCAGCGCTACTTTGCGAATGCCGTGCATCTTGCCCAGGTAGTAAGCCGCCGCCAGTCCATGAACGCCCGGCGCCGATGATGGCCACATCGTAGGTGGGCTTGAGCGCATGCCGGCCCCACATCACCGGTTCAGGTTTATGCGTCTTCATTGACCCAACCCCATCCACTGCTGCTGGGCCAGCATCCCGAAGGGCCGCGCGCCCGCGTGCAGCAATGCTTCCCACACATGCTCCGCCACATCGCGGGTGTTCAGTATGAGAAATCCTTCGCTGCGCAGGATGGTGGCGTTGACATGAGCGAGGCGCGTCTGGCGGGCGGCGCCCTCGGGCATCGCGGAGTCGCGCACATCGAGCGTCGTCAGCTTCTGCAGCACATCCCGTGAGTTTGGACCGGCCAGCAGAATTGCGCTGTAGAGGGAAGTAACGTCGGTGACCGAGAGAGAAGCAGCCAAGCCGATAGGCAGCGGAGAGATAACCAGCGCATGCGCAGGGGTGAGCTTCCATAACCGCGCCGGCGGAGGAAACTCGCCGGCCGGCCCGCGAAGATCGAGCTTGGAAAGATAACTCGCGTCGGAAATGCCCACAGAAGCGCGCACCTCCTCCAGCTCGCGCGAAGGGTCCGTATACCAGGCGGGAAGCTGCCAACCCGAAAAAGTCTTCAGCTGGCCCTGCGCCTGGAGATGACAGCGATGCAATGCCGATTGCCTTTCCATCACATCTTCAACCGATCCCCCGCAGGGTCGTAAAAGACTTCCTGAACCACGTTGGCGTAGTAATCCACCGCGTCGGAGCGCAGAGTAATCCGCGTGCCCGGCCTCGCTTCCGCAGGCGTAACCAACGCCATCCCGATCACCTTCTCCTTTTCCCATGAGTAGCGGACACTGGTGGCATAACCAACCGGTCTGCCCTCGATCAATACCGGGGAGCCGTCGGGAGGCGCCGTGGTTCCTTCCAATTCAAACCCGACGAGCACGCGCTCCAGCGGGTTCTGCTTCACGCGTGACAGTGCCGCCCGGCCAATGAAATCCGCCTTGTCGAGTTTTGCCACCCAGGCCATCCCCGCTTCATAGGGGTTGCTCAGGGCATCGGTGTCCACGCCCACGATGATGTGCTTCTTTTCCAGGCGCAGCACGCGTTGCGTCTCCACCCCAAAGGGGAGGAGATTGACCGCGGCGCCTGCCTGCAGCACCTGCTCCCAGAGATAGCTTCCGTACTCCGCCGCGACCACAATCTCCCAACCCATCTCGCCGACGAAGCCGATGCGCATCATGGTGGCGGGCACACCGGCCACGGACGCCTGCCGCCAATCCATGTAGGGAAAGGCTGCGGAGGAAAGGTCGCACTCCGGTCAGCTTCGCCAGGACGCCACGCGCCAGAGGACCGGCCAGGTTCATGGAGGCAAGGCCCGCGGTCAGGTTGATGATGTTGACCTTCCATCCCGCCGCGGCTGCCCACCATTCCAGCCATTGATGCACAAACTCCGCGTTGCCGGTCGTGGTGGTAAGAAAGTAGCGCTGCTCGTCCATACGCGAGATGGTGCCATCGTCCACGATCGCTCCCAGCTCATCGCAGAGCACGGAGTAGCGTACCCGGCCGATGGGCAGCGTGGAGAATTTGTGGGTAAAGACCAGGTCGAGCAGGCGGCCGGCATCGCTTCCCTTGACCTCGATCTTGCCCAGCGTGCTGACGTCAATCAAGCCGGCACGCTCCCGTACCGCGCGGTACTCCTGCTCGACGCAGGCTTGCTGCGTTTGATTGCCGGCCGCGTCGTAATAGCGCGGCCGCTTCCAATCGCTCATGTCCATCCAGACAGCGCCCAGGCGGTCGTGTTGATCGTGCATGGGCGTGCGCCGCACCGGATGATGTCTCATGCCGGCGAGAACGCCCAGCGTCACTGGAGGAGCGGGAGGCCGGGCGACCGTCGTCCCCACCTGCGCGATGGTTTGCCCGCTGATCTGGGCGCAGAGATGGATCGCAGCCGTCTGGCACATGCGGCCCTGGCAGGCGCTCTTTCCCAGCTTGGTGAACCTCTTGATCAACTCAACGTGGCCCATGCCGGCCTCGATAGTCTCCTTTACATCATGGCCCGAGACATCCATGCACAGGCACGCGATCGCATCCGCAGATTGCGCCGACGGCGGAGGAAGATATGCCTGGTTGGCGCCCACGCCGGGAACCATCGGCCCGCACATCACCACCAAATCCGCTTGATAGGTAGCTGTCTCGGTTACCAATCCTGTGACATGATCTCTTCCCCGGGCGCTGACCACGGACTCGATGGGCACGCTCGCCACCACCTCCACCCCCGCCGCTTCAAGAGTGGGCGCAAGCTCCGCACACCTTGCAGCATCGCCGATCAGCACTGCCTGCTCGCCGGGCACGATGGCGTGGCGATGGATCATCCGAAGCACTGCCGTCGAAAGCATCACGCCAGGCAGATCATTGTTGGCAAAGAGAAACTGGGTCTCATAGGCGCCGGTGGCGACAATCACGCTGCCGGCGCGAAGGTGCAGAAGCGTCTCCGCATTGGGCCGCGAATGATCGATTTGCACCGCGCCCACCAGGTTGCCTTCATACAAACCGAAACAACTGCAGTTCAAAAATGTCGTGATCAGCGGGTGCGGGGCGCCGCTGCCGTCCGAACGACAGCCTCTTTCTCCAGCAGGGCCACCTGCATGCCCTCGGAGGCGGATGCCAGGGCGGCCTCTACACCGTGCTGGCCTCCGCCGACCACCACTACATCGAAGTGCAGATACTTGTGCTCGTAATGGTGCCGCGACTCGGCCAGCGCCGGCGCAGCCGGGAAGCGCTTGACCGCAGGCGAATCGAAGCCGCGATAGACATTCTGATTCTGCGACAAGACCGAAAGGCCGCTGCGCGCCGGGGTGATGCAACTGCGCACGTTGGGCACGCCGTCCACGTTCACCATGCAGTTGGGGCAGTTTCCGGTGAGGCAGAGCAGACCGCGAGGACGGCCGTATTGGTAGCTGTAAGTGAAGGTGCGTACGCCCGATCGGTACAAAGCGGATGCGATGGTGTCGCCGGGTTCTGCAGCCACCGTGCTGCCATTCCACTGAAAGAGGATCTCAGCCATGATCCTCCTCCTGCGGCAGCAGCGTTTCGTGCACTTCATTGGTCAGCGTGTTGCGGCTGGCCTTGAACCACTCGCCGCAGCCACCGCGGTGGTACCACCACTCCCACTGCACTCCGGCGACGTTGCGCTTATAAAGCGCGTAGGTGACAAAGGCTTCATACCCGGCATCGGGCGCAGGTCTTTGCCGGACCTCTCCCCCAAAGCGAAACTCGTAAACGCTTCGCTCGCCACAGTTGGGGCACTTTAACAGGAAAGACATCTTGCTTATCGTCCGAAGACCTTGCGCGTGCCGGCCAGGGGAACACCGCAGATGATCGACGCTTCCATGGTCAATGCCGCCATGTCTTCCGGCTCCAGGTGATGCACGTCCGACTTGCCGCAGGCGCGGGCCAGCATCTGGATCTCCAGCGTCATGGCGCGCAGCAGGTTCAACGCGCGCTCGGCTCCCTGCTCGATATCCAGCCGCTTCATCAACTCCGGATCCTGGGTCGTGATGCCTACCGGGCAGCGCCCGGTGTGGCAATGATGGCAATGGTAGGGCTCCGTGCCCAGGGCGCGATAGTCCTCCACGTAGAGAGGCTTGTTGCAGTTCAGGCTGATCAGCGCCGCGGTGCCGATGTAGACCGCGTCCGCGCCCAGGGCCATGGCCTTGGCGGCGTCGACTCCGTCGCGGATGCCGCCGGCGATAATCAACTGCACCTCGCCATACAGGCCGCAGTCTTCCAGAGCCGCGCGCGCCTCGCATACCGCCGCCAGCGTGGGGATGCCGGTATGCTCCTGCAGGATGGCGGGCGACGCGCCGGTTCCCCCCTCCATGCCGTCGACTACCACCACGTCGGCGCCGGCCTTGGCCGCAAGCTTCACATCATCGAAGGTCCGGCTCGCGCCCAGCTTGACGAAGATGGGCACCTGCCCATCCGTGGCCTCGCGCAGCTCTTCAATCTTGATCACCATGTCATCCGGCCCCAGCATGTCAGGATGCCTTGCCGGGCTGCGCTGGTCCACGCCTACAGGCAGATCGCGCTGGTGGGCGATGGTCTCGGAGATTTTGAGCCCAGCAACAGCCCGCCGGTGCCTGGCTTGGCGCCTTGCCCAATGGTCAGTTCGATCGCGCTGGCCCCGCGCATATCGTGCACATCGATTCCGTAGCGTGAGGGAAGCACCTCGTACACATAGTCCTTGGCAAACTCCCGCTCCGCCGGAGAAAGACCACCATCGCCCGTGGTATTCGATGTGCCCGCCCGTGGCCGCGGCCTTGGCCAGTGCGGCTTTGGCGTTGTAGGAGAGCGCTCCCCAGCTCATGCCGGTAATCATGATGGGGATTTCCAGCTCCAGGGGGCGCTTGGCAAAACGCCCGCCGAGGACCGTTTTGGTGGAGCATTTCTCGCGATACCCTTCGAGCGGGATACGGGTAAGCCCGCAGGGCAAGAAGGTCAGGTCGTCGAAGGTAGCCCAACGCCGCTGGCGCAGTGTGCCGTAGCCGCGTATTTCGTAGATGCCGGTCTCCGCCTTGGCGTGAATGCCGTGCATTACCTCGGCGGTATAGGTGCCGCTGGTCCTGAGAAGCGGGTGAGTAAGGTGGTCACTCATCAAAGAGCATCCTGCCAGGCCTGCCAATTGTGCTTGTCAAAGTTCCATAGTTTACGTCCGGCGACTACCTTGGTGAAGTCGCGTCCGGCCGGCTTTTGCGCGCGCAGGGCCGGGGGAAGGTGTTGCGCAAGCAGACGGTCCAGCTGCTCCGCCTCTTCCGGCGAAAGCGGCTCGATCACCGCATCCGTGCCCAGCTGGCCAATGCTGCCCCCCACGTAGCAAACCGTCGCGTACATTGAGTCGGCAAAGGCATGCCCGGTGTTGCCGCACACCACCATGGTTCCCTTCTGCCCCATGAAGCCAGCCATGTAGCCGCAGTCACCGCCCACCAGCACCAGGCCGCCCTTCATGGAGACTCCGAGCCGCGCTGCCGCATCGCCGTGGATCACCACCGTGCCGCCGCGGATGGCCGCCGCGGCGCCATTGCCGGCGCCCCCATGGACGACCACGTGGCCATTGTTCATCGACTCCGCCAAACCCCAGCCTGCGCTGCCTTCCACCTGGATCTCCGCGCCATCCATCAGGCCGCCGCAGTAATAACCGACGCTGCCCAAAAAACGCACCCGTCCTGGTTGCAAAAGCGCCACCGCCAGGTTGTGCCGCGCATTGGGGTTTTCCACGCAGATCTCTGCCGCGCCGCCCCCGAGCCGCGCCCGGATCAGCGTGTTCACTTCGCGGACGGAGAGCGCTCCGGCATCGATCGACTCTGCTATCTCGACCAAACCCGCACCTCCTCCACCTGGGCTTCGGAGACTTTGTAATCACCCGGGATCGCCGAACGGATGGCAATCTCCTCGGTCGCGACGGCTACGAAATCGTCGGTCTCGGCCATCACCAGCGGCTTAAAGGCGTAGGGATCTTTGACGAAGCCCATCTCCGTCGCGGTCACGGCCAGGCAGCTGAAGGCGCCGTCCATATCCCGCAGCACTCCATCCAGGCCCTGGCGCAGTGTCTCGCCCCGGTTGAGCGACTCCGCCAGGTAAACCGCCAGCACTTCGGAATCATTTTCTGTAACAAAGCCCACGCCGCGCTGCTCATACTTGCGCCGCAGCTGGTGGTAGTTGGTGATGTGCCCGTTGTGGACGATGGCGACATCCGCCGCTCCCCGCCCCCAGAAGGGCTGAGAATGGCTGAGATCGACCATCGACTCGGTACACAAGCGGGTGTGTCCAATGCCGTGGGTGCCGGCAAATGTCGAGATATGGTGCATTGCCTCCAGCAGGTTCGGCGTTCCCACTTCCTTCGAGAGCTCCATCGCATGGCCGATGCTGAGCACCCTTACCCCTGGGCCAAGAGACTCAAGCGCACCGGTCAAGGCAGGCAGGTCAATGTCGCCGGCGAGCACGAAGCGCACATACACGCCACTGCACGAGAGATCGGAAGCACCGTCGAGCCCGGCAGCGAATATCTGCACCGCCTCCCGGTTCGCCTCGATGGCCTGCTTGCTCATCTCCAGCTCATCGCCTGCTTGCAGGCGCACGATATAGGCGGCCTGGTGCGGCGGGCCCACCATGGCCACGCCGGCGGAATCAGGGCCGCGGCGCCCCAGTGCCTGCAGCATATTGAGCAGGGTGGCGCCCAATTTTGGGTCGATGGCGTGGTTTTTTCGAAAATAGCCTAAGATTCCACACATGAGGGGTTTCCGCGCCTAAGATACTTCTCGTATCCATCCAGTATACCAGAGCAGCCCGGAGCACAAGAGTCATGGAAAACATCGCCACCCTGTTGCTGTATTGCAAGGACCGCAAGGGTCTGGTTTTCGGCATTGCGCGGTTCATCCTGGAGCATGGCGGCAACATCCTGCATGCCGACCAGCACCAGGATGCAACGCTGGGACTCTTCTTCATGCGCATCCAGTGGTCGCTGGCCGGCTTTGATCTTGACCAGGAGACGTTCGCCGCTGCCTTCGCCCCGCTGGCCGCGGAGTATGGATTCACCTGGCAGGTAGTGATGGGCCAGAGGCGGCCCGCCGTCGCCATCTTTGTGTCCCGTTATCAGCATTGCCTTATCGACCTGCTCTACCGCCATCAGGTTGGGGAGTTGCCCTGTCAGATAGCGCTGGTGATCAGCAATCACCAACGAGGCGCGCGACCTGGCTGATTTCTACAACGTGCCCTTTCACCACATTCCGGTCACACCGGCCGAAAAGGCTGCTGCAGAAAAGAAGCAGCTCGCGCTGCTCGAGGAGAACGAGATTGAGCTCATCGTGCTGGCCCGCTATATGCAGGTCCTCTCCCCCGAGTTCGTGGCTCGTTATCCGCAAAAGATCATCAATGTTCACCACTCGTTTCTGCCCGCCTTTGCCGGCGCCAGGCCCTACCATGCCGCCTTCGAGCGCGGCGTAAAGCTCATCGGCGCCACCAGCCACTATGTAACGCAGGTACTCGACGAGGGGCCGATTATTGAACAGGATGTGATCCGGGTCTCGCATCGCGACCGGCTCGACGATCTGATCGGAAAGGGCCGCGATCTGGAACGCATTGTTCTTTCGCGCGCCGTGCGCTGGCATCTGGAACAGCGCATCCTCTGCTACGGGAACAAGACGGTGGTCTTCGACTGAGCAGTTACGCAGATACTGCGGCCTGGTAAAGATCGCGAGGTGTGGTTTTCCTTGGGAGAAAACCACGAAAAGGCCTCTGGCTTCGGTCTACACCATTTGCGAAACTGCGATAGTCGGGGCTGTTTATGGGAGTGCGCTCCAAGAATGGTACTTTCGCGCGCAGAGAGTTGTGCGCGATGATGGACCTTCGATGAATCAAGCATCCTGCGGTCATGCAGATGAGAGAAGCCGCTCGGCGCAACGTGGCCGGGCAGCGCTGCGGTGCTCTTGATGCTTCTGCTTTTCGGCAGCTCCGTCCTGCAGAGCCAGGACCTGAAACCCCGGCAGAAGATTGGCCTGGTGCTCGAAGGCGGCGGCGCCCTCGGCCTGGCGCACATCGGGGTGCTGCAGTGGCTTTACGAGCACCATGTGCCGGTAGACCTGGTCGCCGGCACCAGCATGGGTGGCCTGGTCGGCGGCATCTATGCGACGGGCCGCTCTCCTGACCAGATCCAGCAAATGATTCAGAACGTGGACTGGGACCAGGCACTCAGCGGCGAGCTTCCATTTCGAGACCTTTCCTACCGGCGCAAAGAGGATGCGGTTGAATTCCCGACGCGCCTCGAGTTTGGGCTGCGGCACGGCGTTCAGCTGCCCGAAGGCTTCAACGCCGGACAGCAGGTAAGCTTCATTCTCGATCACGTGGCACTTCCCTACTCCCAGGTGAAAAGCTTCAACGATCTGCCCACCCCCTTTGCCTGCGTGGCCACCGAGCTCAATACCGGCAGGCAGCACGTCTTTCACGATGGATCGCTCTCCCTGGCTCTGCGGTCCACCATGTCCCTGCCCGGGCTCTTTAGTCCGGTACGCTCCGGCAACAATCTTTATGCGGATGGTGGCCTGCTCAACAACCTGCCGGTCGACGTGGCGCAGAGCATGGGCGCCCAGCTTACGATCGCCGTCTATCTGCAAGCGGGCTCTTTCAACGCGCAACAACCGCTCTCCAGTTTTTCTGTTCTAGGACAGTCACTGAGCGTGATGATCGCGGCCAACGAACTCAAGAGCATGCAGATGGCCGATGTTCTGGTCACGGTTCCCCTGAACAAGTACACGACACTCGATTATGACAAGGCTCCGGAGCTCATCCGGCTTGGTTATGAGGCGGCCGAGAGCAAACAGGCCATCCTGAGCAAACTTGCCGTCGATGATGAGGCCTGGAAGCAATACGTTGCCCGGCGCGAGAGCCGGACTTTAGAGACTCCCGTTCCTCAATTCCTCGAGGTGACAGGCACCACGCCCCAGCTGGCGAACAGGATCGAAAAGAGACTGGGTCCGGACGTCGGCAAGCCGGTGAATACCGTCAACCTGGAGCAGCAATTCACCCGGATCGCAGGCACCGGGCGCTTTGCCTCGCTGGGCTACAGCATGACGGACAAGGACGGCAAACCGGGCCTGCTGGTTTCTGTCGAAGAGAAGTCGTACTCTCCGCCGATCGTTCGTCCATTGATCATCATCGATGGAACAAACTACAACGAAGTGCTGTTCAGCGCGGGCGCGCGCATTACCTTCCTTGACTATGGCAGCTTTGGCTCGGAACTGCGCAATGACGTGATCGTGGGCTCCATCTACGAGTTAAAGTCGGAGTACTATCACCCTTTCACCCCTGCCACCCGATGGTTCATCGCTCCGCAGCTCGATCTCGACACCAACAAGTTTTATTTCTACTACGACAACCACATCGACTCGCAATACCGTAAGCGCCAGTTTGGCGGAGCCCTCGATTTCGGGTACACCTTCAGCAACAAAGCGGAGGCCCGCCTTGGATATAAATCGGCTTATCAAAGATACTCTCCAGTTATTGGAGACACGGTTGTTTATCCCATCCAATCGGGACGTATCGGAGTTACCCGGTTTCACTACAACCTCGACGTGACGGATGATCCCGTTTTGCCGATGAGGGGAATGTCGGCGACTTTCCGTGGCGAGTGGTGGGATGCCAATACCGGAACCAACAAGCCGTTCCCTCTTACCGAGCTATTCACGCACTTTCTTTTTCCTTTGAACACAAAATCCTCGGCGTATCTCTCTGTTTCCGGTGGTTCGACGCTGGGTTACGAGGCCACTGGGATCCCTCCATTCTCGTTGGGGGGCGGGCTCCAGCTCTCTGCCTTTGGCGAGAACGAGCTACTCACCAACCAGTACTACTTGTTTCAGACGGGCTACATTCGCCGGCTCGCCAGGCTGCCCCCCTTTCTGGGAGACACTATCTCGCTGCTAACCACCTATGAAGTGGGGAAAACGTTCTTCGTTCCTAACGAGCCCAGCGTGCCCATGGACGGAGTCGTGGGCATCGTGGTGAAGACAGCGATCGGCCCCTTCGAGATTGCCGGAGCCGCCGGCAACGGCAAGGACCACAGGAAGATCTTCTTTCAGTTAGACAAAGTTTTCTAGCGAGCGAAGTGCCAACCGCAGGTCCCTCCCGCTACCCCGGCTTTCCTCTAGAGCTTTGATGGCGTCGACGAACTGCATGCGTCTTTCTTTGCGGAAAGGCGCACACGCCGTCTCGTCCAATGATGCATGTCAGGAAATCCGGGTACGCTCCGGTCGGGGATGACAATCTTGTTGTGGCATTGACCGCCGATTCCTTCAAATAAATTGTCATCCCGACCGGAGCGTAGCGGAGTGGAGGGACCTGCGGTTTGCTTACTTAGGCTGTGAAGCGAGCCACACGCAAGCTTCTCGAACCCTCGCTGCCTGCACTGGATTGACCTTTAGAAAGTACCGCTTTCCCTGCTGCAGCGGGCTGGAATTTGGTTGCACCATCCGGCGAAACAAGGACGTTGCCCGGTGGCGATACATCAAAGTATCCACGATCGGGCCGCAGATCATAGAGGACCGTAGTCAGATCCCAGCTTGGGCGGTCATACGGCATCTTGGCGTATAACCGATACGCCTCCGCGACTGGGTTGCCCGCGGGAAAATCGTACTCGATGCTGGCAGCGGGGAACAGAATCGCCGCTCCAATTTCGAATCCGCTGAAGTAAATATCGGTGGGCCACGACGCAAAGAGTTTGGATGCGGCGGGTATATCGGTCATTACGTTGTATTCCGGTTTGGGGTCGGCAAAGTTCCCGGCCATGACCGTCAGCAGGCGAACCTTTCTCTTTACCAGCTCCATACCGCTCAGATCGCTGAACCGGTCGGGAGCAGATTCGATCAACCGCGCCAGATTGGTCGAGAAACCTACCTGGATCATGGTAACGGCGCCGTCAGATTCAGCGGCCAATGTCTTTCTCAGTAACGGCACCGCGTCCTGCGTGCTTATCAGGATGGCGGCCATGCAGCTCGCACACCTGCCTTACGTACAAGCCGTCTTCCCGGGTCTTGCCGTCATGAACAATACCGACGGGAATCGTGCCCCGGCCGTAGTACTCATTCACCAGGCGAACATATTCCGCAGCCCAGGGATTGTCTTTGCTCACGGTCACGGCCAGCAGTTTCACCTCGCCCCTGGAGGCAAATGCATGCAGCATCGCCAAAGCCAGCGCGTCATCAACATCGTTCCCCATATCGGTGTCAAAGATCACATCAAGAGGCGTCGCTGCCGAAGCCGGAAGAGCGATCGCCAGGGTAAGCAGGAACGCGAGAAAAATCTTCATCATCGAGGAGCCTCCTTCACCACGACCATGCGATAGAGCGTCAACAAGTTTCTTTGATCATTGTCAAAGACCCGGAAGGTAGCGACTTTGTCCAGGCGAAAAGCCGACAGGTCTCCAAGGATATCCTGGTCGAGGTCGTTCCATCCGACATACCAGCCGGGACGATAAGACGCCGCTTTCTTGTCCAGATCCTCACTACTGTATCCGTCATTGATCGAGGGAACCCCCATCATCAGCGACAACTGGTCGCCGCTTGCGCCCAGCAACAGGCGATGCGCCTTCCGGTCTGCATCCACGATGGCCCGAATGGATTCGGCCGCTTCGTAGAACTGGTATTGGCGGTGCCTCACGAATCCCACGACTTGCGCCATATCGAGCACCAGGGCCGCCGCCAGCGTGGCTGCCAGAAGCGAGGCCACCGCGCGATTGCGGATTCTCAGCTCCTGCAGAGCAAGCACCAGGACCAGGATCAACGGCACCAGCATGGCAAGAAAATATCGAGGAGCGTAATCATCCTGGCGGCGAAGGATATAGGCCGCTTGCCCGGCGAAGGCAAGCCAGGACGCGGCAAAGAGAGGGTTTCGCCACGAGCTGCCGCAACCAGACCAGAGAAAGCACAAGCACCGCCAGCCCCGCCGGATACAAGACGCGATCGATCCACAAGCCATGATGCAGCAGTTGCCGAAGAAAAGAAGCGGTGCGCCCCCACTCCACATCCGCCAGTGCATTGATGTCATAGAAATAGCGGTAGTCCGCGGCGTATCGGGATCGTAAGACGAGGAACAGATAACCGCCCATGCCTGCACCCGCCAGGGCACCCACGACCAGGATCGCCTTGAGGAAGCGCCGTTTCCCTGTTCCCATCCAGAGCAACCATACGACTGCCGGCAGCAAAGCAGCCGCCGTAGTCTTGGTCAACAACATCACGGGGATCAGCAGGCCAAGCGTGATCAAAGGCCACATGCGCCTTTGATCAGCGTACCCTGCGACCCACATCAGCAGGCAAAACTCGAAGGCGGCCACGGTATCTAGCGTCACCAGCCTGCTGAAAGCGAAGGCGAAGGGACTTGCCGCCAGCAGCAGCGCCGCAAGTGCCGCCGCCGTCTCCGCGCCAGGCCCACCATATCGCCGCACCAGCAGGTAAACGAGCCCCACGGTCCCAATGGAGAACACCACACTCACGGCGCGCGCCGCCACGATGCTGACCCCAGTGAAATGGAAGACCATCGTCAGCAGGACAGGCCACGCGGGAACCGCAGCCGCGGGGTTATAGTCTCCCTCGACTTCCCAGTGGCCGATAAGAAAATGCCGTACCGCGCCGCTGGACCACCAACCTTCGTCGGTGAACTTGGCCTGATCTGACATCCAGGGCGAGTGGTTAGGAAAATCCGCCCGCAAGAAAGCGAAGCGCAGCAGGCAGAGAAGCAGCGCGACCAAGAGCAGGATTGCATGGAGCCAGCGTTCACTCGTCTGCATGGGTCGTCGATGGGTCAAACACGTGCGCCGGCCGTACTTCCCCAAAGCTTGCGGTGCAGCTGCTTGAACCGCGAGACAATCTCCTCCTGCAGCGGGTGCCGCTGATCGCGGACAACCCAGCGACCGTTGACAACGACATCGCGAATGGCGGAGCGGCTCAGCGAGAAGACGGCCAGGGGCAGCAGATCTTCGCCGGAGTTTCCCGCGATTGACACCTCATCCAGATCCACCGTAATGAAGTCAGCGAAGGCGCCCTGCGACAACTCACCGGCACACACACCCAGGGCACGGGCCCCATGGACGGTAGCGCAGTCAAAGAGCCGCGATGACAGCGTCTGCTCTCCAATCTGGTCGAGGATAGCCCGTTGTTGCCGATCAAGCCTTAAGTGGTAATCAAGCTCGCGCGCATCCTCCAGCGGATCGATCTGCGCCTGGCTATCCGACCCCAAGGCAATGCGGATACCCGCTCGCATCACCTGGTCGGCGACGATCACGCCGTCCCCCAGGTTGCGCTCCGTGGTGGGGCACGAGCATATGGTCGCGTTGGCGCCGGCAAGCCCCGCAATCTCCTCGCCCGTGATATGAATCGCATGGACCGCAGTGAAGTCGGGGCCAAGCAGATTTTCGCTGGCGAGCAGCTCCACTGGAGTCATCCCGTATTCTCGTAAGCAAGCCTGGTTTTCCGCCACCTGCTCGGCCACGTGCATATGCAGCGGCAGCTTACGCTCGCGGCACCACGCAGCGATCTCTTTGAGCTCGCGCAGAGGCACGGCACGGAGGCTGTGCGGAGCAACGCCAAATCGCACTTCGGTTGAATCGGCAGGATAGGTTTCTACCAGCGCCGCCAGGTTGTCGAGAAACTGGCCGGACGATTCATAGAATCGGATCTGCCCCGGATCCGGAGGCAACTCGTACCCCGATCGCAAGTATGCCGATCGCAGTAACACGATACGTATCCCCACAGACTGGGCGGCCGCGATGACCTGCTTGCTCAACAGGTTTGGGTCGTCGTACGGATGCCCGCCAGGAGCATTGTGCAGATAGTGGAACTCTCCCACGGTTGTGGTCCCGGCAAGCAACATCTCCAGAAACGCCATGCGCGCCACGTCGTATACGTCTTGCGGATCGAGCTGTGCCGCGGCGTGATACATCGTCCCCCGCCACGACCAGAAGTCGCGCCCACTGGTCACCCTGGACTCCGACTTGCCCCGAATCAGCCGCTGAAAGGAATGAGAGTGAGCATTGACAAAACCCGGCAGCAGCGCCTTTCCCGGCAAAGAAACTATCTCAGCGGACGGGTCAGCACCCGCCACCACCACGCCCTGGCTCACCAAAAGGCCAGCGCCCTCGGTGAAGCCTCCGCACGCGTAGAGCAGGTCTGGGCGATAGAGTGTAGTCACGAGCGGCGAGCCTGCTGCACCATTTCCACCAGGACCTTCCTGGTTTCCCCTGGAGTACTCACTTCACGCGGGAACGCCAGCCGGGCGCCCCGCATGCCCGCTTCGGTCTTCAACCGCACATGGAAACCGAGGCGATCCACTGCAGTCATCACCGCCTCCTGCGCGTCGATCCCAGCGAGAACCCGCGCCAGCAGGATAAGCGCATCCTGGTGATCGGCATTCATGTGTTGCAGGATGCCGGCGGCCGCATCCGCCAATGGGTCGGCGTGCGCCTCGCCATACTCGGCGGCCGCAATCCACCCCATCACTCCGAAGCCGCCCACGTAATAAACATCGATTACGTCCATCCGGAAAAAGGAAAAATCGTCGAAGTCAACCCAGTACTTGCTGTTGGGGTGAAGATCCAGGTAGAGCCGCCGGGCTTCCGCCACTTCAGGCTCCACGATCACGGAGACGTTACCCATCACCGTCACCCGCGCAGCCCCGAGCACGTCGCCGCCTGTGTCCGCCTGGATCACCAGCAGGCTGGCGCGTGCGATCCTGCTGCAGGTTTTGCGTGTGCATGGCCATGGTGCTGATCAGGAAGACAGGCCGTCCCGCGTCATCCAACACGTAGGGCATGACTGATCCGAAGGGAAAGCCCGGCCGCTTGCGTGAAAGCGTAGAAAGGCTGCCCACCCGGTTCAAATGCAACAAGGTACGCGCACGCTCCGCAAAAGAGGGCTCGGGAACGGGCGCTTCCACCGCAGTGGTACCGGCGTGCTTTCTGTTCGGCGGCGAAGACATGGCGGCCCCTCTGAGGAAGTCTAAATGGTATAAGACAAGCCAAGGGGCAAACGAGGAGCCGTGTACACACCGAAAGCATTTGAAGTGGAAGACCTCGCCATCCTGCATGCCGCCATGAAGCAGAGCGAGCTGGCGACGCTGGTCACCAACACCACCCGCGGGCTGGTGGCGACCCATCTTCCGCTGCTGCTGGATGAGAGCAAGGGTGAGTACGGAACCCTGACCGGGCATGTGTCGCGCGCCAACGCGCAGTGGCGGGAAACCGTTCCTGAGGCCGAGGCGCTCATCATCTTTCTTGGGCTCGACACGTATGTCTCCCCAAACTGGTACCCCGCCAAGCAGGAGACCGGCCGGGTAGTGCCCACCTGGAATTACGCCGCCATTCACGCCTATGGCCGCATAACCTTCTTTGAGGACACCGAGCGGCTAAGGACCGTGGTCACCGAGCTGACCCAAAGACACGAGGCCTCGTTCCCTGCTCCCTGGAAAGTTACCGATGCGCCCGCCGTCTACATCGACTCCCAGCTCAAGGCGATCGTGGGTTTTGAATTTCAGATCCTCCGCCTGGAAGGCAAGCAGAAATTCAACCAGAACCGTTCGCTGGAAGACCGGATGGGCGTTATCGAGGGGCTGCGCGAACTCGGGGATGAGCGTAAGGCCCAGGTCGCCGAGCTGATGGAAGAGATCGAGTCCCGGCGCCCGCCAACCGAGGGCTGAGAAGGCCTTGTGGTAGGCTACGGTCAGAGTATCTCCCCCCTTTCAAACCTCTTTCTGGTGCGTTTTCTCTTTAACTATCAGGGGAGATGCTCTCGATCGCTAAGTTCTTTGAAGGAGACGTGCTCGCGTGAAACCCGCCCTCCTGCTGCTCCTCGCCGCTCCTTTTCTGGCCACCGCCGGCTATGCCGCATCGGCCGGCAGTGGTGACAACGCCGCGCCCACCTCGTGGAACCAGGCGGCGGCCGCCCATTACCTCGATAGCCGCCAGGTATGGTGGCAGGGTTGGGATGGATCGCAGCGAGACCATAAAACGGTATGTGTTTCGTGCCATACCGTGTTGCCCTATGCGCTTGCCCGCTCCAGCCTGCACACACCACTGGGCGAAGAGGCGCTTTCCGTTCCCGAGAACGTCATGCTCAACAACGTGCTCCGGCGGGTCACGATGTGGAACCAGGTACAGCCCTTTTACGCCAACGGCAAATCCAGCCCGACCAAGACACCGGAATCGCGGGGCACGGAATCGGTGCTGAACGCGCTTATCCTGGCTACCTACGACATACCCAAGAACCACCTGACCGACATCACACGCAGCGCCTTCGACGACGCCTGGGCGTTGCAGATCAAGACCGGCGACCTGGCCGGCGCCTGGGACTGGCTGAACTTCCAATTTGCTCCGTGGGAATCGAACGAGTCGCAGTACTATGGCGCCTCGCTGGCGGCCATCGCCGTGGGCAGAGCGCCCGACAATTACCGTGACGACCCGAAGATCCAGGGGAACCTGCAGCTGCTGCGCGGCTATCTGCGGCGTCAATATGCCAGCCAGCCACTGATCAATAAGGTCTATCTCCTGTGGGCTTCAGCCAAGCTGCCCGGGCTCTTGACCAGCAGCGAGCGCACCGCTCTGCTGGCTACGATCCTTTCCAAGCAGCAGCCCGACGGCGGCTGGAGCCTGACCGACCTGGGCACCTGGAAGCGGCAGGATCATACGCCTCTGGAAACCAGGAGCGACGGCTATGCCACCGGCCTCACCATGGTGGCGCTGGAGCAAACTGGCCTGGCGCGCAACCTGCCGCAGGCCAAGCGGGGGCTGGCGTGGCTGGCGCAGAATCAGAGCCCCAACGACGGCAAGTGGCCCGCGTGGTCGGTAAACCTGAAACGCGATCCGGCTTCGGACATCGGGCGTTTCATGAGCGATGCCGCGACCGGCTTTGCCGTGTTAGCGCTGGAGAACAGTCACTGAGACAAACTCCGCTTCATCGCCCTGCGGGTGTGGGCTCCGCCACAGCGAGAGCGGGATCCTCCGGCGCAGTCACCTGCGCACGCACCTTCTTAGGCTTGGCGGCAGCACGGTTCCGTCTCTCCTGCGAGCCTGCAACCACACTCTCCATGCTCTTGAGAAACTCCGGCAGGTTCATTTTTTCGCGGAAGCCGGCAAGGTATGGCTGGATCTTCTCGAACTGGAAGTACATCTCCTGGCAGGTATCGAAGATCAGGGATTCATCGAGCGCACCATGGACGACGAAAGCCGCGACCATGTCCCAATAGCCGTAGACTTGAAGCACGTGCCCACTCTGCTTACCGCCTTCCTTTACCAGGCTCACAAACTCGTCCACCGACTTGGGCTTGAATTCGCCCCCGACATAATCGCGCGCGGTGCGCAGCCCCGTCTCACGGCGAATTTCGTAGAGTTTGAGAATCAGCTCGGCCTGTTTCAGGGCGTTCTTGGTCTTCACATCGATCTCCTTTTATTTGCGGAAGAAATTCCGGGCAATGAATAGCAGGTTGGCCGGCCGCTCCGCCAGCCGCCGCATAAAGTAGGGATACCACTCCGTCCCAAAAGGAATGTAAACACGCACCCGGTAACCCGCAGCCACCAGCGATTTCTGCAGGTCGCGACGCACCCCATAAAGCATCTGAAACTCAAACTGATCGGGCTGGATGCCGCGTTCCCTGGCGAAGCGGCAAGTGGCCTCGATCATCTTTTCGTCATGGGTGGCGATGCCGTGGTACACCCCGCTGGGCAGCAGAACCTGCATCAGCCGGATAAAGTTGCCATCGACCTCCGCCTTGTCAGGAAAGGCCAGGTTGGCCGGCTCCTGGTAGGCCCCCTTGCACAGCCGTATGCGAATTCCCTCTGCCAGCAGACGGTCGATGTCCGCTGCGCTGCGGCGCAGATACGCCTGGATCACCACCCCCACGCGACCCCGGTTTCCCTGGATTGCGTGCAACCGGCTCACCAGGTCGATGGTGGCCTGGGTATAACCAGACCCTTCCATGTCGATGCGCACGAAGGTGTTGGCCGCGACCGCATGTTCCACCAGGCCGGTCACGATGGTTTCCGCCAGTTCCGGGTCAAGGTCCATGCCCATCTGGGTAAGCTTCACGCTTACATTCGCATCCAGCCGGCGCTGCTCGATGGCGTCCAGCAAGCGGTGGTAAACATCGGCCGCCTGTTGCGCCTCCTCAGGAGAATGAACATTTTCTCCCAAGCTATCGAGCGAGGTTGCCATGCCGTGGCTGTTGACTGCCGCGGCAGCGGTCAGCACGTCCTCGACGCTCGTGCCGGCCACGAAGCGGGAAGACATCCGCCCTCCCAGCGTGGAATCCTCCGCAAAATGGCGCAGTGACGAATTCCGGGAAAGCGCAATCAGAACTGAGCGCAATATGGGCATGGAAACTGCTTGGGGACGGAGAAAACCCTTTCGTCGTTTTTCTGATCTTAATGTGCAGAGAGTATAAGAAAACTAAGGGCCCGATCACTTGCAGCGGCCTGCGCTCTGCCTGGGGAAATCATGGTAAATCAATGCGCCAATCCAAGTTGCGGCAAGCCCCTCCACTACCTGCGCGAGGGACGAATCTTTGTATTTGACCTGCCCGATCCGGACGTCCCCGTCCCTGCCCCTGGAGGACGTTCGCGCCGTCTGCAGCACTTCTGGCTCTGCGGTGCCTGCTCAGAAACAATGGTGATGGAGCAGATCGACGAAATGCACATCCGGGTTGCCGTGAAGTTACGCAAAGTGGACGCCGGCAAAGCGGAGATGCTACCTGGAAGACTCGCTCTCTAAGCTTCTAACCTTTCACCACCGGCCATTCCGGCGTGAACTCGACGACTTTTCGGTCATACGCCCCGGCAAAGGCTTCCCAACGTATATAGGCAATGTCCTCCAGCATCTTGATGCCGTCCTTCAAGTAGCTGAGGCGCGAGCGCTCATCGTGACCCCAGGTAACGGGAACTTCCTGAATTTTGTAACCGCGCTTTAATGCGATGAACAGCAGCTCAGGGTCAAACCCCCAGCGCTCGATCCGTTGCAACTGGAAGATTGTCTGCGCCACCGGCCGGCGGAAGGCCTTGAAGCCGCATTGGGTGTCGGCAAAGGGCAGTCCCATGACCAGGCGGGTGATGGCATTGAAGCAACGCCCAAAAAACTGGCGGTAGAGCGGCTGCTTCAAGGTCTGCCGATTGCGCTCCAGCCAACGGGAACCAATGGCGATGTCGGCGCCCTGGCGCAGCGCCGTAAACAGCCGCTCGGCCTCTTCCATAGGCGCTGAGAGGTCGGCATCGGTGAACATTACGATTTCGCCGACGGCGTGCAGCACTCCATGGCGCACGCTGAATCCTTTGCCCCGGTTGCGTTCATTGTTCAGCAGGCGGACCTCAGGGTGTACCTGGGCGAATTCCTCTACGATGGAGGCAGTGCGGTCCGTCGAGCCGTCGTTGACCACCAGGATTTCGGCATGCCAATCGCGTTCGTGAACACAACGCAGTACTTCGCCTCAGGGCGTTGCCGATGCGGGCCCCTTCGTTGTAAGCGGGTATAACGATGCTGATTCGTGGACGTTCCAATCGCTCTTCCATTGATACGACGTAGATTCTACGCTACTCTGCTGCAAACCGGTGTCTGTGCGTTAACCTTTAATGGACGTAAAAAGGGGCTAGTTGGTTATCCGGTGCATCCGATCCACAGGGACGCCGTAGCTGCAATTTGTTTCGATGTACCATCGACTTGCTGCATCTACTGTACTGACACGACTTACCGTACACTTTGGAGAAGATAGGACCATGACCAAAGCAGACCTCGTTGAGGAAGTGACCCAACTGGGCGATTTGACGCGCCGGGATGGGGAAATGATCGTGGATACCATTTTCGATTCGGTAATTCACGCTCTGCGTACCGGTGACAAGATCGAGATTCGCGGTTTTGGCAGCTTCCGCATTCGCCAACGCAAGCCCAGAACCGGGCGGAACCCCAAAACCGGGGCCAAAGTGGACGTCCCGGCCAAACGTGTGCCCTATTTCAAGCCCAGCAAGGAACTGCGCGACCTGGTCAACCCCAAAGAGACCGGGCCCGGTGAAGCCAAGGCCAGCGCCAGCGGGGAAGGACATTCGGCCGCCTAGCCTGCTACCTCGCAGGCAGGGCGACGCCAATCACGCTCATCATCCTTCCGGTAAATCCTCGTTCCATGCGGTGAGAGAAGAAACGATCTGTGTGGCAACCGGTGCACTGCCCGGTCATAAAGATCTTCTTAACCCCCGCGGCCAGCAACTGCCGCCGGTTGGCCTCTGCCAGGTCCAGGTGCATGCGGGGGCCGAGGTCGCTATGCCCGGGCGCACGGGCAGTGAGAAAGAGCATGGGATACTTCTCTTTCACCGGGTCGGAGTCGTAGACTTCGCGGAAAAGCGCCGGCGCATAGATAAATTGAGATTCGAATTGCTCCCGCACTTCGTCCCCGACGGAATAGCAGCACTGCCCAATCCCCGGTCCGATCGAGGCGATCAAGTGCTCCGGCCTGGAGCCAAACTCCAGCCGCATGCGTCCCACGCCGTTTTCCACGATGCGGGCCAGGGTGCCGCGCCACCCCGCATGGAAGGCCGCAACCGCACGATTCTTTCGGTCCGCCACCAGCACGGGGATGCAATCCGCCGTCTGGATTCCCAGTAAAACGCCCGGTTCACCGGTCATCAGACCGTCGCCCTTCAGTACTGCCGGCTTCTCGAGGCCGTGCACGTCCCTGGCCCCGACGCGATGAATCAAGGAGGAATGGATCTGGTGCAGGGTAACCATTCCCAGGATGGCTTTGTCTTCGGTCACCGCGCCGACAAACAGCTTGCGGTTTGCGGCCACGATTTTGGGGTCATCCGAAGCGGTAAAACCAAGGTTTAGATCGGGGCCCTGCTGGTACACCGTAGTCTTGCCGGCGATACGGGTGCTAAAGCCATGGATGAGCCACGGCAGTCCGCTTGCCCTTCCTGCCAGTCCGGCACGCGGACGACCTGCAGTCGAAGATGCCATCCTGGCTATCTTATCTGCCGGATGAGCACGATAGGCCCGCCTTCCGGCGGGCCTGCTCAAGAGGCCGATTGGGGAGGGGCTTTCAGGAAAGGTCTGAGGAGAGCTCGCCGAAGCAGAGCTTCGTTGGGATAAAGAAATACCTAGGTTGGAAAAGTTGAAGTAGCCTCTGTTCTTATTTGTTTCAGATGCGATTTCCAGCTCAAAGTTGTTCTGCTGCGAAAAATAATTTTCTAGCCGGGAGCGGGCGGCCGGAACATCCGCTCGACCGCGCGACTCACCACCCGCCGGGGAACGAAACGCTGGGCGAAAACCACCACCCGGCCGGCCAGGTACGGAATCACCCAATGCTTGCCGGCTGCCAGGCCTTCCAGCCCCAACCGCGCCACCTCCGCCGCAGATTGCACCTTCCTTAGGCCACCTGCGCCGGGGGGCTGTCCGGCTACCTGGCCGAACTCCGATTGCGTGGGCCCAGGGCAAAGGGCGCTCACGTGGACGCCGTAGCGCTTCACTTCCTCGGCAAGGGCTTCCGCCAAGCATGCGATCGAAGGCCTTGGTGGCTGCGTATGTGGCCAGGTACGGCACGGGCTGGTACGACGCCGTCGACGCCACGATCAAAACCCCGCCCCGCCGGCGTTCCACCATTTTGGGGAGAAATAGCCGGGTGAGATGAACCACGGCGGTGCAGTTTACCTGCACCATGTCCACCTGCATCTCCAGGCGGGAGCGGATAAACTCTGCGTACTCCCCGAAGCCGGCGTTGTTCACCAGCACCTCCACCGGCAGTCCGGCTCCCTCGGTGGCATCGAAGATCTGTTGCGGCGCCTCGGGCTGGTTAAGGTCGGCAACAATCACCGTGGACCTCAACGGAATGCTGTTCGCTTAGCCGCTCCGCCAGTACTTCGAGCCGCTCGCGCCGCCGGGCGGTCAGCACCAGGTTCATGCCAGCCTCCGCCAGCTCTACCGCGATCGCTTCGCCAATGCCGGCACTGGCGCCGGTAACGACTGCCCACTTGCCCTGCCATGCCTTCCGCAGAATCGCCGATGCCATTGCTTCCCTTCCTTAGTGGTTGGCCGAGGAGCCGGCGAACTCTTCGCCGACCCACTCGGCGAAGGCATCCATCTTTTGTTGGCGGCCGAGAAAGTCCTCGATCAGCCGCGTGCCCGGCTTCGATCCGCCGGGCTCCAGAATGGCCTTCCGGTAGCGCATCGCCGTAGGACCCTCAAGCAGGTTCGAGCGATCGAACTGGCCAAAGAAATCCAGCGCAATGACCTTGTCGAACATGTAGGTGTAGTAATTCGATGAGTAGCCGATCAGGTGGGTGAAACTGGCATACATGCGATTGCCGTCGACCCACTCGTAGGGCAGCATCCGCTTATAGCCTTCCTCCAGCAAAGCATCGGGATTCAGGTCCTGGGGCGGCTGGTTGTGCACGTCGAGCGAGTAGCTGGTATAGAAGAGCTGGGTGCGTACCCCATCCGCCCTGCCAAAGGCGCTCGCCCGGTTCATCCTTTCCACCAGCGCCTCCGGAATAGGCTCGCCCGTCTGGTAATGGCGGGCAAACGAAGCCAGCAGCCTGGCGTCGTGGAAGAACTCTTCCAGCATCTGCGAGGGCACTTCGACAAAGTCTCCTTCTGTGGCGATGCCGCTCACCCCCGCCCAGGGCTGCCGGCCGCCGAGGATGGCGTGCATGAGGTGCCCAAACTCGTGGAAGAAGGTGACCACATCGCTGTATTGCATCAGCCCCGGATCGTCGGGTTTGCCGCCGGGGAAGTTGCAGATCAGCGCTGCCTCGGGAAGCTGACGGCCTTCGATCCCGGGGATCAGCGGCGCCGCACTGAACCACTTGTCTTTGCCTTCGCGGGGATGCATGTCCAGGTAGAAACGGCCACAGAGCTGTCCCCGGTCGTAGACATCCCAGGCGCTTACCTGGGGGTGCCACACGCCGGCCTCGTGGTTCGCGCTGGAAGCTGACGTGGAAGAGCCGCGCCGCGGTATCGAGTATGCCTTTCTCCACCGCTTCGTAAGGAAAGTAGGGGCGCACGGATTGCGAGTCGAAATCGAAGGCTTCGCGGCGGAACAACTCATACCAATAGCCGCGGTCGCTGCTCTTGAGCGCTGCCAGCCCAGGCTGTTGCTTGCGGGCGAAGGCCAGCACCATGGCGTATTCCCGCTCGGCCCCGGCGCGTGAGGCCAGCTCCAGCTCGCCGATAAACTTCTTCAGGTTGGCCGCCGACCCCATCATCTGGTTGGCCGTGGCCAGGTCGGCCCAGGAGGCAAATCCGAGGATCGTGGCAATCTCCTGCCGCACCGCCAGCAGGTCGAGCAACAGCGGGCGGTTGGCCGGGTAGGCGCGGGTGTTGTAGGCGCGGAACATGCGCAGGCGCAACTCCGCGCTGCGGGCAAAGGTCATCACCGGCTGCATATCAGGGTAATCGGTGGTGAGGGTGATCACGCCCTCGGCATTCGGCGGATGGTTCCGAACGTAATCTTCCGGCAGGCCATCGAGCTCGGCCGCATCCGTCAACTCGACGCGGTTTACGTTCTCCTGCACATTCTTGGCAAAGGTGAGGGACAGCAGCGTGGCCTTGTCGGAGAGCTCGCGCAGGTGGGCGCGGGTGGCATCATCTTTATCTACGCCGGCCAGGCGGTAGTTCAAGAGCGTCTGGCTTACATAGTGGGTGGTCGCCGGGTCGGCCGAGGCCATGTCCATGGCTGCCAGCGCGCGGTACACGCCTTGATTGAGCGACAGGGCGGTGGCTGCCTCGGCCACGGCTTGGGTCAACTCCCGCGCCTTGTCCCGCACCGCCTTGTCCGGGTGCACGCTATCCAGCAGCGACGCCAGGGAGCCCGCCGCGCTCAGGGTGGCGACGGCGTTGTCATAAGCACGCAGGGTGTTTTCCAGGGTTTTGTCGCCGGCAACGGCCAAAAGGGTGTCAATTTGCTGTTGCTGCCAGGCCAGGCGGCCACGGACCCAGTGTTCCAGTCCAGCCGCGTCGACATATCCCTTTGCGGGCGCAACTTCACTCCAGGGATGTAGACCTTCACTTTCCTCTACCGATAAATGATTCAAGGGCGCTCCTTGCACGTCTAAAGGGTATCCCAGCCGTAGAACTATATTCCAGGCTTAGAATGGCGGGTGTTGCATCCAGCGGGTATGGCCGGTAAGATGCCCAGATTGTACCCATGAACTCTGCTGCTACATCTCTCTCGCCGCAATACTTGCGCTCGCGTATCGGCAAAGTATGCGTGGCGATCATCGGCTCTACGGCCACGGAAATGGTCGATCGCGCCAGCGAAGCCCTGCGCGACAGCAATTTTTTGGAATTCCGCCTCGATTACCTGGAAAAGCCTCTTGCTGCGCTACCCCGGTTGAAGCAATTCCTGGCGGAAAATAGCGTGGTCACCGCGGTCGGCACGTGCCGCCGCGTCGCCAATGGCGGCAAGTTCAAGGGCACGGTCGCGGCTGAGTTGGAGGTGCTGCAGAAAGCCTGCGCCTCCGGCTTTCACCTGGTGGATCTGGAGTTGCAGACGGCCGAGGCCATCAAGGCATCCGAGCTGGATAAGCTGCGCGCTCGCGGTGCGGCCCTGATCGTCTCCTACCACGATTTTCAGACGACCAAGGATTTGGATGGGATCTTTCAACGTATCCGGCCCTACGAGCCGGAGTTCATCAAGATCGTCTGCACCGCCCGGTCTCTCGCCGACAACGTGGTGATGATGCACTTTCTCGAGCGCACCGGGGACATGGCCAACATGGTCGGCCTGTGCATGGGCGACCAGGGCCTCATCAGCCGGGTGCTGGCCATTCGCGCCGGCAGCGTATTTACCTTTGCCGCCGCGACTCCGGGAGAAGAGACAGCTCCCGGGCAGATTGCCGCGCGCACGCTGACCGATACTTACCGCATCAGCCAGATCGACGCCGCCACCCGGGTCTACGGTGTTGCCGGCAACCCGATCAAGCACTCGCTCTCTCCTTTGATGATGAATACGGCCTTTCATCGGGAGACGGTGAACGGGGTCTACCTTGCTTTGCAGACCAGCAAACTCAGCGACCTGCTTACCCTGGTTCGCGAGGTGCCGCTCACCGGCTTAAGCGTAACCATGCCGCTCAAGCAGGAGGTGCTCAAGCATCTGGAAAACATGGACCCGATCTCGGCCCAGATCGGCGCCTGCAACACCATCGTGCGCGCCGCACGATGGAAAGCTTTACGGCTTCAATACGGATGTTGGCGGAATTGTGCGCCCGCTGGAGAAGCGGCTTTCGCTGAAGGGGGCGAAGATCCTGGTGCTGGGGGCGGGTGGCGCAGCCAGGGCCGCGGTCTTTGGCCTGGTGGATAAGGGAGCTGAAGTTCTGATCCTGAACCGCACACCGCAGACTGCCCAGAAGCTGGCGCGCGAAGCCAAAGCCAAAACAATTCGCCGCGAGCAGGTGGCCAAGTCCAGCTTCGACGTGATCGTGAATGCAACTGCGGTTGGTATGCATGGCATCAAGCCGCAGCACATTCTGGAAGCGAAGGAGATCAACGCGCGTTTGGTCTTCGATCTGGTCTACAACCCGGTGGATACGCCGTTGCTGCGCATGGCTCGGCAAAAAGGAATTCCCGTCGTGACCGGGGTTGAGATGTTCGTGCAGCAGGGCGCGCGCCAGTTCGAGATCTGGACCGGCAAACGTGCTCCGGAGGAAGAGATGCTGCGCGTCGTGGTCCACGCTTTGCGGCAACAGGCCGAAGCGGCTGCCCCGCAGGGTTAATTCTTTGACCCGGGATGGGCAGTACTGGATCGATCATCTGGGTTTGAGCCCTCACCCTGAGGGCGGCTATTACCGTGTCACCTATAAGTCGGAGCTGACCATTGCCACCAAGCATGGGAGACCGGTCCGCGTCGACTGCGATTTATTTCCTGCTGCATGGGAGAGATTTTTCCGCGTTCCATCGCATCGCCTCCGACGAGCTGTGGCATTTTTATGCGGGGAGTGCGTTGGTCGTTTATGTGATCGAGCCGGATGGAAGCTATTCCGAGCTGCATCTGGGAAGATGGAGATGCCGGCGAAGTTTTTCAGGGTGTGGTGAAGGCCGGCTGTTGGTTCGCCTCTCGCCTGAAAGATGCTGCATCGTTTGCCTTGGTAGGCTGCACCGTCGCGCCCGGCTTTGACTTTGCAGATTTCGAGTTGGCCGCGCGCAGCGAGCTTGTGCGTGCTTACCCGCAGCACCAGCGCCTCATCGAAGAGCTGACTCGGGAATAGCGTTGAACAGCAGGTCCCCCACTACGCTACGCTCCGGTCGGGATGACAAATTGTAGGGCGCGCATTATCGTGCGTAGCTCTCGAACTTTAAACAGAGTTGTCATCCGACCGGCGTAGCGCAGTGAGGGACCTGCTGTTTGTTGATCCAGCAACGAATCGCACTAGCTCCAGTAGTTGCGATCAAGCGTGCGGTACTGGATCGCCTCCGCTATATGGCCGACGGTGATACCGGGCTGAGCATCAAGGTCTGCGATGGTACGGGCAACCTTCAATATCCGGTCGTGGGCGCGCGCGCTCAAGCCCTGCTGTTGCATGGCTCTCTCCAACAGACGTTCGGCTTCCGGTGAAAGCTCGCAGTGAGTGCGGATCTGCCGGGTGTGCATCTGCGCATTGGTATAAATGCGGTCGGAGGCGAAACGCTGGTCCTGCCGCCGCCGCGCCATCAAAACGCGCGCGCGGATCTCCGCGGAGCCTTCACCCAAGGCGCCGGAACGAAGCTCCCGGTACTGCACCGCCGGAACTTCAATATGGATGTCGATGCGATCCAGCAGCGGGCCGGAGATTTTTGAGATGTAGCGCTGCATCATCGGCGGGGTACACAAACACTCGCGCGACTTATCGTTGAAATAACCACATGGGCAGGGATTCATCGCCGCCGCAAGCATGAAGCGCGCCGGGAAGCTGAGCGACATGGCGGCGCGGGAGATGGTGACACTGCCGTCCTCCAGAGGCTGGCGCATCACCTCCAGCACATTCCGGGGAAACTCCGGCAGCTCATCCAGAAACAGCACGCCATTATGCGCCAGCGAAACCTCACCGGGACGTGGAATACTGCCGCCGCCGATCAGCCCCGCGTCCGAGATGGAATGGTGCGGCGAGCGAAAGGGACGCTGCGTGACCAACCCTGCCTCCGCATCCAGCACGCCGGCAACGGAGTGAATCTTGGTGGTCTCCAGCGCCTCTTCCAAACGCAGCGGCGCCAGGATCGAGGGCAGCCGCTTGGCCAACATGGTTTTCCCCGAGCCAGGCGGACCGATCATGAGAATGTTATGGCCGCCGGCAGCGGAAACTTCCAGGGCGCGCTTGGCAGTCTGCTGGCCGCGCACATCTTTGAAGTCGAGCGCGAAATTATGCTCCTCCCCGAGAAGACTCTGCGACGTGGTGCGAAATGGCTCGACATGGATGCCACCGTTGGCGGCGGCGTTGAGCAACGCGTGCACCTGGATCAAAGTACGCACCGGGTAAACATTCACACCCTCAACCACCGCAGCCTCGGCCGCGTTCCGCTCGGGAAGGATCAGGTTGGTGATTCCCCGCGCGCGCGCAGCAACCGCAATGGGCAGCACGCCAGGAATCCCACGCAGCGTCCCATCCAGTCCCAATTCACCCACCAGCAGAAACTGGCCAAGATCTTTTAACTGCAGAGCCCCATACGCGCCAAGAATCCCGATGGCCATCGGCAGGTCAAAGCCCGATCCCTCTTTCTTCAGATCGGCGGGAGCCAGGTTGATGGTGATTTGCGTCGGCGGAATCGCGAATCCGGAGTTCTTGATCGCGGCTCGTACCCGGTCGCGGCTCTCACGCACCGCCGCATCCGGCAAGCCTACGGTGTGAAAGTGATCTTCCGGCGTCCTGATGCCGGAGTAGTCCACTTCCACATCGATGATGTGAGCGTCGATGCCATACACCGCCGCACTGAGTGCCTTGAAATGCATGGGCGGCTCCAGTCGATTGGTGCGGCGAGTATAGCAGCGGAAGGTCGATCGGCTGGAGCGAACCCCGTTGCCTAAAACTTATTTAATGCTGGTAGGCGGTGGGAGTTAACGTTCGACCGCCATGGCAACAGAATTACCGCCCCCGAGGCAAAGCGCCGCGACTCCGCGATGCACATCGCGGCGCATCATTTCATAGATCAGCGCGACCAGAACGCGGGCGCCGCTGGCGCCGATGGGATGTCCGATGGCAACCGCTCCACCATTCACATTCACCTTTGCCGGGTTGAGGCCGACTTCCTTCATCACCCCCAACGCCTGCACGGCAAACGCCTCGTTCAATTCGTAAAGGTCCGGGTCATCCTTGGACCAGCCCGCCTTGGCCAGCACACGTTGAATCCCCAGCACGGGGGCGAGCATCACCCATTTAGGATCGATGCCGCTCGTCGCCTGAGCGCGAATATGGACCATAGGTGCAAGCCCCAGCGATGCCGCTTTGGCGGCGGACATCACCACCACAGCGGCGGCGCCGTCATTGACCCCGGGCGCATTGCCGGCAGTAACGGTTCCGTCTTTCTTGAAAGCGGGCTTCAGCGCGCGCAGCGCCTCGAGCGAAGTGTCCTCGCGCACCGATTCGTCACGGTCAAAGGTGGCCGGCGGCTGGCCCTTCTTCTTTGCCGGGACCTCGATGGGCAGCACCTGCGATTGCAGGTAGCCCTCGCGCCACGCGGCGGCCGCTTTGCGATGCGAGTTGAGCGCGTACTCGTCCTGCTCCTCGCGCGTGATGCCGTGCTTCTCGGCGACATGCTCCCCGGTCACGCCCATGTGGTAGCCGTTATAGATCTCCCACAGCCCGTCATGAATCATCGAATCGACCACGGTTGCATTGCCCATGCGGAAGCCGCTTCGCCCCTGTGGCAGAAGGTAGGGTGCATTGGTCATCGATTCCATTCCGCCGGCGATGACGATCTCCGCGTTTCCCGTTTGGATGGCCTGCACCGCCAGGCCAACCGCTTTCAGACCGGAGCCGCAGACCTTGTTAATGGTCAGGGCGCTGACCGAGGGAGAAAGACCACCATGGATGGCAGCCTGGCGCGCTGGATTCTGTCCCAGGCCCGCGGAGACGACATTGCCCATGATGCATTCGTCCACCTGCCGGGATTGAGCCGCGCACGGCTCAGGACTTCGCGCACCACCAGCGAACCCAGTTGCACAGCAGAAAAATCGGAGAGCGAACCCTGAAATTTTCCAACCGGCGTGCGTACTCCGGCGACAATGACTACATCTTCCATAGTGGGCAGCCTCACTTCTTAGATGCCAGGCAACGGAACACGATAGCAAGAGCTACCCTTCGCAGGCAATGTGAGCGTGATGAAAGGCACTGAGGCCATGACGACAACCGAACCGCCGCAAGCGATCAGCGGGCAAACCTATGAGCCGGGCGGCCTGGTGGCGCCCTGGTGGCACACCGCCCTGATGGTGGCGCTGATCATCGGGCTCTCTGTGGCCGGGGTGAGACAGCTACGCAGCTTTGGTAACCAACCCTTGCATCTGACCGCCAACTACATTCTGACCATTGCGTATGAATGGATTCTTGCCGGCCTGGCGGTGTGGGGCATCCATATGCGCAAGGTTCCGCTGCGCCAACTTCTCGGCGAGCAACGGCCGGGTGCGCGCGGGTGGCTGGCGGATATCGGTGTGGCGCTCGGCTACTGGACGGTTGCGGTCTGCGTGCTCGCGCTCTTGAGCGGCGTCCTGGTGAAAATCTCCGGATCGCACATCGATCCGCAGAAGATTGCGAACGTGACCCAGAAACTCGCCCCGGTCACGGGATTCGAGATGTTGCTCTTCCTGGTGCTGAGCATCTCCGCCGGAATCTGCGAGGAATTGGTCTTCCGCGGTTATTTGCAGCAGCAGTTTGCTCGCATGGGGCGCAGGATCTGGGTCGGCGTCACGCTCTCCGCGCTGGTGTTCGGCGGCGCTCACGGATATGAAGGAGTCGCGGGAGTATTGCTGATCGCCGCGTATGGCGCGATGTTTGGCGTGCTCGCGCTGCTGCGGCGAGGTCTGCGGACAGGAATGATCGCGCACGCCTGGCACGATTCGATCAGCGGTCTCGCGTTGGTGTTGTTGCGGCATTATGGTGTCCACGTCGCAGGAAAGTGAGCGCGGTGAGAAGTTGATGGTTGGCTTTAGCGATTCCAATCCGTCAATTGATCTTCACAAAATGTAATTTTTTTCTTGACACTGTTTTTGTAGGATTCTATACATTCGTTAACTGCAAAGTATCTCTTGCAGGTTCGATGTCGACTCGACAAAGGGAGAATAGAAAAAATGGCAACCAAGAAAGCAGTAGCAAAGAAGCCAGCGAAGAAGGCAGCCAAAAAAGCAGCAAAGAAGAAGTAAGCAGTCAACGTAACAGGCAACACAATCGGGGGACGCCAAAAGCGTCCCCCGAAGTGTTTTTGGGCACAGCGGAATCGCTAGTGTTTATGCGGCTCCGGCAGCCATCACGCCGGGCCGGCAAGCTCCCTGCCATGGCCATGCGCCGAGTCGTCATCTCCGTTGGTGGTGAAATTCCCGCGACAGATTGTTCCCGCTTTCCATGGAAGTGGGTGCACCCCGGTGCGCCCGTCGCTGCCCCTGCGGACGGAAGCCGGGCGGGCATATCCTTACCAAAGTGGTATTCCGCCATGACACCTTCAGAGGACGAGTGACGCTATGACCCGCAGACGGTGGATTGCCGATGACTGGGACGAAACCAGCGCTTCGCTCCGAGGTGAGCAGGCGGCTCACCTGATCCGGGTGTTGCGCGCGCAAACCGGGATGGAGTGTGACATGGTTGCCGGGGACCGCGTATGGCGCGCCGTCATTTCCGGTGTCAGTGGAGATGCGGTGCGATTCACGCTGCTCTCGGAGGTAGTCGCTGAGCCGGCGCTGCCGGTAACGCTGCTGCTCTCGGTCTTCAAGTTCGACCGCATGGAGTGGATCATCGAGAAAGCAACCGAACTGGGAGCGGAGAGGTTCATCCCCATGACTGCGCGACGCAGTGAGAAGCATCTGGTGCAGGCTGCAGGCGGCGCGCGTGGAGCGCTGGCGGCGGGTGGCGCGCGAGGCAGCAAAGCAGTCGCGCCGATCGGATGTGCCGGTGATCGAAGATCTGGTGTCGTTGAAGGCGGCAGTGCGCATCAGGCCTGCTCCGCCGGGATTAAGTCTGCTGCTTGCCGAGCAGGAGCGTTCGACCACCTTGTATGCAGCGATGCAATCGCGCTGCAGCACCCTCTGTGGAAAAGCCGGCAGTTTACTTCGCAGTGGGACCGGAGGGAGGATGGACGGCGGAAGAAGAAGCTCTCTTCATATCGGAAAGCTGGCAGCCGGTAAGTCTGGGACCGAGAATACTGCGCGCCGAGACGGCCGGCATCACCGCCATGGCTGTGGTCGCAGCGATGCTTGGTTAAGCTCTGGGCTGAACCGCAGGTCCGTCCTGCACTGCGCTCCGCTTCAACGCTCCGCTCCGGTCGGGATGACAACTCACTTTGCTGAAGAACAGATCGCTGAAGGTGCTCACACTGGCTTGGGCTCGGTCTGCACCCGGCAGGAAGATGCGTGGCTCATGTAGAGCCTTGTCTTGGCTTGATGGAGGTTGTTTGCGGTCTCAAACTCCGTTTTGTAGTAGCGCAGCTGGAGATGGTTCTCTACAGGCGTGCATCCGATCCGCCTGGAAGCGCCACCCTCAGCTGAAAAGATCTTTCATCTTCCCCAGCAAACTCCGCGAGGTGGGTTTGTTCTCGATATGCATGCTGTCGCCCAGCTGCCGCAGCAGATCGCGCTGCGCCTTTGAGAGCCTCTTGGGCGTCTGCACTACGACTTGCACCACCAGGTCGCCGCGGCCATGCTCGTTGAGATGCGGCACTCCCTTGCCTCGCAGATGGAACTCCTTGCCCGACTGGGTGCCTTCAGGAATTCGCAGCAGGGTGTCTCCTTCCAGCGTCGGCACATGAATCTCATCGCCCAACGCAACCTGCGGGAAGGACACGAAGATGACGCAATGAAGATCGTTGCCATCGCGCTCAAAGAACTCGTGCTGCTTTACCGACAGCACGACGTAGAGATCTCCCTTGGCTCCACCGGAACGCCCGGCGTCGCCTTCGCCCTGGTAACGAATGCGCGTTCCATCTTCCACTCCAGCCGGTACGCTGACACTGATGGTGTGGCGGCGGTCGGTCAGCCCAGTGCCGTTGCACTGATGACAGGGATCGGTGATCACCTGGCCGGCGCCGTTGCAAATGGGACAGGTGCGGGCAATGGAAAAGAAACCCTGCTGGTAACGAACCTGTCCACGGCCGGCACATTGTTTGCAGGTTTCCGGGCCGCGGCCGGGAGGCGCTCCGCTGCCCCGGCAGTCGGTACAGATTTCAGCACGGCGGAACTGGATCTCCACCTGCTTGCCGAAAACCGCCTCTTCGAACTCCAGAGAAAGATCGTAGCGGATGTCGCGGCCGCGTTGCCCGCGCCCATTGCGGCGGCCTCCGCCCATGTTGAACATCTCGCCGAAAAAGTCGCCGAAGATATCGCCTACGTCTGCGCCGGCAAAACCTTCAAAGCCCGATGCGCCCGTGCCGCTCACGCCCGCGTGCCCGTAGCGATCGTAGGCCGCGCGCTTTTGCGGGTCGGAGAGGACCTGGTACGCTTCGCTGGCCAGCTTGAACTTCTCTTCCGCTTCCGGATTACCGGGATTGCGGTCGGGATGATACTGCATGGCCAGGCGGCGGTAAGCAGTCTTGAGCTCCTGATCGTTGCAGTCGCGGGAGACGCCCAGATATTCGTAGTATTCGACTTTGGTCACGTTGGATGTAGGACTCATGCTTCTTTCTGTTGCGGATTGTTAACGATACGGACCAATGCCGGACGAAGCAGCCGGTCACGGATACGATATCCTCGCCGAACCTCTTCCAGCACCTGGTGGTCGGGCAGGTCATTCCGTTCGACGCTCTCCAGCGCCTCGTGCACCCGGGGATCGAATCGTGACCCCACGGATCTCCACCGGCTGCACGTTGAGCGAGCGCAGCACCTCTTCCATCTGCTTCACGATCAGTTCAACCCCGGTTCGCAACTGTTCCACTGAGCCGGAAGATCCGAGAGCGAGTTGAAAGTTATCCAGGACGGGCAGAAACTGCTCGACCGCGCCGGAGATCGCGAAATCGCGGAAGTCGGCCCGTTCGCGCGCCTCCCGCTTCCGGGCATTCTCAAATTCAGCCTGCAAGCGTGCCAGCCGGTCCACTAGTTGGTCGCGTTCGCCTTTGAAGCGATCGACTTCGCTCTGCAACTGCGCGACTTCTGCGTTGGTCTGCGCGTGGCTGTCCGGTGCGCCGGTGGCCGAGTCCGCCGGATCTGCAGCCAGATCGCTCTCCAGTTGTTCTTCGTTGATAGGGTCAGTGACTTTGCGACTCATAGTGAAACCTTTCGCATATCTTGATGCTGGATCGTTAGCATGAACGATGCAGAGTGCTCCGCCAGGAGCGGGAGCATGTGGTTAGAATGACCACCCATAGTTCCGCGCCGCCGCCAACTCCGCAACTACAAGAGATTTGCTCTATTGTGTCGGTAATATCCGGTCCGAGAGCTGGGCAATGAAAGACACTGCATTGATCGTATCCTGATACGCGATGCGGGTGGAACCAATCACCGCCACCGTTCCCAGGCTTTGCGTGCCGAGCCGCGCCGGCGCACCGATCAGAACCAAATTACGCATTTCAGGAATTGTTTCCTCCAAACCAACCACTACGCGCACAGATTGCTGGTGCGCATCCACATACGCATCCAGCAGCTCGATCAGCCTCTGCTTGGTTTCAAGCGCGCTGAGCAGTTGGCGCAGCCGATCTCCATCAGCTTCGCCGGCAACCAGGTTAGCGACCCCCACAATAAAAATAGGTTGCGTTGCGTTTCCCTGTTCCAGTGCGCCCTTGCGGCAGAGTTCGTCGAGCGAACGCATAATCTGGTCGTATTCACTGCGCTCCTGCTCCAGCCGGCGGGCCAGCTCGGTGCGGATACGCGCAATCGACCAACCGCGGAAGTTCTGGTTAAGAAATGCCGCAGCCCCCTCGAGCTCCGCCAGCGAGAGGTCGCGGTCCAGCGCCAGCACGCGATCGAAAACCACTCCGGATTTGCTGACCACCACTGCCAGCACACGCCCGGCCGAGATCCGTGAAAAATGGATATGGTCCAACCAGTAAGTCTCTGGCTGCGCCGCCATGGCAACGCCTACGCCGCTTGAAATCAGTGCCAGCACATGCGACGTTCTTTCCAGAAACTGCTGCCGGCTGCTCACCCCGGTAAAGCTATCCTCTATCTGATCTCTCCGCTCCTGGGTAAGCGCGATGGGCTTCGTGCCTCCGTGGAGCTGCTCGACATACAAGCGGAAGGCGGCAGCCGTTGGACAGCGGCCGGCCGAAGTATGCGGTTGCTCCAAAAGCCCTGCTTCGCCCAGTGCCGCCATCACGTTGCGAATGGTCGCAGCGCTCATCCCATCTTTGCTGTCTAATTGGCGCGCCACGGTTTGGGAAGCGACAGGCTCCCCGGTCGCAATGTAAATTTCGATGATCGCGTTGAGGACCAGCCGATCGCGCGGGCTGATCCGAAGGTCGGGAGACATTGTCCACCTGCCCTAAGGCGCTCATTCCACACTGCTTTAAATCTTCATGCAGCGCAAACTTGCCAATACAGATTTTAGAAGCTTGAGTGTCGCACTGTCAAGATCACGACTCTGTTGCAAGAAGCAGAAACCGCAGGTCCCTCCACTACGCTTCGCTCCGGTCGGGATGACAATTTAGCCGTAAAACCAACCCGTCCCGACAACAGAATTGTCATCCGACCGGAGCGAAGCGTATGGAGGCCTGCGGTTCTCATCCAGCCTCTAATCCGAATGAAAGCGCCGCTCTCCCCTTTGTCATCCCGAGCGAACCCGGATTTCCTGCCACGCAGCACAGGACAGGGCAACGTGTGCGCCTTTCAGTAAGGAAAGGCGCATGAAATTCGCCAACGCCACCAAGTTCAACAGGAAATCCGGGGAAGCCGAGGGATCTGCAGTTACGTTCGGCCCTCGAAGAGCACCTCCGCGAAACGCCTAACTTATCTCAAGAATATTCTCGTCTTTCGCCGACTGGGCAATCGCGCGCTCCGCAAGCTTGCGCGCTATCTCGAAGAACTGACGGGCGTGCTGGTTCCCCTCTCCGGCAAGTACGATCGGCAATCCGTGGTCTCCTCCGTGGCGTATCTCCGGGTCGAGCTCAATCGACCCCAGGAACGCCAGATTGCTTTGCTTGGCTAGCCGTTCCGCGCCTCCCCGGGAAAAAATATCGATGACCTCGTGGCAATGCGGGCAGGTGAACATGCTCATGTTCTCTACCAGGCCCAGCACCTCGACATTGACCTGGTGAAACATCTCCAGCGCCTTGCGCGCGTCCTGCAGCGAAACATCCGAGGGCGTGGAAATAATCACCGCTCCGGTGAGCGGAACTGTCTGCACCAGGGAGATCACCACATCCCCGGTGCCCGGCGGAAGGTCGACCAGCAGAAAATCCAATTCTCCCCACTGCACCTGCTGCAGGAACTGGCGGATGATCTGGTGCAACATCGGGCCGCGCATCACCAGCGGCTTATCGCCGGGCGAGATAAAACCCACCGAGATGAGTTTGACGCCATGAGCGACCAGCGGTTCGATCTGGTTGTTCTCGAGCACCCGCGGCTGCCTGCCAATGCCCATCATGAGAGGAACATTGGGCCCGTAGATGTCGGCGTCGATGAGGCCAACGCGAAAACCCATTTTGACCATCGCCGTAGCCAGGTTCACGGCAAGCGTGGTTTTGCCCACGCCGCCTTTGCCGGAACCGACGGCGATAATATTCGATACGCCGGGGAGAGTCTGCGGCCCGGGCGGTGTTTGTGCGTGTGCCATTCGTGAACCTCTATTTACCGATTGGTTGTTAGCGATCGCGCACTGTTCTTGCGCTCGCGCTCGCGTTCGCCCTGCTCGCGGCGACGCCCGGCGTCATGGTAGCGGCGTTGTTCCTCTTCTGTCTCCGGGGCCAGGGGCGGCACCCGCACCCGCCGTCCCTGCTGGTCCACCGCGACGAAGGTGAGATACGCCGATGCAACATGACGCAAGGTGCCGCTAATCGTATGTTCCACCCATACCTTGACCCCCACTTCCATCGAAGTTCGGAAAGCGCGATTGAGGCTGGATTTCAAAATCAGCAGATCGCCCACATGAACCGGCGCAATAAAGTCGATATGATCCATCGAAGCGGTGACCACATACGACCGCGCGTGCCGGTAAGCGGCCATCGCTCCCACCAGGTCGATATAGTGCATGAGCCGGCCTCCCAGCAGGTTGCCCAGCGTGTTGGCGTCGTTGGGCAGGACCAGCTCGGTCATCTCCGAGCGTGAGTCCGCAACCTTGCGGGCGGGAAGCAGAGGATCGCCAGTTTCCATAGGAGTGCCTGGCTCAAGTGTGGACAATTGCGCCGATGAATGCAAATTTCGCGCCGGCAGGCCGCCTGGAGTAAAAAGAGAAAGAAAGCGTAGAAAGAAAGCATGGACAAGATTGCAATGCTCACCGAGATCCTGACACAGAACCCGGGAGACGCCTTTGCGCGCTATGGGCTGGCGATGGAGCACGCCAACCAGGGGCAGACCGAGGCCGCTTTGGCCGAGTTCGGCCGGCTGCTGGCGGCTCACCCGGATTACACCGCCGGATATTTTATGGCGGCACAAACATTAGTTAAGGCCGGACGCAACGACGAAGCCAAGGCGCGGCTGGCGCAGGGAATCGCCAGCGCGCAGCGGACCGGCAACCAACACGCGCTGAGTGAAATGCAGGCAATGCTGCTGGAACTCGAGTAACCGACGCTCATCCCATTGAAATAGCCAACGGCCAAAGCGGTTTCACAATGGTTGTATCCGGTGAAAATGCTTTGCACGGGGCTTTTCACCAGGAAAAGCCCCACATCGCTGAGGCCGGCCCGGACACCGTAATTGTGAGACCGCTCCTATCGCGGGGGATCAAAACCAGCCCCTTGACACCGGGCCGCAGTGCATAAAACGCGAGCATAATAGCTAAAGCATGAAGATCCCCTTGTTTCCGCTGGAGGTAGTGCTGTTTCCCGAAGCAGCGCTGCCGCTGCACATTTTCGAAGATCGATATAAGGAGATGATCGGCGTTTGCCTGTCGGAGAAAATTGCATTTGGAGTGGTCTGTGCCCAGCGTGAAGGCCTGGCCGTGGTAGGCTGCTCCGCCGAGATCGTTCGCGTTCTGCAAGCCTATCCCGATGGCCGCCTGGACATTCTGTGCCAGGGAGCGAAGCGCTTCGAGATTGAAAACCTGGATAACTCACGCAGCTTTTTGCAAGCGGAGGTCGATTTCTTCGACGACGAGGGACTGCCCGCCACCCGCGCGATGCGCGAGGAGTGCACAGCACTGCATTTTGAAGTTCTGGAGTTGATGGGTGGGGAAAGGTCGCATCGGGCTTTCGATCTGAATGAACCGGTTGCCTTTCGCCTGGCGTGGGCGTCGCCCACCGACCTCGGCTTCCGTATTGAACTGCTGGCGTCGCGATCGGATGCCGACCGGACGGAGCGCTTGATCGCCTTCTATAGCGCCATGTTGCCCAAATTGCGACGCGGAGTGCAGGCCAGCGCGACCGCCGGCCGCAATGGACATGTCATGTAGGCCACGCTCTGAGATACTCTCGTTATATTCCAAAAGGCCTCGTAGTACACTAGCAGTTGAAGGAGCAACCAATGGCTTCGTCGAACCGTCTTCCGCAAACTCTGGGCGAGCTCCAAACCAGCAAAGAATTCTACGAAGCACGCCTGAAGAAGCGCAGCGTGAAAGACGAGCTGCGCGAGAACCTGATCGCAAGGCTGAAGACGAAGCAGCCGATCTTCCCCGGCATTGTCGGCTACGAAGACACGGTTGTTCCCCAGATTGTGAACGCAGTGCTGTCGAAACAGAACTTCATTTTGCTCGGGCTGCGCGGGCAGGCCAAGAGCCGCATCCTGCGCGGCCTGACGGAGTTGCTCGACGAGCAGATGCCCTACATCGCCGGCTGCGAGATACGCGACAACCCCTACCACCCGCTGTGCCGGCGCTGCCGCGATCTGGTTGCCGCCCAGGGTGCGGAAACGCCCATCGCCTTCCTGCCCCGCAAGGACCGCTATGTGGAGAAGCTGGCAACCCCCGATGTAACCGTCGCCGACCTGGTGGGCGATCTTGATCCCATCAAAGCGGCGCGCGCCGGCCAGGACTTGTCCAGTGAGCTGACCATGCACTACGGCCTGCTGCCCCGGGCCAACCGCGGGATCTTTGCCATCAATGAGCTTCCCGATCTTGCGGGAAAGATCCAGGTGGCGCTCTTCAACATCATGCAGGAAGGGGATGTGCAGATTAAGGGATATCCGGTGCGCCTGGAACTGGACGTTGTGCTTGCCTTCAGCGCCAACCCCGAGGATTACACTGCGCGCGGCAAAATCGTCACCCCGCTGAAAGACCGCATCGGATCGGAGATTCGCACCCACTATCCCGAGACCATCGAAGAAGGCATGGCCATTACGGCACAGGAAGCCTGGAGCGAGCGTGGCGCTACCAAGATCACCATCCCGCAGTATCTGCGCGAGGTGATCGAGCAAGTGGCCTTCTCCGCGCGCGAAGATAAGAAGGTGGATAAGCGCAGCGGTGTCAGCCAGCGTCTGCCTATCTCCACCATGGAGCTGGTGGTTTCGAATGCCGAGCGGCGGGCCTTGCTGCACGGGGAGAAGCTGGTGGTGCCGCGGGTAAGCGACCTGTACGCCGCGATGCCGGGCATCACCGGAAAACTTGAGCTGGAGTACGAAGGCGAGATGCGCGGCGCCGATGTGGTGGTGCGCGATCTGATTCGCCTCGCGATCGGCAAGATTTTCGATAAGTATTTTTCCGGCACGAATACCCAGCAGATCGAGCAGTGGTTCAACCTGGGAGGCACCGTCCGCATCGACGACGATCAGCCGTCCGCCACGATTCTTGAAGAGCTGAAGCAGATTCAGGGCTTGTTTCCCCAGCTGTCGCCGCTGTCGGTCAAGGTCTCCGACGCGCCGGAGAACGCGGTGGCCGGCGCAGAATTTCTGCTCGAAGGCATGTATGCCCACAAGCGCCTGAGCCGCAGTGAAGAGCGGGGATTCAGCGCGCAGGAGAAGACCGCGCGTAAGCAGGAGCGCGCGGAGGAACGCGACTACGACGACTACCAGGAGCAACGGCGCAGCCGCCGCGGATTCAACTAGAGAAGCCTCTCCAGGCCCCTCCGAGGATTGCTCGATGAAACGAATTCGCTACACCAAGTACACCGGCGACCCGGCCTCGGAGATGAGCATGGAAGACTTGCTCAAGGCCTTGTCGGAGTATCTGCTCGACTCCGGCTTTCAGGATCCCTGGTCGCGCTTTGCCGAGCTTGACGGCGAGCACACCATGGACAACCTGCGCGAAGCCTTGCGCCAGGCCCTGGAGGCAGGCGACCTTTTCGACGGCGAGATGCAGCAGCGCATCGAGCAGATGGCCGAGAACGGCGAGCTTGACGACCTGATCGAGAAGCTCATCCAGCGCATGGAGCAGGAGAATTACATCTCCATCCAGGGGCGGCAGGATCCCACACCGCAATCGGCAGGGGGCAAGGCCGGCATGGCCGAGGGCCAGGTGCGCTTTGAAGTGACCGACAAGAGTTTAGATTTTCTGGGCTTCAAGACCCTGCGCGATCTGCTTGGCTCGCTGGGCAAATCCAGCTTTGGACGCCACGATACCCGGCATTTTGCCACCGGCATTGAAGCCAGCGGCGCCTCCAAGGCGTATGAATTCGGTGACACGCTGAATCTGGACACCACGGCTACTTTGAGCGCGGCCATCGCCCGTGAAGGCATCGCCATGCCGCTCAACCTGGAGTATTCCGATCTGCAGGTTCACCAGTGCGAGTATCAGAGCTCCTGTGCGACGGTGGTGATGCTGGATTGCTCTCACTCCATGATTCTGTATGGTGAGGACCGGTTTACTCCGGCGAAAAAGGTGGCGATGGCGCTCTCCCACCTGATTCGCACCCAGTACCCCGGCGATTCTCTCTCGCTGGTGCTGTTCCACGATTCGGCTGAGGAAGTGCCCATCTCCCAGATCGCCCGGGTCAAGGTTGGACCGCACTACACCAACACCCGGGAGGGGCTGCGGGTCGCGCAGCGTATCCTCGAACGTCAGCGTAAAGACATGAAGCAGATTGTGATGATCACCGACGGCAAGCCTTCCGCGCTTACCCTGCCGGACGGTCGTATTTACAAGAATGCCTTCGGGCTCGATCCGCTGGTAGTGAGTGAGACGCTGGAGGAAGTGGCTCGCTGCAAGCGCTCGAACATCATGATCAACACCTTCATGCTGGCCTCAGACCTGGGCCTGGTCCAGTTCGTGCAGAAGATGACCAAGATGTGCCGCGGCAAGGCCTACTTCACCACCCCGGATACCCTGGGCGAGTACCTGCTGATGGATTACATGTCACGCAAAATGCGCACCATCCACTAAGCAGTTTCGCAATTGGTGTAGACCGAAGCGACAAGCCTTTCCGTGGTTTTCTCCCAAGGAAAACCATCCCTCGCGATCTTTACCATGCCATGGGAATTGCGAAACTGCTTTAACTACCCTTCGCCATGTAGATAAAGCGCAGGATGAAAAGTGCCGCCAGCAGGAAGAGCATCCAGTCCTGCAGTTTGGCCTTTCCGGTAAACAGCCGCAGCACCGCAAAAGACACAATGCCGAAAGCCAAACCGTTGGCGATAGAAAACGTCAGCGGAATGGTGATGAGCGTCAGGAATGCGGGCACGGCCACCATCGGGTCGGCCCATTCGATCTCAGTAACCGCGGAGATCATCAACGCGCCTACCAGGATCAACGCGGGTGCGGTAGCTGCTGCTGGAATACTGGCAACCAGTGGCGCCACGAAAAGCGCGATCAGGAACAGCAGGCCGGTAATAATCGACGCAAAGCCGGTTCTGCCGCCCACAGCCACGCCCGCCGCGCTCTCGATATAGCTCACCACCGTGCTGGTACCGAGCATGGATCCGGCTACTGTCGCCGTAGCATCCGCAAAGAGAATACGATTCAGGCGCGGAATTTCGCCGTCAGGGTTCACCAGTCCGGCCTTTTTCGTAACCGCTACCAGGGTGCCGACGTTGTCGAAGAGGTCGACGAACAGGAAGACGAAAACAATTTCCAGCAGGCCCGCCCCGAAAGTTCCGCCCAAGTGCAGGGCTGCGCGGATGTCGAGATGCAACGCGGTCGCCGTCATGTCTTCGATGCGATAGCTCACCGGATGCCACTTCACGATCCCCAAAGCGAAGCCCGCGACCGTTGTGCCCACAATGCCCACAAGCATTGCGGTACGAATACGCCATGCTTGCAGCACGGCGATGAACAGCAGGCCGATACACGCCAGCGCGGTCTGCGGTGAGCGTAGATTGCCCATGGCAACCGTCGTAGCGCTGCTGGCCACAATAATGCCGGCATCGCGCAGGCCGACGAACGCGACGAACAGCCCAACGCCGGCCGCCACTGAGGCGAAGAGTTCCCGTGGGATGGCGTTGACGATTAGCTGGCGAATCCCAGCCGCCGTCAGGAGGAGAAAAACACAGCCGGAAAGAAAGACACAGCCCAGCGCGGTCTGCCAGGGAACGCCCATCCCTTTGACGACGGTGTAGGCGAAGTATGCGTTGAGTCCCATACCGGGGGCTAGGGCGATGGGATAGTTGGCAATAACGCCCATCAGGATGCAGCCGATGGCTGCCGACAGGCAGGTTGCGGCGGCAACTGCAGGCACGGGCATCCCGGTCTCGCTCAGGATTGCCGGGTTCACGAAGACGATGTAGGCCATGGTGAGAAACGTGGTCAACCCGGCAAGAACCTCGGTGCGCCATGTCGATCCCCGTTCCTGTATGTGGAATGTCCGCTCAAGGAAACTCAACATCGTGGTGTGCTTTCTCCTCGCTTCGATTACCTGCCCGGTATGTGTTCCTGGTAGCGGTCCCAATTTGTAACAATTTCGGAGACAACCACGTTTCCGACCCGATAGGCAGCCTCGAGCGCCGGCATGTAGGCGCTGTAGCGGTGATCGGCATTGGCCTTCAGGCTTTCTGCCGCGCTAAGCCCGATGGGCGGCTGATCAAAGTTGCTGACCGTACGCAGCACCATCACTCGATCCAGATCGACTCGCCCGGCGTGATGAAGAAAGGTGAGCGATTGCAGGATGCCTGTGTCTTCCATCGCGCAAGTAACGAAATTGCCCTGCCCATCGGTTTGATAGCGGACCCAGTTCTTCGCCCATTGGTCGAGCAGCTTGCCATGCCAGAAGGTAGAAGCGGAAAGCGTATCGCCCTTGAGGACGAAGGGTGGACGGCGCGCATTGGTTCCCGCAAAGTTTGCGCGCGCGGCCGCCAGCTTCGGCGAATCGTCGAGCTTGACTGCTTTCGTCTGCTGGTAAGCCCATTCCCTCAGCTTGGGATTGAGATGGAAGACGGAGGCATTCTCCCCCGCGCGCGGTTGCTCGTAAGGGACTGTCTTATTCAGCGGCACATAGCCGGTCGTCCATCCAGGTGGAATCTCCCGGCCGTCGATCTCGTAGGCCAGATCGCCATCCACCACCCATTCTGCCCAGGCGGCGGAGCCCAGCGAAGCATCTTCGGGGTCGGCCCCGGCGATGCCGGCGATCAACCAATATGTCTTGCTGAAATCGAAGCGGGGATCGAGGCCGAGGGCCATGATGGACGCGGCCGCCTTGGCCGTGCCTACTCCTGCGAGCACTCCCATCACGCCTTGATCGTTCATGCGCAGGTCATGAAAGCCCTGCGGAAAGGGATAGACGTGGTTAAGGTGTTCGCGTTCTACCCAATACTGGTACTCGCCGGGGTTGTCGCCCTGGTCGGCTCCGGGTTCAAAGAGAGCGATCACCACGACCTTGACGGGAACCGGAGGAGACAGCCGCAAGGGTGCTGGCCGCAGTCAAGAAGCAAAAAAGCAGGGCCAGCAATCGAGTGCTCATACGGGAGCATAGACGGAACAAGGCTCAGGGACCAACAGAAAAGAAAAACCGCAGGTCCCTCCATTCAACCAGTGTGTGATGCAGAGGAAAGCACCCCAGTCCCCCTCTCCTGCGGTTCGTTAATAAGCGATCTTGGTCTGGTGTTCCACCCAAAGGCGAAAGCTCTCAATCGCATGCTCCGGCAACAACTGCAGCATCGGCACCTTGCGTTCGTGTCGCGGCACCTTCATTTCCTCGTAGATAAGCGAGTCGTCAAACCCGGCCTGGGCGGCATCGTGACAGGTGTTGCCAAAATATACCGAGTCCAGCCGAACCCAATAAATAGCGCCCAAACACATAGGACACGGTTCGCAACTGGTGTAAAGCACGCAACCCGGCAACTGAAAAGCTTCCCAGCGCCTTGCATGCCTCGCGGATGGCATTCACCTCGGCGTGAGCCGTGGGATCATTGTCCGCGGTCACCCGGTTAACGCCGGTGGCGACGATCTCTCCATTCCTGGCGACCACCGCTCCAAAAGGGCCGCCCGCTCCGCTGCGCACGTTTTCGGTGGCCAGCCGGATGGCCAGTTGCATGAAATCATTCTCACTCTGCATCTTCGTCCCTCGTCGGCGATTTCGCTTGCACTCTCCAGGGGGCTGCTCGAATATCCGAAGTATGACACAGGCGTTTCTCTCCAGCCGCGTGGTCACGCCCGAGGGAGTGCGGCCGGCAGCGGTCATCGTCGACGAAGGACGCATCCAGGACGTGCGCGAGCCCGGAGCCGTACCGCGCACCGCCCAGCTGCACCAATTCGGCGATCGCGTGCTGCTGCCCGGCCTGGTGGATTCGCATGTGCACGTGAACGAGCCGGGCAGAACCGAATGGGAAGGCTTCGCCACCGCCACCCGTGCCGCCGCCGCCGGCGGCTACACCACGCTGTCGATATGCCGCTCAATTGCCTGCCGGAAACAACGACAGTGGCTGCACTCGAAGCCAAGCGTGAGGCGGCAGGCCGGCCAATGCCACGTAGACTGGGCGCCCTGGGGCGGCTTGACGGGGCAGAACACGCACCACCTCGCTCCCTTAGCTGCCGCAGGCGTGGCAGGCTTCAAATGCTTCCTGGTTGATCCCGGCATTGCCGGGCTGGTCATGGTCGAGCGGCAGGAACTTGAGGCCGCGCTGCCTACCCTGGCGCGCACCGGCCTGCCTCTTCTCGTGCATGCGGAGTTGGCGGAGCATCTCTACACCGGCGGCGATGCAGACGACTGGCGCAACTACGACACCTGGCTGCGCTCCCGCCCCGATGAGTCGGAGTTGGCCGCCATCCGCATGCTGATCGGGCTTTGCCGCAGATATCGCTTTCGCCTGCACATCGTGCATTTGGCCACCGCGCTGGCACTTGAGTCTCTTGCCCTGGCGCGCGCGGAAGGGCTGCCGGTTACCGTGGAGACCTGCCCTCACTACCTGCACTTTGTGGCCGAGGAGATTCCCGCCGGCGCCACGCTCTTCAAGTGCGCGCCGCCGATCCGCTCGCGCGCCAACCGGGAAGCGCTGTGGCAAGGGCTGCGCGATGGCATCATCGATATGATCGTCACCGATCACTCCCCTTGCCCGCCATCCATGAAGCAGGGAGACTTCCGCCAGGCATGGGGAGGAATCGCCAGCCTCTCGGTCGCGCTCCCGGTGATTTGGACAGAGATGCGCCAGCGTGGTCTCCCGCTCGAGCACCTGGTCCGTTGGATGTCGACGCAACCAGCCAAACTGGCCGGCCTGGAGGGACGCAAAGGAGCCATCGCTGCCGGTTACGATGCGGACCTGGTGGTCTTCGACCCTGATGCGCAGTTCACTTTGAGCCGCGCAGAGCTGCATTACCGCCACCCTGTATCTCCCTACCTGGGGGAGAAGCTGTACGGCAGAGTGCTGGCTACATTCGTCAGGGGAGTTGCCGTTTTCAAGGATGGCTCGTTCGCTGACCTGCCCATCGGCAGGGAGCAACGGCGGCAGGAAAAACTTGCCGCAAGCCGGAGCAGCAGTTGAGAATCGAAGGAAAGTGAGGTCCCCAATTGCAAACCCGCGTCGTGGGCACTTCCGTTCCCCGGAAGGAGGGCCCTGCCAAGCTGACCGGGCAGGCTCGTTACATCGACGATCTCTCGTTTCCAGGCATGATCTTTGGCGCCACCGTGCGCAGCAGCATTGCCCGCGGCGCGATTGAAGAGATCAAATTCGGCGAAGGGATTCCCTGGGACGAGTTCACCATCGTCACCGCCAAAGATATTCCCGGCCGCAACGTGGTCTCGCTGATCGTGGACGATCAACCCTGCCTTGCCGAGGGAGTGGTCAATCACCCGGAGGAGCCGATTCTGCTTGCTGGCCCACCCCGACCGGCACGCCCTGGCACGCGCGGTGGCGGCGGTGAACATCTGCTATAAGCCTGCGCCCTCGCTGCACACCATCGAAGAAAGCGAGCGCCGCGAGCTCATCATCTGGGGCAAAGACAATATCTTCAAAAGCTTCCTGATTGAAAAGGGAGACGTGGACCAGGCATGGAAAGATGCTGCCTGGATCGTCGAAGGGGAATACAGCACCGGAGCCCAGGAGCAGCTGTACATCGAGCCCAACGGAGTGATTGCGCAGGCCGGCGACACCGGAGCCCTGACGGTTTGGGGCTCCATGCAATGCCCGTTCTACATGCACAAAGCCCTGGTAGCGCTCACCGGCTTGCCCACGGAGAATGTTCGCGTAATCCAGGTCGAGACCGGCGGAGCCTTTGGCGGCAAGGAGGAATATCCCTCCATGATCGCCGGCCACGCCGCGCTGCTGGCCATGAAATCGAAGCGCCCGGTGAAGATTATCTACGACCGCATGGAAGACATGGCGGCCACCACCAAGCGGCATCCTTCGCGCACCCGGCACCGCACCGCGGTCAGCGCCGACGGCAAACTTCTTGCCGCGGAGATCGAGTTCGTCACCGATGGCGGCGCGTATGCAACCTTATCTTCGACTGTACTTTCGCGCGGCACCATCCACGCCGGCGGCCCGTATTACTGGCCCAACATCCGCGTCCGCTCCAAAGCTTATGCCACCAACACGCCCCCGCATGGAGCATTTCGCGGCTTCGGCGCTCCGCAAAGCCTGTTTGCGCTGGAGCGGCACATGGATCATGTGGCTAACACCATCGGCTTGCCTCCCGACGAATTTCGCCGGCGCAACCTGCTGCGCCAGGGGATGACGACCGCCACCGATCAGGTGATCCACGATCCGATCGTGATGCATCATCTGCTCGATCGCGCGCTCGAGCTCTCCGGCTACCACGCCAAGGTGGCCCGGTTCGCCGAGCACAACCGCACCAGCACGCAGAAGAAAGGCATCGGCATGGCCGCCTTTCTGCATGGCGCGGGCTTTACCGGCTCGGGTGAACGCTATCTCAACGCGGTGGTGGGTATGGAAGCAGCCGCCGCAGGAGGCCTGCGAGTGCTGGTTTCGAGCACCGAGTTCGGCCAGGGCACCAACACCATTCTCAGCCAGATTGCCGCCGAGACGCTGGGCCTGGAATACGACGACGTCTAGCGTGGCCCCGGTCGACACCAGCATCAGCCCCAACAGCGGGCCCACCGTGGCTTCGCGCACGGCGATGATCATCGGCAAAATCGTGCAGACCGCCGCGTTGAAGCTGCGGCAAACGCTGCTTGACAGCGGGCTGCTGGAGCCTTCCGCCGGCCGCGAAGAGTTCCTGGCCGCGTGCCAAACTTACCGCCAGCGTTTTGGCGAGCTGCAGGCCTTCAGCCACTACGAGGCGGCGCCGAATATCTTCTGGAACGATGAGCTGTATCGCGGCGAAGCCTATCCCAGCCTATGCCTGGGCGGTCTACGTTGCCGAGGTCACGGTCGACACCACCACCTACAGCGTCACCATCGATGATTTTGTTGCCCTGCAGGAGATTGGCAAAGTGCTGCATCCCATCCTCGCTGCCGGACAGATTGAAGGCGGCGTGGCCCAGGGCATCGGCTATGCGCTGTACGAGAAGGTGGTGTGGAAAGACGGGCGGATGATCAACAACCAGATGACCAACTACATCATGCCCACCGCGGAAGACATCCCGCCCATTCGCGTCTTCTTCGAGGAAGTGCCCTACCAGTACGGGCCCTATGGCGCCAAAGGCATCGGCGAGTTGCCCATGGACGGCCCCGCGCCCGCAATCGTGAATGCGGTGGTGCAGGCGACCGGCGTCAACTTCAACTCGATTCCGCTGCTGCCCGAAGATATCTTTCGCGGCCTCACGGCGGAGCCGGAGCGCCAGCCGGAGTCCCTGGTTTCCGCGCTGGCCGCGGAGGGCAGCCAATGAGCGCCGGCCGCTGCGAGGTTTCCTTCACCGTGAATGGCGAGGCGCGTACCGTGTCGGTGTACCCCATGGAGCGCCTGCTCGACGTCTTGCGCAACCCACTCGGCCTGACCGGAGCCAAGGAGGGCTGCGGCGAGGGCGAGTGCGGTTCCTGCTCCGTGCTGATGAATGGCCAATTGGTGAACAGCTGCCTGGTTCCCGTGCTGCAGGCCCAGGGAGCCACGCTGTGCACCATCGAGGGGCTTGCTGCGGATGGCCGCCTGCACCCGATCCAGCAGGCATTTCTCAAGTGCGGAGGCGCGCAGTGCGGCATCTGCACGCCGGGCATGGTCATGGCCACGGTTCATCTGCTGCGCCGCAATCCTACGCCGACCCTGGAGCAGATCCGCGAAGGGCTGGGCGGCAACCTCTGCCGCTGCACCGGCTACACCCGCATCTTCAATGCCGTTATGGAAGCGCACAGCCACAGCCAGGTTCTGAGCCATGAGATCCCATCCTGCGGAATACGAGCTGGTGGCGCCTGGCAAGCTGGCGGCGGTGCTCAAACTGATGGCGAGTGAGCCGGGAGTGTGGCTGCCCATTGCCGGCGGCACGGAGTTGATGGTGCAGTACGGCGCGGGAAGGCTCGGCGCGCGCAAGCTGGTGAGCCTTTGGGGACTGCCGGAGTTGCGCCGCATCGAGCGCACCGATGACGAGCTGCTCATCGGCGCCGGATGCACCTACACCGACCTTAGAAATCATCCGCTGGTGGCGCAGGAGTTTCCCCTGCTCGCCCGCGCGGCGTCGTGGACCGGCAGCATCGCCAACCAGAATCGCGGCACGCTCGGCGGCAACATCGTGAACGCATCGCCGGCCGCCGATTCCCTTCCCGCGTTAATGGTCTACGAGGCCGAACTGCTATTGGTTTCCGCAGCAGGCACGCGGCGCGTTCCTTACGTCGATTTTCATACCGGCTACAAGCAGACCCGGCTGGCGGTCGATGAAATCATCGCCGCCATCGTGCTGCGGCCGCAATTCGCAGGCTACTACGCGTACTCCCGCAAGGTGGGCACGCGCAATGCGCAGGCCATCGCCAAGCTCTGCCTGGCCGGGCTGGGCAAGCTTGCAGACGATAAGATCGAAGACGTGCGGCTGGCCATCGGCAGCATGGCGGTCACACCGTTGCGCCTGCGGCGCACCGAAGAGACATTGCTGGGCCGGGAGTGGACGCCCGCATTGGCTGGCGAAGCCCGGCAGGCGATGGAAGCCGAGGTTGCTCCCATCGACGACATTCGTTCCAGCGCTGCCTACCGGCTGCATGTCGCCGGCAATCTGCTGCAGGAGTTTCTCGAGGGACTTGTTCCGTTGAACCCAGTGCTGGCGCGTTGGAACGCGCTGCCGTCTGGAGAGGCAGCGGACGGAAATACTTTCCTGTTGCGGCTCCCGCGCCTGGGCCGCGCAGATGGCGGCGATGCGCCCTTTTGCGGACGAGCAAACCCTCTTCGCCGCCGCTGACCGACTGCTGGCAGCATCTTCCCGAGGCGGACTGGCTGGAGGCGTTCCGCAGCCATCCGCGCATCGGAGAGAAGCACGCGCAGGCCAAAACAACCGCCACCTCCGCCGCCTGGTCAAGCGGGGAGCAAAGCCAGATGAAGGATGCCGATGCTGCTATCCTACTGCGGATGCAAGAGGGTCACCGCGCTTACGAAGAACGCTTTGGGCGCATCTTTATCGTCTGCGCCAGCGGCAAGCAGCCTGCGGAGATGCTGCGCATATTGGAGCGCCGCCTGAACAACGATCCGGCGGAGGAGTTGCTGGAATCGGCCGAGCAACAGCGCCAGATCATGCAGCTTCGACTGCGCAAGTGGCTGGGGGAGGCGGCATGAGCCGCATCTCCACCCATGTGCTCGACACCGCGCTCGGCCGGCCGGCCGCCGGCATGATGGTGCACCTGGAATTCGCCGATCCCTCAGGCGAATGGAAAGCGCTCGCGGCGTGCCAGACTGACGCGGATGGCCGATGCGCGAACCTTCTGCCGCATAACGGAGATGCGGTCTTGCAACCGGGACAATACCGGCTGCGCTTCGAAACCGGAACCTATCATGCGGCGCAGTCGGTCAAGGGGCTGTACCTGACGGTTGAGATCATCGTGACCGTGCGCCCGGGCGATACCCACTTGCACGTCCCGTTACTTTTGAGTCCCAATGGCTATACCACCTACAGGGGGAGCTAGCCGGTGATTGCCCTGGCAGAGAATACCTACGGAAAATCCAGCGTGCGCGTGGTCAAGGTCAAGCGCGATGGCCCGCTGCATACGCTCAAGGAGTGGAAAGTAGAGGTCCTGCTCTTCGGCGACTTCGAAACCTGCTTCACCGTCGGCGATAACAGCGAAATACTGCCCACCGATACCATGAAGAACACCGTCTACTCGCGGGCGCGCGAGAGCTCGGCGGAGTGTATTGAAGATTTCGCAAAGGAGCTGGCCGAGTTTTTTCTCAGCCGCAATCCGCAGGTCGAGCGGGTCAACATCAACATCGCCAGCGTCCCCCTGGGAGCATGTCGTATCCCACGGTAAGCCGCATCCTTCGACCTTTATTCGCGGCACCGGCGAGTCACAGACCACGGCGGTTACGTATTCGCGGGAGGGCGTCTCGGTCGCCTCGGGGCTGGATAACCTGGTGCTGCTCAAGACCGCCGACTCCGGTTTTGAGGGATTTATCCACGACTCGCTCACCACCCTGCCGGAAACAGCCGGACCGGCTCTTCGGGACCGCGTTGCGGGCTCAATGGAAGTACGCGTCCGCGGCGCTTGCCCTTCGACCAGCTGCGCAGCAAGCTGCGGACGGCGCTGATCGATGCCTTTGCCCAGCACGACAGCAAGTCGGTGCAGCATACACTCTATGCCATGGCCCAGGCGGCGCTCGAAGCCGTACCCGAAATCATGGACGTGGAGCTGGCAATGCCCAACAAACACTGTCTGCTGATCGACCTCTCCCGCTTCGGGCAGACAAATCCCAACCAGATCTTCGTGCCTACCGACGAGCCCTACGGCAACATCGTGGCTCGTATACGCAGAGAAACCAAGGGTTCCTAAGTGACGCAGAATAACCTGCGAGAGCAGGCGGACAAAGTGATTGCCCGCTGCCGCTACCTCGCCCAATTCAGCGAAGAGCCGGGCCAGATCAAGCGCACCTTCCTCTCCCCCGCGATGCGCGATTGCATGCAGGCCGTGCAGGGGTGGATGGAAGCCGCGGGCATGCAGGTAGTGACCGATGCGGCCGGCAATCTGCGCGGACGATATGCTGCCGCCCAATCTTCGAGCCCCTGCCTGATGATGGGCTCGCATCTCGACTCGGTGCCGAACAGCGGGGCCTTCGACGGCATCCTGGGCGTGGTGCTGGGGCTGGCCCTGGTCGAGGCCCTGGACGGAGAACGGCTGCCGTTTGCCATCGAGCTGGTCGGATTTTCTGAGGAAGAGGGTGTGCGTTTCGGCTTCCCCTTCATCGGCAGCCGGGCGGTGGTAGGACGTATGGATGCTGCGGCGCTCGCCACCGAGGACCGCGATGGAATTTCCATTGCGCGGGCGCTGTCGTCGTTCGGGCTCGATCCATCGAGAATTGGAGACGCTGTGTTGGGCGACGATGTGGCCGCCTTTCTCGAGTTCCACATCGAGCAGGGCGTGCTGCTGGAGAGCGAAGACAGGTCGCTGGGCGTGGTGCACGCGATTGCCGGCCAGAGCCGCGCGGAAATTACCTTTACCGGCCGCGCCCGTCATGCCGGCACCACGCCGATGCGGCTGCGCAACGATGCGGTGGCCGGCGCGGCCGAATGGGTAGGCGAAGTGGAGCGGCTCGCCCTGAACACTGCAGGGCATGGTGGCCACCGTCGGCGATCTGCGCACCCACCCCGGTGCGGGCAATGTCGTGGCCGGGCAGCTGCGCGCCAGCCTCGATGTGCGCCATGGGGAGGATGCGGTGCGCCACCACGCCGTGGATGAGCTGCTCGCGCTCGCAGCGTCGATCGCTCAGCGGCGCGGCCTCACCGTTGCAAGTAGAATGCTGATGGACCAGCCCGCGGTGGCCATGGATACCCGTTTGTGCGCGGCCGCCACCGAGGCGATTAAAAGTATTGGAATCGCGCCGCTCGCCATGGTCAGCGGCGCGGGCCATGACGCCATGATTCTGGCCGAGCGAGTGCCCAGCACGATGATCTTTCTGCGCAGCCCCGGAGGCATCAGTCATCATCCTGACGAGTCCGTTCGTCCCCAGGATGTGGAGCATGCGCTGGCCGCCGGCCTGCAAATTTCTCCGTCTCTTCGTGACCCACGACATAGCTAAGGAACAGAGCACGCCGCATGCATAACCTGGGACTTACCCGCAGCGATCGCCAGCCCACGCACCTGTTGCAAACGCCGGATACTTTTGTGGGCATGCCGCTGCCCGGCTTCGACGGGGTCAACGTCATCGTGCATGCGGCGCCCGCGATTGGCGCTGCCTTCACCCAGTACACCGCGGAGTTCGAGCCCGGCGGCTCGCTCGGGCCGGCGCATGGGCAGCGCTTTCTTTATGTGCTCGAAGGCGCCATCACCGTGGCTCTGGGCGGCAAGACACACGAGCTTGCCCCGAACGGATATGCCCATCTGCCGCCCAACCAGCCGCACACGGTCAAGGCCGAGACGCGAAAGCCGCGTTGCCGTCATTGAGAAGCCGGTCATTTCGCTTGAGGGTGTTGTCCCCGCGCCGGCTCTCTTCGGCACGGAAGACGCGGTCGTTGGGCAGCCCCTGGCGGGAGACGACGCGCTGCAGGTAAAGCAGTTGCTGCCCACCGCGCCCGGCTTCGACTACGCTGTGAACACCATGCGCTACGAGCCCGGCGCCGCGCTGTCGCTGGTCGAAATTCATGTGATGGAGCACGGCCTGCTGATGCTCGAAGGCGGCGGCATCTACCGCCTGGGCAATTGTTGGTATCCCGTCCAGACCGGCGATTTTATCTGGATGGCGCCCTACTGCCCGCAATGGTTTGGCGCCCTGGGCAAGACCCCGGCCAAGTATCTGATCTACAAAGACTGGAATCGCCACCCGCTTCCTGGACGGTAAACACTATGCCACTGCACACCACGGAACTGCACATCGATCGCGATCGGCTCCTGGCCGACATCGAGACGCTGGCCTCATTCTCCGACGACACGCCGCCCGGAATCACGCGCCTGGTTTTTTCCGGCGCGGACCAGGAGGCGCGTACCTGGCTCAAGTCGCAATGCCGCGAGGCCGGATTGGCGGTGCGCGAAGATGCCGTCGGCAACATGTTTGCCCGCTGGGTTGGCGCGCGGCCCGAGCTTGGCGCGATTGGCACCGGCTCGCACATCGACGCTGTGCCTCACTCCGGAAAATTCGACGGAACGGTGGGGGTGCTGGGCGGCCTGGAGGCGATTCGCGCCTTGCAGCAGAGTGGCTTCCAACCGCAGCGTTCCATCGAGCTGTTGCTCTTTACCGCCGAGGAGCCAACCCGCTTTGGCCTGGGGTGCCTGGGCAGCCGCATGTTGATCGGCGGCCTGGGCAGCGCCGCCGATGCGCAGTTGAAAGATCCCGAAGGCAGCACGCTGGCCCAACTGCGCGCGGCCGCCGGCTTTCATGGCTCACTCGACGAGGTGAAGCTGCCGGATGGCTACTACGCCGGCTTTGTGGAATTGCACATCGAGCAGGGTCCGCTGCTGGAGAAGGAAGGTTTAGCCATAGGCATCGTGACCGGCATCGCTGCGCCCGCGGCTTTGCGCATTGTGGTGGAGGGCGAGGGAGGGCACGCCGGAGGAGTCATGATGCACGACCGCAAGGACGCCTTCTGCGCCGCTGCGGAGATTGTTCTGGCCGTCGAGGGGCGGGCGCTTGCGACTGGTTCCGTGGACACCTGCGGCACGGTGGGCAAGTGCCATGTCTATCCCGGAGCGGTGAACAGCATTCCCAGCCGGGTGGAGATGGAAGCCGATATTCGCGACATCGATGAGCAGCGGAGAAACCAGGTATTGCGCGAGATCGAGGAGGCCTGTGCGCGCGTGGCCGCTAAGCGAAAGGTGGCGGTGAAGGTTACGGGCATCAACGCCGACGCTCCGGCCGCAAGCGCCCCGCGCATTGTCGAGGCCATGGTAGAGGCTGCTGCTGAGAACGGGCTCAGCTACCGGAAGATGGTCAGCCGCGCCTATCACGACTCGCTTTTCATGGCGCGGATCGCGCCGGTGGGGATGGTCTTCATCCCTTGCCGCGGCGGGGTCAGCCACCGCCCGGATGAGTACTCCGCGCCCCATGAGATCGAGAATGGCGTGAAGGTTCTGGCCTGCACCTTAGCCGCGCTCTCGTTGGAGTAGAAGAGAACTGCAGATCCTCGGCTCGCTCGGGATGACAAGGGGAGTCGGGCGTCTCCATTTGCTTGGCTTATTCGAAATAGAATTGTCATACCGCCGGAGCGTAGCAAGTGAAGGGACCTGCGTTCGCCATCCAACTGCCGGATCGCCCTACCAGCCTAAGCTTGCCCCTCAACATCCGGCGTGACCAGGTACAACAAAATAATCCCCGCGATCGCGAACATGTGGTCCGCGCCCGACTCCCCACTCCATTCCTTCGATTGCCACATCAGGAACCACTCATTCCCCACACTTAAAAACGCCGTCAACCACATCAGCAAACTCAGCGTCAGCCCAATCACTCCCAGCTTCTTCGCCGCATTAAACGTATCCGCGCTGGAGCGCAGGTTACGCATCAAACGAAACCCCGCCCACCAGCAAAGGGTCCCCGTAATAATTTCCCAAATTACGATAGAAACAAAGAAAAGCCAGGGAACCGCCGGCGCATGAATCGCGCGCCACATCCCATTGTTTCCCGGGAAGGTAGTATCCATCAGCAGAACGTGGCGTACGAACGTCAGGTTGGTGTTGTAGTCGTTAGTGTTGTTAAACACCACCAGCGTGTAATAGAAACCCAGGGCAAAGAGAAGCAGCGCCTTTGAGGCACGGATCGTCATTTCTTGTCTCCTGCGGCAAAAGTAGAGAAGTAAGCCTCCAGTGCAGCGATGGTCTGGTCATCATACTCGGGACTGCCGGCCATTCTACTTTTTGGGTTCAGCGCCTCCGGATGACGCACATACTTGGCAAAAAACTCCGGGCTCCCCTTGGCGAAAGCCCCCAGCACCGGCCAGGGGATAGACGCCATGTGGCCGCCCTCCGCGCCCATATTGTGGCAGCGATAGCAATTCTGTTCCGCGATCCTGTAGCCGTCCATCACCGGCGAGCCGGGAGCGAACTCTCCGCGGGGCGCAATCGCGCCGAAAACCTGGCTCTCACTGCGGAAGTCCAGGCGCACAACCCGGAAAGGAATCTGCGCCTCGTCGCTATGGGAAAGCACCTTGAACGACGGAGTAAAGTCAGGGTTCGAGATCACGTAAGGTCCCAGCTCGCCGCCTTCGTGGGTCTTCGGCCAATCCTTCTGCGCCTTGCCGTCTACCTTCAGCACCAGCACCGGATGGTGTGCCGCGATATATGCGGCCGGATAGTTGCTGCGGTAGCCGTCTTCGCATATGGCCACGACCATATCCTGGTGCGCGCCCAGCGAACGCTTCAGCTCCTCGAGCGGCACGCCGCTGAGGCGCGCCGGCGCGGGGAAATTCGAATCATTGGAGGCCGCGAAGCTCACCTGGGGCAAGCGCAGCAGATCTTCATAGCTGATGAACTGGGTGGCGCCGGCAGTCAGGCCAATTTCCAAATCAGTGGGGGCCACGCGCGCAGTTAACAAAGTGCCCGTGACCATAAGAGCGGCAAGCACTCGTTTCATTGGCCTATGCTAATGCAATTTTCCCAATTGCCTTACCTATTTCGCAGCCAGGGGCGTAGTGTTAGGCGCCTCACCTTTGCGCACGGCGGCAATGCCTTTCCAGTCTTCCAGGTCCTGGTCCGGTTTTTCTTTCCGGTATTTGGCATAGAGTGCAATGCCTTCGGGGTCCTCCAGAATATCCACCTGGACGCCCTTGTCCCGCATCATCTGCTCGGTCCCGGAAGCATTGGTGACGTCGCCGATGACCACCCTCCTGAACTGGCGCATGTAAGTCAGGGTCGCGCAGATTTCGCACGGGGTAAGCGTGGTGAACAACGTCGTCTTCCCGAAGTCCAGACGCCCGGCATCGCGCACAGCCGAAGTCTCGCCGTGATTATAAGGGTGGTTTTCCTGAACCAATGTGTTATGCCCCTTGCCTACGATCATGCGCGTTTCATCGTCAATGATCACGCCGCCAATCGGGCAGCCGCCTTCTAAATATCCTTTCAACGCCAGCAGGACTCCGATACGCATGAAGTCCCTGTCGCGTAAGTTTCCTGAAGAATTCTTGCTCGACGATCGTGGCCAGGCTCTTGGTGGGCAGATGAGCAATGGTGTTCAGAACCTCCTGGGTCACGGGAGTATCGCGGGTAATGAAAGGCTTCATAGGCTCCCCCGGGGATTGGGAGTTCCATTCTCCAGGGAAAAGAGTAAAAAGTGAAGAGAACGCCGCCAGAGCGGTGTTATAGATTACGAACACATGAGTGCTGAGAAGCGTCTGCAGGAGCTCGGGATTATGTTGCCGGATGAATCCGGGCCCGGCGGCAACTATCTTTCTGCCAAGACAGCGGGAAACCTGGTTTACCTCGCCGGCGTGATCTCGAGAAACGAGGAAGGCGTGATCACCGGCACCGCCGGGATCGGACCGCACCGTAGCGGAAGGCTACGCAGCGGCCCGGGCTTGTGCCCTGACCCAGCTCGCCGTGCTGAAGCATACGCTGGGCTCGCTGGACAAAGTGCGCGAAATTGTCAGCGTCAACGGCTACGTAAACGCCGTTGCCGGTTTTCCCGATTCGCCCGCGGTCATCAACGGGGCCTCCGATCTGTTGGTGGCGGTCTTCGGAGACGCCGGCCGTCACGTACGCGCCGCCATCGGCGTGAGCGCCTTGCCGCGCAACGCGCTGGTCGAAGTGCAGATGATCGTGGCGACATAAGGAGCTGCATGACCGAACACCGCTTGACTGCAGAGCCCACCCATTCGCGCTGGAACCGCGCGCTCGCCCCGCGGCTGACGATCGCATCCGGAGACACGGTGCACCTGAGCTGCCTCGACGCCAGCGGCGGCCAGGTGACCCCAGGCGCCAGCGTGGAAGATTTTCTGGCCATCGACCGGGGCAGGATTCACGCGCTGACCGGCCCCATCGGCATCGATCGGAGCCGAGCCTGGCGATGTGCTGGAGATTGAAGTGCTGCAGGTGGAGCATCGCGGCTGGGGCTGGTCAAGCGTGATCCCCGGGCTCGGCTTCCTGAAAGAGCAGTTCAGCGAGCCCTATCTCTTTCACTGGGCTCTGGACCGCGAGGTGAGCCTCTCGCTGGCCCCGGCGATCGTCCCCCTTCGTCCCTTCTGCGGCGTGATGGGCGTGGCCCCGGCGGAGGACGGCGAGTTCAGGACTCGTCCCCCGGGCCCCTTCGGCGGCAACATGGACGTACGCGAGCTTTGCACCGGCGCCAGACTTTATCTGCCGGTCCTGAACCCGGGCGCGCTGTTTTCCGCCGGAGACGCGCACGCTGCCCAGGGCGACGGCGAAGTCTGTATCAACGGCATCGAGTGCCCCGCGGAGGTCTCGCTTCGCTTCCGGGTTCACCGCCAGCAGCGACTCTCCGGACCGTTGGTGGAGTCGGCGGAATCGCGGAATCCCGACGCGCCTGCCGATGCATGGATCGTGGTCGAGTCCGGCACTGACGCATTGCAGGCCGCGCGCGCCGCCACCCTGCGCATGGTGGAGTTGCTCATTGCCCGCTGGTCGTTTGCCCCCGTCCACGCTTATCTGCTGTGCAGCGTCGCCATGAAACTGCGGATAAGCCAGGTAGTCAACGAGCCCATGATTACGGTGAGCGCGGCGATGCCCAAATGCGTGCTGCCCGCCAGAAAGATGTTTTGACCGCGATGTTGATCAACGACCCCGCCACCGTCGCCGAGCTGCGCGAACTTTACCCTCGCTACGAGCAGGCGCTGGTCTCGAACGACGTAGACACGTTGGTAACCATGTTCTGGGCCTCACCCCATGTCGCGCGCTTTGGCCCCACCGAGAGTCTCTACGGCATCGACGAGATCGAAGCCTTTCGCAAGGGGCGTTCCCCGGCCAACCTGGCGCGCACGATCAAGCGGCTCGACATCGTTGCCTTCGGCAAGGACTTCGCCAGCATCACGCTGGCTTTCGAGCGGGAAATCGAAGGCCGGGTTACGCGCGGGCGCCAGAGCCAGACCTGGGTCCGCCTTCCTGAAGGATGGCGCATCGTCTTTGCCCACGTGTCTATGTTGGCCTGATCGGGCTGCCTGAAATCGGTCAGTTTGTCTTGCACCTTTCGCCGGTGCAAGCGCAAAAGCAATTTTGCTTGGCTCAGCCATGGACTTTGTTCTATGCTCTCAGCACAGCTCCTCGAAATCGACCCCGGTTGTATTTTGGGCCGTCACCCTGTCGTGACCTTTCTGGTTGCACCGACCGCGTAGTCGCAAAAAGAAAAATTTCAAAAGTCAGGCTCCCAGCTTCTCTTTCGCGCGAGGCATATCCAAGATGTATCTAAATACCAGAAGGCTTCTCTCTCTCTTACCCGTGCTGTTCTCACTCGTGCTGTTGCAGCCGCAGGCGCTGCAGGCACAACAAACCCTGGGTGGCATTACAGGGACGGTGGTCGACCCTTCAGGAAGCGCTATTCCCGGGGTCGCGGTGAGAGCCACGTCAGAAGACACCAAGCTGGAGCGCACCGCGCAGAGCAACGCTCAGGGCACCTACGCACTCAACGACCTGCCGATCGGCAAATACACCGTAACGTTCACGCTGCAAGGCTTCTCCACCGAGCGCGTGCCCGGCATCCTGGTGCAGGCCGACCGCACCGTCTCGCTTCCTGGGCAGCTCGCCGTGGGCACCGTAACCGACTCGGTTGAAGTCGATGTGAACCCGCTGCTCAACGCCGTCGACACGACCAACGGGTATGTCCTCGATAAGTCGCAGATCGAGGCGATCCCGTTACCTACCGGCAGCTTCACCGGTGTCGCCATCCTTACCCCGGGCGTCAATGCTGAGTTGCCTGGCGGGACAGGAGTCAACGCCGGCCTGGGCAATGCGCCCATCTGGGCCAACGGTGAGCGCGATACCAGCAACAGCTTTTTGATGAACGGCGTTGACGCCAGCAACCTATTCAATGGCAAGAGCACCAGCCAGGTCGCTTCAGGACGCGTGGTCTCGAGCACCGGCAAGGGCAATGGCGGCGCCGGCGGCGTCATTCAGTCGAGTTCCTCGGTGTATCTCTCCATCGGCAATGCGCTGCCTAGTCCGGCCCCTGAGACCATCCAGGAGGTGCGCGTCAACGCATCGATGTACGACGCTCAGCAGGGCGCCACCAGCGGCGCGCACATCGACCTCAGCACCAGCTCCGGCACCAACGACTATCATGGAAACTTGTATCTCCATCGCGGCACCAATTGGATCAACGCCGCGCCTTTCTTCTTCAAGCAGGACGATGCGGTTCCGGCAAGCGACAAGGTTCCGCAGCTGCACCGGTACGTGCTCGGAGGAACCGTCGGCGGCCCCATCATCAAAGACAAGCTCTTCGGCTTTGTGGCCTATCAGCACCTGCACGTGAGCGATGCCGAGATTGGCGACTCGTTTTTGGATGTGCCGGTGGGCCTGACCGACGACCGCAGCCCGCAAACCCTGGCCGCGCTCACCACTGCCGAGACGCCGCAAATCCGTACCCCGGAGGCATCGACCCGGTCGCGCTTGCCTTGTTCAATTCGCCTGCGGTCAAAGGCGAGCCTGGCAAGTGGCTCATACCGAATGCGGAGAACGTCAACTTTGGGTCCTACCCATTCGTTTAACGCCTTCATTCCCGGCGCCGCCTATTTCACCGGCGACCAGGCGGTCGCCAACCTCGACTACAACGCGACCAGCAAAGACACGGTGGCCCTCAAGTACTACTACCAGCACGACCCCACGATCGCTCCCTATGCATTCTCCAATGTTCCCGGCTTCACCCAGCACCTGGACGCCGGCGCGCAGGTCTTCTCCATCAACAACACCTATCTGGTCAAGTCCAACCTGAGCACGCAGGAGACCCTGGGCTACCTCAGAGAAAAAATCTATAGCACCAACGTGCAGGCCTTCGGACCGTCCAATATCCCTGGGGGAGCCTACCCGTCGGCTTCGATCGATACCTTCGGTTCCACATACTTCCCCGGGGTCTCGATTGTGGATGTGTTGGGCGACAGTAAGGTCGCGGGCATTGGGGACTCGTTGAACATTGGTCCAAACGCTACCTCGCAAGGATCGAATACCGGCGTCTTTCAGAACCGCCTGCAGCCCTCCGGCAACGCGATCTGGACCAAGGGCAAACATACCGTCAGCGGTGGCGGCAGCTATAGCTTTACCCAGCTCAACACCAGGGATCGCCGCACCGACACGGGCAGTGTTGCGACCGCGAACCTTAACCAGTTCATGCAGGGATTGGTCACTACCAATAACGACTTCAACGTCACCACTTTCCTGCAGGGCGATGCGAATCGTTACTTCAGGGCCAACCAGCTCGGCCTTTACCTCGAGGATAAATTCCAGCTAAAACCGAACCTCACGTTTACCGCGGGCATCCGCTACGACTGGGACGGCGGCCTCACCGAGAAGTACGGCCGTATTTTTAACTTCGATCCCTCGCTTTACTCCTACATCTCGCCAACCGGGTCGCTGCCGGTGGGCGAGGCCCCCGGAACTCTTGGACCCAACCAGAGCGGCTTCATTATCGCCGGCAACAATAAGAATGGAACCGCGGGCGTGAGCAACACTACGCTCACCGGACGCCAGTGGGGTATCGCTCCCCGTCTCGGCGCCGCATGGGAGCCCTCCATGATTCAACAACAAAGTCGTCGTTCGTGCCGGTACGGGCATTTACTACGACCGTGGAGAGCTCTTTAGTTACTTCTCGCCTGGCTACGCCATTGGCAACGTTACCGGCGGCCCTTTCGGCGCCAATCAACAAGTTCCCTTCGTCACGGCCCAGACCTGCCCGGTCACGAGTTACTACGAATATTACATACCCACGTGCGCGGGCGGCACTGCAGGGTCGTTGGAGTTTCCTTACACCAACGTACAGAACCCGCCGCCCAGCAACCCCAAGGCTTCCGACTTCGCAGCTTACCTTCCCAACTCTGCCGCGGTCATTAACGGCACGCAGCCTATCTCCCTCGGCGTTTACGATAGAAAAAACAAACTGCCTTACTCCATTAACTACACTCTCGATCTTCAGTGGCAGCCGCGCAACGACCTGGCCATCGAGCTGGGCTACGTGGGCAAGGTTGGACGTCACCAGGTAATTCCCGTCCCGTTCAATCAGCCCAACATCGCCTCGCCCACGGCCCAGATCCACTCTCAGAATTACTCCTATGGCTACACTCCCGAGAATGCCGATTACAGTTATCTTCAGCTGCCGGACGGCACGACCGCTCTGGTCAACTTTGAAGGCGGCAATATCGACCTTCGCGTTCCCTACATTGGTTACGCCGCCGAATCCATCGACTACAAGGCGGCGGGTGACGCTGCCTATAATGCCCTGCAGTTTCACATTGAGAAGCGTATGAGCCACGGCCTCCAGGTGGGTCTGTCGTACACCTACTCCCATGCCCTGGATGAGCAGAGCGCGCTGGGCCTCTTTTACAACGGCAACAACCCGTTGAATCTGCGTGACGGCTACGCCTCCTCTGACTTTGACCGCACGCACGTCGTCAATTTCAACTATGTGTATCGCCTGCCCTGACTTTTATGGCAAAACAACGCTCGCCGGACGCTTCACAGACGGTTGGTCGGTGGTTGGCTTGACCGTGCTGCAGAGCGGACAACCTTATAGCGTGGTCGACTACACCGGCGCCGTGGGAAGCCTTTACTACAGCGTTTACGACGGCATCACCAACCCCATCGTGCCGTTAAACTACGCAGCCTGTTCCCCCAAGAAAGCTGAGACCGGCCATTCGGGCGCCTTCGGCATCGCCAATGCTCCGGCCCTCAACCCCACCTGCTTCTATGTTCCTGTTGTCACTTCATCCAGTCCGAAGTTTTCCGCCGTGCCCCCGGGAGATACCTTCGAGACGGACTTCACCAGCGGCCAGCGCAACATCTTCCGCCAGGGTTCGCAGAAGCGGGGGGACATATCGCTGCAAAAGATGACCAGCCTCACCGAACGCACCACCCTGAAGTACACCTTCGATGTATACAACCTGACCAACACCGCCAGCCTCGACATTCCTGGCAATGAGGTCTTTCAGAACCAGTATTACAACCAGTTCCCCAGCGTGGGCCAGACCGCTTCGCCTACCGGTTGGCATGCCCGACGGCAGCCAGAGCAACAGCAGCTTCTATAACTGCCCCAGCGGCCTTGGCTATGTGACCCACACCATCGGCAGCCCGCGCCAGATCCAGATGTCGCTGCAGCTTACCTTCTAGAACTTTCCACCTAACCCAAAAAAAGGCCGGATGACGTATTTAGTTATCCGGCCCTTTCTTTGTCTCCGTTGCGCGATAAGAGATCTCTACTTATTGGGGAACGAAAAGTTGGCCGTGTCACCGGGTGTATGTCATCCACAGGGAGACCCTAGCTGGTTACGTTTAGTGCGCGCCCTGGTTACCCAAGCAGCCGGGAAGACATGGGTAGACAAAACCATGGTTGGTTACCAGGTAGTTGGGTTTGCCTACACTACAACGTAGCTACCACTTAACTGAAATGACCTCAATTTAAAGTAAGCTGCCTCGGCCTGGACGCATACTATCAACTACAAAGCATAGCCCGCCGAAGCGAACGATGGCGGCTGGTAACCTGATATCCGGAAGGGCCCGCACGAAACGGTAAGCATCTGGTTCGAAGGGGCACTTATGAGCTCGCCATCGCAGAATCCCGGTCGTTCGTCTACAGCCAGCTTGGATCGCTGGCCGAATTCATCTCAGCCGCGTTCGCGATGCGGGCAAAGGGTTCACGGCTCGCAACGCTGTGGAACCGGCTCCGGCAAATGACGTCAGCAGCCGCTTCGGTAGACGGCTGCGCGAGCTGCGACAAAAGAACGCACTGACCCAATCGGACATGGCGAGAAAGTTCGGGATCGACAGGAGCTATATCAGTGACGTCGAACGCGGCCGCACATCGATCTCTCTTCCTATTCTGGAAGTAATTGCACTGGGGCTGCGCATCAGTCTCTCCGATCTCTTTCGCGATATTTAGCCTATCGCCTAGCGTGCTCAACGCGCATCTCATGATCATTGAGGACGAACGGGGTGTGCTGGGAATGTGACCACAGCGCCCTGTGGCGCGTTGAGAAGTGAGCCCGGTCCTGAGCAGCCCCGGTCCTGAGCAGCCGATGATGAGATTATCGATTCGCGAAACAGAAAACAGTCCGCTCCAACCTGCCGGGCAACCATTGCGCAACCGTGCCGGCAGGGCGCCGCGAGGCTGAGGAATCCGTACAGGACGGGACGACCTCTCACCTTCTGGTGGAATGTCGCCGCACGCTGGTCAGGCATCGGCGTCTCATCCTGATGTGGGGAGGCGCAGGTGTCATCGCCGGCATCCTCCTGCAGCTTCCCATCCAGCCCGTCTATCGCGCCGTCGTCAGCCTCGAGGTGCAGTCGCCGAACAGAGTGATGGACAGCGGAGGGACGAGCGCGTCAACGGGCGATCTGGAAACCCAGATGAAGCTCCTTCAAGGCGACAAGACCATCGCGCGGGTAGCGGAGCGGCTGACCGATGACCCGTATGCCACTCGGGTGGAGAAGAGAGACTGGCTCTCGCGGTTGCGGCGGACACTTCACCTAGGCGGAAAGCAGGTGATTCCGCTGCCCTCTTTGATCGATCAGTCGGCTAAGAGCGTGCGTACCTGGAGACTCGGCAGCACGCAGATGATCGGGGCGAGTTGCGATTCATGGAACCCTGCGTTCGCGGCAAAGTACTGCAACCTGCTGACCGGAGAGCTTCAGCGCGAAGACGTGGAAAGCCGGGGCGCATGGGCCACGCAGACCAGCGAGCTGCTGATGCATCAGGCGGCGACGATTCAAGCGAAGGCGACAGATGCTCAGCGCAGACTGGAAGCGTTTAACGGTCAGGATCATCCAGCTTCTCCGCGGAATGGGGCGGATCGGGATCGTCTTCGCCAATTAGAGGCGGAGCTGATCAAGGCGCAAGCGGACCAGATGACAAAGCAGGCGCAGATAGAAGCGGCGCAAGAGACTGGTTCGGAGATAACACCGGACACCGTGGACAGTAAAGCCTACGCGCTATCCCAGGCTCGCCTGGCGGAACTGCAGAGACGCCTCCAGGTGATGTCGACCCAGGCAAGCGCGCACGACAAGAAGCTTCGTCGCCTGCGTTCGGAGATTACGCACATTGAAACCGAACTTTCTGCAGAGCGGGCGGCAGGCAGGCAGCGCCTGCAGTCTGAATACGAGGCGGCGAAACATCGGGAGGATCTGCTGTGGCTTTCCTATCAAGCTCTCGAGGCAAAGCAACCTCCCGATTCCCCACCGGACTCGCAAGCGGATCAGCTGCGCCGGGAAGTCGCGAACGACAGGCAGCTTTACCAGGAGCTGCTGGAGCGCGCCAGCGAAGCGGGTTTTAACTCCGCCACCCAGACCGCGTTGGTTCGCGTGGTCGAGCAAGCGAGAAGTCCACAGTCGCCGATTTATCCGCACCGCCTGGGGCTGGTTGCCGCGGGGCTGACCATCGGCTCGCTCGCAGGCCTTGGGCTGGCCTTCTTCAAAGACAGCAATCGGTCGGTACTGCGCCTGCCGGGCGAAAGCGAGAAACTGCTTGGCGTGGAGGAACTGGGGGTGATTCCCTCGGCGATGAAAGACACACTCTTGCCACCACGGAGGCACACACCCGCGCTTGCTCGTTCGCAAGTAAGATCTCAGTCTCAGGCGTTGCGAACAGCACACTGGGACGAGGAGTTTTCTCTGGTTGCAGAGGCGTATCGAAACGCGATGTTGTCGATCACGCTCGCCAAACTCACAAAGCGGAGGGAGAGTCTACATTGTGTCATCGCCCGGCGCCGGCGAGGGCAAAAGCACGGTTACGACGAACCTGGGCGTGGCCCTGAGCAAGTCCAATCTGCGAGTGATCCTGGTCGATGGAGACCTGCGCAGGCCCAGCCTGCACGGCATTCTCTCCGTGCCTAACGGCCTGGGTCTCAGAAACATTCTTCGCGGCGAGGTGAATCTCAGCCGACAGTTCCGTCTCGCTCTATTGTAAGTCCACGATATTTCCGAATCTATCCGTGATCCCGGCCGGCGGCGGCAGGGGACAGGTAGCGGATTTGCTGCATACGAAACGCTTCCGTGAGCTGGTGGAGCGCCTGTTGCGTGACTTCGACATAATCCTTGTCGATACGCCGCCGATGCTTCACATTCCAGATGCCCGTATCCTGGCACAAAATACGAACGGTGCGATTCTGGTCTTTCGCTCCGGGGTTACATCCCGCGAAGATGCGGTCAGAGCGGGCAAAGTGTTCCAACAAGATCACGTAACCGTCCTGGGTACTATATTGAACGATTTCGATCCCGCAAACGAGGGCAGGTACGGATACTACAAGTCCTACTACGCTTATCAGCAGCAGAACGCCCCGGAAGACCCGGCGACAAATTCCTGATACCGCCGCATCATTCTGATCTTAAGGGCGGGTTGAAGTCACCCACCGTCGGCGCAACCGAGAGCAGATGCGCATGCACGATGAAGCGCCGCGGCGCCGCTCCGATGTAATTGAATGGATAGCAGGTGATGAGCGTAAGCATGGGTCGCGATGCGATATCGAGAACCTTGACCTCTTCCGGATCTACGATTTCGGTAGAGTCGACCCGGTAGCGATAAGCGCCGGCGGCCCCGATGACCTTGATCTGCATGCCCGGGCGAATCCTCCGCAGAGGGCGGAAAAAGGTGTCGCGATGACCGGCAATGCCGATGGTGCCAAGGCCACCGGGGAGGGCCGTTCCCGGCACGTGGCCCGCGCCGCGAAGAAGACCATCCCTGGAAATGCTTGCCATGATGGGCACGGAGAGAGCGATCTGGGGGATCTCGATGCGCCCGATGACGGCAGCTGGGTTGTTCGCGGAGACCGTTCCCTGGAACGATCTGCTGCTGCGCGTCCTGTGAAGCCGGGCGGGACGACGGGTCGATGGCGGCAGCAGCTTTTTGCGAGGCGTGCATCTGCAATCCGGCCCACCCGCAGTAGAGCAGAGCGAGCAGGCCGGTCGAGCTAAAGCAGTTGCGCGGCTGGCGCGATGCGGCGGCTGCGATGCTGGTGTTTCGGTTCAGGCTCCATCGTTTTCGTCGACGGCCAAGACTCAGGAGCAGAGCGGCCAGCAGAGACAGCAGTCCACCGATGAAAATGAGCGGCAAGTCACTGGCAGTATGTGGCAGCTTGGCCAGCACCGGTTTCCGGCGTTGCAGTCTGGTGCATAGGAGCGGGTGGCGCAGGTGGAGGCTCGTTCTGCGCAACCTGCTGCGGCAGGGGTTGAGCGGACTGCGGCACCTGGTAATGCGCGGCCTGAATGGCCGGCTGCGCTGCGTCGTTTGGCCCCACGGCCGTCGGCGTAAGGGTCCAGAGCGTGACCATCGCCATGTCTTCCTTGGAAAGGGTGTTGTCTTTCACCACCATTCCCTCGGAAGCCGGGTCGATGGCGGGCACGGTGCGCCCGCTCTTCTGAGCGATGGCGACTGCTTCGTCCTTGGGATAAACGAATTCGACCGCTCCGCCTCCGGGAAACGCAAAGCCGCGCAGAGCGGCCTCATGATCGGAGCCGGAGTTCCAGGAGATCGGGCCGGTCGTTCCGGCATTGCCCAGCGACGCAATCGGCACGCCGAGAAAGGTGTCATGAATCTTGCCCGTGCCATCATCGATGCGCAGCACGATGCGGTCGGAGAGGTGATCGACAACGGTGATGGAATAGCTGCCGGGTTGGAGTTTCTCGTTAGGAACCTGAGTTGGCGAAGAGACCGAGAAATTGGAAACAAGGGAGACGGCGGATGGGTCGGCGGGGGGCACAGGAACAGCCGAGAGTGTTGCGGCTGAACCCAGGGAAACGATTGTTCCGCAAATCAGTAGTCGGAGTCGCATGGCATGTCCTCTTGGCAACCGTTCTGGTACAAGGCCGGTAAGTTGCTGTGCAACCAGCCGGCAACGCAGCAGGTTGGGTGGTTGGATGCGTTTCGTGGGGGCCCCAATGTGGCCGATAGGCCACATCCCCAGCGGAATAGAAGACAACACACATATAACGATCACGAGCTGCTTTCGGATTGCCGGTGTGACCAGGATTAATCTCCCGATACAGCGTGATGATCTGGGGGACCTGTGCCGCGCACCGCCGCACTCGGAGACACACTGCATCGTGCCCTTACTTGCTGAAGACGTCGATCCATCCGGATAGCTCGATGAGTGCATTGGTCTGAAGTCATCATTTGAGCATCCATCGTCTAGGGTGTTCCTTGACAGGCGATGGTCGAGTGTCTACCATTGATCTCCATTGAGGGTCGAATGTCTTCCATGCCGAAGCAGACACCACAACGCGCGAACCTTCTCCAAGGCACGCTGGATATGCTCACGCGTGATGTGGCTCGCTATCGAGGAGAGCTGAGATGAAATGGTGGCAATTGCGAAAGCGGGACGCGGACCTGGAGCGGGAGTTGCGTGCTGATCTCGAGCTTGAAGAAGAAGAGCGACGGGAGAAGGGCCTGTCGCCAGATGAGGCGCGACGGGAAGCACGGCGCGCTTTCGGCAACACGACACTGATCAAAGAACAGACGCACGAAGCCTGGGGCTGGGCGGCACTCGAACACTTTGCCCAGGACATCCGGTACGGAGTGCGGCAGTTGCGAAGGGCCCCCGCATTCACCATCACTGCAGTCCTCATTCTGGCGCTCGGCATTGGCGCCGTAACCGCGGTGTTCAGCCTGATCGATGCGGCACTGCTCAGGATGCTTCCAGTGGAGAAGCCTGAACAGCTCGTCGAGTTCAAGGCAACCAATCCCGCATTTCCCGTGAACGATGCTTTCTCGTATCCCACCTTTCAGGAACTTAAAGGTCAAACTCAGGTCCTGGCGGGCGTACTTGCGTTTCGCAAACTCAACAGAGTTGACGTTGAGGTGGACGGCCGCGGCGGACTGGCAGAGGGGCAACTGGTTTCGGGCAATTACTTCGCAGTGCTCGGAGTGGGAGCGACTCGAGGCCGCACGCTTCTTCCGATCGACGAGACCGTGGCGGGATCAAGCCCAGTTGCAGTCATCGGTTACGACTATTGGCGGACCAGGTTCGCGCTCGATCCGGACATTGTTGGAAAGCACGTCCGAATCAACGACGTGCCCTTCACCATCGTCGGCGTCACAGCGCCCGAGTTCTACGGCGTCCAGCCGGGGGAGAAGGTGGAGATCTCGGTTCCGCTCACGATGATCGGCTCAGTATATCCCGGCTTTGCCAACGCCGGGGGCCCGGCCGACGCACTGAAAGCGCCCTTCCGCAATTGGCTCCACGTGATGGGCCGTCTGCGGGACGGCGTCACCTGGGAGAGAGCTACCGCCAGCCTTGAGCCGGTCTTCGCTCAATCCATGCGCGACGCGGCGGCAAGTCTCGCCGGGACTCCCATCGACTCCCCGGCCGTGCGACAGACCTTTCTCAATTTCCGGTTGCGACTCGAACTAGGTAGCCAGGGACTCGCCGCATTGCGCCAGCAATTCTCAAAGCCGCTTTGGATTGTAATGGCAATCGTCGGATTGCTGTTGCTGATTACCTGCGCAAATGTCGCGAATCTATTGTTGGCGCGCGCCAACGCAAGAGAAAAGGAAGTTGCGATGCGGCTCGCGCTAGGCGCGGGTAAGGGGCGCCTGGTTCGTCAACTCCTCACCGAGAGCATCCTGCTTGGATTGGGCGGGGGAGTGATGGGCGTGGGCCTGGCGTATTGGGGCAACAGTTTGTTGCTCGCCCTGATGGCCCGGGGGCGCAGCCCGGTCTCGCTCAGCGCCCGTCCTGATCTTAAGGTGCTCGCATTTGCCCTGGGAGTCTCTCTCTTCACTGCGCTCGTCTTCGGCACAATTCCGGCGTGGCGCGTCGCGGATGTCGATCCCTCGCGAGGACTTGCGCAAAATGCGCGAAACTCGGCTGCCTCAGCAACGCGCTTTCGCCTGGGCAAGTCGCTGGTTGTCCTGCAGGTGGCCATCTCACTGGTGCTTGTAGTGGGCGCGGGTTTGCTCGTGGGCACGCTAACCAACCTCAGAGACTTTTACCCGGGATTCGATCGGGACAAGATGCTTCTGTTTTCGGTGGATCCCGAGGTGATCGGCTACAAGGATGTTGTTCCGCTTTACGAACGGCTCCTCACCCGCCTGCGAGCGCTCCCTGGTGTTCGGTTGGCATCGTTATCGGTCTTCGAACCGCTGAGCCCGGCCGTGAGCACCACCTCAGTCAAAGTGCAGGGTCCGGCCCTGGGGCAGCCGGTGGACCTTGCTCCCGTGAATATTGAACCCGTTGGGCCGGACTATTTCGCCACCATGGGGACTGCCTTGTTCCGTGGGCGCGATTTTTTGTGGAGCGATCGCAGCGGATCGACCAAGGTTGCCATTGTGAGCGAAAGCATGGCCCGCCATTACTTCGGCGATGCGAACCCGATTGGAAGATTCGTCAGTATTCCCGGCTTCATCGGCGATTCCAGCTGGATTCAGATTGTGGGCGAGATTCCCGACACCAAATTCCACGATCTCCGCGAGACCGAGGCGCTCGTGCTGTATCTGCCCCTCTTCCAATTGCCTGAAGGCGGCGCCACCTTTGAATTGCGGACCGCCCTTAATCCCGCATACGTTCAAACCGCTGCTCTGGATGCGGTGAGGACGCTCGATCCGCGTTTGCCGGTCGATTCGGTAAAGACGCTCGACGTGCAACTCAACGATTCTCTTGTCCAGGAGCGACTCGTTGGTTCTTTATCCGGGCTGTTCGCCGCGCTGGCGCTGCTGCTCACCTCCGTCGGCCTCTACGGGTTGATGGCTTACACCGTCCATCGCAGGACCAGCGAGATCGGCATTCGGATGGCACTTGGCGCTGATCGGCTCCGGGTTGCGCGCATGGTCTTGAGCGAAACCCTCTTGCTGGTGGCAGGCGGCCTTGCTGTCGGTTTACCCGGGGCAGTTTTCGCTTCGCACCTCATTGCAAGCCAGCTCTTTGGAATAAAGCCATGGGATCCCGTCACGTTCCTGGGTGCTTGCATGGTAATGGCCGTGGTGACGATAACGGCCAGTTATATTCCGGCTCGGCGCGCGGCATCGATCGATCCGATGCAGGCATTGCGAACTGAGTAGACGGATAATCTGCCATCTACTCGAGCAGTGTCAATTGGTGCGCTATCGCCAGAGCACTCACCGGCAATGGAAAACGAGCCACATGGCCGTATAGTCGGCGTTTCGGCACCTTGCCCTCTCCTCGCCAACCGGCCCTTACAATTGGAGGCATGACAGCCTCTTTGCCGCTGCCATCATTACTCTTGGCTGTCCTTAGTGGACTCGAGCGCGCCTATACCGACGAAGGAGCTGGAAGTTCCCATATTCCGTCATTGGACTTGTGGGCCAACTTGCTGCGGGCCATCAATAAGGCGGGGATCAATCGCCGGGAATTGCCGGCGATGCTCCGGTTGTCGAAGCGGGCTGTACGATCCAGAGTTTCCTTAGCGGCCAGGCATGGATTGGTTGAGGAACTGAAAACAAGTCGAGGCGAAGGAATCGTGCGCCTGACTCTCCGTGGTTCCGATGTCGCTGCTAGATGGAAGGCATTGCAACCGACTGCTGAAGAGCGCTGGCACGACACGGTCGGCATCCACTGGTCGGGCAAGCTGCTGCGCACTTCCCTAGAAGATCTGGTTGCTGCTCTTCCCCTGGAACATCCCCATTACCCGGCGAGTTATGGTGCAGCGGACGCGAGTATTACAGGTGGGAACGGTGAGGACTGGAAAGCGGTTCCCCGCGTAGACGGTAATACGGTCTCGGATCTTCCGCTTTCGGCGCTCATTTCCGAAACCCTGGTCGCCTTTGCCATGGAGTACGAGGAACAATCGCCCGTTGCGCTCTCGATCAGCACAGACGTAATCCGGCGGATTCCCGTCGGGGGACGACCGGTACGCCAGCTTGGCATCTCACCTGGTGTCTCTGCGCTCATTCGTCATGGCTTCTTGCGCGTGAGTGGCGCCAGCGGAAGGGAGATTGCATCCCTTACCCCCCGCGGCCTCGAAGTACACTGCGCGTATGAGCAACGAATCCACGCAGTAGAGACGGGCTGGCGCGAGAAGTTTGGCAATGATCGGGTCACCGCGTTGCTTTGCGCTTTGGAGGAGATAGCGTGGCTCAATGCTGCTCCAAGAGCAGACTGAACACGTCTCGCCAATGAGCGCATTATCGCTTACGCGTTCGTTATTCGGCAGCTTGCTGAAGACGTCGATCCATCCGGATAGCTCGATGAGCGCATCGGCCTGATATCGCCAGTTAAGGCTCAATTCTCGTGTGGGGCGGCGCTCATAACGGCAGTTCATTAAATGAACACGCCGCGGCGGACTTGCCGCAGAGTTTCTGCCGCGTTCAGTTGCTGCGCAGAGCTGCCATGGGCTGGATGCGGGAGGCGCGGCGTGCCGGAAGATACCCGGCCAGCAGCGCAATGACGATCAGCAAGAGCACCATGTCGGCATAAGCGATGGGGTCCCAGGACGAAGTGGCGAAGAGCAGCGAGGCGATGAGGCGCGCAGCTCCCAGTGAGGCTGCTGTGCCGAGACAAAGCCCGGCGAGGGCCAGGCGGAGTGTCTGCCAGAGTACATGGCGCTGCACTCGTCCCATGCTGGCTCCGAGCGCCATGCGGACGCCGATCTCCTGGGTCTTCTGCGTGACGGAGTAAGAGATGACACCGTAGATTCCGAGGGCGGCGAGGAGGACACCGAGTCCGGCGAAGATGGTGACCAGCAGGACAAAGAAGCGGCGCGGCGAGACGGCATGATCGACCAGCGACTGGAGGGGCCGAAACTCGGTGGCGGGCTGGTCAGGATTAAGGGAACGCAGTGCGGCCAGAACGCCGGCGGCGAGGGCCTGCGGTGCGATGCTGGAGCGGACAACAAGCGTAGCGCCTTCAACGTCGGAGTTCTGCGTGATGGGCACGTAGATCTCGGGGCTGGAGCTTTGCTCGAGGGTGCTCTCGCGGACGTCAGCGACGACGCCAATGACGCGATCGGGGTCCTTTGCCGTGGCCAAGGCGAGCTTGCCGATGGGGTCTTCACCGGGCCACTCGCGGCGCGCGGCAGCTTCATTGATCACGATGACATGTTGGGTGTCTGGCGTGTCGTGCCAGGAGAAATCCCGGCCGGCGCGAAGGCGCATGCCCATCGCCTGAAGGTAGCCTGGCGTCACGAGATAGACGAGAGCTCCGGTGTCGGCATCCTTGGGATGTTCGTGGCCGACCGACTGCAGTCCCCATTGCCGGTTGCGATCGAGCGGTAACATATCGGCGACTGCAGCGGACCGGATGCCAGGCAACGCTGCGACGCGATCGATTGCAGCGTGGAGGATGATTGCGCGCTGGATGAGCTGGTCCTTGTTGTTGGTGGTGACCGGCGGCAGATCGATTTGCATGGCGGCGGCGTGGGTGGGCTCGAAGCCTAGATCGACGTCGAGAACACGAAGGAAGCTACGCAGCAGCAGGCCAGCGCCGACCAGAAGGACGCAAGCCAATGCCACTTCGGAGATGACAAGGGTGGAACGAAAGCGCTCGTGACTGCGACCAGCTCCGATGCCAGCGCCGTTGTCTTTGATGGCTTCCTGAAGATTCGCGCCGGTGATCTTCAGAGCCGGAGCAAGGCCGAAGAGAATGCCGACAGAGATGGCGATGAACAGCGTCCAGGCCAACGACGCGGTGTCGACGTGGATGGTCGCGAGTAGCGGCAGCGTGATAGCGCTCTGGTGGGCGAGATAGTAGACGATGGCGAAGGCGAACGCAAGGCCGAGCGCAGAGCCCGCGAGCGAGAGGATCAGGCTTTCCGTGAGGAGTTGGCGAATCAGCCGCCCCCGGCCAGCGCCGAGGGTGCAGCGCATGGCGAACTCTTTGCTGCGGGTCGCGGCGCGGCTCAATTGCAAGTTGGAGAGATTGACGCAGACGATGAGCAGGATGAGGCCGACAGCGGACCAAAGCATGACCAGCGAGCGGCGAAGCTTGCCGGCCACGTGGTCTTTCAGAGTGGTCAGGTCGGAGGCATAGTCGTAGTACCAGTCCTGATGGAGCTGCTTGAGACGTGGAAAGAGGCGATCCGCCTCATCCTGAGCTTGCGCTTCCGTGGCTCCCGGCTTGAGGCGGCCCACGATGGCGAGTGTGTTGCCCCAGGTCTTCCAGAAGTCCATGACAGCGGGCACGAAAAGGTCGACCTTCTTGCCCGGGGCGAAGAAAGCTCCAAAGTCGAAGCTGGCGGGCAGTACGCCAACGACCGTCACCGGGCTGTTGTTGATGGTGAGGACCTTTCCGATGACGGCCGGATCGGCAGCAAGTTGAGTTTTCCAGTAAAAGTAGCTCAGCAGGGCCGCCGAACGACCGCCTTTGAGACATTCTTCTTCCGTAAAGTTGCGGCCAAGTGCGGGCTGAATGCCGAGTGTCGGGAAGAAGTTGTCGGCGACCTCTACGACGTCAAGCTGTCTCGGCGCGCCGGTGCCGGTAAGCTTGTACTGGAGGGAGTTATAAAAGGTCTGGTAGGTGGTGACCGCCTGGAAAGACTGGTTGTTGCGCTGGAACTCGCGATAGACATCTACGGTGTACGTCTCGCCCGATAGACCGCCTGCGGTGCGCATTTTGGAGTCGAGGCTCTTGCCGCCAGTGAACCAGACAAGCTGTTGTGACTGCGGAAAGGGCAACGGGCGAAGCAACAGTGTATTGACGACGCTGAAGACGGCAGCATTGACGCCGATGCCCAGGGCCAGAACGAGGATAGCAACGGCGGCGAAGGCGGGATTATTGCGCAGGGTGCGCAAGGTGTAGCGGGTATCCTGCATGCATTCAGCCCAATAATCGGAAATCCGGCGGCTGGGTTCCATGTGCTCTCCTATCCGCTCGCCAATGCGCTGCACGGCGAGGATGTTGCCAAACTGGCGTTCGGCTTCTATGCGCGCGGCTTCAGGGGACCAGCCGCAGGCGATCAGGTCGTCGGTCTTCGAGTTGATGTGGAAGTGCAGCTCGGCCTTCACATCCGCTGCCGGGTCGGGGCCGTGGAGGCGATCGTAGCGACGCCAGACTGGGACCTTCTTCATGCGGTCTCTTCCTGGGGTGGCTGTGTCGCGTCCAGCACCTTGGCGACGGCCTGAGCATAAGCTTCCCAGGTCTTGGTCTCGTTGCGAAGCTGGCGGCGGCCCTCGGCGGTAAGGCGGTAAAACTTGGCCTTGCGATTGTTCTCTGATAATCCCCACTCGGCCGCGACGAGGTTCTTCCTTTCTAAACGCCAAAGAGCCGGGTAGAGCGTTCCTTCCTCTAGCAGAAGCGCATCATCACTTTGCCGGCGGATGAGGTTGGTGATGGCATAGCCGTGCAACGGCCCCCAGACCAGCGCCTTGAGGATAAGAACGTCCAGGGTTCCGCGAAGAAACTCAAGCCTTGAAGCATCCAAGTCATTCCCCTCGTGTTGCAAGGGGAAACATCTCACACTTTCCCCTATGAATGCAAGGGGGACAACCTCAAGACCAATTGACGGTAAATCACCAATTCGCTCACCGGCCCCACTCTCGACCAGTACATCGGTGTTTCCTCAAGTTCCGCATTCGATTTGGCGGAGATTGCCGAAAAAGGACTCCCCAACGACAGCATTGCCTATCTGAGAGAGAAGGGGCTTACGTTCTCTGAAGTTTCCGAGATCGTCATCTCTCCGCGAACTTTGAAACACAGAAAAGCACGCGGAGAACAGCTCTCTGTCGAAGAGACCGGCCGTGTGCTGCGCGTCGCACGAATCATCTCCCTGGCGGATCAGGTTTTTGGGAATCACGAGAAAACGCTGACCTGGTTGCGGCAAATCGATGAATGTATCAAGGACCGGACGCCCCTGAATATGCTTCACACTGAATCGGGTGGGCGCCTGGTAGAAAACTTGCTGTGGCAAATAGATGAGGGCGTTTATTCGTGAGGTTGCTGTGGCGTATCAGCAACCACTGCGATCTTCTAGGAACAGCCGGCGAAAAATCAGATCGTAGGTGGCATACCGCCGAGCGAGGCAAACGTGTTGTATACCTCTCCGGGCATCCTGCCCTTGCTTTGATCGAGGTGCTTGCCAACCTGAAAGGCAATCCAAGGCTCTTTGCAAAGAGCTATCGGCTCATGAAGATCACCGTCTCCGATCAGGTGACAACCGCCGCGTTAGAGCCCAATGGTCTTTTGAGAAATTGGCGCGACGATATAAACCAAACGAAATCCCTAGGGGATGCCTGGCTGGCGGGGGGCAATTCTGCTTTATTGGCGGTTCCGTCTGTTCCTTCGCCAGAATCGGTGAACTATCTGTTTAACCCTCTCCACCCGGCGGCGAAAGGGGTGGAGATCGAGTGGTGCAAGTGGATCAAGTACGACAAGCGACTGTTCCACATACCTGAGACGAACTGATGGACGCCGGTGGTTGCACAGAACCGGCCCGGGCAGTGACCTGACATCGCGAGTACGGCCAAGCAATCACCGCTCAGCGGTTCCATTGACCAACGCGCCAAACGTCGCTGCTGCAACCTGCAGCGAGTGCTGCGAAAACTGTTTCTCTCCCCAAACAAGATCGATGATACATGGGACGCGGACCGGTGTTCCATTTTTTCTGGCAGGCGAGAATAGCCAATTGCGAACGAATGAGGCCGCCTCGCCTCCCCATATCGGTTCGGTAGCTTCCTGAACCCGGATGAGCATAGGATGGCCAGCCTCATCCACTTCGAAGGCGAGCGTGACGACCGCTTGCCTTCCCATCACCTTCAAAAGACTCGCCGAATCCCTTGCAGGCGGGCTGATCCCATCACCTACTGGATAAGGCGCACTCAGAAAATGAGGACGGGAAACTCCCTCCGGTGTAGCGAATACAACTCGAAGCAAGTGCCATCGGGATTCTTTCGCTGGAAGCAAAAAATCGGCCCGGACGGTCGTCGTTTGATTCACCGGTGCAGCGTCTATTTTTTCCGGTTCAAAAGTCCAGCGTCTTGCCGCTTGTATTACCGCATCATCGAGCCCGAGTCCGAGAGGCTGAACCACGTGAAAAATTGTGGCCGAGCCATCCGCTGCAACGGTCCCAACCAAAAAGACCGTACCTTCCAACCCTGCCACCCGTCCCTCGACCGAGTAGTGCGCCGGTATATTTATCGCTGGTGTTGGGAATGCGTCTGACAAGTTCTCAGAGGAGACATGGTGCAGAACTGAACTAGCGCCTTTACCACCCTCCAACCGCTTAGCAGCAAACGCCTGCGCACCATCTGTATCGTCCCGCGTGTGGAGCGCTGCCTGATACTCCCGTGCTGCGCGAGACTGCTGACCCGTCACGTCAAAAATCTCGCCAAGGTCAATGTGCGCCCAAACGTCAATCCAAGTTGGGTGTGGGCCTCCCCCTAGTGCTGCTCTAAACTCGTTTGCAGAAGACTGGTAATTACGTTGTTCAAAAAGCAGCTCGCCCAGCCGGAAATGGATAAGCGAATCGGCGGGATTTTGCTTGAGCCCTTCGCGATAACTTTGCAGTGCATCAGGGCTCGAGTCTTGCCCGATCGCGTATCCAATGCAGATGAGGAGTCCGGCAATTTTGAGAGACATCATCAAAAACCCCCGTGACCGCTATTTTATGCCCCTAATTTGCCGACTCATCTCCTGGCGGATATGCTGAAGGCCATGCACGCGCTGTCCTTCCTCATTTCTCTCGCGCTTTCGAGTTCAGTCGCCGTTGGTCAAGCCTCAACAACGGCACCGGCGTTTGACGTTGCTTCGGTGAAGCCGAGCCAACGCTTGGTCGGGCCGGACTATAACAATCAACTTACATACTCGCCTACTGGGATCACAGCCAGAAATGTCACCCTGAAACGCCTGGTAGCGGAGGCCTACCACCTGCAACTGAATCAAGTATTGGGGCCAAGCTGGCTTGAAAAGAACGAATACGATATCGACGCAAGAGCATCAGGAGCCGTCACGAGGGAGCAAATGGCCCTGATGCTACGAAGCCTTGTCGCCGAGCGATTCAAACTGACACAGCACAGCGAGATGCGAGAGATGCGCGTGTACGACCTGGTTCTCGGCAGGTCGGGCTCCAAACTTCACCCGATGAGCGACCGAGAAACCGCCACGGCACAAGCCGGATTTCATTTTCACGGAGATTTGCGCCAGTTCGCAGACCTGCTTGCGGTCCAGTTATCCATACCGGCTTCGGAAAATGCAAACGAACCGGTTAGAGCAAGTGCATCCCTGATTCCGGTGCTGGATAAAACAGGACTTCCGGGCATTTTTGACTTCAGCGTGGACATCCACCCTGAGCTGGGCACTGATATGTTCACCTCATGGCAGAGGGCCCTGGAAGATCAGCTGGGACTGAGAATCGAGAGCCGCAAAGAAAACGTAGCCGTATTGGTTGTGGACGAAGCGGCAAGAATCCCAACTGAAAACTGACTAAGAGCGACCACCGCAAACGTGACTTTTCAGAGGCGTGGGGTCATCGGCGAAGAGACAACTTTGCGTGTACAGCCAACTAGCAGTTTGCAGGTAAACTGGCAAACGTAGGTATCTGATGGCGAGCTTTTCAGGATGTAGAGTCAGAGCGGCTTACAAACTGCTTTTATCCGGTTGGTTGGCCATTGCCGCTTCCGTCGTGCTCGCACAGCCAGGTGTGAGCCCTCATGATTCGAATGCAAACGGAGCCTATGTCCCGACCATGATCTTTGAGGTCGCGTCGATCCGTCAAAGCCCGCCCGCAGATTCTTATACTGTCAGTGGATCCTTCTCGCGCCATTCCAGCTTTTTCCGTGCGACAAACTTGAACGTCGCGAACCTTCTTGCCTTCGCCTACGATGTCCGTTGGGATCAGATACAGGGCTTGCCGGATTGGCCCGCGATGTTCAACGTTCAGGCGAGGTCCGACGACGCTGTAGATCGGCGTTTGGCTCAATTGACCAAAGATCAGGAAAAGGTGGAACAGCAACACATGCTTCAGGCGCTACTCGCCGACCGGTTCAAGTTGAAGATCCGTTGGGAAACCCGACAAGGTCCCACCTACGATCTGGTCGTCGCCAAGAAAGGGCCGAAGATGCAGCTGGCAAAGGGCGATTCGCCATCCGCGGAGGAACAGAAGGTGTGGGGCGATCGGCCCATCCCCCCGCTCTATCAGAGGGGCGACAGCCGCGTTGGTTTCGACTTCGTCGGTCACGGATGTTCGATGAGCGATTTAGCCAAAACGCTAGCCGGACAATTTGGCCGTCCCGTGATAGATAGAACGGGACTCAAGGGCAAATACGAATTTACGCTCCACTACCAAGATGCCCGTCTAAGTGACAGGAGCGCCGACGATCAGAACCCCACGCCACCGCTCGACATGGCGATTCAGGATCAGCTCGGGCTGAAACTTGAGCCCGCAAAAGGCCCGATTCAGCTTCTAGTCATCGATCACATCGAGAAGCCCTCAGAGAATTAGCGGCAGCCTGGAAACAATCCTGGCCACCGGCGCTTCGAACTTGATGCCCTAGTTGCCGAACGGGTTTTCCGGTAAGTTGGCCGCCCATCCCCTCCGACAGGGGAATACCGATAACCAAACTTTGCAGGCCTAACGCAAAACACACTGTTCTGACATGTGATCGACCTTGCAAATTTCTGCTCCGAGCAATTGAACGACCTCCCCTGAAGGTAGGAGAATATTGAAAAGACTCTCGGCAATGGAAGACTGAAGATTATCGCGGGTAACCGGCTCCAGCACGCTGGAGATGACGCCGGAAATCCTGCGAAATTGGCCGCACCTTATCCACACGCGAGCTCCCACCAGCTCTAGAACTTTCATACTGGTCCTCCATGGTTTCGGATTCAGGATTAGCCTGAAGGGATGTCCGGCAACCCGTTCAGTCATGGCGCAATACTTCCATTACTTCATTATTTTGGTGAAAGTCTAGAATCACTCTCAGTGAGCACGCACGACCAGGTTCCCAAGCTCGCCAGAGTGGCGAAGCCATCTCCCGTATTTGGGGGGGAATCGGTTGCGTCACCTACAAGCGATTGCACTCCCAAACGCCCGGACGTAGCATTGTTTCGGGCAAGAAGAGACGATATCGGCTTAACGCTATTATGCCGATGGAGAATTGAGAACAACGCAGTGATGATTAGCAGAGAGCAAACCCAACCTGGAACTCCTTCGCCCACCAGCGAGGAACCAATGCTGTCGTCAGCATCCATGGCGACAATCCATGAACCGACCGCTTCCGGCACCTCCTCCGCATCGCCAGCAGCCGCTCATCCGGCCACGATCGGCAAAAGCCTGCAGATCAAGGGCGAAGTGATAGGTTCTGAATCGTTATACATCGACGGCAACGTCGAGGGGGCGATCAGCTTACCTCACAGCCGAGTCACAATTAGCCGGGATGCAAAGGTATCGGCGAATATCACTGCCCGTGAGGTGATTGTTTTTGGCAAAGTGATCGGCAACATCACTGCCAGCGACCGTGTAGACATCCGCAGTGAAGGTTCCTTGACCGGGGATGTGACCGCACAGCGCATCAGCATTGGCGATGGCGCCTTCTTTAAGGGCGGCATCGACATCTGCAAACCGGGCCAAGGAAAAAATGGGATGGTTGCCGGAATCTCCAGCGATGACTGGCAAACCGCCGCTACCGCCGTTCATGCATAGCCGAGCCCATTGATAGCTTGGTGAGAGTATTGCGTGCGTGTTGCACGAACCACCCTGTAGCCGATCCTTCAACGGCCTCGGAAATTTTGTGTCTGCATGTGCTGCGAGCAACGTGCAGGTAGCGGAATCGACGTGAATGTGCGTCTTACACAGTAGGTTTCGAAATACAAATTATTGTTGGCGAAAACAGGGCAATGCACTCGAAAGTCCGGGAGTCGTATTGAGGATTGCTCGACGAGTGTCTCGGCGATTATCCTGCAATTGACATCGGACCGATCCGAGCGCATCGGATTCCAGAAGTTTCGTCCCCGTGCGATCATGGACTGCAACTACCGCGCCATGCGGAGCCGGCCCGATGCAAACCTTGATTCAGGATCTTCATTACGCACTGCGGCAGCTTGTCAGGACTCCACGATTCACACTCACTGCTGTGATCTCGCTGGCGCTGGGAATCGGTGCGACGACGGCCGTGTTCAGCGTGATCTATGCGGCGTTGATGAACCCCTATCCGTACCCGGCCGCCAATCGCATTGTCCGCCTGACCGTCAAAAGCAAAACAGACCCGGATGTATGGGTCAACCTGAACGGTCCCCAGGTCATGCAGCTGCGACACCTGCATCCGATCGAGAGCGTGCTCGCCATGGACTACCATGCTATGACGCTCACCGGGCATGACTTTCCAGAAAATGTAAACGAGATCGGTCTCATCTCAACCGGCTTCAATGATCTGGGAGTGCCGCCGCTGCTGGGGCGGGCAATCGAGCCTGCAGACGCAATCGAAGGGCGCGATCCGCAACCGGTCGTGGTTTTGTCGTTCAAATTCTGGCAGAAGCACTTCTTCGGTGACCCGGCGGTGTTGGGGAAGACGCTGCAACTCGACCGGAAGATCTACACAATTGTTGGCGTGGCGGCGCCGCGATTCATCTGGTACTCGGCAGATGTTTACCTGCCGCTGAAGCTGACTCAAGATCCGAGAACCCGCTTGATGGTCGACATCCTTCTCCAACCGGGTGTCACCAACGACGGCGCTAACGCTGCCCTGCAACCCCTGCTCGAACAGTTTGCCAAAGACCAGCCGAAGCAATTCCCTGAGCATTTCAAAGTGCAGGTGCAGGGATTGAACGAATGGGTTGTGAAGCAGATAGGAACCACGTTGTACCTGCTGCTGGGCGGGGTTGCATTGCTGCTCGCCATCGGATGCGGAAATGTCTCGATCCTTCTGCTGGCCCGTGGCGCTGCACGGCAGCAGGAGTTGGCGGTCCGATCCGCATTGGGAGCGAAGCGCCGCCGGATTGTGCGCCAGCTGCTCACCGAATCGCTGCTGCTCTCCGGCGTGGGAGCGGGGCTCGGCGTCCTGATGGCCTACGGCATACTCGCCGGTATTCGATTGGTACTGCCGCGGTATGCCTTCGCACCGGAAGTCGTTTTCCGCATCAATGTTCCCGTGCTTCTGTTCAGCGTTGCGGTGGCGCTGGGAACGGGTATCGTCTTCGGACTGTGGCCTGCGCTTAAGTTATCGAGGCCGCAGATCAGCCAGATGGCACAATCCAGCGCACGCAGGGTGGCCGGCAGCGTGCACGGACGGAGAACGCACGATGCGCTGATTGCGGGACAGATTGCGCTCACGCTTCTGCTGCTGGCCGGAGCGGGTTCGGCCATCGAAGGTTTCACACGGTTGCTGCACGCACCGCTCGGTTACGATCCGCACAATGTGATGTCGGCGGGCATACCCATACAGGAGAATTCGTATGCGACGTGGGCAGCGCGCGGAGCGTACTTCGAGCAATTGCGTGCCAAGGTGGCCGAGACCCCGGGCGTGACCATGGCGTCGATATCCAGCAACGCGACTCCGCCAAGCAGTGGATGGTTCACGAAATTTGAGATTCTGGGCAAGAACGCGATGGAAGAGCAAATGGCCTCAGTGGAGCTGGTAAGCCCAGGATACTTTGCCACACTCCGCATTCCCGTGATCGAAGGAAGGGTATGGAACGAAACGGAGAATCGAAACGGCGCGCTGCTGGCGGTGATCAATCGAACGACGGCGCAGCGCTACTTTCCCAAGGGCGATGCCATTGGAAGCTCGCTCAAGCTGCCGGGGGTTGAGGATCGACCGCCGGCGGAACTGTCCGTGCCTAAGCTGGCAGACTCGTGGTTGTTGATTGCCGGCATTGTGGGAGATTCACGAAATGATGGGCTACGCAATCCGATCCGGCCCGCGATCTACGTTCCGTATACATTGCACATGTCGATGGGAACGCAGATTCTGGTGAGATCGCAGGTATCTCCGCTGACGCTGGTGCAAGCCGTGCGGGAGCAGTTAAGCGCGGTCAATCCTGATCAGCAAGCCTACGGCACGATCAACGACCTGGAAACTTGGATATCCGAAGAACCGGAGTGGCAACAAGAGCATCTGGTGTCGTGGATCTTTGGCGGGTTTGCCGGCCTGGCCCTGGCCCTGGCTGCGGTCGGGCTTTACAGCGTTGTCTCGTACATCGTGGAGCAACGAACAAACGAGCTTGGCATTCGGATGGCGTTGGGCGCACAACGCAGGCATGTTTTACGGATCGTGTTTGCGTCTACCCTGGCGAGCGTGGCGGGCGGCATCCTAACCGGAGTGGCACTCACATTCGCACTGAACAAAGTTGTTGCAAAGTGCGGAGCCGGCGATGCACACGACCCAGTTGTCCTGCTGGCGGGGACGTTGATCCTTGTTTTGGTCGCGGGGATTGCTTGCGCCATACCAGCCATACGCGCTTCGCACGTCGATCCGATGACGGCGCTGCGTTGTGAGTAGCAATCAAAAATGGTGTATCTGCACTAAGACAATCTGGGCAGAATGAACCATTACAAACGATCCGGGCCGCCCCAAGCTGCTCCGCGAGATCCGTTGCCATCGCTTTCAAACGCGGTTGAAGAATTGAAGGTGTGGCGCCCTAAAACCTGCGATCCTCAGGAGATCGACCGGAAGTTGAGGTGGGAACAGGATCGTGGTTGACGACAATGCGTGTTTTCCTGAAGGATTTCTTGTGGGAGCAGAACCAGTGGGGTCGGGCGAACCAGATCGCTCGAGTATTTACCGTCGTTTCGAAGGGAATCCATGAGAGAAGTATTGAAGCCGGCTTTACCTGCTTTGCCTCGTTATGCTGCGGCCTTGTGTTCGGTGATCGTGTGTTTGTCCAGCGCAAGGGCGGTCAACGCACAGCGGCCGCCGGCGGTGCCGCTGGTCACCCACGATCCATATTTCAGCATCTGGTCAATGGCGGACCGATTGACGGACGTGAATACACGTCACTGGACAGGCCTGGATCAACCCTTAACCGGGCTGGTGCGCATCGATGCGGCCACTTACCGGTTTATGGGCGCTGATCCGCGGCAGGTTCCAGCGATGCCGCAGGTGTCGCTGCGCGTGACCCCATTACATAGCGTTTACACCTTCGAGGCTGCCGGAGTGCAATTAGAGGTCAGGTTCTTTACTGCGGCTCTCCCGCAGGATCTTGAAGCATTATCGCGTCCTGTCGACTATCTCACGTGGAACATCACTTCCAGCGATGGGCGACCCCATTCTGTCAGCCTGCTGCTGGATGTGAGTCCCATGGTGGCGGTGAATTCAGCGGACGAGGAAGTGACCTGGGGAAGATCGAAGCTGCCTGGAATTGAGGTGCTGCGGGTTGGGTCACGCGATCAGCGCGTGCTGAATCGCGGGGGCGATAACCTGAGAATCGACTGGGGATATTTCTATCTGGCTGTACCGGACCAGGAGGATGCAACTCTGGTCACGGCAGGTAATGCAATTGCAAGCTTCATGGCCTCAGGCGATCTGCCGCAATCCGATGATATGGAGATGCCACGGCAACCCCGTAATGGCGCGTCGCACCTGGCGATCAGGTTGCGCACAGATGTGTCTGCGGCGAAGCCGGCCAGCCGGCATGTGCTGCTCGCCTTTGACGAGGAGTATTCCATTGAGTATCTGGATCGCAAGTTACGCCCCTATTGGCGCAGGAACGGACAGACGGCCGCCGCCATGCTAGCCGAAGCGGAGGCTCAGTACCCCCGCCTTGAAGAGCGCGGCAAGCGATTTGATGAGGAACTCACCAGCGACCTGGAACATGCCGGCGGGAAGTCCTATGCGGAGTTGGGGACGTTAGCCTACCGGCAGACACTCGCCGCTCATGGGTTCGCCGCGGACATTGACGACACACCCCTGCTTTTCCCGAAGGAAAACTTTAGCAATGGCTGCATCTCGACCGTAGATGTTTTGTATCCGTCGGCGCCGTTTTTCCTGTTCTTCAACCCCGCATTACTCGAGGCTCAGCTAAAGCCGGTGCTCGAATACTCTGCGCTTCCACGATGGAGGTGGCCCTTCGCGCCGCATGATCTGGGTACCTATCCGCTCGCTGATGGACAGGTGTATGGCGGCGGGGAACTTACCGAGGAAAATCAGATGCCGGTCGAGGAAAGCGCAAACATGCTGATCCTGGTGGATGCGCTCGGTAATGCGCAAGGTAACTGGCATCTGGCTGAAAAGTATTGGCCGCAGTTGACGAAATGGGCAGACTATCTGAACGCCAAGGGTCTCGACCCTGAAAATCAACTCAGCACCGACGATTTTGCCGGCCATCTTGCGCATAACGCCAACCTATCCATCAAGGCGATCGAAGGACTCGCCGCTTACTCCCAGATGGCAAAAAAGCTGGGTAACACGAAGGTCGCGGAGCAATATGCCGACGCCGCCAAGCAGATGGCCGGCCAATGGCAAAGCATGGCTCTGGAGGGCGATCATTACAAGCTGGCTTTTGATAAACCCGGTACATGGAGCCAGAAATACAACCTGGTTTGGGACAAGCTGCTGGATCTGGATCTCTTTCCGCCGTCCATTCGCAAGACCGAGATAGCGTTTTATCTACAGCATCTTAACCAATACGGCTTGCCGCTTGACAACCGTGCAGATTACACCAAGCTCGACTGGGAGTTATGGACTGCAACGCTTACAGAAGACGGATCTCAGTTCGCCGCTTTGATGGATCCCATCGGTAAGTGGTTTAACGAGACTCCTTCTCGCGTGCCGCTGACCGACTGGTACGACAGCAAGACGGGCACAATGCTCCATTTCCAGGCTCGCTCGGTGGTGGGCGGCGTCTTCATCAAGGCGCTTGCAGACAGGAACCTGAGTGAGAAATGGAGAAAGTTCAATCCATAGACACCTGCCTTGCGCTCCGCCGTAAAAGGACTTACTTAGCTTTCCCGGTTCATGTCCAACAAGCAGGAGCCATCTTGCCTGGGATCCATCCGAAGGATTGCCTCGGCTGCTATCCTCGATGCATTGATTCGGAGAGGCTTTCCTGATGCTGCTGCAGGTAAGAGCCGCCCTGAGGCGGTGTGTAGCTGATTCTCTGTCTTGGCGCAGGGCAGCCCTACTCATGATCCTCACGCTGGCCTGCTGGTCAGGTGAAGGGTTTGCGCAAAAGGTTCTGAGCGTTACCCCGACTCATTGTAAATACAAGATCAGCCGGAATCCCGAAGCAGCTGGACCGGACTGGGCGCAGGCAGGATTTGACGATTCGGGATGGGCGAGTTCCCTTCCCGCGGCAGACAGCTACCTTCCTCCTGGGCCTTATCAGTGGACTCGCTGCCAGCTCGATCTTCGTCTGCTCGCGCAGACGGGCCCGGTGTTTGTGCAGGTCGAGGAGTTTTCCGCGTGGCAAGTCCTGGTGGATGGGAAAGAAATTGGCTCCTTCGGCAACCTGGAGACGGGACGATATTCCATGAATCTCGTGCAACGGTTTCCGCTTCCGCAATCGAGTTCAGAGCGTGGCGTGGTATTGGTCGCATTGCGCGAAACCAGGCGGGGATTGCCTCCCCTCCGCTACGCGGCCGTGGTCGCACCCATCAGCGCTGGACCGCAACAGACGCTGATCGACCAAACCTCCCTTGCAATTCTGGAAGGGTTTGCCCGTCGACGGGTCCAATTCATCTGTTATGGGTTTTTCGGCATTGGAGGTATATTCCTGCTCATTTTGTCCAGCGTAGATCGCAGCAGGAAGGATCTCTTCTGGCTGGGTCTGGTTGCTTTAGGCACCCTGGACCTGAGGACCAATGAGTTGGCCCAGGTGCTTTTGGCGCCCTATCCGCATTGGGTACAGTTGGCGTGCCTTTGGGTTGGGCAGTGGCTGTTCGTTCCTTACGTATGCTTCTTCTTTTCACTGACTGGGCGCAGGGTGCCCCGGTTTTACCTGATCGTTGCGGCAGCGACGCCCATCCTGGTTGCACCAGCGGTACTTTCCTTTGTATGGGGACCGCGCATGGATCAGGTGCTTTGGTGGTGGAGTTACTACTCGCCGTGGATGCTCATCGTGGTGGGAGCGCTGGGGGTTATTTCGAGTACCTCACCGGTCGCGGCGTTCTGGCCGGTCTGGAAGATACCGCCTGTCTTGCGGCCGATCTTCTGGGTGAGCATGATCTGGGCAACTGGCGAAACGGCGAACACAGCAGTACATTTGCCGTGGTTTAGCGCACTCGATCCCACGTTTTTTGTCCGCGAATATCGAGCGCTGGTGGCTGCGCCGGTGATGTTGACTATGTTTTTTTTGCTGGCGCGGCGGCAGAAGCGGATGGGCGAGGAGCGGAGTGAATTGCAGGCCGAGATGCGGTCTGCGCAAGAAATGCAGCAGTTACTGATGCCGGCGGTATTGGATTTGCAACCGTGGATCCGGTTCGAAGCAGCCTATTTGCCGGCGAAAGAAGTCGGCGGAGATTTCTACTTTTGCCGCCGCGCCGGTTCCGGACAACTGGTGGTAATCGGTGATGTGAGCGGCAAGGGGTTGCGAGCGGCGATGCTGGCCTCGAATATTGTCGGGGCGTTGCGCAATGAAGACGCGGGCGACCCGGGGGTGGTGCTTTCACGGCTCAACGAGGTAGTTCTACAGGCACATTCGGGTGGATTTGTGACCTGCCTCTGCGCGCTGTTCGAGCCTGGTGGAGGATTGAGAGTGGCAAATGCCGGCCATATCGCACCGTATGTCGATGGCGCGGAGCTGGCGATCGAGAACGGCTTGCCGCTGGGGATTGTGTCAGGGGATTCCTATGCCGATTCTTCGTTCCTTTTGGGCGGAAAAGCGGTTACGCTGCTCTCCGATGGCGTGCTGGAGGCCCGCGACGCAAAGGGCCAATTGCTGGGCTTCGAGTGCATGGCCGCGCTGACCAGCAGGCCTGCAGCGGAGGTCGCCGACGCGGCCCAGAAGTGGGGCCAGGAAGATGACATCACGGTTCTGACTGTCAGGAGCCTGTAAGTCAGACAGGGGCGGAATCAGAATTACAAACTCAGGAGGCTGAGCGGATGCCGGAGATGAGTAATCTCCCTGGACGCCGCCCATCCGCGACCAATCACCCCGCAAATGATATTGTCTCTTACATCTCAAATCAGAACGGTTGAAGCCGCGGCGAAGAGCGTCAAGGAGTTCCCACCCATATGGATTTCGATCGTGCACGACTGCTCGCGAAAGTCGCGCGCCTTTACTACGAACAGGACATGACCCAGGCAGAGATCAGTGGACGGCTCGGTCTGTCACGCCAACGGGTACAGCGCCTGCTGTCGAATGCGCGACAGGAAGGAATCGTCAACATTGCCATCCATCCCGTCATGGGGTTCTTTTCTGAGCTGGAAAGATCTCTGGAGGCGCGATTTGGCCTTTCCGAGGCCCTGGTGGTGGAAACCAGCGCTCCCGACAACCAGAACACCCTCGCGCGCGAAATCGGCGCCGGAGCCGCGGAGTATATGGCGAGGGTCCTTAAGCCAAAGGATAAAGTCGTTCTTAGTTGGGGCAATTCGCTGCTTGGCATGGTGAATGCCCTGGCATCGCGAACCCCTCTCCGCATGCCGGATCTGCGGCTGATTCAAGCGCTGGGAAGTCTCGGCGACCCGAACGTAGCCATGTATGGAGGGGAGCTCGTGCGGCGCGCAGCGAAGGCCTTCGGCGCCAAGCCCATCTTGTTCCCGGCGCCGGCAATCGCCGCCAGCAAAGCGATGCGGGATGCCCTCTATGCCGACCCCCACGTCCGTCACACCCTGGATCTGGCGCGAACCGCCGACCTTGCTGTGGTTGGCATTGGATCCTCGCAAAGCGATTCGGTCGCCATCCCCGATCTGTGGCGGTTTCTGCCGCCCGATGCTTTGCCGGAGCTGCTGGCAAAAGGCGCGGTAGGTTCCATGAACTTGCGTTATTTCAATTCCGCAGGACGCCTCGTTCCCTCGAAGATCAATGACCGGGTCATCGGGCTGAACCTGGACGAGATGAGAAAGATTCCCCGGGTGGTCGGTGTTGCCGGAGGCCCTTCCAAGCTCAAGGCGATACGCGCTGCGCTCAAAGCGAAGTTGATCGACGTGATTGTGACCGACCATGTAACAGCGACTGCGCTCCTCGCCGGATGAGTAGCAGACTTCCTTCCATCCAATGTCCCCTCCCCTCGTGTTGAGCATTTGCTCAGCGATAAACTTTGGCTTGACAGCCCAATTTCCCGACGCCTAGACTCCCCGCGAAAACCAAAGGATCGAAGAACCTGACCTGGCGGACGAAACGTCTTCTGCAAGTCCTCAAGGGTTCTCGCGTCCAAAGCTTTTAGATTCAATGAGTAAACGAGTTCAATGGAGGACACTCCGATGCAACGGAACTGCAGGAGATTTTTGCGGCCGGCTCTACTGGCATGCGTAGCAGTGCTGATGACCACCACCTGCTTTGCCCAATTCAACAGCGCGGTGGAAGGAACCGTAACCGACCCAACGCGGAGCCGCGGTGGCCAATGCGGCGGTGACCCTTCACAATGCGCAAACCAGCGTCGACCTGCACGACACCACCAAGTCGGCCGGCTTTTTCCGTTTCAGCGACGTCGGACCAGGCGACTATACGGTCACGGTAGAAGCCCCGGGTTTTGCCAGGAATTCGACCACCGTGCACGTCATCCAGGACCAGAACGCCAGCGTAAACGTCGGGCTTACGGTGGGCGCAACCACTGCCCAGGTGAACGTGACCGCCGCGTATGGCCAGTTGAATCCCGATGAGACACGCATGCAGACCACGCTCGAGGCGCAGCAAATTGAAAACCTTCCCTTGCAGAACGGAAGTGTGCTTGAAACCGTACGCCTGGCACCAGGAGTTACCGGCATCGACGAAGACCGCTCGCTCTCGCCGGTCTCCATCAACGGCAACACCATGTATGCCCAGGCCAATGGACGCCCCAACGCCGGCAACACCTACCAGCTCGACGGCGTAAGCATTCAGGACAATACCGGCTACGCTTCAGGCATCAACCACAATCTGACCTTTGCCCCTGCCGAAGACATGGTGCAGGAGGTAGCCCTGGAAACAAATTCATTCGCGCTCGACTACGGCTCCTCTTCGTCGATGCGGGTCAATTTTACCTCCAAGGGAGGCACAAACCGGTTTCACGGCAGCTTCGGCGACCGCTACAGCGGCCGCGGCCTGAATGCGACTGCGGACTTTGCCTCGCCCGCGGCTCCCAACTTCCGCCGTTGGTACACCGCGAGCCTGGGCGGCCCGATCTGGAAAGACCGCACCTTTTTCTTCTTCTCTTATCTTCACCAGACGCAGACTTCCTCTTCGAACAGCCTGGTTCACTACGCGACCAACGACTTTACCGGCACCTGGGCGCCGGCAAATTATCCCAACAGCGTCAACGTAGCGAACCTGCTCGTTCCATTTCCCATCGGCGCCGGCTCCAACGGCCAGGTAGCCACAACCACCAAGACAGCGGTGACCGCTTACGGATCCGATCTGTTTTCGACCAGCACGCCAGGAGTATGCGGGGTTCCCATCAAGAATGCGCCATTCTACGCGGGCACGCAGATCGGCATTACGCCCATCGATTGCGGCATGGAAATCGTAGACACCGGTACCTTCAACCAATCTCCGCGGGTCAACGGCTTCCAGGTCGACGCGCGTGTCGACCAATACTTCCGCGACGGCAAAGACCGCTTTTACGCCGCCTACGTTCTTGCCCCGCAGGTCTCGGACTTTATCTGGTGGCGGCCGGGTTTCAACTCCACCACTCCCGGCGGAGCGCGCTACCTGAATGTCGAGCTACACCCACATTTTCTCGCCCCAACCTGATCAGTCAGGCCTCGGCCAGCTACATCCGCTTCTGGAACTCCTTTACGTCGAACAGGGCGAACGTCATACCCTTCCTCACGCTGATGCTCGGCTCCGGAGACGATGCCACGGATTACTTCGGCACGCCCGCCGACCCGGCATGGCAGAAGGCCCACAATTTTCAGGTCCACGATGACGTGACCTGGACCCACGGCCGCCATACCATCAAGGCGGGCTTCGCGTTTGCCCGGCTGGAACAGTACGACCAGTCCGCCGGCGCCAGCGCCAAGGCGCAGGTACCCATCTATTTCAGCTGGAGCGACCTGCTTGACGACCAGCCATGGACCTACGGCCTTGACACGCTCTCCGGCAAGACGGGAAAGTTCCTCCCCAATATCCAGGGAACCGCCGTTTCGCAATTCAGTCTCTATGCTGAAGATGACTGGAAGATCAAGCCAAATCTGCTCATTACCTTCGGGCTCCGTTGGGATGACTACGGCAATCCAGCGATCTATGGCCAAGGTTCGCTGCCTTACTACAACATGAACTCATCGGCCAACACCGCGACCTTGCGCGGCAACATCGTCAGCGGCACCATCGGGACGACTCCGGTTTCTAACGCTTTCGCCGGCCTGCAGGACGGAAACTTTCTGCCCCGTGTCGGCGTCGCCTGGACGCCCGTCGCGTCACGCAAGTTGACCATCCATGGCGGCTACGGTCTCTTCCAGGACGCCACCAATGTCGGCGGAGTTACCAGCGGCCTGGCCGTCAACTCCCCCAGCTACCTTAACCTCACCTTCTGCTACACCTGCATAGCCCCGCTGAACGACGCGGATCCGCGCAACTACTACGGAACCGACCCGAACGCTCCGGCTCCCTTCGGCATGACCTATCAATTTCCCGCGATTACCCCGGCGGGCGTTGACGAGAACGGCGAAGTCATCCTGGATGAGAACGGTGTCCCCACCGTATTGACCAGCGCTCTTTCTGGCGTGGATCGCCACCTGAAGCCGCAAACCACTTCGCTCTACAACGTGCAGGTCGAGCAGCAGGTCAGGGGCAACTTTGTTTTCGGTATTGGATATACCGGTTCATTACTCCTGGAACCAATACGCCAGCGGCGACTACAACACCTACCCGGGTGACCAGATCGTGAACAATGGAGCGGAAAGGCGCCTGTCCCAGGAGTGGGCGGGTATCACGGTCAACAAGAACCTGGTGAGCGGCAACTACAATTCGTTGTTGCTGACGGCGCGCCAGAACATCAACCGCTTGAGTTGGCAGGCCTCGTTCACCTGGGGCAAGATCGCTGGTTTACGGCGGCGTGATCGGCGGCCTTAGCAGTCACCAGTGTTATCAGTGACATCTACGACCCCAATCATTATTACGGTCCGGCCACCGGCTCCGTGCCTCACAGTTTCAACGGCAGCGTAGCCTATGAGCTCCCCGGCCGCAATTTGTCGAATTTTATCGAACGGGAGGCACTCGGCGGTTGGACCATCAGCGGTGTTACCACGGCGCAGGCCGGCACCCCGTTCTCGCTCGAGACCACCGCAGCGTTCGTGCCGCTTTCGAGTGCCTTGCCATCCCAGGGCGGAACCTGCACACCGACCCCTCCGGCAACCACCTGCGGCACCGATATCACCAACCCCTCGGCTGCCGGAACCTATCTGGCCAACGGACTCGAAAACACGCTGGTGAATATCCCGAATGGCATCAAGAAGACTGGATTCAGCCGCGCTCAATGGAAACAAGGTGTCTTCTCCTCTCTGGGCTACACCAATTCAGCGTCCCGAGTTATCCCATCGCTGCCGCGGGGCCTGGATTCACTAACCCCGCGGGATATGGAGTTAACCCGGTCTACAGTAACCAGGGTTATAACTCGTTCCAGGGGCCGGGCTATCTCGCAGTCGACGCCGCGCTGCATAAGAAATTCATCTTGCCGTGGTTCCAGGCGGAGCAAAGCACGCTGACGCTGGGCATCGAAGGCACGAACGTGATCAACCGCGCCAATCTTACCGGGCCAGCGTCGGCCGATCTAAACACCGTCAGCACCTTTGGACTTGGCGTGTCGCAAGGCGCTAACCAGGCACGCATCTACCAACTTGTGGGCAAGTTCCAGTTCTAGCCTGGGCTCGGATCAGACGAACGCCTGCCGGGCGGACGGGTACGCCGTTCGGCCGTCATAGCGAAGTATTATCCCTGCGGCCATGAGGCCCTGAGGCACTCTTGCGCATGATCGTGGACCGTCGCAAAGTACTGAAAGCACTTCCCTTGTGCAGCCTCCGCCGCGTTGCCAGCCCCATTCGCGTCCGCAGAGCCCCAGCGCGGGGGCCGTTCAGCTCACACTCCAGCCGGCAGGGACACCCTCTCTCCGCCCATTGCAAGACGCCATACTGCATATCGCCGGCGATGGCTGGCAAAACGCCACTGTCGTTGTTTTGGACGGCGCAGGCCGCGAATACGTGCGCCGAAAGGCGAGCAGCGCTTTCACCTTCACCATCGGCGGCGCGCTGGGCAGGCAGACTGCGCGACTGCTGGACGCAATGGCGCAATTGCCGGAGAAGCCGGCTTCATGGTCGACGCCTCCACCGAGCTGAAGGATGAAGGAGGAGTTTATAGCGGATTGCTGAACGCCGTGCTGTGGACCATGATGAGCTGGAGCGGAAATAATCCCGTTACTGCGATTCACTCCAACGATCGCGTCTATCAGTTCTTTGCCAATTGGATATTCGACCACACGCTCATCCTCAAGGGCATGAAGTACTTCTGGCCCGACCTGAAGGGCGCAATCGATTTCTTCGCCGACACCCAGCGCGAAGACGGCATGATCTGGGAAAACTGCTATCCCGCCACCCCCGACCCTAATTTCTTCGACTGGAAGTTCGACTATGACGGTTTCATACGCCGATTCGGCGACGGCTTCTGGCAGCTTCGCCGCGCCCCAGTCGAGAGCCACGTAGAGCAGTACTTTGTCGAAGGACTCTACGCCACCTGGAAGGCGACTGGGGATACCCAGTGGATGGAGAGCCGTCTCGACAATGCCATGCGCGCCTTGCGGCAGGTCACAAAAAGCCCCTACCGCTGGTCAGAAAAATATCAGCTCATGCATCGCGGCTTCACCATCGACACCTGGGACTACGTCTCCGACGACCAGCAGCGATTTGGCGGAAGCGTGTTCATGGTCTACCTGGGCAAGAGTGAGTTCGGCGTCTTCCACGGCGACAACACCAACCTTATTCTCCAATGCCGCAACCTGGCGGAGATGCTGAAGGTCGCAGGCCGCCCGCAGGATGCACCAGAGTTCGAAAAGCTGGCCGATGATGTTGAACGGCGGCTCAATGCCCTCGCCTGGAATGGCAACTTCTACACCCATTGGATCGCAGAGAACCCGGAGTACAAGCCCGATGTAGGCGTAGACATGTCCATCCAGGTCTCGCTCTCCAATGCCTACGCGCTCAATCGTGGAATCTCGCACGACAAATGCATTTCCATTCTCAAAACCTATCAGCGGATTCGACACGAGATGCCATCCTCGTCCCCCGGCGAGTTCTACGGCATCTATCCTCCGTTTCAAAAGGACTTCACGCTGAACATTCCCGGCCTGGTGTGGGAGTACTGCAACGGAGGCGTGCTCATCGTGGTTGGCGGCGAGCTCGCGCATGGAGCCTTCGAACACGGTTACGAAGCCTATGGCGCCGACATTCTCCTGCGAATCAAAGCGATCGCGGACCGCTATCGCGGATATCTTCCCGTAACCCTGCGCGGCAAGGGAGTTGAGACGCCGCAGCGCACTTTTCAGCAACTGAGCATCAAGGCCCAGGCCAATGCCTCTCACGGCAAGAGCGCGATCGGCGTGCCCACATGGTCGAACCAGCCGGAGATGAACCTCGCCGATCTTCCCACCGGCAAACAGGAGTTTCAGGGGATTCCGTTCGAAATATTGGACCCTGCGCCAAGCCCTTTCCGCTCCTGCATTGTCGTCTCACGGCAAGAACCTTACACTGCGACCGCAAGCATTCCGGCCGGCGCCAAAGCGGCCTCCATCTATCTGCTCGATGCCGCTGACAGCCGCGCGTCAGCAGGCACAATGCTCACATTCCATTACTCTGACGGAACCAGCCACCTGGCAAATGTCGCCAGTCACTCCTGGGCTTTTCCCAGCGATTCCCAATACGCGAAGGCAGGGCCGCGCACCGAGGATACCTACCGCGTAGCCTGGAAGAAGAAGACGCCCGAGGATTGGGAAGGAGGTGTCTATGCCACAGGCATCAACAATCCCCACCCAGAACGGGAGATCGCGTCTCTGGAGTTGAGTGCCGGAGGCGCCAGCAGCAAATGGCTCATTCTGGCTGTAACGCTCAGCAGCGCCCCGGTATTTTTCGCTCCTTATGATGACCTCTCGACGGGCATCCCGGATGGTTGGAACGGGTCCGTCCTCTATGCGCTTTTCGAGGGATTGGCTGGGATCAAAGACCGGGGAGCAGCCTTCAGCAAAACAGCGCTGACCCCGCGCTGGGTCTCGGCCAAAGTGCCCGCAGCCGAGATAACACTGCGCTACCCCGCATCTGCCGGCTACTGCTCCTACAAGTACAGCGCTCAGGAACATAAGCTGACCCTGGACTTCACGGGAAGCGCGGACAACTTTGAAGTGCAGATTCTGCTGCCGCCCAATCGCCAAGCCAAATCCACCTCACTCAACGGCCGCGCCATCACGACAACCGAGCGACGCATCGAGCAGTCGACCTATCTGGTTCTGCCCGCCATCGAAGCCGGAGTGCACCGCGTGGAAGTGGAGCTCTCCTGACCTGGCGAATCGGTGGAAGACGTAAGCCCAGCCTGGAAGGGCTGGATACTGGGGCGATGCGCAACGCACCACACCTTCGTCCTCCTGAGAGCTGGTGTCTTTTGTCGTTGTCCCGATTGGATGGAAGCGATCACCCTGCCCTTGGTCATCCGGAGCGCAGCCGAGGGTTCATGCAGTTCCGCGGACCATTCCTGCGAATGATTCTCGTACAAACTCCCACAAGATCGTCATCCTGAGCGAAGCGCCTCACAGATTGATCGCGCGAAACAGCGATTGATGGCGAGTTGTCGAAGAGATTTTTGGCGGTGCTTATTTTTCCCATGCTGTTGACAGCTGATATTTCCATCCACAGATTTATGATTCGCAATCTGTCCCTTACGGCTTCGCTTCACCCGAGGCGGCCGGGATCGTAGTATTCACGCCATGAGGCGATCTTGCCGTCCTTCAGATCGACCATGATTGCATCGTGGGAGACCCCACGATTGCCATCTCGTTTCCGGGTGATCGCCCAATCCCATTCGATGGCCACCTTCTTGCCATCGGGCGACGCGAAGACATTTTTTATGGTGACGTGCAGATCAGCTGAAGTCCTTGAAGTAGTCCTTCATCGAGGCCGGCATATCAGGAGCGGCCGTGTTCCCTTCCGGCGAGGTCAACACCGCGGTGGGCAGCCAGTCAGACGCGGCAATGGTGAAATCCTGCTTCTCCCAGGCTCGGGCCTGGCGCTCCACCAGCGCCCGGGCTGAATCCTGTTGGGCCATCCCGGCCATGGCGGAAGACAACAAGATGCCTAACTAAGAAGACGCGCTTCGTCCGATTCATTTTTCCCCCTGAACCGTGACCGGTAACAGCACGGTAGCGGCTTGATGAAATTTCTTCCCCAGTTCCTCAGCACTCCCAAAGAGCTTGCCTTCGACGTGGCGCGCCGGCAAATTAAATACCAGCGGCGACGCAGCAAAAGGATAAGGAGCTGAGCCGGAAGTGGCGCTCGCCCAGCGACTCCACCGCAACGCGCTGCTCGCCGCCCGCGCGCAGAGGCAACGCGTGCAGCAGATCGCCCGGCTGCGCGTAATCAACACAACTCAGCAGCGATAGGTTGTCCGTCGCCTGCAGCAGGCGAAAGTGATTCTCAATCCGCGCCGGCGAGATCTCTTCCGCCGAAAGTTCCTTATCTGCCGCGATCCGGCTCTTCAATTCCTCCTGAAACTTCAACTGGCGCTCGAGAAAGGCATCGAGCAGCGGCAGCTGCTCCGGTTGAATCGTGGAGCGATCGGCGTGCGCAGTCAGTAGATTGTAGGTATGCATGGAAACCAGGAGCGCAGCATAGGCATCCTCCTCGGCCACCAGGCGCGCGGCCCGCTCCCGCACCGCGAGATAGTCGGCCAGGTCTATCTCTTCAAAGGCTGAGTATTTACCGACCAGCTCAACAGAAAAAGCGCTGGGCTTTCCCTGCCTGGTAATCTGCGGCTGCTGATCGCGCGCTGCCCAACCATTGTCGTGGGTCGCAATGCCGCGCAGCACCCGGGCGCGCGGCTCAGGCGCGAGGAATAAATCGTTACCCCATTGGGCCGCGAAGGCTCCCGCCAGTTGCGCATGGTCCACATGGGTCACCAACCACCACCCGGTTTCAGATTCCAGACGAAGCATCGTTGTGTCCCCTATTCATCGGTCATTCATCGGTCAGGGCCCGCGCCGACTCATGCCAGTTGTGCAGGAAATACCACTCCAGAAACATCACCAGAAAGAAAAAAGCAAAGCCCAGCACAGTGGCGGCCAGCACCAGGGCGAAGAGGTAATCCGTTTGCAGCTGGGCGCTGGCGTACAGGATAGAGTAGCCCAGACCACCTTCGCCCACCCTGCTGGAACCGGCAAAGAGCTCCCCGGTAATCGCCCCGATGACCGAGATGCCGGCCGCGATGCGGATGCCCACAAAGAGCGAAGGCACGGCATGGGGAAGGCGAAGCCGGGTGAGGATCTGTAGCCGTGAAGCATTGTGCATGAGGAAGAGATGGATCAGGTTCGGCTCCACGCTGATCAATCCCTGGGTCGTATTGGCGATGATCGGCGCCAGGCAGATGATGAAGGCCACTACCGTGACCGACAGCGTCCCGGGCCCAACCCACATCAGGATCAGCGGCGCCACGGCGACGATAGGAACAGTCTGCAGCAGGATGGTGTACGGGTAGAGCATCCGCCGTACCCAGCGGGATTGCGCGAAGACCAACGCGATCAACACTCCGACAACGATACTGGCTGCCAGGCCGCCGGCCGCCTCTGTCGAGGTGATGGCCAGCGAGGCCATCAGCGAGGGAAAGCGGGCGACCACGGCACGGCCCACGGCCAGAGGCGTGGGCAGCATGTACGGTGGCAGATGCAGCAGCACATCCAGCCCCTGCCACAACAGCAGCAGCGCGGCGAAGACGGCAAGCGCGTTGAGCAGCGTGACCAAATGCTTTTTCATGCGCTATGCACCCCGCGAAGGGCTCGCGAAACTTCGGTCACATAGGATTCGAACTGCTCGCTCTCGCGCGTGAGATTGGTCCGGGGAAAGGGGAGATCGATCTCGATCTGCTGCGCGATGCGCCCCGGCGAAGGCGCCAGGACAATAATGCGGGTGGAAAGAAAGACCGCTTCGGCAACCGAGTGAGTGACAAATACCGCGGTCCAGTTTTGTTCTGCCCGCAGGCGGAGCAGCTCCTCGTTCAGCCGGTCGCGGGTCATCTCGTCGAGTGCGCCGAAGGGCTCGTCCATCAGCAACAGCCGCGGTGTCGTGGCCAGCGCGCGGGCCACGGAAACGCGCATCTTCATGCCCCCTGAGAGCTGGCGCGGGTAGGCCTGCGCCACGTGGGTGAGCCCAACCAGCTCCAGCAGCGACTGCACCTTTGCTTTCCTGGCTTCGCGGCTTACGTGCTCCAGCTCCAGCCCCAGGCCGACATTGCGGGTGACGTTGCGCCAGGGCAAAAGCGTCGCGTCCTGGAAGATGTAAGAGACAGTCTTGCGCGCATTCACCGGCGTCATGCCGTCCACCAGGATGCTGCCCGAGCTGGCGCTGGTGAGGCCGGAGATGAGCTTGAGCAGGGTGGACTTGCCGCACCCGGAAGGGCCGATCAGGCTGACGAACTCGCCTTTCTCGATGGCGAGATTGATCTGCTGCAGCACCGGCGGGTTGCTCCCGTAGCGTTTGCTTACGTTGGAGATAGTCACCATCAGTGGTTCACCAGTGGCAGTTCCAGCCGGGAGGGGTGCTCCGCGTCATGCAGCAGCATCTGGGTCGAGCGCTGCCAGTTCCATGAATCCGCCAGCCGCGGCGGCACTGCGCTGGATGGATTCCGGTCGTAGAGGGGAAAGGCGCTGCTGGCCACTTCCAACCGGATCGCATCGCCCGCGGCGAAGACGCAGGAGGTGGGCTCGAGCTCGATCTGCCAGCACTGAACGGCATCGGCGCGATAGCCGGTCTCGCGAAAAAGATACGACGAGCGCGCGATGCCGATGCACACAAAATCAGCCTGCCCGCTGGGCCGCACCCGCACCAGCTTGCCGGTGAAGTCGGCATGAGCGGCCGAAGTGACACAGTAGATCGTAAGCTTCGGCGATCCGAATATGTGCAGCGGCGCAACCAGGGGAGCGCCGGTATAGACCAGCAGGTTGTTGCCCATTTCGAGCTGCGCCTGGTTGAACGGACCGCTGAGGGCTGCCGGTCCGCCCGGGGCGTAGACCGGGGTTTCCGGATCGTAGACAAAAACATCGCGCGGCTCGACGAGCGTTGGGCGCCGCGGTGGAGAGCCAGCCATTGCCTTTGCGCGAGTCGGCGCGGCCTCCGCTATGCAGGTACAGAGAAAGCGTCTCTGCGGGAAAAGTCTCCGCATCGAACCAGCGGTTAGCGCCTAAGGCGAAGTGGCGGATGCGCGGCTCGTGGGCAAACTCGCCGCTGCCCTTGAGCCAATGGTTGAACCAACGCAACAGCAGCGAATCGGTATCGAGCAACGCTTCGGGGCCAAGGTTCTGCTCGCCGACCAGCTCGCCCCACGGGATATGAACCCAGGGTCCGGCGACGAGATATTGATTGTCCGCATGTTCGGCCATGGCCAGAAAGCCGGCCACGCTGCCCGATAGGAAAGTATCGAACCAGCCTGAGATGTGCAGTGCGGGCACGCGCAATCCGCTTCAGCGATTCGCTTACGTCCAGGGCCGACCAGTAAGGGCCGGGGAGATCGTGGGTGAACCAGTCGTGGACGTAGGAGGGCAGTCCCTCATGCTGGAGCTGCGGATGCAATCCGTACGGCGTCACCAGGGGTTGGCTGCGCAGATCGGCCCAGGCCTTTTCCAGGCCGTCGCTCGCCGCGCGCAGCTTAAGGCGCCGGGCATCCGCCTTCAGCATTTGCAAACCCCAGCCCAGGCTCGACGCCAGCCGCAGCGCGCCCTGGCGATAGAACCAGCCGTGGTAGAGATCGCACGCGGTCTGTGCGGGCGCGATGCAGACCAGACCTTCCGGCTGCTCAGCCGCGGCCAGAAGCTGTGTCAGGCCCTGGTAGGAGAAGCCATACATGCCCACGCTGCCGTTCGACTCGCTGCGCGTGCGCAGCCAGCGGATGGTCTCGGCTCCATCGGCTCCCTCATTGCGAAAGGGATAGAACTCGCCCTCGGAATCGCCGCGCCCGCGCACATCCTGGATGACAACGTTGTAGCCGTGAGCGGCAAACCACACGGGGTGCGCGTAGACCACGGTCGACGCGATGTCCCGGCCGTAGGGCTGGCGCATCAGCAAGGTCGGGTGCGGTCCAGGCGCGGGAGGGTAGTAGTGATCGGAGACCAGGGTGACGCCGTCCGGCATGGTGCAGCGCACAGCGCGTTCAAGACGAACGCCGGAGCCGCAGTCGAGTCGTTCTGTACTCATCACGCTTACAATCCCTCAGGAATTCAACGGGCTATGCAGAGACTTCCAGCGAATGGTCCGCAGAACTTCTCCCGACAGTCCGTTTCCTTCACGGGTTCTACGCTCCGGTTGATGTCCCCTCAGGGTTTATGCCAGTTCTCGTAAGCGGCCATGGCCGTCAAGGCAGCGGCGACCTTCTTCGCTGCCTCCTCAATCCAGAGCGCGCCCTTCTCCGCGGTCGCAGGGTTGGGATCGCCCATCACTCCGCTGGGCGCAATATCCCTGGTAAGCCAGGCAAAGGTTGCGGGAGCATTCTCCGGGCGCAACAACTCCGGCTTGGCAATATCCGCGATGTAGTTCACGGTGTACTCGCCGGTGTGAACCAGCTGCGGTATGGCGCTGAGCAAAAATGAGGTTTCCACCTCGCCCGCGTGGAAGCCATAGGTACGCTCCTGTTCGCCGAGCCCGGTAAATGCCGCGCCCCCGGAGCCAAAGAGCGAGAAGACCCGCAGCCCGAACTCCGCCCGCAGATCGCGCGCCATCACATCCACCAGCGAAGAGTTGCCCCCATGCGTGTTGTAAAGCACCAGCTTCTTGAAGCCGGAGGCGGCAATGCTTGCGCCCAGATCCCGCAGCACGGCCATGAAGGTCGAAGCAGATACAGAGAGCGTTCCCGGAAAACCGATATGCTCGTTGCTCTTGCCATAACAAACCGCGGGCAGCGCGTAGACCGGGACCTCCTGCGGCAGGCGGGCCAGCGCGGCGCCCAGCAGGATGCTGTTGATCAGCGTGTCGGTAGCCAGCGGCAGATGTTGGCCATGCTGCTCGATGGCCGCCGTGGGCAGCACCAGAACCGTCGTCTCCCGGGGAAGAGCGTCCACCTGCTTCCAGGTGAGATAGGCAAAGTTGCGGCTGTCAGGAATCCAGCTCTTCATGCGGTGGGCGCTCCGGCGGGATGCCGCTCGAAGGTCACCATCTTGCCCGGATTCAGCAGCCCCTTGGTGTCGTATTTATGCTTGGCCAGCAGCTGCACATTGTCGCTGCGATAGCGGCCGCCGCCCTCGACATTGTTCACGTGGGGATTGGCGACGCTTACCCCGATCTCGCGACAGTAATCGATCATCTCGTTCAACCTTTTCTCGCGTGGTAAAGCGCACCACGGGGATTGACCCGGGAAACACCACGCCCTGGGCATTCTTGATGAACTCGATGTGCAAGAGAAATTCGTCGCCGAAGCGCTGCTTCAGCCGGGCAAACTGGCTGCGCGCATTCACCGCGTCGAAGCCGCATTGCAGGTAGGTGTACTCAGGATCGGCCTTCATGGCCCACAGCGTGGTGTGGTTCCAGGTGTAGTCGGAGAGCAGCGGCACACTGCGCAGCCCCGCATAAGGCGCGGAGAACGTCACGGTCCCTCCTGCCTCCCGGGCCGCCGCTTCCAGCTTCTCCCGTTGCGCCTCTGCGATCATGAAAAATATCAGCGCCTTGCCCTCGGGCGCCAACGTGCGCACCGGGCTGAAGAACGAAGGGATGGGCCACTCAAAGGGAGTCACCAGCCGCTTGGTCCATTCCGCTCCGGTAGCGATGCGCTCGCTGAAGTCAAAGGCCTGGTCGAAGGTATCGAAGGCGACGGAACATTGCGCCCACTCCACACTGGGGGTAAGCGCCAGCCAGATGCGGGTGATGATCCCGTTGGTGCCCCACGCGTGCAGAATCTCGTGCACGGCTTCTCCCTCATGATGGACAACCCGCGGTGGGTCTTCCATGGTGACCACGTCCATAGCACGCACCGTGGCGAAGTCGCGCAGGCCGCCATGCGCCACCGACCCAATGCCTCCCGAGCCGCCGCCCAGAAAGCCTCCCACCGACGCCTTGGCCACCGTCGAGGGATAGCAGCGAAGCTCCCATCCCACCTTGCGGGCTTCGGCTTCCAGCACGCCCAGGCGCACACCGGGCTGGCAAACCGCTACCCCATCGGCGCCGATGGATTCAATCTGATCCATGCGCGACAAGTCCAGCAGCACGCCCCCGTGCAGCGGCACCGCCTGCCCGTAGTTCCCGGTGCCGGCGCCCCGCGCGGTGACGGGAATATCGTGCGCATAGCAATAGCCCAGGACATCCTGAATCTCCTTGACCGTCAGCGGATGAACCACCACGTCGGCGAACTTGCCATCGAGTTGCTTGCGCAATACCGGCGAGTACCAGTAGAAGTCGCGCGACAGGCGGTTGACCACCTGGGGAGCGGTCGAAACCCGTGCAGCATCGCCCACAATCGCGGCCAGGGACACTTCAAGCGGGGTTGTCATGCAGGCGTTGCCCTCTCTTATTCCTTGCGGGTGCCCCAGGTGGCAAAGGCGCTTTGCATCCGCGGGTCGCTAAACAGGGTGGTGCAGAGTTCACGTAGGAAGGGCCCGGTTACGACGGTTTGCATGTCGCTTCGCCGGGCAAGCTCGGCGGCCGGTATCTGGATCTGGCGGCAATATCGGTTCGCGTCCTCGATGGTTGCCCCGTAGACGACCCGGTCGAGCCCTGCCCAAAGGGCATTGGCCATACACATGGGACAAGGTTCGCAGGTGGAATAAAGTGTATATCCGCGGAGCGAGTAACTCTTGCGTTTTTTGCAGGCCAGGCGCACGGTGCGCAGTTCTGCGTGCGCCGACGGGTCGTTTTCGACGGCCACGGCGTTCCGGCCGCGCATGAGCGTTTCTCCGCTTTGCGTATCGACGATCAGGGCGCCGAAGGGCACCGGCCGCGGAGTGCGGAAACTAAGCGCGGTAAATTTGACCAGCGCTCTGAGGCGGTCTTCGTCCGCTCGCATCAACGTTCATGCGGCAGTTTAAATCATTTTCTCGCCGGGACCATGCGTGGTATACACGAACCGATATGTCTGCTTTGACAGAAATAAAAAACTCCACCCGTACGCCGGCTGAGCTGGCGCAGGAAGCGTTTGCCCGCGCCAACAGCAATGCAGGCAAAAACGTGTTTCTGGCCATGGACCCGCAGCGCACCCTGGCGGAAGCGGAAGCGCTCACCGCCCGCTTTCCTGACCCAGAGCAACGGCCAGTCCTTTTCGGAGTTCCTGTTGCCGTCAAGGATTGCTTCGACGTGGCCGGCTATCGCCACCACTTGCGGCTCCCGCTTCTACGCGGAGAAAAACGGCATCGCGCGCAATGATTCAACCGTGGCCGCGCGGCTGCGGCAAGCCGGCGCCGTGATCATGGGCAAGACTCACCTGCATCAGCTGGCCTACGGCATCACCGGCGAGAACAGCGACTACGGGGATTGCGTCCAGCCTCGCAATGCGCAGTGGCTCACCGGAGGCTCATCCAGCGGCAGCGCAGCCAGCGTGCAGGAGGGTTCTTCGGTGGCCGCGATCGGCACCGATACGGGTGGCTCCATCCGCGTGCCGGCGGCGCTCTGCGGCCTGGCCGGCTATCGCTCCTCCCTCGGCCTCGGCGGCGCCCAGGCGTGGGAGGGCGGCACGCATCTCGCTGAGTCCTTCGACACCCTGGGATGGCTCTTCCGCGACCTGCGCGATGGGCCCGCGCTGGCGGCTGCGTTGTTCGGCCTGGACCGGTCGCGGCCCCGCAGAGCGTAACCATCGCCGCCGTGGGAGGGTCCTTTCTGCACGACTGTGAGCCCGCGGTGCTGGCGGTGTACCAGGGCTGGCAGGAAGAGCTGCGCCGCGCCGGAGCAAAGCTGGAGCCATTCGAGCCTGATTTCTGGGAGGACACGCGGGAGATTTTTCTCGGCATCCAGGGACACGAGGCCTCCGCGCTGCACCGGGGAAATTACGACCACTTTGAACGGCCTATCGCGGAGCGGCTCGCCTGGGGCGCATCGCTCTCCCCGGCTCTCGTTGAGGGTCTACGCGAGCGTCATGCTGCCTTTCGCCGGAAGATAGACCTGATGCTCGAGCAGCATGACTTTCTCATCCTGCCCTGTGCTCCCATGAGTGCGCTGCCGGCGGGCGCCGATCACTCCGCCACGCGCCAGAAAATTCTGCGCTACACCACGCCCGCCAGCCTGGCCGGTACGCCCGTGGTCACGCTGGCGGCCAGCGGAGGCGGAGTGCAGTTGGTTGCGGCACGAGGCGCTGACGCCAGGCTGCTCGCGTTCGCAGCCATGCTAGGCTGAAAGCATGAGGCGCTCTTTTCTGGCTCTGTGCTTGCTGGGCATCTGCCTTGTGTCGGCGGGGCTGCAGAAAGCAGCAAGCCGCCGGCGGGCTTACGCCGGTCGTGCTGCAAACCGACTGGTATCCGCAGCCGGAGCACGGTGGCTTCTACGACGCCCAGATTCGTGGCTACTACAAAGAGGAGGGTTTGGACGTAACCATTGCGCCCGGCGGACCTTACGTCAACGGAGATCAGCAGGTCTCGGTAGGCGCCGCGCAATTCGCCATGGGTTCGTCGGACCATACGCTGCAGGCGATAGGCAACGGCGTGCCGTTGGTCGCGGTGGCTGCGACCATGCAACACGATCCGCAGGCCTTGATGGTGCATCAGGATTCACCCGTTCATCGCTTTGAGGATCTGGAGGGCCACGCGATCGCCATCAGGCTGGGATTGTCGACATGGTTTGACTACCTGGTCAAGCGATATCACTTCAAGAATGTGCGGGAGATCCCGGCGACTTACAGTGTTGCCAATTTCCTGCAGGATCCGAACTATATTCAGCAGATCTTTGTAACCTCCGAGCCTTTCTTTGCGCGCCAGGCTGGAGTGCCGGTACGTACCTTGCTGATCAGCGACACGGGTTACAACCCATACCGTGTCTTTGTAACTTCCCGTTCTTTTCTGCAGCAGCATCCGGAGATTGTGGCTAAGTTCGTGCGTGCCTCGCTGCGGGGCTGGCGCGATTATCTGGTTCACCCGGATGACATCAATGCGGCGATCTCCAAAGTCAACCCGGCAATGAGCGTGCCGCAGATGCAGTTCAGTTACGAGGGTTTGCGGGATCAGCACTTCATCACCGGCGATGCCCCTAACGGAGCTGACCTGGGCCGCTTCGATCCAGCGCGCTGGACAAGCATGTACCAGCAACTGCTGGAGTCTGAAGGTGATTCAGAAGCCCTTCGATCCTTCGATTGCCTACACCATGCAGTTCATGCCTGCCAAGTAGTTCTGAAACCGCAGCTCCCATATGCTACCTCCGGTCGGGATGACAGATGCAGGTCTAAGGGCGCTTTCATTCGCATCGCATGCCGGTTGAGCGAACTGCAGATCCCTCAGGCATGCGCTCGGGATGCCAAAGGGAAGGGTGGTAGCCTTTTCATTTGCATCACCTGCTAGATCGAGAAAACAGCAGTCGCTCCACTACGCTTCGCCTTCGATCTAGCGACCGCTCTCCATGGAAGCATCGCCCTCTCCTTTGTCATCCCGAGCGCAGCCGAGGGATCTGCAGTTCCGCGGACCCTCTCCTGGAAATGATTTTCGACAGAGCTGGAGTGAAGCCTGCGGTTCTTCAACCTCTCCGCTAACTCACTTCTCGCCACGCACTCCCCAGCCCGCTATCAGCAGCAGCAGGATATAAACCACCTGCATCGCCAACCGAACCGGCACGCTGGGCATGTGCAAACCGCCGACTACCTCGCCGGCGGCATAAACATTGGCGGGGAAAATAGCAATCATCAACACCGCAAGACAAACCGAAGCGGTGCGGGTGAACTGCCGGCAGCAGCAGCCCGACGGCGCCGGCCAGCTCCATCGCGCCGCTGACCAAAACCAACTGGGCACGATAGGGAAAGAAAGGAGGAACGATGGTCGCGAACATCGCGGTCCTGGTAAAGTGTCCAATTCCCGAGACCACCAGGGGCAGCACCACCACCACGCGCAGGACCCACTGCATCCAGCCGAACGAAGACAGCCCTCGCCGCCCCCACACAGAAGAAGGCCACCACCGTCACGATCAAGATCAACGTAGTGACCCAATAGACCATCCCGCTCTCCGTCTGCGATCATAACTGGCTGGGGGGCGCGGGCAGACAATGGCTTCTGAAGTTGCGCACCTCAAGCCACTCCGCGTCCGCCGGATGCGGTTTTTTTCTGTTTCCTTCCTGTTCATCGCGGGCATCATCAACTATCTCGACCGCACCTCCTTCTCCATCGCCAACACCAGCATCCGTGCCGACCTGGGGCTCTCCGCCACAAAGATCGGAGCACTGCTTTCCGCCTTTTCCCTGGCGTATGGAGTCGCCCAGCTGCCCATCGGCCTGATGCTCGACCGCATCGGCCCACGGGTGATTCTGGCCGTAGGCATGTTTGTCTGGTCCCTGGCGCAGATGGCCACCGGCCTGGTCAGCAGCTTTGGCGGCTTCATGGCGACGCGCATCAGCCTTGGCGCGGGGGAAGCCCCCATGATGCCGTGCGGCGTGAAGGTGATGAACGACTGGTTCAGTGCCCGCGATCGCGGTCTGCCGACCGGGCTGATGACGGCTTCGAACACCCTGGGGGTAACCCTCTCCCCGCCGATACTGACGGTGATCATGCTCTCCTTTGGCTGGCGGGCCATGTTCGTCAGTGTCGGGCTCTTCGGCGTGCTTCTTTCCCTGGCGTGGTATCCGCTCTACCGCGATCGCGACCAGGTAACGTTAACCCGCGCCGAGGCCGACTCCATGGGCCTGGAGGTGGAACGTACCAGGACCGAGATGTCCCTCCGCCAATGGAGGCGGTTGTTTCGCCTGCGCACGGTTTGGGGCATGATGCTGGGTTTCGGCGGAGTGAACTACACCACCTGGCTCTACCTTTCCTGGCTGCCCGGCTACCTGCAGGCGGAAAGGCACCTGACCATCGCCAGGACAGGCTGGGTGGCGGTCATTCCCTACCTCTGCGGCACCATCGGCTCCCTGGTGAGCGGCGGGGCGGCCAACCGGTTGATCCGCCGCGGGACCGCCCCCATCCGCGCCTGCAAGATTCTCATTATCGGCGGCATGCTTTGTTCCGCGCTCAGCACCCTCGGCGTGGCCTTTGCGCCCACCGCCACAGGAGCGGTCGCCTGCGTCAGCATCGCCATTTTCTTCATCTACTTTGCCGGCAACTCAGGCTGGGGGCTGGCCCAGGCTATGTCTCCGATCCACATGGTCGCCTCGGTCAGCGCCATACAAAACTTCGGCAGCTTTGTCTGCGCCTCGCTGGCGCCGCTGATCACCGGGTTTCTGCTCGACTACACCCATTCCTTCCGTATTGCGTTGATGATCTGCTCCCTGGCCACCACGCTCGGGGCGCTCTCTTACTGGTTCATCGTCAAGGATCGGATCGCCGCTGACCCGCCAGCGGTACATGTCTAACCAGCCAAGACATGCTAGTGTTTTGTTTGATGAGGACAATCAGGCATAGTGGAAGGCGCGAGCCCAGGTCTTCAAGGCCGGAGTCTGCGGGGTCGTCGCGCCCAGCGCAAGGCAACGGAGGGCGGCCGGTTGCCGTGGCAACCTCTTCCTACGTGAACATTATCGAAGCGCTGCTCGAGAACGGCTCCATGTCGCGTTCGGAGCTGGCGACCTCGACCGGTCTAAGCCGATCGGCCTTGACCGAGATGAGCCGGGTCCTGATTGAGCATCAATTTGTCGAGGAATCGCCCTCCGTAAGCGACAAGCAGCGGAAGGGCCGGCCCTCCATCATGCTCTCCTTGAACGCCCGGTACGGGTATTTTGTGGGCGTAGGCCTCACCGAAGATCCTCCCCTGATGGCGCTGACCGATTGCCATGGCAACGTGCTGGCCGAGCACCAGATCGGCATGGCCATGGAACCGGAAGCCGTCGCCGCGGCTATCGCGCGAGGCATTCCCTATCTGACCCGGGCCTCGAACATCTCCCGGGAGAAGGTGCTGGGCATCGGGGTCGCGCTCTCGGGACACGTAAACCACGCGCAGGGGATGTGTCTCCATTCCAACCTGCTGGGGTGGCACGATGTGCCGATCGCCAGAATCGTCGAGCGCGTGACCCAGATGCCCACCTATATCGATAACGATGCCCACGCCGTAGCCCTGGGGCAGAAGCTCTTCGGAGAGGCCCGGGAGCTCAAGAGCTTCATGGTGATCATGCTGGGCAAGAAGATCGGCGCCGGCAGCTACATGCAGGGGCGCCTGTTTCGCGGAAACACCGGGGCCGCGGGCGAGATCGGCCATTGCACGGTAGCCCCGGGCGGACCCCGCTGCGAATGCGGAAAAGAAGGCTGCCTGGAGGTTTTTGCCACCAGCTTAGCCCTTCTCCGGCGGGCCGCGGAGCTTCATCTGCCGGCGACGGAGATCGGCCAGCTGGAGGGGCTCGCCGCAAAGGGTGTGATCAAGGCCATCGAACTGCTCCGCCACGCCGGATCCGCGCTCGGCATCGCGGTGGCAAATTCCATCCAGATTAACAACCCCGAGCTGGTGCTCTTTGCGGATTTGGTGGGCTTCGGCAATGGTGTTTTCACCACCAGTGCCCGGCAGGCCATCGAGAACAACATCATGCCGCATCTGCTGTCGACCACGCGCCTGGAATTCCGTTCGGTGGAGAAGGACTTCATGGTGCGAGGAGCCGCCAGCATCGCCGCCCACCAGTTCCTGATCGAGCGGGCGGCCCCGTAGCCTGGTTTCTTTGGGAAGTCTCCTGCAACGAGTGGAAAGCCAGGCGGCATCCACGCAATCGGCAAGATAGGCGGATGGCCGGCGGCCGGACGTACGATAGGTTCAGTGTTGCTCATCGGGTATATATTGCTCTCGTGAGGGGAACACGATGAACTATCACCATCGATATAACCAAGATGGCAGCTACGAGATCATCTGCACACGTTGCTTTCTCACGGTTGGCCTGGCGGCTGAGGAGGCGTCTGCGCGGAAACTGGAGGCCCGGCATAATTGTCCGAAAGCAAATTCCGCAAACCCGGCTCCAGAATTCTCAGCCAATCACTCCAGGTCGATTCGACGAGAGTTGTCTCGTCTGCCAACTCAAAGCTTAAGGTTCGTCGCCACGGCAAAGGAAACGCATCTCATTCTTTTGTGCCTAACCGTAATATTCGTTTTTTACGTTCTCCCGACTGGGCTTGAGTTCGTGGCAACAACGTATTTAGGACCCTGGGTTGGCATCATTTTTTGGGTGATTTTTGTGGATGCGTCTGTTTGGCAACCGTCTTCAAGCTGCGTCGAACCAGCATAATCCTCTACGCGGTATTAACCATCTTTGAAGGCGCTTTGTTTGCGAGTCGCCTTCTGTCCGCTTCCGCGCTTCTCTGGATCACAGATTTGGTTCCGACCCTTGTTCTGATGGCTACGATTACGGTCAGGTCGTGCAGCAGATCTCGAAGAACGATAGCTCAAAGGAGTTGGCAGCCGTGACCACGCGTCAGCGCAAGGTTGACACTCAACTCGGCCGAACCGCAGTGCAGATCTTTGCCGCCAATGATCGCCTGAACCAGATGCTTATCGAACATCTTGATCCCGCCGCCTGGAGAGCCAAGCCGCCCGGCAACACGCGCACCATTGCGGCAATCTTCACCCACATCCACAATGTCCGCTAGCAAGTGGGTCAGGCTTACCGCTCCGCACCTGAAGGTTCCGCCACAGCTCAATCGCGCACACTGCACGCCGCAGCAAGCCCGTGCCGGATTAGCCGAGAGCGCCGCTCGCTGCACCGAGATGCTCGCGGACGCGCTCGGCGGTGGGGGCCGGGTGCAGGAGTTTCGCAGGGATGGCTGGGCTCAGCCCTGGCCGGTTGGCGTGGAAATGCTGTGCTACATGCTTTCTCACGAAGCCCACCATCGCGGGCAGGTGTGTATGCTCGCGCATCAGCTCGGATTCCGCTTGCCCAACCAAGTGATGTCCGGGCTTTGGAACTGGGAAAAGGTGTGGAAGGAGTGTGGCGCGATGCACTCTGGAGGTCCAGAGCTGCGATTCTTCAGCAACGTCTCTGGCGGAAACTCCAAAGCGAGCGTGAATCTCAACTCGCGCGCATGGCTAGTATGCGCTGTCGCGCACATCGACGGTTTGCCCGATACGAGTAAGCGTAGCGTCACACTAACTGGTTAACTCGCGGCGCTCGAAGTCCAACATGCGGAGCCGGGCGAGCGGCGCTCATCGAGTCAACGATGATCGCGGCATACATTACAGGTTTGCCGGTGCATCTGCATGGTGTAGGCCACCCGGGCCCTGCCGGCGCGGTGCCATTTAGAAAACTCGCCACGTCCAGCGGACAATAACGCCATCGTGATGTGACTAAGTTCGTTGTATTTCCTGTTGCTGGCTTCAAGTTCCTGCATTTCTGTACAAGGCATAGGGGGTTCCTCCAGGACAGCAAGTATTCATCTATGTCTACGATACGGTTCCCTTGTTCCGCCTGGTCTTAGCCGAAAAACAAATGCGACGCCGACGTAACGCGACCCGGGTTACTGCCTGGGGACTTAGATGAGATACGACCCGAAAAATGCCCATTTCCCGTCACACAGCCGTGCGCCATTTGGGGGACACGCCCGATCATTTCGTTGCGAACGTTCACGAAGATGCGGTGCGGCGAACCGAGCAGGAACGCATATGGCTGAAGAGTTCGGCTTGTGCAGCGAGCTTTTGCGTGACCGTGCCCGGGTCGACTTCAAGAGACCAGTTGCCCTCGTCGTGCGTGCCGCCCAACAGGACGCCGTCGTGGCGGGAGAACATGTAGGTGTCCTCGAAGATGGTCGCGTAGGTGACCTCGGGCTGGGGGACAAGAAAGGTGAGCTGGCCCCGCACGGGGGTGAGCTCGGCGTCGTTGAATAGGGCCTTGGCGCCGAGGCCGGTGCAGTTGAAGACCAGCTTCTGAGATAAGGCTTGTATCTCGGCGGGCGTGTGGATCTCGCCCACGACGAACTTACCGCCGGCGATACGAAAGTCCGTGGTGAGGGCGTCGAGGAAGAGCGGCGGCTCGATGAGCATGCCGTCGAACTGCGCGCAGTAAAGGTCGCCAAAGGCGTGTTGGCCTTGCGGGATAACCTTCATCTCGGGCCTGAAGGGATGGGTGGCGGAACGGACGGTGAGCTTGCCGGTAGAAGAGGGTGGTGGTGGCTGAGGCGGCTCCTGGGGAGTGCGGCTGAGAACATAGTTGCGCATCCAGCGAACGCCGTAGCGCGCAGGAGTGAGAATCTGGTAGCGCTCGTAGGAGAATCGGCAGGCGAAGATGTACTGCTCAGTGAAGGTCTGCGAGAGCGAGTCGGGGTCGTCGTAGACGGTGGCAGGAGCCCACTGGCCGCCGGCGATGTTGGAGGTGGTGTCGGGCGGAAGAGCCTTGGTGTAGATGGTGACAGCAAAGCCGGCGTCCTGCAGGAGGCGGGCAGTTGTGAGACCGGCGACACCAGAGCCGAGAACAGCGACCGGGCCAGCGTAGCCGGGAACACCGAGATCGAGCGCCAGCTTGGAGGTGCCCCAGCACAGAGTGATGCCACCGCCCCCGTGGCCGTAGTTGTGGATCAGGGTGGTGTCGCCAAGCCGCTCGCGCTCGACGCGGAAACCGGAGGGACGGTAGGGGCGAAGGCCGACGACGCTGCGAATGACGCGATCCGGCGAGACGTGGACCGGGGCGAGGTGGCACGCGTCGTCGGGAAGATTGGGAGCAGGAAGATTGGGAGGCAGTGATGCGGCCGCAACCCCCGCGGGCTTACCCGCGCGGTGGAGGCAGCCGGTGAGTCCGCCCGTGGCGGCAATCGAAGCGGTGGCCAAAGTTGCGTCGCATAGAAAGCGCCGACGATTCATACCGAGATGCCCCCCAGAAGCGAGTGCGCGCTGAGATTAAGCTTACCCAATTGACCGGGATGAAGGAGTTTGCCGGCTCCCATTAACTGTATTGGTGTATCCTTATACTGCTACAGTAGATCTCCTATGTTTTTCAAAATAGAACCCACCTCGGGGCAGCCTCTTTACCTGCAGTTGATGCAGCAAATCCGACATGCCGTCGAGAGTGGGGCCCTCCGGGAGGGGGAGCAGCTCCCCGGCATTCGGACATTGGCGCAGGAACTGGTCGTAAGCCCAAACACGATCGCAAAAGCCTACTCCGAACTCGAACATGAGGGTCTCCTGGAGCTGCGTCAGGGTTCAGGAGCATTCATCTCCGTAAGTCGTCGCGCTCGGTCGCTATCCAACCACATTCAAGCCGCAACCCGAAGCGTTGCCGACCTGGTCGAACAGCTCCGTGAAAGAGATTTTCGCGATGAAGAGATTCGCAGGATGTTCGAGGCTGTTTTGCTTCATCAGCCCGAGATGGCGAGGAAGAGATGACAAACGGACTAGTCATTGAAACGGAGAGACTTGGTAAGTCATACGGAAGGCTTGAAGCAGTCAAGGAACTCAATCTATCGATCAGACCTCACTGCATCACGGCATTTCTTGGTTTAAACGGGGCGGGCAAGAGCACCACAATCAAGATGCTGCTGGGTATGATTCGGCCGAGCAGCGGGAACGGCACTATCCTGGGCCAACGGATCAGCGACCCAATCGAGAGTGTTCGTCTGCGCACACAGATCGCTTACGTAAGCGAGAATAAACGGCTCTACGATTACATGACCGTAGACCAGATGATTCGCTTCACGCGCGCATTCTACCCGGACTGGCGTCCGGACGAGGAGCAGAAGCTTCTGCGCCAGTTTCGCCTGCCCCTCGATCGGAAAGTTAAATCGCTTTCCAAAGGGATGCGAACCAAGCTCGGACTGCTAATGGCGTTCGCACGGCGGCCGGAGTTGTTGATTCTGGATGAGCCAAGCGAGGGACTCGATCCGGTCGGGATTGAGGAACTCCTGGAGATTCTCGTAACCCGGTGTAGCGAGGGTACCACCGTCTTCTTTTCCTCCCATCAGATCGCCGAGGTGGAGCGTATTGCCGACCAGATTTGCATCCTGCATGCGGGACGCCTGGTGCTCGATTCCTCGCTGGATGATCTGCGCCAGTCCTATCGGCGAATTAATCTCGTCTTTCCCTCGATTCCAGCAGAACATCACTTTCGGATCGCAGGTGTCCAGGACGTCAGAACCCGCGGCCATCAGATGAGTGTGCTGGCAAGCAGCAACGCCGAAGCCGTTGTGGCCCGGGCACACGACTTTCACGCTGACTCGATCGACGTGGCTCCCGTGGAGCTGCGAGACATCTTTCTGGAAAAGGTAAAGGAGAATTGACCGATGCTTTGGTATAAGGCGTGGCTGGAAACCAGATCGCGGTTCCTGATCTCTCTTATCGGAATGGTTGTTCTCTGCTCGGTTCTTGTCTTTCATGGAGACCGGCACGTAATCTACGACGTAAAACCGGACTACTACAATTACGTGTTCTTTGTAGCCCACCGATACTGGTGATGATGTGGGTTCTGGCTGTCATTCTGACGATGATGGGCGGCCTCCTGCGTGAGCAGGCGAACGGGTCTTCCGCGTTCACCCTGGCGCTTCCGGTTAGCAGGACACGCCTCATGATGGTTCGCATAGCCACCGGCCTCATTCAGGCCGTGGCGCTGGCCGTTCTCCCGTGGATAGCGATGTTTTCGGTCGGCAGCATTTTTGGCAAGACGCATTCGATCTCCCAGGTCGCCTTCTACCTTGTCTTATTGCTCGGAGGCGGAGCTGCTGTTTTTTGCGATGGCTGTCCTGGTCTCTTCTCTGATAAGTGGTGAGTACACAGCCCCGGTCGTTAGTTTTGGTGCGGTCATCGTCACCGCGGTCGCGCTCAGTAGCGCCGCCCTGCGTCCCTACAGCCCGTGGGCGTTCATGACAGGCTCAGAATACTTAAACAGGCAAACGAATCTTCTTACCTGGCCAATACCCTGGTTCCAGGCAGCAATCTACATCCTGATAGCGGGTCTTTTGCTTGCCATATCTTTGCGGGTCATTCAACGACAGGAATTTTGACCATTACCGCACAGGCCCTCTGACCGCAAGCGCAATAGCAATCGTCAGGCGCCCCAGGCCGGGACGGTCCGCACCATGTCCCACATCATTTGGCTGATGGCGGCGTCGATCTCGTTGGAGGGTTGGGTGCGGGTGTTGGTGAGAGCGGCCCAGCACATGCCCGTTGCCGTGCGCAGCATCACTGTGGTCGTACCCGGCAGGCTGCCGTTGTGCCACCAGTTTCCGGTCCCGTTGCCGCTCACCATCCAGCCGCGGGCGTAGCGCGCCGGGCCCTGCGGGTACGCTGCCGCGGGAGTGGTCATCGTCTGGATGGTTGCAGGCTTGAGCAGGGCGGGGATGCCGGGCGCGCCGGCAACGTGGTTGAGGAACTGCACCAGCTGGGTCGACGAGGCGATCCATCCGCCGTCCGAGTCCATGCGGGTGATATTGATCTTGTACGGCTCTTCGCTGTACTGGCCGTAGTAGACCACCTCGTTGGGGGCGCGTTGGCTCTCCTTGTTGGCCGCGATCTGCATGGTGGAGATGCCGCAGGGCGCGAGGATATTGGCCTGCACATACGTGGAGTAGGGCTGGCCGGTGACCTGCTCGATCACGCGGCCCAGCACGCAGTAGCCGAAGTTGGAGTAGGCCCAGTTGCTGCCCGGTGGGTTGGTAAGGGGCATGTTGGCGATGGTCTCGGTGATGAGTTTGGTCTGGTCCCAGGAAAGGTTGTGCATCATGGGGTCGGTGGAGTCGCCGGGCCAGCCGCCGGCGGTGTGGGTCAGCAGATGGTCGACGGTGATGTCGGTGACGTACTGCTTGTAGGGTGGCTTGCCGTATTTTGTGCCCGAGGATGCCGGAGGGGCCAAAGACCTTGTCGGTAAGGTTGAGCTTGCCTTGTTCCACGAGCGAGAAGATGGTGACCGAGGTGATGGGCATGGTGAGGGCGGCGATGCGGAACAGGCTGGATTGCTGGACCTGCGTCAGATGCTGGCGGTCGCCCATGCCCACCGCCTGGTCGTAGACGAATCGGCCGTTGCGGGAGATGGCGATGGAGCTGGCGGGCACGGAGAACTGTTGGCGAAAGGCTGCGGCGATGCGGCCCATCTCGCCCCGCTGCTGGCCGTTCGAACCGCCGTATTGGGATTGCGCGAGGGCTTCGAAGATGGGGAGCGGGATGCCGGTAGCAACGGCAAAGGTGAAAAGGTTCTCGAGCAGCGAACGGCGAGTAAGGGAGCGGGTCGGCATAGGCGCGGTGTTTCCTTTGCTAGGATCGCGAGAAGTTTGCCTGGAGCTTGTGGATTTTATCTTTTCACGAGGAAAGCTGAAAGAGTTCGCGGATTGCTGTAGATTTTCTGCAATGGAGCGGTTGGATCGGAGGATGCGTGAAGAGGTATTGTGAACGGATTTTTCTGCTTTGCTTTGGCTTGATGCTCACGGCGGGAACTGCGGCGTTCGCCCAGCAGCCGCCTCAACAACAGCTGCCGGCGAATGTTGCCGGCAAATGGACGTTGTACTGCAAGGATCCGAACGGAACAACCTCTGCGAAGTATCTGGACCTGCAGCAGAATGGGTCTGCGATCACCGGCCATTTCAAAGGGCCCAATCAGTCGGGCGGTGTGGAAGGCACCATCAATGAGCAACACCTGGTGGTGCGAACCAAGACGCGCAATGTGCTGACGTTTCGCGGGAGAGTCGATGGACCCCGCGTGGAAGGCGCGGTTCAGGGCAATACCTACAACGGCACCTTCCACGATCGTGGTGGCACCGGATCATTCCAGGGGCAGCGATCGAATTGAGCGGCGGTCGGCGGTGCAAAGGAACTTAGCGGATCGCATAACCGCCGTCGACGCGAATCGTAGTCCCGGTCACAAAATCTGAAGCCCGGGAAGCCAGGTACACCGCGGTTCCGGCAATCTCATCCGCCTGGCCCCATCGACCGGCAGGGGTCCGCGCAAGAATTTCGTCATTCAAGGGCATGGTATGCACCGGCGCCGTCATGTCGGTTTCAATCCCCCGGGCGCGATCGCGTTCACCTGGATGTTGTGCGGGGCGAGCTCAATGGCCATGGACTTGGTGAGTTGGACAATCGCTCCCTTTGCCGCGCCGTAGGAGGGGATAAGCCCGGATCCAAAGAAGGAGTACATGCTGCCAATGTTGATAATCTTGCCGCCCTTACGGCTGACCATGGATCGGGCAGCGAGTTTGGAAAGCAGGAAAACTGCATTGAGTTGAGTCTCGATAACGTTGTCCCAATCCTCAGATTTTTCGTTCAGGATACCGCCGCTCAGCGACACGTTGCCGGCATTGTTTACCAGGATGCTGACGCCGCCGAGCACCTCCTCGATCTTGTTAAGCGCGGGCTCCAACCCGGCGCGATCGGTCAAATCCACCTTCAAGGAAAGCGCAGGAACACCCATGGCCTTCAATTCGGAAAGCACGTGCTGGTTCTTCTCGGGGTTTCGTCCAAGCACGGCGACGGCAGCCCCAGCTTCCGCCAATCCGAGGGCAATGCCGCGGCCAATGCCGCCATTACCCCAGTGACCACGGCCACTCGGCCGGTCAAGTCAAACAACGCAGGCATTTTCATCGGTATCGCCGACCTTACGTAGACGGCGAGCTTTCGTCAAGAATGCAATTTCGGCGACCAAACGGCAGCAAGCATTCCACATACGACGCTTAGGTCATTTCGAAGAAAGAAACCCACCAGCTAAGATGGGGAGCATGGGTGTAGCCACGAAAATGGAATCGCTTCGATCGCGGCTGAACTACGAGCCGCAGGAGCTGGGCTTCGGAACCAGCGGCCGCCGCGGCAAAGTCGTGGACCTGACGCAGCTGGAGGTCTATCTCAACGCGCTGGCGGAGCTCCAATACCTGCAGTCGCTGGCCCGTCGCCGAGGGCGGCATCAAGCCGGGCGACCCATTTTATTTCGCCTATGACCTGCGCCCCAGCTCCAGCGAGTTTGTCCCCGAAGAGCAGGGCCGGGGGCAAATCGCCCAGGCCATCGTCGCGGCCATCCGCGATGCCGGCATGCAAGCCGTAAACCTGGGCCGCATACCCACGCCCGCGCTGGCCAATTTCGCCTTGTCGCGCAATAAGGGCAGCATCATGGTCACCGGCAGCCACATCCCCTTCGACCGCAACGGCTACAAGACCAACAGCAGCCGCGGCGAACTGCTCAAGCAGCAGGAAGCCCCCATCAACGAGCACGTAAGGCAGGTACGCAAGAAACTGTATGAGCAGCCCTGGGATCAGTCGTTGTTTGATCAACGCGGCATGCTCAAGTGCGGCTCCCAGGCTCTTCCGCCGGAACACGGCGAAGCGCGCGCCGCGTATATCGAGAGGTTCACCGGCTTTTTTGCGGGCAGCACTCTCAACGGCAAGCGGATCCTCGTCTACCAACACTCAGCCGTGGGGCGCGATCTGCTGGTGGAGATTCTCGAGCGCCTGGGCGCGCAGGTGGTGAAAGGCGGACGCAGCGACACCTTCGTCCCCATCGACACAGAAAATATCGACGCCGCGCAGCTCGCCGTCATCCAGCGGCTGGCCGATGAGGCCGGCGGACCTCTCCACGCGGTCGTCTCCACCGATGGCGACAGCGATCGTCCCCTGGTTCTCGGTGTGGACCCGGCGACCGCCCGCGTACATTTCTTCGGCGGCGACCTGGTAGGCATGGTGGTGGCGGAGTATCTGCAGGCCGACGCGGTAGTGGTGCCCATCAGCTGCAACGACGCCATCGACCGCGGCCCACTCGCCTCCGTGGTGGAACCGAAAACGCGCATCGGCTCACCCTTCGTGATCGCCGGCATGGAGGCAGCGCTGGCAAAGGGAAAACAGCGCGTCTGCGGATGGGAGCCCAATGGCGGCTTCCTCACTGGCTCACCCATCGCGCGCAACGGCGCCATCCTGCAACCACTCCTCACCCGGGACGCGGGATTGCCTATCCTGGGAGTGCTTTTCGCCGCGGAGCATCATGGGCTCTCGCTGATTGATCTCTTCGCCCGCCTGCCCAAACGCTTCAGCCGCGCCGCCCTGCTGAAGCATTTCCCTCGCGCAACCGCGCTGAAAATCGTGGCCCGGTTCTCGCCACCCAACGGCGAGGCAGAAGTATCCGAAACGATCTGGCGCGGTTCTTTACTCCGGCGCAGGGTTTCGCCGGCATCGCGCACGTGGACTACACCGACGGCGTGCGCATTCTCTTTGCTAACGGCGAGGTGGCCCATGTGCGTCCCTCCGGCAACGCGGACGAGTTGCGGATTTACGCCGTCGCCGATACCCAGAGCCGCGCTGACGCAATCACCGCCATGGGAGTAGAGGAACCCGCGGGAATCCTGCGCCAGATGGAGAAAGCTGTCGATGCTTGAAGAGGGCGTACTGACCCTGCATGGAATCGTCCAGCACTACGACTGGGGCGGCCACAACTTCATCCCAGGGCTCTTAGGCATAAGTAACCCGGAGCGCAAACCCTTTGCCGAGCTGTGGATCGGCGCCCATGCCAAGGCGCCCTCTTTGGTCGAGGTTGCCGGTCATCAGGAACCACTGGATAAATTGATTGCCGAGGCGCCCGGCGCCATCCTCGGGCAGGCTGCGAATGCACGGTTCGCAGGCCGGCTGCCCTACCTCTTCAAAATTCTTGACGTGCACAAGATGCTCTCCATTCAGGCGCACCCTACGCTTGCCCAGGCCCAGGAAGGCTTCGCCCGGGAGAACGCCGAGGGCATCCCCCTGGAGGCGAGCTCCAGAAATTACAAGGACGACAACCACAAGCCGGAAATCGGCGTGGCGCTGACGGAGTTCTGGATGCTGCACGGCTTTCGGCCGCTGGATCAGATTGCCGAAGCCTTTGCCCAGACACCCGAGCTGAGCTCGCTGATGCCCGGCTTTCCCCAAAGGCTCGCGGCTGCGGGGCACGATCATGCCGCCCGCCGCGCCCTGCTTCGCGAGCTCTACAGCAACGTGATGACGCTGCCCCAGGAGCAGGTGGACTCGTTGCTCAATTCCCTGCTCTCCCGGCTGCGAGCGAAGCCCGACTACCGATAAGGACTGCGCGGATTACTGGGCGGTGCGCGCGGCCGACAATTTTCCCCTGCCAGGAGGGCACCTCGACCGCGGCATCTTCAGCATCTACCTGCTGAACCTGGTGCATCTGCACCCGGGCCAAGCCACCTTTCAGCCTGCCGGAGTTCTGCACGCCTATCTTGAAGGAGTGAATGTCGAGTTGATGGCCAACTCCGACAACGTGCTGCGAGGCGGCTTGACCACCAAACACGTCAACGTGCCCGAACTGCTGCGAGATCCTCACCTTCGAAGGCGGCACTCCCGAAGTCTTCGACGGAACCGTGATGAGCGGCGGCCAGGAGCGGGTGTATCGAACCCCGGCCGAGGAGTTTGAGTTGACCCGCATCTCGCTCACCCCGCGCAGCCGCTATGCAGGCGAGGCGGCCTACGGCCCGAAAGCGCTGCTGGTGTTGCAGGGCTCGGCCACGCTCACCGCGGCCGGCAAGCAGACATCGCTCAGCCGCGGATCGATTGCCTTCGCCCCCTGCGGCACACAATTTGTGCTCGAGACCCGGGCGGACGATCTGGTGGTCTTCCAGGCAGGCCTGCCCCGCCACGCCCGCGGCGCTCCCTGACTCGATCAAGAGGCCTTGGAGAGAAATGCCTCAACCTCTGCCGAAGTAGGCAGCGAAGGCTGAGCGCCGGCGCGGGTAACCGAGATGGCCGCGGCCGCCGCTGCGTAACGGGCCGCGAGTGCAGGCGCCTTCCCCCGGGTGAGCGCAACCGCGAAGGCCGCGTTGAAGCAGTCCCCGGCGGCGGTGGTATCCACAGCCTGCACCTTGAACGCAGGAATCTGTTCCGCGGGGCAATCCCGGCCGGCCAGGAAAACTCCCTGGGATCCGAGCTTGAGCGCCACGTTCCGCACCCCCATCGCCAGCAGTTTTTCCGCAGCGGCGGGGGGATCGATGATTGACCCGGCCCAGCAGGATTTGCGCCTCGGTTTCGTTGGGCGTGAGCCAGGTAGTGCGGCTCAACAGATTCTCCGGCAGGGGCATGGCGGGCGCCGGATCGAGCATGAAGGGCGTCTTGGCCTCCGCAGCGTGTTCGGCCAACCGGATCACCGCCTCCAGGGGCGTCTCCAGTTGCACCAGGACCATGGCGGCCCGCCGCACCGCGTCGAGGTGCGAATCGATATAGCCCGCAGTCACCTCGCGATTAGCCCCGGAGATCACGATGATGGAGTTTTCTCCGTTGTCGGCTCTCGAGATGTGCGCCACGCCGCACGGGCCGGCTACCATCTGTACTGCGTGCGTATCCACGCCGGCGGCCTGCAGTCCGGAGAGCAGCCGCTCGGTAAAGAGGTCGGTGCCCAGCGACGCAATCATGTCCACGTGCGCGCCCAGCTTGGCGATGGCCACTGCCTGGTTGGCGCCTTTGCCGCCATTGAACACATCGAAGCTGCGCCCCAGGATCGTTTCCCCCGGGGCTGGAAGACGATTGGCGCACGCCACCAGGTCTATGTTGATGCTGCCGACTACTAACAACCTCTTCTCCACGTTTCTTCCCCCAAAATTGGCTGCCGCCGGAAAGAATACCGTACAGGAGAAAAAGATTCTTAGAAGGATGGAGGCGCGGGCTGGAATCGAACCAGCCTAAAAAGGCTTTGCAGACCTTCCCCTAGCCGCTTGGGTTCCGCGCCGTTTTGAGGTGACCAACTGCCGTCTTGAGAGAGATTCTAGATCGAATGAAATGGAGAACACCACACCGTTTAGGGGGTGCCTGGTCTTTCGTAATCCCAATAGGGTACCGAGGCATCACAGCGACGGATGGAAGAACTTTGCGTGCCCATTCACCGGGACAAGCGATACTCTTATCCAGATTCGACATTGCCGGAGGAACGAATGGTTAGGGAAACAGAGAACAGGCGCAGAGATTTTCTTAAGCTTGCGGCGTTTGGCGTTGCCGGCTTGGCCACCGCTCCCGCTCGCGGGATGTACCAGGCGCAGCGCGAAACAATCCAGCGGCCGGGCACACCGCAGGAGGCCGTGGACCTTCTGGTCCAGGGCAACCAGCGCTACGTGGCCCAGAACTCTGCTCTCATTCAAGGAAGATCTGGACATTCTCAAAGCGGATACGGAAGAACACCAGGAACCATTTGCTGCTGTCCTTTCCTGCGCCGACTCCCGTGTGCCCGTCGAGCTGGTCTTCGATCAGAGCATTGGTCATATATTCGTGGTTCGTGTGGCCGGCAACATTGCCACGCCGGACACCATCGGCAGCCTGGAATATGGAGCGGCCGTGCTGGGGGTGAAGGCCCTTCTCGTGCTTGGGCACACCAATTGCGGCGCGGTGAAGGCCACCATCGCGGGCAAGGCGGTACCCGGACAGATCAGCACGTTGTATCAATACATCCATCCAGCGGTCGCCGGAGCGGGCGGCGACCTGACCAAGGCCTGCGGGCAAAATGCCACTCTGCAAGCGTCGGTGTTACGTGATGCTTCCCCTGTTTTGGCCGACCTGGTCAAGCAGAAGAAGCTGATAATCGGCGCCGCACTCTACGATGTCGGCACGGGAAAAATCACCATACTCTAGTGCGCTTTCACCGTTTTAAGCGTTTTAAGTCTCCGCTTTTCTCTGCGGAAGGTGCGCGTTAAGCGCGTTATGCGCGTTAAATCCCCACATCGGCGCGGGAAATGGCTAAAAAGTACGCACTAACGCACTAATTGGTCCGCGTTGTGGGAAAACACGAGGATTGTGGTCACATCTATATAGATCCAGTTTGAGCAGATAAAGTTTTAGCTAATTTTCAGGCCAGCAAGCCGTGAGGCGTACGGTCGTCAAACTCAGAAGACAAGTTTGATAGCCTGCTCGACTAATTTATCGAGGGGCATGATGGTCAGCAATAACGGGACGAAGGGGACTATCGTTACCACCAAAAGTAGAATTATATCGTCGGTCCCAATGGGCAGCGGGCGCATCTCGCGAGCAAACGCAAAGCTATTGCCCAGATCAGCCAATGACTGTATGTCTCCGCTGCCCATCGCCGCTTCGTCGTTGGCTCTGCCTTCCAGCCATTTGTCATCAAAATCCATGACATACGAAGAGGCGAAGGCGCCATATTTCCCGAGGCCCTGACGCTTGGCACGCATCAGCTGCAGGGTGTACGAGAGTAGCGGAGCCAGCACCGCGGCAACCGGGAAGATGACAAAGCCAACAATAGCCAGCTCTGAAGCAAACAGCGATTCTCCGTTGTACAAGATGCGGCTGGCGATCTGCGCCGCGAACACTGCGCTCTGCGCGAACAACAAGGGACCGAAGGCCACGCTGGATTTCGCCAGGAAACCCAGCCCGGCTGCCCGATCCGGATGTAAGGCCGACAAGTACAGTTTGAGACGCGAAACACGAAATAGAAACCAAAAGCAGATCAGGAACCGCAAATACCAACGCAACAACATGAGCTGGAAGAGCGGTACGCTCACGTACGCAAGCCAATATCCGGCCATCGTCAAGTGCAGCTGCCCCCCTTGGAACGAGGCATACCAGCTGACGAGATCCGGTGCAATCTGATGCCGCCAGACCCACGTACCACCGGTGAATACAAAGACGAAAAGCACAATCTCTGTGATGAGTGAGTTGTGAATGCGCGCGACGGAGTTCAGCACAGCGTAAAACTTCGGGAGCTCTTCCGGGGTGACAACCTTTCGTTCGACGAAATCTCTTGCGATCTCCCCGATGCGCTCACGAACGAGCATCTCAGACAGGATCAGCAACGGCAAGGAAATCAAAAACCGCACGTGAGTCTCGATATCGCGAACGAAAGAGAGCTTTATTCCTCCCAGGAGGTGAGGTTGCACCACGGACAGGACTGCCAACGGTACCCAGCACAAGAGAATAGATATTGCGGCCAGACTACTCAGGAGTTGCGGAGCTGAACCAGACAAATGGGCCCGCCGGAGCATCCGATGCAGCGGCCCCTCAATGAGAGAGAAAATTGGTGGCTCTTGCAAGGGTGCAGGTGTGGCCATCGTTGACCTTCACTTTCGTTCGCCTAGTACTAGGCGGCCTGTAAACCTACACCTGAAGATGCGAGAAACTACAAGCTCAAAATCTGATAGCCCGGCCTTCACCCATCCTAATTTTCTGCGCCGAGAGCCGCAACAGCACACATCTCTCATTGCGGGCGCTTACCAATAGCTCTCGGCTACCCATGACCGAAAGACGATTCACTGCTCGAAGAATTCCTATGCGGGGCTGGTAGTTTTATCAGTTTACCTGGGGCCATGGCGCCTATAGTCTCAGGGCTCAGGAGTCACAGACAATGGCCACGGATGAAAAAGCAGTGAAGCAAGATTCCCTACCATTCCCACCGGCACCCTCGGGGAGCATCGCCGGCCGCACGATGCAGGAATCAGTCTACAGCCCGCGCCCTGCGCCACGCCGGCTTCCCGCTGATGCTCCGAACATCCTGATCGTGCTGATCGACGACGCCGGTCCAGGCCTGCCATCCACCTTGGGGGGCGAAGTGCAGACCCGGACGATGGACCGCGTCGCCATGGGAGGGATCTCGCTCAACCGTTTTCACACGACCGCCATGTGCTCGCCCACGCGAGCGTCCATACTCACCGGCCGCAACCATCACCGCGTCGGGGCGGGGCAGATCGCGGAGTTTGCGAACGACTGGGACGGATACTCGGGCCACATCCCCAAAAGCAGTGCGCTGGCCGCCGAAGTACTGAAGGACTACGGCTACAGCACGGGCGCCTGGGGAAAGTGGCACAACACCCCGGCTGAGGAAAACTGCCGCCGGCCCCTTCGAGAACTGGCCGACCGGCATGGGTTTCGAATATTTTTACGGATTCCTGGCAGGCGAGGCCTCGCAGTATGAGCCCCACCTGGTGCGGAACACCACGGTCGTCCTGCCGCCCAAGAGCGCGGAGGAGGGCTATCACCTGAGCGAGGACCTGGCGGACGACGCCATCAAGTGGCTGGACACGCACAAGGCCTTACAGGCGGACAAGCCGTTCTATATGTACTGGGCGAGCGGCGCCATTCACGGGCCGCACCACATCATGAAGGAGTGGGCCGACAAATATAAGGGCAAATTCGACGACGGTTGGGACGCCTATCGTGAGCGCGTATTCAAGCGGGCTAAGGAGAAGGGCTGGATCCCAGAGAGTGCTCAGCTGACTGCCCGTCACGAAACGATGCCGTCGTGGGAGAGCATCCCCGAAGACGAGAGGCCCTTCCAGCGCCGCCTGATGGAAGTGGCCGCCGGGTACGCCGAACATGTAGATGTTCAGGTCGGCCGGGTCGTCGACAAGATCGATCAACTCGGGTATGGCGATAACACGCTCATCTTCTACATCTGGGGCGACAACGGTTCCTCGTCCGAGGGACAGAACGGCACCATCAGCGAGCTGCTGGCGCAAAACGGTATCCCCACCACCATCCGACAGCACATCAAGGCGCTGGACGAACTTGGCGGCCTGGATGTGCTTGGCTCGCCCAAGACCGACAACCAGTACCACGCCGGGTGGGCGTGGGCCGGCAGCACCCCTTACAAGGGGACCAAACTTCTCGCGTCCCACTTAGGCGGCACGCGTAACCCCCTGATCATCCAGTGGCCGGCAAAGATTAAACCCGATGCCAAACCGCGCGCCCAGTTCCATCACTGCAACGACATCGTCCCCACCATTTATGAAGTTGTCGGCATCACGCCACCGCGCGAGGTTAACGGCGTTCCCCAGGACCCGATCGACGGGGTGAGTTTTGCCTACAGCTTTGGCGACCCAACAGCCAAGGGCCGTATGCTCACCCAGTACTTCGAGATCATGGGGAGCCGCGCCATCTACCACGATGGCTGGATGGCTTCCGCCCTTGGGCCCCGCCTTCCGTGGGTGCCCGGTTTGCCGCCAGGGATTCGCGAGTGGACACCGGACAATGACGTGTGGGAACTCTACAACCTGGAGGAAGATTGGAGCCAGGCGAACGACCTTGCCGCAAAAATGCCGGAGAAACTGGCACAGATGAAGGATATCTTTCTCATTGAAGCTGCGAAGAACAAGGTGCTCCCTATTGGCGGAGGGCTTTGGATCATCGCACTCCACCCCGAGGACCGCGTTGCGCCTCCCTATACGCAGTGGACGTTCTCGGGAAACACGACTCGCGTCCCGGAGTTCTGCGCGCCGGCCCTGGGCAATAGGCCCAACATCGTCACCATCGACGCCGTGATCCCAGCCAACGCCAACGGCGTGCTCTACAAGCTGGGTGCGAACTCCGGAGGCCTCACCTGCTTTGTGGAGGACGGTGTTCTCTGCTACGAATACAACCTATTTATCATCCAGCGCACGAAGATCCGCGCAAAGCAGAAGCTACCGATTGGCAAAGTGAAGATCGAGGTCGAGACGGCGCATGCGGTGCTTAAGCCTGGCGGGCCGCTCAACATTACGATGAAGGTCAATGGCGAAGTGGTTGCGACAGGCCAGGTTCCGATATCTGCGGCAATCGCCTTCACAGCCAACGACTGCCTGGACATCGGCATTGCCCTGGGTTCGCCGGTGTCGCTTGACTACTACGACAAGGCACCGTTCAAGTTCAACGGGACCATCGAACAGGTACACGTGGCGTACGTTACAGCAAAGAAGTAGCCGGCGGGTACATCCTGACGAGGGATTCCAGGCGCACGGAATTCCTCGCACGCTCTCCACGCAGATTGATCGCAAGCAGGCCGAAAGGATGGCCCGACGCCTCAGGAGTAGCGAATGCGGCGAGCTCTAAGGGACGCATGGATGGCGGTGATCCTTGCGTTTTCTGTGGCGCCGCTGCATGCGCAGGATCTGGCTCCGCGGGCCTACATCATTACACCCCTGCATTCTAATGCGGTCACCCTGACCTATGGGTTCTATAACGGCAGTCTCTTATTCAATGGAGCAGCGCCTATTACGGGCGCTACAGGAAACTACAGCGTACCGGTCTTCACTTACTCTCACTCCTTCGGTTTGCTGGGCCGCTCTTCCAACATCAGTATGTCGCTTCCCTATGCGATAGGAACCTTCGAGGGCGAGGCCATTGGCGTTGACCAGCAGATCTACCGCTCTGGCCTTCTCGACACGACGTTTCGCTTGTCAGTCAACCTCAAGGGCGGCCCGGCGATGGAGTCAAGCGAATTTCGTAAGTGGGTGGAAAAGAGCGTGATGGGTGTGAGTGTGAAGGTAGTGGCGCCAACGGGGCAGTACGATGGGACCAAGCTTATCAACTGGGGTGCTAACCGCTGGTCTTTCAAACCCGAGTTTGGCTACTCGCGGCGCCGGAAACACATGGTGCTCGACGGATATGCAGGAATCTGGCTTTTCACAAAGAATCAACAATCGTATTCGCCCACCGGCCCTCAACCCCAGACGGAGAACCCTATCGGCTCCTTCGAGAGCCATCTGAGCTACGATCTGAAGCCACGGCTTTGGCTCTCGCTCGATGGTAATTTCTGGATCGGCGGGGAAGCCAGCTTGAACGGTATAGACAATCCGGCGACTCGCCAGACGAGCTCGCGCATTGGCGTTACAGGATCGGTGCCTCTCGGTAAGCACCAGTCGGTCAAGGTTAGCTATTCCGACGACTTATACGTACGCTTCGGGGGAGCCTATCGAAACATCTCCGCGGCATGGCAGTATTCGTGGCTTGGCCGGCCCCAATAATCTGATTCCCTCCGCTGAATCCGGGGTGTTTATGGTTAGTATCGCTAGTCGGCTTGCCGGAAGTGATCGGTTACGCTGGCCAACTGATCCAGTCTGCCAAATCGCCTGCAAAGTCTGGTTTTCGGTTAGATTGCCGAAGCCGGAGGGGCAGGACGGGCAAGTTACTCAAAATCCTAACGTTTTTGAGGCGAACTTCGATGCAGAAAACATTCCAGCTAGAATAGCAGTGTTGGCATGGTACGCGTAGAATGCCAGTCTGATGCTTTGTCCACAGTGCCAATCGAGCAGCCGCCGGGAATTCCTCACCGAGATGATGATTCATAACGGCAGCCTAGGCGCCACACCTGATCTCTTCGCATTCCCAAGGATTTGGGTGTGCTTCGATTGTGGTTGCTCAACGTTTACCCTTCCGCACGATGAGCTGCTCAAGCTGAAGTGAAGCTGAGGGGCACTGTCACAAGTGACAGTATCGAAAGATAATTTAAGAGCACAATCTCACAGTGTGGCCAAGATTCGTGTGGTGCTCGCCGACGATCATCAGCAGATGATCGCGACAGTGCGCCACACCCTCGGCGATGAATTCGAGGTTGTGGGAACCGCGGAAAATGGCAAGCAAGCCGTCGAGGCTGTTCTTAGGCTGAGTCCCGATGCGCTCATCATAGATATCTCAATGCCCATCCTAAACGGACTCGAAGCCGCCAAACAGCTCCAGACGTTTGAAAGCCGAGCCAAGATCATATTTCTAACCGTCTATGAAAGTCAGGACTTTATTGACGCGGCCCTCTCTGCTGGCGCTTCCGGCTACGTCACCAAGGTTCGCCTCTTCACCGACCTCGTTCCAGCGATTCACGAGGCGATGTTGGAACGGATCTTTATATCCGCGATGCAGAGTGGCATGCCTCCATCCGCGTGAAGGTGTACTGCCTGCGAAGTCGGCTTTTCAGTGACTTCCTCAGGCTGATGCGGGATCCGGCTCGATGCCCAGTCGGTCGTTGGGTAATTCCATGACCATGCTTTTGATGACCACGCCTCCGGAGGCGACCCTCGTACGGGTGTCTCTTTCGGAATTTCAATTTTCATCAAGACTAGAAATGGAAAAGGGGTCCCATTTCCATTGTGCAGGTGGCTTTGTTCGAATAGCTGTCATGGGACAGAAAGCTCAGATAGGGCGGGTTGCCAACACCTGGCGGGGTTCGTAAGGGGTTGCGATAGCGGACCAGATTGATCCCAATGGATGACCGCCAGGCAATAGAACGAGAAAACTTGTAATCGTTCGACAGCATGACCGCGGTCGTGGTGTGCGAGACGCTCATCTCCGATGGGGCAGGGTCGTTTTCGATACTGGAGGAAATCATTGCATGTTCGGTCATGATTCCGGGCCGCACGGCGAGCGAGAGGGTGTTGTTCGGCCGATCGTGTATCAAACGTAGGCCAAGACTGGCGCTGACGGTTGATCCAACCGTCGTTGGCCCCTTATCTATCAGGTTTTGCTGTTTGCTCGTGGCAAAGCTGACAGCGATCCATCGGGTCAACGCAAGGTCGGCCTCGATACCCGCTCCAGGATTTTGCATGCAAACGGTGCAAGGGTGAGCTGCGGTACCAAACGGCATCCCCACGAAATATGGCGTGACTGCAAACCTGCGAAAATTCTCTGTCTCTTGTATCGATTCATCTGAGGGCAGGACGTGGATACCATACGAGGCTTCTAATTCAGGACTATGTTGGAAGTCGCGATACCAAGGCGCCTTGAAGCGTACTGCATTGGCCATGGTTCTGCTCGGGTTCAAACCGCCGCGCAAGATCTTGGGCAGGATTCGGGAGGTATTTCCCCCCTGGACACGGTCGCTGACAAAGCGATCGAGCGTATCCTCAGCGAGCAGCCAGAGAGTTCCGACGGTCGGGGTGATGGTGAAGTCGACCCATCCGGTATTGTTTGTGTACTTGGTATAAGTGCCGGGGGCGGTACAAATGCTGTGGCAGTGGATTGGATAGGTCCAACCGCCCTCATTGCCGATGCCCGCTTCCCCGAGAGGACTGATTTCGGAATGGGTGCTGTATGCAGTTGCCCACAGAAATGCCTTGAAACGGCTTTTCCAATAGGCCCGGGTTGCGCTGATTTCCTGAAGCCGGCCGTTGGGGTCGTTCTGCACCTCGATGAAGCCGCTGACCGCACCCTGCATCGGGTGACCAACATAATTCACCAGAAAATCATCGCCATCGTTCCAACGGCGCATGTTGAACTGACGCATGGAGGCAGAGTAGTCGTGCCAGAAGGGTTTATGGGCGAGAAGGTTGCGGATCTGGTCATCGCTGGCTGAGCGGAAGCTATTCTCAATGACGTTGAAAAACAGGGATTGAGCGATCAGGCCTCGCCAGTGATACGGCTGCCCGACCCCGATGTCGTCGGCATTCGCATCGTCCGGCATGCGATCTTGAATCTGCGGGGCTGACCGAAAAAAGGAATGGATCCCGGTATAGGCGGCATTCACATCAATGCCGTCGAAGCTGACCTTCGCAGTGACAGACGGAATTTCTTGCTCTGTTTCCCTGGGCAACGGCTGCAGCATTTTCTGCATAGACTCTGAACCTGGATCAATAGGATCGATCGAAGTGCGAGCTGGCTGCGGATAGCGCAACTCCTCACGGAGCGCTACAGTGGCGGCGTTCGAAGCAGGCGCGAGCTCAGTGCCGGGAAACGGCTGATAGGTATCATGTTCATATCCGAGCAGTGGGTGAGACACGCTCACCAATTGAGCAGAGGCAATCCGAGACGCCGAGAAAAGAATTACAGTTGCAGCAACGACGAACCTGCCGGCGAACGTTCTTGACGCAACCAAGCACATGGATCTTCCCTTTCTGTCGCTCGATATCGATCTTGAGGGGGCTTTGGCAAACGAACTGCGGTGGAGATGCTAATCGCACGGGCGCCTGAAGGGATGCATCTCCCAGGGGCAGCTCCGATCTATTAGGGGCACCGCAGGCACTCCATCAGCGCCTGCACCTAGATTCGCGCGCCAGTGGAAAGCTTCTTCTCGTAGTGCCGCCATCCGGCCAGGACGAGCCCGCGAAAAGACCCGAGCACTGGTTGTGCGTCCCAGCGAAAGTGCAGGTCCGGGAGTAGAAGCTTCGAGCGATCGTGATCGGCACTTGCATTTGAGGTTTTCTTCGCCACTTGTCGTTTCTCCTGGATTTGTGAAATCTCGACGGTTGGGCTGGCTCTTGCGCCCGGGCCGCCACGCTGTGGCGGATCGGTGCCATGCATCACATGAAATTGAAATTATTACTCTCGGCTTTGGCGAAACAACTGTCACATTGGACAGTTGTTTCGCCGCTCGCTGATCTGATTCGTCAGCGCTGGATCAGCTTCGGACATCCGTCCTGGTTCACTTTGTAAGATTCCGGATAGCCCAACAAGTCGAACATCTCAACCGGTTTTGGATGTCCACTCGCTTTAGGAGATGCTGAAATGTAAGTCGAACCTATCCAAATGCTCGACGACAAATTGCGCCACTTCAAATGTGCTGCTATACGTACCGGGCGAAGCAATCATCAAGCAAACCTCGAAATTAGCAACAGTCAGAAAGTCGAAGATGAGCGAATGAGTGGTTCACGGCTAGAAAATGCAATGTCATTGCGATCCGATAGAGCAGCGAGATTGCCGCGCAACCTTGAACGCCCTACCGTGCCGCCCTCCCTCTTTTCTCAAAGGCTGTCACAGCGTCGCGAAGGTTGAAGAACATGCGATCCGTCGCCAAAGCCTTGCCCAGCGGTGAGCGCTGGACCACGTTGAGCGCCGCCGGGTTCAGCGTCGTCAGCCATAACGTAATCCCGCCCTCCCGGAGCTTTTCTTCGGCCTCGATAAGGGCTTGCAGCGCCGTGTACTCGAAGTCTGGAATAGCGCTGCACTCGAGAATCACCACCTCCGGGTGCGCGTCTTCGACCAAGGCCCGAAGCCGGTGGCGCACCCGAGGTGCGCTGGCGAAGGTCATACGGCCTTCGGTACGCACTATCAAGAGGCCGGGAATGCTCTCGTCCTCCGGATGATCCCCGGACTCTGGGCGGAAGACGTCGGTGCCCGGTTTTCGTTTTACGGCGTAAACAAGGGGATGGTTGGCCTGGTAGAAGAGCGTAAGGAGAGAGATGGCGACCGCGACCAAGATGCCCCGGAGCGTCCCCAGAAGTACAACGCCTGCGCAGGCCGCCAGCGCCCACAGGAATTCCGTACGCCTCACTTCCAATATGGAGCGAAAACCCGCCGTGCTGAGCAGCGGAAGCGTAGTGACCACAACGACGGCAGCCAAAGTAGCCTGCGGCAGCAAGCTGATGAGCGGCGATAGAAAGAGAAGGGTTGCCAGTGCCATCGCCACCGTCACCAGCGCGGCTACCTGGGTGCGGGCTCCGGCGCGGGAGTTTACGGCGGTTTGGGAAGTTCCTCCGCCCGCCGGGAAACATTGGAAGAAACTTCCGGCTAGATTGGAGGCCCCCAGTGCGATCAACTCCCGGTTTGGCAACGGAGGCGGATCGTTGTGCGCGGCAAAGGCACGGCCAGCCGCGATGGACTCGGTGAAGGACATCAGGGCCATACCTATCGCACCGGGCCATAGCTTCAGCACAAGCGATAAGTCGGGAAGCGCCGGAGTTGGAATTCCTGCCGGAATATGACCGGTCAGGGCGACACCGAACTCCTTCAACCCAAAAAATCGAGCGGCCGCCACGCCCAGGACTACCGCTACAAGCGGAGCGGGGGTCTTCGGCGAGAACCGCTCCATGGCGAACAGAATCGCAATCATCACCGCTGCCAGGATTAGGGTCGCGCGGTTAGCCTGCGGCACCTGCCTCAGGGTGGAAAAAACATTGTGAAAGAAATTGCCCCTTTCGATATGCACCCCCAACAGTTTAGGCACCTGATCCACCACAATGACCAGGCCGATTCCCGCCTTGAAGCCGGTGAGGACCGGTCGGAGATGAAGTTGGCAAGAAACCCCAGCCGGAGGATGCCGGCCAGGATGAGGATGCCGCCCACCAGGAGGGCTAGCGTGGAAGCCGCCGCCATTAGTTGACCTGGGTCTCCGCCAGGCACAGCGATCGCCAATTCGGTTGCCGTGAGGATCGCGAGGGTGCTGGTGCTGCTCACGCTCAGCGGACGCGACGTCCCCAGCAGGGCGTAGACGAACATAGGCACGAGCGCCACATAGAGGCCCGTCTGCACCGGGAGGCCCGCGATGCTGGCAAAGGCCATGGACTTCGGGATGACGACCGCCGCTGTCGTCAGGCCTGCCACGGCATCAAAACGCAACCAGTCCCTTTGATATTTCGACAGCCGGCCTGCCTGCCGGACAACGCCATCGTAGAGAGGGTTCACGACAATCCTCTTTCCTGCGCAATGGAAACATCTTCTAGATCAGCAGAAGAAGAAGCGAATACCCGACCGCCCCCAGGCAGAATGCCCAGAAAGCACTCAAGGAATATAAACCAGGAAGCGCCTTCAACGGAGTTATCGGGCGGACGTTTGACGTATCGAGCCCGACTTGGCCTGAACCATTGCGCACCACGATAGGCGACCCAATGTTCTGTTCATCGTGCAGGACGATACCGGCTTCGGGCAGATGGGCTGCTACGGAAGTCCCATCAAAACTCCGAACGTGGACCAGCTAGCCGCCGAATTGGGCCGCGGCTTCGAACGCTATTACGGCTTCCTCGGCGGCGACACACACCAGTACTACCCTGAGCTCGTCTACGATAACCATTCTGTTGAGCCGGAGAAGACCCCGGCAGAGGGCTACCATCTCACCGAAGACCTCGTCGACAAGGCCATCAGCTTCATCGCCGACTCCAAGCAGGTCGCCCCGAACAAACCCTTTTTCATGTACTTTTGCCCCGGAGCGCAGCATGCGCCGCACCACGTCCAAAGGAGTGGGCGGATAAGTCTTGAGCGAAGAAAAAGCGTATTCGAGCCCAACTCACTTAACCAACTCAAACTCACCGGGCTTCCATGTCTTGTCGAACCACGGCTGCAATGGGCCGTACAGGCGAAAGAGGACGTTCCAACCCTTGCCGGGAATTGTTTGCACCCAGTTGGCCTCATGTCCCTTCGGCGGGGTCGGGCCGAACCAGACATCCACCGATGTGTCGGGGTTCACGACGACGCCTTCCTTCTGGCTGCCGATACTGGGGAACTGTTATCGGTCTGCAGCATCGACCGGGTTTGATTGTCATAGACAACGAACGACCAGAAGTCCTTCGCCGGAATGTTTGGGGGCAGGTGAATCTTGTAGGTCTTGCTGCCATCCAGCACCTCGCCCTCAGAGTCGACAAACGCCGCTGCGTATTGCGAGCCGATGCCGACCATCTTCAAGGCCATGGCCGGGGTAATGCCGGTGGCATAGTAGTGAAACCTGGTCCGTGCATCGAGATCGCGCACGCCCGGCTGGAGCATAAACTCATAGCCCCCAGCGAAGGCTGTGATCCAGGCACTGTCCGGAAAGAGGTAGGAATCCTTCGTCCGGCTGCGGAAGAGGATCGCACGCGAGGTGGCGTTCCCAACCGCCGCCGCCTCGGTCAGAATTTTCTTCATCCGCGCATCGGGGGCAAAGGGTTTGCCCTTCTCGATACCGATGGAAGCGAACAATCCCAGCCTTTCGGGATCCAACGCTTCGCTGGGCTCCTCCTGCACGACCTCGTTCAGCTCCTCAAAGTAGCTAAGATCGTTCCCGTGAATTGTGTTTAATTCGACGCCGGAGCTATTGATGAATTTTGTTTCGGGCGGGTTCTTCGCCTGCGCCAGCGGATAGATGCGCAGGTTTTTCCTGATGCTCTCCACGCCGGGCCGGATATCGCCGTCTACCTTGAATCCCCGTCCCATGAGCCACAGGTTATAAGTGCGCGAGCGGGCGACGAAGTAACCGTCCGGCACTTCGCCTTTGTAGTCCGGGGGAAGCACGAGGTACTTGCCGCCTTGACCCTTGTCGGGACCGGCGTTGCCGATGTCGATGACATACTGAAACCAAAAGTCGTCGAGGAACGCGAGCACCTTGGGAGGCGCTTCAAGCACTAGCGGGCCCTCTTTCAAATTGAGCCAGGCGCTGAAGTAGACGGAGTCGGTATTCCCCGTGAGAAAAAGCGATTTGGAGTCCAGAAGGCTCTCCATGATCATGATGGTGCCATTGATAACGCCGAGCTTTTGGAAACCCGTCCGCATACCGACCAGCGACGCACCGGGCATGCCGCTGAGAAATGCCTGCACTCCGCGCGAAAAGTCGAGATTGTCCATGACCTTCTCGACCGTCTGCTCGTCCGGGAAACCATCAAAGAACTTGAGTGTGCCGAGTCGCGTCTCGACCTCATCCGGTGTGGTGATCTGCGGTGGAATTGGTGTCGTCATCTTCAGCTTTGGTGGAGTGGAAGTCATCAATTTCTCCTCGTGGAAATTCTTTTTCAGCCGAGTTAAATTTATGGAGCCTCGCCCTGGCTTCAGCTCTAAATTCAGATTCGCGGGCTCAACTCAGCCCTCCGTGACAGAACGCGATTGATCGATTGCCACCTTAGCCGAAGGTAGCAATCGCCACGCAACACTACTACTGGCAAAAGTGCTAGGCACGATACACCAGAACTTATTGGGCATTGCAACCTGACTTCGGCGCGCGAGCCGGGCAAGGGATGATTTCCGCCGGAATGTTTGTTGTCATCTCCATTTTTGGCGGAGTCTGCATGGTGCCTGGTGTCGTGATTGTTGTGTCTTTTTTACTGAGCAATGAAAAATCGTCTAGATCAGCAGAAGAAGAAGCGAGTAGCCGACCGCCCCCATGCAGAACCACCAGAAACGTCCTTCTTTCTCGGTTGGTAATTCCATGACCATGCTATTGATGACTACGCCTCCGGAGTTGAAGCCCAGAAGTGTCGCCAGCAGTTCCTCAGACATGGAAGTGAAGATGCCCGCAGACCCCCCAACCACTACGGCGGCTGCCAGGAGCCATCTTCCGCCGTGGTCGTAAGTGGAACCGTACTCACGCTCAAATGAATGGTTCACGGCTAGGAAGTGCAATGTCATTGCGATCAGGTAGAGAAGCGTGGGCAAGTTGCGTTGATGAACCATCAAGTAACCGACCAGGCCGCAATAGGCAGCAAACCCGCCTAGTTGAAGTTTGTAGGTCAATCCAGCGGCCGGTTGTCCTTGTTCTCTGGCGCGTACGCCAGATCGAGAAACCATATTCTCCAGACCATAGAAGAGCAGGAACCCGATCAGGGCGGCCGTGTAAACGCGACGTTCCGGGAATGGCAATCCGCGCTCAAGAGTTACCCGTGTGAAAACATCCTGCGCCTCGCTCAGTTCCGGGAGAGCCCGGATAAAAACATAAGCTACTGAAACGCCTGCCGCTGCTGATAACACCCGCCGAGGGGCATCCGCAAACGGACCCCGCAGATACCTCCCAAAAATAAAAGTACAACCAAGCACGGATATTGCCGCAAGTTCGATATAAGGCTATTCATGAGGTCGCGCTCAATTCCTCTAAGGCTCGCAGGCTGCTGGAAAACTCGCGAGCGAGCAAGAAAGCTGTACGTCAGGGGCCAAAGAGGGTGTGCGAGAACTGCTATTTCCGAGAAAAACAGCAGTTCTCACACACCCTCTTTGGCCCACAATAATTACATGCCGTTATGCTGCGGCGAGGTATCCCGGCCTACCCTAAACCGAGTCATTGGATTCAGCCGTCCCTCCGGGACTAGATATCTCTCCCTGAACACAACCCAGGACTGCGTCCTGGGCTACTTTCAGGTCGCCCCTCCGGGGCTGAGTCGCAAAGCCTCGTTCTCACGCAGACTCTAATGCTCGCTGCGCCGAGGCGGCCCGACGTATTTTCTATTGTTTATGGCCCGGCTAAAGGCGTGCCCTGATACAAAACAGAGTGTTTCCGCATCCTCTAGGGCAGAATCACCATCTCGGGCTTGCTGCCAGCACTCATACCGCCAACAGCCCCAGAGTAAAATGCTCCTGCGTCATACTTATAGCAACCGGGGTTCTGTGCCTTCACGGTTATCGGCTTACTTCCGCCGCCGAGAATGGGATCATCGGGAGTGAACGGTGAATCCGTTCCGAAGGAAACCGAGAACCCGGTGTTCTTACTCGAGGTCATCCACACGACCGTAGTGCCTGCTCTTATGCAGAAGAACTGGTTGCCCTTCGCGTCCGCAATCTCCGGCTTGACGCTTGCGCCAGCCCCGGATTTCCGGATGTTGATGGTGCACGGCGCGGAATTGGATCCGCATGTGTTGCCGGTGTTGCACTTGTCCGCCGGCTGAGGTTCATCGCAGACGTACTTGCTCTTCGCATTGGCTAGTGTGCTGCCCAACATTATGACAGCCGTCACCAGCGCGACACTGCACGAGCGCATTTGCATTCTCATGGTCAATACCCTCATAGGAATTGTGAATGGCCCTTTTTCAATTGAAGGCGACAGCCCGGACGGAGCTATTTCTCCTTATCTTTGCTCGGCCAAACGATGACGTTGTTGAGCCTCCAGGGGTTCATTCTCAGATCCCATTGTGGCTCACCATCCTTGTTGATAGTGAGTTGGGTCGCCGGGTAGAGGACGCCATCGCTCTTATTCTTGTCCTGATCGTTGATCCTTATTTCGCCCGCCGTCAGATTGAAGGACTTCGATTCGGTACTCCAGTAAGATTCTCCGAAAGCAATCTTGCGGTTGGTAACGAAACGGATCGACCGTCCTGTGGGGGTCTTGAATTGACGGATGTAGCTGACGTCGAATCCCATGGTGCCCGGCATGGTGATCCGGCCGACCGTCTTCATCTTTTCAAGTGCGTTGGCCAAACCGTCGTTCTGACCCTTTTGGAAGGATTCGACCAGAATTTTCCGGTCATCAGGAGTCGAATACTCGTAGACTATGAGCCTGACACTGAAGTTACTGCCCAACTGGGTGCTCGTGCCAAAGGCATGGGCATCGATCGTTTCAGTTGTGTCGCGGGCGAATCCTGAGACGGCGGACATGGCTAAGATCGCCGCTGTGGCGATACTCATCTTCAATCGTTTGGATATGATATTCACTTTCTCCTCCGATTGCTTCATCGTTCGGTACCTTGAAATCAATTTCGATTCATTGCCTGGCCCAATGCGTCAGTAAACAGGGTGGGGCGTCAAGCTCAGCGAGCAGAGAGCAATCGATCCCAGTGACCGGCGGCCAGTTTCGACTGCCGGTCCTGAGGTCACTGCGAGAATCCCTACTGCCGCGCCATAGCGACGCGGAGAGCTTCCTCCGGCGAGACCAGGTGATCGACGCTCTCAGCATCCTCAGCAATGGCGAGTTGCACGCCCTTGATGCGACCTGAAAACTCGTTCCCGCGCGCCCCATAGTCCGGTGAGACAGGAGAACCCGTGTCCACCCCCACGTCGCAACCATCATCAGCCGAGAAAACGACGGCCGCAGTCGCGGCGACTTTGCCCTCGCCTACCTTTTTGCCATCTACGTACAAGGACGCAGTGCCACCCTTACCCATGCCACCGCCAGCGTAGGCAAACTCCATGCGTACCTGGTGGTCACCCGGAGTAAGCGCGCTGCTGGACTCGGCGTAGAACTGCTGGATACCGAGGAGGTTGTAACAGTACTTGAGCTTGCCACCCTTGGTATAGAGGCTCCAGCCACCGATGTTTCCGCCCTGGGCGACTATCACGCCCTCAGCCCCAGTGGCGGGTACCACGATCTCTGCGGTCACCGAATGGGACTTGTTCTTCATATTGAGGACGGAGTTTTCCGAGAGACGCCCCATGCTGCCAAAGAGAATTTGGGAGTGGCCCTTGATGAGCACCGGCCGCCCCGCCAGATCTGAGTTCATGCGGGCGCCGATGTTGTCATCGAGGGGCAGTACGTTGTTGCGCACCGCCTCGATGAGCCACAGACGCTGTAGTTCATGCAGTTTTTCCGGCATCTGTTTGGCCAGGTTGTTTGCCTGGCTCCAGTCTTTATTGGTGTCGTAGAGTTCCCAGGTATCGTCGTCGAACGCCGGGGTTTTCTCACCCTGGAGTAGCCATGGCGTCTTGTGCCGGGTTACCGCTGTCCAGCCCTTGTGGTAGATGCCGCGGTTGCCGAACATCTCGAAGTATTGAGTCTCGTGCGCTTCGGCAGCCTTGGCATCGTTGAAGGAGTACGCCATGCTGACGCCTTCGATGGGATGCTGTTGCACACCGTTGACGAAGGTCGGCTGGGGAACGCCGGCAAGTTCCAAGATCGTGGGCGCGACGTCGATGACGTGATGAAACTGAGTGCGTAGTTGGCCTTTCCCTTTGATTCCCTTGGGCCAGTGCACGATCGTCCCGTTGCGCGTGCCGCCCCAATGCGAGGCGACCTGCTTGGTCCACTGGTAAGGAGTATCCAGGGCGTGCGCCCAGCCCACGGAATAGTGGTTGTAAGACTCGGGCCCGCCGAGCTTATCCAGCCTTTCCATCAGGAAGTCGGGGGTCTCCAGCGCTGAGGCACCATTGAAGTTGATCATCTCGTTGTAGGTGCCGTTCATCGTGCCCTCTGCAGATGCGCCGTTGTCGCCGATGATGTAGTAGATCAGCGTGTCATCCAACAGATTGAGACTTTTCAGCGTATCCACCAACCGGCCAACATGATGATCGGCATACTCGAAAAAGCCGGCGTAAACCTCCATTTCCCGGATAAGAACCGGCTTGAGCGCGGCCGGCATCTCATCCCACGCGGGGATTTCTTTGTGCCTTAGGGTGAGTTCACATTCTTGAGGAATGACACCTAACTTTTTCTGCCGGGCGTAGGTCTCTTCGCGCAGCTTGTCCCAGCCCTGGTCGAACTTGCCTTTGTACTTATCCGCCCATTCTTTGGGCACGTGATGCGGGGCGTGGGTAGCGCCCGGCGCGAAGTAAACGAAGAAAGGCTTATCGGGAATGAGCGCTTTCTGTTGCCCAATCCAGTTAATGGCCTTGTCCGTCATGTCTTCCATCAAGTGGTATCCTTCTTCGGGCGTCTTTTTGGGCTCGACCGGTATAGTTCCCTCATACAGCGATGGATACCATTGGTGCGCCTCCCCGCCGATGAAGCCGTAGAAATATTCGAATCCGCCTCCCCCGGTAGGCCACGCATCGAAGGGACCGGCCGGGCTGGTCTCCCACACCGGAACTTCATGGCATTTGCCAAACTGAGCCGTCGCGTATCCGTTAAGCTTGAGGGTTCGGGCAAGGGGCGAGCAGGTATTGGGCAGAATTGAGTTGTAGCCGGGAGAACCAGCTGGCGATTTCGGTAATCCCGCCCATGCCGACGGTGTGGTGGTTGCGTCCGGTCAGCAGAGCCTGTCGCGTTGGCGAGCAGAGGGCCGTGGTATGAAATCGGTTGTATTTCAGTCCCTCGGCCGCCAAGCGGTCCGCCGTCGGCGTATTGCAAGGGCCACCAAAGGTGCTGGAGGAGCCAAAGCCCGCGTCGTCAATCAGGACGAGCAAGATGTTGGGTGCACCTGCCGGCGGCCGCAACCGGCGTGATCGGCGGGTATTTGTTCTCGGGATCCTTGGCATCATAAAGAACAAGGCCGGTGCGTGGTTTATCGGGGATTGGAAGTACCGATCGTTGTATGTTGTCTGGCGAGCTCATCAGTTTCTCCTTGGAATCGAGCTGTAATGGTTTGCGTTCAGTTCACCAGCTCAACCTCACCCACACGCCAGGTCTGGTCGAACCAGGGTTCGAGTGGGCCGTAGAGCCGGAAGAGCATGTTCCAGCCTTTGCCGGGGATGGTTTGGGCCCAGTTCGCCTCAGGCGCCCCCGGTGGCAGCTTCGGGCCGAACCAGACATCGATCGAACCGTCGGGGTTGGTCACGACCCCCTTGTCGAAACTGTTGACGCTTGGAAAGCGCTCGTCGGTTTGCAGACACGAGCGAGTCTGGTTGTCGTAGAGAGTGAAGGACCAGTTGTCTTTCGCCGGGATGTCAGGTGGCAGATGCACTTTGTATGTCTTGCCGCCGTCGAGCCCGTGGTGTGAACTGTCGGTAAACGCAGCAGCGTATTGCGAGCCTTTGCCGACCATCTTGAAAAACATCGCCGGCGTGATGCCCGTGGCCCAGTAGTGCATGGCGGTGCGGTTGTCCAGATCGAAAACACCGGGTGCGAGCAGAAACTGGAATCCGGAGTTAGATGGGAATCCACCAGGAACTGCCCGGATAAATGTAATTCAACTCGTTGCGGCTGCGGAAGGTAAGGGCACGCGCCGTCGCGTTGCCGACTGCAACGGCCTCAGTGAGGATTTTCTTCATGCGCGCGTCCGGTGCGAAGGGTTTGCCCTTTTGGAGACCGATGGAAGCGAAGAGGCCCAGCGTCTCAGGGTCCAGAGCTTCATTCGGTTCCATTTCCAGGACTTCGTGAATTTCCTCGTAGAAGTGGAAATTATTCGCATGAATCGTATTGTGCGGAATACCGCTCATGTCGGTGAACTTGGTGACCGGCGGATTGGCGGCCTGCGCCAGCGGGTAGATCTTCAGGAGCTTTTTGATGCTCTCCACTGCCGGCTTGGGGTCGCCATTGACCAACATTCCACGGCCCGGCGCCCAAACGCCGTACGTTGCCGGACGCACGACGAAGTAGCCTTCCGGCACCTCACCTTTGTAGCCGGGAGGAAGGATCAAGAACTTGCCGCCCTGGCCTTTGTCCGGCCCGGCGTTGCCGTAGTCGCCGATCCAGCGGAACCAATGGTCGTCGAAAATGCCCAGGACATTGGGCGGAGCCTCCAACACGATTGGCCCCTTTGAGGTATCGATCCAAGTGAGAAAGTAAACACTCGAGTTGTTGGGGGTCAACCAGAGCGCCTTCGAGTCCATTAGCTCCTCGAAGATCATCACGTTGCCATCCACGCCGCCGAATTTTTTGGCCGCCGGAAGGAAGGCCTGGATTGAGGCGCCCGGAATGCCGCGCAGGAATGCCTGCACGCCGCGCATGAAATCGAGGTGGTCGAAAACCAACTGGGTAGTTTTGTCATCGGGGAAACCATCGAAGAACCCAAGCGTTCCAATCCGGGTATCGACGGTATCCGGCGTTGTGATTTCTGGAGGAATATCCGTGGTCATCTTCATCTTCGGCACGGCTTGTGCCGCAGTGGCGGGCGCCGTCGCGACATGCTCTTCGAGAGGTTTCATTTATTTCTCCTGACGTTAGGACCATGAAAGGTTGTCTTCTGACCAAACGCACTGGTGAGGGGTTAGTCATGAAGGCCGCCGCACGCTTTCAGCGAATCGAATGCCGGAGCACAATTCATTGGGATCGCCGGCTCCTCGTGCGCCCCCCACCCTGTTGCCGGCCCGCGCGCCCCGACTGTTGGTACTGCCGTGTCCGCTGCGTTCCTGTCTGGCGAGCCTGGGCGTCTCGATCCAGCTGTTGGATTGTCCCCGAAGAGGTTGCCGGCTGTTGTCCAGCAGTGGGCCGGCTATAAGTTCCTTGTGTCCGGGCTGCGTTCTGAGTATGGGGAGTGGGCTTTGGACCCGTATCCGACCAGCCACCATTGTCATATTTCTGCCAACTGCCGCTCGAGTCCTTGCGGTAGACGTCGCCATTCCTGCCTGCGTACACATTGTCGTCCTTGCCCTGTGCGACGAATCCGCTATTCCCGTTCCTCCACTATAGCCGGCGCCGCGTGCGCCCTCAGAGGTGCGAAAGCCTGCCGCCGTGCCTTGCGAGTTTGTTCTATGCGCGGTCTGTGCCCACTGGTCGCCGCGCACCGCGACGGAGCTCCCCCAGTTGCCGTAAGCGTTCGAACCTTGACGGGTTGCACCGTATACACCGGTATAAGGGTTGTAGGTACGCGCCGCGGTCGCACTGCCATACGGACCGTAGGCTGAGACAGACCTGCCGTAGCGGCCGGTCGAGGGGTTATACCAGGCTGCTCCGGTCACACCTCCATAAGGACCATAGGCGCCGCGCGCTACACCATAAGCGCCGGAGTAAGGGCTGTAAAAAGCGCCGACTCCGTAAGTGACCGGATAGGGCCGATAGATAGGATACCCGTACCGTGGATAGTAGTAATAAGGCGGATAGTAATAGCCTGTTCCGTATGCGATGGTCAGGCCGACTGCGGTTCCTATCAGGAACATACCAAGGTAACCTGCGGTGTGATCGCACTCGACGGTCGTGGGAGAAGTCTGGACTTGCGTCACGTAGGTTACGTTATAGACCGGTGCGCTTGGTGGAATGGTGTAGATCTCTTTTGGGACGGAGCTTGCAACTTTCCACGGTCCAGTTGGGGTGGTGGACATAAACCACACGGCCTGGAAGCAGAGGTAGTAGAGATCCCCGACCTTAATAACCTTGTCCTGGGTATTGGTCGCGTAGGAAAGCTGCGTGGTTTCGATCGGCTTGAACTGGGGTTCACCATCGTAGTGGACTTTACCTGGGCCTCTGCCTCCTTGATATTGACGACGGCAGTGGTGGGAATTTGTGCCAGCAGGACGGCATCCTGCGCCTGCTGGGTTCCCGGCACAGAGGCCAGGGCATCGGAAGCAGGGCTATTCGGCGGAATCTTGGCAAAGTCCGACGGCAATCCGCACTGGCATAGCTCCATGGGCCGTCCAGCGAAGAGGAACGGAACCATCGTCCTGAAACCAGGAAGTAGTATTTCTGTTCACTGGTTTGGACGAACAGGTCGCTCTCGGTATTGGTCGCGTAGGTCAGTTGGGTGCCTGGGATTTTCGCGTAAACAGGGGCGCCTTTGAACTGGATGATCTCCGCCGGAACACTACTGAAGAAGACTGTAGGGGCGGCACTCGGCCGGCCCTTGCGGCGGTATCGCTTTCTTAACTTCCTCCCAGTTCTCATCGGCGGGCAGATTACTCATCTCTTTCGGAAGTTGCGCCGCGACCGTCCATGGCCCTTCAAGCTTCGCCGCTGTCAGCCATTGCTTCCCGTTGAGTAAGTAATACTTCTTGCCCACGGTGTCGAATAAGACGGTCCAGTTGGCGTTCACGACAAATTCAAGCTTGGTCTTTTCTATCGGCGCCCGGACCTCCTTGTTATCCACCAGCAGTAGAACGGCAGGCCCTTTGCTGACAAATATTTTTGGAGGATTATTGTCTACCTTCACCGCCGGCCCCGATACTTTGCCTTCTTCTACTTCGGCGGTCAGACGGTCAAGAGAGATGGTGATGGTTTCGTCCGGCGTGAAAAACGAACGGGTCAATTCGCCTAATTTTGCTGCGCTCGCCGGATCTGCCGAGGGGAATCGGGTGTCGATCAACTTGATGTTGCTGATCACAACTAAGCGGGTGTCCTTATTGGCGTCGGTACGCGCCTGGATGGAGACGACACCCGGAGTCGCCTTTCCTCCAGCGGGCGTCACCTGGATGGCCATCCGGGCATCGAGGGTGCGGTAATCCTGCCAGCTGTCGATCTGTGGTTGGTAATAAACAATACGTGCGCCATTTTGCGTCATCTCGCGGGGCCACCCAATGTCTTCCGCGAGCACGAGAGTGGGGATCGACCAAAACAAGAGAAGATACGCAACTATTTTTCTAACTGCAGATTCTTCCCTCAAGCGAAATTTGCGTGCCATCTCCGAGAGCCTCCGCTCAAATTTGATAACGATGACAGGGCCGGCGCCACCGCACTGCTATCTCCGGTGGGGTGGCCTGTTATTGCGTTCATCAACATGAACCATAGTGAGGAATATGGCCTGTCTGAACATGCAACCAGAATGGACCGTTGGCCGCCAGCATGTCTACTGAGAAAACTACTAGTCAGCCACCGCCAAAAATAACAATTGCGCATTGCCCGGTCAAGCAGGGAGCGAGTGGCCCGATTGTCGGCGGATACCATGATTTTGCAGATGATTGGGGGACCTTGCATAGGTATCATGTAAAGCTTGGCGCGCCTCCTAGCAAATCTGCTAGAAGTTTCCACGGATCATTCGTTGTAGTATGGGCCCTGGCGCGGCGCGACGGCTCAATCCGCGGTGCCTGAATCAGCTGAGTCGTGCCGGTTGGCACGCCGATCGGTATGCAGATCGGAAAGGCCCTTCGCGCGGTTTACACTTCTTTTCTGCATTGCTCTGGAGAGATGGATATGGAACGACGATTGAGACAGGGACGCCCTATGACTATCCGAGCCATCATTCTCTGCTGCGCTTTTTTTTGCTCTGTTCCCCTGTATGCACAGGAAAACAGTGACGTGATCGTGATGAAAAATGGTGACCGCTTTACCTGCGAGATCCAAGGCCTCAGCGGCGGCGTACTTTCGGTCAAAGTAAAGTACGTGGATGGCGCCATGGCAGTACAGTGGTCGCAGGTAGCTCACCTGGAGAGCAACCGGCTGTTCCTGGTGAAAACGGAAAGTGGCGAGGTATATACCGGAAAAATCTCGACCGGCGGGGCATCCAACGACCCCCCGATAAAAATCGAAACTGCGCAAACGCCAGGAAAAGAAGTAGAGGTGACACAGCACGAGATCATCCGACTGAACCAGACTTCCGAGGGTTTTTGGCAGCGATTCAACGGCTCGGTCAACACCGGGCTGCTTTATTCGAAAGGCAATGAATCGACACAGTACAACATAAGTTCCCAGGTGGCTGTATCCCAGGGAACGTTGGTCGAGCGAGCTTCTCTTCAGCTCTTCATTAGCATCCAATAGCGGTTCGACTCTGACTACCCGAAACCAGATCGACCTGAACACGTTGAGGCTTCTGCGCTGGAACAACTGGTTTTACGCGGGTTACGCGTCATTTCTGCAAAGCTCGGTGCAGGAGATCAATCTGCAAACGACGCTCGGTGGCGGGGTCGGACGTTACTTAAAAAATACCAATCGATCGAGTATCTACGTGCTTGGGGGACTAGGGTGGCAAAATGTTGGCTACGGGCAGAATACCGCTGATCAGGGGTCACAGAATACCGCAGTTGGTTTCGTCGCCAGCCAGGTCAAATTCTTCAAATTCAAAAAGACGAACCTGGATGTCTCGGCCTCTCTGCTGCCGTCGATCACAGATGCCGGACGTGTTCATTTCAATACCAATGCGGTCTATTACATCAAAGTTTTTCAGCGATCTCTCGTGGAATTTTTCGTTCTACGGAAGCTGGGATAGCCGCCCTCCGGCAACCCTCCCCAAGAGCGACTACGGCACCAGTTCGGGAATTAGTTGGACCTTCGGCAATCGATGATGGGTGGTTGATATCCGCCGTTCTGGATGCAGCGCTGATTGGCTACTTCTTCTTGGGCATCTTTGGATATAGCAGGGCAATCTGAAATTTAAAACTCCATGGTGAAGCACCCGGCGGATGGACTGCGTTCCCGTAAAACTGCAGCGTCCAGTTTATTGGTTGAAATCCCAGCCGCCTGATTTGGCCAACCCCTCCGCCGAAAGGTACAGTCCACGTTCCCCCGGGAACGTCGTTCCCAGTCGCCGCGTCGACGCTGCCGGTCGAGTTCCAGTTGGCCGTCACGATTGGCCCGCTCGTCAGGTAATAGCCTTTTTTCAGGTTGTAGTTGACGAAGTACTGCAACAGCATCTGGTTCACATCCGGTCGATGTGAGGAACCGGCGACAGAGAATACATTGTTGATCAAGACACCCACTGTCCAATGCCCTGGCTGGACCAGCGCCACCACAGAAGGCCCAAGGCTGAACTTACCCTGGCCCGTCTGTGTGCTGGTGGCAGTCGGCAAAATAAATGCCGGTCCCGCCCCATAGATGAGCTTGCCGGCATTTGCTGGGGACAGGAAGAAGGTCGGATTCATATCGCCAATTCCTGCCTGGCCCCCGGCCGGCTGCGATGGATATGGCTGCCACACAAGCGGCTGGATCACGCGGGTGATCAGCATGACCTTATCGCTGAGTTTCATGGGGATTACCGGCTGTATATTGAAGATGTCCCCGGTCCGGTTGTAAGGCCCGATGCCAAAATTGCTGTTGTTTTGCAGCGGTACGCTGATCAGGCTGGCCACCGGGTTCTGGGTTGCCTTGGCCAAGGCAGCGGTGTCACTGGCGGCCGGCGTTGCCGAAGCGGCAGGGGCTTTTGCCGCTGGGTCAACCGGAGTATCCTGCGCGGCGACGGAGAGCGTCGAGATCACAAGTGCCAATGAGACACCGAACCGTAGAAGGCGTGCTCGCCCTAACATGAGTAATCCTCCTTGATCCACGATTACCTAAATCGAATAAGTTGCAAACCCCCAAAACTACTAGGGCGGCTGGATGAAATGCTATGGGGAATCAAGTTCCGCGTTCGTAGCAGGAGAGATGCGTGCCAACCGACGTTGTTCCAGTCCCCGCGGTGTATCCAGGAACTACCTTGTTTTTATATCGGTCCACTAGTAATTTCGGCAGTGGCTGAAATCCCCAGCCTACCCTGAAACCGAGGTTTTCCGCAGCCTGTGAAGCCGTGCCCTTCGTGCGTAGACTTCTGGTCGAAAGCCCTAATTTCGATAAGTCTGATTTTTACTAGACACGGTAATTCCGCCCGGTTACAAGTGTTTGTCTGAGCGCAGCAACCAGGTCCAAATGAGTATGATGGCCGACGTTCCCACGATAATTTCTGCCCAGATGAAGGAGAGGTAGTCGCCAAATGCTCCGACGGGTGGGACCCCAGGCTGGACATTGCGCAGCGCCGGCAAGCCAAAAATCAGGGAGATGCATATCGATAGGGGAACCAGATCGAATTTTGACCCGCTTGTCATGTCCTTCAAGACCATGCCCAGCAGGCTCATGGCGAGACCAATCATCAATACCATGAGAAGGATGGAGACAGCGATCACGTTGTCGGCCCGTCTGATCTGGAGTTCGATACCTGTGACCTTCAGACTGCTTTCGTGCGAGACGTTTCCGCTGAATTTGATTCCTGGAGTGGACGCCGATAATGCAATCGTCAGCGGAACCGCGGTGCTCTGTTGCAAGGCAGTGGCGCCGACCGCAAGGTGATTACCCTCGGACGCTTCGGGTTGGGTGGTTTCCGGGACCTCGGTGCTTTGGGGAAGAGTTGAGTCTTCTGGAATTTGAATCTTTGGTTGTATCTTTTTCGCAGGTGTGGTCATCAACAGCCACAACGTGGTGCTGTAGTGGTCCAGTGGATACCTATTCAGCTCCCCGTTTAGAGGAAAGACTGCCTCGATTCGATTCATCCGCTTGCCTTTGGGAAAGTCAAATTCCTGTTGGCTCCTTACGTTGTTCGTCAGGAGCTTCAGATCAACCGCTGGAGTCACCTCGTCTTGAGCGAGCGCTCCTTGAGGCCGCAGAGCGATCTGCGCGGTCAGCTCTTGCGTCGCCGGGTTGACCCCGGTGACGAGCACGGACATGAAGACATGGTCGTTTGCATCTGTATCGTCTCGCAGCTGCAGGGAGCGCCGCTTTCCCTCATCCAGATTGCGGAGAAGGATTACACAATAAAACACCAGGATGGAAAGGACGAGGAGAGTCCTGAATCTCAAGATTTTCTTCCACATAGTGTGTAGTTCCTGATAGTGGTGTTCTCGAGCTTCAGTACAACCGGGGAATCAGGCCGAGGGCCTCATTTCTCCAGGCCGGGCGAAGCAGGCCGGACGAGCGGCAGAACTGCCGTGATTGCAGCATGGTCCGATAGGGGCTCATCCAGCGCCTGGTTTGCGTCATCCATGGTCTGGGCGAAGGCAGGAGCAAAGCGATAGGAGTCGGCCGACTTAGGATCGTCCTTGAGGTACGCCTTCACAAAGATCCAGTCGAGCTTGAATTTTCCTTTGTCTCCCAGCGTGCGGGGCAAGGAGAAGGTTGTAACAAAGCCCTTGGCGGCTCGCTCGTTCGAATTGCCCAGGGTTCCGTCACGCCCGTTCAACGAGAGTCCGGCATCGCCGCGATAATCGAGCTGGGTACCGTCGTCGAAACGGAACTTGTCCAGCTCCTTAAAGAATCCCTGTTCGGGGTTGGCCGCCAGCAAAGGAACCCCCGAGGCGGTTGGGTCGCCCTGAAACTTCGTCGTCTTAAAGGCGAAGGTAGCCAGGTCCATGCCGAAACCCACTCCTGTGGCGTATTTGACTCCCTGTGTGGCCCAAAACGTAGGGCTGTTCAGCTTTTTCAGCGCTGCCGATTTTATGCTGGTGACCGAGCCATCCGCTCCCGTGGTATTCATGTCGCCGGCGACGATCACCGGATTGCGAATCGGGCGAATCAGCTCAAGAAGTTCTTCTGCCTGCTCAGTGCGGCCCTTCGGGGTGGTGCGGTTCTCAAGATGAGCCGCCACGATGGTTACCTTCTTCTCGGGAAGCTCAGGTACATCGAGGGTGGCGATCAGGTTGGTGCGTCCTCCGCGGCGTACCTCGCGCACGATTTCTTCTCCGAAGATGAGGCTTGCACCCTTACGTTTCCCGGCCTCTATCTTTCCATATTTCATTTCCTCGTTGTACCAATCGTAAGCCTGATGCTTGAAGGGCACGAGCTTCACATCGCGAAGGGGATAGCGGGAGAGAATGGCGGTGCCATGCAACCCAAGAACGCGGTCTTTGTCGACGCTGAACAGGTCCTCCAACTCCTTTCGCTCGGCTTCGTTCTTTACGTTTGCGAACGATTGGCGGCCTAACACCTTGGGATCAACCTCTATGAACTCAACTCCGTAGGCCCAATTCATCTTGAGGGTTTCGGCAAGCTCCTTCACCACGGCCCTATAGTCGCTTCGTTTCATGCCCCAATCGAGCTCATTCAGCACGAGCACGTCGGCCGACTGCATTGCGTCAAACTGCGCACTGATCTCCGCGTCGTTCACCTTCTCTTTGTCTTTATCGGTGGCCGCCAGGCTGTGGGCTTTGGCGAGGAAGCCTTGCTTATCGGTCATGAACAGCTTGATGTTGTCAAGTTCTATTCCTCTTTCGATGTTCCACTCCACGAGACGCAGGGAGGGACCCATACCTTTGATATCGGGACGAAGAGGTTTTGTTCCGTTGAAATAGGCTTCGTTGTTTACGAAGGGAGTTGTCAGCAACGTTTGCACTTTGGCGGCCAGGGCAGGATCTACCGTTTCCTGTTCACTGAGAGTCACCAGTTCCTGGTAGTTCAACAGCGGGGGCTGTGACGAACGCGTGTAATCCGCCGCCTGATCAGTCTGCGCCGATGCCCTGGGATACAAGGGCAGCATCAGGAGAAGGACCACTTGTCCTGCTGCTACGGCGGCAGCTAGGCTTTTGTTGAGAGACGCGGCTCCAAAATGTGTTCTCAACACTCGTCTAAAGTTCATCATTTCAGCAGCCCTCGCAATCATTCGATCTCGCTGCAGCTTACCTACTGGGGGCTGTCCGCGGCTACTGTGAAAACTACTAGCTAAACGGCGGCTAAAAGTAGCAGGGTGCGGAAAGACTCGCGATCAGGCCGGCGTCATGTTGCGCTTGATTGCGTACTCAATGAGCGCCGCGTTCGTTTTTAGATTCAACGTTTGCATCATTCGATATTTGTGAAATGCAACCGTGCCGGGTGTTGTGTCGATGACGTTTGCCACTTCTTTCATCGACATCCCCTCCGCGAGTGGCTGCAGAACCTCACTTTGCCTTTGCGTGATACGTTTTTCCTCGCCTAAAGCTTTTTGCTCACGCTGAAGGAACGTCACCGTTTCTTCGGCAAGCAAGGGAGAGAGGTACGATAACCCTTCTTTAACCTTACGAACGGCGGGCAAGAGTTCGTCGCCAGCCGACTGTTTAAGGACGAAGGCAGAAGCGCCACGACGGAATGACTCAGCCGCTACGTCAGCTGCCATGGTCATGGTCAGGAATACCAACTTGACCCCGGGGAGTTGGCGCTTCGTGAGGTCTAACCAAAGGGAGGTTATTTCGATTCGCGGGCTTAATCCAACCGGGCCGGTAGCCGCGCCATTATGATGGCCCTCATCCTGAACATGTAGGCGAACTCCCGATTGAAGGTTATTTCTCACACGTTGCACCCGGCTTAGGGTATCTGAGGGTTGCAGGGGCGGAAACTGGCAAAATTACTAGGTCTTCGCCCTTTCCGAGTCAGGGGAGCGCCGGCTCCTCTCTGCGACAGACCGCCCCACGGAGTACGCCGCCATCGGGCCGGCTATTGCCGCATGACCCCCAGGTCTCAAAGGCGAGACCTGGGCCACCCACTCATGGTTTTGGATCATGGAGGCCCTGGCGGACGCTAAAAGCTGAAGACAGCCGTTAGAAAAATGCTGCGGTTGCCCGCGGTAGCGGCGCCAAAGAATCCACCGCCGGCCAACGATTGCGATTCCCCGAAGAACGGTGAGAGCAGTGTGCCGTTCGGGGTTCCCAGGTTCTGATGGTTAAAGACGTTGGTCGCGTAGGCGTTAAGGTTCAGGTTGTATCTGCGAGAAGTACTCTGGTCCAGGCGTCCAGGACCGCCGCGGTTGCCACTCAACCCACCCATACCGATGCCGCCGCCACCGCCGCGACCTCCACCGCCGCCACCGCCAGCTGCAACACGGCCGCCTTCCACCTTCGGACCAATCCCAATCACTTTGCCCACGCGCATGTTCAAGCTGACATTCGAAGGGCCGGTGCCAAGACCAAACGGAATGATCTTTTCGTTGGTGCCGAACGGGTTGGTGTCAAGGCAGCCAAATTTGGTATCCACAACGCTTGCCTGGCTGCAGCTCGCAGCGAAGGTGGGTCGTGCATTGAACTGGTTGTTCCGAGTCAGATCGCTGCCGATGGCCACGTTATAAGGCGTGCCCGAGTTGTAGGCGAAAAAAGGCGTCAGCGAGATAGCATACGGCGCAGAGAAGTTCCCCAGGATCAGGAATTTGTTGTGCACATCGAAGCTCGATCGCCCATAGTCGAGACCCGGATCCTGGGCCACCGACGGAGTGTACGTTACCCCATTGGTATCCGCTTTCGCTGCATTGTAGGTATAGAAGCTGAAGAAGCTGAACTTGGGATAACTCGCCCGGGCGGAGACGATGATCTGATTTTGCCGGTAAACGCCTCCCGACTGGTACTGCAGGTTATTCAGCGTAGCGGGTGGAAGGGGAGCGTCGGGGTAGATCCCCTGATCTGCGGTAGAAAAATCGGGAGCACCGATATTGTTGGTGAGATATTGATGGACACCGCGTCCGTACATATAGGTCACGTTCCCGGTAATCCTCTTGGCCAACTGACGATCAACCCCCACCGCGGCCTGCATGTCGATGGCCGCATGGAAATGCGGATCGACGGTGTAAAGCGTTTGTGCCGTATTCGCAGCCGCTACGGCAGCCGGATTCACCGGGAAAGTCGGGTCGGTGATCGTAGCAACTTTCTGGTTGATGCCGTTCTGGTGGATGGCCTGGATGATGTAAGGCGTGCCGGCGTTGGAGCCGAAACTATTTGGCACCGTAAACCGCTGGTAGAACCAGCCATACCCGCCGCGGAGCACCGTCTTGGGCGGCTTCTTCGAATCGCCGTGGCCGAGCGCATAGGCGAACGAGAGCCGCGGCGCCCAGTCGCTCTTGTCGTTGATGCGGTTTTGCGTCTCCCAACGCAATCCGTAGCTAAAGGTGAAACGCTGGTTCACCTTCCAGTCGTCCTGGTAGAAAAGCGCAGCGTCGAACAGAATGGCACGCGCCGTGTACTGATTGACTTGCGTTACCTGGTAAGTCTGTGGGGTGTTGTTCAGATACGCGGTTAAGGATTCAAACGTGTATTGGCCGTTCGTCCCTCCATTGGTGAAGTCGGCGTCGCGATAGGCACGCAGGCGGGTGCCGAAGTTCAACGAATGATTTCCCTCGGCCGCTGCGAAGTAGTTCTGCAATTCGTAAATATCCTGGTTGTCGCGCACGATTCCGCCGTTGTTGCCGCCGTCGACAAAAGAACCCTGCACGGCGATGGTTGGCGAATCGTTTTGCGCGATGTTCTGGTAGCGGAAGCGGCGGTATTGAAAGCGAATGTCGTCGACGATGTTCTTGCTCAGCACCAGGCTGTCACTCGCCTGCAGCGTATTCTCCATGCTTTGCGTATTGATCGCCTGGGTGGGAAGCGCCAGCGGACCCACGCCTCCATTGGTCGTCACCGCGCGGAAGAAGTCGTAACGCAGCGTCAGGGTATTCGCTTTTCCGAGCTGCAGGTCAAGCCGCGGACTAATATCGATGCGCGAGCTCGGGTTGGGGTACGCCTCATTCAGGCGAACTCCAGTCGGGTCTTCCGGCGTGACGCTGGTGGGGTCGACCGCGTCGATCACACTGACATTCTGGTTATTCCGTCCAAAGGCGCTCACAAAATAGGAGGCGGTTTTTGAAATGGGCCCGCCCACATTGCCTTGCACGTTATACGAGTAGTAGGGCGGTTCCGCCGTCTGCAGGATAGGGTTTCGCGAGTTGAAAGCGGAGTCGTTGCCGCGTGCCTGAATCTGCCCACGCACCTTATCCGTGCCCGGCTTGGTGAGGATTTCGATCCGTCCATAACCCAGGCGATCAAACTCCGCGGAAAATGGGTTCTGGTTGATCCGGATCTCACGAATGGAAGACTTGGGCGGCATCTGCCCCCCGGTAAACCCGTCAATGTAGATCTCGCCCCCGTTCGGCCCAGCTGCGGGGCCGGCCAGCGCCTGCAGCTGGCTCTCCAATTCATCAGGATCGTCGGAAAGTGCATCGAGATCTTTGCCTTTGAGCACCACCGCGTTGGCATTTTGATCTGGGCTGGTATCAACGGTCGGCGTGTCCGCCTCCACCTGTACCTGCTGCTGCTGTATCTGGATTTGCATCGCGATGTTCAGTGACTTTGTCTGCCCGGGTGCAAGCGTGACCGTAGAGGTGAAGGGAGCAAACCCGGTCGAAGTGGCATTTACGGTGTAGGCGCCGGCAGCCAGACCTCGCACCTGGTAGGCGCCCGCGGCATCCGAAACTGCGTTGACGCTTTTTCCCGAGGCCGAAGTGACGGTGACCTGCGCCTGGGGAATGACCGCGCCGGAGGGATCCAATACCCTCCCCTGCAGCGTGCCGGCCGCCCCCTGAGCGAGAACCATGGTAGGCGATGTGAGGGCGCCCAGCACCACGGTTATCAGGATCAGCGAGTGCGCTAAATATTTCATTATTTGTGCTGTGAAGCGCGTTTCTTTTGGTTGAGGCCACCGGCGCGCGCGCTCAAGAAGCTGGTTAGGTTGACGCTCCATGGCAGCCGTAAGTTTCCCGGGTCGGACGGGCCCCTAGCTGATCGGATGGATGAGGTTGGCATAGACTTCGGTTTTCTCGAAGCTGGGACACGGATCCTGATCTGATTCGTCGCCGTGCAAGGAAGGGTAACAGACCAAAGGTACATCACTTTTCCTGCCGTTGGGTGTTTCCCGGAGTGTAATTAACCCACCACAAGTAGTGCATTTTTACCCGTTGCGCGCAGAATCTTCTCCCTCCGGCAGGACCTTCTTTTTCCGTTGAAATAATTGAGAACAATGGCTTTATTATTTCGAAAACTGTGTATGATCCGGCTTGGAAAGTAACCAGTGTCCTGCCGAGAAACCAGCCCCAGTAAGTCGACTACCCCCTGCAAGCACATCGGTGTAGGAGAAGTTTCATGTTGTTGGCATTGAGAGATCGGGGGCAGGCGTTGATGCTCCGCCTGGCTCTGTTGGTTTGCGGCGGCGTCTACGCTGGTACCTCAAGCGGCTCTGGCTGCGAACATTACCGTCGCCAGCCCGGTGAGCGGGACCAGCGTTGCATCGCCCATTTGGGTGCGCGCTCACAACATCGGCTGCAATGGTCTCTCGCCCACCGCTTTCGGCTTCTCCATCGACAACAGCAGCACGCTTACCCTGGGCATCACAACCTACGATATCGACGTGATCAACCTGGCGATTGCCGCGGGAAGCCACACCGTGCATTTCAAATCGTGGACCAGCAGCGGCATCTGCCCGGTCGTCAACACCACCTTTACCGTAAGCGGTGGCACCGCATCCGGAAACCCGCCAACCGGCACGATCCCCTCCTACGCAGTTGCGTCGGGGGATCTGGATGGTGCGGCCGGCTGGGAATACGAACACGATTCCGGCACGCCGGGAGAAGCGAGGGGATCAACCGTTTATCCGGCCACAACCCCGTCGTATGACGACGCCCGCAAGTTTTACATGACCTACTCCGACCGCGGCGGCGAGCGCTTTCACCTCTCGTTTGGCATCAATCCCACCGCCACCCATTTTGCCTACGACACATACATCTACCTGGTAGATCCATCGCAGGTGCAGAACATTGAGATGGACTTAAACCAGGTGATGGCGAACGGCGAGACGGTGATCTATGGCACCCAGTGTTCGAGTGTCTCAAATACCTGGGAGTACGTAACCGTCAAGAACCGCGACGATCACTGGAACTCCTCGAATATCCATTGTGATCCGCGGTCGTGGACCGCCAACACCTGGCACCACGTGCAGATCGCTTTTCATCGCGACAGCAACGGGGTGGTGACTCACGACTGGGTAACGCTGGATGGAGCGCAAAGCACCTTCAGCAACGCGACCGGCGCTGCAGCCCAGAAGCTGGGTTGGGCCCTCGGCGACCTTCTCGTCAACTTCCAGCTTGATGGGGAAAATGCCGGCAGCGGCTCGATCACCTCCTACATTCACAAGATGACAATCTACAGCTGGCAATAAGAATCCTGCTTGCCTGGATTCCGAGCTTTCAAAAACCCTCGTGTGGTCCTCACGGATAAATTTGGCATGAACGGTTGACACACCCAAAGCATATCTAGAATATTGCTCGACGGGAAAATAGGCAGGAGGACGTGGATGGGTGAAGTGGAATGCGTGCAGCAGGCAAATGCTCTCCTGGGCGAGGGCCCCTCGTGGAACAACGCGGAGGGCGTGCTTTATTGGGTAGACATCAAGCGGCCCGCCATCTTTCGATGGGATCCTTCGCGCGGCCAGACCGGCCTGTGGCCCATGCCTCGACCAGTCGGATTCGCTTCCCCGGCGCAATCGGGGCGCATGGTTTTCGGAGACGCCGACGGGTTGGGTTTCCTCGATCTCACCACGGGAGAGGTCACACGCATCGGCGATCCCGAAAGCCATCTTCCTCAGAACCGCTTCAACGACGGCAAGGTTGACCGCAGCGGCCGCGTCTGGGCCGGCACCATGAACGAGCAAGGGCCCGAACCGACGGGAAGTCTCTACCGGCTTGACCCGGACGGCTCGATCACCCGCATGGCCACCGGTTTTGTATGTTCCAACGGAATAGGTTGGAGCCCCGACAATCGCACCATGTATTTCACGGATTCCATGGTGCGGACCATCTGGACCTACGAGTTCGATGCGGCGACTGGCGCGCTGGGCGAGCGTCGTGTCTTCGCCACCCTGGCAGAGAATGACGGCTTCCCCGATGGCTTGACGGTCGATAGCGAAGGTTTTGTGTGGTCTGCTGTGTGGGACGGTTGGCGCGTTCTCCGCTACGCGCCTGACGGCACGATTGAGCGCACCATCCGCATGCCGGTGCAGAGGCCAAGTAGCTGCATGTTCGGCGGCCCCGGCCTTAAGACGCTGTACATCACCTCAGCCTGCGCAGAACTCGGCTGGAATGCGCTGAAGAGCGGACCACTTGCAGGCTCGCTGTTCGCCCTTTCCACGGAAGTACCCGGCCTGCCGGAAATGCCCTTCGCCGGCTGACTGAAGAGGAGACAAGATGAATGCTCCTCGCTATCAAGCTAGAAAGTCTCCACACGCGGCAGCTGGAATGGACAACGATGGCCGCCCATTCTGGTCGTAGAGGACGATTGCGTCACCTGCTGCTTCGACATTTTCAATCGCGTCAAGCCCGCTCGGGACCTCAAACAGGAAGATCAGGTAGTGCGCTGTCTTCTTCCCGCCTGCGGGGATCACGCACTGATGGGGAGTGTCGAATATAGGTCCGCGGCGAACCGTCTCTTCGCGGCCCAGCGGGAGCGGTGTTGTGCCAAACTCCATACCGCGCGCTTGTCCTCTTCCGTTCCAGGGAGTATTGGCCCGCGCGTGGTTCTCCTCCCAGACGGTCATCCACGGAAAATCAGCGCGGCGGAAACAATAGCCTACACCCAGACGCCGTTTCCAATTCACGGCCAGCACGTATTCCTGCTCACGCCGAGGATCAAGCTGTACGCCAGCGATAAGGCCAAGCCCCTTTTCCGCGAAGGGCTGTCGCAAGTCGGCAAATCCCTTCCCACTTGCAAGTGGAGCATGCGGCCAGATGAACTCGCGATTGTTCGCGAGCATGGAACCACCGTCATAGTCGACCGGCGAGGTTATCCCACGGCCTCCGGAAGCGGACAAAGTACTCTCGCCCTGGGTTAAGAGAGGTGGACCGAACGTGACATGTTGCACCCAATCGAAAGCATGCTCCGCGCCGCCTTCGTTGCTGACGGTTTCTCGCACGTAAGCTACGCTTTCACCCACACCCAAGCGAATCTCGCGCTCGAAGCCAAGGTGTGCTAATGGAAGCTCTACCTTCCACCTGGCGAGGGCCTCGCCAGGCACCGCCGTTGAGACCAGATTCCAACGTGTGTTAGGCGCCTCACCGTGCAGGCTGCATCCAGCCGCAGCCTGCTCGGCAGAAGGCCCGCCGAAGTAATCCAAACACAGGCAATGGCCCGTATAGCTGGCAAAAAACCTGCGCACCTCCACCGGTCCGTAGCTTGCCGGCAGATCATCCGCGGCTCTCTCTCCCGGATCGAATGTAGGCCACGGAGCCTCCCAAAAGGTGTTTGGCGAGGCGCCTCCGTTATGCTCCAGGAACCGGAACTCGGCGAGATGCCCTCCGCTGGTCAGCGCGACCAGCTCGACGACACCATTGGTTAGCCGCGTGGCCTCGCGGTTCTTCCAGAGAATGGATTGAGAAGTTGACCCCATGGCGCATTCCTCCATAAAACTCTCAGACTATGGCGCCACTAAAACGATCAAGTCGTGGGGCAGTCCCGATTGCTCCTGCTAAGGTCGCAGCGGCTACAATACTGGCATCACAGGTTAACACGCATGTTCCCACTCGCCAGGCTACGACGAGCTATTGCGTGACCTGTGCCCGGCCCTAAGGAGTTTTGCTTGCGTTATATCGGGATTGACTTAGGCACGTCGTTTATCAAGGGTGCGGTGTTAAACATTGAGAGCTGCCGCGTGGAGCATGTTCGCCGCATTCCCTTCCCTGAGGCGCTCCCCGGACTCGATCCCCGGTACTGCGAGTTTGCTCCCGGGCAGGTACTCGCAGCCACCCGGACGCTGATCGAGGAACTTGCCACGCTGGCAGTGAAGTGCGACGGCCTGGTCATGTGCACGCAGTTGGGTTCCATGGTGCTGATGAATAACCAGGGCCAGGCCGTCTCTAACTGTTTCGGATGGCAGGACCAGCGCGCCCTGGAGCCGCATCCTTCCGGTGCGGGCACCTATTACAAGATTCTTCAGGAAAGAATCCCCGCTCAGCACCGCAGCGAACTCGGCAACGAATTGCCAGTCGGCTGTCCCCTCTCTTTTCTCTTTTGGCTTGCGGAACAAGGAAAACTGGAGCCAGGACTCATCCCGGTATCGCTGGGCGATTTCGTGTTGAGCTCGCTAAGTCACCAACCACCGTCGGTAGACACCACGACCGCGATGACTTATGAATTACTCAATCTGTCCACCTTGCAATGGCACTCCGAGGTGATCGAGCGATTGGGTCTTTCTGGCGTCCGCTGGCCAACCTTGCGTAAGCAAGGGGAACTCGCCGGAACCATTAAGATAAGTGGGGCGAGCATTCCATGCTTCGCTGCCGTTGGCGACTATCATTGTTCCTTGTTGGGAGCTCTCCTTCTCGAGGACGAGCTATCGCTCAACATCTCCACCGGCTCGCAAGTCAGCCGCATTGTCCCCGGTCTTGCACCAGGCGACTACCAAAGCCGCCCATTCTTTGATGGGAAGTTTGCCAATACGATCTCCCATTTGCCCGCGGGCCGCTCGCTCAACGTCCTGGTCGATCTGCTCACAGAGATCTCCACGGCCCAAGGCGCGAGTCCGGCTGAGCCATGGCTCTACATCGCAACCGCCGCAGCGGCCGTCCATAACACCGATTTGGGGGTGAACCTGAGCTTTTATCCGGGACCATGCGGAGAGCGCGGCGCCATCACCAACATCAGCGAGAAGACCCTGAACGTGGGCACGCTGTTCCGCGCGGCTTTTGAGAACATGGCAGAAAACTACTACGCGGCTGCATCGCGCATATGGCCCGATCGTTCGTGGAGAGGGATCGTATTCTCCGGCGGCCTCGCGTTTAAGCTACCGCAGCTGCGGCAAATTATCCAGGACCGGTTCCAAGCGGAGTCGCGGCTCTGCCCGGTAGAAGAGGACGCGCTGTGCGGCTTGCTTCTGCTGGCCACGGCATTCAGCGGAAAGACGCCGGTGGAGAAGGCTGCCACTGCGCTAAGAGAACGCTACAATCTCGCCGGAGGCGGATCACTCTCCGGGGGTCGAACGACTTAGGCCTTGCCGTGCACCTCGTAGCCTAGCCCTTTTAAAATCCTGATCAGCTCATCCAGCCTGTCCCGCTGCAGCGGCTGCAGCGGCAGTTGGGGATCGCCCACAGGCGGCCCAATCAGGTTCAATGTCGTCTTCATCACGCTGAACCAGTGCGGACCCTGGCCCTGATGGGAAAAGGCCGAAAACTCCAGGCGCATCAACTGCGAAAGCAACCGCCACTGTTCCCGGGCCGCGGAAAGATCTCCGCGAACTGCAATCGCTTCGTAGAGTGCCCGGGCCGCGCGCGGCACAATACTGGGGATGCCCGAGATCCATCCGTGCGCGCCGTGACAAAGCCCTTCGAAGGCGACCGTGTCGATGCCGCAGTATACGCTCAGCCCGCCGTCAGACTCCTGCAAAAGCCGGCAGATGCGATCCGGCTCAGGGTTCGACATCTTGACCGCGGCAATCACGCCTTCCCGGTAGAGCGCCAACAGCTGATCGGTCTTGAGGTCGACGCACGTCAGCGGGATGTTGTGGTACAGAATGATCGGCAGATCGACCGCGCTCGCGATGTGCCGATAGTGATCCATGGTTTGCTCCGGCGTCGGCGCCATGTAGTATGGCGGCACAATCAACAGGGCATCCGCCCCGGCAGCCGCTGCGTGTTTTGACAATTCAATGGTCGACCGCGTGCTGTAGTGGTGGGTTCCGGCCCACAAAGCTACCCGCCCGTCATTCAGCTCGATCACTTTTTCCAGAACACGCTTGCGCTCCTCGATCTCCAGGGCGCAAAACTCGCCCGAACTGCCCAGCGGGGAAAGGCCATTGGCGCCTTCAGCAATCAACCAGTCGATGTGCGGTTTTAGTAACTGAAGATCAATCTCTCCGTCAGCCGCAAACGGGGTCACGGACGAAGCAACGATGCCTGCGGGCAGCGGATTGAGAGAGCTTTGTTTTCCTGGCATGCCCAATGTTTTCGGTACGGTCACTGCGGACATCCATATGCCTCCGGCTGGTTTTCGAGTTCCGGCAAATTGCTGCGACGGTTGGACCATGGTACCGCAAAAAGACGATCGTCGAATCGCGGACAGGTTATTGATTTCGCCTGCTAATGCGATCATTTCTTCTGAGCGCTTTTTCTGTACATGAGAAGTGCAGAAGCCGGTTGATTCTGAAGAGTGACGGGGAGACCTTGTTCCATCAGCACCTTGCCGGTGAACTCGGTTGACTGCGAGGAATCCAGATTGGTCACGCTGTAGTGCGCGGCAGCATCCAGGCCGCGCAGCTTAAGCTGCGCTGTGGGAAATGGGCTGCTCTCGCGGCGAAAGGCCTCGATCACGCCGCTTCCTTCATCCTGCCGGTTCCACTGCCAGGCCATCCAGTTGTTGCTGTCGAGGCTGTAAGGGGTTAGCGGGGTAAAGTCGGCATAGAAGTAGTCCACCACCTCGCGCCACTGCTCGAGCAGATGGATGGCTATCGGATGCTGGCCCTCGATCTGCTGATGGTCTAACCCAAAACCAACCGCCGGGGTCATCTGGCTGCGGAAGATATATGGGTCAAGCGAATTGATGGCCGTTCCGTAGTAGGGGATCCAAAGCGAAAGGCCGTAGGTCTCGCCCTGCTGGGATATCGGCTTATACGGGTAGTCGCTGCGCCACAGCGGCACGGCGCGGCGCAGAGTTTCCAGATCGTTACGTCGGCCGCCCGAAGCACAGGTGTCAATCAGGAGATTCGGGAAAACGCCGCCGCAGCTCATCGTAGTAGGCCAGGTAGCCTTCGATATGTTTGATCTCAGTAATGCCCTGGCGATCGGGAGCATCGTGGGCGCGCCATATCTGCAGCGGAGGAAAATTAAAATCCTGGCGATAAACGTCGAGGCCGATGTCGGCAATCATTCCACTTACATGGTCGACTAACCAATGCCAGGCTTCGGGATTTCCCAGGTCAAGCAGCTTGTCTTTTCCATCCGGGCCCAGCAGCCACTCCGGATGATGTTGGTCAAGCCACGAGCCCTGGGTCACTCGCTCCGGTTCAAACCAGAGAATCACTTTCAGGTTTTTTGCGTGTGCGTAGTCGGCGACGGCTTTGAGCCCGTTGGGGAACCTCTTCGGATCCGGATCCCAGGTCCCCGTCTTCCACCAACCCACTGTAAAGGGATACCAGCCGGCATCCATCCACCAGTGGTCGATGGGGATGCCGTCCTCGCAGGGTTTGATCGATATATTTCTTTTGATTTTCCTCGGTCGCAAACTGCATTTCGATGGTGTAGCGGCCGCTCCCTCCGGAGACAAAGGGTGCAGGAAGCTTGCCGCCGGGCCGGGGCAGATTGTGGGCGATCATCCATCGCCGCCAAACATTCTGGCCATCGATCCAATCGCCATCCCAAAACTGGACCACGGCGAGCGGTGTGCGTACCTCTTCCCCGGGCGCCAGCCAAAAGTGAGTCAACTCCTGGCCGCCTTTCACGTGTACCTGCGTCGACTGATCGCGCGAGAGATCGAGCGACCATTGCCCAGGCCAGCCAAGGGCAAAGATCACTCCCCGTCCAGACGAGGCGAGGTTGAAGTAGGGCATCTCGCCATCCGTCCCGCGGCCGCCTACCGACGCAAAGTGTTCCTGTGCGCCCGCCGGCAGCGCGGTCTCCAACGGTTCATAGTCGTTGGCCGCGTCGCTGCTTCCCCGCGAGTGATGAAGCAGCATCGCGCCCTGCGCATCGCCTTCAAACTCGGTGTCGAGAGCCTTGATATCCTGCAGAATCGGTGTTCGCTCCCCTCCTCCATTCTTGAAGTAGACCGTCCATTCAGCGATGGGAAAATCGTGATAGGCAACCGCCACGCAGCGCACAACCAGGTGAGTCGCCGGATCCTGGTAAACCGATGTGTATTCCGTCCTCTGCTCGTCCAGCCGGCGGGTGCTGCGATCGACCGGCCACTTCTTCAACAGATCGACCGACAACTGATCGCCGAACTGAAAGGAGAAGGGAGGATTGAGTGAATAATCCTGCGCCAACGGTCCGGTGGGAAGAGATGACAGCAGCAGCTTGCTGCCGTCGGAGAGGGTTACGGTGGCATCTCCCCAATCCGCTTGATCCCACTCCGCCTGGTAGGTAGGCGGCCGCTCGCCAACTGCTTTCAGCCGAAGAGTGATCTCGCGCGCACCTGCAAGTTCCACCCGGAAAGGAATACCCTTCATTCCTTCATGCAAGCACCGGCGACTCGAAGAGTTGCCGTCCTCCCGCTTCAATCGAGGCCACCACACTGCCCCGCCCGGTGTTGGCGTAGTAACCGAGATCGTTGCTGTCGACCCCAAGCACACCCTGGAAGGTGCTCGCGTCCGAGGACAAGTGGACAACGATCTCACCCGGGGAGCGCATGGCGATCCCGTTGTCGAATTTCTGGTCGACGATCAGCAGCGGGTGCCCCTCAATGCGATCGCGCACCAGCGCAGTTGGCTTGAGCCGGGCCTCTAAGAATGACTTTCCTGAAGGAGGCGGCTGGTTGACTCCGAGAAACTTGGCGGCAACCCACCGTTCTGCCGCAGTCGCGCTGTCACTCGTCGCCGCTGCGTGACAAATCCCCGTTAACAGACAGGGCAATACGAGAAGCATGCGAATCGACTTCATTGCCTGGCCACCCAAAAGACAGTAACGGTTCTCCCTACCATGAAGGCGCCGGAAGCTCATGGATACGCTTGATTGTCTCCTCCAGCTTATCGTTTGCGAACGCCAGTGAACCCATAACGACTGCATCGGCGCCGTGCGCCCGCAACTCCGCCACTGTCTGCTGCCTTATTCCGCCGTCAGCAGTAACCAGCACACGCTTGCCAGCGCCCCGACTCTTCAACATCCCGCGGATCTCTTCCAATCGGGCATAGGCCAATGGAGATAGGTTCTGCCCCTTTAAACCAGTGGCCGTTCCCAAAAGCGTGACCATGAAAACTCCATCAAGATAAGGTTGAGCGGCGCAAACAGGAATGTCCAAAGGCAAAGCTACGCCCGCGCAGCAACCATGCCGTCGTACTTTCTTGAGGGCGGCTTCTATGTCCACCCCGTCTGAGAAGTGGATGGTGATAAGATCGGCGCCCGCTTCTGCAAATTGCTCGATCTGGGAATTGATGATCGACTGTGTGGCCATCACATGCACATGAAATGGAAGCTTGGTCACCCGCCTCATAGCGCGTACAAGATCCGGGAACAAAAGGAAGGCGGGGGCGACGTGTCCATCACACGCATCCAGGTGATACATGTCCGCGAGGTGTTGCGTTCGCTCGATGGCAGCTTTTAAGTTCAAGAGATCGGCTGACCACAAGGAGAACTCAGCGATGAGCCGATCCGAGGGAAGGGTCTGCAGGCGTGATTCGGCGGCGGTCATATCGACGAATATATCAGCGAC
>CAWJAB010000044.1:0-72862 GCA_963840675.1 uncultured Acidobacteriaceae bacterium
AGCGATAGTTTGTGGGTCGCGGTCAAGGTCCCCGCCGCGAGCAGCAGGGGGATGCTGGGCACGGGTGCGCCAAGCTGCTCCCCCATCACCCACAGAAAAAGGATGATGTACGCGTAATGCAGGAAAAAACTAAACCCTAACCCCATAACGCCTTGCCTCTTGTAAGTGTCTCCCCTTAGATGATCGCTGAATGGCAAACGGTGCTGCCAGGCATTTTTAGCCGGCGGCCCACGCGCTTGGCTTTTAGCTTACGGTAAGGCGGCCCAAATCAGCGACTTGTACTCTGCGGAGACTGGGGCGACAAGATATGAAGAGACACCTAGTAGAATTCCCAGCAGTTGGGTCGCATGGTGAAGGTTTCTAAGTCCGTTCTCACTTCCATTACGGTTCTGCTGAGCCTATCGATCCCGGCGACAGTAGCGCAGCAAGCTTCTCCCCGCCCGGGGACGATTCCGCCCAGGCCATCCAGTTTTCCGATAAGCCGAATTTCACCGTTGCCGGGGTCACGGACTGGACCGCAGTCGGCGGCCACGGCTCCGATTCCACTTTGCGCACCAGCGAAGACCTGGCCCGTGAAACCCTCACCCTCAAGCCGGATGGCTCGCCCGCTGCCCAACCCGCGAAAGAGTCGGTCGAAGCCGAAAGCAAGCTGCGCGCCGCGCTGGCAGCCTCTCCCGGGAGTTTTGCCGCGAACCATCAACTGGGTGCGTTCTACCTGCAGGCCGGCAGATATCGAGAATCGATTCCACTCCTGCAAGCGGCCTATCAGCTCGATCCCGCAAATCGTGGCAACGAATACGACCTGGCCCTTGCGACCAGGCAAACGGCGATCTTTCGCAGGCGCGCCAGCATGCACAGAAATTGCTAGCGCAGGAAGACAATGCCGGCCTCCATCGCATGCTGGGGGAAGTTGACGAGAAGATGGGTGATCCTTTGGCGGCTGTCCGCGAAGATCAGGAGGCGGTCCGGCTGGATCCCAGCGAGCAGAACTATTTTGAATGGGGCTCGGAGCTGTTGCTGCACCGCGCCGTCTGGCAAGCGGTGGAGGTTTCAGGAACGGAGCAAAAGCATATCCCAGGTCGGCCAGGATGTTGGCAGCCCTGGGAACGGCTCTGTTTGCCGGGGACCTGTATGAGGACGCGGCCACCAACTTATGCCAGGCTTCCGACTTGAATCCGGCAGATCCTGAGCCCTACACCTTCATGGGCAGGATAGAGATGGCTGCTCCCAAGCCGTTGGCCTGTATTGAGCCGAGATTGGCCCGGTTTGTGCAGCAGCAGCCGGAAACTCAACCGCAAACTACCTCTACGCCATGGCTATCTGGAAACGGCAGCAGCCCCCCGCGCCAGGGGCAATCGTGGCAACAGGTGGAAAGCCTGCTGACCAAGGCGGTGACGGTCAACCCGAAGTGCGCCGACGCGTACCTGCAACTGGGGATCCTCTCCTATTCCCGCCATGATCCGGAGAGGGCAATCGGCTTTTACACCAAGGCAATCGCGGTGGACCCACAGCTGGGCGAGGCCCATTACCGGTTAGGCGTGGCCTACGATCGCACTGGAGCGGCCGGGAAAGCCCAACAGGAATTTCAGCTGCACGATGAGATCGAGAAGCAGCAGGCAGCCGCGATCGAACGCCGGCGGCGCGAGATCAAGCAGTTCCGGGTCCTCGAGAGCCCGCCCCCGCCGGGCGAGTAATATGCAGGGCAGCCATTCACCAGGAGGTCTTCGAATGTTCAAAATATTGGCACTGCTGCTGCTTCCAGCGATGACGGTGTATGCCACCGACCTGCCGAGCCGAAAATACCTGAACCTGGCCGCCATCAAGGCCATGGTTGGCGCTTCGGAGGCGAAAGCCAGGGAGCTGAACGTCGAGGTGACCATCTGTATCGTCGATGAAAGCGGCAATTTGCTTTTTCTTGAAAAGGAAGACGGCGCCTCGCTCAACACGCTGCAGTTCGCGCAGAAGAAGGCTCGGCATGCTGCGGCCTATGGCAGCCCTTCAAGAGAAGCAGCCGAAGCAGTCAAGAACGGCCATACGCGAAGATCTTGCTTTCCCCAATTTCTTCCCCAACCAGGGGGGCCTGCCGATTCGGGTGGATGGCCAGCTCCTGGGCGGCATCGCCGCGAGCGGCGCGAAGTCGGAGATTGACGAGCAGATTGCCCAGGCAGGTCTCGATGCGCTACTCAAGAAAGTAGGGCACCTTTTGTTGTAACCACGTACCAAGGGGGCGCCACCTGCCAATGGACTCTCCTGCAAAAGCGCGGTGTATAGTAAAAGAAAAAATCTAATAGCAACTTTTAACTCCATTGAACTTTTTTGCCTGCGGACGCGTATTCCTACGAGACGGTAGTTCCTCGCCACACTGCGTGACGACAGCGAATGAATATCAGGGAAGTAGCAAAGAGAGCCGGGGTTTCCACCGCCACCGTTTCACGCGTGGTGAACGGCACGGCCCCTGTGGACGCGCGCACCGAAAAACGAGTCCGGGCGGCGATCCAACGAACCGGATACTACCCGAACACTCACGCGCGCACCCTCGGGACCGGCAAGAGCCATATTTACGGCCTGATTATTTCCGACATCGAGAATCCATTTTTTCCCGAACTGGTGAAGTGCTTCGAACGGCTCGCGGTGGAGCATGGCCACGAAGTCCTGATTGCCAACACTGACTACCAGGCAGACCGCATGGAGGTTGGTGTCCGGCGCATGTTGGAGCGCAAGGTCGACGGGGTCGCCATCATGACCTCGGAGATGGACCCGCAACTCATCAAGATGCTGAGTGGGCGGGGCATTCCCATCGTTTTTCTGGACACGGGAGTAGCCGGGCACGGAATCAGCGACATCTCTTTGGACTATGACAGCGGCGTCGATCAGGCAATGGATCACCTGACTGCGCTGGGCCACAGAAGGATTGCCTTTGTCAGCGGGCCGGCCAACCTGGCTTCAGCCAGAACGCGGCGTGACGCATTTCTAGCGTCGCTGCGACGCAAGAACCTGGAATGCAGCGAAGAGTTCATTCGTGCGGCTAACCATCGCTTCGACGGAGGCTACGCGGCGATGATAGAGATATTGAAGCTGCCAGTGCGTCCGACAGCCGTGTTGGCCTCGAACGATCTTACGGCGATCGGAATCATGGGCGCCGTTTATGCTGCCGGGCTGCGCGTTCCGGAGGACATCTCGGTTGTGGGCTTTGACGACATTGCACTCAGCAGCTTTATGCCGCCGCCGCTGACGACAATCCGCGTGCCGCGGGCCGAGATCGCCGAGTTTGCCTTCAATTCGCTTTATGCAGCGAGCCAGCGCGGAGAAAACGAGGGCATTACCCACATCGTTCGCGCGGAACTGGTGATTCGTCAATCCACCGCCGCGGTCCGGCCGGAAGTGAGCCTCCGAGTTGAGGCGGGGCACCCGCGCCAGTGCGCCTCAGCGGCTAATAGCCGCAGTCGATTCTCATGATCTACGTCGCGGCTTGAACCCAGTACCCGTTCAGGCTTGATGATGCCATCGCCCTCGCGGATGGTGATTATCTGATTCGCCTTGACCTGGGTAAATTTTTCGATCTTCTGCGTCGTCGGCCATTTTACTTCGATCAGGTCCACGGTCTCAGCTTTGCCCAGGCCGAAGTGAAGCCGCAGGTCGCTTTGTGACATCACGCTTGTGCCGCTGTGGACCTCGTCCATCTGGATATGCTTTCTCGTCACCACCCGCACGCGCGCTCCAATGGCGGTGCGATTGCACTTGCTGCCCACCAGCTTGATCTTGATCCAGTTCTGTTTATTGCCTCCGTCATTGCGAAGCAAGGATGGCAAGTCGTTCAGGTTCAAAATCAGCACATCCATGTCGCCGTCGTTGTTATAGTCTCCGAAAGCGGCGCCGCGGCTGGAGAAGTGTTCGCTGATGCCTGGCCCCATTTCTGACGACACGTCCTTGAAACGGCCGTTCCCTAAATTCTTGTAAACCAGTCGAGGATTCTTGAAAGTCTGACCGAAATTGTAGTTATCGATCTCAGGATAGACGTGGCCGTTGATCTGGATGATGTCGGGCCATCCGTCATTGTCGTAATCGACAAAGCCGCAGCCCCAGGCCACATAACGGTTGTTGACGCCAACACCGGCGGCAAAGCTGACGTCGCTGAAGGTTCCATCGCCATTGTTGTGGTACAGGTTGCAGGTGTCATCGGCAAAGTTGGTTTTGAATATATCGAACCAGCCGTCGCAGTCATAATCGGCCACGCCAACGCCCATCCCAGCCTGCTCGTGTCCGTTGTCACTGTAGGCGCAACCTGCCATGACCGCGATATCGGTGAACGTGCCGTCATGGTTGTTCTTGAACAGGATGCTGGGTGCGGAGTCAACGGCGACATAGATGTCCGGCCACCCGTCGTTATCGAAGTCGTAGGAGACGGCGGTGATCGAGTATCGCGGGCCGGGTTTCAGAATCCCCGACTTCTCGGAAACATCGGTAAACGTGCCGTCTCCATTGTTGTGGTACAGGATGTTCGTATCGCCCGGAAGTCCCCGCGGACCGCACATGGTGGGCACGCCCTTCCACTGGCAGTAGCTGGTGTCGCCGGCGGGAGGGATGGTTTGCGGATCCAACTTCAGGTAATTACAAACGAAAAGATCGAGGTGACTGTCCCGGTCGTAGTCAAGAAAAGTACAACCTGCGCCCCAGCGCACCTTCGCCTGGTCAAGGCCGGCTTTCTGCGTGACATCGGTAAACGTGCCGTCTCCATTGTTGCGGAAAAGAATGTTGTGTCCCCAGAAACAGCAAAACAAGTCATCCCATCCATCGTTGTTGTAATCGCCTACGCAGACGCCGGTCTGCCAACCGGTACGCGCCAATCCTGATTTTTCGCTGACGTCGGTAAACGTGCCATCGCGGTTGTTCTTGTACAGCTGAGAGGTCGGCGCTTTTCCCGAAGGCCAATGCGCGTCCAGCCGGTCTCCATTTGTGAGATAGATGTCCAGCCATCCGTCATGGTCATAGTCGAAAAAGGCCAGGCCGCTTCCTTTGGCCTCGATGATCGATCTCTTATGATCTACGCCGCCCCACACGTTGGGGATGGTCAGCCCGGCTTGCTGAGCCACATCCACAAACTGGACCGGAGATGTGGCAGCGGGAGTCGCGACGGCGGCTTGCACCAGATCCGGGTTTCTCCAGTTCCAAAGGGGAGTTGCAAGAGCCTCTGTCAGCGTGCTGCCGAGCATGAAGAGAGATGAGCCGAGGAAGCGCCTTCGCGGAAAAATCATAGCTTGGGATGATTATAAGATTCATCGGGCGGGCACTTTGGGGAACGGATGAGGGACAATGCCCGTGCCTTCTTTGACCGCGATGATGGTATCGATGGGCACGTTCACCAGCTTGTCAACCTGGCCGCTGGGCCAGGTGATCACCAGCGACTCGATTCTGGATCGCTTGCCCAGCCCAAAATGGATTCGTGAATCGCTGGCCGACATATAGCTCCCACCGCCCTTTGCCTGTTCCACATGCACAAATCCTTCCGAGGTCAGTTTCAGTTGAGAGCCGGTGCCGTCCCGGTTGGATTTTGTCCCGATCAGTTTCACCTCCAGCCAATGGTTGGCATTGCCTCCGTCATTGCGCAGCAGCTCCGGATAATCTCCGCGATTGTTGACGGCAATGTCGATGTCGCCATCGTTGTCGAAATCCGCGGTAGCGAGGCCACGACCCGCGACCGGGCGAAGAAAATCGGGACCGAGAGAAGCGGACGACATCTCGAAATGGCCATGGCCTGAGTTGCGGAACATCAGCAGCGGTTCTTTGTAAGAGACCTCGCTATGATAAAGGCTCACGTTGTCCAACATGGCGCCATTCAATTGCAGGATGTCAACCCAGCCGTCGTTGTCGTAGTCCAGGAACTTGGCCGCTATCCCGCTCAGCAGCCTCGCCTTCGCGCCGATTCCGGAGCTGTAAGTATCATCCGTGAATGTTTCGTCTCCGTTGTTGAGGTACAGCCGGTTTAATTCGAAATCAAGATGGGTGATGTATACGTCCAGCAAACCGTCGCCATCCACATCCGCGGCGTCTATGCCCATTCCTGCTTCGTATTTGCCGTCTTCGCTTGCAGCCAGTCCGGAAATCAGCGAGACATCTTTGAAGGTACCGTCGTGATTATTCAGAAACAGGAAGTTTGGCCAGGTGTCGTTGGCAATCGCAATATCCGGCCAGCCGTCGTTGTCGAAGTCGGCCAGCACCACTCCCATCCCTTTCGATTCGGGCAGGCCGACCCCCGACTTGTCGCTCACGTCGGTAAAAGTGCCATCGTGGTTGTTATGGTAGAGCTTGGTTTTCTGGCCTTTGTAGTTGCCTGGATTGCAGTAAGAGCGATACCCCGGAGCGCGTTCTCCGCAAAAGAGGTTGTTCTTTGGGCTCCACTCAATGTAGTTGGTGACCACCAGGTCGAGCCACCCGTCCTTATCGTAATCAAACCATCCGGCACTGGTTGACCATCCACCTTCGTCGGCAACCCCAGCCTTGGCAGTGACGTCGGTGAAAGTGCCATCGCGATTATTGTGGTAGAGAATGGCGCGTCCATAGCCGGTCACGTAGAGATCGGGAAAGCCATCGTTGTCGAAGTCTCCCACAGCAACGCCCTGCCCATAATGTCCTTCGCCGCCTACGCCGGCCTTATCGGTGACGTCGGTAAATGTTCCGTCACCGTTGTTGTGATAGAGCGCTGAGCGCAAGGGCGCAGGAGGCTTGTAAATGTCAGTGGCGGCGGATTGGATGAAGTAGAGGTCCATGAGCCCGTCCTGATCGTAGTCGATCCATGCCACGCCGGTGCCCATGGTTTCGAGATAATACTTCTGGTCGGTTTGCGTGGAGTCCTGAAGAAAGGTGATGCCGGCAGCCTTGCGAACGTCAGTGTAGCGAACGGTGATGGGAGCGCCTGGCGCTTTCCCGGCTTGTGGAGCAGCCAGCCGGGCTGGATGCTGCGGCCAGGGCCATCAGAATGCCAAGGCAGAATCGGTGGGCCATGTCTCAGAGCGTCCTATCTGCAAGCGACAGCGCGAGTCGCAGCAGCTGCTGCCGGTTGGCCATGGTCATGGGCTCATTGGCAGCCGGGGAGGTCGCCGGCGCTTGTGCCAGGACTTGTTCAATCCGGTCGATGTCCAGGGCGCCGCGTTCGCTGCTGTTCTTGAAACGGTTCAGGACTTCTTTGGCTTTATCGATCTGTCCGGTTTGAAAATAGAAAACACCCAGGGTTGAATAGCTGCCAGGCCATTCCGGAAGCAAATCCACCGCCCGCTCGAATTGCCGGCCGGCCTCCGCGGTGTTTCCTTCTAAAGCTGAAACTATTCCCAGGCCCCAGACGATTTTTCCGGAACTTGGAACGCGTGCCTGGCCCCTCAATAAGGTTTGCTTCGCGTCAGCAATGGAATTTTCGCGAAGCTGCAGCAGGGAGAGCGAGAGATAGTCCTGATCATTGTCCGGATTGCGCGTGAGGGCATCTTCGTACAGCTGCGTGGCGCGAGTGGTGTCGCCGAGGTGCGCATAGATGTCTCCCAGCAAAGCAAGATAAGCGTTATCTTTGCGCCCTTGTTCTGAAACCTGCCTGGCGGCATCGAGTGCTTCGGCATACTGACCCTTTCGGAAGGTTGCGTCGGCGATGTTGAATATGACTTCGTCCGAGCCTGGGTTCGCCTGCAGCGCATTGCGGAAGTGCTGGATGGCATCGTCATACAGGTGATAACGGGCGAGCAGCACGCCGGCTCCATTTTGTGTGCGGTAGTCGCCGGCGCTTAACTTGTCGAGCTGAGCGATGGTGTCTTTTGCTTCCGCCGTCTTTCCGGATTTGAGATAAGCCTCGGCCAGCAAGTACAGATCTTCCGGCTGATCCGGATGCTTGCTGATCTCGTCGTGGAGTTGCGTAATATCGAATTGATTCTGAGCCTGGGGAGCGAGCTTCGAGCGATTATCCAGATAGTCGAAAAGGTGCTCATACGGATAGGGACCGGTCGGAGCGTCTTTGGAGAGTGTTTGAAATACCTTTAGATCGCGATCGGCGGCCTCGGTCTGGTGCAGATTTCGCTCCACCAACGCGAGCTTGTAATATCCGGTCGCCGGGTTATGGCTAACCTGTACGTATTTCCTGAGCAGCTCGGCGGCTTCTGAATATCTCTTGCTCACGATGCGCAGGTTGGCCAGCTCCAACAGCGCCTCGGCAAAGTCCGGATTGTAGTGGAGCGCCTGCTGAAACATCGCTTCGGCTTGCGCGGAGTCTCCCTGCCGCTCTGCGATAAAACCGAGATTGAACAGGCATGCGCTGTTGTGAGGATCGAGCTTGAGGCCATCCTGAAAATATCGTTTTGCCTCGTCGAATCGGCCGAGATGCCGGTAAGAGATGCCAAGAAACACGTAGGAGCGCGCGGATGGATCGAGTTTGATCAGTTTCTGGAATTCTTCGATGGCCTTGTCCACCTTGCCTGCCATGAAATAGCTCTCGCCCAGCGCGGCCAGCAGATCGGAGCGCTGGGGGGCGATCGCAAGGCCCGATTCCAGAAGCGGTATCGCATCTTCGTAATAATTCTGAGACATGCTGACCCGGGCCATCAGAAAGATAACGTCCGTATTCTCGGGCGCAATTTTGTGAGCGCGAACCAGCAGGTCGAGTGCGTCGAGTGGGCGCGACTCATTCGAATAGACCTGCGCCAGCAGGTAGAGCGTCTCAGGCGACTCGGGTTTCAACTTGAGTGCGCGGTTTAGTACAAATTCCGCTTTGGAGTATGCGCCGGCGCGAAGGTAGGCCTGTCCCAGGTTGTAAAGGATCTCGAAGGTGCCCGGCCGCAATGCATCGGCCTTTTCCAGTTCTAACTGAGCAGGGCTGTATTGTTTTTCCGAGGCCAACATGATTCCAAGTGAGAAATGAAGCTGGATATTGTCCTTGTTCTGGGCTGAAAGTTCGGTTGCCAGCCGCAAGCCCTCCGCGGTGCGGTTGCTTGCGAGATAGGCATGAATCAAATTGAACTGTGTTGCGACATTCGCGGGACGCACGCGTTCAAAGTGCGGAATGGCTTCGCCGGGCGATCCCTTGCTGATCAGCAAGAGGCCAAGGTTGTAGTTCGCATCGCGGTTGCCGGGGTCAGTCCGCAAAACGGTGCGAAATTCATTCTCGGCCAAATCAGGCTTCTGCTCAGACATGTAGACGTTTCCCAGGTTGTTGCGAGTCTTTGCTGAGCCAGGAGCGAGTTTCAAGGCATGCTGGAATGCTTCGACAGCGTTGCTCGGGTCCTTTTCGTCGATGTAGATAAAGCCCAGCATATTGTAGGCTTCAACGCTGGCAGGATTATGCTGCAGTTCCTCTTGCACCTTACCCCTCGCCTGATCGAATAGGCCCTGCCGGCGTAGCTCTTCAGCCTGCTGGAGATTTGGGGAGGGTTTAGAAGATTGTTCTGCTTCCTTCGCGGTAGCGGAATGATGAGGCTGCTGGGCAGTGAGCGTCAGGCTGCTAAGAAGAAGCAAAAGGAGACTTCCGGACCATGCAATCGCGATTCTGGTTGCTTGCTGCATGAATACGCGACTCACCATGCCTATCAAGGCAGCGATTTTAGCATTTCGAGGGCCTGTTGCGCCCCCCGATGTTGAGGCTGCACCCGCAGCAGTTCCAGCAGCACTTCTCTTGCCTTCTCCTTATCATTCTGCATCACGTAGAGACGGGCAAGATTGAGATACGGCTGATCGAAGTTTGGAGCGACTCGGATGCACGTCTTGAATTGGGCTTCGGCACCTGCATCATTCTTGACTTGAACAAAGAGAACGCCGAGGTTGTTCAGGGCCTCGGGATAATCCGGACGCAGATCGATTGCTTTCTGCAGATAGTCCGCCGCCGCTTGCGTTTGGCCTTGCTGAGCGTAGAACATGCCGAGACTGTAGTTGACTTCAGGATCGTCGGGTTGAATCGCGAGCGCCTGATCCAGAAACTCCTGTGCCTTCTCAAAAGACCGCTGCCTGCGGTAGATATTCCCCAGGTTCAGCAGCGCAGTACCGTAGCCCGGCCTCAACAGCAGCGACTGCTGAAAGTTTTTGACCGCCTCGTCCGGGTGGCCTTCCTGGGCCGCGATCATTCCCAGGTTGTTCCACGCCTCAGGGTAGTTCGGCCGCAGCTTCAAAGTCTGCTCGAGATAGTAGCGTGCCTGTTGAAAATCATTTCTTCTCAGATTGAGAGTGCCCAGGTTGTAATACCCTTCAGGATCATCCGGCTTGGAGGCGATGACCTGCTGGAACGACTCCGCCGCCTGGTCCAGGTAACCGTGCTGGAACAAGGCAACACCATAGGTAAAGTCATTGCGCTGAAACGCACCCTGGTAGAGCACTCCCCCCAAGGGAAGCGCCTTTTGTTTACGATCGGCAGCCGTGGTTGGCGCCGACCTCACATCCTCCAGCAGGCGCCGCGGGTCTATCGCGCCCTGGTATACCTTGACGATCATGCCCTCTTTGTCCAGCAGGAAAGAGGTGGGAATTGCCAGGTCCCGGCGCCGGTCGAATAGGTAACGGTAAATGATGTTGTAGACGCCGGCCACCTCTTCCGTCGCAAAAAGCACGGGAAAGGAGAACCTTTCCTGCGCCGCGAACGAGTGTGCCTTTTGCGCGTCGGTCGCCTGGTCGACGTTGACCGCCAGAATTTGCACCTGGCGCGCGCGCTGATTGAGGAGTCGCAATTGATCGGCGCAGAGCGGCGCCGTCGTCGCCCAAAAGTTGAGCAGCATAAAGCCGCCCCGCATATTTTTGAGTTCATGCAAGTTGCCCGTGAGGTCGGGCAGGGAAAACTCCGGCGCCTTTAAGGGCTCAAGCAGCCAGGTCTCTATCTCCGAAGGCAGCGGTTCCAACTTCGGCGGCGCTCCAGCCTGTGCCCAGGCCGCGGGCGGCGCGGCGAAGGGCTTGGCCACAAATTCAGCAGAACCCTCGTCAATCTCGATCCGGTGATCAACGGGTATGCGTTCAAATTTCTGAGTAACCCCACTGGGCCATCGGAGTGTGGCCCGGATACTGTCTTCCGGCTTTCCAACTCCAAACAAAATTTCTTTCGAGTGCTGGGCAAGAAAACCGGACCCTGCCTGCAAGTACTTTGTCTGCCGCAGGGCCCCGACCTCAATCGTGATCGAAGTTCCAATTGCATCGCGATTGCTTTTTTGCCCGCGTAAGCGAAACGCGATGGAAGAGCCAAGATCCGTCATCCCATTGTGCAGAATCCGTAGTTGCGGGGCATTCCGGTTTTTAAGGATGATCTCTAGCCGTCCGTCGTGGTCGAGATCGGCGAGGGCGAAGGAACGGCTGTCCTCAGGAAAGTCCAATCCCACAGCACCCGAGACCTCGGTAAACGTGCCATCGCGATTGTTCGCGAACATGACATTCCGTTCATAGCCACTCCACGAGCCATCGGAGCGAATCAATTCGTTCAGCGCATTCCAACCATGTTCGTAAGCCGGGGACGGGGTGGAATCCTGGGGCGATTTCGCTACCACCTGGCGCCAGAAAAAGCTGGCAAGATCGTTCTCCTGCGGTGCGGAAATATATCCATTGGCGACGTAAAGATCGGGGTAGCCATCATGATCGAAATCCCAGAAGTCTGAGCACCAGGACCATCGGCCCATCTCGACTCCGGCTTGCTGGCCGATGTTTTGAAACGTCCCGTTCCCCTGGTTTCGGTAGAGCGAATTGCCGCGTGCGTGGCGCCGGTAGAGGGCGCGAATCTCTTCCGAAGCTTTTTCTTGAAAGCGCTTTTGTGCGGAAACCCGCTGCCCAGCGGAGGACCACATATTCGCAGCATAGATGTCCTGGTTTCCATGGTTGTCGAAATCAGACCAGCAGGCACTCATTCCGGCTCCCGCGTCCTCCACGTGGGCCTGGCTGGAAACTGCGGTGAAGGTTCCATCACCGTTGTTGCGGTACAGGTTAGCGCGTCCGAAATCGTTGGCCACGTAAAGATCAGGCAAGCCACCGCTATCGGAGTGACCCCAGGCGCAGGCGAAGCTATAGCGGTCGTTCTCGGCATTCAATCCTGCCGCTTCGGTGCTGTCTACAAACGTCGCGTTGCCTTCGTTGTGAAACAGGAAATTTGGTGGACCATTCCGGGCATCGAAATAGGGTACCGGGTAGTGATACTGGTCGAGGCCGAGGTAGTAGCTGTACAGGCAAAAGTAGACGTCGAGACGTCCGTCTCCATCGTAGTCGGCCAGAGCCGCATGGGTGAACGTTCCCTGGGGAGGACTCTTGAACTTGAAGGCGTCGCGTTTGATCGAGAATGTTCCGTCGCCTTGATTCTGGAAGAGCAGGGGACCGCTGCCGCAAACCACAAGCAGGTCCTGCCGGCCCCGGTTCTCAAAGTCGGCGAATAGGGCGCACGCGGTACCGTCCAGCACACCAACTCCGGCTTTTTCGGTTACGTCTTCCAGGGTTCCATCGCCGCGGTTGCGGTAAAGCCGGTTGGGCAGGCCTGATGGTTGGCAGACATAGAGATCGTCGAAGCCGTCATTGTCGAAGTCACCCACGGCCACGCCATTGTTGCCGTAAACGTCAATACCGCATGCGCCATCCAGGACCGTGCGCCAGTAGTCGGAACCACGCAGCATCTGCCTGGTGTACGACTCCGTGCGGCCCAGAGCCTGCGGCGTGACGTCGATAAACGCCGGTCCGCGGGTGACACTCAGCGTTTCTTCTGTTGCCTCCCACCTGCGGGCTTTCCACGCCGCCGATTCATCGCGCAACCACTCGGTGCGCCATGATCCGACCCGCTCCTCACGCTGCTCATTGCGCCGCTGCAAAACCATGTCATAGCGAATGTCAAGGCGAACCGTCAGAGGGGCGCTGGTAACTTCTTCGATACTGGTGATTTGAAATTCCGCGGTCTCCACCCGGGACACCGGTCCCAGCCACGCCCGGATCTGCTCGATAAATCGCTCCCGCCCGGCGACCACCTTGCTGCTAAAGCGTCTTCGGGTGCAATCGATCCCGTTTCCCGTGCGCAGCTTGACTTCCGTTTCAGGAACCAGGGTAGAAGCTTCGATCGCAGGGTTCAGCAACTCCGCTAAGGCTGAAAAATCAGCTGCCGATGCCTTGAGTGTCCGGCTCCATTGCTGGAGGAGTACCTCGATTTCAAAGGCATATTTCTCGGTTACATATTCATCGGAGCCTGGGACGACCAGACGGAGGACATCTTCCAATGGAGAGCGCGCCGGATAGTGGGGTATCAGACGAGCATCGGAGAGAAGGAAATCGCGATTCTCCGTTGGCAAAATGGTGGGAAATCCAAACCAAAACGACGATCCATACAGGGGCGCGGTACGGAGAATCAGGGGCGCCAACCCCATGGTCTTGAGCAGCGACCGTCGGGAAAGGCATCGATCTTCGTTTTTGTGACGCGACATCCCTAAAGTGTTCCGCAGAGCCGGCAAGTGTCTGCATGCTAGCACCAGGACTGGAGGCAACCCAAGCGAGCCGGTCCATCCGCCCGGTCCATCCGCAAGGATGCATTCTGTTGCGTGGGTGGATGACCATCTCCAACTTTTGGTTGACAAAGGTTATTTCGGTGGAATAAATTCCTTGGCGAACAATGTAACCGGTTACTTTGCAAGCCCACACGGTTGCTCAATCGAGTCTGCGCCCAAGCAGCGCAATGGACCATGGTGTTGATTTTGGAGGACATCTGATGAACCGTACTTCCCCGCCATTCTTTGGACCAGATTACTTGGCTACCTAACCCTTTCCGCTCTGTTCGTGATCCTGATGCAAAGTCAGTGCGCGTTCGGTCAGGTTGATGAAGGATCAGTTACTGGAGTGGTTCAGGATGCCACTGGCGCAGTGGTTCCCAACGCGCAAGTGACACTCTTGAATACGGACCAAGGTTTGTCCGTGGTGACGACTACGGACAGCTCCGGCGTATACACCTTCTCGCCCGTCAGAATCGGGAACTACTCCGTGTCCGCCACTGCTCCTGGCTTCTCTGTGACCACCCAGCAGAATGTGAATGTGGCCGTGAGTCAGAATGTGCGTGTCAATATTCAACTTAAGCCCGGCGCCGAGACGCAAACCGTTGAGGTGACCACCGCACCGCCCCAGTTGCAGACCGAGGATGCGTCGGTCGGGCAAGTGGTCAACGAGCGGAGCGTGAACGACCTGCCTTTGAATGGACGCAACTTTACTTTCCTGGCCCAACTGGCGGCCGGCGTGAACACTCCGCAGGCGGATACTCGCGGCAACGCTGCGAACGGAGCCTTCGCCGCCAACGGTCTGCGCCCTGCGCAGAACAACTACCTGCTGGACGGCATTGACAACAATTCCGACAACGTGGACTTCCTGAACGGAACAAACTTTGTTGTTCTTCCTCCGCCCGACGCGATCGCGGAATTCAAGGTCCAGACTTCGGACTTCAGTGCCGAGCTGGGCCGTGCCGCGGGAGCCGTCCTCAACGCTACGGTCAAGTCAGGCACGAACGGAATCCACGGCGCAGTCTGGGAATTCTTCCGCAACGATGTGCTCGACGCAGCCGACTGGTTTGAAGACAACAACGGGGTTAAAAAGGGAGAGCTGCGCTGGAACCAGTTCGGAGGTTCCATCGGCGGCCCCGTCATAAAGAACAAGATCTTCTATTTTGGTGACTACCAGGGTTTCCGGCATGTACAGGGCAATACCCAATCTGGGATCGCAGTGCCGACCGTGTTGCAGCGCAACAGCGGCTACTCCAATCTCTCCGAGTTGGTCTCCGCCAATGCCTCGAGCGCGGCGCGAGCCGATGCCCTGGGACGTTTGATACCGGTCGGCACCGTCCTCGACCCCGCGACCACCCGGGCGGTCACGGCGGGCACGGTCGATCCCGTTACCGGCATCTCGGCAGCGTCTACTGGCTATGTTCGCGATCCGTTCGGCCTCGACACCTGTGTAGCGGGGACGATTTCGCTCGCCGCCTGCTCGGGCCTGAATCAAATTCCTGGCACCCGCATCGATCCCAACGCCGTCAAGCTGTTGAATCTTTTCCCACTGCCAACCAGCAGTGGAGTCAGTTCAAATTTTACAGACAGTCCCAACCTCTACCAGCACAGCAACCAGTTTGACGTCCGGGGCGACTACGATGTGTCCGACAAAAACCAGGTATTTGTGCGGGTTAGTTATTGGGACAACCCGCAGTATATTCCGGGGCCCTTTGGGGGCATAGCGGACGGCGGCGGCTTCCAGGAAGGCATCCAGACGGCAAAGTCTTTCCAGGGTGTGGCGGCTTATACCCATCTGTTCTCGCCGACCACGGTCAATGTGGCGCGGGTCGGATGGGACCACCTGCACACCTCACGATTCGGGCCAGAAGGCTCTACATACGGCATTCCGGCACAATACGGAATCCCGGGTATCCCGCAGGTGGATAACAACGGCGGTCTGCCCGCCTTCGGATTCGGTGGGTTGCAGACTTTGGGCGCCAACAACTTCCTGCCTTCGGACGAAACCACCCAGACGACCCAGGTCGTCGACGACTTTTCCAAGGTTTACGGCGCTCACGGCTTCAAGATGGGCGTTGAATACCAGCATGTAGTATTCAATACCCTCCAGCCCGCCTGGGCGCACGGCCAATTCGACTATAACGGCAGCTTCACAGATATTCCCAGCAATAACGGCAGTACCACGGGTATCGCGCAATTTATTCTGCCCCCGATAGCCGCGACAGTTCCGAATGGAGTGAATTACTCCGGAGGCTCTGACGATGTACGCACCTCCAACATCAACAAAACCTACGACGAACGAGCCTATTTCGCGGCTTACTTCCAGGACGACTGGAAGATAAGTCCCAAGCTGACTCTCAATATCGGCCTGCGTTGGGACTACTTTGGGCCCATTAACGAGACAAATGGCGGCCAGGCGAACTTCGTTCCCAACGGTCCAATAATGATGGGACTCCGACGTTCATCATCCCGGCTTCGGGCAAGGACGACAGGCAATTGTCTTCGACGGCCAATAATCCGACCCTGGCCGGCAACGGCTTCCAGGATGTGCTGGCCAAGGATGGAATCACGATTTTGTCGACCGACAAGTACGGCCAGGGATTGCTCAAGCCACAATACAATAACTTTGCGCCACGCTTCGGCTTTGCCTATCAAGTAGACCCGAAGGCTAGTGGTGCGCGGCGGTGTGGGTCTCTTTTGGAACGCCTTCGAGAATCAGGGTTACGGACCGAATATTGGTGAGAATTATCCCTTCGTATACAACACCGAGTACAACCCCAAAGTTCCTAACGGCTCCCCTACCGGCTTATCTTCAGTCGCACCTGTTAGTTACAACACGCCGTACGCTACCTGCGCGACAGCAGGTCCGGGTGGAACCGCGATCGTTTGAGTCCGGCTTCTCCTGCTTTGCATTTACCCCGCTCAATGTGAACGCAACCGGCCAGGGGCTGCAGGGGCTTCAGTTCAATTTCGTAACCCCCAGCACCGTGGCCGCCAACCTCTCTGTCCAGTATGCGCTCACTCATTCAATGTCGGCGCAGGTCGGTTATGTATTGACAAAGGCCGACAATCTTCAGATGAATGCTTGGCGCGAATAACGTGACCGCACTGCTGCCGTACAACGCCAGTACCACGGGTCCGGTCGGTGGAGGAACCCTGGGTCAAGAGCCGTTTCCGGATCTCGGAGGTGGTTCGACTGGGCGAATGATTGGAGCCAGCATTTACAACGGTTTACAAACCAAGCTCGAACAGCAGTTCTCGAGCGGACTGAATTACCTCGTCACGTACACATTTTCAAGGACGTTTACTGACGCCGGCGACTTGCTGAATGGCGGCAGTCTGAATGGCCAGCGCGCAATAGACGTGCCGGGCTTTGGTCTTCGCGGAGATTGGTCGCTGGCCTCTTTCAACGTCACCAACGTATTCCATTTCAGCGGCGGGTACGAACTGCCGCTGGGCAAAAACAAGAAATACTTTGCCAACGCGAGCAAAATCGAGAACGCGTCTAGTTGGAGGGTGGATGATCAATTGGATCACTACCCTTCAGGGCGGCCAGCCTCTCTCCCTCAGTTGCCCGACTGGAACGACCGCCGGCACAGGCTGCTTCGATGTGACCGTAGCCGGGCAAAGCCCGAAGCTCGGAATCAAGGTCCGGCCCAATGCAAGCGGCCATTTGACTCCGTATTGGCTTAATAACCCGGCAGCCTTCCAACAGCCTTGCCAGCTGGGCGACAACTATGCTCCAATACCGAATTCACCAGCCGGATGCATACCTGAGACTGGTTTCGGTGTTCTGGGCGACCGTCCGGGGACGACTACCGGGCCGTCGTACCATCGGCTGGACTTCTCCACATTCAAAAACATTCCGATCAATGAGCGCTTCAGCCTGCAGTTCCGGGCTGAGTTCTTCAACATCGTCAACCATCCGAATTTCAATGCTCCGGGATTCGGCGGCAACGGCGTTGTCTCGATTGCAAACTCAACCAACTTCAACAACACTAACTTCGGCGCCATCGGATCTACCCGCGATGCTCCCAACGCTCCGAGGCAAATACAATTTTCTTTGAAGTTGTACTACTAGGCTAAGATGAAAACACCCCGTAAAGGCCGCTTTCTGCGGCCTTTCGGGGTGTTTCTGCGTAGCGCTCGCTCACGCGGTAACAACAAAGGTGGGCTGTGAGCAAAATGTACTGGTCCCGGGGGATGGTTCTTAGTTCTCTTGTGTTCTGTGCGGCGCTTGCCACAGGCCAGGACCATCAAGACCAGACCCAGGCCTTAACTCGTCAGTTTCAATCGGCAGTGGCTCAATACAACGCAGGACGGCTTCCGGAGGCTGCGGCGCAGCTGGAAGCCCTGTTGCCCTATGCGCAAAGGACCTTTGAGGTTCATGAGCTTTTGGGGCTGGTTTATGCCGGACAGTCACAGGATGCCAAGGCCGTAGAGCAGCTCGAAATCGCGGTCAGATTGAAGCCGGATTCGGCAGCCGCCCGAACGAATCTGGCAGCCAGTCTCTTCCATTCAGGCAAACCGGAGTTGGCAGAGGGGCAGTTTCGTAAGGCTCTTGAACTGGAACCTCGCGACTACGATGCTAACCACAATCTGGGTGAGCTCTACATTCAGTCCAGAAGGATTGCGGACGCGGTGCCATTGCTGGAAAAGGCGCAGGAGATTCGTCCTTCTTACGACAATGGGTATGATCTCGCGCTCGCGTATTTTCAAACTGGAAAGCTTGGTCAGGCCAGGCAACTCGTGCAAAATCTCGAGCAGATCAAGAACACCGGAGAGTTGCATAACCTGCTGGCGCAAATCGACGAAAAGAGCGGAGAGTTTGTGCCGGCGGTGAACGAATATGAAGTCGCCGCACACATGGATCCGAGCGAGGGCAACCTGTTTGACTGGGGGAGCGAGCTGCTTCTCCACCGCACGTATGAGCCCGCGATCGAGGTTTTTCAGCAGGCTACGCTGCGCTATCCCAATTCACCTCGGTTGCTGATCGGGCTGGGCATGGCGCTGTACTCGCGGGGCAAGTATGATGAGGCGGTCAAGGCCTTGCTCGGGGCGGCTGATCTCAATCCTGCCGATCCAAGGTGCTACCTGTTTCTCTCCAAGGCTTACGACAGTTCGCCGAATCAGGCGGAGGACGTAATTCAAAGATTCCGTCGCTTTGCCGAACTTCAGCCCAACAATGCACTTGCGCTTTATTACTATGCGATGAGTTTGTGGAAGGGGAAGCGGGCAGAAGACCCAACCTTGAACCTACAAGAGGTAGAGTCTTTGCTGCTGAAGTCAATCGCGCTTGATCCCAAGCTCGCCCAAGCCTACGTGCAACTGGGCAATCTTTACGCTGATCGGCGGGAGTACGCCAGGTCGATCCCGGAGTATGAAAGCGCCTTGAAGCTGGATCCAAACCTTGCCGACGCGCACTACCGTCTCGGGCAGGACTATGTTCACACTGGGCAGAAGGACCGCGGGCAGGAAGAATTTGTTATTTACCAGCGGCTTCGGGCAGAGCATTTAGCTGAACTTGATAAGGAAAGGGCGGAGGTTCAGCAATTCGTGTATTCAGCGAAGGTTGGTCCTTCCGCCAAGCAGTGATTTTTCTGTTCAAATCACTGCCGAGACCTAGTGAAGGTGACATTTTGATTTGATGATGTCGGAATCATCATTCAACGGCAAATTCAAAGCAGGATTTTCCAATCCTCAAGAATTTGGCCGGCGGCTCAGCTGCACTCGGCGCGACTTCCTGCGGGGCGCGACCGGCATCGCGTTAGGATCTGCATTGTCGAGTGCCAGCCCCTTTCTCCGGGGAGCGACAGCGGCCAAAAGACGGAAGGTCATTGTCGTTACATTCGGTGGAGGCGCGCGTGACCAGGAAACATTCGCCCCTGAAGGACAGGAGAATATACCGCACCTGCTGCATGAACTTATTCCCCAATCCAGCTTCTTCACGCAGGTTGTGAATCAAGGAATTCTGGGGCACTACGTTGCGACCGCGAGTCTGGCAACTGGAGTCTATGAAACGATCAATAACTTCTCAGCTATGCCGCCGGAACATCCCACGGTATTCGAGTACTTTCGCAAAGATCTGAGGCGTCCGTCCTCAGATGCCTGGGTTGTCGCGCCCAGCAACGGATTTAACCGGATTGGTGAGAGTGATTACCGCTCTTATGGTCCGGGTAGGGGTGCGAGAGTGGTTCTACCCAAACATTTGCTGACCGCAGCAATGTCTGGGAATACAACCGATTATGAGCATCTCCTTCGCGACAATTACGAAACTCCGCTGTACGCGCCACAACTTGCCGGGAACGAATTTGAACTACAGCAGATGGAAGCGATTCTGAAGCTTTCCGTCGATGACTTTAAGGCTCATGCGAAGACGCTGTCGAGTCCGGATGAGCTTTCGATGTATATCGTTCAGCAACTCATGCGGCAACAGGCTCCCAGCCTGCTTTGGATTACGATGCACGATATCGACATCGCTCACGCAGGCGCCTACTCGCTCTATGTTGAAGGAATTCGCCGCACGGATCGGCTTTGCGCTGAGCTTTGGAGAGCAGTCCAAAGCGAGCCTGAATACGCGGGCAATACGACACTTTTCGTTCTCCCCGACTTTGGGCGGGATGCAGATCAGGATGCCGGGGGAAATGGATTTCAGCATCATCGCACGGGCGATGCGGCTTCGCGAACCACTTGGATGATGGCGCTCGGCACCGGCGTTCGCGAAGGCGTGGTCTACGACCATCCCATGCAATCCACCGACCTGGTGCCCACTCTCGGAGCGATGATGGGATTTTCTCCTTCGCTGGCACAAGGCAGGCTGATCAAGGAATTGGTTTAGTTCTTATGCTTCCACGCGATCTCAGAGCCGAGCAGTTCGCTGGGTACCCTCTCCAGGCAAGGAAGCTGGTCGTGGCACACCTGGACGCGCTCCAGCAGCTTCCGCTCAGCTTCCTGCCGAGCTTGTTGCGAGAGGTTATCGACTACGATTTCAAATTCCCAGCCGAGCGCAATGCAATCGATAGGGAACTCGCCAACCTCAGTTCTCTTTCCCCGGAGCAGGCGAGCGACTGGTTTCAAGCCTTCTCGCAATTCTCGCTCTCTTCGGCGCTTGAGCATTTCGATTGGATCAATCAGCCTGCCCAGTTTGTCGAACAGTTGTCGGCATACCTGTGGACTACTCATCAGTTGGACGGGTTTCGCAAGGCCGCAACCGCCTACGGGGATCGTTTGCACTCCGTAGTTCCCCCCGGCGCAATCCCCGTGCGGAGGCTTGGCATCGCGGTCATTGGGCAGGGCGTTACCGCGTATGATGCTCCGCTGTTTCGCAACCTGCGTACCCACGGCGCCTATTTTGCGCGCGTGAAACCAGACAAAGGGCTTGAACTGATACTAAATGGGGTCGCCGCGCGGGCCAAAGCGCACCCAGTTGCTTATGGTCATTGGTACATAGACGGCGGACAGCAAGCTGCCCACAGCCCTTCACTTACGTGCGTCTCCTATCAAGCGCTGGAACCCACGCGCGTTGCGTTGCTGAGAAAGATCCAGAACGAGATTCAACGGCCCGGTATGGGGCCGGAGGAACTACGCACTTATCTGGCTCGTCTGGTTCCCCCCGATTTGGGCATGGATGCGGCCGCGGACGAAGTGCTTAATCGCTTTCAAATCAAGTTGCTCACCGAGGGCTCCGGTACCCAGATCTTCAGCACTACGTTTGCCCAGTGGACCGCCCGTGAAGCCCTTCGCAGGGCCCAGCCGCTGACCGTGCTGGTGCGCTTCGCCCCGCGGCAAAGGCAGAAGCCGATGAATGAGTTGCTGTCCAGCAGCCAGGCCAACGTTGAGCCGGATTTGATCGGCTCGCTGATCGACGCCGACATGGGCGCTTACTACAACTGGCTGAACCAGCAGCGGCTGCCCGGAGCTGAGCAATCCGGATTTCTGGTTTGGTTTGAAGGCCATAGTCAAGCGCTCGTGGTAGGACCTTCCATCCCTCGCGGAACAGAGTCAACTACAGCCGCCGATCTAAGCGAACTGCTTGCCTTAGCGGCCGCCTGAGCGACGAAAAGTCACTTAACCCGAACCGTAGGTTCGACCGACAGGCCGGGACGCAACAGGTGGTCCTGGTCCTCATTGCGGTCCGTCAGGTCAATGCGTACCGGGATACGCTGCACGACTTTGACGTAATTACCAGTGGCGTTTTCCGGTGGGAAAAGGCTCAGCATCGACCCAGTGGCCCCTCCAATCTGGGTCACCTTCCCGTCGTAGTCACGTCCGTAGGCATCCACGTGGATCTTGACCTTCTGTCCGGGGCGCATCAGACGTAGCTGCGTCTCCTTAAAGTTCGCCGTGATCCAGATATCGTCCAGCGACACCAGGGTCATCAGGTTTTGACCAACACTCACGTTCTGCATGACTTCCAGGCTCTTCTTGGTGATGATGCCGTTAACCGGGGCAACAATCCTGGCTATAGCCCAGGTTCAATTTAGCCTGCGCGAGCTGGGCGCGTGCTTGCTCCACCTGCGCGGCGGCCTGGTCTGCCTTGGCCTTCTGAATCTTCACCTGGTCGGGCGCGGTTTGCGCAGTCTTGAGCTCAGCTTGCGATTGCACTACCCGGTCGCGGGCGATGCGCACCGCGTCCTCCGCCGCAATCTCGCTCGCCTTGGCTCCCAGCAATGCCGCGCGGGCGCCATCCGCTGCGGCGACGGTGGCGTCGAACTGCTGCTTGGAGATGACGTCTTTTTCCACCAGCGGCGTGTAACGCTTCAGGTCCAGCTGCGCTTTGATGTTGTTCGCGTCCGCCTGGGCGACCTGGGCCTGCGCCGCTTCCAGCTGGCGCTGCGACTGCTGCACCGTCGCGTCGGAGGTGCGCACCCCTGACGCGGCCGACTGCAGGCTGCTGCTGGTGTTGATTCCGATTACGGGTACGTTGACCCTCACCGCTTCATAGTTGGCCTCGGCGCTCTCCAGGCTGGCCTCATCCTGCTGCACTGCCACCTCAAAATCCTTGGGGTCGATCTCAGCAATCAAGGTACCGGCCTGCACGTATTGGTTCTGATCCACGTTGACCCTGATGACCTGGCCGGCAACCCGGGCGCTGATCTGGATCAGGTGACCATCCACCTGCGCGTCGTCGGTGTCCTCGTAATACGTGGAGTGCCACCAGAAGAGCAGCGCGCCCACAATAAGAACTGCGACCACGCCGATGACGATAAACCGGCGCCGCCCCTTTTTTCGGGGAGGGGCATCCAGGTCCTGCTGTTCATTCTCGCCAGCCTGCGGACCCTCTTCAACGGCACTTGCACTGGCACGGCCTGATTCCGGATTCTGTTCCGCCACCGTTACTTTCCTCCCACGTAATCCTTGTAATTCGTTTGCGCGATACCCAATGCCCGCGCCAGCGAGAGTTTGGCTACGTTGTGCTGGTACAGGCTGGAGACATACTGGTCATCCGCCTGGGCCATCGACGCCTGCGCCTGCGATACCGCAAGATTGTCGTCAACGCCTGCCGCGTAGCGCTGCTGCGCCTCGCTCAAAGCCTCGGTCGCTAATTCTACGTTGCTGCGCGCCACCGCGACCTGCTTGGCGGCTGCCTGGATATCGAGAATGCTGTCGCGCACGTCGGCGCTGATCTGGCCGCGCAGGTCATTCAACTGGGCCTGTTTCTGTTCCAGCTGCGCTTGCGCATCCCGCGCGTCTCCGCGCAGCTTTGCTTCTTCGAAAAGCGGTACGCTGGCCGTGCCCACGACATCGAAGGTTCCGTGGGAATGGCCCAGGGTCGGCCCGATCACCCCGTAATCGCCTGAGAACGCTATCGTAGGGTAGCGCTCTGCGGTGGCCGCGGAGCGTGACGCCCGGGCGCTCTCCACCTGCTGCTGCAACGCCTGCAAGTCATGACGGTGCGCCAGAGCCTGCTCCACACCCGCATTCGGGTCCAGGTCGTCCAGAGCCTTGAACGGCGCCGGGTCGGTCAAGGCAAAGCTTTGTTCCAGGGGAAGTCCAATGGCGCGCGCCAGCGCAATCTTGTCTTTCTCATACTGGTTTTGCGCCGTGATCAGGGTCTGCTGCTGTGTCTGGTAGTCCACCCGGGCGCGTAGCTCATCCAGCAGCGGAGCCGTCCCCGCCTGGTGGTTGGCCACTGCCTGGTCGAGCGAAACCTTCGAAGTGCTCACCTGGGCCTGCGCCGACTCCACCCGTGACGCGTCCGCAATGCACAGCAGATAGGCATTTCCCACCGTAAGCACCACCAAATCCCTGGCGTCCTCGATCGAAAGCTTGGACCCCTGGAAGTTATGTTTCGAGGCCAGATAGTTATCGAGCGACGACAAATTCAACAGCGACCATTGCACGGAACCCCGGATGTCGGTGTACCCATATGGCCCGATCACTGCCGGGAATCCCGGAATTGTCAGCCCTTCGGCCTGCAGATTCGTCTGTTGCACCGCTTCCTTGGCCGAAGCATTGACCGTGGGCAACAATGCCTGCAGCTGCTGCAGCCGCTGGGCGCCCGCCATTCCCGCGTTTACTCCCGAAAGCACCAGGCCCAGGTTGTATTGCAATCCCATGCGGATCGCCTGATCGAGCGGCAGGGGAAGAACACCCGGCACCGGCTGCTGCTTTACGATGCTGCCCTGGTAGGTGCTGCTATTCACCTGTGCCGGCGTCGCCTGAACCGACGGCCCACTGGTGCTACTTGCAGACGACCCCGTGGACCCGCCGGGGGCGCCCTGCCCCGGCGAAGCAAGCGGGGTAAAGAACAAGCAGAGGAGCAGACCCAGTAATCCCCACCTCGTGCCCTCCATTTCACCCGGCTTACGTCTCATCCCTGAATCAACCTCGGCAAGAAACCTTTGGCCCTCAAAAAACCGCAGCACCCACTTCGATGCCGATTGGCTTGTGAACTATTCAAAAAGAAGGCCCGCCGGCGATTCTGAACGCCGGGTTTGGTGGAAAATACCGCGTAGGGGCCGAAGTCCGGGTTCGGCGGTTTCGCAATTGGTAGAGACCGAAGTGAAGAGCTTTTGTGGTTTTCTCCCAACGAAAACCACTCTTCGCGACCTTTATGGACCGCGGCAATTGCGAAACCGCCTTGGGACTTCCAGGCTCGAGCTTCAGGCCGGCAGGAGCGAGGCCTGGGCGCTCATCAGGCAGGTGGCCAGCGAGCATAGAGCCTGGCGATACGCGTTCCCAACCTGGTCTCGCCGCCACGCCTTGCGCGCCGATCGCTCCACTCTGGCGAAGGCTCTCGGCGGTCTGTTCTCCGTCTTGTCCAGCGACCGCGCGCAAGACAAAAATTGCCCGCAGGGCCGGCGCCAGCCGTTCCAGCCATTCCCGCAATCCTGCCCGGCCGGCGCCCGAAACCAGGGCGCTGAACTGCTCACCGGTTAACCCCGCCGCCCCAAGATCGTCGGTTTCAATGCAGGCAGCGTCGGCCGGCTGCGCCGCGGGCACCGCAAATGCTTCGGGGTAAAGGCCGGCCATCCGCTGCACTGCGGTATGAACCAGCAGAGTGCGCGCTTCGGCATACGCCAGCGTCCCCTCGGCGCAGGGGTCGGTTTGTACCTTGGACACGCTTTCCTCGACCAGGGAAACTGCTTCCTGCTCGTCGCCCAGCATCAGGGCCGCGATCTGAAAAAGCTGCAAAGCCGTATCTTCGGCCATGAGTTCGCTGGACTGTGGTGCTTGACCCAAACCCTGCTCGTTCATGTGCTTCTCCTTGAACCTTGTCATCTTCCATCCTCCCGCAACCGCTCTCCGGGCGTCAAATCCGCAAGGCTTTTCCTTTCCATGTCACTTTCATTGCAGATTCACTTGCCTGCGCTTTAGTAAGGTAGACACTGACAGATGGTGTACCCACCCTGCCTCTATGGACAACCAGAGTAAGGATCCGCAAAGTCTCTTTATCGGCCGGGATGAATCGTGGCTGAGCTTTAACCGGCGTGTTCTCGAAGAAGCCCAGGACAAGGACAACCCCTTGCTGGAGCGGGTTAAGTTCCTGGCCATTACCGCCAGCAATCTGGACGAGTTTGTGGAGATTCGCGTTGCCGGCATCATGCAACGGATTGAAGACGGATACACCGAGCCAGGCTTCGATGGCCTGACCCCGCGCCAGACCCTGGACGTCGTTGTCCGGGATATGCACAGTTTCGTCAGCGACCAGTACCGCTGCTGGACCGAAGACCTTCGCCCGGCACTTTATGAAAATGGGGTTCGCGTGCTGGGGTGGGACGAAGTCGACGAGGCGGCCCGCGCCCATGCCCTGGATTACTATCAGCGTGAAGTCGACCCGCTGTTGACCCCCATCACCATCGACCCGGCGCATCCTTTCCCTCGAGTCCTGAACAAGGCGCTCTGCCTGGCCCTGCTGTTGCGCCGCAAACGCAAGGGTGCTTCGGGGGCGTTGCTGGGTGTGCTCACTGTCCCTCGGGCCCTGCCCCGCCTGGTGCCCCTGCCCTCCAGCTCCGGAACCCACGATTTCGTCTTTCTCCACGACCTGATTGAGCACAACGCCGTGGGCATGTACCGTGGCTATGAAATCCTTTCCACCGCCGCCTTTCGCGTGACCCGCAACAGCAACCTGTATTTTCAGGAAGAAGAATCGCGCAGCCTCTTGGACAGCGTGCGCTCCGAGTTGCATAACCGCCGCAAAGGCGACGCCGTGCGTCTGGAAATTGAAGAAGGCGCGGATGCCGAGGTGGTGGACCGCCTGCGCATGAATTTTGAGCTGGAGGATACGCAGGTCTTTCCCACCGACGGGCCGGTCAACCTGTCGCGCCTGATGAATCTGTACACCGACACTCCCCGCCCGGATCTTAAATTCAAGGAATTTCTCCCCCGGGAACTGCGCCTCAACCGCCGTTCGGAAGACCTGTTCGACGAGCTCCGGCATCATGACCTGCTGCTGCATCATCCCTTTGATTCCTACGACGCCGTGGTCAACTTCGTGCAATTGGGTTCCCAGGATCCGCGGGTCGTTTCCATGAAGCAGACGCTCTACCGCACCAGTTCCGACTCGCCCATGTTCCACGCGCTCACCGAGGCTGCCCAAACCAAGGAGGTTACCGTGGTGGTGGAGCTGATGGCGCGCTTCGATGAGGCATCGAACATCCGCTGGGCGCGGGATCTGGAAGATGCCGGGGTGCAGGTCTTTCATGGCATCGTCGGTCTTAAGACCCACTGCAAGCTAGCCATGCTCATACGCCGCGATCCGGACGGGGTTACCCGCCGCTATGCGCACCTCGGCACGGGGAACTACAACCCGAACACCGCCCGCTTTTACACCGATCTCAGCCTGCTGACGGCGGACCCGGAGATCACCGCCAGCGTGCATAGTGTCTTCAATTACCTCACGGCGCACTCTGAATCGGACGACTACGCTCCTTTGCTGGTGGCGCCTCTTACCTTGGCCGAGAGCACCATCCGGATGATCCACCGCGAAGGGGAACATGCCGCGGCGGGGCGCCCGGCGCACATTATTGCCAAAATGAACTCGCTGCTCGAGCAGGCGGTTATTGAGGCGCTCTACGAAGCCTCCAAGGCCGGAGTGCAAATCGACCTGATCGTGCGCGGCATCAGTTCCATCCGCCCGGGGATACCCGGGGTGAGCGAGAATATCCGCGTACGCTCCGTGGTTGGCCGCTTCCTGGAGCACAGCCGCATCTTCTATTTCGCCAATGGCGGAGCCGACGAGATTTACTGCGGCAGCGCCGACTGGATGCCGCGCAACCTGTTTGAGCGCTGTGAGGTTGTCTTCCCCATACGGGATGCGCAGATCCGCCATCGCATCCGCAACGAGATCCTGGCTGCCTACCTGGCCGATACGGCGAAGTCGCGCATGGAAACGGCCGCCGGAGCCTATCCGCGGGTCCGCGCACCGCAGGGCAAGTGTTTTAGCGCGCAGGACTTTTTCATCCGCGTCGCCGAAGGGCGAGACAGCACCGACAGCATTCCGGAGCCTGCCTCCGAACCGGCTCCCGACCCGGTGATTTCGCCACCCCCCGCAGTGAGCAAAGCCTCGCCCAAGCCGCCGCGGCGCAGAGCGCCCCGCAAGCAAGCCGCGCCGGCGCCCTCGAGCTAAGACGCTTGTTCTCTGAAGAATTGATGGGTCCGGGTTTCGTCACATCTGTTTGAATTTCTGTGTGGAGGTAGACTTTCTCCATCGATGGCAGTAGAATGTCTACATCCAGATGACTGAACTGCGAAGTACCAGAACCGTATGAACTGTTGCAGGGAACGCTGGACATGCTCGTCTTGCAGGCGCTGCAGCGCGAGCCCATGCACGGTTACGCCATCGCCAAGTGATCCGCAACCGGTCAGGCGAAGTGCTCACGGTGGAGACGGGTTCTCTGTACCGGCTTTGCATCGACTGGAACGGCAGAAATGGGTAAGTCGAATGGAAGCTGACCGAAAGCAAGCAGCGCGCGAAGTTCTATCAACTGACGGCTCTCGGGAAGAAGCAGCTCACCGCTGACCACCAGCGCTGGCTGCAGTTAGTTCGCGCTATCGGTGCTGTGATGGAGCCGGAGGCGCAGCCGTGATGCACTGGCCGTGGGAGCGAGCAAAGGAGAGACTATCCGAGGAGCTTGAGTCTCATCTGCAAATGGCAATCGCCGAGCGTGTTGCTCGCGGAGAAGACCGGCACAGGCCCGCGCAGCCGCACTGCGTGAACTCGGCAACCTGCCCTGATCGAGGACGTCACGCGCGAGCGCTGGGGATGGATGTGGCTGGAAAATCTTCTCCACGATACTCGTTATGCGCTGCGCCAGCTTCGCCGCGCTCCCGCATTTACGGCAACGGCGCTGCTCACGCTGGCCTTTGGCATCGGCGCGAATCTCGGCGTGTTCCAGCTACTTTATGCAGTGGTTCTGGCCGAGCTGCCTGTTCCTCATCCGGAAGAAGTTGTCAGAATCCACGCTGCGCGCAGTCCCTTCGATCAGAGCTGGACGATTTCCTATCCCGCATACCAGCGTCTGCGCGCCGCCACTCCCGATGTTCCACTGATGGCGACCGCTTATGCAGAGGATGCCACGCTTGAGCTTCCAACCGCGCGTCGATAGAGGCCTCCTGCACGCTTGTTTCCGACAACTACTTCAGCGGGCTTGGCGTTGCTCCGGCAGCGGGGCGGTTGTTCGTGCAGGCCGATGAACGCATGGGCCAGGGTGAGTGGCCTGTGGTGCTTCGCTACGATTTTGCGCGCAACACGTTCGGCTCTGCGCAGCAGGCAGTGGGCCAGCACATTCTTCTCAACGGCCGCGCATTTGTTGTGATCGGCGTGGCGCACCGGAGGTTCCTCGGCGACAGAACGGGATATGCTCCCGACATCTGGTTGCCTCTTGCTCTGCAAAGCACCGGCGCATTTGCCGTTTCATGGGACTCGCTGGGGCCGGGCCATGATGTATCGCTCGACAAGCCCTGGTATAACCAGCCCACGATCTTCTGGCTTGTGCTCACGGCGCGCATTCCGCCAGAACGCCGCGCCGCGGTGCTTGCGCATTGGGATCAGGTTTTTCGCAATGATCGTGAGGTGATGACGGAAGCGACTGCCGATCCGGCTGTGAAAGCCGCGCTTCTGCACGTGAAGACCGGAGTAGCGCCGCTCAGCGAGAACGGCATGAGGAAAAGATTCACGGGCTCCTCTGACGCTGCTCATGGCGCTTTCAGCTTCCATCTTTCTGGTGGGCTGTCTGAATCTCGCGAATCTTCAGCTTGCGCGGCTCCATGCGCGTGCGCATGAACTCAGTGTGCGCATGGCGCTTGGAGCAAGCAGCGGCAGGCTTATTCGTCAGATTGTTCTTGAGGATGCGCTGCTGGTTGTTGGCGGCTCTGTGTGCGCATTTGTGCTGGGCCGCGCGGCCAGCGGCATTCTCGTTCGCTGGGCTTCTAATCGCAATGCTCTTTTCACGTTCGACCTGCATCCGAACCTGCCTCTTGCGGCCCTGGGCGTAGGGCTGATGCTGCTGTCGCTGCTGTGCTTCAGCATTCTTCCGGCGGTCATCTTCATCCGTACAGGCGTTGCGCAGACGGCAGGATCGGGCGCTAAAGTTGCTGGTATTTCCCAAACCGCACGCCAGCGCTTCCGTTCCAATGTGCTGCTTGGCACGCAGGTCAGTCTTTCACTTCTGCTTTCCACCATGTCGGGATGTTTCGCTGCGACGCTGGTGCACTGGGAAACTGTGGATGTGGGCATGGATCGTGAGCATGTGCTGATTGTGCGCCCGGAGCTGCATCAGCCAAGGTACACCGATCATAGCGAGATGCTGCCCGAGCTTTATAGCCGGATACAGGAGCGCCTGCAAGCACTTCCTGGCGTGCGCAGCGCAGCTGTAGAAATGTGCGGCGGCATCCACTGCGGCTGGATTACGGCGCTCTACGTGCATGGGCGCAACGATCTTACGGACGCGCAGGTGCATGGGCAGGAAGATCATGTAGGCCTCGGCTTCTTTTCCACGCTTGGCATTCCAATTCTGCGCGGGCGCGATTTCTCTTCGAGCGATACGGACAAGACGCAGCCTGTGGCGATCATCAGCCGTGCGTACGCGCGCCAATTGTTTGGAGATGCAGATCCGATTGGGCAATGGGTTGGTTATGTGCCGGCACCGAATGATCACAAATTTCTGATTGTGGGTGAAGTGGCCGATGCGCGCGTGAACGGTGCGGAGCGCGAGGCTCCGCCGGTGGTTTACATGAGCATCAACCAGAATCCTGCACCGGTAAACAGCATCCGAGTGCGGGCCGTGGGTGATCCGCGCCAGTTATCGGAGAGCGTTCGTCAGGCGCTGCATGAAGTTGATCCCGCTCTGCCTGTCGGCGAAATCGTGCCTTTGGCCACGGAGCTGAATGGCGACCTTGGCACGGAAAAGCTGCTTGCGCGGCTCGCGGGAATCTATGCGAGCTTGACACTGCTGCTGGTCGCGATTGGCTTCTACGGCGTCATGTCATCGCGTACAGCGCGCCGCAAGAGCGAGTTCGGCATACGCCTTGCGCTTGGCGCCACTCGGCGCCACATTCAGATGCTCATTGTCGGTCAGACCGCGCGCATCCTGCTCGCCGGCATCCTGCCCGGCGCAGTTCTGTCGATTCTCGCGGTGCGCGCAGCGAGTCACTTCCTGTACGGCTCTGTCAGCGCGAATTCGCTCGCAATCATCGCGGCAAGCCTCGTGCTCGCATTGGCCGGTTCTGTCGCCACGCTCATCCCCGCGCGCCGCGCGGCGTTTGCCGATCCGTTGGAAACGCTGCGAAGGAATGATCGCTCCTGACCGCAGTAAACTGAATCTTGGCCCGGCGCCTCTACAACCTCGCGGAATGGTGGCATCTGCTCAGCCTGGATGCGCCAACCGTCGCCGCTCTCTGGTCGTGGTTCTTCGCCCGCGCCATGCATCTTCGCGTCCCCCTTTTCGCGCCGCTGCTTCTGGCTCTCGGCACCTGGCTGCTCTATGTCGCTGACCGCATTCTCGATGGACTCCGCCAGGGCGAGCTGCTGCGCGAACGCCATCATTTTCATGCCCGCCATCGCACCGCGTTCCTGTCGGCGGCATCCTTACTAGCTGTGCTGCTAGCTTGGTCCGTCGTCACCCGCATGCGCCCGGAGGCAGTCCGCGATAACTCGTGGATTGGGATTTTCGCCCTTATCTACCTCTTCGCTGTTCACCGCAGGCCCGCGTTTACCCTGCCCAAGGAGCTTGCCGTGGCCATCCTCTTTGCCGCCGCGGTCGCCGTCCCTGCCTGGTCGCGCCTCGGAGCCGGTAACGGGTTGGGGAAAGAGCAACTGGCGCCCGCTGTCGTGTTCTTTGCCGGGCTTTGCTGGATCAATTGTGTGGGCATCGAAAAGTGGGAGGCAGGCGGCCTTGTCAACTCCACTACCCGTTGGGCCAGCCTGCATCTGCGTCTCATCGTAACCATGATTGCGCTATTTTCGCTGGCCGCAGCCCTGCTGGCGCCCTCACGCGGGCTCATGACCGTCTATCTCGCCGCCCTTCTCAGCAGCGGGCTGCTCTTTGTAATCGACGTGCGCAGCTCACACCTTTCACCCCTGCACCTGCGCATTGCCGCGGATGCAGCCCTGCTCACCCCGTTGGCCTTCTTCCCCTTCGCCCGGTGACTAACTTCGACCCCGTTGCCCGTCCTTATCGATGGCTGGAATACATGAGCTTCGGCCCCTGGCTCGGGCGCTGCCGAAATGCTCAGCTTGTCCATTTGTCCGGCGCGCGCCACGCCTTGCTGTTAGGAGATGGGGATGGACGCTTTCTGGCGCGCCTGCTGGCAGCAAATCCTACCCTTACTGCCGACGTCGTCGACTCCAGCCAAGCCATGCTCAGGCTTCTCGATCAACGCATTCGCCGCTGCGGCCCCCAGGCCTGCCATCGCGTTCGCCTGCATCACGCCGACGCCCTGGATTGGAAGCCCAGTGGAAGCTACGACCTGATTGTTTCTCACTTCTTCCTCGACTGTTTTTCCCCCAGCAGCTGGAGCAGCTCTTCGCCGCCGTTCTTCCCCATGCTCTTCCTGGCGCGCAATGGGTCATCTCGGAGTTCGCCATTCCCCCGAATGCTTTCGCGGCCTATCTCGCGCGCGGGATCATCGGTTTTCTCTATCGAGCGTTCGGCCTGCTTACCGGCCTTCCCGTTCGCGCCTTGCCGGATTACGCAACCCCTCTGCTGCGCCGCGGGCTGGCGCCCACCCACGACCGCCGTTACCTGGCCGGGCTGTTGTGCTCCCAGATCTGGACGAATCCTCCGGCCGCAAAAATGCTTTAAAATGCCGCATGCCCTCCCCGCAATTGCGCCTGCTGCCGCTATCCTGGTTGCTGCTTGCTCTGTCCGCATGGGGGCAGCAAGTGTCGGCGGTGAATTCCCCTGACGGCAAGCCCCTCTCCCAGCGGGTCGCTGCCTACTGGATCGATGCCAGGCTCAATACCGAGGCAAAGACGCTGGACGCAACGGAGATACTGGAATATCGCAATCCCTCCGGGCCAGCCTCTTTCGACCATCCCCTTTCACCTCTACCTCAACGCTTTCCGTCCCCAATCCACTTTTTCCGCGGAGTCCCACCGCAACGGCGCAGATATTCCCTACGCGAACGGGGAGCAAGGCGCCATCGACATCAAGAGCATCTCCGCCGAAGGCTATGGAGATCTCTCGCAGAGCATGCAATTCACTGCGCCGGACGATGGCAATCGAGACGACCATACGGTGATGGAAGTCACTCTCCCCAAAGCCCTGCCGCCGGGTGCAGGTGATTCGCTTCCATCTCTCTTTTCACGACAAGTTTCCCCTCTCCGTTGCCAGGACCGGATACACCCGGGACTTCATCATGGGCGCCCAATGGTTTCCCAAAGTCGGCGTCTTTTGGCACGGTGCGTGGAACTGCCACCAGTACCACGCGGATACCGAGTTCTTTGCCGACTTTGGCACCTACAACGTGAATCTCACGCTTGCCGCAGCGTTATATCGTCGGCGCCGTCGGCGTCCAGACGGGCGAGCACGTCAACTCCGATGGCACCAAGACCCTCAGCTTTCGCGGTGAAGATATTCATGATTTCGCGTGGGCAGCCTCACCGCATTTTCAGACCGCCGACGATACCTTCTTCAACAGTCTCGGCTCGGTCAAGCTGCACGCGTTGATCCTGGCATCCCATGCTGACCAGCGGGATCGCTATCTCTCCATCCTGAAGCAGAGCATGCAGAAGTTCGATGACTGGTATGGACCCTATCCCTACAAGCAAATCACCCTGATCGATCCCGAGCCGGACTCGGCGGCAGCCGAGATGGAATATCCGACGCTGATCGTCGGCGGAATGTATTGGTGGGAGCCTTCGTGGAGCCACTACGGCATGGAAACAGCCATCGCCCACGAGTTTGGCCACCAGTATTGGTACGGGATGGTCGCCACCAATGAGTTTGAAGAGCCATGGCTCGACGAAGGCGTCAACAGCTACAGCGAAGACAAAGTGATGGGCTCGATCTTCGGCCGAAATACTTCCGAGGTGAATGCGCGTACTCTATACGGCAGCGACGTCGCGTACGCACGGTATTTCTACCTGTCCCATCCCGACCTGGACCCCATCGCGCGCCTGGGTTGGAAATTTGCGAGTGACGCCAGTTACGGTTCTATCGTCTACGACAAAACCGCCACCATGCTCAACACGCTGGAGGCGCTTCTCGGCGAGGCCACGGTGCAACAAGCCTTGCGTGTCTATTTCACGCGCTACCGCTTTGCTCATCCCACCGGAGCTGATTTTCGGCGCACCATGGAAGAGGTCTCCGGCCGCAAGGATCTGGAGCCGTATTTTGCTCAGGCTATCGACGGCACTGAGATGCTCGACTACTCCGTGGAATCTTTGAGCTCCGGTCCCAGCGAATGGTGGAAAGCCGAAAAGGCGGCGGCCCCTATCAAACCAGCGTCGTGGTGCGGCGCAGAGGCACCTTCGTCTTCCCGGTGAAAGTTGAAGTGGGGTTTGCCGACGGCTCGAAGGAGCAAGCCACCTGGGACGGAAAAGATCGCTGGACCCGTTTCTCCTGGGACAAATCCTCGCGTCCGGTTTACGCCCGGGTGGATCCGGACCAGATCGTCCCGTTGGACGCCAATTCGTTCAATAATAGTTACACCCTGCGGGCAGACCGCACCGCTCGTTTGAAACTGGCCAACTACTGGGTCTTCGCCCAGCAGCTTCTGGTGCAATGGCTATCTTTCCTGGTCTGAGATGATTGGAGCCGCAACTCCGGATGAACCGCCCGCTACCCAGCCTTCTGGTCCAAGGATTTCGACTCACGCTGCGCAACTGGCCCTTTGTGGTTTGGGCCTACGCCGTCAATCTGGTTTTTGGCCTGCTTGCCGGCATCCCATTCGCGACCGGGCTGGCGCCTTACCTGGACCACAGCCTTGCTGCGCAAAAAATTGCCGGCACCATCGACCTTTCCTATCTCGGGGAGTTGGAGATCCATCTCCGCGCCACCAACTTTTTCCCCATCGCAATCCGCACCGCCGGCTACCTTAACCTGCTGCAGCTCCTGGTGCTCTTCGTGCTTTTTGCGGGGACCATCTTTGTCTACGTCTCCGCCGAGCCGGCACGGCTTTCTGTGCTGTTGCGCGGTGGGGTCGCATATTTCTGGCGTTTTGTGCGCGCGGCCATCATCGCCGGTTGCATTGCCGTTCTGATCCTGGGTGTCCTGGTGGGGGTCCGGGCCGCGGTGCTGGATCGGCTAAGCGCAGGTCACTTCGATCGACAGATGTTCGTTTACTGGGCTATCAGCGGCGCTGTGGTTCTGCTTGCCGCGCTGCTCCTGCGTCTGTGGTGGGATCTGGTCGAGGTCTACATCGTGCGCAATGCCATGGACGGGGAACTCCAGGTTCGCCATGCGCTGCTGCCGGCGTTCAGGCTGCTGGTTCGGCATTTTTTCCGCGCCGCTGGGTGCTTCCTTCTGGTTGGTGCGGCGGGCGTGAGCGCATTCGCCTTCTGCCTTTATCTCTGGAAACACCTCCCCGCACATCAGGTCTGGATCGCCTGTCTGCTGGCGCAGCTTGGGCTCTTTCTGCTGCTGGCGAGCCGCTTCTGGCAGCGCGGGATCGAGGCGGCCCTGGTCATGTCTGCCGATCCTCCGATGGTAGCCGCGGAAGAGATCGCAGCCATGGTTGAGGAGGATGAACCGACTCGGCTGAGATCGATGCTTTGGCAGGGATGTCCGAACCCACACTGCGCGACCTGGTGCTGAAGCTGCGGACGGAGCCCTTGGCCAGTCCTGAGGTCCTATTGCCGCCGCCGCCTTCGCCGGAACTGCCACCGGCCAACGAGCCTCAAGTATCGCGGCTCGACCTGCACGAAAAGAAGCTTCCCCTGGGCGGCTTAGCGCCTACCGAGAAGCCGGGGCCCATCGAGAAATCGAAAATGGCCGACCCGAAAACGCCTGCCCCGGAGAAGAAACCGTAGCCCGTCCCACCTGGTTCCTGAAAAGGGGTGGCCCAGGTCTCTCTTTTGAGTCCTGGGAGTCATGCAGAAGCCTCTGCCAGCCATGGGTTAAAGACCCCACTAGGCAACCGTCCCTCCTTGGCACCACCTCCAACTGGAATGACCTCATCGCTCGCTTTCTCCAGTCCGGAACCCGATGTTTTCCCCCTACCGGGTCCCGACCCCGGTCCCGACCCTGCTCCTGATCCCGATCCGGCCCCCTTACCCCTTCCACCGTCAGATCCCGGACTACCCACGGATCCGCTGCCAACCCCCGCGCCGGTCTACTAGCGGAACCAGATCGTTTCTTAAATGGCGCAGAATTGTTACAATCCTATGAATTAGCTGACTTCGTTCCCCAGATTTCCGCTCCCTTTAATCTGATTCGCAGCCACGGCAGTCTCCGGCTGCCGCACGATGAGAAGAGAACTCCCAACCCGATGAACCTTTACATCCTTCGCCACGCCAGCGCCGGCGTCCGCCGTGCCAGCCCCACTGTTGATGCCAAGCGCCCTCTCGACAAGGAAGGCAAGGAGCAGTGTCTGCTGATTGCCAGATACCTGAACGCCTTGCGCATCCAGTTCGACCTGATCCTCTCCAGCCCGCTCAAGCGGGCACTGCAAACCGCCTCGCTGGTGGGCACGGAGGTGGCTTATGACAGCAAAATCCAGGTCACGGACGCAGTCTCGCCTTCCGGTACCGTGTCCGGCTTCCAGGCGCTGGTCGGAACGCTCTCAGCCTATGACAACGTTTTAGTGGTGGGCCACAACCCCAATCTGCCGCAGTTTCTGGGCTCGCTCATCTGTGCGCCGAGACCGGCTGTCATACGGATGCGCAAAGGGGCGATCGCACGCGTCGACTGCACCCAACGCCCAGGACAATTGGTCTCGCTGTTGGACCCGCGGATGCTCCGGCAGATTTATTCGAGCGCGGCGAAAAGTTCGCGGCGAAACACTTCGCGGAAATAATCGGCTTCTTTGCGCAGCGACCAGAGTTCCAGCTCAGCGCCGGTTCGCCCTGGACTCAACTGCATGAGCACGCGCTTCGGATAGACGTGCAGCGTCACTTTGAGCACGTCGCTTGCCCGGTCCTGGTTCAGTGCGACCGCCAGTCTTAGTAGCACCACTGCCCGATGCACGTGCGTGGATTCCTCCGGCGGAATGGTTCGCATGGCGCGATCCGCGGGGTCCGGACGGGACTTGCCCAGGTAGCGCGCGATGGCCGACATGATCGACCGCTGCAGAGGCGTAAACCCGAATAGCTCAGAGTTGGCGATGATGTACTGCGCATGGCGATGGTGGCCCTGATAGTTCATAAACTTGCCCACGTCTCGCATCATCGCTGCTGCTTGCAGCCAGGAGCTGTATTCCGGGGGCAACTCGTGGACTGCCTGTAGGTCGCGGAATAGCTGGAGCGCATGTTGGCGCACCGGGTCGGCTTGCTTGGGATCGACTCCATAGCGTTTGCAGGTGGCCAGCACCCCCTGCCAGCGTTCCCGTTCGAACTCCTGGTGGGCTATCGTTTTGGCATCCTGCTCCGCCAGCATCTGGGCCAGGATGCCGTCGCGCAACCCCAGATCCGAGTAGATGAAGCCGGGCAACGCGAAGCGCTCCAGCAGTTCGGAGTAGACATGTGCGCCTGCTACCACGATTTCCGTTCGTCTGGGACCAATGCCCGGGATACTGCTTCGTTGCGCATTATTCATTTTGGTCAGCTTGCTGGTCAGCAGGCGCACATTCCGCGTCTCTACCAGCGGCTTGCTTCGCGGCGCCCGGCCTTTGCCCGTTTTGCCCTTGCGCATCGACTGGCTGGCCTGCGCCAGTGCTGCCGCAGTGCCTGAGGTGGCGATTACCAGCGAGACGCGCATTGTGCCAAAACGCCGTTCCGCCTTACGCAGTTCGCGAGCAATAAACTGCTTCATCCGCGCCAGCTCGACTTCTGAGGGAGGATCGCCGGGAAGAAACTCTTTCGTCAGGCGGACCGCGCCCAGCGGCAGGCTTACCGTCTCGTGAATGCGTTTCCGCTCGGAGAGTGTGATCTCACAACTGCCACCGCCGACGTCGATTAGAAGACATCGGCCTTGGGTGCCCGGCCCCTCCATCACCCCGCGGTGGATCAGGCGTGCCTCTTCCAGTCCGGAGATAACCTCCACTTCCCAACCGGTTTCCGATTTCACCCAGGCAAGAAACGCCTGCGCATTACGGGCGTCGCGTAACGCCGAAGTGGCCACCGCCCGCACCTGGTCGGCGCTGTGCAGCTTGACCGCTCGAAGAAATCTCTTGAGCGCCACCAGCGTGCTCGCCATTGCTTCAGGCGAGACCACTCCACTTTCAAAGACGCTCGCTCCCAGCCGAGTAACCTCGCGATCCTCATGCAGAATTTTTAGCTGGTGCTGCTGGACTCGCGCGATCTTCAATCGGCAGGAGTTGGAACCGATGTCAATCGCTGCGTATGACTCCTGCAAGTATCTCCTGGGTGTCAATGGTCATCCCGTCCTTTGTTTATGCGGCTTGCAAGCCGATCTTAGATTACCGAAAACGTAATCGAAAACCTCGGGCAACGAAGGTGAATTGCTACTTCTGACTCAATGTAGCCAATCCGAGTGGCACCGGGGCTACAGCACGAGCTTGGCTTGGCTTGACGCACTCGTTTGTCAAGGAACGAATCCAAAATGAACTTGGCCGGTTACGGCGATCAGGCGCACATTTTCCATGAAGCTTTGAAAACCGCCCCCGTTTCTCGGCTGGATTTGGGGACGAATTGACTACGGTGCTGATGAGTGGCCCAGATGGCGGGGAGATTCGGGCTCCAGGAACGAGAAGCGGCATCATCCACGGAATTCAGTTCTGGATTCTCCGTTGGTTCAGGCTGGCCCCTGCGGTGGCAGCGGTTTGCTGGCGTTGGTTTCGGTCGCCTGCCGGGCTTCAATCAGCCGCTCGATCGTCGAATCTCACGGTGGTCGCCTGTGGGCTATCAACAACTCGGGGTCGGGCGCCTGCTTTAAGTTCACGCTGCCGACCGCGCTCGCAGAGCCTGCATGACTTCTACTTGGCCGAAGGCAAAGCGACCCCAGACGGGCGCGTCAGGCGTAGGCGAGTAGCAATGCTTACTAATTCTGCGAGGGACTCAGCTTTCATCTTTCGCATCACGCTGCCGCGATGTGCTTTAACTGTAATCTCGCTGATCCCCAGTTCGCCGCCAACCTGTTTATTCGGCAAGCCAACAACCACTAACGCCATCACTTCGCGTTCGCGAGCGGTGAGGCACGAGTACCGGGCTTTCAAAGCCCGGTGCTCCGCGGAGCGGTCAAGTAACGCCTTGCTGCGTACCAGCGCATGGCGAATCGCATTCAGCAGAATTTCGTCACTGAACGGTTTGGTCAGGAACTCCACAGCTCCCGCCTTCATCGCCTGCACGGTTATGGGAATATCTCCGTGGCCCGTGATGAAGATGATCGGCATCTCATGCCGTTCCACTGCAACACGTTTCTGCAGATCGAGACCATTGAGTCCGGGAAGAGAAATATCCAGTACCAGGCAACTTGGAACAGTCACGGGTGGGCGGCTGAGAAATTCCTGCGCGGAAACAAACGTCTCCACGTCCAGGCCCTCACAGCGAAGCAAGGCTTCGAGCGATTCGCGAACAGAGATGTCGTCATCGACGACGAGAACAATTGATGGCCTCTCTGTCATGGGCAAGGTCCTCACCTGAAAACCATGTGCACTCGCATGCGTGATTCTATACCTCCGACATAATTCCAGAGACAACGATCATTTGACCTGCAGCGCCGAATTCAGCGCCTCGAGCATCGCATCATCACTGAACGGCTTGATCAAACATGCGATCGCACCTTGCTCGATAAGACGCGACCGTAACGTTTCGTCTCGATTTGCGGTGATGAAGATAATGGGGATCTTGACCTTGCGACGATTCAATTCCTTTTGGAGTTCGGGCCCGCTCATTCCCGGCATGGCAACGTCGAGGATCAAACATTTGCTTCGCGAGATTCCATCCTCCGCAAGGAACTCCTCAGCAGAAGAGAATGTCTCAGACGCCGAACCGAACTCCTTGAGGAGATCGGGCAGCGATTCGCGGACTGATTCATCATCGTCGACGATAGACACAAGGGAAAGTGGATTCATTATCGGATATCTCATTCCGCGCCCTAAAAAACAGCTTTGCTCAACATTCGGAACTGTGCATTCGCTGCAGGGCTGCTCGAGGAAGTCGATGTGCTTCTTCCGAGAGTGCCGCTCACATCACTCAGGGCGCTGCACAACAATCTGCCCGAGCTTATCTCGATCGAGCCCCTTCTGAGGGGCCTCGACAACAGGATCATCCGCCGTGTGGCCGGCGGTGTCTATTGTACTTAGGTATTGGATACTGACCGGAAGCACACTCCCGCAAGTCGTTATTCATAAGTGGGTTCGGTAATGTAGTGCGAGTACGTCGAAACGTCGGAACGTCGGAACAACCATGAGCATGACTAAGCAAAGCTAATTCGTACGAAAGTATGGGTCGATACTTTCGTCCAATGGCTTCGCCTCTGCGTTTCAGGCTTAATCACAGCAGTTAACGCGGGTCTGATTCAGATAGGAGGATTTATGGCAACCGCAGTCGCAGTAGCAACCATGAAAGCCGCCCAGATGACCGTGGCTGGGGACTGGTCTGTCTTGCCCCGAATGTGAAGAGCGATCTTATTTGAGGGCACTGGTAGCCGAATTGCTTTACAGAAACCAAGTCCTCCGCTTTGACCTTATTGAAGCACGAGATCAAGTTGAACGAATCGAGCGTGTCGGCTCTGATCGGCGCTAAAAGCCGGAAACCGCGCGGGCACTATCGATGGCGACCCGCGCGGTTGCCGCTTGGCGGGTGGTGGGTTCATCGCCATCCATTCTCCAATCAGCCGCCCCCGCAGGTTGACGGTGGTATTCATCGCCGCGGTAAAATGGCGCTCCACCTCGCGCTCCAAAGCAGCCGTCAGCTCCGGCGCATCCTCGCCCAGGGCTGTTTTCGCCTCCTCCGCAAGGCATAGCCAGTCATGCCACTCGCCGATCGCGTCTTGTATGCTTTTTAGCGCCTTGGCCACGCCGCTGTAACTCTGCCCCTGTGCGCCCGATTCGGCGACATACCGCGCCTTCTTCGTTGCTTTGCGAAAGTCATGCAGATTCTCTGCATCCAGCAGTGGCATCGCGTCGGCTGCGCGCACAAAGTCCTCCAAGGCCACGGTATCTGCCCCACGTGGCGCCCTCTGCGTGCCTGGCGGGATCTGGGCAATGGCGGTCCAAAGCGTACTCCGCAGTTGCGGCAGTCCCTGCAGCCGCTTCCTGATCTGCTTCTGCATGCCATGCGCCAGGTGCTTGCGCTCGCCTTTGAGCCAGGTATCGAGCTTCTCGGCCTGCGCGCGGAGCACGTTCGCATCGTTGTCCAGGGCAGGGGAATCATTCCCGTCGTCTGGTTTGGGCTCTCCCTCGCCCAGCCAGTTTTCCAGGAGCTTGCGATGCACGTCCAGATCGCGCACCGGTCCGGCGGCCCGACGAATCTGCTTCAGCGGCCGCAACATCGCCCGCGCCGGCTGCTCTACTTGGCGGACGACCATGGCGGGGGCTTCGCGCAGCATGGCCTCGAGCATCGCCTGTAGCCGCCGCGAGCTGGTTCTCACGCGATGCACGGCCCCCGAGTCCGCATCATGGACGCACTGGGTTGCAGCGGCGCCGAAGTCGTCAGCCGTCGGAGCCAACTGCGCCAAGGGGTCCAGGGCGGTTATTACAGGTGCCTGGCTGGTATCCTGCAACTTACGCACCGCACGTTTAGCAACCATGTCGAATCACTTCGCTCTTTCCCTCGAGGCGCCGCCCGAGAATGCCTTTAGCCTCTCTCCAGTGCGAGCCTGGACGCTGCTGTTGCTGGTCTTTGCAGCCGTCCATGTGGCCGCGCTTTTTGCGCCGCCGCTGCTGGATGACGCCGATGCCACCCACGCCACCGCCGCCCAGCACATGGCGCAGAGCGGCGACTGGGTCACGCTGAAAGTAGATGGCATCCGCTATCTGGAAAAGCCGCCGTTGCCTTATTGGCTGGCCGCTGCCGATTACCACCTCTTCGGATATAACGTCTTTGCCACCCATCTGCCGCTGAGCCTGAGCGTACTCGGCCTGGCCATTTTGGCCTGGGCATGGGGCCGCCGTGCCTACGGCGATCGCGCCGCGTTCTATGCCGCCCTCAGCATTCTTACCAGCGTAGGCGTTTTTCTCTTTACCCGTGTCTTCATTCCCGAAGTCCTGCTTACCTTGCTGCTCGCCTTTGCTCTCTACAATTTTCTCATCGGGATCGAAGATGAGAAACCCCGCCGTTTTTACCTTACCTGGGCGGCCCTGGCGCTGGCCATGCTGGCCAAGGGACTGGTGGCTCCGGTCTTTTTCTTTTTAGCTGCCGTGCCCTATCTGCTGCTCACCGGCTTTTGGCGGCGCTGGCGTCAATTCCGCCTGCCCTCTGGCATTGTGCTCTTTCTGGTCATCGCTGCGCCATGGCACATCCTTGCCGGGATTCGCAATCCAGGCGCCGGGCACCCTCTTGGGAACATTCCGTCCCCCGGCAATGTCCATGGCTTTTTCTATTTCTACTTCATCAACGAGCAGGTCCTTCGCTTCCTCGGAAAGCGTTACCCGGTCGACTACAACAAGCTTCCTTTTCTTCTTTATTGGAGCCTGCACCTGGTCTGGCTTTTTCCCTGGAGCATCTACCTGCCGGTCGTTCTCCGGCAGGCGTGGACCGCCCGAAGACGATGGACGCACGCAGTCGTGTTCTTCCGGGGCAGGTCTACCTGGCTGCTCGCGATCTACGCGGCGGTCATCCTGATCTTTTTCTCTCTCTCCACCAACCAGGAGTACTACACCTTTCCCGTTTACTTTCCTCTGCTGTTGCTCACTGCCGGTTGTCTGGCACGCGAGGAAAGCGAGCCAGGACCGGTAAGCAAATGGCTCACTGGAGCCCAGGCGACGTTGGCCGTAATCGGTATCATTGCCGCGATCGCCCTTGGCTACGGTTTGTGGTCCTCACGCGCCATCCCTTCCGGGCAGCGATATAGGTGCGCTCCTCGCCCACCGCGATGTGGCTGGCTACACGCTGTCCATGTCTCATTTGTTCGATCTCACCGGGCCATCCTTTGCCGCGCTGCGCTTGCCCGCGGGGCTGGCCGCCGCCGGGCTTCTGCTCGGTCCCGTGATGGCCTGGGTACTGCGCCGGCAGGGCCATCATTTCGAGGCCACGGCCAGCGTCGCCTTCACCTCCGCTGTATTTCTCATCGCGGCACACATCGCGCTGGCGCGCTTTGAGCCAATGCTCTCGTCGCGGGCCATGGCCGATACCATCAACCACATCTGCCCCCGTGGTACGGATGCCACGCTCATTCTCTATGGCGACGTAGCTGACGGTTCGTCGCTTCTTTTCTATACCCAGCGACAAGCCTTGCTGGTCAATGGAAGGGTGAGTTCTGTGCTGTGGGGTTCGAACTATCCGGATGCTCCGCGCGTGCTGATCAGTGACGCTGATTTGCTTGCGTTGTGGGGCAACGGGCCGCGCAGATTTCTCTTCGTGCCGGGGGATGTGCGGGCGCACGTAGCCGGCTTGCTCGGAACCCGCGCCTATCTTCTGCAGGAGCTGTCAGACAAAGGGCTTTACACCGATCGCCCGCTGTAGTTCGCCGGCCGAAATCGCCGCGAACGCAGGCTTGGCGACTTGAACTTAGCCCAGGATGCATAAGCGCTAACTTGGTTGGGAGTTTTAGGAGTTTTGACGAAAACATCTAACACAAGTTAGCGCTGTGGAGCGCACTCCCTGGACTAGGCTCGGGGCTGGCTCTTACGGACGGCTGAAACGGGTGGGGCGTATTACGCGGTAAGAATGGCTTCGGGCTCGCGCTCGGAGGGGCGGGAATCATTTCTCATGAACCCGTCCTGTAGCAGGTTGTAGACCTCTCCCCGCCACCGCACCTCGTTGCTCACATAACTTGCCACCCAATAACAAAAGCCCAGCAGGTCGCGCAGCGGGTAGAGCAGCGCGCTGCGCAGAAGCTGGGGCTCTCCAACAACCAGGCCACCTACCAGGGCCCCCAGCGCTATCCGTGAGGCCCAGGCCCAGCCCAGAAGCGCGGCGCCCAGCAGAGGACGATGAAAGGCCAGCGCCACCCCTGCCGCCAGCAGCCCGTAGGGCACGCTGAAGGTTAACGCGGTTCCGAAATGCCCCTTGGGGCGGGAAAATCGGGTGCTCTTCATCCACCGGATCTGGTGCCGCACTGAGGAAAGAAACGAGGAATTCAGTACGTGGTGCTCGATGGTGTGGGTGGACAGCACGACCCGGTGTCCGCCAGCCGAGATCAGGTTCCCCAGCATAAAGTCGTCCGCATGGTAGGGTCCCAGGGCCCGAAACCCCCCTGCTTCGTCCAGGGAGTCGCGCCGCACCACCATGGTCGGGCCCAGGGCAAACTTCATGCCCTTCGAGCATCTCCGCCACCAGCACCCCAGCCGACATCTCCACCGACATTCCGACCGCTTCCAGCTTCGACCAGAAACTGTCCCCGGCCTACGCCCCGGTACAGGCAGGTAACCATGCCTACCCGCTCATCGGCGAACGGCGCCATAACCGCGCGCAGATAATCAGGTTTTACCGAGACATCGCTGTCGCTCACCACCAGGAAACGGTGTGCCGCAGCGCTTTGCATCCTCTCCAGCGACCAAACCTTGGCATTGGCGTACGGGGCATTGCCGCTGCACAGGAACCGTGAGCGAATCGCCGGATAACGCGCCGCTACCCGCCTGGCGATCTCCAGTCCCGCATCCTGGTCGCTGCGCGCGCAAAAAATGATCTCGAACTTGGGATAGTCCTGCTCAAAAAAGCTCTGCAAGTGAGATTCGAGGTCGGGTTCCGGCCCGTGCAGCGGCTTGAGCAAGCTCACCGGCGGGGTGAACGCGCCTGGCAGCGACTTGCGCCGGCGGACGCCAGACGCACCGCACCTGCGACTACCAGCAGGGCATACATCGTCGAGGTGATGATGCCGGTAATACTCAGGACGAGCAGAAGATTCATCATGCTTGCAGTGGGCCAGGGTTAAGACCTAAACCTGCCCCCTTTTAGAGTACACTTTGGCCCATAAAGCGTCTTGAAATTAGCTGCTTCAGCGCTTGCGGGTGGCCACCGGGACGACCATCGGCCGGCGCAGGGCGACGATGGCGCCTTCGCTGGCCGGCATGCCTTGCTGCATCTTGGTGAGCATCTCGGTGCGCACGTAGTCGACGAAATCCTGCATCTGGCGATTCATCTCCTCCATCCGCTCCCGCATCTGCAGAATGATGGCGATGCCCGCGATGTTCACCCCGAGCTCGCGGGCCAGGTTGAGAATAAACTCCAGCCGCTCCAGGTCTTCATCGGTGTACAGACGGGTGTTTCCTACCGTGCGCGAGGGCTGCAGCAGCCCTTCACGCTCATAGAGCCGCAGGGTCTGCGGGTGGATCTCGTACATCTCGGCCACCGCCGAGATCATGTAAGCGCCTTTGGATTTACGTTTCGTAGGCATTTTTGTTCTCAATCTCACAGGCCTGGCAAGGTCAGACTCCTGCGAACATCGCCTCCCTTGGATCTTCCGGATTCAGTTTGGCAAACTCCCGCAAAATCTCCTTCGATCGCTCGTCGCGCAGTTGCGGCACAAGGATCTCCACGGTAACGATCTCGTCGCCGCGAACTCCGTCGTGGGTTGCGGAAGGAACTCCCTTGCCGCGCATGCGCAGCTTCTGTCCGCTCTGCGTCCCCGGCGGGATTTTCAACTGGGCGCGGCCGTCGATGGTGGGCACCTCAATCTTGGCGCCCAGAGCCGCCTCCGGTACCGTAACCGGGATCACCACCTGGATATCGTCTCCCGACCGGGTGAATACCGGGTGGCTGTCGATCTTGATGATGAGATAGAGATCGCCTGCGGGGCCGCCGTTGATGCCGGCGTTGCCCTTGCCCGCCAGCCGTATCCGCTGGCCATCGCGGGTTCCGGGTTTGATGCGAACCTCGACGGTCTCGGTGCGGCTTACCGTTCCCTCGCCCTGGCAGGTCGCACATTCATTCTCCAGCTTGCCCGTGCCTTCACAACGCGGGCAGGCGATGTTGAATTTCATGCGTCCACCCATTTGCGTCACTTGGCCGGTGCCGTGGCACTCCGGACATGCACCTCCGCCAGACGTCGGGCTTGCCTTTGCAGGTGGGGCAGACTTCCTGCCGCGCCACCTGGATCCGGGCGACTCCGCCGCGGATCGCGGTCCAGAAATCCACCGTGACCTGGTATTCCAGATCGGTGCCCGCTTGCGGCCCTTGCTGTTTCTGCCCATGGTTGAATACCCCGGAAAATATATCCCGGAAGCTGCCCCAGTTCGAACCTGATCCCGCTCCTGTTTCGCCAGGACGGTGGGTAGCGTAGTCAGAGAAGTCAAAACCGCCAAAGTCGATGGGCACGCCACGGCCACCGCCCTGTTGTCCCGTCGAGGCCCCTCCGGGAAAACCACCGTAGCCCCCACGGGCCGCCGCCTCCGCCGTTGCCGGATCGATCTGGTCGGAGTAGTACCCCAACGCGTCGTACACCTTGCGCTTCTTCTCGTCGCTCAAAACATCGTTGGCTTCCGAGATAGCCTTGAACCGCTCTTCTGCCTTCTTGTCGCCCGGGATTCACGTCCGGATGGTGCTTGCGGGCGAGCTTGCGGAAGGCCTTGCGGATCTCGTCCGCCGTTGCCGTCTTCTTGACCCCTAGAAGGCCGTAATAATCTTTGGTCTGTGTCGTCGCCATGTTTAGTCAATTCAATACAACGGGTTACAAATATCTAACGGGCTCGCCATAGGCGACCCGTGTCTTAAAGTCAGTTCCACCACAACCGGGCTTCTACCGGCTCAATTCGCCAGAACAGATCGGGTTCCACCCGGGTCATCTGCGCGGCGAAGCTCTCAGCTTCTTCTCGCGTATTGAACATGACCTGGTTGTAGATCTTTCCTGCCCGAAGCTGTTCGTATTTCCACATCGTCTCAGTCATTTTTTGTCCTGCTTTCCGCTTGTTCTGCTGCTCCACTTCTTGCTTCATCCTTGAAAAACACAGGGCGCCCTTAGCGATCGAGCGCCCTGTGCTACGTCTGACTGAGAGCGGCAGCCTTACTTCTTGTCCGCGACGTCCACGTACTCGGCGTCGATTACGCCTTCTTCCTTCTTTTCTCCCGCGCCGCCAGGTGTCCCGGCTGCGTCACCCGAAGCCGTAGCTCCGGACGCGTTAGCCTTGTACATGGCTTCGGCCAGCTTATGCGAAGCCGCGGTCACTTTCTCCCGCGCCGCATTCATCTCGGCCGCGCTTGAGCCGCCCTGCAGCACAGTCCGGGCTTCGGTCAATGCTGCCTCAACGTCGCTCTTCTCGCTGCCGGAAACCTTGTCGCCGTTGTCCTTCAGCATCTTCTCGACGTTGTACACCATGTTGTCGAGCGAGTTCCGCGCCTCGACCTCTTCCCGCTTCTGCTGGTCCTCGGAGGCGTGCGCATCGGCTTCTTTCGCCATGCGGTCAACCTCTTCCTTGCTTAGACCCGAAGAAGAAGTGATGGTGATCTTCTGGTCCTTGCCCGTGGCGTTGTCTTTCGCCGTCACGTTCAGGATGCCGTTGGCATCGATGTCGAAGGTCACTTCAACCTGCGGCACCCCGCGAGGAGCCGGCGGAATTCCGCTCAGCTTGAACTTGCCCAATGTCCGGTTCTGCGCGGCCATGGGGCGCTCGCCCTGCAGTACGTGCACTTCCACTTCGGTCTGGTTGTCGGCCGCCGTCGAAAACGTCTCCGTCTTCTTGGTCGGGATGGTCGTATTGCGTCCGATCATCTTGGTCGCCACTCCGCCCAGCGTCTCAATCGCCAGGGTCAGCGGCGTCACATCGAGCAGCAACAGGTCAGTTACTTCTCCGGCCAGTACGCCCGCCTGAACGGCCGCGCCGATGGCTACTACCTCATCCGGGTTCACGCCCTTATGGGGCTCCTTGCCGAACAGGTCCTTCACCAGTTGCTGGATCCGCGGCATGCGCGTCTGTCCGCCCACCAGCACCACTTCGTCGATCTTGCTGGAGTCGATCTGCGCGTCGGCCAGGGCCTTCTTGCAGGGCTCGATCGAGCGCTGCAGCAGGTCTTCCACCAGCTGCTCGAGCTTGGCCCGGGTCAGCTTCTTGACCAGGTGCTTCGGTCCGGTTGCATCCGCCGTGATGAAGGGCAGGTTGATCTCCGTCTCGACGGTTGTCGAGAGCTCGATCTTGGCCTTTTCCGCCGCATCCTTCAGGCGCTGCAGTGCCATCTCGTTGCCCTTGGCCCGCAGATCCAGTTGCTCGTCTTTCTTGAACTCGTCGATCAACCAGTCCACGATGCGCTGGTCGAGGTTGTCGCCGCCCAGGTGGGTATCGCCATTGGTCGATTTCACCTCGATCACGCCTTCGCCTACTTCCAGCACGGAGACGTCAAAGGTTCCGCCGCCGAAGTCATAGACGATGATCGTTTCGTCTTTCTTCTTATCCAGCCCGTAGGCCAACGCCGCCGCCGTGGGCTCGTTGACGATGCGCTTCACGTCGAGACCGGCAATCTTGCCCGCATCTTTGGTCGCCTGGCGCTGGGCATCGTTGAAGTACGCCGGCACGGTAATGACTGCTTCCGTCACCGTCGTGCCCAAATAGTCTTCTGCCGCCTTTTTCAGCTTCTGCAGAATCATCGCCGAGACCTCAGGTGGGGTATATTCCTTCCCCTGGGCCACGACGACTACATGGTCGCCCTGTTGTTTCACCTTGTAGGGCACCATCCTCATTTCGTCGGTCACTTCATTGGCGCGGCGGCCCATGAAGCGCTTGATCGAATAAATTGTGTTCTCCGGGTTGGTAATTGCCTGGCGCTTTGCCACCTGGCCTACCAGCCGCTCACCGCTCTTGGTGAAGCCGACGACGGACGGGGTAGTACGGCCGCCCTCCTCGTTGGGTATAACCTTGGGCTCGCCGCCCTCCATCACCGCCACCACCGAGTTTGTAGTGCCTAAATCAATACCGATAATCTTTGCCATCGCTTCGCTGCTCCTGCACTCGTGTGCGAGTTTGTGGTTCTTAGACTCGCACTTGAGTCTATTGTTGTCAAGCTATCTGATGCTCCGACTCACCAAATGGATTCACCGAATGGAAGCAGGGAGGCGGGCTTGAAGGGCATGGGCTTCCTTTACCACCGATCCCGAGTGGCGCATATTGCCGTGCTTTGGAAGTGTCGGGAGCCACGGCGCTGAAAGGGCAAGTCGCCAATCCTCAGGTGCAATCCCGCAGGCACAATCAAGGTTCGCTGCATCCCACACTTGCCGACAACACGGAACGTATGGGCCACCCAGTCTCTTCGGAGACGGTATTCGCCAAAGGCTCGGAGCGCGGTGCAAGCCCTGTCCAGCTCGGCGGACTGCTTGGCAAAACAGAAGCGGAGCACGTTTTCTCCCCCGCCGGCGCCGTAGAACGCAGATCCGGCGACTGCTCCCACCCCGGTGGCGCGAAGCAGGTTACGGGCCTTGACGCTGGCCCGATCCCCTTCAATCCTGGTGGCGTCGGCCAGCACATAGTAAGCGCCGGCCGGAACCGCGGGAGTAAGGCCGGCTGCCGTCAGGGCATCGCAGATCTGGTCTCGCTTCTCCTGGTACTCGGTCGACAGCCCCTGGTAGAAGCTATCCGGCAAAGCCCGCAGGCCGGCTGCCGCGGCGTACTGGAAAGGCGAGGGGCTGCAGACGTAGCCCAGATCGTGGAAGTAGCCGATGGCGGGAATCCATTTGCTGCTGGCCGAAAGGTAGCCCACCCGCCACCCGGTCATGCTGAACGTCTTGGAGAAGCCGGAAATCGTGACCGTCCGTTCCGCCATGCCGGGAATGGTCGCCGGGCTCACATGGGACTGACCGTCGTAGACAAAGTACTCATATATCTCATCGGTCAGCACAAACAGGTCGTGTTCCATGGCCAGGGCGGCAATGCCCTCGAGCTCAGCGCGGCTGAATACCTTCCCGCAGGGATTGATCGGGCTATTGATCACCAGGCCGCGGGTGCGGGGAGTGATGGCAGCGCGAAGACGATCGAAATCGATCTCCCAGGTGGCGGGCTCGAGGGGCACCAATACCGGCTCGGCTCGAATGGATAGCAGGGTGCTGTAGTGGTACCCGTAAAACGGCTCGAAGAGAATCACCTGGTCGCCGGGATCGAACAGCGCCAGGCAAGTGGAGGACATGGCCCCGGTAGCTCCCGAAGTGACCAGGATCTCCTTGTCGGGATCGGCGATCAGGCCATTATGCCGCTCCAGTTTCTCGGCGATTGCCTGGCGCAGCACGGCTACCCCGTCCAGGCGGGTGTAGATATTGTAGCCATCGTGGATGGCTTGGATGGCGGCCTCGACGACCGGGGCGGGTAAAGGGGTATCGCAGACCCCCTGGGCCAGGTTCACGCCCCCCACGGCGTCACACTCAACCGTCATGGAACGAATTTCCGATTGGATGATCCGGGGAGCGATTTCGCTCAGGTGCAGATGCTTTTCCGTAGCGGCAGGCATGGATGCATGTCTACCACGACAACGGGGGACCCTGTAAAGGGGGAAGCGCACAAATGATCAGCTCATGGCCTCGGCCAGAGCCGCGGGTAGCTCACGCGCTGCGCCCGCTGTCGCGCAATGCCTGCACCTGCCGCCATGCCACCTGGGCTGCGGTCTTGCGGTTGTCGAACCGGCAGGAGGAGCCGAAAGTGATCTCGGCGGTCAGGCCCTCCAGGCACAGGGTGCGAAATGCATGGGGCAGGAAGACCATGTCTCCCCAATAAGTCACCTCGTCCTCCGCCACATCGTCCGCGTGGTAGCGGATTGCCGCCGCAGTGACGCAGGCCCCGGCGCGGATGGCCGGGTCAAAGAGCGGCGGGCGAAAGGGCAGGACTGAGCTGCCGTCCGAGCTGGTGCCCTCCGGAAAAAGCAGCACCGGGACCCCTTCGCGCAAGCTCTGCTCGATTTGCCGGCCGCCTGGCCGACCTGAAGGCTGCGCTCGCGCTCGACGAATATGGTGCCGCCAAGACTGGCCAGGATGCCCACAAGGGGCCATCGCCGGACCTCGGACTTGGCTACGAAGCGCAACGGGCGGGCCGCGGCATAAACCATTATGTCGAGATAACTCAGATGGTTAGAGACCAGGAGGCCGGTGCCCTCTCCGCCTGCGGCGGCGGAACGGAAGGTACCAGGGAAAGCCGCCGGGCCAGCCGGGCGAAGGATTCGTGAACCCACGCGGCGCGGCGGGCGCCGGAGACTCGGCCGCGGGACATGAGGTAGATGGGCCCGAACCGCACCAGGGCTTCGAGCATGGAGCCGAGCATGATGGCTATGCGCACCGCACCTCTACACCTGCCGGCGGCTCGGGAGCATCCGGCTTACTCCACCAGGAAGCGGCTTCGCGCCGCCGGGACAACCTGCTCCAGGTCCAGAAGGGTAAGGAAGTCGATGGTGCCGAAAGCGCGGTCCCAGGCAGGTGGCCCACAGATCTTGGCCCCCACGCCAAGGTAGGTCCGCAGCAACCTGGGCAGCTTGACCGGCACTCCTCGGCTCGCCTTCGGGGCAAGGCAAGGCAAAGGCCGCGGTAGGAACGGTAACGTATTCAAATGAAACCAGTTGAGAGCCAAGTTGACGGTACAGGCTCCAGCCTTCGAGGGGGTCTTTCGAGGTCAGGGAAGAGCAGCCGATGAGATACCGCAGGCCGTGGTGTTTGGCATATTGGGCAATCCCCCTCCACAGCAGCGTGAGCACCTCGCTGGAGCGGTGCTCACGATCGATCGAGGCTCGGCCCAGCTCCAGAACCTGGTCGCGGATGCACTCGAAGGGGGCAAACTCGAACTCCTGCGCGCTGTAGTAGCCGAAGGCAGCCGCGGCCGTGAGCCCTGACTGCATGCGGTAGGTGCCGACGATCCGGCCGTCGTCCTGGTTTTCGACGATCAGGTGATCGCAAACCGGGTCGAAGCGGTCGCGGTCGAGGCCGGTTGAGTACGACGACGACAACCCCTCCCCCATCTCGATGTTGAATACATTAAAGCGGAGCCGGCAGGCCGCCAGGCGATCACGGGCGTCCTTCGCCAGGCGCACGCGGTAGCGCCCGAAGGTTCCGGAGACGTAAGGCAGGGCGCCGCTCTCCTGCCAGGTCTGCCCGGCTGCGGCAGCCGGCGGGACCAAGGCGGAGCATTTGAGCTGTTGCTCAGGGGTAAGCAGTGGGAGGACGGCGAGCCTTTGGGCCGCCGCCATCGGGCAGTCCGGCCAGGCTGGGAGCCGCAACGTGACGATGGTTGCTCATTGCTCCAGCGATGATGCAGCAGGGCTTCTATCACAGTTTGAATGGCGTGAGAATAGTCCGCGAATGATAGGTGAATACCTAGTTTGTCATCTGCCCCGAAGTTTCCCCGGCTAGGGAGGATAATGGTAAGGTAGCGGGCAAGCGTAACTTTTGCCGTAGAACAGGGTTAGCACCTGTGACGGACTGTGTCGTTCACCGTCTATGCAGTATGTCCTGGCGGGCGGATCGGGCGTCTTGCCTGGGCAAGGGGGTTTGAGGATGTATTTGATCAAGAGAAATCGTTTGCAATGGGTTCTTTCTGGGGCGTTGAGCGCAAGCTTGGCGTTCGCTCCGGCCTTGGTCGCGTCCGCGCAGACGCAAGCCGCGGGGCAACAGGCCCCGACGCCGGGCCAGCCGGGTGATTGGGGCCCTGCGGGGCCGCCGCCCGATGCGCAGAATGGACAGGTCCCTCCGCCGGATAGTGCGGCGCAGGATCCAGAACCAGCCTGCCGACCAGGGCCCAAGCCAATATCCGGGCCAGCAGAATCCGAATCAGGATCCGAACCAGCCGGCTGCCCAATATCCCAACCAGGGTCCAGCTCCGAACGGCCCGGGAGTAGGCTATGGACAGCCGCCGCGCCCGGCTTACCAGCCTGGCCAGAACTCGCCGAATGCCTATCAGGGCGGCCCTCAAGCGGCGCCGATGGCGCCGCCATCCGGCCCGGTCACTGTGGCCGCCGGGGTGCTCCTGCCGATTCGCACCAGCGAACCGTTGGACTCCAGGAAGGTTAAGCCGGGAGACTATTTCCAGGGAACCGTGGCCCAGAACGTCTATGTCGGCAATGTGCTGGCGATTCCGCGTGGGGCCGCAGGTAACCGGCAGGATCGTCGACGTCAAGAAGCCGGGCGAGTTGAAGGGCGGTGCCAGTATCGCGCTTCAATTGACCACCCTTAATCTGGGCGGCAATTCGTACTCGCTGGCCACCGATACGTTTGACACCAGCAGCCCGGGCAAGGGCGGCTACACTGCCGGCAATACGGTCGGTGCGGCCGCATTGGGTGCGGTTATCGGCGCCATTGCCGGGGGTGGTCCTGGCGCAGCCATCGGCGCGGTGGCAGGCACCGGTGTAGGACTAGGTGCTTCCGCGGCAACGCCCGGGCCACGTAGCGTGGTTCCTGCCGAAGCCGTGCTCACCTTCCATCTCACCACTCCGGCAACCGTGCAGCCTGTCTCGTATCAGGAGGCTGCCCAACTTGAGCAGAGTTCGCAACCGGTCGGCAGCCGCTACCCGCCGCCACCCTACGGTTATGGGCCCGGTTACGGTCCGGACCGGCGGCTTACGCACCGCCGCCTCCGGGCTATGCGCCTTATCCATATGCGTATGGCTACCCGTATCCGTATGCCTACGCTTACCCTCGCCCGTACGTGTACGCCTATCCGTACTACTACCGCCGCTGGAGATAAGCCGGGCGCGACCATCGCGGCTCCCATTTCTGAGCCTCAGAGATGGGAGCCTCCGAATCTCAGCGACCCGTGAACGCCGCAGAAGCCCTCGATTTTACAAGCCGCTCGATTTCAGAACTGAACTTAGAAGTCCCGGCACGCCGGGACGGCTGAAAGTAACCCAGGACGACAGTCCTCGGTTGGTTGATCAATCCGCAGAAGTCCCGTCAGGGACGGCTGATCCATCTGCAACCTCGAACAGATGCCCGCCCCCGGAAATCCGCGCCCGATCCAGCTATACTTGATCTTTCCCGCAGAGCGAGCAAAGTCTCTGCAATTCGCTCTAAAGGTCGCCACTCTTCCATGATCCGTTTCCTTCAAAAAGACAATCGCGTCGTCAAGATCATCTTCATCGTTATTATTGCGGTCGCCGTAGGCACCATGGTCATTACGCTGGTGCCGGGCATTTTTGCCGATACCGAGACCTCCTCCGACAATTACGCCACCGTGCACACCGGCGGCTTCATGGGGCGCTACTTCGGCACCACCACCGCCATCACCACCCCTGAGGTGCAGCAGATTGCGGAAAGAATGCTGCAGCAACAGCACTACCCCGATATGTTGCTGCCTTACCTGATGCCCAAAGCGGCCCAGGTGCTGATCCAGCGGGCGGTGCTGGTCCAGGAAGCCAACCGTTTGGGGCTCCAGGTAGGGGATGCCGATCTGCGCCGCGCCATGCAAACCGGGCCTTTCGCCCAGGCGCTCTTCCCCGGTGGACAGTTCATCGGTGAGGATCGCTACGCGGATTTCGTGTCCAACTACTTTCATACCTCGATCCAGGATTTCGAAACCCAGGTCAAGAAAGAGATCGAGATCAATCGCCTGCGAAGCGATGGTGACGGGCGGCATCACCGTATCTGACCAGGATGTGCGCGACTATTATCGCCAGCAGGGAACCAAGATCAAGTTTGACTACGCGGTGATCAGCGCCGAAGACCTGCGCAAGCAGATCAATCCCACGGATGCTGAGCTGCAGGCATTCTTCAAGCAGAGTGCGGCGCGCTACAAGGATGCGATTCCCGAGACGCGCAAGCTGGCATACATTCCCCTACGCCAGAATGACGTGCCGGGCGGAGCGCCGCCTGTCACCAACCAGCAGGTGGAGGCGTACTACCAGCAGCATCAAAAGGATTTTCAAGTGCCGGAGGAAGTAAAGGTACGGCACATCCTGATCAAGGTGGACAAGGGCGCGGACGCCAAGACCGACGCGGCTGCCAAAGCTAAGGCGGAAGACCTGCTCAAGCAAATCAAGGGCGGCGCTGATTTTGCTGCCCTGGCAAAGGCCAACTCCGATGACCCGGGCAGCAAGGAGCAGGGCGGTGAGTTGGGAATGATTCAACGCGGCGTGACCGTGCCGCCATTTGAGAAAGCAGCTTTCGCCCTTCAGCCAGGGCAGATTTCCGACGTGGTCAAGACCGATTTCGGCTATCACATCATCAAGGTCGAAGAGAAGGAAACAGCCCACCTGAAACCTCTGGACGAGGTGAAAGCCCAGATTCTGGCGACGCTGACCCGTCAGCAGGAAGCGGATCAAGAGGCCAGCTTCGCCCAGCAGCTGGCTACGGAAGCAGCCAAATCAGGCTTGGCAAAAACTGCCGAGGCGCATCACCTGCAGGTAGTAACGACCGATTACGTGGCCCAGAACGCAGTGCTCTCCGGCTTACCCGACGGAGCAAAAATGTTGACCCTGGCCTTCGCCGCCAAGCCGGGGGCTGCTCCGCAGGTGAGCTCGACGGGCGACGGTTTCGCTGTCTTCCAGGTGGAAGACGTGAAGTCTGCCCACGCCCCGACGTTCGAGGAATACAAGTCGCACCTGGCGGACGATTTCCGGGAGCAGCAGTTGCCCCAGCTCCTGGCGCGCAAGACCAATGAACTGGCCGACAAGGCGCATGCCGAAAACAATCTGGCCCAGGCTGCTAAGGAGCTGGGCGCAACCCTCAAGACCAGCGATCTGGTGGGACAAACTGGGCAGGTGCCGGATATCGGGGCCTTGTCCACCGCGGCCCCCGATCTTTTCGAGCTGAAGATTGGCCAGATCAGCAAGCCCATCAACACCGGTCACAGCGGCATTGTGGCTAAGATCGATGACAAGCAGGAGCCGACACCGGAGGAGACAGCCAAGAACTTCGACGCCACACGCGAGCAGCTGCTCACCGAAAAGCGGGAGCAGATGTTTGAGGTCTTCGTGACTGACCTGACCGATCGCTACCAAAAGCAGGGAGGCATTCGCATGAACAAGCGTGCGCAGACCGGCCTGCCTCAGGGAATGCAGGGCTAACCTCCAGGCAACCGTGGCCTTCGTTTCGGAATCTTTCTTCCCCGAAGGCCATAGTTCTTTTCGCCTCCGATACAGGTAATAAATGGCCCTCGAACGATCGTCGGGACTCCTCCTCCATATCTCGTCTTTGCCTTCTTACGGCGGCATCGGAGACTTCGGTCCCGCCGCGTATGACTTTGCCGACTTTCTGGCCTCTGCCAAACAGCGGCTGTGGCAGGTTCTTCCGTTAAGCCCCACCGGCTATGGCAATTCGCCTTACGCGGCCCTTTCCGCCTTTGCCGGCAATCCTTCGCTGATCAGCCTGGAGAAACTGGTAGAAGATGGGTGGATCGCAGCCCAGCGCCTCGCCGGCCTGCCGGGCCATGCGGGCAATGTGCGCTTCGAGGAAGTAGAGAAGCACAAGTGGCCGCTGCTGGTGGAGGCCGCAAAAAATTTTCTAGCGCACCACGACGATCAGCAGTGGGTCCGCTTCCAGCGCTTTCGTGAGGAGAATGCCTTCTGGCTGCTGGATTACGCGCGCTACATCGTGCTGCGGCAGAGATTCTCATTGGGTTCCTGGTCGTCCTGGCCGAGGGAGTACGCACACCGCGACCCGGATGCGCTGCTCCAGCTGCAGCAGGAGAGCCGGGACGATCTTGAGGTCCAGCAGGCCATCCAATTTGCTTTCGATGAGCAGTGGAAGGCCCTGCGCGCCTACTGTGCCGAGCGCGACATACGCTTTATCGGCGATGTCGCGATCTTTGTCAGCTACGACAGTGCCGACGTGTGGACCCATCCTGAATTATTTGAGCTGCATGAAGACCTCTCGCCCATTCGCGTCGCCGGTGTGCCGCCGGATTATTTCAGCGCCACCGGGCAGCGCTGGGGCAATCCCATCTACAAGTGGGACGTGCTGGAAGAGCGGGGCTTCGACTGGTGGGTAGACCGCATGCGCCGGGCCCATGTGCTTTACGACATCATCCGGCTCGATCACTTTCGCGGCTTTGAAGCCTTCTGGGCGATTCCCGCCGAGGATGAGACCGCCATCCATGGTGAGTGGGTCAAGGCCCCTGGCGTCGCTCTCTTTAATGCGCTGCGCGACCAGTTGGGAGAGCTGCCGTTGATTGCCGAGGATCTGGGCTTGATTACCCGCGAAGTGGATGCGCTGCGCGAGAAGTTCGATCTGCCCGGTATGCGCGTGCTGCAATTCGGCTTCAGCGACCGCGCTGCCCACAATTACCTGCCCCACCGTTATGTACCCAACACTGTTGTATATACGGGCACGCACGATAACGACACCACGCTGGGCTGGTGGCAGCACGGCATTACCGAGAGCGAGAGGAATGCGGTCTATCTTTATCTCAATCCGGCTCCGAATGACGTGGTCTGGAGCTTGATTCGCGCGGCCTCGACCTCGGTCGCCGATGTTTGCATTTTCCCCGTGCAGGACGTTCTGGTTCTCGGCTCGGAAGCCCGCATGAACACGCCTGCCACCCCCGAGAACAACTGGACCTGGCGCATGGCGCCCGACGCGCTCAAAGCCGACCAGGCTTACGGCTTGGCGCAGCTCGCCGAGCTAACCGATCGCGACGGCTGGGTAGAGCCACCCAAAGCCTGAGCATACCGGACATCAGGTCCACATAGCGTACAGTCTGGTCCGAACCTCCGCAGCGAATCTCTCACTAAGGTTTTCGTGGAACTGCTCCAGCGAGGTTTTCCGTACCTTGGGGGCTGCACTACGTTTCGCCCCGAGCATACAAGGTGCTGAAGCAGATGCTGTTAAAGCCGGGGCTCGACCCCAGCAGTTGATGGACAATATTGTTGCGCGTTTCGACGAAAGCGTTCGTTGCAGCCGCTCCCCGCCGTCGTCGTCTACGCGGTGAAAGCGTGAAACCGTCGAAATCTTCGCGTTCATCACGTGCGCAGTTGGCGATAATTCATAGCCAGTCGAAGGCGCATACTCGCTCACTCTTCGCTGATCAAGAGCCCCACTGGGTAGCTGCCGAGCAGCGTGCTCAGCGGCAAATTTTGCTGTTCCGGTACGGTCACCACTTCTCCAGTGAACACATTCGTATAACGCGTCCCTGGCGACACCGGGATCTGCAACTGATCCTTGCCCCAGGCTTCCCCGAGAGGCAGTTCCGGTTTGCCTCTCATCAGCGTGCAGGCGAAACGCGGGATCACGGCCAGGACGCTTCGCTCGCTCGCCGTATCCCGGCGTAAAAACGCAATCACATTTTCCTGCCGTTCCCCTGTGACCTCGAGCGCAACGTACTCACCGCGGCGGAAGAGAGCATGTTCCCGCGTACGCAATTGCAATGCACGATGCGTGGTCCAAAGCTTCGCCCTGCCATCCGCGAGATTGCCGAGCACGTCACGGCACACCGCGGCAGGGCCCTCCCGCTCCGCCAGCGCGTGCAGCGCATCCAGGTACCCGGCGCGCAGACGGTAATCCACCGGCCGCCGGTTGTCGGGGTCGACCAGGTTTAGCTCCCACAGCTCGTTTCCCTGGTAAAAATCAGGTATCCCGGGAACGGCTATCTTAAGCACCACCTGCGCCAGGGAATTGACTGCCCCAAATAGCTTGAGCTGCGGCAACAGCCCTTTGAGCGAAGCGACGAAGGGAGTTTCCTTTCCCCGCGGGCCCGGCATCAGGATCGCGCTAATAAACGCGTGCACCGCCTTCATGTACTCAGGGTCAGGATTAATCCAGCTCAGGTTGACTTTAGCTTCGCTCAGAGCCTTGAACGCATACTGCTTAATTCGCTCCACGTAGCTCTCGCGATCCTGTTGGCTTTCCATTTGCCATGGCCATGCGCCCAGGATCGTCTGATAGAGCAGGTACTCTTCGTTGTTGTCCGGCGCCATGCGGCCGTCTTCCATGCGCTGCTTGAACTTGGAATTCATACGCTGCCAACGGTGCACGGATGACGACCAAAGCTGGGGAAGCTCAGAGAGCACGTTCAGCCGGTTACGCACGTCTTCGCTGCGCTTGGTGTCATGGGTCGACGTCGTCAGCATGGTGTCCGGCGAGTGTCTCAGGCGCTCCTGGTTGCTCTGGTGCAGGGTTTCGAGCGAGATGCCAAAGGATTTCGCGGAACCGCCGACCTCGTTGGACGAAAGGAAGCGGGTATAGACATAAAACGTGGTGTCCTCAACCCCCTTGGCCATCACCGGTCCTGTCAGTTGCTGGAACTTGAGGGCGAAATAAAGGATTTGCGGATCAGGCTTCTGCTTCGCCGCCGGAGAACTGTTTTGCAGCAGCAGCGTCTCGCGCAGGAAGTCGAATGCGGAGGCATCGATATCCGGGTTCAGCCGTTTGGCCCGGGCAATCGCAAATCGCAGAAATGCCACGTCGCGCTCCCCGTACTCACCGCGGTCGTCAATGTAGGTTCGATAGACAGGGAAGGCGGCGATGGTGTGGCGCAAAACCGTCTCGAGAATATTATCGGTGAAGTCGCGCGCCCTTCGATTGGAAGCGGCAATTTTGCTGAGCAGGTTGGTCAGCGCATACACCTCGCTGGCCAGTGCCGTCTGCATCACCTGCAGCTTGGACCGGTAAATAATTTCGTCCGGATCAGCCGGGTGCCCGAGCACCTGGGCATAGAGAACGTTGAACCGCTTCTCGTTGGCGCTTTGAATAAAGATGCCGTTGGCCAGGTAAACGAAGTCATATCCTGAGGTTCCGCGAACCGGCCACTCCGGCGGCAGGTATTCGCGCGGCTCCAGTATCTTCTCCACCACCGTGTAGAGCGGCCCCTGGCTCTGCGACCAGTCATATCCTCGCACCGGATCGAGGATGCTGCGCTCGATTCCGTTCGCCGCGGTCTCTTGCCGCGGTGCTTCGCCCGCGCATTGGCTGGCGAGGTACAACAGCTGCAGCCGGATCAGATACTGGCGGGGATTGAACATACCATCGCAGTGGTCGATGCGCAGCCCGGTCACCTTGTGGGAGGCGATCAGCGACCGAATCAGGCCGTGCGTCGCAGCGAAAACCGCGGGATTCTCCATACGCAGACCCACCAGGTCGTTGATATCGAAGAAGCGGCGGTAGTTGATCTCTTCGGCGGAAGTGCGCCAGGAGGCTAGCCGGTAGGGCTGCGCATCCAGCAGAGTGTGCAGGCGGTCGAAGCTGTGCGGATCTCCTTCGATGCCATTGATGACTTCGAGCGCATGTTGGATTACCGGCTGCAGTGAGGCGGAGCGGAGCATATCCCGCAGCCTCGGCAGCAACTCCGCCAATTGTGCCCGCCGCTGCTCCCGCAGATCGTCGTTGCTGGTCTCATGCGGCGGAAGCTGGTCGATCTGTTGCAACAGCTCTCGAAAATACTGCGGTATTTGCTCCGCGTCAAAAATCAGGTGCACGGTGCGGGGCGCCACCGGCATGGTGTGATCGTAGTAATGAATCAGCGGCCGCCCGTCTTCGATCGACACCTGGATATGCTTGCTCTCCAACTCGGCGCCATACTGGTTGCCCAGGATGGGCAGAAGGAGCTTGTTGCGCAGGGCCGGCTTCAGCGGCTTCCAATCGATGTCGAAGAATTCAGAGTACTGCGAGGCGTGGCCGTTCTCCAGCACGTCCTGCCACCAGATAGAGTCGTTGCCCACCCCCATGTGGTTGGGAACAATGTCCAGCAGAAGCCCCAGGCCTTGCCGCTGCAGCTCCGCCGAGAAATTCTCAAAGCCCTCGTTTCCGCCGATCTCAGGGTTCAGGCGGTCATGACGCGTGACATCGTACCCGTGCATGCTGTTGGGGCGGGCTTCGAAGATAGGCGAGGAGTAAAAGTCGCCGATGCCGAGCTGCTTGAGGTAGCCAACAATGGCTTGCGCGTCAGCAAAATTGAAGTCTTTGTGCATTTGCACCCGATAGGTTGAGACCGGCACCCGGGCATCGGTGTGCAGCACTCGCTCCACGCATTCCCTCATTTCGTTGGAGGCTTCCTGGCGCGGGTTGGCCTTGACCGCAACCCGCTCAGGCAAGGCGACTTCGCTCGACGAAAGATGGCTGGTGGCTGACATTGTCTCTTTGGATGCGCTCCCGGGGGGTCGAGGATCAGCGATCGGCCAGCCCAAATTCATCCGGTCGCTTTACGAATCCGCGCCCAGCACGGAAAATGGAGATAGCTGTTGATTGTATAGAGGAAGAACCCAATGCCACTTTCCGGCGAAGCCATACGAATGATGAACTACATCGACGACATTTCCACCACCCTGCGGCGCATTCTGGCCCTCGCCCCCACGCTTTCCGCCGAAGAGCGTAAGAGGGTAGGGGAGTACCTCAAGGTCAGCTCTCCCAGCGCCGACGAGGCGATGGCGGCCCTGAACCTCAAATAACGGCCTTTATTGGAACAAGCACACTGCCAGATCCGTATTAGAAGGTGACGGCAATGCAATCTCCGGCTGACATCTTCGGCGAGGTCTTTCGAGCCATCTGGGCCCACAAGCTGCGCGCTTTCCTCACCATGTTCGGCATCGCCTGGGGTGTGGGCTCAATGCTCTTGCTGATTGGCTTCGGCGAGGGCTTCCGTTCCGGGCAGCGCCGTCAAATGGCTTCGCTGGGCAACAATGTCATCATGATGTGGGGCGGCAACATCCCCGCCGTCCCCAGCCAGCATACCGGCATGCGGCCGTACAAGCTGACCGTCTCCGACGAGGCGGCCATCCGCGCCGGCGCGCCGCAGGTGCGCAACATCACCGCCATGCTGGAAAATTCGACCATCAAGGAAGTGAGTGATGAGTCGAGCAGCAGCGGAGAGGTGACCGGGGTCGAGCCCAACTACAGCGATATTCGCTTTCTTCCTGTCGCTGCGGGTCGTTTTCTGCGCTCCGACGATCTGGAGCAGCGCCGCCGCGTGGTGGTGTTGGGCAAGAAGACCGCCGCGCTGCTCTTTCCCGGCCGGCCGGCCCTCAGTGAATGGATACTCCTGAATGGAGTCCGCTTCCAGGTTATCGGGGTGGCGGGCAGCATCGCGCGCGGCAACAATGACAGTGACAATCAGCGGGTCTACATTCCGTTAACCACCATGCTGGAGCTCTTCCCTGTGACTGGGGAGAACGTGCCCAGGATGCGGTGAGCTCGCTGCAATACCAGCCCACCGCCAAGGATGACAACCTGCCGGCCATTGCGGAGGTGCATGCCATCGTTGCCCGGCAGCATGGTTTTGACGCGAGCGCGCCGGATGCTTTCGAGGAGTGGGACTCAATCAATTCGCAGCGCATGGTGGGCAAGATCTTCGATGCCATGGACTTGTTTCTGGGTGGAGTGGGTATTGTGACCCTGTGCCTGGGCGCCCTGGGCGTGGTGAACATCATGCTCGTCTCGGTCGCCGAGCGCACCAGGGAGATTGGCCTGCGCAAGGCCTTGGGCGCCACCAAACGGAACATCATGCTGCAATTCCTGCTGGAAGGCATGTTTTTGACCGGCATCAGCGGCGCTGTGGGGATTGCCGCGGCGGCCTCGCTCATGTTTGCGCTGAATGCGGCGGTGGGCACCAGCTTGCAGGGTTTCGATGCGCCACGGTTGGTGCCGTGGTCCGCGGCTCTGGCGTTGGGCGCGCTCTGCCTGAGCGGCATCGTGGCCGGAGTCTATCCTGCCGGCCAGGCAGCCAACCTCGACCCGGTCGAAGCGCTGCGCCGGGAATAGGAGAAGCACAGATGCTCCGCGACTTGCTCTCTCAGGCCTACGAGGCCATGCTGTACAACCGCCGGCGCACTCTGATCACCACCATCGGGATGGCCTGGGGCATTGCCACGGTGGTTCTGCTTATGGCCTATGGCGCCGGCTTCGGCCGCGCCATTGAAGCCATCTTTGCCCAGTTTGGCACCAACATCATGGGTGTCTTCCCGGGGACCACCAGCCAACAGGCTGGGGGCAAGAAGGCTGGTGTGCAGGTGAGATTCCAGATCGCCGATGTCGATCTCATCGCCGGCAGCGTCCCTGGGCTGCTTCACATTTCCCCCGAGGTCTCCAAGGACGTCACCGTCCAAAACGACACTCACAGCTACACATGGTCGGTGAGCGGATCGTATCCGGCGATTGCCGACGTCCATAAGCTGGCTCTCGATTATGGCCGCTTCTTTACCGAAAAAGACCTGGAGCAACGCAACCACGTTGCCGTGATCGGTTCGGAAGCCAAGACCAAGCTCTATTCAGGCCTCTATCCGATCGGGCAGCGGATTCGCATCAATGGCGTGAGCTTCACCGTGATTGGCGTATTGCAGGCCAAGATGCAGGAGGGAGACGACAACATCAATCGGGTGGTTTACATACCCTTTACCACCATGAGCGATGTGAAGGATACCAAGTATCTGGATGCGATCTGGTTCAACTACCAGGGCAACTATCTAACCACTGAATCCGCATTGCGGGGAACGCTCGGTGCTGCTCATCAATTTCGGCCATCGGATCGCAATGCGGTCTTTGTCGCCAACCTGATGGAGCAGCTCTCTCAATTCCGCATCATCACGGCGGGTTTGCAGGTTCTGATGGCGTTTATCGGAACTTTGACCCTGGGCATTGCGGGCATCGGGTTGATGAACATCATGCTGGTGGCGGTGCAGCAGCGCACCCGCGAGATCGGCATCGAAAAGGCGCTGGGTGCGCGTCGCCGTCACATCCTGGTCCAGTTTCTTACCGAGGCGCTGGTAATTACGGGCGTAGGAGGCATTTGCGGCATTGGGCTTGCATACCTGGTTTCGGTCGTCGTGGGCCGCATCACCTTGTACAGTGCAATTGCCAAGAATGGCGAAGCCGCGGACATCCGCTTGCTGATTTCCCCCGGCACAGTCCTGGTGGCCACGGTGATTCTGGTCGTAGTCGGCCTGGTAAGCGGAATGATCCCCGCCATCCGGGCCGCCAGCCTGGACCCCGTAGAAGCTCTTCGCTACGAGTAACGGTAAGGATTATTCAGTCGTTTGGTATTGTTCTGGCCTTTCGTTTCATAGGGAGTTAACCTTGCTGGGGAGACCGGTATGGCTATTCAGGTTGAACTTAACCCCGAAATGGAGGCGCGATTGGCGGCCGAAGCCCAGTCGTGTGGCATGGCGTTGGAAGAGTATGCGCAACGGCTACTTCAGGAGGCGATTGACTCCGTGCCAAGGCGCCGTTCCCGGGCGAGCCAACAGGAATTTCGGCGCTTTCTGGATGCGCTGGCTAGTAAAGCTCCGAATGTCCCGGAGCTTCCCGCCGAGACATTCTCTCGCGAGATGATCTACGGGGAGCATGACTGAGACGGGCGCTTCCTATCTTGTGGATACAAATGTCTTATTGCGGCGTGTCAGCCGGACAGGGTGCGGATCTTTTCTATACGTCTCAGAATCTGATCGAATTCTGGAATGTTTGTACCAGACCTTCCGGCCGCAATGGATTTGGGTTTTCCATTTCGGAAGCAGATGAACGTGCAAGTCTGATTGAGGCCAAGCTTAATTTTATCGCCGATAGCGAAGCTACTCATAGGGAATGGCGAAGAATCGTCGTCACCGAACGGGTATCGGGTGTTCAGGTTCATGACGCTCGACTCGTCGCAGCGATGCACATCCACCAGATTGGCAATCTTCTCACACTCAACCTCCAGGACTTTCGCCGATACAAGAAAATCATTGCCATCTCTCCTCACGGCGTGCTCCGAGAAAGCCGTGGCGGATAGGAAGGCGTATTGTTCACGCAACCTGTCGATCGGATTCAGAACTACTCCGTATCCGGCCGTTTATAAGGCTTTTCCAAATACCTGCGCGCTTCGTTGACGGCTCCCTGGGTGTTGTCGTTGGTCTGCACTGCCTGACGATATTCGTTCACCGCCCGATCGCGCTGCCCGGTAACATCGAATATTTTTCCCAACGCGATGTGACTCCACACCTCGGTCCACTTCGGCTCATCGTCCCCGCGGAGCGCATCACGATAAGCGTTCGCGGCCGCCTGGTAATTGCGTTGGTTGAATAGCACTTCGCCGATGCGGTAGCTCGCCAGCGAGCTGTTGGGGTTAGCGGTGAGGGCTTTCTGGTACTCCGCCAGCGCGCCCGTGGTGTCGCCCTCAGCGACCAGTTGCTGGCCACGCAGGATAGACACTCTGACCTGCAAATCCGGATTATTTTTCAGCACCCAATTATCCGGATCGATGGCAATATGACGCGGGCGCCCAAAGGTATCCACCACGTATTGTGAGTCGGTCCCCACCACGTCCACGCGCTTCATCTCCGTCTTGCCTTCGGTCTCCACCCGCAGCTCGACGGGCATGTTGAACAGATCGAGATCCTGCCCGATCTCACCGATGGTGCGGAAGCCCTTGTTATTGCCCAGGCGGTAGACGGTGTATTTATCGAGGAATTGCGGCGCCCCGGTTCCATCCAGCCATTGCGCGAAGAATGCGGTGAGTTGCAGTTGAGACTGCTCCTCGGCGACCTTTTCCACGTCCCTGGTACGGATCGGTTTGTCCGCGTACTGCGTGACTATGGCCCGCAGCGTCTTGAGAAAGTTGTCTTCGCCCAACTCCCAGCGAAGCATGTGGAAGACCATGGCGCCCTTCTCCAGGGTCATGGACTGGAATTGAGGGGAAAACGGATCCAGGCGTCCGGCCGAGGTGAGCGGGATGGTGTCGTAGGCCAGGGCGCCGGCAGAGATATCCAGCACCGCGGCCTGCAATGCCGCCTGCCCGGAAATCCTCTCCACATACATCAGCTCGCCATACCGCGACATGCCGTTGGTGATCCAGGCGTCATTGAGTGTCGCTGGGGTGACCATGCAGCCCCACCACTGGTGGGCCATGGTGTTGGCCAGCAGGCGGAAGTGGTTGCGGTCGGCGATGCGGGCGCCGGCGATAGCGGCGATCTCCGGAGCCCAGTAGGCGGGCAAGGTGTCGTCCGGCAGTTCGACGACATTCAGCAGACGGGTCGAGGACTCCCCGAAGGTCTCACCAAAGAACTCAAATTCCTTGTTGGCCGTCTGGGCATACTCCGGGCCGCTCTGCTTGTGCGCATCGGTCAGGTACACGCGCACATTGGGGAAACCCGCCACCGCCACCGGCTCATTGAACTTGCCGGCGATGATCGTGCCCGGGAAGCTGGACCTGGTCCAATTGAACTCGTACTGCTGCATGCCGCCTGCGTCGTGCGGGCTGCCGGTGCTTCCGCTTCCAATCACCCGGTAACCAGCGGGAATCTGAACATGGATGTTCGCGGTAAACCGGTCGGTCAGATAGCCGACCATGGGGAACCAGCGGCCGGCATACAGGAGATAACTGATAGGGTCGCCGATCGACGCCACCTTCAGCCCTTCCACCGGGCTCTCTTCGCTGCCGCTGAGCGTGCCATCGTAGACAAAGGTAAAGGTAGCGCTTGTCCCCTTGCTCATGGGGCTCGCCAGGGCAATGCTGATGGTGGCGTTGGGGCCGCGCTCCCCGCTCAGCACGTGGTTTTGTGCGTCCTTTACGCTTTCCACTTTGAGCGCGTTGTGCAGTTCAAAAACCGCGGCGCTGATGTTGTCAGTCGCGGTAAAGGTGACCTTCGCGGTGGCTTTCAACGTGTGCTCCGCCGGGTCCAGCTGGGCATCGATCACATAGCCGGTAATGTTGATCGTGGACCGTTCGGCGGCAAACAGATGGGGGCCCACAAATGTGGCCAGCAGCGACAGGATCAGCAGCTTTGTCGAAGCGCGTGCATGCAGGGAACAGAGGGTCATCGGAGTCATTCAACGGGCCATGATGAAAGAAAAGCAGATTGCAACCGCCGCTACCTGCGCCGGCCGGGATCAATTGCAACGCAATACTGGCAGCACGCGCAATCGCGGTCTGGCCCTCGCTAGTGACACGGAGCGCAACCCCTACCGCGCGTAGCTCTGACTGCATTGTTGCACGACGCTGTTCGTTTTCGAGCAGAGGGCGAAGCTGCTCTACAACCTTCGATGCGGTGAAATCATGCTGGATCAACTCCGGCACAATACGGCGTCCAGCGATCAGGTTCACCATGGCCACATGGGCCACGCGGATGACCGTCTGCGCCACGGCATAGCTGGTCCGCGAAAGCCGGTAAACCACCACGAAGGGATTGCCGATCAGGGCCGCCTCAACGGTCGCCGTGCCGCTGGCTACGATGCTGGCCCGGGCGTGCTGTAGCACCGCGCGGGCGTCGTGGACTACCCGCACCGCAACCCCTTTCGCTTGCCCCGCCATGGCCTCCACCTGCGACTCCTTCAGCGTGGGGGCCACGGGCAAGAGATATTCGTACTTCGGGCCCAGCAGTCGAGCGGCTTCTAGCATTGGCGGCAAATTGGCGTGCAACTCTCTGGTGCGGCTTCCAGGCAGCAAGCCAACCCAAAATTTTGACGCATCCAGCCCATTTTCGCTAGCAAACCTCTCCCGGGTCACTGTGGGCGGATCAAGATCCGCCAGCGGATGGCCCACAAACTCGGCGGCCACCCCATGGGCGCGGTAGAACGCCTCTTCAAAGGGGAAGATCACCAGCATCCGGCTCACATTGCGCCTTACGCCTCTTACTCTCCACTTTTTCCACGCCCAGAGCTGAGGGCTTACGAAATACACAACAGGTATCTTCAGACGGCGAAGCTCGGCGGCAAGACGCAGGTTAACGTCAGGGAAGTCGATCAGGATGGCGAGGTCGGGCTGTTCCGCGCGCAGGCTGGCCTTCAGCTTGCGGTATTCGCCGTAGATATGCGGCATGTGCAGGATCACTTCCGTGATGCCCATCACGGCCACGTCTTCGGCGCGCACCACCTGGCGTAGTCCCAGGCTTGCCATCCGCGTGCCTCCCAGGCCAAAAAACTCAGCGTGTGGCGCTTGGCGGCGTATCTCCGACATCAGCAGCGCGCCGTAGTGTTCGCCGCTGGCCTCGCCGGCAGAGAGAAAAATCCTGGGGCTCGCCAATGCCGCCATGTTAGTCGGTGCCTACCACCAGGCTGGCATCGAGAATGCCCCTGGATGCCGCCTGCACTTCCTGGTCTTTATATTGCAGCTGGTAAAGCTTCCAGTAGATGCCGCGCAGCCCCAGCAGCTCCTGGTGGGTGCCCATCTCGCGCAGCTGGCCCTTGTGCATCACCAGGATTCTGTCCGCCTGCTGCACCGTGGAGAGGCGATGCGCGATGATGACCGAGGTGCGCCCCTGGACCATGCGTTCCAGGGCGGACCGCACCCGCATCTCCGTGTCGGTATCTACGCTCGAGGTGGCCTCGTCGAGAACCAGGATGCGCGGATCGTGCGCCAGCGCACGGGCAAAATTGATCAGCTGCTTCTGCCCCGTGGAAAGGCTGTTGCCCCGTTCGCGCAGTGGCTCGTCGAAACCCTGCGGCAGCCCCCGGATAAAGTCGCCTACGTTCACTTCGTCCGCCGCGGCCTTCATGCGTTCGTCGGTGATCCAGTCGGAGCCCAGGCGGATGTTCTCCGCGATGGTCCCGGTAAACAGGAAGGGGTCCTGCAGCACGACTCCAAAATTCCGCCGCAACTCCGCGACATCTTGTTCGCGTACATCCACGCCATTGATCAAAACACTGCCGCTTTGAATCTCGTAAAAGCGCATCATCAGCCCGATGATGGTGGTTTTGCCGGCGCCGGTGTGGCCGACGATCGCCGCAGTCTGATCGGGCTCGATCACGAAAGACACATCTTTCAGAATCCACTCCACATCCTGAGAAGCCTCGGCAATCTGCTCCGCGCTTTGCGCCTGCTGAATGCGCGCCAGTTGCTCGGCGTCCAGCGTTTGATACGTGAACCAGACGTGGCGGAACTCGATGCTGCCGGAGCCGTCGCAGGCGTGCGGCATGGCCGGGCTTTGCAGCTCAGGCGTGGTATCCAGCAGCTTGAAGACGCGTTCGCTGGCCGCCATTGCCGCTTGCAGGATGTTGTATTTTTCGCTCAGGTCCATGATCGGGCGGAAGAAGCGCTGGGAATACTGGATAAAGGCGACCAGCACGCCGATCGAGACCGCGTTGCGCAGCACCCCATTCCCGCCCAGCCAGATCACCAGGGCAATGGCCACGGAACTCAGCAACTCCACCGCCGGGTAGTAGAGCGCATAGGCCATGATGGCGTCTTTGAAGGCGACCATGTGCTGCTTGTTGACCGCCTCGAACTCCTCGTAGGAGCGCTGTTCGCGGTTGAACAGCTGCACCACGCTCATTCCGCTTACGTGTTCCTGGGTGGAGGCGTTGATGCGGGCGATCGCCGACCGGATGCGCCGGTAGGAGTCGCGGACGTGTTTGCGAAAGACCCGGGTCACCGCCAGGATCAGGGGCAGCACGGCAAAGGCGATCAGGGCCAGCCACCAGTTCATGCGCAGCATGATGATCACGATCAGCGCCAGGACGAACACGTCCTCGAAGATGGCAAAGACGCCTGACGTAAACATCTCGTTCAGCGCGTCCACATCGCTGGTGAGCCGGGTGACCAGTCGGCCGACCGGATGGCGATCGAAGAAACTGACGTGCATGCGCTGGATGTGCCGGAAAATCTGGCTGCGCATGTCGAACATGACTTTCTGCCCGGTCCACTGCATCAGGTAGGTCTGCACGAACTCCAGCAGGTAGCTGAGCACCAGTGTGCCCAGGTAGACGCAGGCGATCTGGGTGACCCCAACCATCGGGTTGGGACTGAGCCAACGGGTCAGGGCAGCTTGATGAGGCGCCGGCCGTGCCGTCATGTAGCGGTCCACGGCGACCTTTGTCAGATATGGGCCGAGCACATCTGAGCCGGCCTTGAGCAGGATCGCCGCCAGCGAGATACCCGCCTGCAGCTTGTAAGGCCGCAGGTAGGTAATCAATCGACGCATCAGGCGGCCGTCATAAGCCTTGCCGACGACATCGTCATCCTGCTGCTGGTGTTTTTTGCTCGGCCATAAGGCTTCCCCTCACATTCTACCGGGAGGATGACCCGGCTCTCTACAATGCGGGAGATCCCTCGCGATAGCTCTCATTTTCATTCCAACAAATTTAATCCCGACGGAGCGCAGGTAATGGAGGGACCTCGTCGCCCGACCCCCCATCCCGAAAGCGAGTGCATTCTTAACCGGAAAAGACCATGCGGGGAAAATGGGACAATAGAACCGGATGGACTCTCTCGGCATTTACATCTCGGTCCCTTTTTGCCGCGCCAAATGCACCTACTGCAACTTTGCCTCGGGCGTTTCATCGACCGGCGCTCACCAGCAGTATGTAGCGCACGTATGTGCCGAAATCCGTAGTGTGCGGCAACGCCTGGCAGGGTGGGACGCCGTCATTCCCGGGCAGGTGGATAGCATCTACCTGGGCGGAGGCACCCCGGGTGTCCTCTCCCCGGCCTTGGTGCAGCAGCTCGCTCACACTCTGCGCCAGGAGTTCGCCATCGCACCCGGGGCAGAGATCACGCTGGAATCGGCCCCAGGCCAGCTGGACGACCCTGCGCTGGAGGCCATGCTAGCCTTCGGTGTCAACCGGATCAGCTTCGGCGTCCAGTCCCTGGTCGATCGCGAGGCGTCCGCCACGGGAAGATCGCATACCCGGACCGTAGTGTTGCGAGATCTGGAACGGGTCCGCGCCGCTGGACTGCAAAATCTGAGTATCGACCTCATAGCCGGGCTGCCTCACCAGACCCCGGCGAGCTGGCAGGAATCCCTCGAGGTTCTGGCGGCTACCGGTGTGAACCACGCCAGCATCTACATGCTGGAAATCGACGAGGATTCGCGCCTCGGCCGTGAGCTGCTCGCCGGTGGCTCACGCTATCATGCCGGAACGGTGCCCAGTGAAGAGCTGACGGCCGATCTCTACGAAACCGCCATCGCTTCTCTTCGAGCTCACGGCCTGCGGCAATACGAGATTTCCAACTTCGCGCGCTCCGGAAGCCAGTCCCAGCATAATTTGAAGTATTGGCAGCGCAAGCCCTACCTCGGTTTTGGCCTGGACGCGCACTCCATGCTCCGCACCCGTCACGGCTCCGCGCTGCGCTTCTGCAACCCCGCCGAGCTGGCCGAGTACCAAAACCGGGTACAAGAAGATGCGCGGCAGCTTGGCCTATCCGAAGAGCTGGAAGAGGCCTGGTTCCTCGGCCTGCGTCTGAATCAAGGAGTGGCGTGGCGCGCTCTCGCTGAGGAATTTGGCCATGACCAGGTTGCAGCCCTTGAGCCTGTGGTCTGCGACCTGTGCGAGCAAGGCTTGCTTCACGATCAGGAAGGCGTTGTGAGTCTTACCCGGCGCGGCGTGCTGTTTTCGAACGAAGTCTTTGCCCGCTTCCTTGCCGCATCAGCAAGAGTTGATCGAGATTCAGTAGCCCTGGAGAAACCGTGTCTACAGAGACGTTGTCCTGGCCGCAAACCAGTACCCCGCAATCGACCGCGACCATCGACCTGCGCAGCGATACCGTCACCCGTCCCACGCCCGCAATGCGGGCCGCCATGGCCGCGGCTGAGGTAGGGGACGACGTTTATGGCGAAGATCCCACGATAAACCGCCTGGAGGCGCGAGCGGCCGAGATCTTTGGCCGCGAGGCCGGGTTGTTTGTTCCTACCGGCACTATGGGCAACCAGATTGCCATCCGCATGCACACTGAGCATGGCCAGGAGGTCATCTGCGAAGCCCGCGGTCACCTGGTGGATTGGGAGATGTCGATGGTCTCGGCCTTCTCCGGATGCCAATTGCGCACCGTAGCGGCCGATCGAGGCATCCTCACCTGGCCGCTGATCCAGAAGCTTGTCTCTTCCGGTCTCCACTATCGCTCGCGGACGGGGCTGATCTCGCTTGAGAATACCCACAACCTGGCCGGCGGTACGGTGATGCCCCTCGAAGTGACCCAGGAAATCTGGGCCGGGGCCGCCGACGCCGGCCTGCCCGTCCATCTGGATGGCGCGCGAATCTTTAATGTCGCCACCGCGCTGGCCACTCCGGTCGATCGCCTGACCAGCGGCTTTGCTTCTGTAATGTTCTGCCTCTCCAAGGGATTGTGTGCTCCGGTCGGCTCCATGCTGGTGAGCAGCCGGCGCAACATCGAGCGCGCGCGTAACTTTCGTAAAGCGCTCGGCGGAGGGATGCGCCAGGCCGGTGTCTTGGCCGCCGCCGGGCTGATCGCCCTGAACGAGATGACCGGCCGGTTGCAGGAGGATCATGACAATGCCAAGCTCCTCGCGGAGCTCCTGAGCCAGCTTCCTCAGGTTGTGCTCGATCCCCCGCGGGTCGAGACCAACATCCTCATCTTCGCTCTCCGCGGCAGCGGAGATGTAGACGCGCTGGTCACCGCTCTCGCCAGGCGTGGTGTCCTTGTGGGAACAGTGGGCCCCCATTCCGTGCGTCTGGTCACGCACCACGATGTGGATCGAGCCGCGTGCGAGCGAGCCGGCGAGATTCTGGCCGAGGAGATACACAAGGCAGTGTCCTGAACTGGAAAAAACGCGAAACCGATCAGCGCTGGGTTGGTTCGGATTTATACTATCTAGATGCCGAAATATTCGATTGTCGTGCCCTTCCATAACGAGGAAGAGAACGTTACGGCTCTGTACGATCGCCTCAAGGCGGTAATGGAGCAGATTGGCGACAGCTTCGAACTGGTGCTTGTGGATGACGGCTCAAGCGACCGCACCTACAAGCTGCTGGAAGAGATTGCAGCCGTGGACAGCCGAGTTCTGGTGGTCAAGCTGCGACGCAATTTCGGCCAGACCTCCGCGCTTGCCGCGGGCTTTGATCACTCCCAGGGCGACTACATTCTCGCCATGGACGGGGACCTGCAGCACGACCCCTCTGAGATTCCCGAGTTTGTCGCCAAGTTGGAAGAGGGCTATGACGTAGTCAGCGGTTGGCGTAAGGAACGGATTGACAATTTCGTCATGCGCCGCATCCCTTCCCGTTGCGCCAACTGGCTGATGGCGAAGCTTTCCGGCGTCGACATTCACGACTTTGGCACCACGTTCAAGGCGTATCGCCGTGAGGTAATTCACAACATCCCGCTTTATGGCGAGATGCATCGTTTTATCCCGGCGCTCGCCTCCTGGTATGGGGCCAGCATCTGCGAGATTCCGATCAGGAATGTGAATCGCGAGCGGGGCAAGTCCCACTATGGGATCTCGCGCACGGTGCGCGTCTTCTTCGACCTGCTGACCATCCGCTTCCTGCTTGAAGTACATGACGCGCCCGTTGCATTTCTTTGGCACCTTTGGCGCGCTCAGCATTTTTCTCGGCGGCGGCATTTCGATCATGCTTGCCGGCCTCAAGGTCTTTACTCATCAGGCCGTGATGGATACGCACGGACCGCTTTTCGTGGTCGCCGGCGTTTTGATTCTGGCCGGCATCCAGCTGCTGGCCATTGGCCTGCTGGGCGAGCTGCAGGTCCGGCATTATCACACCCCTCCCACCGCGCCCCGTACGCGATCGATCGTCTGGTCCGGCCGCGCACCCCGAGAACCAGCATGCCGCAGGAAG
>CAWJAB010000045.1:0-36476 GCA_963840675.1 uncultured Acidobacteriaceae bacterium
CGAATATTACTCACGAGCCATTCAGCTTCAGCCCAATGACGCAGACGCCAACATCGGCCTGGCAAAAACGTTGATTGCGATGCACCAGCCGGAAAAAGCAGAGGCCCTTTTGCAAAAAGCCATTCAACTGGACCCGACGATCGCCGTGGCCCACTATCGTCTTAGCCTGCTCTATCGAAATGCAGGACGTACCGCGGATGCCCAGCGCGAAATGGAGGCGTTCCTCAAATACAAGCAGATGAAAGAAAAACTCCGGGAGGAGTACCGGCAAATGCGACTCAAGACAACTGAAGCAAAATCTGATGAGACCGACGCATCGAATAGCGCCGACCAGCAGCAAACGTCCCAGTAGCGATCGATTTTATAAGGATTTGTGGATGCGCTATCCGTTAGTGAGTACTATTTCCGCCTTGGGTTTGGCGCTTCTTGTGACCGCAGCTATTTCTCAGAACACGCAAAACACCTCCCCGGCCGTCACTGGTACTTCGCCCGAGCAGCGGGCCGCTGCGACGCGCGTCTTTCTCGGTCTCGGCGCGGAGCCGGACAAGGCGGCCGCAGCGCGTGGCGCGCCGCTGTTTCAGCAGAACTGCGGCTTCTGCCATGGACCTCAGGCTCGCGGTGCTGAAGGTCCCAGCCTGATTACCTCGGACGTCGTGCTCGGCGACGACCATGGCGAGCATCTTGTCCCGTTCCTCAAGAGCGGCCGCCCGGAAAAGGGTATGCCGGCCTTTGCCGGCGTGCCCGACGACCAGCTCAAGGACATCGCCGAATTCCTCCATCTGCAGGTCGAGGATGTCGCCAACCGCGGCGCCTACCATGTGTTGAACATTCTGGTCGGCGACGCCGCCAAAGGGCAGGCGTATTTCGCGGCCAACTGCGTGTCGTGCCATAGCGCAGGCGCCTTCGCCCATATCGCGAGCAAGTACCGCTCGCCCGATCAGCTCCAGCGCGGCTGGGTGTGGCCGGCGCGTCCCGCCGACAATTCTCTTGCCATCACCGCAACGGTCAAGACAGCCAATGGCGCCACCATCTCCGGCCGCGTCACCCAAGTCAGCGATTTCCGAATCACATTGGTGGATAGCGATGGCCGGACGCATGTGATCGAAAGGGGAACTGGAGTGGATGTCCGGATGAAGGACCCGCTCGCGCCCCATCAAGCGATGATCATGACCCTCAAGAATGAGGACATGCACAACGTCACTGCTTATTTGGAGACGCTGAAATGAGGCTGGCCACGGCGCTTTGCGCCGCCGCACTGGTGGGGCCAGCCCTTGCCGCGCCCAACGTCTCGCTCGACCCGGCTGCGATCGGGAAGCCTCCCATCGACAACTGGCCGACTTTCAATGGTGATTACACCGGCCAACGCTACAGCACCCTGACCCAGATAACACCCGCCAATGTGAACCAAATTACCCAGCGATGGGTTTACAAAATTACTGGCCGGGGCACCCAGCGCGGCTCGACAACGCCCGCGATCAAATGCACGCCGCTGCTGGTGGACGGCGTGCTCTACATCACGATTCCAGATCATTTGTTTGCGGTCGATGCGCGCACCGGCAATGACTTGTGGCATTACGACTGGGTAGATCATGGCGGTCATTTGATCGGCCAACGCGGCGTCGGCATCTGGAAGACCACGGTTTATTTCCTCACACCCGACAATTGGCTGATCGCCCTCAACGCCACCACTGGCAAGGAGTTGTGGCGGAAGAATTTTGCCGACGCGCGCAAGCAATATTTTTCTACCTCAGCCCCGCTGATCGTAAAAAACCACGTGATTGTCGGTGTCGGCGGAGACGCAATGGACATGCCCGGCTTTCTCGATTCCTTTGATCCGGCAACCGGCGATCTGCAATGGACATGGTGGTCTACGCCGCGCGCGGGTGATCCTGCGCTCAAGACCTGGCCCAGCGAAGCCACTTCAGAACATGGCGGCGGCATGACCTGGATGCCGGGCACCTATGACCCCGGCCTCAACCTGCTGTTTTGGGCGACGGGCAATACGAATCCTGTGTTTGCGGGTCAGGGGCGCCCTGGGGCGAATCTCTGGACGGAATCGATCGTTGCGCTCGATGCCGACTCCGGCAAGCTGAAATGGTATTTCCAGGTCTCGCCGCACGACACCCACGACTTCGACAACACAACTACGCCAATCCTGTTCGACAAGGTGGTTGACGGAAAGCCGCGCCAGTTGGTGTCGCAGGCGGCGCGCAACGGCTTCTTCGTTACCCTTGACCGCGTCACCGGAAAATATCTTGTCGTGAAGCCTTTCGTCCCGCTGGATTATTATTCAGGCCTGTCGCCGGAAGGCGAACCTATCCCGATCCCGGACAAGGATCCCACAGTCGGCGGCTCCATCAGTATCGTGAACGCCACCAATTGGCAAGCGCCCGCTTATAACCGGGACGCCGGTCTTTTCTATGTGAATTCCGTCGAAGGAAAAGCGATTTATTATCTGACCGACGATAGCGCGCATCCGTCCGGCTACGGCGGCACGGGCACGTATGTTGGCATTGCCAGGCATGTCCTGAAGGCGATCGATCCGCTCACCGGCGACGCTGTCTGGACGCATGAATTTCCGAATCTGAACAATGCGACGACCACGACAGCTCCAAGTATTCTTACCACCGCGGCCAATCTGCTCATCACTGGCGACGATCAGAAGAACCTGATCATCTTCAGCGCCGACAAAGGTGAGGTGCTTTGGCATCAGGAAGTGGCTGCGAGCCAGTCCAACGGGCCGATCACCTACATGCTGGACGGCAAGCAGTGGATCCTCATCGGTGCTGGTGATAGCCTCTACGCCTATAGTTTGACTAAGTAGACGCAGGCACAGCGCCGGGCCCGTCCAGATTGGAATTGCTCCGCGACCTGGCGGCTTTCGTCGAACTCTTCTTGCCCAGTCTCTTTCTCGCCGGGCCGGTAGATTCGCGGACGATCAGTTCTGGTTCTACGGCCATATCCTTGGGCGTCTTGGCTGCCGAAGAAGGCCGGAGCTGCTCAAGCAGTATCTGGACGGCTAACTCGCCCATTTGATGAAGCGGCTGCCGAATCGTGGTGAGCCTCGGTGTCTGGAACGCTGCTTCTTTAATGTCATCGAAGCCAACTACAGACACATCCTCAGGAACCCGTAACTGTGCATCGTGAAGCGCACGAATGGAGCCTAGCGCAGCAATATCATTGAAGGAGAGAAGCGCCGTGAAGCTGCGATGGTGGGCCAGCAATTGCTTGATGACCGGATAACCCAGTTCAGGCGACGTCAGATTTTTGTCCAGCTGGATGGTCAATTCGGGACGAATCGATAGCCCAAGATTCCTTGCCACCTTAACAATGGCCTGCCACCTGTCATCAGAATCTGAGCTATAAGGCTGGCCGCGCATAAATGCAATGGTTCGGTGCCCTAGATCGTAAAGATGACCAAGCGATAGTTCTGCCGCCCGGTGATGGTCCAGGGTCACGTTCGTGACCCCGCTGATAGGCTGGTGGCCCGCCACCGCAACCACTGGGAGGGGAAGCTTATGCACCAACCGGGTATCGATCGCAATCAGGCCCTCGGCGCCGCGCCCGATTAACATGCGGGGATACTGCTCAATAAGATCAACGCGGTGCCGGTGATGGGCAATGAAGTAAAAATAGCCTTCCTCGAGAAGGCGGTCCCCAATTCCCGTCATCACCTCTCCGTGATAGCCGTCGGCAAGTACCGGAACAAGGATGCCAATGGTCATGGTGCGCCGGCTGCGCAGCGACCGGGCAAGAAAACTGGGCTCGTAGTTGAACTTGAGCGCTGCGGCGCGGATGCGTTCCCGTGTTACTTCAGGGATGGAGCGCCCGGGCACCTTATTCAAGACCACCGAAACTGTGGCCGGATCGAGGTTAAGGTAAGCCGCAAGGGTCTTGAGACTTACAGGCTTGGCGATGCCACCGTCGCTCTTGGGCTTGCCCATGTTGAAGGTGTGACCTCCTCGGCAGGATACCTCGTAGACAAGTGATTGCCTAAAAAAAGAGGCCTTTACGCAAATTGTCCACTCGCTGGAAAAGGACAATCTGCCTGTGTTCGGCATTACCGAATGGGGCGTCTGGGCGCAACAATCCCTTCGCCCTCCTTTACGCTATAGAAGCGGTCGGCCACCAGGTTCGTAAGTGTCTCTATCCTCCCGGACGGCCAGAAAATCTCGAGTTTATCGACCTTCTCATGGTTAGCCAGGCCGAAGTGAATTCTCAGATCGTTCTGTGAAAGGTAGCTGCCTCCACTGAGGACCTCGTCTTTTTGGACAAGATCGCCCGCAGTGGCTCGTACCTGGGTATTTAACGCAAGCCGATTGGTTTTTGTTCCCTCCAACGCAAAACCGATCCAGTGGTTGCGAGGGCCTCCCTGTGGCTGAAGGATCATCGGCTCGCCCTCCAGATTCTCGATCACGATTTCCAGATGGCCATCGTTAAACAGGTCGCCAACCGCAAGTCCCCGGCTTACCTGGGGAATCTGAATCGCGGGACCCGCAAGCTTGCTTATATCGCGAAACGTACCATCGTGCTGGTTGAGATAAAGGAGCTTAGGTTCGCGAAACTTGGTGCCAATATCCTTGGTGTCCACCTGCGGATACACATGCCCGTTGGCAAGAATCAGGTCGGGCCATCCATCGTTGTCCAGATCGAAGAAGGCGTCTCCCCATCCAACGTAGGGCGTGGAGCCGCGGGCGATGCCCGATTCGTAGGAAACATCGGTAAAGCTGAGGGCTCCGTCGTTGCGAAACAACGCGGCGTACTCTTCGCTGAAGTGAGTGATGGCAAGAGAGAATAAGCCCTTGTGCTGGTAGTCGCCCAGGGCAACTCCCATGTTGGCCTGTTCGCTTCCATCCAGATTGACCGATACTCCGGCCTGAAGCGCGACGTCGGTAAAGTGGCCGTTGCCATCATTGCGGTAGAGATAGTTAGGCTCGCCGTCGTTGGCTACAAACAGATCCAGATGTCCGTCGTTATTGAAGTCGCACCACACCGCTGTCAGCCCGAAGAACTTTCGGGAATCGTCCACGCCGGCTTGTTTGGAAACATCGCTGAAGGTTCCATCTCCGTTGTTGTGGTAAAGGTTGTCGGGAGATCCTTTCAGGCCGCGCGGCCCGCACTGCACGGCGATGCCGTGATACTGGCAGGTCACCTTGGAACCGAATGCCGGAAGATCCTTAAGGCTTAGATCCACGTAGTGTGCGACAAAGAGGTCTGCCCATCCATCTCCGTCATAGTCGCCAAACGCTGCTCCCGTTGCCCAGCCCGAATCGCTGCCGAGGCCGGCCTTAGTGGTTACATCGCTGAATGTGCCATCGCCATTGTTGCGATAAAGAACGACTCCTCCGAAGCATGTGACCAGAAGGTCCGGCCATCCATCATTGTTGTAGTCTCCGATCGACGCTCCCATCGCCCAGCAGGGATAGCCTACTCCGGCTTTTTCAGTAACGTCGGTAAAGGTGCCGTCGTGGTTGTTGTGGTAAAGCGCGCTGCGCGCTTTCTTGCCGGCAAGCGTCATATCCACGCCCGGTGCGTTCGTAAAGTAAATATCCGGCCAGCCGTCGCGGTCGTAGTCTATGAGCGCAACTCCCCCACTCATCGATTCCACAATGTATTTCTTCTCCGGAGAAGAGAGATGATCGAAATGAATCTTTGTGGAGGGTGTGATGTCGACAAGCTGGGGGACGTCTGGGGGTGGCTGCGCCTGAGAGATCCTGGGTGGGCTCGACTGCTGTCCTCTACCTACGTTGAACGGGCCATATGCCGCAAATGCAATCACGACAAGAGCGGCAACACCTCCGGCGATGTTGTTTGCGGGCTGAATGAAACGCTTCACGCGGCGAGGGGATGGCAATCTCCCAGTGATGGCCAAAAGGATTATAAACGACCTGCGCCGCATTGCGAACTGATAGCCAGGGCGCGATCGAGCACTGAATTGATGCGAAACTGCTCATGGCGATAACGTCCTCTTAGTTTACGCTTGCCGCTTGCTTGTGCTCCGTAACCTTCAGCTCGAGCGGAGGCGAGGCGTGGTTGGTCGACGAATTCGACTCGACTTCACCTACCACGTAGATTGGCTGCTCGATCGGCTTGGCCCAGTCCTCGGCCCGCAGCGTAAAGGTGCGGCTGGTTTGGGTTTCCGTTACCAGTACGCCATTTAATCCAACATTCACTACCTGGACTCCGCGGGGAAGGTTCTTCACATAGCAGGGCACACGGCCCTTGTAGCCATTCTGCCGCTCGACATGCAGGGTGACCGTCACCTGCTGCCCCGGCTCAAGTGAGACCTGCCTGGTCTCGGTAGTGACCACCACATCCGGCGGCGGAATAACCGAGGCGAGCTGCAGCGACAGAACCTGATCCAGGTCCGCGTCCAGCATGGCATTCACGTTGGCCGATCTCGCGACGTCGCGGCCGTTGATGGTCGCATGGCCCACGATTTGCATCGTAGACGGCGGTGCGTCGAGGGAAGCGTCCGCAGAGGCCGAGAGCACAACCACCGTCGAATCTTCTCCGGCGGAGATCTTCGCGGCACTGGCGGTGACCCCGGGAGGCAGACCCTTCACCTCGATCTCGATGGGGCCGTCATAGCCCTGCAGTCGATCGGCCGAAACCGTGAGCGGCATATTGCCTCCCCTGGGAATATTGGGATTCTCGGGAGAGGCCGTGAGTTGATAGCTGGGAACAGTTTCGCGAATCGACAGGCGATAGGCAAAGTCGGGTCCACCCATGCCGCGAACGTCCTTAAGGTGCAGCACGTATTCCCCGTCGGCGGGCGCTACGAAGTCGATGCGTGAGTCCGCGCCGTATCCGGGACCGCCGTCATCGTTCCGCCATGTGAGATGGAAAACAGGCAGGCCGTTGGAGGGAAACTCGGCGTCAGGAGGCAGAATCTGCGCCCGGTATACCGGCGTGTTCACGGCATGCACAACCGGGGATGTGCCCAGAAAGGCTTGACGCAGACCGCCGATCCCTCTCATGTCAGTGTCGGCGTCGGGCTGATCTGCAATGTATTCAATCTGGTCGAGCTCGTCCCCGATCATCAGGTAATCGCCAACATGAAGCCCGCTGGTGGATGTCAGGCGGACACCGGTGGTGCGCGAATCCCGATCGCTGAGCGTGGTTGTGGTCTGGTTCAAACAGCGAATGGTCGCGCGTGGAATCGCATTTCCCTGTGCATCCAGAACCTCGATCACCGAATCCAGCGGAGAGCCTAATCTCGCCGCCTCCACATCAATCGTCAGTTGCTGCCCCTTGCTGGCGCGGAAACGGAAATAATCTTCATCGGCGTCGCTCCGCCCGTCGCTCCACCATCGATATGCCCGTTGATTGTGACCGGTATAGTTACGGATTCCGCTTGGGCGAGAGAGCTATTCGGTTCCCGTTCGACAATTTCGGGCAGGCTGCCAACCACCAGCCGCACCTTGTTCAGCGGGAGCCCTGCATTTTCCTTGAGCGTGAGGGGTACGGTCTTAGCGTCATCTGCCTGCTTCGGCGCTTCGATCTTCAATTCGTGCACCCCACCCAGGTTGACGCCCTCTACGGCCACGGCCGCAGTTTCTCCCGCGCGCACGCCGAGAGGAAAGTATCTCGTGATGTAGGGCAAGGCGCCTGCGTCCACGCGATAGTAATCGTTCATTCCTCCGCTGCCTTCGCGGTCCGAGATAGTGAGGGTGTATTTCCCGTCCTGGGGCAGCCGGAAGTTCAGCTTCGGCGTCAGGACTGGGGTCGTGTCTTCCTGCCTCCGCCAGAATTCGGCCAGCGCTGTCGCTCACGGTGAGCAGCGATTCGAGCCGGGATCCAAGCTTCGAGGCGATCACTGCAAATACCATGTCCTCTCCGGCTTTTCCGTCAAATTCGTAACGATCGCTGTCGCCGGGCGCGGCAATCGTCCCCACCAGGGTCGCCGGTAACACCGCTGGCTGGGCTCCCGTCTTTTCGCTCTTCTTTACCTCGGGGAGCGATCCCACAGCCAGGGGAAGCATGTTCGTAGTCCCTAGCGGCGTCTGCACACGGAAATGATAAAGATCCGGCGTTACCTCTTTGGCCACCGTGATTTCCAGCAACGCCGACTGCTTTTTGGCCTGCGGCACCGCGGCTGCGGTGGAAAACTTGTGCTCGGCTGCCTCCACGGGAAGATCAGTGATCTGCGAGATCTTGGCGGTGATGCCAGGCGCATCGAAGATCACTGCTTTGGCGCCCGAAAGGTTGCGGCCTTCGAGGGTGAACGTGGCAGTGCTGCCGCGCTCCATGCCAACAGGCCATATCTTCGCAAGGCTCGGAGGGATGATCGGGTCCTCGGCGCGCAGCGGCAAAACGGACGGTATCGCCACCATCAAAAGTGAGACGCAATGCAGGAGCTTCATTTCACTTCGTACCTCGCGCACGTTGATGGAGGTTTCGCTTCATTTCGGATATGCCGTTTCCACTTCATGCTTGATGCGTTGTAAGAGGGGCAACCCAGGCGCATCGAGACCGCCTTTGAGACTATGCGACCAGAGCAGTGCGTCCGAAGGAGCGACCATATAAATCGACAGCAGATCGTCAGGAGGACCGGCCTCGGCGTCGACTCCCACACACACCGGTGGAGTCAGCGCCGCGCGTCGGATCAGGTTGGGATGGATTCCTGTTCTGAGGCTGGCGCCCAATGCCAACCTCCACACCAGGAGTTACGCTGGCGATCCGCCCCTTGCGAACTAAAAACACCAGGTCCGCCTTATCGCGCTCGTATACGATCGAGTAACGGTTCCAGGCCTTCAGGCCCTGCTCCACGTTGTAGATGGCATCCCGGTCGTCGGGTATCACGTGTGGATTTAATGCGTCGCCATTGTAAGCCTGCACATAGACGAACTGCGCGTTCTTGAAAACCGCCGGGAGGCTCGTCTTTCTGGTTTTTGCCGCGGCGTCCGCGACAATCAAAAGGGATAGTGATCCCAGTAGCTAGAAGAAACAGACAGTGCTTCATGCTGCACCACCTCTTAACAACGAGTCACAAGTCTACTGGCTCGCCACCTGTTTTTTCCCGTCTCCCGCAGCCGGCTGGCGCGGCGCAAAGACCGTCCATTGTCCTGCTGGTACTTTGTCATTCTTCACGTCGTACAAACTCAGCGTGCCGTTGAAGCGGCCCGCAGCCAGAAATCTGCCATCGGGGCTGATCGCCAGCGCCTGCACCCATTCCGGCTGGTGATCGATTACCCGCAGAGGGTCGAGTGTCGCCGCGTCGCGAAATCGTATGGAGCCATCGGAGGAAGCGGTGATGATGGTCTTGCCGTCGGGCGACCAGACCAAAGCCAGAATGCTGTCCTCGTCTCCAATCAGCGACTGCTTGAGCGCGCCCTCTGTATCCCCCACCTTCCAGATATAGATCGTCTTATCGTAGCCGGCAGCGGCGACGTGCTCGCCAGAAGGGGAGTAGGCAACGCCGGTGAGACCATCCAGGGCGTCGCTCAAGGTGTACAGACGATTTCCGCTCGCCACGTCCCATATCTTCACCGTTCGGTCCTGGGAGGCTGAGGCCAGATGCTTGCCGTCCGGGCTGAAGGCCAAAGCAAAGACGGCGTCGATATGGTCTTGCAGATTCTTGAGCTCCTTGCCGGATGCGACATCCCATAGCTTCACCATCTTGTCGTAGCTGCCGGAGGCAATGATCTTTCCATCCGGGCTCCAGGCGACGGAGTAGATGCAGTCCTTATGACCCTGCATCGTTTTGAGAAGCTGATGTGATTGCAGGTCCCATATCTTGATCTCGCCCGAGCGTTGCGGAGGGCCGCCGCCCGCGGCCAGCATCTTCCCGTCAGGACTAAAGGCAATCGAGCGCACGTAGTCGGCGTGGCCTGAAAGCGTGGCCAGCTCTTTGCCGGATGACGGATCGATCAGGCGCACCTCGCGATACCCGCCCACGGCAAGCAGGGCTCCATCGGGAGAGAACTTCAGCGAGGCTACCGGCGATATCACCGGAACAACGGGCCGGATGTCGGGGAGCGCGGCGGGGGCAAGAGTCGTAACGGCACTGCCTGCGGCTGGGCCCGCTGCACCGGCATTGATCCATGCCTTGATGGTCGCGATGTCCGCAGCGGGAAGCGGGTCTCCGCCGTAGGGCATCCGGGGTGCGATCTTTCCTTCGAGCATCTGGATAATACGACTCCCGTCGGCATTGCCCGGAACAATCGGCGCTCCATGCGTCCCGCCCTTGAGCAACGTGTCATAGCTCTCCATCACCAGGCCGCCCATGCGTCCGCCGCTGGAGTGGCATGCCAGGCAATTCTTTTGCAGGATGGGAGCAACCTGTGCATTAAACCCTGGCGTCTCAGCGGCCATCGCGCACGCACTTGCAAGGATGATGGCGAGACGGAGCGCGTTCCTAAGGAAGCGATAACCTCGCATGCTACGTCGAAAATCATTGCCTTCAACGAAGGGCACGACTTTAGCCGTACCGGATTGAGCCGCTGTCGTCGTGGGGTTTTATCCAGCCCCGAAGGGGCGACCTGAACTTAGCCCAGGACGCTAGTCCTGGGAACACGACGCAAAATCGGCTAGTCCCGGAGGGACGGCTGAAACAGGTGAGAATGGATTCAGCTGTCCCTACGGGACTAGATATCTCTCCCTGAACACAACCCAGGACTGCGTCCTGGGCTAAGTTCAGGTCGCCCCTACGGGGCTGGTTTTGCAAAGTCCAGTTCTCACGCAGACTCTTTAGCCCCTGAGGCACGTCTTTCCATGCTTCTGTCGACAACCGTATCCCAGCGGCTAAGCCGCTTGTTCATCAGACATATTGGCCGCTGAAGCCGTGCCCTTCGTTCGGGCCAAGGATTTTCGACAGCGCGTTAGCCTAATGGAGGAACCCGGGGTTCTTTCAACTGCCATCCAATCCTCCACCGGCGTTAGTGGTTAAACATGAATTCCTGGCTGGTAAGCAGAGACCATGTCATGTCGCGCAGCGCGGCGAGTCGCGGATCATCCACCCCGGGTACTTTTTCTTGTTCTGCCGAAGCCAGCGCGCCGGTCAAGGCTTTCCGCTCCGAGTCTTTCGGGTGGCGGCTGTACGACGCGAGATACAGGTAGTCGACGATCTGCTCATCGGAGAAGCCGAGCCGGTACATCATGTCCACTGAGTTATCCGGATCGCGCAGCTTATTGTTAAGCGTATCTCCGTTGATGATGTGCAGTGCCTGGGTAATGGTGGGCACCGAGGTGCGTTCGCTCTCCCTGGTTTGCTGCCGGATCGGCCGCCCAAAGGCAGTCAGGAAGTAAGAAGTAACCGCGGTATCCGGCAACTGCAGCGCACGCATGCCCGTGGCATATCCGTCGAATTTCTCCGGCCTTTGAGTCACCTCGGAGTACGCATCCAGCAGCACCTCGGCGGGCAGACGCTTGATGACGTAGTGCGAGCCATACTTGTCATCGTCGGCATTCTCCTTCAGAGGCGCGGACGAAGTCTGATAGGTTGCCGACTGCATGATGGTGCGGATCAGGTAGTTCACATCGTAGTTGTGGGCGACAAAGTCCTTGACCAGCGCATTGAGCAGTGCGTCGTTGGTGGCCGGGTTGGTGTCGCGCATGTCGTCCACCGGCTCAACCAGTCCCCGGCCCATAAAGTTGCGCCAGATCCGGTTGACAACGTTGCGCGCAAAGAACGGGTTCTCCGGTGAAGTAAGCCATTTGGAGAAATAGATGCGCGTGTCACCCGGCGCCTCGATGGAAAGCTGCTTGGCATCGAGCGGCTTAGGCGGCAGCACCATCATGAAGCGGTCGTCGCTGAACTCGCCGGTCGGCGCGGAGTAGATGGTGACATTGTTGAACAGCGGGCCTACCGCGGGACGACTGCCGCTGGGCGCGAAGGTCTTCAGCCGCACCCGCGCGAACAGATTCGCCATGCCGTAGTAGTCCTTCTGGGTCCACTTAGCCAGAGGATGGTTATGGCAATGGGCGCAGGTGATGTTGATGCCCAGGAAGGCCTGGGCCATGTTCTCTGAGATATCCAGGGGATCGCGGTGGATCAACCAATAGTTGGCCGCGCCATTCTGCAGCGTGTTGCCGGTGGCGGTCACGATCTCCGTGGCAAACTGGTTCCACGGTGTATCGCTGGCGACACTGTTACGAATCCAGTTGTAATAACTCCACATCTCTTCGTTGGAGAGATGGTTGCTCGAAACCAGGAGCAGGTCCGACCACTTGTATGTCCAATAGTCTACGAATTCAGGCCGTTTCATCAGCTCATCGATCAACCGGTTTCGTTTCTCCGGCGAGGGATCTTTGAGGAATTGCTCCACCTCCGCGGGACGGGGCAGAATGCCGGCCGCATCCAGGTACACCCGGCGCATGAATTCGGCATCATCGGCCTGGGGCGACGGCGGAATATGTAACACCTGCAGGTGCTTGAGCACAGCGTCATCAATATAGTTGTGCCGGGCCGCCTTCAGAAAAACCGCATCCTCGAGCTTCCATGGGAAGGGAATGCGCAGCCGGGCAAAGGTGACGTGGCTTTGGTACCAAACCGTCACCGGAGCTTCGCCATTGCTGTGCATGGTCACGCGGCCATTGTTGTCGACCGTGGCGACGCCCTCGTCGCCGCTGTCATACTTGGCCCAGCGAGTCACGTCGGCGCTATGCCCGTCAGAGAAATATGCGGTTACCAGCAGTTGCTGCTGGGCGCCCGGGCGGAGGGAAGCTTCACCCGGCAGTACTTCGATCCTGGTAACCCGCGCGTCCGATTCGCTGGGCGCGGGCATCGCCTGGGAAAGCCATCCGGAGATCACTTTGTACTCCGGCGAGTCAACCGGAAATCGTCTTCCGCCGCCGTGGGGTATGGTAAGCGTCGGCTTCAGCAGGATAAGGCTGCGCGCCGGCTCCATCATCTCCGTACGCCGCGCCAGGGCCTGGTGCGTGAGGGTGTAGTAATCCACCTCGGGATCGTAGCCGCGCAGGGTAAGCTTGAAGCCGTTCTTCCCCGCCGCCGCGCCATGACAGGGACCCGAGTTACAGCCCATCTTGGTCATCACCGGCAGCACGTCGTTGCGAAAACTCCAGGTGGTTGCGTCCTCGAAGTCTTTGACGTTAACCGTGGCCGTCGCTCGATGACCCCCGACCGTAGCGCTGATCGTCGCTTGCCCGTCACTCTGGGGAAGGGTGAAATTGTCCTTGTCGATGATGGCAACCTTGGCATTCGACACAGTCAAAGTAGCCAGTGAGGTCAGCTCCTCCTGGTGTCCGTCGGCAAAGCTTCCTTCAACCACCAGCCGCTGGCTATAGCGCGGGCCCATGATCGAGATCGAGGTGGGCAGGATCTCAATCCTGGTGAGCCCCGCCAACGATTGCCGGGCGGGGAGTGCCGCGGTGATCGACGCCTTACTGGCTCCTGGCTTTGAGGACGCAACTGCCGGAGCATGACTCTGCGCAGAGACGGCCGGCGGCGCCTGGGCCAGAAACAGACTGGCGCCAAGCAGAGCGAAGGCACCCGTCAAAACCAGGATCGTGTTGCGTCTCGCCATAGAATTCCCGTCAGACCAGCAATTCATCGATCGGATCAAAACCGTGGTCCACCACCCGCACTTCGCGGCCCTGTGGAGTCTTCAATATGGTGTCGATCGGCACACCCAGGCACTTATATATCGTGGCCGCGACGTTAGCCGGCATCACCGCGCGATCTTTGGGTGCGGAACCGATTGCATCCGAGGAGCCAACCACCTGCCCACCCTTGATTCCGCCTCCGGCCATCACCACGGTCCAGCACTGCGGCCAATGGTCGCGTCCGCCGGCGGGATTGATGCGCGGTGTGCGGCCAAATTCACCGGTTGCCAGCACCATCGTCGTGTCCAGCAGGCCGGTCTTGCTTAAGTCTTCGAGCAGGGAGCTGTAACCGTTGTCAAACATGGGGCCAACCAGCTCGCTGTAACAACTGATGGGGCTAAAGGGAGCGGAACCATGGATATCCCAGGTGATCTCGTTGAAAACCGTCTCGAACATGTTAAGGGTCACAAAGCGCACGCCCCTTTCCACCAGCCTTCGAGCCAGCAGGCATCCCTGGCCGAAGCGGTTCATGCCGTAGCGCTTGCGGACGTCGTCAGGCTCCTGGGTCAGATCGAAGGCCTCACGCGCCTTGGTCGAGGTCATCAAGGTATAGGCCTGATTAAAGGTTGCATCCATTAGCTTTGAGTCCTGGTTGCTCTCCTCAAAGTAGGCCACGGACTGGTCAATCATCTCCCGCCAGCTGCGCCGCCGATCAACCCGCACGGCCGAGATGTAGTCGGGCGGCAGCATGTCCGGCACTCTGAAGTTGGGGTCGGCCGGGTCGGCATTCAACACGAATGGATCGTAAGCCTTGCCCAAAAAGCCGGCGGTATCGCCATGAGGCAGGTTTCCACCCAGTTGGCCGATGGTGTAGGGCAGCAAGACATTGGGAGGCATATCCCCCTTTGCGCCCTTTTCGAACCTCAGCACCGACCCGTAATTCGGGGACTCCAACCCGCCCTGGAAGAGCCGTCCCGTCTGCATCATCTGGCAGCCGGTATCGTGCACCGCGGCGGCGGTATGGTAGCAAGAGCGCAGCAGGGCAAACTTATCCGCGTGGGTCGCCATGCGGGGAAAGATCTCAGAAATTTCAATTCCGGAAACGTTGGTTTTAATTGGCTTGAATGGCCCGCGGATGGACGCCGGCGCATCCGGCTTCATGTCCCAGGTATCCAACTGGCTGGGCCCGCCCACCAACATCAGATGGATACAGTTCACATCCTTGCTGGCCGGCACCGCCCCCATTGCCTTGAGGCGAAAAAAATGAGGCATGGTCAGCCCCAGGAAGCCGAGCGACCCCGCGTGCAGAAAATCCCGCCGACTGACACCGTCACAGAAATGAACCCGTTTGTCAGCGTCCAGTCGAAACATCGCAGTCCCTCCCGGGCCGGGTCCATCGGAGGAATCATCGAAGCTTCCTCCGCAGGAACCTGCAAATGCCCGATGGGGTTACGATCAGCAATATACTCTTTCGGCTCTACCTCAGGGAAGCTGGTGTTTCAGAGAAGGTCGGCCCGACCTAAAGTCGGGCCCTAAGCAAAAATACGGCACCCGCAGTAATCAGTGCAGCAGGTCGAAGGCATTTGAGGCGTCGTCTACGAAATAGACGCCATCCCAAACCGCAATCAGACCGAACAGCGCTCCTGCTCCCGGGGGTGGTCCTCCGGTGCTGTCGACCAGTTTGACCGCGACCTCTCTGCCGCTGAAGGGATTGGTTTCGACAATTTTGCCGTCGTTTCCGTTGGCGGTAAGAATGTGCTGGTCCGGCGCGAGCACCAGGCCGAGCGGGGCATTGAGGGCTCCTCCAGCGGACACCGTACGGCCCGTGCCTGCGGAGTCCCACCGGGAGAGCGCAGCGGGAATTGCCGCAATCCGGTTTTTCAGCGTGTCTGCCACGTATAGAATCCCGGTGTTTGCATCAAACGCCACCCCTGTCGGACCTAGGACCAATGCGTTCGGGTCGGTGCGCTCCGGGAAACCGGAGGCAATCACCGTGCTATCGAGCAACCGCGGCGCTCCGTCCTCGGGGATAGCCAAAAGCAGGCGGACAACCGTGCCCCCATGCACAACTTTGCCCTTTGCAGCAACCGTGCCATTGAGCACGTTGGTCACAAACAGGGCCGCCAGGCTGCCGTCATCCACGGCCGTCATGTCCCACGGGCCGTTGATGTGATGACCGGAAAAGGTCTTAATCACATTGCCCCAGCTGTCCAGAACGATCAGGCAGCCTTCGCGGGCGGTGGGCGACATGCCGTTGCCGGTCGGCAAACTTCCCACCACCACCAGGCCGCTGCGCAACGCCACCAGTGCGGTCGTCAGCCCAATACCTCCGGGACACGGCACTTTGTCGGCATCGATCTGGGCGAAGAGACTGAAAGCTCCGTTGGCTGCGATCTGCACGATGGTGGTGCCTGTTCCCTGCAGGTTGCCGCCGTTGTTGAAGTTGCTAATCAGGAATCGGCCCTCGACCAGGTTCCCTTTGCTTCGGGGAACGCGAGCCACCCCGTATGGGTTTTCGTCGCCATTGGACGGTATGGTGGTGCTGATATTGGTTACCGTGTCAAATCCCCCGATGAACGATTTATCCGCGGCGCGGGCGCTGCCAGTCGCGGCGGCTATGGTCAACAGCATCAGGCCGAACACGCAAAGAGAGAGGCGGTAGTTCCGTTGCATACTTGTTCTCCTCGGCTACGCGCACACGATCCTGGGGGGCGGGGCTGTGCGTTCTCATAGCCGCGGCAAGGCTAGATTCCGTGCAGATGACGATTGTCACGGATTTGTCTTTATGTTGTAACTTCTTGCGCCGCCGGTTTAATCAGCAAGGACGCTTCATGGAACCAGGTGGTTCGCGATCATCCAGGTGAGGATCTGAGCGGCGTAGGTTGCGTGCATGGACAAGTTTGGATGGCCGTCGGGATCGACATCGCAGGCATCCGAAACCCTGGGAGGGTCGTAAACCGCGAGGAAATGCATTTGATTCTGTTGTGCTGCCGGGAATAATTTCTCCAGTTGCATGTATGCCGGCTTCCAGTCCGGGACATCCGGATCGATGTAATTCAGAAGGGCGATGCTGGCTTCCGGGCTGTGGGCGAAGATTTTCACTATCTGGTCGTAGATGCCCCGCTGGAATGCGCTGAGATTGGAGTAGGTCACGGGCGATCCGGTCGCAAGCTCGCCGCCGTGTTTGTGGTCATTGATTCCGCCCCATAGGATCGCGAGCGACGTGCGCCTGTGCCCGGGATATTCGACAAATTTGCTCTTGTCGTAGAAGGGTGCGGCTTGATCATAAGTAGAGGCTTCTAAAGCCGTGTTCGATCCTGAAATCGCCAGATCAACCACATCAGCTGGATGGCCAAGAGCAGCCAGGCTTGCCTCCAGCAGTCCGGGCCAGGATAAAGTCTGTGACGCCCAGGCGGAGGTATAGAGAACAGCAGGTGTGGCTGGGCTCTGTGGTCCAAGGACGCAGATGCCGGTCGCATCGCTGTCGCCGATCACCTCGATGATTGGTCTGTCTCTTGAAATTTTGACCCAGCTGCCCCCGCTCTGGAGGATTGGATTGGCAAACTGGAGCGAGCCGAAGTAGGGTTCGCCGTCGTCGCGAACCGTTACCACATGGACGGCGGAAGATAGCCCGGAGGCCAGCACCACCCCCTGATTCTGTCCCCGGGCGAGTCCGATCCGTTCTGGCACTCCGCCATCAACCGACACCGCGATATAGAGCTTGGATTCGGCCACCCAGGGTACCGTGCCGGCAACCGTAAAGTCGGCCGCCACAAACGATGACTTCTCGAAGCTGAGTAGGACGGAGGACCCTCCGTAGGTAGCAACCGGCGCGCCGGCAAGTCCTCCCCAGCGACCGGCAAACTCCACTCCCTCGGCGGCCGCTGCTGTGGAAGCAAACAAAATAAATGGCAGAAGCAACGCGGTTGCTCGTCGGGCCTTTAGAGTCTGCGTGAGAACCACCTCTTCTAAATCCAAAACCATGAGTGGGTGGCCCAGGTCTCGCTTCTGAGACCTGGGGGCGATGCAGCGGGACCCAATCCCGATTCTCAATTGAGTTTTTTCGCAGCCGAGGGATCTGCAGTTTCACTGTTCCGCGCAGAGCCTAGTGTAGATGCTCCCTACCAGCCCACTTCTGAGCATTGAATGAGTTCTCTCCCGTGGTCTCAGGGACATTTCGCTTACTCATAGAAAACTCATAACTCGCCGGGGCCGCTCAACGCTACATTGAGGTACCACCCACGCCCTGCCCTTGCAACGTAACCATGGTTTTGAGCTTGTGGAAACAGGAGAAGGAATCATGTCCTTTACCCGCCGCGCGCCGCTCTTCTTTGCGCTGATATCGGTTGTGCTGCTGTCATCCGGCGCAACCGCGCAGACCTTCCGTGGAAGCATCAATGGTACGGTGACCGACCAGACCGGGGCGGTCTTGCCCAACATTCATGTCCTTGCCATCGCTGTCGCCACCAATGTTGACTACGCAACGGTTACCTCCGCGGCGGGAGAATTTCTTTTTAGCGATCTGCCCGTTGGCGCCTACGCAGTTGCCGTGAACGCGACCGGTTTCCAGGGCGTGAAGGTAGATGGTATTGCCGTGACCGCGGGCATGGTCTATACGCTGCCGGTCAAACTGTCACCGGCCCAGACGACGACTACGGTCGAAGTCTCCGCGGATCAGCTGACGACAGATACAACCTCGGCAACTCTGGGCGTGGTTCTTCCCACCAAAGCAGTTCAGGATATTCCGCAAAACGGCCGGGATTATACCCAGCTGGTTGCTCAATCGCCTGGATACGCGGGCTACAACAGCCTGGGCGGCGGTGGATATTCATCTGTGAATGGCACGCGTCCCAACTCCATCAACTGGCAGCTCGAAGGTACAGATAACAACGATATCTGGTGGAACCTTTCCGCTATCAACATCAGCGGCGCTTCGGGCATAGCCGGCTCGCTCATTCCTGTAGACGCGATTGACGAGTTTTCCTTTGTTACCAGTGCCTCCGCGGAGATTGGGCGCAATGCGGGGGGAACTGCGAACGTCGCCATCAAGTCCGGTACCGATCAGTTTCACGGCACGGTTTACTACTACAACCGCAACGAATTCTTCGCAGCCAATAGTCCGTTCGCACCCGCCGGAACCAAAAAAGGCTATTTGCGCGATCAGAATGATGGCTTTTCGCTGGGTGGGCCGATCCTAAGAAACAAGATTTTTTTCTTCAATACATTTGAGTATCAGGGCTTTGGACTGGGTAACGCTACCGGCGCAACAGAACCTTCAGCGGCTTACCAGGCCGAAGCGCAAAGCTTGCTTGGCTATTATGGTGTGCCCGTAAACCCGGTCTCTGCCGCCCTCTTGACTAACCTGTGGCCCGCGAACACGCTTACCGGTCCGGCGCAGCCCGGCAACTACTTTAATCCCGCCGTGGCGCGCGGTCTCAGTTACAACTACATCATCAAGCTGGACCAACACATCAACGACAGGAACAATCTTTCGCTCAAAGCCTATCTCGGCCAGGGAACTGAAGACAGCCCTCTTCCTTCAACGCTTTCGCCCTATTGGCCAAGTGGTCCAAACCGCAATCAGAACTATTCCGCCATCTACAACACTATCTTTTCCCCGCGGATCACCAACCAGGTGGCAGTAGGCTTGAACGTTCTCTATGTTTTATTCAAGGATTCCGATACCAATTACTATCCGGTTGCTCTGGGTCTCAATACCGGGGTCACAGATCCCAGTCTCTCCGGCGCGCCCAATATCAATATTTCAAATTTCGACGTCATCGGACCCAATTCGGGATACGGTCGCAGCGAATTTCTGGGGCAAATCAACGACGCTGTTTCCTATGTGAAGGGCGCGCATGAGATGCGTTTTGGAGGCGAATTCCGCCGCGGCTGGTTGAGTGACCTCATCGAAAATAATGCGCGTGGCGCTTTCAATTTCGACGGCTCGCAAGGGCCATGGTCGTTTCCCACCTCCGGTTCGCTCACCCCGTGTGATGGGCTAGCCAGCCAGAATTTGGGCAATTCCGCACCGGGTTATTCGCCATCAGATAATTTCGACCCGAATGTCCTGAATCTGGCGGATTTCCTCGCCGGCTGTGTGGTGAGTTCAAGTATCACCCAGGGCAACCAGGTACGCTCGTACTACGTAAATTCCTTTAACCTGTTTGCCCAGGATACCTGGCAGGCTTCGAAAACCTTTAATCTGAACTACGGCCTGCGATACGACTACACCAGCCCTCCCCACAACGGGGGCAAGAATCTTGCCGTCTTCGACCCCACTGTCTCGGGTGGGCTCGCGGTCGCGGGTTTAAACATCCCCAACATTTATCAGCAATACTGGAAAGCTTTGAGCCCCCGCGTGGGCTTTGCGTACGCGCCTCGGGGAAAGAGCGGGCTGGTCTTGCGTGGCGGGTTTGGCTTGTACTACGACACTCCCTACCTGCTGCCCTTCGGCAATATAAAAGATAACCCGGCAGGCTCGGAGCCTGTCGCCTTTCCTTCCGTGAACAGCTACGTGATCGTTAAGAATGCCCCTATCTTTCCTTCGCTCGCCGACTCGATTGCCGGCGAGGGTGTCGTTGGCATATCTTCCTCCAGCCTGAATTACCGGCAGTCTGCTACCAGCACCTATAACCTCAACATCGAGAAAAGCCTGGGCGGGGCTTTCCTGGCGCAGCTCGGATATGTGGGCACCCAGGGCCGGCACCTAACCAGCGTGGCGGACATCAACCAGGCGGCCCAGGGAAGCGCATTCCAACCCCCGACCTGTGCCCCGCAATATGCTGATGCCGGCGCGGGGAACCAGCAGTGTTCGCGTCCTTATTTCGCGCAGTTCCCCAACTTCGCGTCGATCAACCAGCTGGAGAGTCGCGATAACTCCAATTACAATTCGCTACAGGCACTGCTGCGTATTGCGGCCTGGCATGGCCTGACCTCGCAATTCAGCTACACCTGGTCGCATGCTCTCGATGACGAGACCGGCCTCTTCCCCTATCCCCCGCAGGACAGCACGAATCCGAAAGGCGACTACGGCAACAGTGATTTCGATACGCGTCACACCTTCATCGCCTACGCGACTTACGACATTCCAGGGTCCGCGCGCGGCCCGCAGTGGTTATCGCATGGCTGGCAGCTGAACAGCATCGTGAATTTGCATGGAGGTCAGCCCTACACGGTGGCCGCCAGTACCAACAGCAGCGGCAACGGAGAGTTCAATGACAGGGCCGATGCCGTTCCTGGAGTCGACCCTTACGCCGGAGTTTCCCACAAGATCGTGGACGGCGTGGCCCAGTGGTTCAACCCTGCGGCTTTCGTCGACCCACCCCAGGGGCAATACGGAACCACACGGCGGAACGCCTACTATAACCCTGGGTTTTCTGAAGCGGATCTCTCCGTGTTCAAGAACACTAAGATCCACGAAAGAGTCACCCTCCAGCTACGGGCGGAAATGTTTAATCTGTTCAACCGGGTGAATCTTGCGCCGGTCGGATTTTCCAAAGCCGTCGACAGTTCCGGCGCCATCTTCTCGACCATAGGCGCATATTTTGCTGAACAAGGGCTCGGACCGGGTGAACCATTCAACACCCAGCTGGCCGTGAAAATCATCTTCTGACCTCTGGCCCGGCTCAGTTGCTCAGGGATTCGCAACCGCCATTGCGACAATCGTATCCGCTAGTTTCCTCGCCAGGGCCTGCTTGTCACTCGTGCTGCCGGTGATCGTCTGGTCGGGTATCGTCTTCTCATTCGCCACAAGTTTGACCCGCACGCTTACCTGGTCACCGCTTGCACATAGCGCAGCTTCGGCGCCAGCGCTCCAGCCAGATCGTCATCCGTCGCGTCGAGATAGATCACCGCCGCGATCGCCGCGGGCCTGCGCGTAGTTCAATGCGCGCAGCTGCTCGCGCACCAGGGTTCGCAGATCCAGCGGATCTTCCTGGTCCTCGTTCTCGCAAACCACCTTCAGCAGTTGCGGCTTGACGGTCGCCAGCGGAATTTTCTCGCGATCCTCCCGCGGTCAGCAAAGCAACTGGGAACCCAGTGCCCTTGGGCGCTGCAATCACCGGCTTCTGAATCCCCCGATACTCTTGGCCAGATCGGGCACGTCCTCGCTGGCCTTCTCGAACCAGCGGATCACGCCCAGCCGTGAATCCATCATCGAGTGACTCCCCACGCATGCCTTGCAGCAGCGCATAAGTCAGCAAACCTTCACCGTACCGGCTCGCCTCATAGCTCGCCGAATCGGCTGCGCTGCCCATCAGGATGAAGGTGCCCGTCGCGTCCTTCAGTAACTCGATGGCGCGGCGCTGGTCCGGCGGTATGTCGCGTTTCTCCGCGAGTTTCACCAGATCATTGGTCGCGCCGCCCGCCGCGCAGGTATCGAGAATCACCACTTGTTTGAGCGGCATGGTCTTTACCGGCTCGCGCAGCCACTCAAGCAATTCCTGGCTGCTTACCGTCGATACATTCTTAAGCGCCGGGTCCCTTTCGATGTCGAAGGTCCTGGCATCCATCGTCAGGTAATAGTACAGATCGCGGTTGCTGCTCGACATTGCCCCATGCCCCGACAGATAGACCACCAGCGTGTCCTCGGGTCGCGCGATCTTGCGCACGTCATCGAAGGCCGCGCGAATGTTCTGTTTGGTGGGCAGCCCGTCCCCGGTCTTGGCTCGCCGGCTTTAAAGTTTGTCGTCAGCACCGCATCCATACCTTGTCCTGGCCATAAAGCCGCTCCGCGCCCAAACGGATCCCGGTCGCAAAGCTTTCTGCATCCTTGGCCGGAAACATCAGGTTAGGTAGATCCGGGCCGCCAAACGTCGAGGTGCCCACGATAATTGCGTAGAACTTCCCTGCGTTCAGCGGTGTCTCTTCCGTCACAACCTCGGAAGCCTTTGGCCGAAGCAGCCGATCCCGTCCCGGCGAAGTGGGCCACTGCCGGATGGCTCTCGATACGGTTCGCCGCGTCATAAGCGGTGATGCGAATGGTGTTGTCGCCGGCAACGAAGGGCGCGTCGGCCAGATCGATGGGCAGAGTAATGCTCTTGCTCTCGGCCGGCCCGGCTTCTCGATCGGTTCGCAGCAAACGGTCGTTGACCTCGATCAGAAGCTTGCCAACCCCGCCACCGTCGTTTTTATATCCACTGGCAATTTGTGGGTCGCCGCGTTATAGTCACCCGCCACGGAAAGCACCGGTGGCAGCTCAACGGTATTCATGCCGGTCACATCCGGCAGCGCTCCCCGCGCAACGCGCGCCCCAGCAATCCCGGCGTATAGTACTCCCTCTTCAATTGCCCAAGATCGATGGTCCTCAGATTACTTGTCACCCAGAAAAGCGAAGAAGAGCTGTCGGGGTCAGAAGCATCGTAATGCCCCGCGGGATCAACAACTGCCCAACCACCATCGGTGAAACTAACCAGGCTCGCGAGTTCTGTACCGCTCATTGCATCCCATAACCTAGCTGTACCGTCCAAGCTGCCCGTTAGAACCTTACGTCCATCCGGAGAAAATGCCACCGAGCCTAACGCTGCAGGATGCCCTACGAAGCGCTGCAACTCCTTTCCCGTATTCACATCCCACAGCCGTGCGGTGTTGTCCATACCGGCGGTGAGCACATAGCGCCCATTCGGGGAAAAAGTCACCCATCTCACCCAAAAAGAGTGCCCGGAGAAGATTTGCAGCAGCTTTCCCGTCTCTACATCCCACAATCTGGCTGTATTGTCTCTGCCACCAGTAACGACCGTGCTCCCATCCGGAGAAAAGGCCGCGGTTACAATCGCCGCATCCCCTGCGAAGCGCTGCAGTGGGCTGCCCGTCTCTGCATCCCACAGCCGTGCGGTCATGTCCAAACTGCCGGTGAGCACCTTACGGCCATCCGGAGAAAAGGCCACAGCCCGTAACTCTGCAGTATGGCCTTCGAAGCGCTGCAATTCCTTGCCTGTCTCTACATCCCACAAGCGGGCTGTCTTGTCGTCGCTGCCAGTGAGCACCCTGCGCCCATCTTGAGAGTAGGCCACGCTATAGATCGCAGCGGCATCGCCTTCGAAGCGCTGCAATTCCTTGCCTGTCTCTGTATCCCATAAGCGGGCCGTCTTGTCGTCACTGCCGGTGAGCACCCTGCGCCCATCTGGAAGAGAACACCGCCGCCGCTATCGAATCAGAATGCCCCCGGAAGCGCCGCACTTCCTTTCCTGTCTCCAGATCCCACAACTTGGCTGCATTGTCTCTGCCGCTGGTGAGCACCTTGCGTCCATCCGGAGAAAACTTGACGAAGTACACCGGAGCCGAATGGCCTTCGAAGCGCTGCAATTCCTTCCCGAGTCTCCACATCCCATAACCGAGCAGTCTTGTCTCCGCTGCCGGTAAGCAGCCAGCGTCCATCGGGAGAAAAAACCGCCCCAATTATGTACCAGGTATGGCCCTGGTAGATCTGCACTCTCTGTCCGGTCTCCACATCCCATAACCGGGCTATCCCGTCGGAGGTGGCCGTGAGCACCCTGCGCCCATCCGGTGAAAAGGCCACCGAATGTACAAAGTTCGACTGCCCGTTGAAGCCCCAAGCGCTTCAATGGTTTTCCCGTCTCCGCATTCCACAACCAGGCCGTTTGGTCCGCGCTACCAGTGAGTAACGTGTGGCCATCCGGAGAAAGGGCCACGGAACCTACCCCAGCGGAGTGGCCTTCGAAGCGCTGCAACTCCTTTGCTGTGTCCACATCCCACAAACGGGCAGTTTTGTCCCTGCTGCCGGTGAGCACTCTCCGCCCATCCCGGGCAAAGCCTACACAATCCACTGAATCAGAGTGCCCTTCGAAGCTCCGCACCTCCTTGCCCGTCTGCACATCCCACAAGCGGGCTGTCTTGTCTTCGCTGCCGGTGAGCACCCAACGCCCATCCGGAGAAAAGGCTACGGAGTTTACCGTTGCAGAATGCCCTTCAAAGCGCCGCAGCTCCTTGCCCGTCTCCACATCCCACAAGCGGGCGGTGTGGTCCATGCTGCCGGTCAGTACCGTGCGGCCGTCGGGAGAATAGGCCACGGAATATACCGAAGAATCATGTCCTTCATAGCGCTGCAGCTCCTTGCCCGTCTGCACATCCCACAGCCAGGCTGATTTGTTTAAGCTGCCGGTCAGCACCCTGCGCCCGTCCGGAGAGAAAGCGACAGAGGTGATGAACGTACTCCCGCCTGCACCATCAATCGTGCATGCTGGGTCGTAACGGGGCGGCGGCAGTTACGCCGAGCACCACCGTCACCACCCCGCATACCCAAGCCATCCCTGGCGAAAATCGCATCCTGCATTAATCCTGGTACTTCAAATAAGTTCCCCGGTTATCTCGGGCTTCTGGCAAATGGCATCTCCCGCCATTGACATCCCGGCGCACCAGGGATCAACATTAGCCCCAAGACAATCCCCACCCGCAAGGAGTTCCCATGCCCATCACCGCTACAGAGACGACGGCTGCAATTCGCAGGCCCGCGCTTAGTTCCGCCGCCGCCGCATTCCTGGCCAAGAAACATCAAATGCTGATCGACGGCAAATGGGTTGACGCCCGCAGCGGCGAGACCTTTGCCGTCGAGGACCCCGCGACCGAAGAGATTATCGCCCACGTTCCCGCCGGAGACAAAGCGGATATCGATCTTGCCGTCGCGGCCGCACGCCGCGCCTTTGAGACTGGGCCTTGGTCCCGTATCTCGCCCGCGGCAAGGCAGCGCCTGGTCTGGTCGCTGGCCGACCTGCTCGAGCGCCATGCCGATGAATTTGCCGAATTGGAAGCGCTCGACAACGGCAAGCCGATCACCAACGCTCGCCGCGACGATGTCGGCGGCTCGATCGAGATGCTCCGTTATATGGCGGGATGGGCGACGCGGCTGAATGGCGAGCAGATTCAGGTTTCGACGCCGGGCAACTGGCACGTCTACACCGTTCGCGAACCCGTCGGGGTGGTCGGCCAGATCATCCCCTGGAACTTCCCGCTGATGATGGCAGCGTGGAAGGTTGCGCCGGCTTTGGCGGCGGGCTGCACCATCGTGCTCAAGCCCGCGGAGCAGACCCCGCTTTCGGCCATCCGTCTGGGCGAGCTCATCACCGAGGCCGGTTTCCCCGACGGCGTGGTGAACATCGTCACCGGTTACGGCGAGACCGCCGGCGCCGCCCTCGCGGAGCATCCTGATGTCGACAAGGTGGCCTTCACCGGCTCGACCGAGGTCGGCAAGCTGATCGTCAAGGCGGCGGCTGGCAATCTCAAGCGGGTTTCGCTGGAACTGGGCGGCAAATCACCCGCCATCGTCTTCCCCGACGCTGATCTGGAGCTAGCCATCGCCGGAACAGCCAGCGCGATCTTCTACAACCAGGGTCAATGCTGCACCGCGGGCTCGCGCCTGTTCGCCCACAAGTCGGTCTACGACAAAATCGTCGACGGCGTCACCCGGGAGGCCGCCAAGCTGAAGGTCGGTCATGGGCTCGATCCCTCAGTCAACCTCGGACCGCTGGTCTCCAAGGAGCAGCATAACCGCGTAACCGGCTTCCTCGAGTCGGGCCGGCAGCAAGGCGCCGAGGTCGTCACCGGGGGCAAGGTAATTGGCAACCAGGGATATTTTGTCGAGCCCACGGTTCTGGCCCAAACCAATCGCTCCATGAAGGTGGTGCGCGAAGAGATCTTTGGGCCGGTGGTGTGCATCCAGTCCTTCGACGATTCCGATCTCGACGCCGTGGCCAAATTCGCCAACGACACCGAATATGGCCTGTCCGCAAGCGTTTGGACGCAGAACCTCAAGGCTGCCCACATGATGGCGCGCAAGATCCGGGCGGGCACAGTCTGCATCAATGCCCATAATTACGGTGACCCCGCGTGGCCATTCGGCGGCTACAAACAATCCGGTTGGGGCCGCGAAATGGGCAAGGAAGTCATGGAGCACTACACCGAAACCAAGGCGGTCGCTGCCCGGCTCTGACGGCTCCCGGATTTCCTGGGGCGTTGTCGAGCTTCATGCGGCTTTCCTGCCACGCACCATGTCGGGATCTCTCCCTACCACGGACCAACGGGTGCCCCATATCTCGCTCGTTTTTCGCGAGATGTGGGATACGCGAACCTTTATTCCTTGCGGTAGGCGGAAAACCGGCCGGTGAAGCTTCGTGGGCTCCCACATCTCGCGAAAAACGAGCGAGATATGGGAGACCCATTGGTCCCTGGCACGAGGACAAAAAACAGGCGGATCTGATGCCGCGTAACAGGAAATCCGGGTTAGCTTCCGCCGCCAAAGGTATTGCAGGCGCTCACCTGGCCGCCGTTAAACCCGCGGTTAAACCAGGCCATCCGCTGCTCCGACGAGCCATGGGTAAAGGAGTCCGGGGTCACGTAACCCCGGGCCATCTTTTGCATGCGGTCATCCCCGACGGCAGCCGCGGCTCGCAGCGCGGTCTGCGCGTCTCCCTGTTCCAGAATTTGCCGGTCGGCTGTCGAGTGGGCCCATATTCCGGCGAAACAGTCCGCCTGCAGCTCCATGGCTACGGATAGCTGGTTACGGGCCCGCGGATTTTGCTGCTGCATCGCCCGCACCTTGCGTTCGATGCCCAGCACGTTCTGCACGTGGTGCCCAATCTCATGTGCAATTACGTAGGCCTGGGCAAAGTCCCCTGACGCTCCAAACTGTTTCAGTTGGTCCCAGAAGCCCAGGTCGAGATAGACTTTTTGGTCTGCCGGGCAGTAGAAGGGGCCGGTCGCCGATTGCGCCGCGCCGCACCCCGACTGGGTGTAGTCGCGGAACAGCACCAGCCGCGCCCGGGGATAGCGGATATTTTCCTGGGCCAGGATGCGCGTCCAGGTATCCTGCGCATCGCCCAGCACAAAGGAGGCCAGCTGCGCGGAGCGGTCCTCTTGCGGCGATGCTGCCCTCGGCGGCCCCTGCTGTATGTGCGTACCGTTCCCGCCGGCAAAGTAGGCGCCAATGTAATTGCGCCCCGTGACCAGGCTGATCACCAGCAGGATCACAAACCCTACCAGTCCAATGCCGCCGCCGCCGAAGCCGCCGCCGGATTGGCCACGCCTGTCTTCAACGTCGCTGCTGAGACCACCCGGAGTCCAACGCATAAAGTGCTACGAGTGTAGACGAGTTGGTCGAACCGGTGGTGAAAAATGGAAGGGCGGGGTTTTCCTGATTGACTACATAAAGGCCAGTGCGATGCCCAGCAGCACCGCCAGCACGTGATAACCGACAATGCGCAGGTTACGGGGGGCGGGGGAGACCATCCAAACCTCTTTCCTTCCTCCGATTATCGGCGGGTTTGGCGAACAATTTCCCTCCCTCTTCTACAACCTTAGTGGACCCGGGAAAACATAACGTAATTCCGGTTGATGTAAAGCCTGTACCGGTTGGCTGTGGTGTCGTCCAGAACTTGCAATGGCGTAGGCCGCTTTAGTTCGGTATCGTGCGTGCTGCCGACCGTGAACAGATCGTGGGCGCCAAGATCCATCACCAGGAACCGGTTGCCCTCGATAAAACCCACGCCGTAGGCCCCCGGTTTGAGCGTCTGCCCGTTGATGTCGAGACTAACCTCGGTGATGAAATAGGCTTGGTATTTCTGCTGCACCGCGGTGGAGTAGCCCGAAGTATCGACCAGGGCACACAGCACAAACATGCCATCAGGCAGCTTTACCCCACCCGAGTTGCGCGCCTGCACGGTTGCTACCTGCCCACGGAAAAACACCGTCGCGGGCATCAGGTTGGTCGTGTCCCCCGCCTTCAATACGGTCGGGCTTGCAGAGGAGTCAGCTGCGTTCGTCTTGGCCGGAAGGGAAAACGCCGCTAAGGCGCACAGCAACAAGGGGGTGATGGAGCGGATCGGTAACATGGGTCATCCTTATTGATAAGACAGAGATGAATGTACCATCGCGTCAACGCCGTGCGCCGCTGGGCGTCCGTCGCTGCATCCAAGTCACCTGGAGCATTCGTGCCACTTCGCAAGCTACGCAAGAAGCCTAATCCTGAACCGCAGGCTGCGGCGGGTCCCAGGGACAAACCGAACTGGACCGTCCAACCGCCAGACGAGATCTATGAGCAGGTTTCGCGCAATGCACGGCACGAGCTGGATCGGTCGGTAGTCGGCTTGCTCATCTCCGGACTGGCCGGTGGCATCACCATGGGGTTGACCGCGCTGAGCACCTCGATTGTGATTGCCCAGCTGGGGCAAAGCCCGGCCGCCAGGTTCATTGCCGACCTCTTGTATCCCATCGGCTTCATCGCAGTGATCCTGGGGCGCGCTCAGCTCTTCACGGAAAATACGCTCTATCCCGTCGCATTAATGCTCGCCGAACGGCGTCATGGCTGGAAGACCCTCCGCCTATGGGCCATCGTTCTTCCCAGCAATGTTCTGGGAGCGTTCTTCTTCGCGCTTCTCGCCGTGCGGACCGGCGCGCTTCGCCCGGAATTTGTAGCGGCGATGACACGCATGGGGATCGAGGCCGCCGGAGTGACCACGAGCCACGTCTTCTGGAGCGGCGTTATCGGCGGCTGGATCATCGCCCTGGTCGCATGGCTGGTCAGTGGCAGCCACTCCATCACCGGCTCTGTCATGCTGATATGGCTGTTGACGTTTGTCGTAGGACTCGGCGGCTTCGCTCATTGCATTGCCACCAGCGGCGAGATTCTGGCCGCGATTCTCGATCATCAGCTCGCGCTCTCCCGGTACTTCGCCTGGCTTGCCCCGGCAACGTTGGGTAATATCTGCGGCGGCGTGCTGCTGGTTACTCTGCTGGAGTATGGCCAGGTAAAAGGTGGAGAGGAGGCAGGCAGAAATGGTAGATACCGCGAAGAAGAAATCGGCTCCGATCGAAAGCTACGCCGTAATAGGCGACTGCGAGACCGCCGCGCTGGTCGGCATGGATGGCTCGATTGATTGGCTCTGCTGGCCGGACTTTTCCTCTGACTCGTGTTTCGCCCGTCTGCTGGGGTCGGAAGAGAACGGCCGTTGGTTATTGGCGCCCGCTGTCAAGGTCGAAAAGACCACGCGCAAGTACCGGGAACACACGCTCATCCTGGAGACGACCTTCGAATGCGCTGAGTTTGCGGTGGTGCTGATCGACCTCATGCCGATTCGCGGTGCCAACTCCGACATCGTGCGCAGAGTAAAAGGAATTCGCGGAAATGCGCCGATGAAGATGGAACTGTCTCTGCGCTTTGACTACGGGGCGACCGTACCTTGGGTTACCCGTCACGACGGCGGAATCCGCGCCATCGCCGGGCCTGATCTCGTCGTGCTTCGGACCACGGCGCCGCTTACCGGCGAGAATCTGACTACCGTGAGCGAGTTCACGGTGAAAGAAGGAGAAACCGTCGATTTTGTAATGACCTATGGGCGGTCGCACCTGCATACCCCGCGCGCCATCGATGTAAACAAAGCGATCGAAGACACCCAGCGCTTCTGGGAGGAATGGGCGGCGGCCTGCACTTACCAGGGACCTTATCGGGACGCGGTGGAGCGTTCGCTGATCACTCTCAAAGCGCTCACCTACCGGCCGACCGGCGGCATCGTAGCTGCCGTCACCACTTCGCTGCCGGAGCAGTTGGGCGGTTCCGGAATTGGGACTATCGCTACTGCTGGCTGCGAGACACGACATTCACTCTCCTCGCCCTAATGGACGGAGGGTACTATGACGAGGCAAAGGCCTGGCAGCAGTGGTTGCTGCGTGCCATTGCCGGCAGCCCTGACCAGGTTCAGATCATGTATGGCATCGCCGGCCAGCGCTACCTCCCTGAGCGCGAATTGACCTGGCTGGCCGGTTATGAAGACTCCAAACCGGTACGCACCGGGAACGCTGCTTCAGAGCAACTCCAGCTCGATATCTATGGTGAGGTGATGGCCGCTTTCATCATGCGCTGAACCGGCTCGGAAGGGATGGGGAGCTGTCATTTGCTATGCTTCGCGCTCTGGTGGAGCATCTCGAAACCATCTGGCAGCAGCCCGACGAGGGCATTTGGGAAACCCGTGGGGGGCGGCAAAACTTTACTTATTCCAAAGTGATGGCCTGGGTCGCGTTTGACCGGGCCATCAAGGCGGCCGGGATGTTGCATGCGGGCGCCCCGGTGGAACGGTGGCAGAAGGTGCGCGCGAAAATCCACGACGAAGTCTGCAGCCAGGCATACAACGAGAAGCTGGGCAGCTTTGTCCAGAGCTACGGCTCGGAGCATCTCGATGCGTCCTTGCTGCTCATGCCGTTAGTGGGTTTTCTTCCGGCTGAAGATCCGCGCGTGCGGGGCACGCTCAAAGCGATCGAAGGCAACCTGATGTCGGGTGGCCTGGTGTTACGGTACAACACAGAGAAGGTTTCCGATGGCCTGCCTCCGGCGAAGGCGTTTTTCTCGCATGCAGCTTCTGGATGGTGAGTGCCCTTAAGCTACAAGGTCGCGATGCCGACGCAAAAAAGCTTTTCGAGCAGGTATTGTCATTGGCCAATGACGTTGGTTTGCTCGCCGAGGAATACGACACCGGCGCCAAACGCCTCGTCGGGCAACTTCCCCCAGGCGCTCTCGCATATCTCTCTGGTAAATGCTGCCTTCCACCTGGCTACCGGCGAGGTTATCGAAGCAGCATAATAGCGAGGAACAGCATGCACGTTTTTGAGGTCTGGGCTCCTCGAGCCCGCACCGTCGAAGTCAAAATCGGAGACGCAAAATTTCCCCTGGTCCGCAAGGAGAGGGGCTGGTGGTCGGGTGAGATCGCCACGGCAGGCCCCGGAACCGACTATGGGTTCGTGCTCGATGGCCTGGAGCCGCCGCTGCCTGATCCTCGCACCCGGTGGCAGCCGAACGGTGTGCACGGCGAGTCGCGGGTGGTTGATGATGGCGCGTTCCGCTGGAGCGACCGCGGCTGGCAATCGCCTCCTCTCTCCAGTGCCCTCATCTACGAGCTGCATGTCGGTACGTTTACCCCGGAAGGAACATTCAAAGCAGTCGAGTCTCACCTGGACTATCTGAAAGAACTGGGCGTGACCCACGTGGAGCTGATGCCCATCGCAAATTTCCCCGGGAAGCGTGGTTGGGGGTACGACGGCGTCGATCTGTATGCGCCATTCGATGCCTACGGGGAGCCCGACGACCTCAAGCACCTGGTGAATGCCTGCCACGACAAAGGGCTCGCCGTGCTGCTGGATGTGGTCTACAACCATCTCGGTCCGGTGGGCAATTACCTGGGCAAATTTGGGCCCTATTTCACTTCGAATCACTCTACGCCGTGGGGCGATGCCGTCAACTTTGAAGAGGCCGGCGCCACTGAGGTACGCCGCTTCCTGATTGACAACGCGCTGATGTGGCTGCGCGACTACCATCTGGATGGGTTGCGCCTGGATGCAGTGCACTCCTTTAATGACCGCTCGGCGATCCATTTTCTGGAGCAGCTTGCCGGCGAAGTGAGAAGGCTGGAAGCAGCGATGGGAAAGCATTTCATGTTAATCGCCGAAAGCGATCTGAACGACCCGAGGATTGTGAAAGCGGAGGAGGCGGGTGGATACGGGCTCGACGCTCAATGGAGCGACGATTTTCACCATGCTTTGTTCTCCGTCATCTCCGGCGAGCGTGAAGGTTATTACGCCGATTTCGGCACACTTGCAGATTTGGCAAAGTCGCTGCGTTGTGTCTTTGTCTACGACGGCAACTACTCTGAATATCGTGGGCGAAACCACGGCCGTCAGGTTGTGGGTCTTTCGGGTCATCGCTTCGTGGGCTTCGTTCAGAACCACGATCAGGTCGGCAATCGCGCCCAGGGCGAACGCGTTAGTCATGAAGCCGGTGTAGGCCGAGCCAAGATAGCCGCCGCGCTGGTGCTGACCGCGCCCTTCGTGCCCATGCTGTTTCAGGGGGAGGAGTTTGGCGCCTCTGCTCCCTTTTTGTATTTCACCGACTACGACGATCCCGAGCTCGGACGGATGATCTCCGAGGGACGCAAGAAAGAGTTTGTTGCCTTTGGCTGGAGTCCGGAGGAGATTCCAGACCCCCAGAGCGAGGAGACCTTCACCCGATCCAGGTTGAATTGGTCTGAGTTGAGAGACGAGCCTCATGCCTCTCTGCTGCAATGGCACAAAGACCTGATCGCTTTGCGGCGCAGCCGCAGCGAACTATCGGACGGGAACCTGAACGCAGTTCATGTGCGATTCGACGAGCAGGCCCAGTGGCTGGTGCTGGAACGCGGCGCTCTCCGTATCGCCTGCAATCTCGGGCGCGAGCCCGTCGAGGTGGAAATAGGCAGTGGCGCCCACGTGTTGCTGGCCTCCGACGAATCAATAAGCCTGAGCGGAACGAACATCAACCTCGGCCCCGACAGCGTCGCGGTGTTACAGGTGGCAAGCCAAGCCTGAACACCCGCACTCCACCGATGCAGAGGAAAGCGCCTCTCTTCTCGTTGAGTTTCAAAGCGTAGTGGACCTGCTGTTCACTCCACCGAGCAAAGGAAAGCGCAGCCCTTCCCTTTGTCATCCCGAGCGTAGCCGAGGATCTGCAGTGCTCTCAACCAGCAGCCACCCCGGATGAAAGCGTCGTTCTCCCCCTTTGTCATCCCGACCGAGCGAAGCGTCAGCGAGCGCAGTGGAGGGACCTGCTGTTTCACTTAACGAGCGTGCCATGCAAAGGCAGCCCCCTCAGACGTGCAAATCGGTATCGGCCTATATGCCACAGACAAAGTGTCACATAACCAACGACAACCCCATCGCCAAAAGCAAGCCGATGATCGAGATCAAGGTCTCGGTGATGGACCATGTCTTCATGGTATCGGCCACACTCATATTGAAGTACTGCTTCACCAGCCAAAAGCCGCCATCGTTGACATGGGAGAAGATGGTCGATCCCGCGCCAGTGGCGATAGCCAGCAACTCGGGCCGAACTCCTGGGCTATGCAAGAGGATTGGAGCGAGAATGCCGGCGGCCGTAGTCAAAGCGACCGTGGAGGACCCAGTAGCCAACCGAATGAGCGCCGCGATCAGCCATCCCAGCAGCAGCAGGGATACGTGGGCGTGCAGTGCGACCGCGACAATCGCCTGGGCGACGCCGCTATCCTGAAGAATGCGGCCAAAGCCGCCGCCCGCTCCGATCACCAGCGTGATGTTCGCGGTAGGCGCCAGGCATTCGTTGCAAAATTTAAGAATCGTCTCCCGGTTAAAGCCGCGCATTTTGCCCAGGGTAATAAAGCTCACCAGGACAGCGACCAGCAAGGCAATGTCGGCGCTGCCCAGCAAGTGCAGAGTCCGGTTGACGGCCGTGCCCGGCTTAGCCAGCTGGTCGGCCCAGCTGCCAGTCATCATCAGCACAACCGGCAGCAGGATCGTGGCCAGCGAAATACCAAAGCCGGGCAAGCCGCGATCCGTCTGGTGCTCGGCAAACTCCTCCGCCATGGGGTTGTGGGGGTCGAGATGAATTCTGGGCGCGATGAAGCGGGCATAAACCGGGCCTGAAATCGCTGCCGCGGGAATGCCAACCAGCAGGGCGTATAAGATCGTTCGTCCCACGTCGGCGTGGAAGATGATGACCGCCAGCATAGCCGCGGGATGCGGCGGCGCCATGCAGTGGACCACGGAAAGCCCAGCCAGCATTGGCAGGCCGATCGTCACGAGAGATTTCCCCGTGCGCCGGGCAACGGTAAAAGCAATTGGGATGAGCAGAACAAAGCCCACCTCAAAGAAGACGGGCAGGCCCACGATCAGCGCCGCGCACATCATTGACCAGGAAACGTGCTTCTCGCCAAAAAGATGAATTATGGTCTCCGCAATGCGGTCGGAGGCGCCCGATTCCGCCATCATCTTGCCCAGCATGGTGCCCAGGCCAACCACAATCGCGATGTGGCCGAGCGTATTGCCTGTCCCCGTTTCGAAGGAAGAAACAATGGTCTCGAGCCGCATGCCGGTAGCGGCCGCTAACAGCAGCGAAACCATCAGCAAAGAGAGAAAGGGGTTCAACTTGACCACTGCGATCAGCAGGATCAGCCCCACCACCGCGCTAGCGGCGGCGAGCAGCAGAAACAGGCCGTGGCTGTCGAGCATGGGTGGGGTCAAGGGTCAGCTCAATGAGGGAGAAAGCGTCCGGCTCTTTGCCCGGTGGCCGCCCCATCTTTATAGGAAAGCACACCGTTGACCCATACTGCCGCGACTCCTTCGGCGGCGCAGACCGGGTTGCTGAAGGTGGCCGTATCCCGGATGGTCTCCGGATCGAAGAGCACCAGGTCGGCGTGATAGCCTTCGCTGATTCGTCCCCGGCCCGCCAGTCCAAATCGCTGGGCGGGCATCCCGGTCATTTTATGTACCGCTTGCGCCAGCGGAAACAGCCCCTGTTCGCGGCAGTAATAGCCCAGCACGCGAGGAAAGGTACCCCACAAGCGGGGGTGCGGCCGCGGATCGTGGGGCAGCCCATCGGAACCGATCATGCTTGCCGGGTGTTGCAGGATACGCCGCACATCCTCTTCAGACATGGAGTGGTAAATGGCTCCGGCGGGTTGCAGCCGTTCCGCCGCTTCTCTCTGCCCCACGCCCCAGGCGAGCGCAATCTGCTCCAGGGTTTGGCCGGCTATTTCAGGATGAGGCGTGGACCAGGTGATGACGATACGCACCCGTTCATCCACCTGGCGCAGATCGAGCGTGCTGGAGGAGGCCGCATAGGGGTAGCAGTCGTATTGCACCGGCTGCTCGGCCTGCGCCGCGTCGAACGCCTTGCAGGACCTCACCGCTCCTGCCCCAATTGGCCACGCCTGCGCACTTCAGGTGGGAGATCACCACGGGGACGTGGCAGTGCCGGCCGGTGTCGAAGGTCTCGCTCATGGCTGCCAGGATCCCTTCGCCCTCTGTGCGCATATGCGAGACGTAGATTGCCCCGGCGGCAGCCAGCGGCTCGGCCAGCGACCAGATTTCCTGCGGGGGCGCGGAGTTGGCAGACAAGTAGGCGAGGCCCGAACTCAACCCCAGTGCGCCGTGGTCCAGCGCTTCAATCAATTGCGCGCGCATGGCCTGGATCTCCGCCGCGGTGGCAGCGCGGTCCAAGGCATCCATATGGTTGTTGCGCAGAGCCGTATGGCCCACCAGCGCGGCCACATTGACGGCCGGCCTGGCTGCATCGACCGCCGCGGCATACGCGGCAAAAGTGGGATAACGGAATGCGTCCGCCTCCCCCAGCAGATTCATCGGATCGGGCGGTGGGCCTGCCAACTGCACCGGCGCCGCGCTGATGCCGCAGTTGCCCACGATCACCGTGGTGACTCCCTGCGACAGCTTTGCCATCATCTGCGGATTGCGGATAACACTGGTATCGTCATGCGTATGGACGTCGATGAAGCCGGGAGAGAGCGCCCGCCCGGCGCCCTCCATGACCTGATCGGAGACGTAATCTGAAAGCTGCCCGACTGCGCAGACAAGACCGGCATCGATGGCAACATCGGCGGTTTGAGGTTCGCCCCCGCCGCCGTCGAGCACGCGGACGTTCCGGATGAGAGTGTCACAAAACATATGAACACCTACCAAGATATACGCACCTTACAATCCGCCAAGCCCGAGACCACCATCAAGCCCTTCCACAAGGGTCTGGGATGGATGCAGCAGGCCATGGAGCCTGGCGAGATCGTCCAACTGGGTTGGAATCTGCTGCGCGAGGACCTGAGCTTGCCGGCGGCCGTCCTGAGCCACGAGAGACTGCTCCATAACCTGCATTGGATGGAGCAGTTCATTGCTGCTTATGGGCTCAAGCTGGCGCCCCATGGCAAGACCACCATGGCCCCCAAGCTGTTTAGCCTTCAACTGCAGGCCGGTGCTTGGGGTATTACGCTCGCCACCCCGCACCAGGCGCTGGTTGCGTACAACCACGGCGTACGCCGGGTTTTGATGGCCAACCAGCTTGTGGGGAAACAAAATCTGGCTTTGATCGCGCGCCTGCTCGAGGACCCTCATTTCGAATATTTTTGCCTGGTCGATAGCGCGCAGCAGGTAGAGCATCTGGGCGAATTCTTTCGCGG
>CAWJAB010000046.1:0-66850 GCA_963840675.1 uncultured Acidobacteriaceae bacterium
TGGTGGTGGCCGACGAAAAGAAGGCCATTGGCCTGGCCGGTGTGATGGGAGGCTGGGACACGATGATCACCGCCGAAACAAAAAATATTCTGGTGGAAGCGGCCTGGTTCGATCAAGCGTCGGTTCGCCGCAGCAGCAAGCGGCACGGGCTGCACACCGACGCCTCCCATCGCTTCGAGCGCGGAGCCGACTTCAACGCCCCGCCCATCGCCTCTGCCCTGGTCAGCCAGTTGATCCTTCAGGGCGGCGGCTGCGTCGAGGGAGAGTTGGTCGACGTCGTCGTTCCCGAGGCAGCGGCGCGCACCGCAAAACGCCCGGCCATCTCTCTCAGCCATCGTGAGGTTCGGCGCATGTTGGGCGCGACCGAAGATGGCCTTGGCGTGGGTCAGGATACGACTGAATCTGTATTGCAGGCGCTTGGGTGTGAATTACAGAAGGTCGCGGAAGACGGCTACCAGGTGACTTTGCCTAGCTGGCGACTGGACCTGGAACGCGAAATCGATCTGATCGAGGAGATAGCTCGGGTTTACGGCTACAACCGCTTCGCCAATACACTTCCCACCTTCGCCGGGATTGTGTGCGAAACCCCGGATGCAAGCAAAGAAGCAGTTGTTCGCCGGACCCTGCTCGCGCTGGGTTGGAACGAGGCTTTGTCAAGCAGCTTCTGCTCTGCCACGGACGCGGTTACCTTTGCGCCGCAGCCCGGTCTTGCGGTGGCCATGGGAAATCCGCTGAACGAAGAAGCCGGCATGTTGCGTCCTTCTCTGTTGCCCGGGATGCTTACCATGCTGGGCAACAACCTCAATCGCAATGTCAACGATATCCAGCTTTTCGAGAAGGGAACCGTTTTCAGCGGCAGCCCGGAACGCGTGGACGAGCGGCCGGCTCTCTCCCTTGGCACCTCCGGTTCTGTGTGGAGCGGGCCGGAGCTGCCTCCGCATGCCCTCGATTTTTATGATCTCAAGGGTACGGTTGAAGAACTACTAGAGAAATTTGCTCCTCGCTCCTTCTACTTCGACACCTTCGCCGCCGGCGCAGGAATTATTCCGCCGTGGCTACATCCCGGCCGCGCGGCACGCGCCGTCGCCGACGGCTTGACCATCGCCTGGTTCGGCCAGCTGGATTCGGTTGAGTTGCAGCAACGCAAGCTCAGGCAGATCGTTTATGTGGGCGAGATTTATCTCGACCGTCTCTATCGGTTGCCTCTGCGTCAGCCGATTGCGCCGGAGCTATCGCGCTTCCAGCCTGTGCATCGCGACTTCTCCTTTGTCTTTGCCGATGCGGTGCGCTGGGAGACGATTGCCGAGACGCTGCGCAACCTGCGCATCGCGGAGCTCACGCGCTTTTCCCCGCGAGAAATTTTTCGCGGTCAAGGATTGCCCGCTGGACATTACTCGATTTTGATCCGCATCGTCTTCCAGGCCCTGGAGCGGACCCTCCGCGATGAAGAACTGCAAAGTTATTCACAGGCCGTGACCGCCGCACTGGAGTCGCTCGGCGGCCGCCAGCGCGCCTGATTAAGCGCCTGCATTGAAGGGGGCGGCCTCAGGCCGTCTATAAAGCGACAGGACTTCGGTGGCATTAGCCACTGAGGGCGATGATTTTCGACAGTGTATAGTCGGATTCTTTCCACGCATCACTTAAAAAGCTACGTGCCTGCGCCTCAACTCTTTATGCCAGAGGGAACATTTTAAGATAACGTGTTCGCCTCTTTCTTGTGGAATCGCGGTTCAACCGCTGACGATGCGGTCTATACTTTGCTTCAGAACGCAATCCCTCTTTTGTGTAATGAGGCATCGATGTCCACGCTGGTTGAACACCCTTCCGAGATGACCATGGCCGCAGACGATTTTCAGGCGCTCGAAGAACGCGTGCTGCGCACCGTTGAATTGCTCAAAGGCGAACGCGAGCTCCGCTTCTCTGTCGAACAACATGCCTCGCAGCTCATGAATCGCGTCGACGAACAGGCAGCCCAGCTTGCCCGGCTCGAAGAGCAACTCGCCGGCCTGCTCAAGGAGCGTGAGGCCGTACGCCAGCGCATCGAGCGTTTGCTTAAGCAAATTGACGAAGCGGGTGAGTGAAACATGGCTGAGAATCTCGAAATCCGGCGCGCCAGCACATCCATAAGTGTCGACATCTACGATCAGACCTATAATCTGCGGGCCCACGACCCGGAATACATTCAAAAGCTGGCAACCACTGTCGACACCAAGATGCGAGCCGTCTCCGCCAACGGCAATACCGTCGATTCGTTGCGCGTTGCCGTTCTCGCCGCCCTCAACATCGCCGACGAACTTATTCGTTTGCAAGAGCATTGCCGTTTGCTCAGAGGCACCATGAGCGAGACGCAGACTGTTCTCCGCACCCGTGCCGCCAGTCTCTCCGGCCTGCTGGACTCGGTGCTTGATGAGGAACGCCGCCACAGGGAAACGGTTCCTCCCGTTTCGTCACTTGCCAACCAGCTTCACTGACGTTAGCATCCATTCAGAGACCGGCCTGCAAAGCAGGTGCGGCAGTTAACGCTGGTTGAACCAACATTCATCGAACCGGGACTCGACTCGAACAATCGGCTCCGTGTGCAGTGTCCGCCAGTCCGGAATGCCTAAAGAGCTGCGGAGAGTCCCAACGTCTTAGGACGGGTTCACCGGCGCACTGCTGCACGGCCCAGTGGGTCGGTTTCGTCTTAAATTTCTAGTGTGCATCCGCACCTCTCCCAGTTCGGCCGCCTCGTCTTGCCGACTTATGGATTTCTGCTCGCCCTGGGCGCCATCCTCTCACTTCTCGTGTGCGTTCGCGTTGCCCGCCTGCTCTCCCTGGATCCCGACAAAATCTGGAAAGTGGCCGTGCTCGCAATTGTTAGCGCGCTGCTGGGGAACAGGATTCTCATGACATTGTCGCGCTGGCCCCAATACGGCTTCGGCGCCGAGTTCGCCGCCAACCTGATCGCCGCCGTGGCAGGCGCAATCTATGCACTGCATCTCGGCCTGCCTCTGCGCAGAACGGCCGATGCGTTTGCGCCGAGCCTCGCGCTGAGTAGTTCTGTCGTTTCCATCGCTTGCCTGGAAGCCGGATGTGACTACGGAACGCCTACGCATCTGCCTTGGGCGGTGATCTTTAGAAGTTCGCCACGCTACCGGTGCCGTACCTCGCGACATGCTGGGAGTGCCCCTCCACCCCACGCAGCTTTACGCCAGTCTCGACGAGTTCGCCCTCTTCGTCCTCCTGCTGTGGTTGTTGCATCGCCCTCATTTCGATGGCGAGGTCCTGGGAGCGTGGTTGTTCCTCGCCGGCCTCTCCAACTTCCTGCTCACCTTCCTGCGCGGCGATAGCGGGCCGCTGGTATCGGGTCTTATTCCCCCTGCGCAGCTGGTTTCTGCGGCGATGGTGCTGGCCGGCGGTTTTTTGTGGCTGCGTCGCCCTCACCACGCGCAGGCTTCCCATGGCGGATAACCAACCGCGGTTGCGGCAGCTAAGTGTCCCGGATGAGGCTAATGGCCAGCGTCTGGATCTCTTTCTCGCCCAGCAGCTGGGCGAGGTCAGCCGCTCACGCGTACAGCTGTTGCTTCAACAGGGGAGCGTACTGGTCGACGGCAAGCTGGCCAAGTCGTCGCGCAAAGTACGCGGTGGTGAGAGCATTTCGATCCTCGGCGATCCTCAGCCGCCTCCCTTGCATGCCATGGCGGAAGCGATTCCTCTCGAGATTGTTCATGAAGACCAGGACCTTGCAGTGGTCAATAAGCCTGCCGGCATGATGGTCCATGCGGGCTCCGGCGCTACGGAGGATGCGCGCAATCGCGGCACGTTGGTGAACGCGTTATTGCACCATCTGCGCGAGCTCTCCTCCTCCAGCGGTCCGCTCCGTCCGGGCATTGTGCACCGTCTCGACAAGCAGACCAGTGGCCTCATCGTCGTAGCCAAGAACGACCTCGCGCATGCCCGTCTGGCTTCGATGTTCTCCCGTCGCCAGGTACGAAAACTCTACCTCACATTAGTGCAGGGCGAGCTGGCGCAGGAGAAGGGAACGGTGAACGCCTCCATCAGCCGTGACGTGGTTCGCCGGACGCGCATGACCACGCGTCGTGAAGGGGGGCGCACTGCAGTCTCGCACTGGGAGGTACTGCGCCGCATTCAAGGGCCTTACGGCCGCTTCACTCTGGCATCCGTTCGCATCGAGACCGGGCGCACTCACCAGATTCGCGTCCACATGGCTTCGCTGGGGCATCCCGTTGTCGGTGACATGCTTTACGGCGCGTCGTCGGAGATGGTCCCCTTGCCGGAGGGTACCAAGCGAGGTCTCCCGCGTCTCTCCTTAGGGCGCAACTTCCTGCATGCCGCAGAGCTGGAGTTTGCCCACCCCGTCACCGGCGAGCGTCTCAGCCTGGTTTCCAACCTTCCAGCTGATCTGAAAGACTTCATGGCACAACTCGCAGGCTCGGCTGGCCGGAATGCTCTAAAATGAAAAGGGTTCCTATGACCTCAATGAACTCGTGCCTGCGCCTGGCCGGCCTCTCGCTCGCGATCTCCTTCCTCGGGCTCGCGCTGCTGTCACATTTTGCCGCGCTTGCACAAACTCCGGCGCCAGCCAAGACCACCCCCGCCCCAGCAACGCCAACGCGGCCCGCCCCGCCAGGCAGTCTGGCCGCTGTGCCGCAAACCACCAATAGTGGGCAAGGCAGCAATGGGCAGACTGATGGCAACTTCACCATTCGGACCAACGTCAACGAGGTGAACCTGATCTTCACCGTCACCGACAAGCACGGCCGGTTCATCCAGAATCTGCAGCAGAGAGACTTTGCCCTGTTGGACAACCAGAAAGCTCCCGCCCAGGTCTTCAATTTCACCCAGCAGACCAACTTGCCTCTGCGGGTAGGCATCATGATTGATGCCAGTACCTCGATCCGGCAACGGTTCGAGTTTGAGCAAAGCGCCGCAATCCAGTTTCTGCAGCAGGTGGTCCGGCCGCAGACGGACCTTGCCTTCGTGATGGGCTTCGACGTCACCTCCTACGTTACCCAGAATTACACAAACGATCAGGACAAACTCGAGGCCGGCATCACTAAGCTCCGGCCCGGGGGCGGTACCGCTCTCTACGACGCCGTATACACTGCCTGCCGGGATCAGCTGCTTAAGGCGCCGCTCTCGCCGCAAGGCTCCGTGCGCAAGGCTCTCATCGTGATTTCGGATGGAGACGACAACCAGAGCCGTGCTTATCCTGACGACTCCATCAAAATGTGCCAGCGTGCCGAGACCATCATCTACGCGATCAGCACCAACGTCAGTCCTAGCCGCGACCGGGGCGATGATGTCCTCAAAAAAATGGCCGAAGCCACCGGCGGTCTCGCTTTCTTTCCCAAGCGTATTGAAGACATGTCAGGCAGCTTTCATGACATTGAGGAAGAGTTGCGCAGCCAGTATTCGTTGGCCTATCGTCCCGCGGACTTCAAGCTTGACGGGGCGTTCCGCTCCATCTACCTGGTAGCCCTCGATCGCCGTTACCAGGTGCGCGCCAAAAAGGGCTACTTCGCGCCCCCAGGTTAGCGAAAAGTCCCCGGCAAAGGGACTTAACGCGCTTAACGCGCACTCTCCGCAGAGAAAAAACGGAGCTTCTGGGCCTATTGCGGGACTGAATTCAATTATCTGAAGACCCGGTGGGTGGCCCTCTCGCCTTTGAGACCTGGGGGTCATGCGGGACCCCCCGCTCAGCCCAGCAAATTCAGCAGTTCGGCCTGCTCAATTACCGGTACTTTCAGTTCCCGTGCCTTTTCCAGCTTCGCCCCGGCGTCCTCTCCGGCGACCAGGTAACTGGTTTTTTTGCTAACCGAACCTGAAACACGTCCCCCGGCTGCCTCAATCCTGGCCTTTGCCTCTTCCCGTGTAAGGTCGGCCATGGTGCCTGTGAGCACAAACGTCATCCCCTCCAGCTTCGACGACTTTCGCTTCTTCTCCGCAGTGAAGGTCAAGCCTGCCTGGCGCAGCTTTTCTACCAGCTCGCGATTCTTTGTTTCCGCAAAAAATTCCTGAATGGCCTGGGCCACGCGCGGGCCCACTTCGTCGACGGCCTCGAGCTGCTCCAGGTCCGCCTCCATCAGAGCGTCCATGGAGCCGAACGACTCGGCCAGCAACTGCGCGGTGCGCTCGCCCACGAAGCGAATGCCCAGGGCAAAAAGCACACGGTTCAGCGGCGCTTTCTTCGAGTTTTCGATCTCCGCCAGCAGCGACTGAGCGCTCTTTTTCCCGATACGTTCCAGTTGCAGCAGCAGCTCTTCGTTCAAGGAATAAATCCCGGCGACGCTGGTGAGCATTTGCCGCTCCAGCAGTTGCGTAACCAATGCTTCCCCCAATCCCTCAATATTCATCAACTTGCGGGAGGCAAAGTGCAGAATGCTCTCCTTAAGGCGAGCGGGACAATCCGCATTCACGCATCGATAGTCGGCTTCGCCCTCATCCCGCACCACCTCACTGCCGCATATCGGGCAGTTGTCGGGAAAAACAAAGATCTTATGTCCGCGGGGGTGCTCCTTATCTTCAACCACTCCCACGATCTTGGGAATCACATCCCCGCCGCGTTCCACCACAACCGAGTCGCCAATCTTCAGACCAAGGCGTTCGATCTCGTCCGCGTTGTGCAGGGTCGCCCGGCTTACCGTCGTGCCCCCAATCAACACTGGACGTAGCACGGCTACCGGCGTCAACTTCCCCGTGCGCCCCACCTGTACGGCAATGTCTTCCACCTGGCGTAATGCCGGAGCGAGCTGTGAACTTGTACGCCACCGCCCAGCGTGGAGCCCGCCCGGTATACCCGAGCCGCCGTTGCAGCGCTGTCTGGTTAACCTTGATCACCACGCCGTCGATCTCGTAGCCCAAGTGACTGGCGCTGCCCTTCCGCCCAGGCCACAAAGGCGAGCAGCTCGTCCAGGGTATGCAAGGGCTTGCGGTGGCGGTTCACGCGAAAGCCGGCCGTGCTCAACGCCTCCAGCGCCGTCCACTGCTCGGGGAAAATGCTTTCTCCCTTTTCCAGCGCAAAGTAGGCGTAGAAGTCCAACCGCCGCTGGGCCACGATATTGGGTTCCAGGGTGCGAATCGTTCCCGCCGCAGCATTCCGCGGGTTCGCTGCCGGCGTCAGGCCTTGTTCTTCACGTTCCCGGTTCATCTTGAAAAAAGCTTCGTCCGGCAGGATCACTTCTCCACGCACTTCGAAGCTCTGCGGCAGCTTGGCGCGATGCAATCGCTCCTTTGAAACCGAGAGCGGCACGGATCGTATGGTGCGCACATTGCTGGTAACGTCCTCGCCCATAACACCATCGCCGCGGGTCAAGGCGCTCTGCAACACGCGCAGTCCCCCCGGGACCAGGTTCATATTGCAGCGCCAGCGAAACCCCATCCATCTTCAATTCGCTCACGTAGTTCGCTTCTGCGTTGCCCAGCATTGCCCGCACACGGCGTTCCCAATCGCTCAGTTCCTGCTCGTTGTTCACATTGTCGAGCGAGAGCATGGGCCGCGAATGCTCTACCTTGGCGAAGCCCTCTTTGGGCTTACCACCCACTCGCTGGCTGGGTGAGTCGGGTGTCACCAGCTCTGGATGACGCGCCTCGAGCATACGCAGCTCCCGCATCCTCACGTCGTATTCCGCGTCCGAGATCTCCGGAGAATCCAGCACGTAATATTGGTATTCGTGGTGGCGGAGCTCCTCGCGCAGTTCGTCGATTCGCTTTGCGGCTTGCTCAAGAAGGCTGGCTGCAACTGCTGGTTCGGGTTTCAGACATAGCGTGCATTATAGAAACTGTTCGCCCCTATAGAGGAAATCCCATTCATGGAACCCATCACTCATTTCCTCACCGGAGCATGCCTGGCCCGCTCCGGCTTTAACCGCAGGACTGCCTACGCTACGCTCGCCATGACCCTGGCGGCCGAAGCGCCCGACCTGGATATGTTTTGGCGCCTGCGCGGGCCAGTAGACGAGTTTGCCCATCACCGCGGTATTACCCATACATTTCTAGGCGCACCGTTCGTCGCTCTCGCCGTTACCGGGGTGGTTTGGCTCTGGCATCGCAGCCGGCGCACGCAGCCGGCTCTCGCCCCCCGCTGGGCGTTGTTATGGCTCCTATCCTGGGTGGCGGTTCTAAGCCACATCTTTCTCGACTGGACCAACAACTACGGCGTTCGCCCCTTCTTTCCCTTCAACCCACGCTGGTACTCGCTGGACATCGCCTTCCTTCTCGAGCCCGTAGTCTTTGCGGCTTTGCTGTTGGCCTTGGTCATCCCCGCGATCTTAGGGCTTGCGGACCGCGAGATCGGCGCAGGCAAGCCTTTATTCCGTGGACGAGGCTGGGCCATTGCCGCCCTGGTGTTGGCCGGGATCGACCTTGGCGTTCGAGCCGTTGAGCACCATCGGGCGCTGCACCTGATGAGCAATACCCGCTTCGGCGATCAACCGATGCTGCGCGCCGGCGCCGAACCCTACCCGGTCAATCCCTTTCATTGGTTCGGCATAGCCGAAACCGCAGGCTACTACCAGACGGCGTCGGTCAACACCCGGGCCGAAACGGTCGACACCAACGATCAGGACGACGTCATCTTCAAGCCGCCAACGACTCCGGCGACCGCGGCGGCAAAGCGCTCCTGGTTGGGCCGGGTGTATCTCGACTGGGCACGGTTCCCCGTGGTCACCGACAGGGGAAGCGCTAACCTGGTCGCTTCCGACGAACTCGCACCCCAGCCCCTGGATACCGGCGTCGAGTTCAGAGACCTTAGATTTGCCTACCCTGTTCTCTTTCGCAGCAGACCCGGGAGCCAGCACAGCACTCATCGCGTGGATCTACGTCACCCCCAGCGGGACCATCGCCGCCATGGTGATGAACGGCCGCTTACAAGTCAGGCCAGAGCCTTGAGCCGGCGCTTTTGCATCGTCCGCCAGATCCAGTACACCAGCACGGCCACCAGAACCGCCAGCCAAACCAGAGATCAGGCAACCCGATGCTGGGAAGCCAATCGCCCGGCTATGCTTCACAATCTGCGGCCCGTACTCGATGGTCAGGATCGCGGTGATCATGTCGCGGACACCCTGCCCACGAAGACTGACAGCACAAAGGTGCTGACCTTCATCTCGAAGACTCCAGCCGCAAAGACGAATAGCTTCCACGGCGTCGGCGGCGGCAGGATCGAAGGGATCATCATGGCCAGAAATTCCTGTTTTTCGAAGCGGTCGCGCAGCTGCTCATAGCGGGCGCGGTCGATCCGTTTCATCAGGAAGAGTTCGCCCCCTGCCCGCCCCAGCAGGAAGGGAACCAGGCCGCCCAGCGCCGATCCCACTGCGGCAACGACGACGTAGAGGTAGAAATGCTTTTTGTCTGCCCAGACGTAGCCGGCAAGGATCAGGTCCATGGGAACCGGAAATGCCGCGGCATCGATGAAGGCAATGCAGCCTGCGCCCCAGAAGCCCAGCGGCTTCAATACCGCCAGCAGCCAGATCTTGTATTTATCGAGGAGGTGGAGGATTTTCTTCAAGATCCGCCCCGATTGTTATCACCCGGCATCGTCTTCCTCATGTTGGGTGGCTGTTCCCTCGAGCAGCGTCAGAGCGTGGGGAATGAGAGGGAGCACCGCTTCCAGTGAGCCCCTGTGCGCCGCGTGGGCTGCCGGGTAGATTCACGATCAAAGATCGGCCGCGCGTGCCCGAGATGGAGCGGCTCAGGGGAGCAAACCGGGTCTGCTTCCTGCCCTCGCTGCGCATCAATTCCGCGAACCCCTCCAACAGGCGGTCGCAGACGGCCCTGGTTGCCTCGGGTGTAACGTCTCTCGGCGCAACCCCGGTGCCGCCGGTTGTAACCACTAGATTCGCCACCTCGCATTGTTGGCGCAGCGCGTCCTCAATTTCGGCTTGCTCGTCGGGCACTACCAGGTGGCTGATCACGCGGAAAGCATTGGCCTGAAGCAACTCGGCAACCGCCGGGCCGGAAATATCCACCCGTTGTCCCCGGAAGCAGGAGTCGCTCACGGTAATCACGGCGGCTCGCATCATAAGATTAGGTTGTTGCCCTCGTTCGCGCTGAAAACGATTGTAAGGGTTCTTTGTGAAAGCCGGATCTTGGCTGGATTCGAAACAATGAGAGAATGATAGGGTGTGCGGAGTCCACGGCCGTTCGTTGCTGGCGCCTTGGATTGCACCCGCCACTGCGTGCCGATGCCCTCAACCGAAGTTCCAACCAGCCCTCCCGGCCGCCCACCGGAGCCGTTCTCCAAACGTAAGCGCGTGCGCTACGAGGAGCTGGAACCTGATGAACTCCTTCACCTCATTGACAGGCTTGAGGACGAACGCTCCCGTGCGCGCCGCCGCGAAGGACTTTGGATCTCCTTCATCGCTCACCTGCTCATCTTCTGGTTCCTATTTTATGGGCCGCCCAGCCATCGAATTCGGGTGGTGAACCCAAGCGACAATCTCAAGCAAAAGGACCTGACGTTTCTCAATCTTCCGCCCGATGCGGAGAAGCGCGTCAAGCCTCCGAAGCCGGCGCCGCCCTCCGATAAGAATCGCATCGCGCAATCGGCCCACCCCACGCTCGATCGCAAGACCCTGCAGCAGTTGGAGGCCATGAAGCGGGCCGGCCCACCGCAGCCGGTTGCTCCGACGCCAGCCCCCCAGCAAGCCCCGGCGCCCCAGCCGCAGCAGGCACAGGCCCATCCACCAGCCGCGCCGCCTCCACCGGCGCCTACCCAGCAGTCGCTGCTCAATGAACCCAAGCCGGCCCCCACTGCACCCACCCGGCCCAGCTTTGACACCGGCCCACAGACCGCCGGAGACGCCATTCGTCAGGCAGAACGGAATGCTGCCCAGAATCCGGGCGGATCCTCGGGCGACTATGGCCAGAATGCGCCCTCCCAGCATCAGGCCATGGCGGTGGGTCCCGACATCCTCAGCGACACCATGGGCGTCGATTTTGGCCCTTACATGAAGCGGGTGATCGGCGCCACGTATCGCAGCTGGATTCCCATCATTCCCGAGTCCGCCCGCCCGCCTCTGGATAAACAGGGTCGAGTCGGTGTCCGCTTCAAAATCTATCCGGATGGCAGCGTGAAGGAGATGATCCTCGAGTTCCCCTCCGGCGACGTCTCTCTGGATCGGGCAGCCTGGGGTGGCATTACCGGCGCTTCTCCCTATCCGCCACTGCCCAAAGAGTTTAAGGGACCATTCCTGGAGTTGCGCTTCGGCTTCTACTACAATCTGGACCCGGACAAGTTTCGTTAGGTAGGAAGCCAGTGCCAGCTGATCCCGAGTTCCGCAAACGCCAGGTCTACGGCCTGTTGCTGGTAGCGGTTATTCTTCTGCTTGCCGGCCTGAGCCGTTCCTCCTTGCGCGAACTCTTTCCACCCGGGTGGTGGAGAGTTTGGTAGAGCAGAAGCCGGAGCCGTTGCTGGTCGTCATTCTGGGGCCGACCGGTAGCGGCAAAACCGCTCTCTCCGTCGCTCTCGGCCAGCGCTTCGACGGTGAGATCGTCAGTTGTGACTCTGTGGCGGTGTACTGTGGCCTGGAGATCGGGTCCGCCAAGCCTTCCGCCGTACAACGCCAGCTGGTTCCGCATCACTTGCTCGATGTGGTCGCGGCGGATACGTTCTACACCGCCGGGGACTATGCCCGCGCTGCCCGCGGCGCCATCGCCGCGATCGTTGGCCGGGGCAGGCTGCCCATCGTTACCGGGGGCACCGGCCTTTACCTTCGTGCTCTGCTGCAAGGCTTGTTTCAAGGTCCGCAGCGTTCATCCGAATTGCGGGAGCGCCTGCTCCGCAGGGCGGAAGCGCGGGGATCGGCTTCACTCCACCGGATCCTCAAGCGTCTCGACCCTGCTTCTGCTGCCCGCATCCACGCTAACGATCTTTCCAAGGTCATGCGAGCCATCGAGGTTACGATCGCCGGCGCCCGGCCCATGTCAGAAGCCTGGAAGGAAGGGCGGCAGGCGTTGACCGGGTATCACGTCCTGCGTCTCGGCCTCGATCCCGAACGAGCACAACTCTATGAGCGCATCAATAGCCGGGCGGGCGCCATGTTCGCCCAGGGCTTGATCCAGGAGACGCGATCGCTGCTTGCCCGCTATGGCTCCCCGCCTGCGCTTGACTCACTCGGTTACCGCCAGGCGGCGCAATATCTTACCGGCGCGCTTACCCTCGAGCAGGCGATTGCCGCTGCCAGCCAAGGCCACCGCAACTATGCCAAGCGTCAACTCACATGGTTTCGTCGTGAGCCTGGAGTGCTCTGGTTGAACGGTTTTGGCGACGATCTCTCCATCCAGACAGAGGCTGAGAGCCTGATCGCCCAAGGACTGTACGAGGCAAAGGCGTAACGCGATGTGCTTTCCCCAGATACAATGAGTCATAAAGCCAACAGCCTTGGAACAAGCAAAGAGAGCAGAGATCCGAAGGATGAATGTGCGGTTGAGTGTGGGCACGGTGTGGAACAAGGGAAATGGGATGCGCACCATCGGTTGGTGCATGGTGTTTCTGGGCATGGTGGCCGGGGTAGACTGCACGCGATCCGCAGCAGAAAACACGGCAACAACCCGAACTACCCTGACGGTTGCTACAGATGATGCAGGTCCGCGCACCAGGGCGACTTTGACCGCCCATGTCGCCACGCCGGATCTAACCGGCTGCGCCCTCGGGGGTGGTGAACTTTCGCGCCGAGCAAACAGACTTTGGGTCGGCGTTTTTAGATGGTGAGGGCAATGCGTCGCTGCAGACGGACAGCTTTTCTGCGGGCAACCACCAGGTAATCGCGATCTACAAAGGGCAGACCGGCTATCTGACCTCTACTTCGGAGCCGCAAAGGGTACATGCCAACGTCTCGACCGTGGCAGGGTTCACCGTCGCTGCTACCCCCAGTTCGCTATCCACGCCGGTGGGTGGTTTTGTGAGCAGCGTGGTGACGGTGACGCCCGTCAACGGTTTCAATTCCTATGTGAACCTTTCCTGCAATGGCCTACCCGTGAACACGACCTGCACTTTTACGCCGCTGAGTGTGCCTGCCAGTTGTACTACCAGTGCAAGCGGGGTTGAGACCTGTGTTCCAGGAAGTAGCGTTATGCAGATCCAGACGATTGCACCCTCACCCCCCCCACCGCGCAGAACGCCGGCGGGTCCGGGATGCAGCGCTATGCGATTGTCTTCCCTGCCTTGCTTGGCCTCGTGGGCCTGGGCCGCTGCCGGCGCCGCCGTAATCTGGCTCTCGGTCTGCTGGCATTTGCCGGGGCCATGAGCATGACGGCCTGTTCGCAGCGCTACAGATATTTGAATCACGGGCCGCCGGATAATACGGGAACCCCCGTTGGCAGCTACACGGTGACTATAGAAGCGCAGTCATCCACCGGCGCTGAAACAACCACGCCCCCAACCTATCCGCAGATAACCCTCACTATCACCGCTGCAACGACCTAGTCTCTCGATTGATAAGAGGAGGGGGTGGCCCAGGTCTCGCCCTTGAGACCTGGGAGTCAAGCAGAGGGACTCGGCGTGTCGACCCTCACCCCGGCAAAATCCCGCCAGATGGACTAGCATGGAAGGTGCAGGTGAGCCGGGCGGTCGCTGCCGGAGCGTTACCCGCTTCGGGAGAGGAAAGTCCGAACTCCGCAGGGCAGTGTGCCGGATAACGTCCGGGATTTGAGCGTCAAGGCTCAAAGACGGCCAGTGCCACAGAGAACATACCGCCATGGGTTTTATCGCCTGTGGTAAGGGTGAAAAGGTGCGGTAAGAGCGCACCGCGCCGCCTGTAAAGGCGGTGGCAGGGTAAACCCCACACGGAGCAAGACCAAATAGGGAGGGAATCCGACGGCCAGACCCGGGCCGCGGATGCGTGCTGGCCCGGCGCGCCAACCCGGGTTCCTGTCTCGGTTCGCCGGGATGGGCGGGAAACCTCCGGGTAGGTCGCTTGAGCGGCGTAGTAATGCGCCGCCTAGAGGAATGATCGTCCTCGACAGAATTCGGCTTACAGGCCACTTGCAAACGCGGCCCCGCAGCTCTGACCGAGGTGCGGGGCCTCCGCTTTTGCAACCGGGAAAGCGTCTACACTCGTATTACCGATGCGCGCCGGCATGCAATTCACCGAAGCCATCAAGATCGCCCTGCAGTCTCTCTGGGCCAACAAGCTGCGATCGATTCTCACCCTCATGGGAGTGATGATCGGCGTGGCGGCGGTCATCATGGTGATTACGCTGGTGAATGGCGCTAACAAATTCGTCGCCACCAAAGTCTACGGCTACGGTGCAGACGTCTTTACCGCTTCGAAACAGCCCGCCGTCGTCTTCAGTGACGCAGAGCGCAACAAATACGAAAAGCGCAAAGACCTGAAGATCGACGACTACCGCGAAGTAGCCGCCAAGTGTAAAGACTGCGCCAGCACCGGAGCCATGGCCAGCACCACCGGCAAGGTGGTCTACAACAGTCATTCCAGCACCGACACCAGTATTCGCGGTTGGACCTGGACCATGCCTCCCATCTACAACGTCAACATCGACCGCGGCCGCGGGTTCGTGCCCATCGACGAGGAGCACAACAGCCAGGTCGCCATCATCGGGCCTGACATCGTGGACAACCAGATGGGCTCGATCGACCCCATCGGCAAAGAGATCCGGGTAGACGGGACGCAATATACGGTGATCGGCGTCGGTGAGCGCAAGGGCAAGACGCTGGGGGAGAGCCAGGATAACTGGGTGGCTGTGCCACTCACGACTTTTCTCAACACCTATGGATCGAACCAAAGTCTGACTATCTACGCCCGCGCCAACGGAGTGGGTGATCCGCTGGAGCTGGCGGTGGGCGAGGTGCGCACCATCCTGCGTTCCCACCGTCACGATCTGCCCGGCGCCGAGGACAGCTTTTCCACCGATACAAACAGCACGTTTGTCGCCATCTGGCAGAGCATCAGCTCCAGTTTTTCCGCTGTGTTTGTTTCCCTGGCCGCCATATCGCTGGTGGTCGGCGGCATCGTGATCATGAACATCATGCTGGTCAGCGTCACTGAGCGGACGCGGGAGATTGGGGTCCGCAAAGCGCTGGGCGCGCGGCGCGGCGATGTCATGCTGCAATTCCTGATCGAAGCGGCCACCATGTCGCTGGTCGGTGGCCTGATCGGGGTCATTGCCGGGGTTGATCTTTGCCAAAGCCATCACCCTGGTAATCGGCTTTCCCTCAGAAATTGAGCTATGGTCGGTTGCGCTGGGTCTTATCGTGGCGACAGCAGTTGGTATTTTTTTCGGTGTTTATCCTGCACGCAAGGCCTCGATGCTGGACCCTATCGTAGCCTTGCGCTCGGAGCTTTAGCATGCGGCTTGCCGACACCAATGAAGCCATCAGGATGGCGATGGACACGCTGCGCACCAACAAACTGCGCTCCGGCCTGACCATGCTCGGCATTATGATCGGCGTCACCACCGTCATTCTCATCTCCTCCGTCATCAACGGCCTGAGCGGCAAGGGTGAATGGCATCATCCAGTCGCTGGGATCCAATGTGTATTGGGTCTTTCGCTTTCCCGTCTTCGGTTCCCGCCCCACCTCTGAAATGCTGGCCAGAAAACAATTGACCTATGAAGATGGCGAGGCCATGAAAGGACTGCCCCACGTCGTCGCGGTCGATGCAGCGCAGTGGTACAGCTCGCCCTCCGGAGGACAGGGTAGCTTTTCCGTCAAGTACGGGAGCCATAAGGTTCAGAACACCACCCTGCATGGCGAATCGGAGGATTCCCCGAGCGTCTATGAGTACGATATTCCCCAGGGACGTTTTTTCACGTCTCAGGAGGCGCAGCGAGGAGCCAATGTGGTGGTTCTGGGCTCGGACACGGCCCAGGAACTTTTCGCCTCCGACCCTGCCGTAGGCAAGGAGGTCCAGATCGATGGTGATTTGTTCACCGTGGTGGGAGTTCTCGCGCCCCAAAAGCAGGTCTTCGGCGGGGGCAAGAATCCGAACGATAACTCCGCCCATTTTCCGACGCTGACTTTTCACAAAATTCATCCCGAGCAGCTCGACCACTGGATCAGCGTCAAGTACGACGACGTCAAAAACAAAATCGCCGTCGAAGATGAAATCCGCGAACTGCTTCGCCGCCGCCGTAAGGTTCGTGCGGAACAGCCGGACAACTTCGCCATCTTCAGCTCAGACGCGCTGCTTGTCTTGTGGAATCAGCTCACCGGCGGCCTGTTCATCTTTCTGGTAGGGGTCGCCAGCGTGGGTTTGATGGTGGGCGGCGTGGGCGTGATGAACATCATGCTGGTGAGCGTTACGGAACGGACACGGGAGATTGGCGTCCGTAAGGCGCTGGGCGCAACCCGCAAAAACATCATGTTTCAATTCACGCTCGAAGCGGTCACTCTGTGTGCCCTGGGCGGAGTCGTTGGCATCCTGGTCGGCGGCCTGCTTACCCTCACGCTCAAGCTGGTTCTGGGCTCGGTGCTGCCGGCCGCAATGTCCGTAGCCTGGTCCACCACCGCCTTCGTCGTCTCTTGCGGTATCGGTCTTCTCTTCGGCATCTACCCGGCGTGGAAGGCAGCGTCGCTCGATCCCATCGTCGCCTTGCGTTACGAGTAGACTAAAAGCGGTCTTATGCTGCCGATCGTAGTCGCTTCCATCACCACCATTCTTAGCTTTGCCGGCCTGGGTTATTACCTGCTGGCGCTGTGGAGCGCCCGCGCCTTCCAGCACCAGCTGCGCCGTCCACTCCCGGATTTTCAGCCGGGGGTCAGCATCCTCAAGCCAGTGAAGGGTCTTGATCCGGAGATGTACTCGAGCTTCGCCAGCCACTGTGTGCAGCAGTATCAGGGGCCCTACGAGATCCTCTTCGGCGTCAGCAGCATGACGGATCCGGCCGTAGCGGCCATCGAGAGGCTCAAGACGGAGTTTCCTGAGCGGACGATTCGCCTGGTATTGTGCCCGCAACTGCTTGGCGCCAACGGCAAGGTGAGCAACCTGGTGCAGATGCTGGGCAGCGCGCAGTACGACCATATTCTGATCAACGACAGCGACATAAAGGTTTCCCCCCACTACCTGCGCGGGATTATGGGCTGTTTTCAACTGCCCAAGCGGCGTGGCGGCCGCGTCGGCCTGGTGACAGCGCTTTACCGGGGCAACACGCAGCCCACCATAGGCTCGCGCATGGAGGCGCTGGGGATTGCCACCGACTTTATCGCGGGCGTCCTGGCAGCGCGGCAAATAGAAGACGGCATCCGCTTCGGTCTGGGCTCGACCCTGGCCGTCTCTCGCGAAGCGTTGCAAGCTATAGGTGGTTTGGAGCAGCTGGTCGATTACCTGGCGGACGATTACGAGCTAGGCGCTCGCGTATGGAAAAGCGGTTTCGAAGTGGTCTTGAGCGGCGAGGTGGTCGAGACTTTCCTGCCGGCTTATCCCTTCCGCCAGTTTCTGGCCCACCAGATTCGCTGGAGCCGCAGCACCCGCTATTCAAGGAAGCTGGGTTACACCGGCATGGTCTTTACCTATGGCTTGCCTTGGGCGCTGTTCAACCTGATTGCCTCGGGCGCCAGCCTCAGCAGTCTTGCGTTGCTGAGCCTGACCTTGTTGGCAAGGGTGGCGCTGGCCCTCGCCGTCGGTGTGGGTGTGCTGGGCGACCGCCAGGTATTGCGCGATCTGTGGCTGCTGGCGCCGCGAGACGTGGTGGCTTGGGTATCTGGATCTGGAGCTTCGCCGGAAATACGGTGGCCTGGCGCGGCCAGCGCTTCTCCTTGAAAGACGGCAAAATGAGCCGGCTCACCGCAGTCTGACGTTCAAGCTGCTCCTCTGCGAAGCGCTGGGTGCCCCTGTTCGCCGGATCCGTGACGTGGAGGGCGGAGTTAAACCACTGGTGAGGACCGTGCACCCCTCTACTGCTGATTGCTGAGAATCTCCTTCCCCCCGCTGTGTGCGATCGCGTAGGCCGGTTCCGGTAAGGGGGGAACATGGTCCTGCTCGGTCCACAAAAAGATCCGCTGGGGGCCACTCCAGAGCTGCCGGAAGGATGCATCGTCGTCGAATAGATGCGGCGCATCGTTGAAGAATGAGCCGTACCACAGATCGGAAGAACGCCCATTGAGAATGCGAACCTGGCGGCGCAGGTAAAAGCCAAGCGTCGAGCCGGCTTCGTATTCACCATTGATCTCGACTACATCGCCGGCTTTGATCCGAGGCTGGATCGCATCCGCTAAAACCTTTGAGGAGAGTGCGGGCGAGAACGTGACCAGAGCCATGTGCGCAGCGATCAGGAAGACCACCATCATAGCGGCGAGCGCATAGTTCCCTATCCTGATCATGTTGATGGAGCGTGCGATCAGGTTGACCAGCGTTCCCGCCGCCAAAGCAATCGCGGTCAGCAAGAGCGGCAGGCGAAAGGCTCCCATCGTCCGCGTGCTCAGGTCGAGCAAGTGGCCCAGCGAGAGCGCGTATTCTCCGGGATTCTGTGTCAGCAGTGTGGAGATATCGACACCCGGGCCGAGGGGCTGGGCACGTATGGCTAAGAATCCGGCGAGCACGGAGCCAACGGCGCCCAACAAAAACAGAACTAGTGCGATCCGGCGTCCCGCGACCCGCTGCGGATCGCGGGCGGAGCATTTTTCTTCCCCCGCCAGCCAGCCGCCGATCATCAGGGCGATGGGCGGCAGTGCAGGCAGCGCATAGTATTCCTGGCGGGTGGAGAAGCTGAAGAAGACCATCACGCATGCGGCCCATATCAAGAGCAAAGTCCAGGCTTGATTTCGGACCGAGCCGAGAGCCCTGAAAACGAAGGCGATCCACGGTGCCAGCCAGACCACAAGCAAGCCCCAGAAAAGCAGGAGCGGGACAGTGTCATAGTCCCGCGGAACCCGCCGGTTGAGATAGCGGAGGACCTGTTCGTTGATGAAGTAGAACCAAAAGAATCCGCGCATCTGGCCCTGTGACGGGTTGGCGATGCCGGCTGCGATATGCCAAGGCAGCGCGATCAGCAGAAAAACAAGCAGGCTGGAAAGGGGATGCCAGCGCCGCAAGTGGCCCAAATTCCGCTGGAGCAACAGAAAGATGACCACAATGGCAAGCGGGAAGACGATGCCGATGAGCCCTTTGGTCAGCACATTGAGAGCGCATGCTGCGGCAAAGCCCCACGCGGTCGCGCGCGAAGGCTGCTCGAGCGATTTCCAGAACAGCAGCATGGAAAGGCTGATCCACAGGCAAACAATAACGTCTGGAATAAGGATCCGGGTGTAGATGAAGATGCCGAAAGAAGTCAGCAGGATGAGCGCCGCGTAGAAGCCTGCCATCTCCGAAGCAAACATACGGCGGCCGGTGGCGTACACCGTCAAGAAGAGAGCAAGAGCATAGAATGCCAGTGGCAGACGAGCCGCCCAATCCTGGGGTCCGAAGAGACGAAAGCTCGCCGCCATACTCCAGTACATGAGAGGTGCTTTTTCGAGGTAGCGGATGCCGTTCGCGTAGAGGGTAATCCAGTCATGCCGCGCGACCATCTCCCGTGCCACTTCAGCATGCACGGAGTCGGCATCGTCCAGCAGCGGCGGGCTGAAAAGCGAAAAACTTGCGTAGAGCAAAAGCCAGAGGCCGGCAATCGTGAGGATTATTTTCCTCGAACTGCGCCTAATGTGTCCAGCGATATAGAAACTCTCCGCTTCTGGTGGGATCCATCTCATCCTATGCCGTGGCGCTATAGTAAGTGCAGGTTTTTCGGGATCGCGAGCGATGGCACCTGACGCAGCAGCGGGAAGAGGATCGGCGGTTTTTCCTGCCAGCGATCTGCTGGGGCCAGATACCTCCCTCATCTACAACGACTGGTACCCAGCCATGCGCAGCGGCGCGCTCCGGGGGCGGAAGATGTCCACCGCCATGCTCCTGGGGATCCCGCTGGTGCTGGGGCGCAAAGAGGACGGCAGCATTTTTGCCATGCGCGACAGTTGCCCTCATCGCGGCATCCCGCTCTCCTGCGGATGGTTCGATGGCAGCGCGGTCACCTGCAAGTATCACGGATGGGTCTTCGAGCCGGAGTCCGGCCAGTGCATGGAGATCCCTTCCTTGACCAGCCAGGACTCCTATCCCCGCCGCATCTATGCGACTGCATTTCCCTGCCAGGAAAGGGATGGATATGCCTGGGTCTACGTTCCCAAGCCAGGCAGCGGCCGGGTCCGTATGGAGGCCAGGGATACACTGCCGGCGGTGCCGGAATTGCCCCGGTTCAGCGAACGGTATCGCAGCGCGCATCTCACTGCCGAGCTGCCTTGCAATGTGGATCACGGCATCATCGGGTTGATGGATCCGGCGCATGGACCGTTTGTGCATCAGGCCTGGTGGTGGAGATCCCGCCATAGCATCCACGAAAAAGAGAAGCATTTCGAGCCCATTCCCCAGGGCTTTCGCATGTCGGCACATACCCCCTCGGCCAATAGCGCACCCTACAAGCTGCTCGGTGTCTACGGTGAACCGATCGAGACCACCATCGACTTCGTGCTGCCCAACCGGCGCTACGAGACCCTGCGCTGCGGAAGCAAGTGGTTTTCCAGCCTGACTACGGTAACGCCCACCACACCGGGGCATTCCCGCATCGACGTATACGCTGCGTGGAACGTTTTCTATGCCGTGCCCTTCGTGACCCCTGTAGCAAAATTTTTTGGCAAGCGTTTTGTGCGCCAGGACCAGATCACAATGGTGCAACAGGCCGAGGGACTCAAGTTCAATCCCGGCCTGATGCTGATTGACGATGCCGATCGTCCCGCGAAATGGTATTTCGCGTTGAAGCGAGCGCGGCTCGAGGCCGAGGATACTGGCCGGCCGATGCAGCACCCCATGGATGGCCCGGTCACGCTCCGTTGGCGAAGCTAGTCCCCGGTCAGGGCACCAGGGCCCGGAACCAGGGTTTGAGTCGGCGAAGGCGCAGACTCCTTCAGGCCCGGTAGCGGCGGGATGGCCAGCGAGCCCTCTTCCACCACCAGCTGCTGCACCGCGATCGAGAGCTGGCGGCCCAGCTCAAGAAAGTTAGCTCTCCACAGCTCCGCGGACGCGGCGTCCAGTCCGAAAAGGAAGCGGTTGGACCTGGTGAGTGTGTCATACCAGATGTTTTGCGCCTGCCATAGGTTGAGTTCGAAAGGGAGCTCGCGCAGCGTACGAGCCAAGAGTAAGCGCGTGGTCGAGGTTGGCGCTCTCCAGTGGCTTGGCATGGAGCTGGACCATGGCTCGCTTCATGTGTTGATCCGTCAGATAGCGGAGTGCGTGGGATTCCAGAACCACTCCGTCGGATTTGGCAAGTGAGATCAGCGAGCGGACCTGCCCCAGGTCGATGGGCTCCTCTTCCAGCGCGCGCCTCAGGCCTGCATTGATCGCGAAACCGGCAGCCATGGTCAGGGCCGGTGGTTTGGGCAAACCGGACGCGTTGAGAAAGTGCAGCAGCGAGGCATGCTCCTCATAGATCTTGACCAGGCTGTCCTCGACTTCGCTCAAGGTTGAATTCAGGATGAAGCGCAGAATGCGGCGTTGGTCGTCCCGGAAAAGAGAGGCAAGCGAGTAAGGACTGCCCCCGAAGAAGCTGTCGATCAGGCGAACTACTTCAGGCAGGTTTGCCTGGGTCACAGCGGCACTGCATTTTTGCTTGAGGTCTTCGAAGGCGACCAGATCCTGCGGGGTCGAGCGCTCCACTGCGGCGGTAACGTTATGGTCGCCAAAATGAAGCGCGGCAAAGGAGACCTCCTCCGTTTCTTCGGTGAGGTTGGAAGTGATGCGGCAGCGGCCAATGGCGAGGCGTGCGCGGCCCGAGTTGACGATCTGGTAGTCGAGGCGGCGGACGGTGTAGCAGAAGAGGACCGTCTCGTCAGGGTAGCTGCTGAAGACCGAGGAGATGGCGTAGTGCGCGGCCACCTGCTCCAGGTTGACCTCCATCGTCTTCACCAGGCGGCGGTAGATGTCGCCCCCGTCCGTCCACTGCGGACTGTTGCATTTGGCCTGCCGCAACCGCTCGACAAACTGCCATTCCAGCAAGGCGGAGTTAAGGCCGAAGATGTCTGCGGCCAGGCGCAGGGCACGCGCCGCATAGGCCATCACCTGAACCGTCTCGATGCCCGAGATATCGTCGAAGAACCAGCCGCAACTGGTGTACATCAGCTGCGTATGGCGCTGCATCTCCATCATCTCGAGAACCGTTGTTCGCTCCTCGGGCGAAAGCTCCCGCTCCGCATGGCCGGCGAAGAACTGGTCGATGGTCTCAGCAGCCCCGGCTGTTCCGGCAGCGAGTATGACCGAGATGTAAGCGTCGCGTGCTGCCCAGACGTCCTTCAACAAGCCTTGGGCAATATTTTCGGTGAGCGGTGTAACGGTATCTCGCAGCCAGTCGAAAGCGGCGCGAAGCGGCGCCCGCCATCTCTGGTTCCAACCCTGGTGCCCGCCATTGCAACCGCAATCAGAGCGCCAGCGCTCGATACCGTGGGCGCAGCTCCACGAAGTATCCTCGACAATCTCTGCCTCCCACTTGGGAGGAAACTGGGCCAGGAACTGGCCATAATTGGTCAGCCGCGCCAGTTTCTTGTCTTCGATAAATCGCAAGGCGTAGGAAAGTGCCATTTCTCCATGGCGATGATGGTGGCCATAACTTTCCCCGTCGGTGGCCACGTGCACCACCTGCGGTTCGGGGTCGCTGGGATCGAGACCCCGAGCCAGCCGCCCGGCAAACGTTTCGCCGTTATTGAGAGCGCCTTCGAAGGCGATGGAGCGCGAGAGCGGCCCGTTGTAGAAGAAGACAGCGATGCTTCGCCCATCCTTGAGCTGCACCAGGTAGGGATGGTTGGGATTGACCGAGGCATTGGGAGTTTCGATCCAACGCGAGCCTGCTCTCTGCAGTCTGTCCAGCGTCGGCTGCAGGGTAGTCTCGGCCCGCTCGCGAACCCGGGCGCACTGGTGAGGAGCAAGGATAGTAAAGAGGATGCCATTTTGCGCCAGCAGGTCCAGGGTTTCGTTATCGACTGCGGTTTCTGAGAGCCACAAGCCCTCCGGCGCGCGGCCAAAGCGATGCTGGAAATCGGCGATGCCCCAGCGAATCTGGGTGACGCGGTCGCGCGTGTTGGCCAGGGGCATAATGATGTGGTTGTAGACTTGGGCCAGTGCCGATCCATGTCCTGCGTAGCGCAGCATACTTTGCCGGTCGGCATCGCGGATCATGCGATAGGTGCGAGGCGCATTCTCTTCCAGCCACGAGAGCAGGGTGGGCCCGAAGTTAAAGCTAATGCGCGAATAGTTGTTCATGATCCGGATGATCTGGTTCTCCCCGTTCACAATGCGCGAGGCACCGTTGGGGGCATAACATTCGGCGGTGATGCGTTCGTTCCAGTCGTGGTAGGGGGCCGCCGAGTCCTCGGTCTCGACGGTCTCGAGCCATGGATTCTCGCGCGGCGGCTGATAGAAATGGCCGTGAATGCAGATGTATCGTTCCGCCGGCGCCGGCTGCTCTGACATGGAGACATGATAGCTGTTAGGTGGTCTGAGTTGGCTGGTCAAACACGATCGGGAACCCACTCCGGGAAGTCCCTCAGGAGCAAATTCCCACATCTTTTAGGGTATTTACGGACCACAATCTAAACGGCTACGAAGGGCTACACAGCTTGCAGAAACGCTTTGTACGAAGGGCACGGCTTCACAGGCCGCGAAAAACTCTGTTTTGTTTCAGGGCACGACTTTAGTGTGCAGCGATGCTAGCTGCCATTCTAGCGGGTGTAAGTCCCGCCGGTGGAAATTACCCAGTTGTCACCGTAGCGATAACCGGCGACGGAGCGGGTGACCAAACCGTTGAAAGCCCGGTAGTAAAAATCCTCGATGGCTGGATGCGAATCCGGTCAGATCCGTCGGAGGGTGAACAAATCAGCAGGTCGTAGCGCAAGCGAACCGTAGTGAAGCTCCGAAATGTGCCCCCACGTGGAAAGGATTTGTGGGAATCTCGGGAGAGCCGAGTCTGTACTAAAGGGACGAAGGCCAGCGTTGGCGGTGAAGGAACTGGGTGTATACAGCCGCTGGACTCCCCGGAGTCGTAGAGGACGACATGTTGAGAAAGAATGACAATGAAAGCACGGAACCAGACGCGGGTCGTCTAGGCGGTAACGCACAGCGAAGACAGGGCGTATAAGCTGCAGAGCAGTGAAATCGCGCTGTGCCCGCGAGTGGGGCGGATGGGGCCGATTAAGTGTTGATGGACCGGGACAGCAGAACCCGGACCGGAGCGAGGGCTCCTGGGGTAGAGCGGCGTAGCTGCTCGAATGGTGGTGCTGATGCGCACAGCGTACTCCGACTCTGAGCGGAGAAAGCAAGATACGTCTGCAGCGGTAGCGCGAAGGCGGGAAGCAAACCGGGAAGGCGCGACACGTGGGCGCCGCTCCCGGGAAGGCGCCTGCTGATATGCCAGTCTTGAAGCCGTACCGGGGAAAACTCGCCGTACGGAATTTTAGGGGGGATGATGGAAACGTCGGCATCATGCGAAGCCCGGTCCGCGCCATCGTCCTACCCGACCGGGCCGTAAATGATTGAGAATATGTCGGGCTTTAGCCCGTGAGGTACGGCTTTTCCATACTTCCGGATGCAAAATCGAGTTTTCAACAACCCGCTTAACAAGTCTGGGCTAAGTCTTGGCTGGCAGCTCGCAGGCCCGCCAAAGATACCAGCTCGCCACCGAGCGCCAGGGCTTCCATCGTGCCGCGCGGCGCTGCATCTGCTCCGGCTTGGGCAGCATTGCGGCGGTGATCGGCTCGCCCTTGCGGGTCTTGCCGAAGGTGAGCAGATATCCCTTGCGGATCCCATAGTCCGTCCCAGGAAACACATCCGGGCGGCCGAGGCGAAAGATGAGCAACATCTCCGCGGTCCAGGTGCCGATGCCGCGTACGCGGCTGAGACGCTCAATGATCTCCTCGTCGGGAAGGCGCCGAATGTGGGTCAGCGAAGGCACCGTTCCATCGAGTGTTTTGGCCGCAAGATCGCGCAGCGCAAGCAGCTTTCCCCGCGAGAGGCCAGCCGCGCGAAGCATCTCGTCCGGCACCGCGAGCAGCTGTTCCGGTTGCGGATGCAGGTCGCCGAACAAAGTCAGTAATCTCCCCAGGATCGCCCTGGCAGCATTGGCATGCAGTTGCTGGTAGAGGATCGCCTCAAGCAGCGCTTCAAAGGGCGAGTGTGTGCTTTTCACCCGCAGTGCAAACGGACCGACTCGGTCGATCAACGCGCCCAGCTTGGCGTCCACTGCAGCCAAATGCTCAAGCGCCAGCGCAATATCGTAGCGAACTGGGCGAAGTCCGTCGTCCATAGCTCAGTTTAGCTTTAGTGTGCCTGCTTCATTTACAGTCATGCTTCCGTCCCATCGCGGCACTTTCGCTGTCCTAACAATTTTCCGTTTGCCTGTCCAGGGGTTGCCTACCCCCACAGGTTTGCTGCTATATTCAACTTTCCAAGCACGATGCGGAGAAGTCGCTCCGCGGCGACAGTCCTGGATCAATTCGAAAAAGAGTGGTAGCTGAACCTTCTCTACAACACGGGAATCTGAGGAAGCAGGGACTCATCCGATGGCGCAGATTTTTGACCGGAGTTCCAACGCGCTAGCCCGCGCGAGCCTGGTCTTGACGGGGTTGATTGTCATCGCCCTGGGAGTCACCCTGGATCAGTTGCAGGGTTCCCCATGGGTGACCAAGCAGGGACAGCGTGCCGAACAGCCGGTGCCGTTCAGCCATAAGCATCACGTCATGGGGCTGGGACTACAGTGCCAGTACTGTCACACCTCGGTCGAGAAGTCGAGCTACGCAGGCATTCCGCCGACCAAAACCTGTATGAATTGCCATGCGCAGATCTGGACCAACGCGGGTCTGCTGCAACCGGTGCGAACCAGTTGGGCCACCGGGGAGTCGATACCCTGGGTCAAAATTCACGACCTGCCCGATTTCGTTTACTTCAATCACGAAATCCACGTGAACAAAGGCATTGGGTGCTCCTCCTGCCACGGTCGAGTGGACCTGATGCCGCTGATGTACCAGCAGAACACGCTGCAGATGGAGTGGTGCCTGAACTGCCATCGCAACCCGGGCAAAAACCTTCGCCCAACCAGCGAGATTTACAACATGGCGTGGGACGGCCCTTCGAGTCAGAAGCCGGTCTGGTGCGGCAGCCTGGGCCCGAAAGATGGCGTGCCGACGGCCCAGACCGTTAGCTGCACCACTGTTGATCCAAGCCAGGCGGGCGCCCAGGTAGCCTCGCTGAACATGCTGCCCGATGGATTGCATCCTCAAGCCACCAGCGACGGGCCGGCAATGGTGATCCCCGCCAGCCTGCACTACGAGAAGCTGACTGACCAGGACTCGCTGGGCAAATACCTGACCCAGCAGTACCACATCCGCACGCCCCAGGAATTGAGCAGTTGCGAGACATGCCACCGATGAGCGAGACCAACGGTAAGAGACAGGAATTGACGCTCGATGCGGCCAGGGCGAAGCTGGCCGGCCAGACGGGAAAGACGTACTGGCGCAGCGTCGACGAGTTGGCCGATACACCCGCCTTCCGCGAGATGGTGCAGCGCGAGTTTCCCTCGCAGGCTGCGGAATGGATCGATCCGGTCTCGCGCCGCGGCTTCCTCAAAGTAATGGGGGCTTCGCTGGCGCTGGCTGGACTTTCCGGCTGCACCAAGCAGCCCGATGAGCCGATCTATCCCTACGTCAAGGAGCCGGAGGACCTGGTCTTGGGCCGCCCGGTGTACTTTGCCACCGCGATGCCCTTCAATACGGGTGCAATACCGCTGCTGGTCAAGAGCGACGCCTACCGGCCGATCAAGGTGGATGGCAATCCGGACCACCCGGTCAACCGCGGCTCTTCTGATCCCCTGGCCCAGGGTTCGTTACTCGATCTGTACGATCCCGACCGATCGCAGAGAGTGATCTGCCGGGGTGAGGTGCGGGAATTTGCCGCCTTTCTTGCCGCGTTTCGGGCGATGCTGTCCGACAAGAAAGCATCCGGGGGCGCGGGGCTCTACATCCTGAGCGACACCGTGACCTCTCCTACCTTGGCGGCGCAATGGAAGACGGCTCAGAAGACCTACCCCAACGCGAAGTGGTTGCAGTGGGATCCGGTGAACCGTGATTCAGCTTATTCGGCATCGAAGACGGCATTCGGCGACTACTACGACGCGCAGTATCGCCTGCAGGATGCCGATGTGATTGTCTCTCTGGACGCCGACTTCCTTTCCGGCATTACCCATCCGGGGTTTCTCCGTTTGGCGGCCGACTACGCGAGCCGCCGTAAGCTGGCGGACAACAACCTCAGCATGAACCGGCTGTACGCGGTCGAGAGCTCGCCCACCACGACTGGTTTCAAGGCGGAGCATCGCCTGGCGCTTAAAGCCAGCGAGGTCGCTTCTTTTGCTGCTGCCTTAGCCGCTGCCGTCGGAGCGGGTGGCGCCACTGCGCCGCCATCCGGCGCGGCAAGCAAGTTCCTCTCTGCCGTAGCTGCTGATTTGAAAGCCAACGGCGGAAAGTGCGTGGTGATCCCGGGCGAGCAGCAACCGCCGGCTGTGCATCTGGCCGCCATTGCCATGAACCAGGCACTGGGCAACGTAGGCAAAACGGTGGTGTACACCGAGACCGTAAACCCCATGCCGTCGATTCAGGGAGAGGATATCGTTTCCCTGGTGAACGACATGAAGGCGGGCAAGGTCGACTGGCTGGTGATCCTGAATGCCAACCCGGTATACACGGCTCCCGTGGATCTGCATTTTGAACAAGCCATCGCCAAGGTAAGGACGACGGCGCACCTCGGCTCCCACTTGAATGAAACTGGAGTGGTTACCGAATGGCATATCAACGGGACTCACTATCTGGAGAACTGGTCTGACACCCGGGCGTATGACGGCACTGCAACCGTGATCCAGCCCATGATCGACCCGCTGTACAACGGGAAGTCGGCGCACGATGTAGTCCAGTCCATGCTGGACGATCCCGACACCTCGCCCTACAATGCTGTCCGCAAGACTTGGCAGGGCAGCCTGGGCGCGGGCGATGCCGAGCATGCCTGGCGCAAGGTACTCCACGACGGTATGGTTCCGGGAACGGCGTACCAGCCAAAGACCGTTTCCGCCAAGGTGGCTGATCTTTCTGTCGCTGTGCCCAGCTATTCCGACGGAACGGTGGAGATTATTTTCCGCCCGGATCCCAATATCTACGACGGGCGCCTTGCCAATGTTGGCTGGCTCCAGGAGATACCCAAGCCGGTCACCAGCATGTCATGGGACAATGCCGCGCTGATGAGCTACCCCACCCTGGCCAAATTCGGGCTGGCGGAGCAGGACGTGGTAGCCATCGAGTCGAACGGCAACACCGTGATGGCTCCTGTGATGGCCGTTCCCGGGCATCCTGACGGGTCGGTCACCGTGTATTTGGGCTATGCGCGCCGCAATGGGGGCCGCGTAGCCGGTGGTTTGGGCTTCAATGCTTACGCAATTCGCAGCTCCAATGCGCTCTTGTTTGCTCCGCTCGCAACCATGAAGAAGACCGGCCAGACGTATGAGTTCGCAGTGACCAAGAGCCACTACACTGATCACCGCTCTATCGCTGCGGGCGGAGATGGTTCGGGCGACCATTCACTCGAAGGCAATGAGGCCCTGACCCGCGGCATCATTCGCTACGCCACCCTGGACGAGTTCAAGCAAAACCCAAACTTCGCCCACGAGGAGCAGGAGCTTCCCGAAGATCCGCAGCCGGACGAAAGCATGTTCAGCAACTGGCGCTACGACAAGAACGCCTGGGGCATGGCCATCGACATGAACTCCTGTGTCGGCTGCAATGCCTGCATTGTAAGTTGCTACGCGGAGAACAATATCGCGGTGGTGGGCAGGCACAATACCAAGACCGGCCGCATCATGCAGTGGCTTCGCATCGATACCTACTTCGAAGGCGATCTTGAGGCGCCTAAGGCGCATTTTCAGCCAATGACATGCCAGCATTGCGAGAACGCGCCCTGCGAGCAGGTCTGCCCGGTAGGAGCTACGGTGCACTCTCCGGAAGGCATCAACGTCATGATCTACAACCGCTGTGTCGGCGTTCGCTACTGCTCCAACAACTGCCCCTACAAGGTGCGCCGCTTCAACTTCCTGCTCTTCTCCGATTTTGAGACCGAAAGCCTGAAGCTGATGCGCAATCCGGACGTGACCGTGCGCAGCCGCGGCGTGATGGAGAAGTGCAGCTACTGCACGCAGAGGATTGTCGCCGCCAAGATTGCGGCCGATAAGGAAAATCGCGAAATCCGTGACGGCGAGATCGTGACAGCCTGCCAGCAGGCCTGCCCCACCGGCGCAATCGTTTTCGGCAATATCAACGACCGCGCCAGCAAAGTTGCCAAGCTTAAGGCGCAGCAGCGTAACTACGGCGTGCTGGCGGATCTCAACGTTCGTCCCCGCACCACCTATATTGCGGAAGTTTTCAACCCCAATCGGGACTTGATCGAGGCGCGGACTGAGCACGCGCCGGAAAAAAGTTGAAAGGTTAGCGCAGCATGGCGACCAAACCAGAATTACCGGTAAATGATCCGCAACTGGATCCGAAGACAGGCGAATTCCGGGTCATCGCGCCCGGATACACCTTCAAATCGGTCACGAATGTTATTTCGCGCATCGTGCTCACGCCGCACACGCCCTTGGGCTGGTTCTTCGGTTTTACGGTAGCGGGCAGCATCGTCCTCATGCTGCTCACCGCGCTGACCTGGTTGTTCCTCAAGGGTGTCGGCATCTGGGCCGTCACCATCCCGGTGGGCTGGGGATTCGCCATCATCAATTTTGTGTGGTGGATCGGTATCGGCCATGCCGGCACGCTGATTTCTGCAATCCTGCTGCTCTTTAAGCAACAGTGGCGTAATTCGATCAACCGCTTCGCCGAGGCGATGACCATCTTTGCCGTGGTCTGCGCCGGCCTATTCCCGCTCATCCACGTTGGCCGGCCCTGGGTGGGATACTGGCTGCTTCCTTACCCCAACACGATGAACGTATGGCCTCAGTTCCGTTCCCCGCTGTTGTGGGACGTCTTCGCGGTTTCCACATACGCCACCATCTCGGTCGTCTTCTGGTACATCGGTATGGTCCCCGACCTGGGAACCATGCGCGACAACGCCAAGAGCAAGCTGGCCCAGTACATCTTTGGGATGCTTTCGCTCGGTTGGCGGGGCTCGGTCAGGCACTGGATGCGCTACGAGACGGCTTCCCTGCTCCTGGCGGGTTTAGCCACTCCTCTGGTTCTATCGGTGCATAGCGTCATCAGCTTCGATTTTGCGGTCGCCGTCCTGCCGGGTTGGCACACTACCATCTTCCCGCCCTACTTTGTCGCCGGCGCGATCTACTCCGGCTTCGCCATGGTGATCACGCTTGCCATTCCAATTCGCAGGTTCTACCACCTGGAAGGCCTCATCACCATTCGCCACATCGACAACATGGGCAAGGTGATGTTGGCCACCGGGTTGATTGTCGCCTATGGCTATTCCATGGAAATCTTCATGGCCTGGTACTCCGCCAGTCACTGGGAATACTTCATGATGTGGAACCGTATGTTCGGTCCCATTGGCTGGGCCTACTGGGTGTTGATCACCTGCAACATCGCCTTGCCTCAGTTGTTATGGCTGCGCAGCACTCGCGTCAGTCCGGGCAAGATGTTCATCATGTCGCTGATCATCAATACAGGCATGTGGTTCGAGCGCTTTGTCATCATTGTGACCAGTCTCTACCGCGACTTCCTTCCGTCATCGTGGGGAACCTATCGCGCCACCCGTTGGGACTACGCGACGTTCGTCGGTACGCTGGGGCTGTTTACTGCGCTCTTCTTTCTGTTCGTGCGCTTCCTGCCCATGATTCCCATGTCTGAGATACGTATGATGCTGCCTCAAGCCAAAGTAAGACCGGAGCCGGAACCGTTGGAGGCGGGTGACTGATGCCTATGCGCGAAGGAATCTACGGATTGCTGGCGGAGTTCGACACCCCAGGCGAGCTGGTCGCAGCCGCAAAAACCGCCTATGACCTGGGATGGCGGCGTCTGGATTGTTACACCCCCTACCCGGTGGAAGAGGCGGCCGAGGTGATCGGCTTCCACCGCAACTACGTGCCCCTCATTTGCCTGATTGGCGGCGTGATGGGTTTGGCGGCTATGTTCCTGTTCGAAACCTGGGTCGCGGTCTTCGCGTATCCGTTGAACATCGCCGGGCGTCCGCTTTTTTCCTGGCCGGCCTTTCTTATTCCGGCATATGAGTGGACCATCCTTTGGGCGGGTCTTTCCGCGGCTTTCGGCATGTTGGCGATGTGTGGTCTGCCGACCCTGTATCACCCTCTCTTCAACGCGCCCAACTTTCGCAACGGCGCAACCACAGACAAATTCTTTCTTTGTCTGGAGGCAAATGATCCCAGGTTCGACGTGGCGGAATCGCGCGCCTTCCTTGAGGGCTTCCAACCCGTTTCGGTGGTGGAGGTGGAGTATTAATCCGATGACCCGAACTCGGCCTGCTTCCCCGCTTTTGTTTATGGGCCTGGCTGCCCTGTCGTGCCTAGCTGCCGGTTGTCGCCAGGACATGCAAAATCAGCCCAAATTTATTCCCCAGCGCAGCACCACATTTTTCGCGGATGGCCGCTCCGTTCGACCCCAGGCTGCGCACACCGTGGCGCGGGGCCAGTTGGACGAAGATGGCTTTTTCTACACCGGACTGATCGATGGCAAGGAGGCTGACATGCTGCCGTTCCCGGTCTCCATGCAAGTGCTGGCACGGGGCCAGGAGCGGTTCAACATCTATTGCACGCCCTGCCACTCCCGCGTGGGCAATGGCGCGGGAATGATCGTGCAGCGCGGTTATAAGCCTGCCGGCAACTTCCACTCTTCGCGCATACTTGCCGAGCCCCTGGGCCATTACTTCTACGTGATGACGAACGGCTACGGAGCCATGCCGGATTACTCTTCTCAGCTGACCCCGGCGGACCGCTGGGCGGTGGCCTCCTATATACGGGCGCTGCAAATCAGCCAGAGTGCTAGCGAATCCGATGTCCCCTCCGGGGTCCAGGTACAGAACCTGAAAGACATCGCGGTGCGGCAGGGTCTGCCTGAGTCCTTTGCCCAGCCCTGGTCGCTGCCCGCAACCGCAGTCTCTGCTCTACCGGCCGATGCCAGCCAGGGAACACCGGGAATGGCGCCGGCGACAGCAGATAGCCCGGTGCCCGCGATGAGTCAACCTGGAACCGGGGGCGCCAAGAGCGCCGAGAGATAGTACTTAGGAAAAAGACATGGCTCACGGACACCTCGCAAATTCGCTACCCACCGAGCTGAATGCTCCGCTGCTGCTCAATTCCTGGCGGCGCAAGGCCATGGTTGTCGGCGCTATATTTGCAGTCTTGTCGATCGTGCTGGCGTTTCTGGCGGCGACCATCGACCACGACGGAATCGACCATCTGCTGCGTTCTTACCTGCTCGGCTACATCATCTGCTGGGGGTTCACGGTCGGCGGCCTCGCGCTCCTCATGGTGCAGTACCTGACCGGCGGCAAGTGGGGCTTGCTGGTGCGCCGTCCCCTGGAGGCGATGTCCCGCTGCCTTTACTTGGTTATCGTCTTGTTTGTGCCCATAGCCTTTTTCATGAAGAAGCTGTACCTGTGGGCGCAGTATAGCGATCCGGCGGAGGCCCTGCGGCAACATCTGATCAGCCACGAGCAGGCGCACGCGATTGCCTACAAGCATCCCATGCTGAACGTACCCAGCGTATTGATCCAGTCCGCGATCTGCTTTGCCATCTGGCTGACATTCATGCACCTGCTGAACAAGTGGGGACTGCAGCGCGACGCTGACCCGCATCCTAATGTGCGCTTCTGGCAGGTGCGCCTGGAGAACCTGAGCGGATTTGGTGTTCTGGTTTATTCCATCACCATGAGTGTTTGCGCGATCGACTGGGTCATGTCGCTCGATCCCACATGGTACTCGTCGATTTATGGGCTGATGTTCCTGGTCGGCCAGGGCTACGGGGTGCTGGCGCTCTCGATTATCACCGTGCTTAAGCTTTCGCAGGCGGAGCCGATGCACACTGTGCTCCGCAAGACCGAACAGCACGACCTGGGCAAACTGGCATTTGCCTTCGTCATGCTGAATATCTATCTCGCCTTTTCGCAGTTTCTCATTATCTGGTCGGGAAACCTGCCGGAGGAGATTCCCTGGTTCCTCGACCGAATTCGTGGCGGCTGGGGCTGGATTGCTTCACTAGATGTCGTATTTCATTGGCTCATTCCCTTTACGCTGCTGCTCTCGGCCGACCTGAAGCGCAACAAGGCGCGCCTGATCCTGGTTTGCAAGCTGATGATCTTCGCTCGCTGCTGGGACATGTTCTGGTTGATTGAACCGAACTTCGCCGATGCCCGGCGGAACCTGCACTTCAGCTTCGGGATTCTGGAATACATGACCGTACCGGTGGTGGTTATTTCGATATGGATGTGGTTCTACTTCGGCCAGTTGGAGAAGCGGCCATTGATCCAGACCAACGACCCGCATCTGGAAGAGATATTGGAGGCCGACCATGCCCACGCATGATCCGCATGATCCTAATCACCCGCAACATCCGGAGGTAGACTCTCCCGGCTACGAAGTCACTGACGTTAACGTCAACGGGATTGTTGTGTTCCTGGCCTCGCTGGCCGCTTTTGTCGGGGTTTTCTTTATTTTCTGCTTCGGCATGGGCAAGGTGATCAACACGGCCATCATCAAGAGCGATGGGCCTTCGAACAAATGGAATCAGGTCGGCCCTCAGCCCAGAGGCAGCAAGCGCGACGATCTGACATCGAATGCAGTCATGGAGCAGCAGAAGTTGCGCGAGATGACCCAGCGGTTCCCCACGCCGCGCCTGCAGACCGATGACGGCAACCTTGAAATTGCAGAGATGCACGCCCGTGAAGATCTGCTGTTGGACTATTACAGCTGGGTCGATCGCAAGAGTGGTAAGGTTCGGATCCCCATTGCCCGCGCCATGCAGTTGATTGCTCAGCACGGGCTCCCGGTAGCCCCCGAGGAGCAGACCGAGCCCCTGTTGGCGGGCGATAGGGCGCCGGTGGTGACCGAGCCGCTCACCGATGGATTTGCCCGGACCGGCTACGAGCAGCAATACATGGAAACCCTGGAGCAGCAAAGGATGCGGGGCGAAAAGCCGGGCGAAACAGCAGCTCTTGGAACTAGGTAGGCATGCAGATAAAGAACACAATCCGGTGGGCGCTGGCGGCAGGCATGTTTTTGGCTGCAGCAACGCCCGGGCTTGCCCAGGTAGCGCCCTACGGCGAAAAGAGCATGGGCGAGCCGGCACAGGACCGGCTGCCCGATGTTCTTAACACGGTCAAGATCGAGCAGCGGCTGGGCAAGCAGCTGCCGCTAGATGCTCCCTTTGTCGACGAGACGGGCAAGGCCGTCAAGCTGGGAGACTACTTCGGCAAGCATCCTGTGATCCTTTCGCTGGTTTATTACCAGTGCCGGATTCTATGTGCGGAAGATCTGAACGGCCTGGTCGGGGCGCTGGAGATGGTGCACCTGTCGCCGGGCAAAGACTTCCAGATCGTGATCGTAAGCATCGACCCTGCCGAAACCCCGGCATTGGCGGCCATGAAGAAGGCGATGTACGTGAAGCGCTACGGTCGGCCCGAAACCGCGGATGGCTGGCACTTCCTGATCGGCGGCCAGCCTGCGATCAAGGCACTGGCAGAGGCGGTCGGTTTTGGCTACGTGCGCCTGCCTCAACCTGCGGGGAAGCCGCCGCTGTTCGCCCATGCCAGCTCGATCGAGGTGGTTACGCCGGAGGGCCGGATGGCGCAGTACTACTTGGGCGTGGAGTATTCGCCCCGGGATGTGCAGCTGGGACTGGTCGAAGCCTCGCACAACACTATCGGCACGCCAGTCGACAATATTTTGACCTATTGCTACCGTTACGACCCGATGTTGAACCGGCATAGCCTGGTGATTGCTCGGATCGTGCAGGCGGGCTGCTTGCTGACTTTTCTCGGCCTGGGCAGTTTTATGCTGGTGAGCTTCCGCCGGGATTTCAAGGATAAAGGGTAACGATGCATATTAGTCCAGTGCTGTGGCAGTTCCTCATTAGGTGGCTGACGAACTCTGCCCTCTTTCCGCCGGAGGCCTCGGCGATTTCGCCCCAAATGGACGCGTTTTATTTCTTTCTGTGGGGGATCTCGGCCGTGGGCCTGATCGCGGTCGGCATCCTAGTCTTTGGCTTCTCCATCATGTATCGCAAGGAGAAGAGCCCGGTCGCCACCCAGATCGAGGGCTCTACTCTGCTTGAGGCCACCTGGACGATTATTCCGCTGGCGTTGTTCATGATCTGCTTTGTGTGGGGCGCGCTGCTCTATTTCCGCATCTACGACCCGCCCACCAACGCCATGAATATCTACATCGTGGGCAAGCAGTGGATGTGGAAGGCCGAGCATCCCGGGGGACAGCATGAGATCGATTCCCTGCACATCCCCATCAACCGGCAGGTGCAGCTGACCATGATCTCCATGGATGTATTTCACAGCTTCTCCATCCCGGCTTTCCGGGTGAAGCGGGAAGTGATCCCCGGGAGGTATTCGACGGTGTGGTTTGAAGCAACCGCTGCGGGGACCTATCATTTGTTTTGTACCCAGTACTGCGGTACGGATCACTCCGCGATGATTGGAGAGATCGTCGCCATGACGCCCGACGATTACCAGGCATGGGCTGCGGGCAGCACCAGCGGCGCCTCGCTGGCGCAAAACGGAGAACGGCTTTTCGCCAGCCTGGGCTGCAATTCCTGCCACTCGGGCGAGGCGACGGCGCGCGGCCCCAACCTGGCCCAGGTGTATGGCTCGCGGTTGCAGCTGCAGGACGGATCGTATGTTACCGCCAACGATGCTTTTCTCCGGGAGACGATTCTCAACCCGTCTACCCGCGTAACGGCCGGGTACGCACCGATCATGCCGACCTACCAGGGGCAGGTCAGCGAAGAGGGCCTGATCGACCTGGTGGAGTACATCAAGAACCTCAACTCGAACTATCGCATTCAGCAGACCTTGACAGCGAGTCAACTCTCACCCGGGCAAGCCGGCGCGTCCAGTTCCGGTCCGAGCTCGCCCGTAACGAACTACCGCACCCAGGAGACGCTGGGCGCCGGTCATGGTGGGCCCGCAAAGGCGGGCAAGGTGGCACCCAGGGTGCCCGGGACGGTTAACCAATGAGCACCATCGTCACACTTCCCAATCAGCAGGACGCCAGGCTGCCGAAGCTGAGCTACCTGAACAGCGAATACGGGCTGAAGAGCTGGCTGCTTACCGGCGACCACAAGCGGATCGCGATGCTGTACCTGTTCTCGATCACCTTCTTCTTCTTCCTGGGGGGAGCCTTTGCCGGGCTGATCCGCCTGGAACTGCTGACCCCGCTGCCTGACCTGGTTGCCTCCGACACCTACAACAAGCTGTTCACCATGCACGGCGTGATTATGATCTTCCTCTTCCTGGTGCCGTCGGTGCCGGCGACCGTGGGGAATTTCGTCATCCCCATCATGGTCGGGGCCAAGGACCTGGCCTTTCCCAAGATCAACCTGCTGAGCTGGTATCTGTATGTTGCCGGCGCATGCTTCCTCGTCTTTGCGTTGCTCAACGGCGGTGTCGACACCGGTTGGACCTTTACCACTCCACTCAGCACCCACTATCTCAATACCCACGTGATCACGGCTGCGATGGGTGTCTTTATCGCCGGCTTCAGTTCCATCTTCACCGGGCTGAATTTTATTGTGACTATCCACCGCATGCGCTGCCCAGGCATGACTTGGTTCCGGCTGCCGCTGTTCTGCTGGTCGCACTACGCGGCTTCCATCCTGATGGTTCTGGGCACGCCCGTGCTGGCGATCACGCTGGTGCTGGTCATGCTCGAGCGCACCGTCGGCATCGGGGTCTTCGATCCCACCAAGGGGGGCGACCCGCTGCTCTTCCAACACCTTTTCTGGTTCTATTCTCATCCGGCGGTGTACATCATGATCCTGCCCGGGATGGGGGTGATCTCCGAGGTGATCAGCACCTTTTCCCGCAAGCGAGTCTTCGGCTACACCGCGGTCGCCTTCTCCTCGGTAGCCATTGCCGTCTTCGGGTTCTTTGTCTGGGCCCATCACATGTTCATCATGGGCGTCTCGAACTATTCGGCGCTGGTCTTTTCATTGCTCACCATGCTTGTCGCCGTGCCTTCAGCAATCAAGATCTTCAACTGGGCGGCAACTCTCTATAAAGGTTCGCTTACCTTTGAAACGCCCATGCTGTACGCCTTCGGATTTATGGGCCTGTTCACTATCGGCGGCCTCACCGGCGTCTTCCTGGGCTCGCTGGGCATGGACATCCACCTGACCGAAACCTACTTCATCGTCGCCCACTTCCATTTCGTGATGGTTGGCGGCATGCTGATGGCCTACCTGGCCGGGGTCCACTTCTGGTGGCCCAAGATGACGGGAAGAATGTATCCGGAATCCATGTCGCAGCTGGCCGCGGTCACTACGTTTATCGGGTTCATCCTGACCTTCTTTCCCCAGTTCATCGTTGGCTACCTGGGCATGCCGCGCCGTTACCATGCCTATCCGCCGGAGTTCCAGGTGCTGAACGTTTTGTCGACTGCAGGCGCGACGGTGCTGGGCATTGGTTATCTGCTACCAATGCTCTATATGCCGTGGTCGCTCAAGTACGGTAGTATCGCGGGCAGCAACCCCTGGCAGGCGACCGGGCTGGAGTGGCAGATTCAGTCTCCGCCGCTGACCGAGAACTTTGTCGACATTCCGATCATGGATCACGAAGCGTACGACTATGACTGGTTGGCGCACAAGACCGAACACGAGGTAACCACTGTTGGATAGCCAAGCGATCGTAACCGGGCACGCCGCCGAAGTACACGACGAAGAGCATCCCTCGTATCTGCGCCACCATTTCGTTACGGTGGAGCAGCAGCGGGAGACCGCAAGCTTCGGGATGTGGCTCTTTCTGCTGACCGAAATCATGTTCTTTGGCGGCCTGTTCATGGCCTACCTGCTGTACCGCAACTGGTATTACGACGCCTTTGTGGCCGGCAGCAATACCCTCGGGATCGGGCTGGGAACCACCAATACGGCGGTCCTCATTTTGTCCAGCTTCACCATGGCCATGGGCGTGTATTCCGCGGAAACGCGCAACCGCAGAGGCCTGATTACTTCGTTGAGCTGCACAATTTTATTGGGGCTGGTTTTTCTCGGCATCAAGTCCGTCGAGTATCACGACAAGTACGTCGAACACCACATCCCGGGGGCAAGCTTCAGCGTGGAAGACTTTGTCCATCCAACCGACAAGAGAGATGTTCCTCTGGCGCCGGATATGGCGCAACATGCACAGCTTTTTTTCTTCCTGTACTTTGCCATGACGGGCATGCACGCTTTGCACATGATCATCGGCATCAGCATTTTGTTCATCTTGCTTTACCAGGCCTGGCACGGCGCTTATATCAACGGGCATACCTCAACCATCGATAACTTTGGACTATATTGGCACTTCGTCGATATTGTCTGGATCTTTCTTTTCCCGCTGCTGTATCTCATCAGCCGCCATCCTTTGAAGTAGCTGGTCAAGGAGAGAAGCCATGTCCGCTCCTACGGAACACGAACATCACGTCGTCGGCCCTAAGACTTACCTGCTGATCCTATGCGCGCTGCTGGTGCTCACCGCGACAACCACGGGCGCGGCCTTTATCAACATGGGTGTCTTCAGCCCCATCGTGGCGCTTGGCATCGCCTGTGTCAAAGCTGTGCTGGTGATTCTGTTTTTCATGCACATCCGCTACAGCTCGAGAGTGATGATGCTCACCGTCGGCGCCGGCTTTTTCACCTTCCTGGTGTTGATCACCATGACGTTGTCGGACTACATCAGCCGGTCGTGGGGGCTTTGGTAGGGCCTCTGGTAAGTACCCACTCTTTTCATTTGTAACCGAACCGGGTGCCCCACGTTCGCTGTAGCGTACGTGGGCCGAAGAAGACGGGCGAAGCCCCACCAAATCCTTTCCCCGATGAACTCCCAAACAACCGAGCATCCTGATGTGCCTGAGGCGCTACAAACGATTGCCGCCAATCCCAGGGTTCGGGTGCGGCGAGGCGGGGCCCTGGCGCCAGATGCAAAATGCGTCGTCTACTGGATGCAGCGCGCGGAACGAGCCCTGGATAATCCTGCGCTCGATGTCGCGGTCGAAGTAGGCAACGCGCTCGATCTGCCGGTATTGGTCTATTTCTCCGCCATCTCCAATTTTCCCCATGCCAACTGGCGCCATTACGCCTTTCTGAACCAGGGCCTGATCGACATCGAAGAGGATCTGCAACAGCGGCAGATCGGGTTCATCGTGCGCCGGCCGCCTAAGAAGTTCCCTGGAGGCGCTGCTGGCGGAGGTAAACGCGGCCATGGTCGTGGGCGATGAAAATCCCTGCCGGGAGCCGGAGCGCTGGCGGAGGGTGCTGGCAGGCCGTTTGCGCATCCCTTACTGGACCGTGGACGCCGATGTGGTGGTGCCGTCCGGCCTGTTTCAAAAGCGGATGTACGCCCTCCACATCTTCAAACCGAAGCTCTATGCCGAGCTACCCAGGTTTTTGGTGGAGCAGCCGGTGGTTAAGCCGCAGCGGGAATGGAAACCCGCGCATCCCCTCGAGTCTTTTCCCGTGCGGCAAGATGTTACCGAGGGCTGGTCGAAGCTCGACCGCTCGGTTCGGCCGGTGGAGAGCTTCACCGGAGGTACCCACGCGGCGCTCAAGCGATTGCATAATTTTGTCGATAAGGAGCTTGCCGCTTACGACCAGACGCGCAATCATCCCGAGGTGGACGGCACCAGCCGGCTTTCGCCCTACCTGCACTTCGGACATATTGGTCCCGATCACCATCGCGTTAGCGGTGGAGAAGGCCTTCAAGCAAGGCAAGGTTCCCCAGGCCGCGCGCGATTCTTACCTGAGCGAGCTGATCGGGTGGCGGGAGTTGGCGGTGAACTTTGTCAAATTCACTGAAAATTATGATTCGTTCGACTGCGCCGAATCCTGGGCGCACAAGACCTTGATGGAACACGCACGCGACCGGCGGGAGCACATCTACCCGATCGAGCAGCTGGAGCGCTCCGAGACCCACGACGAGCTGTGGAACGCTGCCCAGAACCAGATGGTCAAGTTTGGCTGGATGCATAACTACATGCGCATGTACTGGGCGAAAAAGATCCTGGAGTGGTCTCCCGACCCGGCAAAGGCGTTCGATACCTGCGTCACGCTCAATGACCGCTATTTTCTCGATGGCAGAGATCCCAATGGATACGCGGGGATTGCGTGGTCGATCGTGGGCAAGTTCGACCGCCCGTGGTTCGACCGCCCGATTTTTGGCACCATCCGCTACATGTCCGGGGCCTCCACCGGCAAGAAGTTCAATTCCAGGAAATACATACAGCGGATGTCAGAGGATTTTACGCAAGCCGCCTTTTGGGCCCGGGAATAGTGGCGCCGGTATGCTATTTTCAAGGTTGGCCTCCGACAGTCTGTCTCCCTCCAGGGTCCAAGCGGCAAAATCCATGGCGAAATATCTGATCACGGGAATCGCGGGCTTTATCGGATCTTCTCTGGCAAAAGCCCTGGTGGATCGCGGAGAAGAGGTTCGCGGGATAGATAACTTTCTCACCGGCAAGGCCTCGAATCTTGACGGGGTTTTTGAGCAAATCGACTTCCGCGAGGCTGACCTGCGCGACGCGGCGGCGATGCGCACTGCGTGTGAAGGAATCGACTACGTCCTGCATATCGGGGCGCTCCCTTCTGTTCCGCTCTCGGTCAAGAGTCCTGAGCCGAGCCACCGCTGCAATGTGGACGGAACGTTTCACGTGCTCGAGGGAGCGCGGGCAGCGGGCGTCAAGCGGGTGATCTACGCGGCATCCTCCTCCGCATATGGGGATCAGCCGGTGTTGCCCAGCAAAGAATCGATGCGCCCCATGCCGATTTCTCCGTATGCCGTGCAAAAGCTTGCGGGCGAATATTACATGGGCAGCTATTACCAGGTTTACGGGTTGGAGACGGTGAGCCTGCGTTACTTCAATGTCTTCGGACCGCGCCAGGCGGCTGATTCGCCTTACAGCGGAGTGCTGGCGAAATTCATCCTGCAAATGCTTGAGGGAGCGCGTCCCACCATTTTCGGCACCGGCGAGCAGGGCCGGGATTTTACTTATATCGACAATGTTGTTGCGGCGAACCTGCTGGCATGCGCCGCACCGGCTGCGCAGGTGGCGGGCAAAGTCTTCAATGTTGCCTGCGGCGGCCAACATACGTTGAAAGAGATGTACCGGCTGCTGGCGGAACTGATCGGATTGCGAGCATCCGCCACTCTTCGGTCCCCCGCGGACGGGAGACATACTGAACTCGCAGGCCGACATCTCCGCTGCCGCCGAGGCTTTTGGCTATCGCCCCCTGGTCGGGGTGAAAGAGGGTTTACAGCGGACGGTGGAGTGGTATCGCCAAACGTTGAAGCTGCCGGTGGCCTCGCGGTAGATGATCCAAAGAGATAGTTTGGGAGAGGTAGTTTGATCGACCCGCAAGATCTGTCACAGTGGCTGTCGCTGGTTGAGAAGCGCGAGCTGCGGGTGGGAATCATTGGTCTTGGGTATGTGGGCCTGCCGCTGGTTCTGCTCTTCAGTCAGGAGGGATTTCGCGTCACCGGCTTTGATATCGATGCGGCCAAGGTAGACCGGCTGAATGCGGGCGAATCCTATATCCATCGTATCGATCCGCAACAGATCAAGGACGCCCAGGCCAAAGGTTTCCACGCGACCGCAGATTTTTCCGAGGTCGCCAACGTCGACGCGATCTTGATTTGCGTACCCACTCCTCTCAGCGACCACCACACACCGGACACGAGCTACATCACAGCGACGATGGATTCGATCGTTGACCATCTGCGGCCCGGCCAACTGGTGGTGCTGGAGAGCACCACGTATCCCGGCACCACGGAGGAATTGATCGCGCCTGCGATCGAACGCGCGGGCAGAGTGAGGGTGATGCGCGAGGCAGGTGACGACGATGGTGTTCTGGTGGCGTACTCTCCTGAGCGCGAGGATCCCGGTAATACCAGCATTGACCGGCGAGACATTCCTAAGATAGTCGGCGGTTTAGGTCACCTCGGAGCGGAGGCTGCCGGCGCTCTTTATAACGCCGCGTTCCACCGCGTGATCCGTGTCTCCAGCCCCGCGGCAGCGGAGATGACCAAGCTGTTGGAGAACATCTATCGTTGCGTGAACATTGCGCTGGTGAACGAACTGAAGCTGCTGTGCCTGCGTATGGGCATCGACATCTGGGAGGTGATTGGAGCGGCCGCGACCAAGCCGTTCGGTTTCCAACCCTTCTATCCCGGCCCGGGACTCGGTGGCCACTGCATCCCGATCGATCCGTTCTATCTGAGCTGGAAGGCGAAGGAATTCGACTTCAGCACGCGGTTTATCGAGCTTGCCGGGGAAGTGAATGAGGCCATGCCATATCACGTGGTGGCGGCAGTGTCTTCTGCTCTGAACCAGCGCAGCAAGCCGCTCAAGGGGTCGCGAATCTTGGTACTGGGTTTGGCTTACAAGAAGGACGTCGACGATCTTCGCGAATCCCCTTCGCTCTCGATTATTGAAATGCTGCAACAAGAGGGAGTAGAGGTCAGCTACAACGACCCGTTCTTTCCCACGGTAGGACGGGGACGAAAATACAATCTGAATATGGAGTCGCAGCCGCTTGATAACCTTGGCGGTTACGATTGCGTTCTGATTGTCACCGACCATTCTTCCTACGACTACGCGCGCATCGTGAACGAATCACAGCTGGTGGTCGACTCGCGGAATGCAACGCGCGGGCTGGTGTCAGAAAAAATTGTACGGTGTTGATGCCTGCACGCCCTTTGTCATCCCGAGCAGCCAACTTGCCGCGGCAAGTTGAGGGAGAAATGACACGGCAAAAATCGCCATGGGTGCAAGGCCCGGAGGGCCGACCGCCAAACGTCAGCCCAGCGCGGAAGGGCTGGGAAATCGATCCCAAAGATCATCCGAGCGCCGTAGGCGCGGCACTAAACCGCTCGTCCGCTCTGCCCGTGTCATTAGGGAGCGCAGCCGAGGGATCTGCCCACACCATTCCTGGAAATGTTTTTCGACGGAGGAAATCATGGGCCTGCGGCGCACGCAACGTGATGAAAAACGCCTATCGTTCAGCAACCGCTCTCCATGGGAGACAAACCTATCTCCCGAGGAAAAACGATCCATCCCCGGTGGGGGGAGTTCCAGGAACTCCGTTGAAACAATACGGATTCTTCTGGTAGATGGCGTTCCTCCCAATCCAGGTGCGGGTCGCTCCTGTCATGTTCACAAAGCAGTTTCTCGGGCCAAGAGAGGCGACCAGCTCGCTATTGCCCTCCATCAATGCGCTGTCCGCGTTGGCGATCTCGATGTTGTAAGGAGTTCCAGTCAACGTGGTGAAATAGTTATCGCGCACCACCGGTCCATAAGCGCGGTAGCCGCCTCCGCCGTTGGCGATGCCAAGCACCACCTGGCGAGGCGACTGCTCGAAGTAGTTTGCTTCAATGACGGTTCCGCGGGAGCGCGTCACATAGATCGCCCCGCCGTTCTCTTCGAAATCGTTGCCCATGTAGAGATTGTTTAGCGCTTCAGAGAGGCCATGGCCCACGATAACCGTGTCCTCGAAAATAGCCCACTGCGCGTTGTTCGTGATCTGGTTATTGGTGACGTGGATCGCGTTGGCGGCAAAAGGAGAACCGCTCACGGATGCTCCACACTGGATGGGCTGGCCGCCGCACAGCGTGGGAATCAGACGGATACCGTTCTTGTTATTGGCGATCAGATTGTCGTAAATGTTCGAGCTGTTGGTTCCCTCGACCAGGATCCCATCGGAAAATCCCGCGATGACCATGTTGCGAATGGTGATCCGATTGGTCGGCATAGTGTGGATTCCGGCGGCCGCATGGGCGTTCCCTCGCAGCTGAAAGCCTTCAATCAGCACCTGGGAGGAGCCCGCCAGGTTGTTGACCGGTGTCAAGATCGCATCGCCGCTCCCGGTATAGGTGAGCACAGCCCCGGGATCACCGCTCAGCTTGTACTTGCCATAAGGGTTCAGCTCCAGGTGGATGGTGGTCGAAAAGGAGTAGTTCCCGGCCGGGATATAAACCGTGCACTGAAGCGCGCAAGACTTCAGTGCACGGTTAACGCGGTCCCCAATATCGGTGCCGGTGACGCTGGTTGCCGACAGGGGCGCTTGTGGCAAAGACGCTCCCTGTCCTTCCACTGCGGCCGGGTAAAGGCCCGCCGTAAGGAAAGCAATCACCCTGATGCAAGTCTTCAAACTCACCATTCCCCCTGAGACCTCCCGGAAGCTTCACCATAACATCCATAAGCCGCCATGATTGTGCGACAGGATTGGTGCTCTCGCGTTCGTGAGAGAATCGGCCATGCGCAGCGCGCTTCTATTTTGCCCCCCAGGGGAGAGACCTGGTTTCCCCCTTCCCCTCCCCGGGAAAAGAATTTGCACATCTGGCGTCAGGCCCTAAACTAAAGTAAGAATTGGACAAGTTCGTCCCAGGTTGGACAGGGCTGCCGATGGCAAAGGAGTAAAGCTTGGCAGGAGACACCGGCCGTGTGCCGAGCAGGTTTCTGCTTTTACAAATTATGGGTAAGCGTTCAGGTGTTTTCTTCGCGGTCCTGCTGATCGCGAGCGTTGCGCAGGTCAAACTGCCGGTTGCTGCCGCTCAGTCCTCTGGTTCCGATACCTTCGACTGCCCATCGGGCGTTGTCTCCTCAGTCGATGGAAGTTGCGTCAGCGAAGAGGAGTCCCCAAGCTCGGGCCTCGGCCCGTTGGGTACGAGCCCGGGCGGTTCATCTACCGGCAATGGCTATGGGATCCCGGGTGGCTCCGCCGGTCAACTGTCGAATCAGTACCCGGGCCTGCAATCCCAGGGAATGAACAACAGGGTGCAGAGCATTGTTGACCAGGGTGGTCTGGGCAACGCGCAATCCCAGCTGGAAGCCCTGGAGCAGGCTCGCTTGTTGGCAATCCGCGCCCCCTCAGCTCCTACCGACTTCCAGCTGCTGGTCCGGGGCTCCCTGGGCACACTGCTTCCGGTCTATGGCGACAGCCTTTTTCGCCAGGTGCCGTCAACCTTTGCCCCGCTGCGCGAAGTGAATGTCACGCCCGATTACGTCCTCGGACCGGGGGATCAGCTGGTCATTCGCATCTGGGGGCAGGTCAATTTCAACGCGCAACTTACTGTCGATCGTTCCGGCTCAGTGTACCTGCCCCAGGTAGGGGAGATTCACGTTGCCGGTTTGCCGTACGCACAGGTTAAGCAACATATTCATGACGCCGTCGGCCATATTTACAAGAGCTTCGATCTTGATGTGGAGATGGGGCAATTGCGGTCGATCCAGGTTTTTGTCGTAGGCCAGGCCCGCCGTCCAGGAACCTACACCCTGAGCTCGCTCAGCACCCTGGTCACGGCGTTATTTGCCACCGGCGGTCCGTCGGTCCAGGGCTCGCTGCGCGATATTCAGCTCCGCCGCAATGGGCAAACCGTTTCCCACTTTGACTTGTACGATCTGCTGATATTCGGCGACATGTCGAAGGACGCTCCCCTGCTTCCCGGCGACGTGATTTACATCCCGCCGGTGGGAGCCCAGGTGGCCGTCGCGGGCGATGTCCACGTTCCCGCAATCTTCGAGCTGAAGGGCGCCAGCCACAGTGGACCAGGCGCTTAAGTTCGCGGGAGGGCTCTCATCCACCGCCTCATTGGAACGCGCATCGCTGGAACGCCTGGACGCGCACAAGAACCGCACCGTGCTGGATATTCCGCTGGAGGGCGCGGGGTTGGCGACTCCCTTGCAGCAAGCCGACCTTTTGCGCGTGCTGCCCATCTCTCCGCAGTTCCAGAACACGGTGACACTGCGCGGCAATGTCGGGGAAACAGGGCGGTTTTCCTGGCATCCGGGCATGCGGTTAAGCGACATCATTCCCGACAGCAAGTCGCTCATTACCCGGGATTACTGGGAACGCAGGAACCAACTGGGAGTTCCCGGCCCGGAGTTCAAGCCGGAATACGCCGCTAACCCGGATTATTACCCCCGCGACATCAATGGCTATCAGACCGGTTCTGCGCAATACGATGCCAACGGCGTTCCCATCTATAACGGGCAACGGGTGTCGAATAGCACCACGGGCCAAACAACCAACGGAGTGCAGGGCAACGGGCAGAACTCCACACTCAACAGCAACCAGACCCAGAACCAGCCTCCGGGGCAGAACAACGATCCGAATTGCGTACCCGACGCGAACAATAACTCATCGCAGAACCAGGCGGGACAGATACCGGCTCTGTCAGCTCCAACCCCGCGAACACCTCGCAAAACGGCCAACCCTGCTACACCCCGGGGAGCCAGTCATTGGCCGATCAGACTCTGGCTTCGGCTGGAAACTTACCCAGGCCGGCCCTGACGGTTGCGCTTCCCGTCCCGGAAATTGATTGGTCATATGCGGTCATTGAGCGGATGAACCCGCAGACCCTCACCACCTCGCTGGTGCCCTTCAATCCTGGGCAGCTTGTTCTGGACCACGACGCCGCGCAGAACCTGGCGCTCGAGCCGGGCGACGTCGTCACCATCTTCTCCCAGGCGGATATCAAAGTCCCGCAGGCGCAGCGCACCAAGTTCGTGCGTCTGGAAGGCGAGTTCAGGCAGGCGGGCATCTACAGCGTGTTGCCGGGCGAGACGTTGCGCCAACTGGTTGCCCGCGCCGGGGGCTTCACGCCAGAGGCCTACCTGTTTGGATCGAACTTTACCCGCGAGTCGACCCGCGTCCTGCAGCAGTTGCGGTTGAACGACTACCTGCAAAACCTGGAGCTGGAGATTGACCGGGCCACCATCGCGGCCTCCGCCAGCATAGGCGCCGTGGACCCGTCGGCAACCGCCGCCTCCAGGAGCCTGGTGGCGAGGTTCCGCACCATTCGCGCGACCGGCCGCGTGGTGTTGGATATTTCCCAGACTGCATCGGGAATCGACAGCCTGCCCGACATTCAACTGGAAGACGGCGATCGCTTCGTAGTTCCCTCCAAGCCCAGCACGGTTAACGTCGTGGGCGCTGTTTACGATCAGAATTCCTTCCTGTTCCGCAACACGCAGGAGGTGGGAAGTTATCTGCGGTTGGCTGGTGGCCCAACGAAAAGTGCGGATGGCAAGGACTCCTTCATCATCCGGGCCGATGGCTCAGTGGTGAGCCGGCATTCGAAGAGTGGCGTTTTCGGAAATACCTTCGCTTCCATGCGGCTGAATGCGGGTGATACGGTCGTGGTTCCTGAAAAAGTGCCCCGGCCTTCCGGCCTGAGGAACTTCGTCAGTTACACGCAGATTTTCTCCCAACTCGCCTTAGGTGCGGCAGCGATCGCCGTGCTGCAGTAACATGGAAGGGTCGATGCTGAGATGGCCATAATGCCTACCACCCGAGAATACAGCCCCCGCTTAGAGGCCGCGGCTGGAGACTAGGATCGAGTTTGACCTGCTCGATCTCTTGCTGGTTATAGCGGAACGCAAGTTCACCATCATCCTGGCGACGATCATCGGTCTGTTTCTTGGGATGATATTGGTTCTTCTGATGCATCCCACGTTTACCGCGAAAGCAGTCATCATGCCTCCGCAGCAGGGGCAGTCGAGCGCCGCGTTGGTGACCCAGCTAAGCAGTCTTGCATCCCTGACGGGACTCGGAAACGCCGCCTCGCTGCGAGATCCTAACGACCTTTACCTTGCAATTGTTCAGAGCAACACGGTGGCGGATGCAGTGATCAAGCGCCTCGGCCTCGAGGCCGTTTACAAAACCCAGAAGCTGAGCCAGGCACGCACCCGGCTCGCCGCTAGTTCCAAGTTCGTCAGCGAGAAAGGCAGCTTGATCAGCATTACGGTCACAGACGGGGATCCCCATCGCGCGGCCGATATTGCCAACACTTACGTCGACGAGCTGCATGCCATCAACAGCCGCCTGATTATTACCGAGGCGTCGGTGAGAAGGAATTTTTTCTCTCAGCAGTTGGCGCTGGAGAAGGACCGGTTGACCGACGCGGAGATTGCGCTGCAGCAGACCGAAGAATCAACCGGCGCAGTGTCTCCCATAGGCCAGACCGGAGTGGTGATCCAACAGGTCGCAAATTTGCAGTCACAGATCATCTCTCGTGAAGTGCAGCTTGACTCCCTGCGTACGTCTTCCACCGATCAAAATCCCGATGTGATCCGTTTGAACAGTGAGCTGGCAGGCCTGCGGGAGCAGCTATCCCAGTTGGAGAGCGTTCAAAAGGGGCGCAAACCGGGCGACATCTCTCTTTCCAGCAGGTCGCTCCCTCAGGATCAAGTCGCTTACCTCCGCAAGCAGAGAGACGTGCAGTACCATACCCTGATCTTCGACCTGATCGCCCGCCAGTTTGAGGCGGCCCGATTGGACGAGGCAAAAGCATCTCCCGTGATCGAGGTGCTGGATCCCGCACAGCCGCCGGACAGAAAGTCGGGACCATTCCGCGCTTTGTGGACGTTGGCCGGGGGTTTTCTTGGTTTCTTCTTCGGCTGTTCGCGGGTGATCGGATCCTACGTTCTCGCGCGTGTGGAAGCCGACCCTGCGAGCGCCGAGAGACTGGGCCAGTTTCGACGCGCTCTCCGGTTTCGCACTTGAATGGAGATCCTTGCTGTCGTCGTGCTCTACAAGCGGTCGCCGCAAGAGTCGCAGACAATCCAGAGCCTGATTCAGGTATTCCAGCGAAATCCGGAACTGAAGGCTTCTGTTCGTGTGCTTTTGTGGGACAACAGCCCGATTCCCGTGGCCGACGTCTCCCTGCCTTTTTCCTTTGATCTGCGCTCTGCACAACGCAATGTGGGAACCTCGGGTGCCTACAACTACGCCATGGAATTTGCCGAGTCTCTGCAATACCAGTGGCTCCTGCTTCTCGATCAGGACACAACCCTCTCCGATGAATTCTTGCTCGGCATGGTCGGATATGCCGAGAAATTCCGGGACGAGTTGGAGATCGCGACCGTCGTTCCGTTTATCTTTTCCCATGGCGCGTTGGTTTCTCCGCGGCGCTTACGCAGCTTCAATCGGCTGCAACAGATTCCTCTCACATTCAGTGGGCTTTATAAAGACAGGGCCTATGCCGTGAATAGCGCGACGCTGATGCGCGTCGCGGCTTTGCGCCAGGTTGGCGGTTACAACGAAGAATTCTGGCTCGATCTCTCCGATGTCTACGTCTTTCAAGCCTTGTACCGGGCGGGTAAGTACATGTATATCGCGGGCGACCTACGCTTGGAGCACTCCATCGCGAGCATGGACTTCGACAATGAAATGAGTCCCGAGCGATATCGGAACTTCATGGCGGCGGAAAGCGCATTCATCGATCTGTATTTGTCTCCGCTGGAGCGATTGGCCCAGCTTCTGCGGCTTCTTGTCCGCACGGTAAGGCAATATCGTCGCTACGAGAATAAGAACTTTTCCAGAATAACCTGGGACTATTTTTTGCAGAGGTTGTTCCGGATCAGAGCACGCCGGCTGGAAAGCTGGCGGCAACAGCTCAGAAAGCGCGACATCCCAGCCATCGCGAACGGCCAGAAAGTCAGTTGAGCAGAGCTCCCACAGGCTGATACTGCGGCAGAGCATCTGGCTGCCCGTCCGGCTCTTCTTTTTTGGCTAACTCGAGACACAGTAAAACATAGACAAAGTAGTTATAGCGCGGCTGCACAAATGGGGTCACGGCCGTCACGATGAGATAAATGAGGACGACGAGGGCGACGGGCCGCCGGGGATTCAGCTTGCCCTTGTAGAAGGCGATCACAAGGACCGTAACCAGTGCAATCGAGAACAGGGGAATAATGAACATGGAGTGTAGGTCGCCAATACCGAAGCGCCCGAACTCGCCCAAAAAGGTAAGTGGTCGAAGCAATTCGCCAAATAAATCCATTGCGAGCTTTGGTAGCAGAACGATCGGAAAGCCAAATGAGGCCTGTATTTCGTTGAGCTTGACAATGGTGTTCGCGCCTTTGGTATATTGCGTGAACGCACCGAGGCCGGAGTGAGGAATCCGAGCGATCAGAGGGTAGATCACAGTCAGTCCGGCAATGACGCTGAGGACCGCGAGACGGGGATGGCGTCGGAAAAAGGAACCTTTTCTCCGTAGGAACACGAACAGCAGGATGATTGCAATTTGCTCCCAACGGGCAAAGAGCGAGGCGAAAAGAGTCAAACCCAGGAGGAACCAGGAACGCTTTTCCGAATAGATGTACTTCGCGAGCATCATCGCGGACAGCAGTACCAGGATTTCTTTGTTCAAGGTGACCAGAGCGGGGGCTGTTTCGGCGTTGATCGCCAGCAGAAAAACGAACACGTATCTGTCCACGCCGGGTATAGAACAGGCGATCTCAACGGAGATAAAAAAAAGCAGAATATCGAATACCGCTACGGCAAATCCGCTCTGGAGTATTCGTCCTATGGCGATCGGTCCCAGCAGGTTTCCCGTGAAAGAAACAAGATTGCCCCCACTATCCGCGTGCTGGGTTCCATAATCCACAGCCTCCCAATACGTCGGTGAATCCGCACCGAACCTTTGATAGGTCTCGTGGTTGATGCGGGGCCGCTCTATCAAGAAAAAGCAACTCATACAGAAGGCGAGATAAAAACATAGCATCCAGATGCAAAGCCACTTACTGAGGGAACGGGGCTCTAAGAGGAGCGAAAGAAAGGGTATTCTGACTTTCGGGACTTCGTTGGATATAGAAGGGGACGGAATCGCCGGGAGCCGCACGGACGGAATGGCGAGGGTAAACTTCATTGGGCAAGATCCTTATCTGGCTGCTCGTCAACTAATGGCGTATCTTTTATTTCCGAAAGCTCCGATAAAGATCCGTTAGAACTGGCGGGGTGATCGCGCGAATTGCTTTCCTGATCCGCAGGGAAGTTTTGACGCGGTTCACACCAGGACGCTCTTGAAATGCCACCTCATGCCGCTGGGTAAGCTCCGGTGCTTCTTCCGGGCGGCCATTCGAATAATAGTAAGTCGCGATGGACTTCCTGTTCCGGTCAGGTGGGCATGACAGTGGGAGGGGATGACCATGGAACGACGTGCTCGTCGTGCTGAAGATGGCGCAGCGATTAAAGACGGGCAGAATCCTTTTTACCGCTCGGGTCACCTCGCGATCCCATAGCTCGAAATGGCCCCCGTATTCTTCCTTCCAATCTTTGTTCAGATAGATCAGGACATTGATGCGGCGGTCCAGCCTAAGCTTTTTGTGGTAGCTAAAGTCGGCGTGCACCTCCAATAAACCGCCGGGCCTGATCTGATGTAGACCGCCACCGGTGTAATAGGGATCGGGCAGGACGCTTGAAATCCCCGTCAGCGTTTCAAGAAACTTGAGCATCGGCCGGCTGTTCAGGAAGTAGAGAACATCGCGAATTGACCCGGGCAGCTTCTCCACCGCGTCGAATGCCAGTTTCTTGTGTTGGTTCACATCCGTGTACGCATTCCAGGCTGCCTCTTTCGGCTCGGGAAAGTCCCTGAGGGCTGCCTCAGCCACGTCCACGGGTAGAAAGTCATCGAAATAGATATGAGGATAAGGTGTATTTGCCTTGTACTCCTCTGCTTTGGCCTGCGCCAGGGTCTCGAGTTTGCCGACAAATTGGTCGCTAAGCAATTCGTTCATAACCGCCGCTGTCATGAGACTCTCCACCTGGACCTCCGGGCATCGTTTCGCTAAGTAGATGGTAATTTGTCCTCGACTCGATAGCCAACTGTTTGGGCTGGAAACATCCGGGAAGACGAGGGAACGGCTCAGGGTCAGGTAGCATGTACGACGGGAGCAAGGTCGGCCTTCGAAAGCCTAGAGCGTCATGCGCATCTTCTACGACCACCAGGTATTTTCACTGCAGGACGCCGGAGGGGCGTCGCGCTACCATTACGAGCTGATCCGAAACCTTCAGGTCTCCAGCGACGTTGAGATGGAGTTCCTTATTGGGCTGAACAACTCCGTAATGCCCTTCGCCAGCCTAGAGCGCAATCGCACTCGAGTTGTCGGGCGTACCACAAGATTGAAAGCCGGAATGGCCCGCTACGCGGCCAACGAGCTGCTTTCCTCGCTGGTTGCTCCGGTCCACGGGAAATTCGATATTTACCATCCAACCCTTTATCGGGCTCTTCCCTGGGTGCGGCGCCGCCGGGTCGTGGTCACCCACCACGATTGCACCCATGAACGTTTTCCCCAGTTGTTCTTGAATGCCGCCTCTATCGTGAACACCAAGCGGAAGCTATTTGCGCAAGCGGACGCTATCATTTGTGTTTCCGAATCCAGCCGAAATGATCTGCTTCATTTTTACGACGTCGAAGAGCGGAAGACGCATGTTGTCCGTCACGGCTTCTCTCCTCTACAGAAAACGCCCGGTGGCGGCAAGCTGGAACAGGCGCCGTACCTGCTGTACGTAGGGGCACGCGCGGCCTACAAGAACTTCAGCCTGCTGCTGGATGCCTTCTCTCGCAGCGGCCTGGCTTCACGGTATCGCCTGTTAGCGGTAGGAGGAGGCGCGTGGACCACGGAAGAACAGGCGCAAATTGCCTCGCTGCGTCTCTCCGGCTCCGTCACTCTCATTCCAAAGGCACAGGATGACGTCCTATCCAACGCTTACCAGAACGCGGCTCTGTTCGTTTATCCCAGTCTTTATGAGGGTTTTGGTTTTCCCCCGCTGGAGGCGATGGGCCTGGGTTGTCCGGTTCTGGTCAATCGCACGTCGTCGTTGCCCGAGGTGTGCGGAGATGCAGCCTTTTACTTCGAAGCCTCGGACGCGGAAGAGCTAGCGCGCGTTCTCGTGTCCACCCTGGATGACGATCCGGGCCTGGCCATGAAACGCCGGCTGGGCGAGCAGCAGGTGATGCTGTATGACTGGGGTCGAACCGCGCGCAACACCCTGGACGTATACCGCGCGGTGGTGACTGGCTGAAACCGGGGTTACCCGGAGTGACCGAAAGATGCGGACGATATTGATAGCACACAGGTAAGATCGGAGCATGGCGAAGAAGGTCCTGATTACGGGCGGGTTGGGGTTCATCGGGCTCTCGCTTGCCCGGACGCTCGTGGGGCGAGGCATGACAGTGCGCCTGCTGGATAATTTGAGCCCGCAGATTCATGGTCTGGACGCGCAGCCCGAGCTAGGGAAGCTGCTTCCAAACGCTCGCGTAGAGGTGATGCCTGGAGACGTCTGCCGTCGCCGGGACTGGGTTTTGGCCTTACGCGATGTCACTTCGGTCGTCCATCTGGCGGCGGAGACGGGCACCGGCCAGTCCATGTACAGAATTGGCGATTACGCCCGTACGAATGTTCTGGGCACAGCTTTGCTGCTCGACGTGCTGGCCAACGATCGTCATGAAGTTACAAAATTGGTGCTGGCCTCATCCCGTTCGGTCTACGGCGAGGGCGCCTATCAGTGCGCGAGCTGTGGCATTGTCTATCCTCCGATGCGCAGCCCAGGCAGCCTGGCAGCCGGCCGCTGGGATCCGCTTTGCACCGATTGTGGTTGCCTCGTTCGCCCCGCAGCCACACCAGAGATCGCCAAGACCAGTCCTGCCTCCATCTATGCCGCCACTAAGCTGGCCCAGGAAGATCTGGTCCGGATCGCAGCCAACGCCCTCGGCATCCCCTTTTTGATTTTCCGCTTGCAAAATGTTTATGGTGAGGGTCAGTCCCTCAACAACCCCTACACCGGCATATTGTCGATCTTCTCCAATCGGATACGCCAGGGTAAGGTCATTGTTCTGTTCGAAGATGGACAGGAAAGCCGCGACTTTGTGCACGTATCGGACGTCGCGGAGGCCATGGCGCTGGGCTTGTTCGGTGACGGCGGGGATGGTCTGACTATGAACGTTGGATCCGGTATCCCCGGTGACCGTCGACACCATCGCGCGAAGTTTGAAGAGGCACTTCGACGATTCCAGCGCACTGGTCATGTCGGGCCAATATCGATTGGGCGATATCCGCCACAATTATGCGGACATTTCAGTGATTAGCCGTGCGCTGGGCTTTTCACCGCAGGTTCCCCTCGAGGAAGGTATCGCGCGTTTCGTGCGCTGGGTGAAAACCCAGCCCATCGCTGAAGATGGATTGGATCGGGCTAATCGAGAGTTGATCGAGCGCGGCCTGATGAAGGCCTGATCCGAATGCTGAAGGCCGAAATTCGATGCTGAAGGCTCTCCTCTATGCTGATCTCGAACGCCAGTTGCACTTGAGTGGCCAAACTGGCGCGCAAGCTTCCCTGCCCCGCCTGTTGCGCCGCCTTCTTCACCCCAGATTCCTGCCAATTTTTCTTTGCCGCGCCAGCCGCTCGGCGCTGCTGAACGGCTTACCTTCACTGGCCCACCTGTTGTCCTACTTGAATCAAGTCATCTTTGGCATAGAGATCTCCTCCAAGTGCGCCATCGGTCCAGGTATATTCTTTCCCCATACGTCAGGTACGGTCGTTGGGGCATCCAAGATCGGGAGGAATGTCACCATTTTTCAAGGCGTGACCCTGGGGGCCAGGCAAATAGATATGGGCTATAACCTCTCTCTCCGGCCCGTACTTGGTGACAATGTGGTTGTCGGAGCTGGGGCTAAGGTTCTTGGGGGAATCTCTTTGGGCGATAATGTCAAGGTGGGCGCGAATTCTGTCTTGCTGCGGTCTGTACCGGCAAATGCGACCGTCGCCGGCATTCCGGCACGCGAAGTGTTCTCATCAGAATAGAAGTGCCCGAGGTCTCGAAAGGAATCATGAGTCTCTCGCTCGACCTAACCATCATCATTCCCAATTTCAACACCAAGGCATTGCTGCAGCAGTGCTTACAGTCCATTTACAATTACACCCGGGGCATCCGCTTCGAGATAGTTTGCATCGACGACGCGTCGTCGGATGGAAGCGCGGAAATGGTAGAGTCGGCCTTCCCCGATGTCATTCTGGTACGCAACAAGATCGCTCTGCGTTACGCCAAAAACAACAATTTGGGACTGAAGATGTCGCAGGCCCGGTATGCCTGCTTGCTGAACAGCGACACCAAGCTCGTAGGGAACGTCTTCAAGGCTCTGATCGAGTTTATGGACGCCCATCCTGAGGCTGCGGCGTGTGGTCCGCGCTTGCTCAACCCCGACGGCACCACCCAGTCGTGTGTCCGCAGCTTTGCCGGGCTCGGAACCATGGTCTTACAGGGACTCAACTGGCATCGGCTTTTTCCGAATGGCCGGGTATCGCGCGAATATTATGCCTGCGCCTTCGATTATTCCCGTGAACAGCAGGTGGAAAGCCTGGGGACGACTGCCTACGTGGTTCGGCGGGAAACCTGGGAGAGATTCGGCATGCTCGATGAACGCTTGCCCCACTTCCAGGTAGATTTGGCTTATAACCTGATGCTCAAGCGCAACGCCTGCAAGATCTATTACACGCCAATTGCTGAAGTCATCCATTACGGTAGCCAAAGCATCAACCAGATGCCCCGGAAGAAGATTATTGAGCTGCACCGGGCGATCATTGACTTCAATGAGTATTACGACTATTTCGGTAAGACCCGGTTACTCAAGCTGGTGGTGCGTGGGGCAGTTGGTGTCCGCTGCCTGCTTAAAATTGCGGAGTTTCATCTGAGCAATGATAAGCGCGTAATCAAGGGACCTGGAGCGCCAAAGCTGAACGGGATCAACAAGAGCCTCACGCAACAGGAAGACTTGGGGAGCGGTGCGGATTAAAATCGGCTCAAAGCGCTGTCAAGACCGCATAAAAATTCTTTCACAATGTAAACCTTCTGAAAAAAGGCTCCCGCGGGCTCCTGCAGAGGAATCTTGACTGACACCAGCCGTGAGATACACTGAAAGGCAAATGCTGGTATTTTGGTTAAAAGGCTGAATCGGGAAAACTTCTGGCCTCAGAGCAACATCCTTTTGGGGCTAGGGTTCATCCTTACATTATGGCTGGAGGTTGACATGGCTGGAGGCTGACGGCTTCTCTGTTAGTGCGAAGATGCTGCTGAAGAGCTGACCTCCTGCCACTTCCAATAAAGCTGCTGTGGGGCAAAGGAAAGAGCCAGGAGGGCCGCAGGGCCCATTTTGTTCCACAGACCCGAACAAGGCTTCAGGAGTAGCTCTAAAACTTTAGAACAGGTCTTTTAAAGCGCATGGACATAAGCTTTGCTCCCCCGCAGCCCAGTGCGGCTCTGCTTTGGAACGATGTTGTCTCTGAGGTCTCTGGGGATTCGACCGCGTCAATAACACCTTTTTGCGCCCCGGCGCAAGACCTCACCGAGTGCGATGCTCAGCCAAGCGCATGGAGCGTATCCGCGGCCAAACGCGGCATCGACTTCGCCGTTGCCGCAGTGGCGCTTCTGCTCTTCTGGCCATTGCTGTTGCTAGCCGCCGCATTGGTTCGCTACAAATCCCCCGGTCCCGTGATCTTCCGGCAAAAGCGGGTGGGGCGGGACGGAGTTCTCTTCACCGTCTTCAAGTTCAGGACAATGGCGATCGCTGCCCAGGAAGATGGTCCGTCGGTGACCAAGTGGGGAGATCCGCGGGTGACAAGGTTCGGCGGTTTCCTGCGGAAGTATAAGCTGGATGAACTTCCTCAGCTGATCAATGTACTGCGCGGTGACATGAGCCTGGTAGGGCCCCGCCCTAAGCTGCTTCATCACGAGATGATACAAAACATGCCGTTTCGCCCCGGCTTGACCGGGGCAGCGACGCTGGCATTTCGGTCTGAGGAAGAAATGCTGCAGGATATTCCGGATGACGAGCTTGAGGCCTACACTTGCCGTTTAATCAATCCGCTAAAAGCGAAAATTGATTGGGACTATATGCGCGAAGCAACCCTGGCGACTGACTTCAATCTCCTTTGGCGTTCGGCTTTCTGCTGTGTCTCTAGCCGTGCCAATTCTTGGGCAATTGATTTCTCTAAATCATCGTGAGCGTTTCCGATCAGGACGTAGAGCGTGTAGCCGAACTCGCGAATCTCGAATTAACGAGCGACGAGAAAGCGGGCATGCTGCGCGATCTAAATTCAGTTCTCGACTACTTTGCCCAGCTTAACGAGTTGGACACTGGCTCCGTGCCGCCTATGTTACAGGTTGCCGGGGTGGCCGAGGGCAAAGAGCAGGACCTGCACTTGCGGGTGGACGAGGTAGCTCCTTCGTTAAACCGGGAGCGGGTTCTCGCGTGTGCTCCGGATACGGACCAGGTTTTCTTCAAAGTCCCCAAGGTCATCGAGCGCTAACCTCTTCCTCATGGGGAAAAATCTCTGCTTTTGTGCAAAGTCATTGAGCGCCCGGGCTGATTGATTGAGTAATCTTCCTGCGCAGGACAGTTATGTCGCCAAACTGCACGGGAACAAGCTCATAGGCCGGGCTCGTCGCCGCGACATTCTCCCATCCCCATGGGGGCATATGAATAATGACGTAGTCAGGATGATCTTCCGCGAACCAGCTCAACCCATCCCGGTGGGCTAGATGCACTGCGTTCGCAGGTGTCGTGAGCCCAATAATATCGTACAGATAACGATGAGAATACCAGCCAAGCGTACCGATCTCGCAGGCTGCGATTTTGGCGTTGGGAGCAGTATTGGCCGCCAGCCACCGGCCTGCGGCCATATAGTTCACGCTTACAACACGATGAGAGATATGCACGGCATTGGTCACGCCTGGAGCACCATTACCGCCGCCAGCGCCCCATAGGCAACCCTGGTTCTGGGGACACCGGATACTGCATACAATGCACCAAAAAACACAAACGGCGCGTAGTACCAGAAATAGGCGGGGATATTAAATAAGACATAGAAGCAGGCTAAAATCGCCAAAAAAGGCAAGACGACTTGATTCCAAGGGGTTCCTCGCATCTTGCGAATACCCACGATAGCGAAGATGAACCCTAGCACAAAGACGTACGGGGTCCACTTGAAATGAATCGCCAGCTTTTCAATATGAAGAAAGGCGAATGGCCATCTTCCCCAATAGCCCGACATGCCCTGGAGAAACTTTGCGCTGGTTGAAGCCGGCAAATAAGTCCCATACCAGAAGCGGTTGGCGCCCAGGTAGAGGAGCAGGATACCGACCGCCGGTACAAGGGCGTACCACTTCGGAAGCTTGTGCCGCCGGTAAAGATGCCAGGCTATAACCAGCATGAGTGCTCCGCCCTCAAAACGAGTCAGAACAAGCAAACTCAGGACCAGCGGCAGCCAGTTATACCGTTCCTTGACATACAGCAACACGGCCAGCATCAGCATGCATAGAAACAAGGTCGTTTCCATGCCGATGGTCGAATAGAAGTATTCGGTAGTGGCGAGCAGCGTCCCTGAATAAGGCACGGCCCATTCGGCCAATAGGCAGACGGCTATGAAGGCCAGGCAAGAAAGCAAATAGTCCGCAAGCAGCACATTTCCGTGCAGCAACATGGATACGCCCAGCAGCAGGTAGCTGAATAATGGAGAGGTCAGCGCGTTCACATGTTCGCCGGCGTTGTAAACCAGACCATTTCCATCGAGCGCATTGGCGACGTATCGCGCGTAAATCAAAGCATCGTCGAGCGAAAAGTGTCTTCCAAGATAGCCAAAAATACAGACAATCAAAATTACAAGGAGCGCTCTAAAGCGCATCTTCGGAACTTCTACCGGCATGAAGCCATTCTATATTCCACGGGACCCGCGGTTTCGTGCCCCGGGATTGATGCAAGCCGTGCCCCGGGATTATGGAGCCGTCCCTCCGTGACGCGTTGAATCGTGACGTCTTGGCCGCTCCAGTTCCCGACAAGCAAAACGGATACCCGGATGCTTCTCTCAGGAACGATAATGGAAGGATGAATTGCAAGCAGACTTGTATTGCTGAAGTTCGATCCGCAGTGCGCGATGCAAAGCCGAGCGCTACGGAGCTGGCGCAGCTTTGCTTTCAGGAGATTGAAGCACAAAATTCCGCCATCAACGCCTACCTGGCCTTGAGCCCCGAGCGCGCTTTGGGGGCAGCCGCGGCCATCGATCAACTGGCAGCAAAGGGCAGCCCTCTTCCTGCGCTGGCTGGCGTTCCCATCGGGGTCAAGGATGTGCTGGTGATGAAGGGCGCACCGGCGACGGCAGGCTCGCGGATCCTGGAAGGATACCGGCCGCCCTACGATGCCACGGTGGTCAAGCGTATGGAAGCCGCGGGTGCGGTTCTGATAGGCAAGCTGAACTGCGATGAGTTTGCGATGGGGTCTTCGACGGAGAACTCCGGTTACGGTCCGGTGCACAATCCGGTGGCCCTGGACCGGGTGCCCGGAGGATCAAGCGGTGGGTCGGCTGCAGCCGTTGCGGCGGGCATGGCGGTGGCCACCCTGGGCACGGATACGGGCGGATCCATTCGCCAGCCGGCATCGTTTTGCGGGGTGGTTGGCGTGCTGCCGACCTACGGACGTGTATCGCGCTACGGCCTGATCGCGTTTGCTTCATCGCTCGACCGGGTTGGCCCGGTCACGCGCACGGTCGAGGACGCTGCCATTCTTCTGGGAGTGATCGCGGGACATGATCCGCTGGATGCTACCTCCGCGAGGTTGCCGGTGCCGGACTATGTGCAGGCTCTGCAGCAGCCGGTGAAGGGATTGCGGGTTGGTGTTCCGGCCGAGTACTTTGGCGACGGCCTCGATCCCGAGGTGCGCGTTGCGGTGGAGTCCGCGATCGAGCGGCTGCGCGAGGCTGGGTGCTCCATTCAGCCGGTGTCTCTGCCGCACACCAAGTATGCGGTTCCAACTTACTACCTGATCGCTACCGCCGAAGCCAGCGCCAACCTGGCCAGGTTTGATGGAGTGCGCTACGGCTTTCGCGCCAAGGATGCAAATACGCTCACAGCGATGTATCGCCGGTCGCGCGATATTGGTTTCGGCAAGGAAGTAAAGCGGCGCATCCTGCTGGGAACCTACGCCCTGAGTGCGGGATACTACGATGCCTACTATAAGAAGGCACAGCAGGTGCGTACCCTGCTCACCCGGGACTTTCTCACAGCTTTTGAGCAGGTCGATGTATTGGTGACGCCGGTGGCGCCGACTCCGGCATTCAAGCTGGGCGAGAAGGCAGACGATCCTCTGGCGATGTACCTGGCCGACATCTATACCGTGACCGCCAGCCTCGCGGGAATTTGCGGGATATCGGTGCCTTGCGGGGAATCGTCCCAGGGGCTGCCCATCGGCGCTCAGATCCTGGGCAAGACATTTCGACGAGGCGACCGTGCTGCGCGCGGCCCGGGCGGTCGAGGCTGCCGCGTAACGGGGGCCTTAGAGGGGCTGGTAGTACCGCTGCTCCGGCGCCGCACAGGAGAGGCAGAGCGTCTGCCCCTCGCGCACCAGGAAGCGGTCGTAGTTGATGCCTTCTCCGCATTGAGCGCAGGCGATGCGCTCTCCCTTGTATCCGGGAAACTCCCTGGCATCCAGCGTTACCTGCACCCACTGCTCGTCGAAAAGGTCGTGGTCGCTCATCTCACGGTACGCGGCCATTTGCTGCAGGTTCTTGTTTTCCATCTCCGGATGCATCTGGCGAGCCAGGGTTTTGGAACTTTCCCGGGCGGCGATGCGGATGGCGCGATTGGTTTCGAGATCCACAAAGGTCGCTGCCATCTTGCCCCAGTCGCGAAATTTGAGCGCACGCTTGCCCAGCCGGCAACCGGTGACGACGCCAATGGCATCGGTCGCGCAGCGGTCGATTTCCACGAAGGTGACCAGGCGTTTGCGGTCCCGGCCACGCGGCTGCTCGATCCCCAGCCGAGCGCAGCCCAGCATTGCTAAACGCACCCCGAGAACCTGCCCTGCGCACAGATGTCCGTGAGCGATCCGGGCTTCTTCAAGGAGATCGTCGAGACTCGGCATGGTTTCCTGCATACCCAGATGTTATCTCTTTCTCTGCCCGCGACCGTAGGAGTGGGTGGCCCAGGTCTCGCTCTTGAGACCTGGGAGTCATGCAATGGGACCCAAATCCGCCGCAAGCTACTCTTTCACACCGATGATGATGTCCTGAAAACCGCCGTATCCATTTTCGCGGCCACACCACTTGCCATATCGAAGTGCCTCGATGCGGATTGCGCCCGCACGGTAAAGGCTGCGGATTTCGCTTTCGTCAAAGGCCAACGCGCCCTCCGGGTTGCCTGGATACGCAGTCCAGCAATCCTTTAGTTGATGGGCGAAGTTCAGACTGCTCTTGCCTTCACTGGTCAGCACAAGCGAATCGGGGTTGAGCAGGAAGTAAGTGATGAAGCTGCGCCCGCCCGGACGCAGAACGCGGCCCACCTCAGAAAAGTAATTCTTCAGGGCATCGGGAAAGAGGTGGGTAAAAACGGAGGTGAGAAACACGAAATCAAAAGAATTGTCTGCGTAGGGAAAGCGAAAATTCTCGGGACGGTATTTGCCTGCCGGACTGTAAAACTCGTTGTGCAGGTCGGCAAGCTCGAAGTGGAAATTAGGAAAGCGGGTGGTGATGTGCTCGCTACACCATTTAACGCTCTCGGCGGTTGGATCGAAGCCGTGGTATTCGCCCTGGGCCGACAGGTAGCGTGTGAGCGGCAACGCCATTCTTCCAATGCCGCAGCCAACGTCGAGCACTTTATGCTCCGGACGCAGCTTTCCGTACTCGATGAAATAGCGAAGGTGTTGTTCTCCGGTGGCGGTGAAATCTCCATCGCCCACGAAGCCGCGCAGCCGGCGCGGCGGCACATCGAGACCGCGGGCCGCATCGATAAGGTCGAGAATTGCTCCTTGAGAACTCTTCAGAGCCTTGCGCACCGGTGGTGGCACCAGGTGTTTCAGGGTAGATTGCATCGAGGTATTATATCGTCCGCGCCTGCTCAGCGGTTTCACGATAGCTCTTACTGGTGGAAGTGCTTCACACAAGGCTTTTCACCAGAAACACTCTCGGAGCCCGGAACCGGACAAACAGTAATCGTGAAACCGCTCTAGTGACTGGTTGACGCCGCCGCAGGCTCTTCGTTGCCATCGCCGTCTTCCACTAGCACGGCGGAGGAGCCAATTAGGCTGTAGCTGACGGTGGCGGCGCCCGTCTGCTGAAAGGTGACCTGCAGCGGCTCCCGCTGCCACAACGCGGCGGCACAGGCCGGCGGTTGGTCCTGGGCGGGAGACCAGGCAGAAAGCTTTTTGGCAATCACCGGCTTGCGCGCGGCGATCTGCGCAACGACGGCATACAATTGCTTGCCGCTGGCAGTCAGGCCACAGTAGGCCGCATAGTCCCGGAACCAGACGACATTCGAAACTGCGGGGTCATAATCGGGCAGATGCAAGGCGGTGATGCTGCCTTTCACGCGATCGACCATGAGCCAGGGCCCACGCTGCCATATCCAATGCTCAGCCTTGTCACCGGGAAGTGCGTCGTTGAGACGAAGGGCGCGGCGGACGACAAAGGTGCGGTCGGTAACGGCGTGCGATTCCCCGTTTGTCCATTCCTTGACCTTGCCATCAACCAGCAGGGGACGAACCCGCAGCTGCTTTTCACCAGCCACGGCACCGGCCGGGTCACCGACGGCTGAGTAAGGAACGATTTTCGCGGAACCAAGGAAGACGACATGCGGCTTGGTGACCGCAACCAGCGGATGGGCTGCAGCGATCAGCCAAAGCCATGCCGAAGAGGCACGATTTGATTGGAATGCCCATGCGGCCCCAGCTTAGGGCCGAAATTGGGGAAACTCAAGTTAAGAAACGCTTATCTTTCGGCACCCTCAACAGCACAGCCTGCAGCGCAGTCTCTTTCCACATGCGCGGGTCCTTGCAGGATTGGCGAACACTCCTGCTGTGCCGCAACAACCAGACGCGGTAGAGCGTCCGGTCGATAAAGCTTCCGTTTTTTTTAACATAGAGGGTGCGGGCAAGAAGGATGTTGTGCAGACGCCAGGAGGGCAGGCTGCCGATGTCGGAATAGGAGGAGTTGTGCGGCAGCGTTGCCCGCATCACATAAACGCGATAGCCCCTGGAATAGAGCGCGTGAAAGACGGCGTGGTCCAGGAAATCCAACCAAAACTCCACAGGAAATCCGCCGATCGATCGCAGTGCCGCGACCCTGAGGGCGGAGCCGGAGTTATAAGAGCACAGGCGTTGTTGCTGAAGGCCCACTACATCCTGGTTTATGGCCGGTTGCAGATCCTCGAATTGACGCCGCATCTGGTCGAAGAAGTCGGTTGACGGAGATTCTATTTTGCCGTTCACCTGCAACTTGGGAATAATTGCGGCCACCTCGGAGCGGGAATGGAGGGTTTCGCTGGTTGCTACTAATTCAGAGATGAATTCCGCCGACAGCGAGGTGTCCTGGTCAAGCAGCAGCAGCCATTCACGCTCCTCCGACTCGGCGCGCGCCAAGGCATAGTTGTAGGCACGCGCCAACCCTCCATTCGAAGCATCATGAACGTAGTGGATCGGGAAGTCTGCCACGAACGAATGAGTCTGTGGTTGTGGCGAATTATCATAAAGAACCAGCGAAAAATGCTTCGCCCACTCAGGATGTTCTTTCAGGATCTGCAACAGGGAAGAGAACGACTGACTTTGCGCAGGCTCGCGGTTGTAGATAACCACGATCGAGAGGATCGAAGAGGCTGAGTGATAGGCTCGGGGCATCTCAACGCGGGGAGTCTGCCCGCAAGTATAACAGCCTGCGCAGAAACCCTCCGAATTCCCGCCGGTCCTCCATGGTCAACACCGCCCACCATGCAATCGCTGCCGTGGCGGCTACCCATAGCGCGAGTGCGGCAGGCTCAGCCGGAAGCACGTTGAGTCTTCTCCAGAAGGGATAGAGGAACAAAGACGGTATGACCATCAGAAGCGGGCGCAGCAGCCCCTGCAGCAGGAAACGTGAGCGTCGAATGAGGATAGCGGTTTGCGTGCGGGGCATACTGACCAACACATGCACCCCGACGCTAACGAAGGCGCCGATCAGGGTGCCGATGGCAACGCCGATTGCTCCAATCTTCTGCACCAGCCAGATGCTGATAACGATATTGACGCACGCCTCGGAGATAGCAGCAATGGTGGCCAGATGCTGTTTTCCTGTGGCCACAACCACCAGGATGTAGGGAAAAGCAAGCTGGCGAACCACGTTCCCCACGACCAGCACTTCAAGGTAGAGAGCACTTTGTGCAGCGTACCGTTTGCCGACCCACAAGCTGAGCAATGGATAGGCGCCGATCAACAACGGTAGCCCCAGAAGGCAAAGAAGCAGCGCGCAATACCGAGTGGCCTTGATGCAGAGCTCCCCAATCCGGTTGGGCGTAGTGGCCGATTGAATCGAAGATACGGCAGGAATGAGCGGGCCGAAGACACTGGAAACAAGCGCCAGCATGAAATTTACGGCGGCATTGGCGACGGCGTAGAAGCCGGTTTCCTGGTACGCATAATGGCCAACGATGACGATATCGAGTCCGCTGATTAGGAACATGGCCAGGGTAAAGATAGAGAGTATGCTGCCGTACTTGGCCAGCCGGACCGCGGATCCGCGGTGGAACAACAGGAATGAAAAATCGACCCGCGCCCTCACCAGCCTGCGCCATCCAAGAAACTGAATGGCCGCCGTTACCACATTGAACGCTGCCATTACCAGCGCCAGTTGAACCAGGCTGCCGCGCAATAGCAGGAGAACGATAAGGGCGACAGCCGTGCCGACGCGGCTGAACGTTGCCACGACTGTGGGAAAAACATATTGCTGCAAGCCGGTAAAGGTAGAAAGGAAAGTACTGAACGGCAGGGCGAATGCAGTGGATAATCCCACTGCCAGGAGCGCCATACGTACCTGGCCCACCAGCCCGGAAGGCATCTGGTGAAAAAGTCGAGGAACGCTCCACACCATCACGGCAAGCGCCGCACAAGCGATCGCTCCTGCGACCGCGAGCAACGTAAACGAAGTGCTTACGAGATGATGACTGGCCTCGCGATCACCGCTCGCGTCATACTCCGCCACAAACTTGCCAATCGCCGTCTGCAGTCCGAAATCCAGCAGATTGACATAGGCGCTCAATTGCAGAATCAGGACCCATGCACTGTACTCGGCGGGCGCCATGTGGTGTACCAAGAAGGGTGGCAGCACCAGCGAGACCAGCATGGAGAGCAACACGCGCGTCACGTTGGACGCAGAGCCTTGCAGTACTTTCCGCTTATGCGACATCTATAGCGTGTTCACAGGTACTCTTATGTGCCTCGATGGAGTCGCTTGGTCGCAGTAATCTCAACAATATCCGCGACGTGAAGAAGATTTTGCAAACGTGCGGTCCAGTAGCAAACGAAAGTCGCCAGCATGCTCGTGTAAAAGCGCCCGTCGAAACCAGGCGAAGGACGGTTGCGGTTGAAGTAGAGTTGCACGCCACCTAGCAGGGGCGTCTGTTCTGTATTGAAGACGACTCTCTCCACGTTGAAGTTGTGTTTCTGCAGCATCCGTTTCCCGGTCTGGACCGAATAACTGAACGTATGTAAAGGCAAAGCGAGATGGTACCAAAAGCGCCCAAACACTCGGGCGTTAAAGCTATCGCGGTTGGGGATACCGATCATCAGTTTGCCGTTGGGGGCAAGGATTCGGTAGATCTCATCGAGAATCTGATTGGGATGCTCCATGTGCTCGAAAGAATGGTTCAGACGCACGTAGTCGAAAGATTCGGCGGGAAACTTTGCGTCCTTGAGCAATCCGGGAAAAATATCCAATCCCTTCTTCCTCCTCCCATAGTCGGCGGCGGCAACATTCGGCTCCACTCCCTTTACATCCCAACCCCGTTCTTTCATCTGAAAAATGAACCCGCCTGCCCCGCAGCCGATGTCAAGCATCCTGCCTGGCTTTTCGAACTTCGGGTCCCTGGTTTCGTGATCGCGAGGACCCACTAGTTTCCAGATCTTCGCTTTTAACGAGGGATCCGGCCTGGCCGCTGCAAAACGGTCAGCAAAGGCGTAGTAGTCGTTTGGATAGAAGGTTGCGAGTTCCGCTTCTTCATACATCGGATCCAGAAAAGCGAGAGTGCATTGCCTGCATTGAGATTGCGTATATTCGCCTGAATTTCCGTAATGGTAATCTCTTGCGCGCAACAGGGGTACAAAGTCCTGCCCACCGCACAGGGGGCACTCGCGAAGTCTATAACTCATTGTCACTTACAGTATACCTGCGTGCAATGCGAGGCTAAGTCAGCGCAACCACTGAGACGTTGCATGCTGATACACTACGCAGTTCGGTTGAGGTTTTGAGTGGGGAGCGCGCAGGGAAAAATCTCCGTTGCACTATGCACGTATAACGGGGAGCGATTCCTTCCGAAGCAACTGGACAGCATCGCCAAACAGACCAGGCTGCCGGACGAGATGGTAGTATGCGACGATCGGTCCACGGACCGGACAGTGGCAATGCTTCGTGAGTTTCGAGCGTCGGCTTCCTGGCCGGTGCACATCTTCGAGAACGAACACAATCTCGGATCTTCTGCCAATTTCGAACGTGCGATTGGGCTTTGCAGCGGGGACCTGATCGCACTCAGTGACCAGGACGACATATGGTATCCCAATCGCCTTGAACGCTCCGAGCAGGAATTGGCGGCCCATGCAGAGGCGGGCCTGGTTTTCTCTGATGCGGATGTTATCGATGACCAAGACCGGAAGCAGGAAAAGACCCTTTGGCAGCGGCTCGGCTTCGCGGGAAAGAGCGAGCGTGCGCTGCTGGACGGGCAGTATCTGGTGCTGGCGAAGCACAGGTTTGTGACCGGGGCTACGGTGATGTTCCGGGCCAGCTTGCGCGATCGCTTTTTGCCGATAGGCGCAGGCTGGGTTCACGACGAGTGGATCGCTCTGATGGTTGCGGCGTTC
>CAWJAB010000047.1:0-94202 GCA_963840675.1 uncultured Acidobacteriaceae bacterium
GATTCGACCGGGAAATGCACGGCGACGAAAAAGGAGAATGAACATGAAAATACTGATGGTGTTAACATCCCACGATCAATTGGGCAACACGGGCCGCAAGACAGGCTTCTGGCTTGAAGAATTTGCTGCCCCTTACTTTGTTTTCCGGGACGCCGGTGTTCAGCTGACCCTCGCCTCACCGAAAGGGGGCCAGCCCCCCGTCGATCCCAAGAGCGATCTGCCCGAAAATCAAACTTCGGCCATGTCACGATTCAAGCAGGATGAAATAGCAAAGGCGGCACTTGCCCGCACCGTCAAGCTTGAGGATGTGAACGCAGGGGACTTCGACACGGTGTTCTATGTTGGAGGACACGGTCCATTGTGGGACCTGGCAGAGAGCCGGGTTTCGATCGCCTTGTTAGAGTCCTTCTACAACTCGGGAAAGCCGATTGCCTTGGTTTGCCACTCCCCAGGTGTGCTCCGTCATGTCACATATAAGGGTGAGCCGCTGGTAAAAGGTAAGCATGTCACTGGCTTCACGGACGGAGAGGAAGAAGAGGTCCACCTGACACATGTTGTGCCGTTTCTAGTAGAGGACGAACTGCTACGGCTGGGAGCGATCTTTGAGAAGGTTGCTGACTGGCAGCCGTTTTCAGTCGTTGATGGCCGTCTCATCACAGGCCAGAATCCGCGTCCTCAACCGCTGCAGCCCAGAATCTCATCAACCTGCTCGCCCGGAAAGCCGCTTAAGGAGCATGTCAAGCGATAAGACAGTAGCCACTCGCGGCACAACGACAAATCCGCTCACATCGTCCCACATGCGCCCCCCAGCCAAGGTGACAGGGAACCACCCTTGGCTGCACTGCCATTCAATGGTGACCATGCTGACTTCGAGGAAAGCGCCAGCAGAGGGAGACCAGGACGTTGGCGTGGTAAAGCCAGTAATGTGTTCTTCCGCCCTTCGCAAGTACAAAGCGATCCCGAAGTCACGGAAGAACCGAAATTTCTCTAGCCAAGGATGCGACATGCGACGGAGACCCTGGAACGAGCTACTCCTGCTTAGTTGCACGTTTCTCAGCGGAGCAGCGGCCTTCGCACAGTACAACCCAGCCACGCCTGCGCCGTACAACCCGATTGCTGTGGCCGAAGTAACAGGAACGCCAAGGGCAGCCGTCCAAGCCGGGCAGAATAACTATCAAACCCTGTCGCAGAATCCGTACCTCGGAGGAGTTCCTGAGGGAAGACTCAGCGCAACGCCAGTGGCGCTTTCCCTCGAAGATGCCGTCGCCCGTGGACTCAAACAAAATCTCGGCGGAGTCTTGGCCACGGATGTTGTTACCGACGCGCGTGGACAGCGCTGGCAAGCGCTCAGCGATCTGCTTCCCAATGTAATCACCGATACGGGTTTCGGAGTTCATCAAATCAATGTAAAGGCGGCCTTCGGTCTGACCATTCGTGGCGAACCTCCGATCATCGGCCCATTTGGCTATTTCGACTCGCGGGCTTATCTCACGCAGTCCGCTTTTGATTGGGCATCCATCGAGCGGGCGCGATCTTCAACGGCGCAGGTGAGGTCGGCGGAGTTCAGCTCCAAAGATGCTCGCGAGATTGTCGTGCTTGTGATTGTCTCCAACTATTTGCTGGTCATCGCCGACCAATCGGAAGTTGAGTCAGCCACATCGCAACGGGACACCGCCAAGGCACTTTTTCAACAGGCCTCCGACCAGAAGACCGCAGGCCTTGCCTCGGCCGTGGACGTTCTACGGTCACAGGTGCAACTGCAATCACGCGAACAGAAACTGATTGTCGCGCAAAATAATTTAGCCAAGCAGAAATTGGTTTTGGCGCGAGCTATCGGTCTCCCTCTGGGCCAAAAGTTCGAGATTACCACCCGCGTCCCTTACCGGGAGCTGACGCCGTCGAGTCTCGATGAGGCGATCCAAAGCGCCTACAAGGCTCGTCCTGATTTTCAGAGCCAGATGAATCAGGTCCGGTCCGCTGAGCTTGCGAGAAGAGCTGCTTCTGCCGAGCGGTATCCATCGTTAGGCGTGGAGACCGACTATGGTCTCTCGGGAGTTAACCCAGGCTCGTCGCACGGCACCGTTGATGCGGCTGCCACGCTCCGCATTCCTGTTTTTCAGGGTGGAAGAGTACACGGGGATATTCTCCGGGCCGACGCTTCGCTAACCAGGGAAAGACAGCGACTGGAAGACTTGCGAGCCAAGATCGATCAGGAGGTTCGCGACGCTTATCTGGATCTGGAAGCGGCTGCGCAAGAAGTTTCTGTCGAGAAAAGCGCGGTAACACTCGCCACTCAGACCTTGGAACAATCTCGCGATCGATTCACTTCGGGAGTTACAGACAACATTGAAGTTGTTCAAGCACAAGATGTGGTGGCAATCGCTACTGACAGCTACATTGCCAGTCTTTACAGCCACAACCTTGCAAAAATATCTCTGGCGAGAGCGATCGGCGTCGCGGAATCAGGCTTTGCTGAATACGTGGAGGGAAAATGAGTATGGCTGAGCAAAATCAAGCAACGAATCCACCGCAAGCCACAGCGCAAGGCCAAACGTACCAGCGGACAACGCCGGCGCAGCTGACCCCCCAATTCCAGCTTATCCGACGAAGCGCTCCTACAAGCGTTGGATCATTCTTGCCTCGCTCGTTGTTCTGGCCGTTGCCGGTGCTTTCCTCTGGCACTATCTTTCCGGCTTCGAATCCACCGACGATGCGCAGGTGGACGTCCATCTTTACCCTGTCAGCGCTCGCATTTCCGGATATATCCAGAAGGTCAACGTTGGGGACAATCAGTGGGTCGAAGCGGGTTACACACTCGTGGAAATCGATCCAAAAGACTATGAAGTCGCATTAGCAAGAGCCCAGGCAACGCTCGATACTTCAGAGGCTACGGCGAAAGGTTCGAATATCGATGTGCCTGTATCTTCCGTCGATACCTCAAGCCAATTGAAATTCACGTCCTCGGATATTAAGAATGCGGAAGCAGCGATCCAGGCAGCAGAAAAGCGAGCCGCGGCCGCCCACGCCCGCGTTTTGGAAGCGCAAGCAGAAAATGTAAAGGCCCAAGATGACGTAACCCGGTATCATTTGCTGCTCACCAAGGAGGAGGTACCGAAGCAAGTCTACGACCATGCTTACGCGGCCGCAGCGACCGATGTCGCCGCCGTAGCTGCGGCAGAGGCAGACGAGGCTGCAGCGCAACAAGCCGTTGTCGAAGCGCACAGCCGCCTCACTGAGGCTGAGGCACACTACGAAGATGCCCAAGCCGGGCCTCAACGCGTCGCCTCGACGCGCGCCAAAGCCCTTTCGGCGATGGCGGATGTACACCAGAAAAGAGCTGCTGTCGAACAAGCGCAGTTGAATCTGGGATACACCAAAATATTTGCGCCTGTTGCCGGGGAGGTCACGAAAAAGGTTGTCGTCGGATTGAACGTCGAGCCTGGGGAGCAGATGCTCACTGTGGTTCCCCTGGATCAGGTGTGGATCACGGCGAATTTCAAAGAGACCCAACTCAAACACATGCGCGTGGGCCAGAAAGCAAAGATTGAGCTCGACTCGAACGGCCGCACGTACCGCGCTCATGTCGATAGCATTGCGGGAGCAACGGGGCCCATCTTCAGCTTGCTGCCGCCGGAAAACGCAACCGGCAACTACGTGAAAATCGTTCAGCGGGTACCGGTAAAGATTGTTATAGAGCCAGGCGAAAATCAGGACCACCAGCTTCGGCCGGGTATGAATGTCGAAGCGAAAGTGTACTTGAGATGAGCGCTACAGCACTGACTCTTCCGTCGGAGCAGGCCGTCTGGCGCCCTAAGGTAAATCCTTGGGCGATTGCCGCCACCGTCTCGATGGCGGCGTTTATCGAAGTCCTGGACACGAGCGTTGCCAACGTTGCCTTGCCTTACATCGCCGGAGGCCTGGGAGCCAGCTACGACGACAGCACCTGGGTACTCACCTCGTACCTTGCTGCGAACGCTATCGTCCTACCCATCAGCGGATGGCTCGCGGAGTTGATCGGCCGCAAGCGGTACTTCATGATGTCGCTTGCGATTTTCACGCGTGAGTTCACTGCTTTGCGGCTTAGCGCCTAACCTGCCGATATTGCTGTTGTTTCGAGCTGTGCAAGGCATCGGTGGCGGCGGACTGCAACCGATGGCACAAGCCATTCTCAACGATACGTTTCCTCCGGAGCAGCGCGGCTCGGCGTTTGCTGTCTACGGAATTACCGCAGTTCTCGCCCCTACCGTCGGGCCGATGCTGGGAGGCTGGATTACGGACAACTATTCCTGGCGCTGGATATTTTTCATCACCCTGCCCGTGGTCCTCCTCGCTCTTTATTTGACTTACACCCTGGTCGAAGATCCGCCGTTCCTCCGTCATATAAAGAGAGGGGGTGTCCGGGTGGACTACATTGGAATATCGATGTTGACGCTGGGAGTGGGTTCGCTACAGGTAGTTCTCGACAAGGGGCAGGAAGACGATTGGTTCGGCTCGCATTTCATCACCACCCTGGCGGTAACCGCAACGGTTTGCCTAATCTCGCTGGTCATCTGGGAATGGTTCCGCAAAGAGCCGATCATCGATGTCCGCATGTTCAAGAGCTTCAATTTCGCGGCAGCGAACTTAATGATGTTCATGATGGGCTTTATGCTCTTCAGTACCCTGGTCTTGATTCCAGAATTTCTCCAGACACTCATGGGTTACACAGCAGAGCTTGCAGGTCTCGTCCTCTCTGGCGGCGGAGTTATCTTGCTGGTGATGATGCCCATCGTCGGGCGGCTTACGTCGAAGATTCAAGCAAGATGGCTGATCGCGACGGGATGGCTGTGCCTCGCCATTGGACTGTTCTATTGCGCGCACCAGATTGATTTGTTCGTCAGCTTCCGCTTTGCGATGTGGCTCCGCGTGGCCCAGGTGATAGGAATCGGATTTCTGTTTGTCCCCATCACGGCAGCGGGTTACATCGGAGTTCCTCCAGAGAAGGGCAATAGCGTCTCCGGCATGATCAATTTCATGCGCAACATCGGTGGCAGCATCGGAACTTCCGTGGTGACCACCATGATTGCCCGGCGGGCTCAATATCACCAGCAAATCCTCATCGCCCACATTACTCCCGATTCCCCTGCCTATCGTTCGGCACTCCATGCCCTGAGCTCGAAAATCGCACACTCTGGGCTTCGGGCCGCCGACGCCCACGACCAGGCGATTGCGAGATTCTACGAATTGGTGCACCGGCAGGGTGGCGCACTGTCCTATATGGACATCTTCTGGGTCTTGGGCGCGCTCTGCTCCATCATGTTTGTGCTTGCGTTTTTCCTGAAGAAGAATGATCCAGGAGCGGGCGGCGATGTCGCGGTGGGTTGAGGATAAATGCAATGGTTAATGCCGTCACAATTGAGCGCGAGTTCGGCTGCGGAGCATCCGAAATTGCCAGTCTGGTCGCCAGCCGCCTCGGATGGAGTCTGTGGGACGAACGGTTGACACAGGAAATCGCGCGACTAACCGAGAGTACGCCACAGGCGGTCGAGCAGAGAGAGTGGCGAACCGATCCTGTCGTGTACAGGCTTTTCAAAGACTTCCTTCGGGGCGCCTTTGAGGGAGGCTTGCCGCCCACCAGCCGGCTGCACTTGCTCGATGCGCGCCGGATCGCCGCTGTTTCAGAAATAGCTGTCAAGGCAGCACTTTCCAGCGGTCCGTCGGTGATTGTCGGCCGAGGCTCGCAGTTTTTCCTGCGCAATCGCAAGGATGTCTTCCATGTGTTTCTCTATGCGTCTCGCGACTATAAGATCCACAGACTGATCTCCATGGGCGAAACTCAGGACAAGGCAATCGAACTAGTCGACACAACGGATAAAGCGCGAGCTGCGTTCGTCCGGCAGTATCTCGGGCTGAAATGGCCGGAACCCCACCTATACCACGCAATGTTCAATACCGAGATGGGCGAGCCCTGTACGGCTACCATGCTTGTTGAGTGCGTCCAACAGTTCGAGCGCGAGTGAGCGTCTCAAATGGCCAGAGCGACGGAGTCAGACTAATACGAAAGTATCGACCGATACGTTCGTGCAATAGAACAGTCTCCGGGTCTATGGCTTAATCTAAACATCGAGACTGAACGCTCAAATAACAACTGGAGACTGGCATGGCAAGCAAAAAGACAACCATCGTAACGGGAGCCTCACAAGGTATCGGAGCAGCTGTTGTCCGAGCGTTTCTGGATCGCGGTTATAACGTTGTTGGAAACGCGCGCAGCTTTCCGGCCGGAAGCTTCACTCCATCACCGAACCTTGCGCTCGTCGAAGCAGACATCAGACTTGCAACAACAGCGGAAAAGATTGCGCAGACCGCAATCGAAAAGTTCGGCTCGATCGATCACGTTGTCACCAGTGCCGGCATCTTCACGAGCAAACCATTCACGGATTACACCGTCGACGAGTTTCGCGCTTTTGTCTCCACCAACCTCGAAGGGTTCATCTTCATCACTCAGCTTGCGGTGAAGCAGATGCTTGCCCAGGGCACCGGCGGCAGCGTGACGTGCATCACGGCGGCGCTAACCGCTAACCCGATCGCGGGGGTTCCAGCCTCTATTCCAACGATCACCAAGGGAGGATTGGATGCGGTTATCCTGAGCCTGGCGAGCGAATATGCGAAAAGCAACATCCGCTTCAACTCCGTAGCTCCTGGAGTTGTTGATACGCCTATGCACAAGGGTACCCAAAGGATTCGATGAAGACTCTGTCACCCATGGGTGTGGTCTCGGACGCGAAGGACATTGCCGATGCTGTCGTTTACCTGACGGAAGCTCGTTACGTCACCGGCGAGGTGCTGCACGTGGACGGTGGAGCGCACGCGGGTCAGTGGTAGCCGGCATACTAAGGTATCGAACGATACCATCGTCCAATAGGTTTCTTTTCGCGCTTGTGATGTGATGGCCTATGTGCATCGGGTGTGGCAAGAGTCGATACCGCAACGAAGCTGCGTTTATCGGTCAATTGTGCCATTGAGATGACGCCAGACACCATCTACCATCAAGGAGAATAACGATGAGTATTATCGATAAGGCGCTAGCAGCAAACCGCAACTATGCGACAACCTACTATCCAGCGCTGGGAAAGCGTCCCGCCCCCAAACTTGCAGTCGTGACCTGTATGGATCCTCGCCTCTCAGACCTTCCTGGAATCCTGGGTCTGCCGCAGGGCGATCTCGACGTTATCCGAACCGGCGGACCCGCGGTAACAGAGGATGTTCTCAGTGAGCTTGTTGTTTCCACCCGTGTACTGGGAACCACGGAGATACTGCTTCTCAACCATACCGGCTGTGGGTTCACGACATTCACAGACGAGGAGCTGAACGCAAAGCTAAGCGCTTCAACCGGAGATGCTTCGCCGGCTCCAATGCGCTTCTTCTCCTTTAAGGACCCCGAGGAAAATACCCGGGAGCAGCTCAAGAAAGTCACATCGCATCCCTGGATTGCCAAAGACATCCCGGTGCGCGGCTTCATCTTCGACGTGGAGACCGGTCTGCTGCGGGAAGTGCAGCAAATTGCACACCAGGCTGCCGACTGAAAGAAGTCCGAGGGCTATCACGGGCGTCAGCTTGCCGAGTGATACGGCTGAGCTGGCCCGCAATTCGTGTTTGCTTAGCACTCGTTCCGCAGCAGCAGGAGAGAGGAGACCAACTTCTGACAGATATCGGTGATAGCCCGCGAGTTCGAGGAGCTGTGCTCCTCGAGGGCTTGCTGTAATAGCCGGATGGAATCATCGCTGATGCGCGCAGGTGTGTCCTCCTGGTGTGCGATCCATGCGGCAATGTGCATGAGTTCATCGCTATATTCGTTTAGAAAACGATCCAGCGCCTGATTTTGCTGCTGGGTCAACTCCGAGTCGATCTCTCGTCGCCCACGATGTGAGAGAAGACTGAGTTCCAGCAGGTAGATCGAGCGCAACGCCGGCTGAGCCCTCTCAATCCGCTCACACTCGGCAACGTCTTCCTCGCGCCGATGGCGAAACTCAAACTCAAACCGCGCGGCATCCGACTGCGATTCCAGACTGGCGAAGTTGTCATTGATCTGAGTGCGGAGACGCCTGATCTGTGAAACGGCGATGGCTCTGTCGCGTACCACCGGACAAACTCCGAGCTGTGCCAGCATCCCTACGTTCCGCACCAGCAGTTTCTGCAGCTGCTCCGTATCGCTCTTCGTCCCGAAGCGGTCGAAGATAAAGCCCATGGCGAGAATGCCCAATAAGACGCCAATTGCCTTATCGCGCGCGATCGTGAGGTCGGTCTGGAACTTGAAATCCTGCAGGTTGACGAAATAAAACGCCAGCGCCATCTGCACGCCAAAAAAGGAAAGCCGAGGACTGGAGGTGGCGAACCACGCGGCGATCGCGGTCCCCACCGCAAAGAAGAGAGCAAACCCGAAGACACTGTCGATAGCGGGTAGGATCAGAATCTGCGCCGAAATCCCCAGGACCACCCCTCCGGCAACAAATCCGGCAAGGCGGAGAAACTGCGCCTGGAGCGTAGTGCCGATGGTGCTCAGCGCGGTTACGATGCAAGTAAGGACCGACGGGAAGATGCCGGGCCAGTCGAGCGCGTTGTAGAGTACGTAACAAAGGCTGGCAGCCATGCATCCGGCAAAGGCGAAGCGTAGATATTCCGGGTTCTGGAATGCATCAGGCACTAACAGAGCGCGCCACCAGTCCCCCGCTGGCGGGTTCCGGGAACCATCGACGATCTCGTCGCGTTGAAAGACCTCGGGGATGAGTGCGACGATTCGTTCCATCTCTTGAAGCTCGGGGAAGGTAGAGGAGGGCTGCCCCTCGAGCCCAGGAGGAGATGCCGAAATAACCCCTGACTCGCGGAGCTGCTTTCGGATTGCTCCGAGCCTCTGAGAAAGTGCGCGCAGGCGGATCGCGTCGTCCTCGCCGGGCTGGGGGAGAGTGCGCTCAAGATCCGCGGCAAGACCAATGAGCCGGCCGGCCAGGGAAATCAGGGCGGCGCGCTGCGCCCGCCGGGTCGGGTCGAGACCTTGGCGCTGCAACGTCGTTCTGAGCCGGCCAGTGCCGATCATATTGTATTGAAGAACTCTGGCAAGGACGGGCTTCGGTGTGGCACGGTGAGCGGCAATGCTTTCCGCTAGCTGCTGCACCGCAAGCAACAGATCGTCGACGAATGTGATGAGCGGATCGGAGCGATCGAAGATGCGGTAGAGCGCTTCGGTTGCCACAGTGGCGCCAGTGCCTACGGCAATTACCACGATAGGCCAGAGAGTACCCTCCACCTGGATCTCGCTGGGCAAGGCGCGGTCCCATACCGGCAGGGCAACGCCAATCGGAATAGTGAAAGCCAGTGCGGCTGCGTAGTTAGTCGTCGTGCGCATAACGAAAAAAACCAGATACAGGCTTCCGATTACCCAGAAGAAATGAGTAATGGGGTAACCGCGAAACAACATCATACCGAGCAGGGTGTAGAGGCTCGCGAGGACGAATCCGAGGACGATCAATCGCCCCCCGCGCCAGGTAGCGGCGAGATTTTCGCGAGCCAGGAGAATTGAAAATACACCAGCCAAGGCCGCGTTAGGAATGCGGAAGGTCACGACGATGATCATGACCAGCGTAGCCGCGATTGTCATGCGGATGACCGTGTTCACGCGTCCTGGATACGGAGCAACTTCCCACCGTATGAATTCGCGAAACCAGGGCCAGGAGACAGTTGAGCGGGCAGGCCGATGGCGGAGCTGAGTGGCTCGGGTCGCCATATCAAGGCTTCCGTTTGTATCCGCGGATGACTACAACTGCAGATTCCCCCAGACGAATGCCATCAGAGGGGGGTGACTGAATGCGGATGCGGACCGGGTAGCGGCTGGCCAGGTGCACCCAGCTCAGAGTGCGTTGTACGTCGGGCAGGCCGGGCGCAATTCGGCCCTGGAGCGAAGGATCGGGTATGACACCGTACCCGGTGCTCTCGACGACGCCCGTAAATCGCAATCCCGTGTCAGACATAACGTACACGTCCGCGGTCATACCCGGTTGGATATGCTTGAGCTGCGTCTCGCGGAAATTTGCAACTACCCACCAGACGCGAGTATCGATAAGCGTGAAGATCTCCTGTCCTATGTGAGCATAAGCACCCTGGGAGATGACGAGGCTGGTCACACGTGCATCGAATGGAGCGAAGACGCGGCACTGGTTGTAGTTGTATTGGGCGTTGGCGATTGCGGCGGCCCGTCCCTGCCGTTGGGCCACGAGGGGATCGAGGGTAAGTACGCTGGACTGCGATTGGTGAAGCTGCGCCGTGCTCTGCTCCGCCGAGGCCTTGGCCTCCGCCAGGGCCGCCAGCATGGTGTTAAGGTGTGCTCGATTAAGAGCCAATTGCGATTCGGCTTCATGCACGGACTGCGCGCTGGCCCGCTCTGTCGTGCGTGCCTGATCCACCTGGTCGACGGTAACGTACTGTTTGGCGAGCAGAGGCTCGACGCGGTGCAGGTTATTGTCGGCGTATGCCGACTCAGCCTTGGCTCGATCCAACGCAGCCTCAGAGTGGGCGACATCGGCCTCCGCCTCGCGGATCGAGGCCTGCGCTCGATCGACGTTGGCGCTGGCGCTGCGGGTTGCCGCCCCGGAGGCGGTGACGGCGTGCACTTCGGCCCCGATGCGCCGCTGTTCGTCGACGACCTGGCCTTCGAGGGCGGCCTGGTCCGACACTGTGCGGTCAAGGGCGTACTTGTAGGGTCGATCGTCGATTTCGAAAAGTAGATCACCCTGTTTAACGCGCTGATTGTCAGCGACGTTCAGGTGCAGTATGGGCCCCTCGACAACGGGCGCAATTCCGATGTAGTTGGCAAAGATTTCTGCGTCATCGGTCTGGGGATGCTGAGTCGTGACCCAGTAGACAACGATCAAGCCGGCCACCGCCAGCAGAACCATGGCTGCGGTGAAGACGCGACCGTACCGGTCAAGTTTTGCCAGGCGATTGTCTTGCTCGGGTTGGCCAGTGTCTGGGGTCGACATCGCGTTCACCTAGCTGTAGAACAGGAGCCACAACATGCACGTGAGGAAGATCGCCATGCTGAGATACAAAAGCACAGGTGCGGCCAGGTGTTCGGCCATAGCGCTGCGAGCGATCAGGGCGCGGGCGCCCGTCGCCAGTAAGAGGCCACCGGCGGCCGAGAAGATCCACGCCGGGAAAAAAGAGCCGAAGATGCTGTATTCGGGCGCGTGGGAGCAACCAACCAACACCAGCGGCGCCCCCAGAGATAAACCGGCGAGCGGGCGGAGTGAGCTAATTCGGAGTCGATCGCGCTCCGTCGATTCGGTTTTCATACCCAGGCAGACCTCGTCTGTGTCGAATATTGGCCCTAATCGTGCTCACCACCTGGTCGATGTGGGAGGGCAACGAAACCACTTCCTGCCATGCTTAGCCCAGGCATCCGGCGATCACCGGACAGCCTCAGTCTTACGTCTCGATTAAGCCACAGAGTTAGGGACCGAATCTATTGGACGAAGGTATCGATCGATACCTTCGTATCAGATGATCACGTTGGCGCGTACGTCTTGATCGTGGACACATGGGTTGAGGTTCGCGATTGCGGTCGGCGAAAGACGTCGACCCTCGTGAACTTGCTGAAGAGAAATCTGGCCTGTGCAGCCCGTGAAGATGATGCCACCGATACTTTGGGATCGACCAATACGTTCGTCCAATAGACTCGGCCCCGCATTTCTGCCTTAATCGCTACTGAACGCGAAAGAATCGTTTTCCAGTTTCCGCGTAAGCGGAGAAGATGCACATGGCAGCGAGTTAAGTACGTTTGTCAACGCGGTGAGGCGGTTGTTCGGTCCAGAGTCAAGCGGCAAACGCATCCGAGGAATTACAAGAACTGGGCGAGGCACAGGTAATTCTTGCGGCGGCGCCCATACGGGAGGGGCGTGGCTGTAGCGATTGCCGAGGTGTTGCTGGGAATGAAGCGGAAGAGGTTTCGATTGATCGAATACAACCCATCGTTGAATGTTTTATTTTTGTCGCTGCTTCTCGCCTTTTCCGCGGCGCGAGCTCTGGGGCAATGTGCCGGCAAAGTGTCTTCTCCAGCAGCTGTCGCCGACTGCGCGGCTCGCGAAACCCCTCGCGAGGGAGCAGCGATTCTCGATCCAGTTCATCCCTACACCCTGGCCGAGCTGATCGACGTTGCCGAGCATCACAATCCCAGTACGCGTACGATCTGGGAGCGCGCAAAACAGAAGGCACGCGAGCTGGGTTTGGCAAAATCCGCTTATTATCCCGGGTTAGAGGGTTTGGCTGTTTTCGGCGACGAGAGATTGATAAATCCATTCCCGAAACCGCTGGCTCCTCGCGGCTACGTCATGGTCGAGATCCCCATCGTCCGGCCTGAAGTCACGCTCCAATATCTCATCTTCGACTTTGGTAAACGGGAAGCGAGCGTGGATTCCGCGAAAGAGGAGAAGCTCGCCGCGGGTGCAGATGTCATCCAGGTAAATCAAGCGCTGGCGTTTCGCGTCGCCAGTGCGTATTACCAGCTGGTGACCGCACAGGAAAGATTGCAGGCCGCCCAGGACACGTTGCGAACTGCACAAACCACGCAGGATGCGGCTGAAAACAGACTGAACAACGGACTTGCAACTCTTCCCGATGTTCTCAACGCCCGGGCCGAAACGTCACAGGCTGTGTTCGACGAGGAATCCGCGGATGGGGACGAAAAGATTGCGCGCGTGACGCTGACTGAAGCGGTGGGAGCTGATCCGTCTCCCGACATAGTGATTGACAGCCAGCGGAGTGCGCCGTTGCCGGAGAGACTCACAATGTCGATCGAGGGGCTGATCGATCGCGCGATGAAGAATCGTCCCGAACTCATGGCGCAAGCTCTGCGAATCCGCTCCGCCGAGGCTCGCATTCGTGCAGCCAGGGCGGAGTACAAACCGCAGATTGGTCTCTCGGGATCGGTTGCGCAGACCTCCGTGTGGCCCACGGCGGATTACGGCCAGCTCGGTCCCGCGAGCGAGCCTACCTGGTCCGTCGAACTCGGCATCCATTGGCGCATCTTTGACGGAGGTGTGCGCAAGAACGAACTGTTGATCGCCGAATCGAAGCGTCGCGAGGCAGAGGACGAACTTACGACGAGAGATGATGAGACAACGCGCGAGGTCTGGACCGCTTACATAGCATTCCGGACGGCGTTGCGAAAGCACGACGCTGCTGTGGCGCTTCTCGAATCGGCGAATGCCTCTTACTCGGCATCGCTCGATGCATACAAATATGGAGTGAAGAATCTGGTCGATGTTGTTACCGCGGAGAATCAACTGGCCCGAGCTCGACTATCCAGTGTCTCCGCACGATCAGAATTATTTCTACAGGCAGTCAACCTTGAATTCGCCACCGGAAATCTCCTGAGGAATCAACCGCCAGCGACAAGACTTCAATCTCAGGACGGACACCAATGATTTCGCCCAAACCTCCCAGCCGCCGTTGAGCTTGAATGAGGGACGCAAATCGAACCTTGTCAGGCGAAGCAGGGTTCTGTAGCCTTCCGAGGTGGAGGTCTAAGGGAGATTCCGGTGCTTCAGCGGTCCTGCTCGGCCCTACGATTCGTGCTTCTCCTGGGCTCTTTGTCCACCCTGCTTTCCGCGCCCCTCCGCAGCCAGACTGCACCGCAGGACGATAGCGGACGTCAAGTTTTCAAAGCGAATGCGCAGATTGTCGTGCTCGATGTGGTGGTGACGGGTAAGAATGGCCGCCCAGTCCCAGGTCTGCACAAGGAAGATTTCCTGGTGTCGGAAGACGGACGTCCCCAGACCGTTACCTACTTTGAAGAGGAGACGGGCGCGCAACCACTCCAGGCAAATCTGCCTGCCCTGCCGCCAAACGTCTTCAGCAACATTCCCCGGGTCAAGCCGAGCAATGCAGTCACGGTGCTCTTGCTCGACACGCTGAACACACCGCTGGCCGACCAGAGCCACGTCCGTGCTCAGATGCTCAAGTACCTCAAGAGTCTGCAACCGGGCCGCAGGATGGCAATCTTCACCCTGGGAACCCAACTGCAATTTATCCAGGGCTTTACCGACGATCCCGCGCTGCTGGTGGCGGCCATCAACAACAAAAGTGGTTCGATCGACACCTCGCCGCTGCTGCCTTCCAACGCAGAAACGGCCGCCAACCAGGAGGTTGTGGCGGCCATGATGGAAGAACATGCCGTGGATGCGGCGAACGCCCTAAGACAGTTTATGGCGGACCAAAGCTCGGCCCGGAGCGGGGCGCGCCTGCAGATTACGCTTGAGGCTTTCCAGCAGCTTGCGCACTATCTCGCCGGCATTCCCGGCCGCAAGAACGTTGCCTGGTTCTCGGGCGCGTTTCCGATCACCATCTTCCCCAATGCCGGTTTGCCCGAGAGCTTCGGCGCGCAACGCGACGACCAGGAGGCAGTAAAAAAGACGGATGCTCTGCTCACCTCGGCCCAGGTGGCCATCTATCCGATTGCCGCCGAGGGAGTCGTCACTGACTCGCTCTTCACCGCCAGCACTGATGCTCGGCAGGCGCAACAGCCAGCTGCCGGCACCCTGCAAGAAGCTGCGCAGGAGCGAAACAGTAACCACGCAGGCATGGACCAGATCGCCAAGTACACCGGCGGCGAAGCCTTCTACGGCACCAATGATCTGAATGACGCGCTGGCCCGCGCCACTGATAACGGATCGCATTTTTATACCCTGACCTACTCGTCCACCAACCCGGCCAGGGACGGACGCTTCCGCAGAATTCAGGTGAGGCTTGCCGCCAGCGGCTATCAGCTTGCCTATCGCCAGGGCTACTATGCGGACGACGCGAAGAGCGCCCCGGCAGCGCCAGCGCAGCCGGCTCCTAAGCAGGCCGCTGACCCGCTGTCTCCTCTCATGCGCGCAGGCTTGCCGGACTCGACACAGATTCCGCTCACGCTGCGCGTCACCCGCGGGGGCGCCCAAACCGTGGCGGACCCGGCGTTGAAGACCGGGAATCAGTCGTTGGCGAATCCGGGTCAAGGCGGCGATAATCCCAACCTGAAAGGGCCGGTGACTCGCTACATGGTGGACTTTGTGATCCCGGCGCGCGGCCTGCAGATCGACCCCGCCGCCAACGGGCGCCGCCATCTCAGCATCGATGCCGCGCTGCTGGTTTACAACCGCGAGGGCAAGACCCTCAACTGGATGGTACGGCAGTTCAATCTGGATATGGACGCCACGCATTACGCCGTGGCGCAGGCCAATGGCATTAACTTCCGTCTGCAGATCGATGCGCCTCCCGATGGAGTCTACTTGCGCAGCGGAGTCTACGACTTGAATTCCAACTTGGCGGGAACGCTCGAGATTCCGCTCGGCACCATTGTGAATCCTGGTACGGCGGCTAGTTCGCAATAGCGATGAGAAGCTCGCCTTGGTTTGATAGACTTTCGCCAATGAAGCAACGATCCATCCATACCGGATTCCAGGCATTCGTTCTCGCCGCATGCCTGCCGCTGTAGCGGCCGCGCAGGCCCCAACCACCCCTGCAGTCCCGAATGCTACGGCGGCGCCTGCGCAGCCGCCCTACGTGTCGCCCGAGATTCACGCCGACGACACGGTAACGTTGCGACTCCGTGCGCCCAATGCGCAGAAAGTCGACCTTGAGCTGGAGGGCGCAGTAACCCACATGCAGCAGGATGCCGACGGGATGTGGTCGGTGACCACGCCCGCGCTTGCTCCCGAGATCTATGGCTATCGCTTCGTAGTCGACGGTACGCCGATGCTCGACCCCAAAAACACCGATGTGCGCGACAACCTGCTGACTCTTTCGAGCAATCTCACCATTCCTGGCACGCCGGCGGAGCCGTGGGAGCTGCAGTCCATTCCGCACGGCATTGTCGAGCATCACTTCTACACATCGCAGGTCGTCCTGGGCCTGCCCAACAATCAATCCGACTACTACGTCTACACGCCGCCCGGCTACAACGCGAAATCCAGGCGGACTTATCCCGTGTTCTACCTGCTGCACGGATTCAGCGACGCGGCTGACGGCTGGCCCACCGTCGGCAAGGCGAACTTCATCCTCGACAGCCTCATCGCGTCGGGCAAAGCGAAGCCAATGATTGTCGTGATGACGCTTGGATATGGCAACATGGCGGTGCTCAAGCCGGGGCGCACTCCGGCTCTCAACGCCCAAAATATCGACCTCTACCAAAAGGCGCTGCTCACCGAAGTCATGCCGCAGATCGAGTCCACCTATCACGTCTCGAAGAAGCGCCAGGACCGCGCCATCGCTGGTCTTTCCATGGGCGGCCATGAAAGCCTGCTCATCGGGCTTACGCATCCCGAACTCTTCGCCTGGATTGGTACGTTCTCCGCCGGCGTGCATGCCGATACCGTCGCCCAACTCCCGCCGCTCACTGCGCAGAAGGCAAACCTGCGTCTGCTATGGATGGCCTGCGGGGTAGACGACGCGCTGCTCAAACCCAATCAGGCCGTGATCGCCGCCCTCAAAGCCGAAGGGCTTCCGGTGACCGCCATCGAAACCCCCGGTCATCACCAATGGCCGGTATGGCGGGATAATCTCATCCACTTCGCCCCGCTGCTTTTCCAGAAGTAGCGTGGCGCAAGCGCAGGCTCTAAAATCCTACCGGACGTCAATTGCCGCCGCAAAGGATGCTATACCCCATGACCATCGCTGAAATCCTCCTGCAGGACTACGACATCGAGATATCGAACACCCGGCGCACGCTCGAGCGTGTGCCGGAGGACAAGCCGGATTGGACGCCGCATGAAAAATCGATGAAGCTGGGCAAGCTGGCGATGCATTGCGCGAGCCTGCCGCTCTTTGGCTACTACATCCTGGAAGACGACGGAATGGACATGAAAAACAGCAAAAGGCCGCAGTCAAACTTTACCTTCACTACCCGGGAAGCCTGCGTGCAGCGGCTCGACGAGTCTTCTGCGCAATGCCGCGCCGCACTGGCCAAGGCCAGCGACGAGCGTTTGATGGCTCTTTGGAAGTTCAGCTTTGGCGACCACCTGATCTCGCAGAGTCCCCGCTCTATGACTTTTCGTACGATGTGTTTCGACCATCTGGTGCACCACACCGCGCAGTTGGGGGTTTATCTCAGGCTCAACGACATCCCCGTGCCCGGGCTTTACGGACCCTCAGCCGACGAGCCGTGGGCGCCGAAATAGATCGCCGGGGCTTCCATCTTCCAGCACTTGGATGGAAGCTCTCATCAGTTCCTTCAAGATCGGGTCTTAAGCGAAGGTTTAATCGTTCGCGCCTGCCAGGGCAGGTATCAGGGATCAATCACGGCTCCTCCACCATGATCGAGGGAGTAGACGACACCCTGATTCCTTCGGCGCGTTCTCTCTGGAAGATGACAGGGATCGTCCTGAGCACTATCCAGATATCAAGCAAAAAGGAGTAATCCGATATATATAAAAGGTCGAACTTCACTTTCTCCTCTACGGGAGTCGAGTAGCTCCCGGCTACCTGGGCGAGGCCGGTGATACCGGGCTTGACCGCCAACCGAAGATCGTATTCTGGTAGCCTCTCCCGGAATGCACTCACAAAGAACTGCCGCTCGGGACGAGGTCCGACTAAGCTCATATTCCCTATCAACACATTAAACAATTGAGGTAGCTCATCGATGCGCGTCGCCCGCAGGATGCGGCCCACCCCGGTAATCCGTGGGTCGCCCTCCCGCGCAAGTACGGGCCCCGTATCCTTCTCAGCGTCAGTCACCATGGTACGAAACTTGTAGAGTTGATACTCCGTGCCTTCTCTCCCGACCCTATCCTGCCTGAAGACGGCGGGCCCCCGCGAGTTCAAGCGGATAACGATTGCAGTAACAAGCATCAGAGGACTCGAAAGGGCGAGCAGGGTCGCGGCGAAAGCGACATCGAAGATTCTCTTCAGCAGATTCTGTCCCCGCGTAAGATGCGGGGATTGTAGCTCGACTATCAGTAGGTCTTCCATTTCGTGGACCCGACTGCGACGCAGCGACATTTCCATCAGAGTAGCCATCGCCATCACTTTCTTCCGCATCAGCGCACATCTTTCGATCAGCCAGCGCTCTTGAGCTAAACCAGGCGCAAGCAGAAGAGCGTCACACGAATGGAACATATCCCCCTCACCGCTGAAATCCTTCTCCACTAGATAGCCGATGAATGCTATCCATTCCGGCGCTACCGCTTGAAGCCTTCGCATCAGTTGAGCTCCCTGATGCTCGTCGACCGCCATTACCATAACCCGGCATCGCCCAACCTTAGACCAGTAAAAGCGACGCAGCAGCAGTCTATAAGCCACCAATAACCCACACGTAAGAATCGCACGTTGCGCCAGCAATGGCAGCGATAGGCGACACTGCTGCTGCCAGTCCAACATCAACGTCGACACCAGGCAGATCAACAAGGCAGAGACACCCACGAAATAGAGCAGATGTTTCGCGGGCAAATGGAGCCAGTCGAAATATAAGTTGAAGAGGTAAAGGATGACCAGGCTCAGCAGGGAGATCGCAGGGACACTCTTAACATAGCTTGCAAAATACGGAGCCGCGATGGCAACAACATTAGGTTGGAGAAGGAGCACTCCGACGAAACCCGCATGGATGAGAAAGAGGTCAACAAGGGCCACGAGGGGTGTGTAGACGAGCAAGTGCGGGATTCTGCCCATAACGATTTGCTCCAATACTTGTCTGCTGTCCTGATCGTGCCGGCTCAGCCCGGAAAATGGCAGGCGCGACCAATCGCGTGCATACCGTCAGCCACGGCATTTGACGGATACCTTAAGGGACTACGAGCCAGCTACCGGCGAGGCGCTCCGTGGGTTATCGGCAGAGGGAGTGCTTGGAAATACCCTTGATCGAATAATGGGCACCATGACCGTTAGCGTATGCCACTCGTAATGCGTTAGCCGGGCGCCTTTCAGTTGAGCGATTTGCGAAAAATGGGCAAGCTCCTCACCCCTCACCCGACGAGGCGTGGATGGCGAAATAGGTCGCGTCATAGCCTGAATCGATCGGGCAGGCTGAGATTCACTAAAGGGCGAATGACGCTGTTGGCTAAATCGCGCTGCTCGTCCCACACCCATCCCCATTTATTGAAATACTGGATGGCCGACTGGATGCCGTAGCCCAGTAACCGCAGGCTCTTGTAGGAACCTCTGTCATGTCTATGCGTGATCTTCGCGTGTGGATAGTAGACCGTCTCATATCGCTCGTGAATGCGTCGGGTCAAATCGATATCTTCGAAGTACATGAAGAATCGCTCGTCGAAGAGTCCACATTCCAGCAGGGACTTCTTCCGCAGCAACATGAAACAACCGGATAGATAGGGCACCGAGAGCACCGTGTTGGTGTTGATATTCGACAGTTCGAACAAACTCATACGACTGTGACAAAGCCGTTTGAGCACGCCTGGAAAGGTCCTTCTAGCCAACATGTCAAAGGGAACGGGCAGCCTTTTGCAGAGTTTCTGGGTAGAGCCATCAGGATAGAACACGCTAGGCATCACCAGGCCCACAGACTCATTCAATTCCAGAAACGCGACCAATTCCGTCAGAGCGCTGGCTTCGAATTGAACATCCGCGTTTAAGACCAGATGATATTTCGCGGTGGATGCTTTTCTGATGGCAATATTATGTCCGGCGCCAAATCCATAATTTCTCCTGGTATATAGATATTCCGTTCCCAGCCGGCGGCACAGGGGCCCGAGTGTCTCGGTGGGCGAGTTGTCGACCACTACCATCCTGACCCGCAGCGGAGTATTCACAAAGCTGCGGATCGCATGTTCGAGCTCGCCAGGATCACTCTTGTAGACAACGATCGATCCGACAACATCGTGTTCGATAATTGCCTGACATCCATTAGCCGCACCTCAACCATATGTCACTGCAACCAACGAGGGTGTTTTCCAACCGATGACCTCCGTTTATGCAGTACGGGTAATGGCCGTCAGCACGGGTGTTTCAATTGAGTATTGCGCTGAGGGCTGCATCCTGATGAAACATCCTGACCGGGCAAAACACCTCGTAGTTGGCGAAGTTCGCCTCACGCATCAGGGGTGGATTGGTAGTGAAGCCGCGGATGCACGGCCCGCCGCCTAGCGGCATGCAATGTCTCCGGCGCGGTCACCGATACGAAAAAGCCCAGTATCCTGATTCGCCCGGAAGCATAGGATCTTCCGCCAAAACGATGCTTGAATGTGATCCAACGCTCGCAGTCTAGCGTGTAATCGAATGGCTTTCATTGACTCGAGAGCATCCATGCTATCGCCCCTCCGAGTGGTATTTTAGAGCCCGCTCAATGCCGGTCTGAAAGTCGATCTTGTGCTGGAATCCCAGTTGTCGCTGTTTTGCAGTGTCACCGCTCCGCGCATGCACCCCGGCTGGTTTGTCGGATAAACCCTTCACGTTAGGGTAGTAGCCGGTGATTCCTGCAGCCAGCTTTGCAAAGTCGATGAAACTGGTAAGTACACCCGTCGAGAGGTTCACCGCGCCGCCATCGTCAATCCTGTCGATCATGGTCATCACGCCCTCCACGCAGTCCTCGATGTGAATGAAGTCTCGCATCTGTGTACCGGTGCCCCAGACGTTCAGGACTTCCGCTCCCCGTTCAGCCAATACGCGCTTGCAGATACTCGGGAATGGGTAGGCGTCGTCCTGATCGTCGCCGTACCCAGAGAAGGGCCGAAAGCAGATCGAATTCAGTCCATGTTTCTGGTAAGCCAGCCGAGCCAAGTATTCGCAGGTTAGCTTTGCCCAGCCATAGCTCATATCGGGCATGCCGATATCGCTGTCAAAAGAGATCATGTCTTCCTTCAAGAACTGATGGCCTTCGAGCCGCTGCAGCTTGACCGGATAGGCAGCACTCGAACTGAAGCAGGCGGTCTTCTTGGGACGGGCTTGCTTGGCCCATCCCCAATAGGCCGCATCGATCGCCAAATCATCCGCCACTGCCAGCGGGTTGTTTTCAATCATGAGCCGTCCGCCGATCATGGCAGCGAGATGGAATGCATAGTCCAGATCAGTGTCCTTCACTCGCGCAAACCAGGCCCGGCAATCTTCTTTGTAGAAGTGGAAGTGTTTGTATTCGCGCGGGTCAAAGAGAGGCCAGCCGTTTGCCGGGTCGATGCCTCCGGTAAATTCCGCCACACAGTCCACGGCATGCACCTCGTCGCCGGCATCCAATAGCCGCTTCACCACATGCCGTCCGACAAATCCGGCGGCGCCGGTCACTAACACCTTGTTCATTCTGCAAGTGCCCTCCACAGGATTTGAGCTTTCCGTTCGACTCGGCCACACCTACGTTGCGACAATTCCTACCGGCACTCGCGACTCATTCATCCGCCCCAAGATCTCCGAGAGAGTCTCTTGCATATTGGCCTTCATATCGTATCTCTCGGCGAGGAACGCCTGAGCGTTGCGGACCAGCGACTGCGCCAGAGTTCGATCGAGGATTAGTCTGCGCACGCAGGCTGCAAACTCCTGGGCGTGTCTGCGACTAGGAGATGGACCGAAGGTTCGAACCCAGTCCCCTCGATTCCCATCGAAGTACTGACCACCGGCATACCGGCCTCAAGAGCATGGATGAGTTTGATTTTTACTCCCGCACCGCAGATGACAGGATTCACAAAGACCGCGGCGTTCTGGTAGAGGCAATCGAGCACAACCGGATCCTCTTCGAGCAAGACGTTGTCTTGTTGCTGAACGAGTTGCTTCAACAGCGGAATCGGTTTGCCTGCCGTGCGGCCGGCAATCTGAAAAGCATAGCCTTCCAGTTCGCCCAAGAGCGGATGAACCCTTTGGATGAACCACGCGACGGCATCTGTATTATGAGTGATCGTGAGTGTGCCAATAAAAAGCACGGTCCGGCCGCCGGCAACAAATGGCCGCAGAGTCTTTGGATTGACCTGCGTAGGAACAAAGTACGACTTCGGCTTATGCTCTGGATGGTTGCCGACATGCTCCTGTCGTTCACTATCCGAGATAAACCAAAGAAGGTCGCACTTCCGTATCACACGCGGCGAACAAAAGCGGAATTTTAGCGACTCGGAGTAGTAATAGAACTTCTTTAACCAGCTCTCAGCGCCCTCGGCAAGATCGCGAAAGTATCCAATCTGCTCATTATGAACGCGCAGGATCAGCTTGGCGTGCCGAGCGGCAGGATTCTTCAGAAACGCGGCGACGTACTCGGATTCAAGAACAATGGCGCCGTATGGTTGATCGAGCTGGATACTCTGCAGATCCATGCGACTGCGTACCTGAAAAGGAAGAAACGACAGGAAGGAGCGCAGAGCCCGCCTGCGCCTTACGATCCAAAGATTGCCTACGTGCTCCCTTACCGTCCGCATGAGGTCTTGGTTTGGCATTCGGTTGACCGTGGCTAAAAGATCGACCCGGTATCCCATCTCTTTCAAGACCAGCAGGCGGGTCCACATATCAACCGCGGCGCCGTGACCTGGAGGATACGGAAAATCCATGGCGACCAGAAGAATGCTCTTCATCGATTGGTATCCGCGTGGGGCCAACCCTGAATCGGTATCCATGATGCCATTCCCCGAATCCAGAACTCGGCCTGGGCCAACAGCAGGTGAACCCGGATGCGAATTCTGCGCCGAAGGGTCAATGTCTTTTTACCGGTTGCCGTCGTCCCGTGACGTCTGTTCAATACCAGAGCTTGCGGGATGTAGAGCGTCTGGTGCCCGGACAACGAATTTCTTACTCCAATCCAGACGTCGTGAAGTACGTCATATTTGCGAGGGAGGGGCAGAATATCTCCAATGAGCTCGCAACGGAAAGCCAGGGTGCAACCACCAAATCGATTCCTGACCACGTTTGCCCACAAGCCTGGCCGGAATTTCCCACGAGGCTTGAAATACGAGTCTGCCAGGACAGAACCATCCGAATCAATCAACGATACATCCGTCGCAATGAGGGTCACGTCCGGTTGAGAACGAAATGCCTCGAGCATCACCGCGACTTTCTTGGGAGACCACAGATCGTCCTGGTCGCTGAGAAAGAGGATTCTCCCGACGCGGCTCGAATTGCATCTTCGAAGGTGCGCGCTACACCGCGGTTTGTCCTATGCTCGATGAGCTGAATCCTGCTGTCTCCCAAGGAAAGCACTTGCTCTTTCGTTCCGTCGGTAGAGGCATCATCGACCACGATCACTTCGTCTTTGGCTGCAAGCTGGGAAAGAATCGAACGCAGTTGAGCCGTGATGTACCGTTCGCCGTTGTAGGCGGCCACGCACACCGATATCGCAGGCCGCTCCTCCCTCTGCTGCCGACTGCTTCCGGCCTTCGTCGCAGGCAATCGCTGTGCCTCGATTTCACTGCGCCACGCATGTAGCCGCGCTCTGCGCGTCCGAAACATCCGCCACAGCAACTGCTTGCGGGTCTCGCGTCGCGTTGCGGAATCGGCCCCATCTCGCTGTTGGCGCCAGATGCGGCCGAGCAGCCGTCCGGTGAGGAAAAGTCCACCGATTCGCCCTCGGTATAAGTCGCAGTAAGCCGACTCGGCCTCAAGAAAATTCCTGAACCGCTCTACCCCTATGGGGCGCGATGCCGAAAGCAGTGAGAGATCGTGCTCCACTTCGAGACCTTCCGCGATGTAAACCTTCCTCCCGCACTGGTGCAGCTTGGTGTAGATATAAGCGTCCTGGTAGTCCAGCCAAAAACCTGGATGGCATCCGTCAATCTGCTCCAGGGCTCGGACCCGAAATAGCGATGCCGAATTGAACGCGTGGATCTCCCCGGTTGCGAGTCCAGCAGTGTGACGGCGTAAATAGGTAACCCCCCAGGGGCGAATACGGACTGGCGACAGCAGCCTCCCGCGGCTGAGAAGATGGGGAACAATCGCCCCGACTTCGTTCACGTCTTTGAGCCGTAGCGCAATAGCGCGCATGCCCAGCAGGAATTCCGGCGGCAGTTGCGTGTCCTGATCCAGAGTCAGCATCCAGGCGAAGCCCTCACGCTTCGCCCGGCGGAGGGCGTAGTTATATGCACCCGCAACGCCTTCGTTGCGCGTCGCTGGCACGTACAGGACATCCGGTGGAAGATCTTGAGGGACAGGCGCGTGTGGCATGTTGTCATAGAGCAATATGGCAACGGCTCCCGCCTGCGCCCCGAGGCGAGAGATCGCTGTCCTGAGCGTCTGGTAAGCCGCAGAGTTCTCGGGTCGCATCTTATAGAGGACGATCACTGCCAAAATGCTTCCTCCGTCGCGGCTCACCTCACCCATGGTCGACCTCCGGGCGAGGACAGCGCGAAAGCACACCTTTTAATCGTTGGTGTCATTGAGCAGCATGGCCTCCGGGCAATGCAGACGGATAAGGGTCAGCGGGCCGTCGGTAAAGCGTCAGCTCGCGCATCGTTGGGGCAATGTTGCCAACAGGAAAATGTGGAAAGGAAGCGCCCGTTCCACAGCTAGAACCTCCATGCCCACGGCAGTCAGCAATTCACGGCTGTTGTGTTCATCAAAAACGTGATGGTGAAGGCAGCGGTTCTGGAAGTTGCGCAGGGAGCGTCGACGGAGATCTTCCACGGTGCCCGCCGCTCGGTCCATTTTCAGATCGTGGTCGCTCAGGATTTCTTCCAGGTGCGACAGGTCGTCTTCCTCCGTATTTCTCTCGAAGTCTGCGATCATATGGGCTAACTGAAGTCAGCCTGCGGCGATGGTCGAAGGTCTTCTCGTAGTGAGGCAAGACCAAAATCAAACTTCCGCCGGGCCGCAATACTCGCTGCCACTCTTTCAGTGCCTTCACAGGATTGGCGAAATGTTCAAGATTGTGCGACGAAAGTACGAAATCGTAACTTCCATTTTCGACCCCCGCTAAATTCGAGCCATCACACACAATGATCCTTCCAGGCCGCCTGAAACGGCTGAATTGGAAAGAGTCGGAATGAGAAGACCATGGAGTTGTTCGGGAGAAGTCACAGTTATCAAGTGAGCCTACCTTGTTGTAAAGTCGCAGTGGCCGGTACCAACCGTGGAAGACTTCTGAAGGGCCACCGATTTCGAGCCCTCTCTTTCCTTCGACCAGCGAAACCGCGAGCCGGTGGCAAGACGAGCGCCCTTGAGTAGCTATCAATACCCGATCGATGAAGCCGCCAAGACCATACATGAAGATGTCACCGTTGCAACTTGATTAGAATCCGCAAAAAGGAGTTGGGCTGATGACAGATCTGTTTGCTCACTACCTCGTACGATGACAAATCGCGGAAGCGGGCCGCTGCCGGTCTCAACGCCGATTCCGTCATACCTTAAGAAGCCCTCCGGGTCGGCTAGGCGCCGCCCCGGCGCTGGCTACTTGTCTTCGGCGTCGTTGCGCGGCCTGCAGACAGAGCAAAGCATAGACAAAGTAGAAGTATCTGGGCTGAATCACTAACGACACAGCCATGATTGCGCTTCCCACGGTGCAGAAAAAAATGAGGTCGCTGCCGAGCGTCAACAGATGTCTCCTGGCTAAGATCACCAGCACGATCATATCCGCGAGACTGTTGAACCAGAGAATATAGGAGCGCTCTAACCCCAGCGCGAGTTCACCGAAAAGGTTTTCTGCGACCTTTGGAATAATCGCCACTGCATATAAATAGTGCATCTCCAGCATATCGAGCTGGGCGACCATTCCGCCGTTGCTTGCTTCTTCAAAGCGCCCACTGAGAGCGCTTGATGCCAAAAGGGGCAGCAAACAACTGAGCCCCAGAATCAAGAGCGCAACGGTCATCGCCCGTTGCCGGCGCCAGGGATTGACCCGGCTCCCGGCGAGGAGGAAACTGATCATCACAAAACACACCTCATATCGGTTCAGGAAGGCCAGCGTGAGCGATCCCAGGAGAACACCACGGCGGTGCGTTCGATAGGCATACAGAGCACAGGAGACTCCCAGCAGATCGACAATCTCTTTATTGACCGAGAGCAGACTGATAGTGGTGGTTGGATTCAGCAGCAGGAGGGTCATAAACCCACCCGTAGAAAAGGACAACCACCTCTTAAACAGAAGAACCGAGGCCAGCAGCATGGCGTAATTCGCCATCACGATGGCGAAGGTGCTTGGCACAGCCAGGGTTAGCAACACCGGGAACCATACCGTGTTAGGAAAGGCAGTCATGGCGATCAGCGCGAAAGGATCGTGGCGTCCCTCCCGCAGGGCGTCCGCTATATAGATGTAGGTCGCCGAATCCGCGGCGATATGTTCGTCCGATCGGCCGTCGAGAGAGGGATTGATCCGCTGAAAGAAGAGGATGAGCGAAAAGACGACATAGCACGCCAGAAGCCCTGCCAGTGCGGCTGATTGGGCCGTCACGCGTTTAAACAGGATAGAGAGCGAGTTGAAGGTCACGGAGATTCCTTCTTCGGGAATGGCAGCGACTCAGGGAAGGTGAAGCATCCCCAACGCAAGATGGATCGGCTCTCACTGCAGCTCACCCATAGCTGCCGTTCGAAGCAAAAAGCCTTAACCGGTCTAGCCGGGATACCGACAGCCACGGTGAAGGGGGCAATCTGGCCCGTCACTACACTGTTGGCGCCAATGACGCTGCCTTCCCCTATCTCGGCTCCCGCGGTGACGACGACACCATCGCCAATCCACACCTTGGAACCAATCAGGATCGGGCGGCCTACCAGGGGGCGCAGGCGCGGCGGATCGGTCGGATTGGAGGCTGCGCCGTCTCTATAGGATCCGTGATTGTGGTCAATGATGGTGACCTTACTCCCAACCATGACGTCGGAGCCGATGACGATACGGTTGAGGGCAGCAATATGGCACCAAAAGGCGACACTGAAGTTCGCGCCAATGATTATTTTGGGTGCGAGGCTGGTCTCGCCATCTGCGTTTAGCGCCTGAAGCCATAGCCCGTTGCCCGCCTGGAAGTTTTCACCGAGTTGAACCTGGGACAACCCTCTGAGGAACGCACCGGATCCGACCGACACTTGACGAATATGGAACGTTTTTCCCAGGAGATAGTTTCTCGCCCCACTGGTCAGCCGTCGCCAACAGGCATCCAGGCAGACGTAGATTCCCGTTGCCACCAATGTATCCTCGCAATCGGGGTCTCCTTTCCTGGTCTGCACAAAGCATTCACATCGAGCGTCGCGCGATCGCAGAGTACCTTCGCTTTGGCTTGCATCCACAATGCAAAGGAATTATCACAAGGCAAGTGTTGCCCGGCTGAGGCGAGGCTCTCAGCAGTGACAGTCCCCCGCCTGTCGAACGTCTCGTCGCGATGACCGGATGTCGAACCTCACGCAGGAACTTTCTCCCACAAGCGAATGTTGATTCCATTCAGCCGAAGAATGAGCCCCATCGTCACAGTAACGAAAGCTTCCGTCAAGAGAACCGAAGCGCCGGCTCCTTGCGCAGCGAATGTGGAGATCAGAGGAACACCGACCACAAGGTTCAGTATTCCCGCCGCAATCAGGATTCGGCTAAATTGCTTATCCAGACCGAACGTCAACATGGTGAGCACCCCGAGCACACTGGTGACTGCGACGAGAAAAGGCAGCGGGGCGATCCACCGCATCACTGGAATTGCGCCACCAGCAGCATACCCAAAACAGAGCACCGCGATGGGCCGGGCGAAGACAGAAGATCGCGATCACCGGCAGAAGAGCGAGGCCAGACATCCACTTCAGGCTGCGCGCCAATGAATCGCAGCGCAGCTTCCGATGATCGTGGCGCCAACGAGCTTACGTAGGGGAACACAGCTTGGGTGATAGGACCAACAAGGCCGTTGGTGGCACGAACCAATCGATCGGCGGCGCTGAAATAACCGGCTTGCACATTGCCGGCCAGCATGCCAACAAGAAATACGTTGGTGTTGGTGTAGAGGCTGACCGAAGCGGTGGAGACAAAGAGGTGCCATCCTTCCGCGGAACAGGTTCTCAGGTCCTGCCAGGCATGGCCACTCGCAAATCAAGATCCGCGGAGCGCGTGCAAACCACAAATCCGATGGCGCCCGCTAGTAGCATGCCCAGAGACTGAATCGCCACGGCCAAAGCCCCGTCCCTGGAGTGGTGCACGAAGACGAACAACAGGACCGCCGAAAGGGCCTTGGTCGCGCCCGAGATAATGGAGATATGCCGCATTCTCTCCAGGCCCTGGAAATACCAGACGGGGAAGAGGACATTGCCAACAACGCCAGCAAATGCGTAGATGAAGATTATCCAGTCATGCCTCATGCGTGCGACTGTGAGCAGCACGCATCCAAGCACAATCAGACCCACGGCAGTCAGGCGAGATCTTGATCAGAAACACACAACAAAAGATGCGGGAGATTTGTCCCGGCTCATGCTTGCTTTGGGCGATCGATCTAGTTGCAGAAAAGTTAAAGCCATAGTCGGTGAGGATGTTGAAGTATTGCGCGAAAGACTGCGCAACGGCCACCAGCCCATAAGGTCTCCATGCCGAGGACCCGGACAAGGTAGGGAAGAACTGCTAACGGGATCACGTAATTGAGCCCCTGGAGCAGATACAGCGAAACAATGTTGTCAAACAGCCGTCGCAGGTCGGTGGTATGGCGCTGCGGACTATCGGCTTGTGGCTGGTCCACGTGGCTCCCTTTTCGCCTGGCCGAAGCTCGACTGGGTGCAGTGCTGGGCGCCCGGTGACACGCTGTGTTCGAGCTGGCTCAGCTTTCCCCGTGATTGCGTGGCGAAGGCCGCTGAGCTGCACTGGCAGTGCGGGGATCCGATTGCACAGACTTGTTCCACCAGCGCGAGCAGCACGAGAAGGCCTGCCTGCAGAGCGCCGGCTACGGTGAAAAGAAATCACGATCAAAGCGCGTTTGGGGGAGGACTTTCGATCTGGCGCAATCGCCGGCTTCCACCACTTGAATGATGGCCGCGTCTTTCGCTTCATCCAACCGGGCTGCATCGTACTGCTTCATCAGCAGATCGAACATCGTTTGCCGGTATTTCACTTCATGCTCGGCGCGCAGATACTCCATGCCGGCCCCCGGAACATCGCCCAACCCCAAATCGGCAAAACCGGAAGAGTGGTTGCGCTGCTCCAGCCGCGGCAGCCTCTCCCCGGAGCGAGGATAGTTCGCGTTCTGCCAATTCCAGCTCCGGATTGTGTTCCGTCGAATACGAGCGCAGCGCCTCGCACCTCCACTTCCTTGGCCGCCACCTGGGCGCGGAGAAGGGCCAAGCTCTCGATCATCGCCTTGGCTTGCGCATCGAGCTGAACCAGGCCCTTGCTTTGCTGAACCTGCTGGAAAGACACCTCAGCGCTCGACGCAGCGACTTCCTTGGCCTGCTTCAATTGCTCCTCGTAGAAGAGCCGGCGCTTGCGAGGCTTCGGTGACCGCAAGGGTCTTGGTAAGGACACGCAGTTCCTCGGTATACGCATTCGCCATCGCGGCGACCCGCTGCTTGTCCTTATCCGTAACCGAGACTGCGATAAATCCGTTCTTTTCGGAGGCCACCGCGGTGTAGCGTCGCCAGCCTCTTGCGCGCAGCCGTCATGTCTTTGGCGCGGTACAACGTTTGCCAGGCCGAACCGGCGGATGATGGCGTCCGCGACGGGCCGGGAGTTGAGCAGGCCTACATAGATATCGTTCGGATTCTTCAGGCTCCAAGCCTCCGCCGGCCAGCGCGGCCAGAGAGCCCGCCCCGATACTCGCCAGTTGGTTCATCAGCATGGAAGCCGTGGACTGGGTTTGTTGCGGGGGCATGAGCGTGGTAGCCGCCGTATACCGGACGGGCAACACCAGGCTGAAATCACGCCGGTAAGCATGCCAATGCCGGCCACTTTGGCGATCAGCCACTTGCGATGCGCAAGCTGCGTAAGAACATCGATCAGGCTGAACTGCATAGGCCGGGACGGATGCCCCTCCGAGGAGAGGCGCATAGTCCAGGTCGGGTCCGGCTCGTTGCTGTAAGAATTCTGTTCCGTCATCGGATAGCGGCTTTCACTGAACTACGCTGAGCGCGGCAGCGGTCAGAGCGGTTTGCGACATGAACTGCGTTGCCTGCAGAAAGTCATTCATCTTGGACGTGACCTTCAGTTTTTCCGGAACAACGATGGCGTCTCCGGGCAATAGCCGCAACTTGTCAAAGTTACCGTGAGCTGTTACGAGCCTGGCGGCTGACCACGGTTCCGTCGGCATGGATGACAAAGATGCGCTTTGGATCCGCCTCCCGGGTGGCGCCCCCGGCATCATTCAGATAAGCGACCAGTCGCTTATCCGGTTGATGGCGGAAAGCGTTCGCGTTGTAGACCGAGCCTTCGACCTGCACCGTGCTGAGCCGCGGCGGGATATAAAAAGTGTCTCCATCTTCGAGTGAGAAGTCCGGAATGTCGGCTACGGTTGCGGCATCCGGTTGCATGGCCAGGACCACCCGGCCGGTCGGCTTGATGGCCGATAACCTCGCCAGGGCGGCCTGCTGCAGACTAAGCTGGATCTGTTGGTCGGACGCACTCTGGCCGCTGGTGGGAGTGGCATTGGCATAGCGGGCGACGAGTTCTCTTTGCATCTGCTCGGTGGCCTGCTGCAGCTGTTCCTCCTGCGCACGGCGGGTGGAAACCCGGGTAAGCAGGGAGGCATAGAGGTAAGAGTGCGGGGTGAGCCCCCCAGCCTCTTCGACCACCTCTCTCAGGGTCTCGCCGGGATTCACCCGGTACACCCCGGGCGCATTCACCTCTCCTCCGACGCGGACGAAGGAGGCGTGCTTTTCGATAGGCAAATTAAGATCTGCCCGGGAGAAAATGGTAACCACGTCGCCGGCACGCAGCAGCTGATTATCCGCGGAGGCTCGGTTGTCGATGGCGTTCACCAGGCGAAATGGGATCAGGCGAGTGCTGAGATCGTGCTCGTCGAGCCGCTCGATGACCGCATATTCCCAGTTGATCTCTGCGTTGTTCTGGCCCACGGTGGCAATCATCGTCGTACGCGAGTTCCCGAACCGGTCGCTGGCCCCGGACATGTCGTCGCGTTGTTGATCTCCCGCCTGATCGGCAGGCCCGGACATGTCATCGCGTTGGTTCCCTACCCGGTCGCGGGGTTGGTCGTCGAACTGGTCATCGAACTGGTCGTCCAGCCGGTCAGCGCGCGCGTTGCCGAACTGTTCCGTAGGTTGGCTGCCGGGCTGGTTGATGGATTGATTCCCTGACTCGTCAGCGTGCGTGTTGCCGAACTGGCCGGTGCGCCGCTCGCCGGACTGACCGATCCGCGGGTGTGCGGAGGGGTTGGCCCGCTGGGTGCCAAATGGATGATTCGCGTTGCCGGGGCCTGGTTTATTTTGCCGGTTCCAGAAATCGCGGGTGATGAGAAAATCGCGCGATGGAATCAGGTCCGAAACCCGCATCCCTTCTTTCCACATATAGCGGCCGGGCTGGGCGACATTTCCCCGCAGCGTCACTGCGTTGGCAAACTGGGGCGAGAGGGGATAGATCCGCAGCAGGTCACCATCCTTAAGCAGCCTGGCGAGACCCGATGCGTCCAGCGGGAACTCTTCCAGCCGGCGGGTGCTGTGGTTCTCAATCCGCTCCAGCGAAACTCGCTCCGCGCCGGCCAGGCTGGTCAGCCCGCCCGCGCCTTCGAGCGCGGCCGCCACCGTCGTCTCCCCTTTCAGTTCATAGATTCCGGGTTGGTTGACATGGCCGCTGATGGCGATCTGCGCGCCGATGGGAGGAATGTAGATAACATCCCCCGGCAGCAAGGGAACATCGTGCGACTTATCGCCCTTTTGCACCAGGTCGTACACATCGAACTCGGCTAGCACTTGGTTCCCGCGGCGCAGCTGAATATGCCGCATGGAGCCGGTGGCCGAAGGGCCGCCGGAGGCGAATAGTGCGTTGACCAGGGTGCTCAAGGAACCGACGGTGTACGCGCCGGGCTGGCGCGCGCTGCCCAGCACAAAAATCTGGATCGAGCGCAGCTGGCCGAGCGCGACATTCAGTTCGAAGTCTTTGAACAGGGCGCCGATGGCGGCGTGCAAATATCCCTCCAGCTGGTCATAGCGCAAACCGGCCACGTTTAACGTTCCTATCCGGGGTAGATACACCTGCCCGTTTCTGTCCACCGTCACCCGGGAATCAAGGTCAATCTTTCCCCAGGCCCGTATCAGCAGCTCATCCCCCGGCCCGAGCACGTAATCAGCCGGCACCGGAACCCGCTCCACCGGCGCGAAGGTGGTGGGAACCTCGTCAAATAAGCGCCTCCCGTATACCGCAAGCCGATGCCCGGTGCCATCCTCAGCGAATCGCTCGAAATCAGATTTCGTGGTCAACGGCCCGACAATTCTGTACTGCGGCGGAATCGGCGCCTGGACCGGCGACAAGGGAGTGCCGCCGCTGTCCGTCCTCTCCCCCATCTGCTGGGGTGCCCGCATGGGAGTCGATTCGCCGCCGCTGGTAGGCGCCGCTGCGGAACCCGGCACCGACCGGGTCGATTCCGTCGGGGTGGTAAGAACGGATTGGCCCGCGCAGAGCGTACCCGACAGCAGCACCACAAGCAACAGCTTTTGTGTCATAACCAGCAACCGCGCCGCTCAGATGCCACCAGGTTCACTTGCCGGGGACCATGTCGGCGGCCGCAGCGGCAGCGACCTCCGTACCCGGCAGCAAACCATTGAGCCAGAGTACCGCGTAGGCAGAGAGTGCCTGCTGGTCGTCGGCATACGGCGCTTCCCTCCCGGTAAACAACTTGCACCAGCCCTGATGGGCGGTGATCGCGCCCATCAGGCCCAGCGTAGCCAGCGACGGCTCGACATCGCGCATGGTCCCCTTCTCCGCGCAACGCTTGAAGTAGGCACACACCATATCGAAGATCGGTCCCAGATGTTCACGAATCATCTTGTCCGATTCAGGCAGCTCAAACGCCGCCACGTGCAATAGCCGCCGCAGCTGCGGCTGGTGGTTCAGGTTGTCCAGAAGAAAGCTCACCAGCAGCGGCACGACGATGGCGGGCGCATCATCGGATGCCAGGCTGGTCTGCGTGTCTCTGGCCAGCTTCACCCGGGCCACGTGCGATTCCACCGCCGCCCAGAACAGTTCCGGCTTGCGCGGGAAATAGCGGAACAACGTCGCCTCATTCAGGCTGGCCAGCTGCGCGATCTCCCGCGTGGTTGTCCCCTTGAAACCGTTGTGGGCGAAGAGTTGCGCGGCCGCCTCCACAATGCGCACTGCGGTGACACTGCTCCCGGCAGATTTGTGTCCCACCCTCGATTCGTCTCGTTGGTCATTCATGGCTGCGCGCGGCTGGGAGATGATCGTTCTGTCGCAATTTCAAGCGATGAAGTCAAGATCGGCAGCGTCCACTTCCACCGCGAAGCTTCTCATGATGAGAGCAAACGTAAGCACCACCCGGTTCCCGTTCCCATGGCGCACAACTATGCCCACTTTGCCGGCCAGAGGCCCTTTGTTAATGCGCACCTTGGCTCCGGCAACCAGGTAAGGATGAGGTTCGAAGCTCTGCACCTTCAGACTTTCGCGCAACAGCTCAATTTCGCCGTCCGGCAAAGCAGCAGGAGCGCTGTTCTGGCTTACCAACGACAACGCGCCGGGGACTTCTATGGCTCGCACCCGCTCCCGGTGCGAGATGCGCACGAAAATATAGTTGGGAAACAACGGCATCTCAAGCGTCACTCTTCGATAGTGGCTCCATTGACGCATGACCCGCGCAATGGGAAGAAGGTGCTCGATACTTCTCTCCGCATAGTATTGAGCCACGCGCTTTTCGTGATGCGACCGGGTGAAGACCGCGAACCACCTGCGCTGCTCGTCCTTGCTCCCATCGAATGCGTCCGGAACTCGGGCCGAAACATGATTGACTAACTGCGTGCCCATACACACTCCGGATGGCGGGTTTATTCTAGGGCAGAGCTTCGCCATGCCACTGTAACTTATGGAATTTCATAGCTTGAGACTTAGTAATCTCACGGCGCACTAAGTATACAAGTGCACCGTGGCAGCAGATGAGACACTTAAGCAAGTAAGTCCTAGCTTGCGCATTGCGAACTAATGTCTTAACGCTATGATCTGCCGCCCTTCGAGTCAAGATATTATGCGGCAATTCCCGCTTTGTATCCCAAAATGGGATGCGCGGCCGACTCAAAGCAAGGACACACTTGTGAGGACGCGCGCGACGTCGTTGCAAACCAATTCCAGCTGGTCACCCACCTCGATAGAGCACTTGCTGATCTCCCCACCCGCCAGCTCCAGCACGCTGTGTACCTTCCAACTGATGCTGGTGATCCTGAATGGCGGCAACCGCTGCCATAGCTTGACCACCTGCAGGCTTCTGCTCAAGGCGATCACGTCGATGGCAAACAACATCCCAAAAGTATGAATGCCGGACGAGGGCCTGATAAGAAGCCCGCATCCGGCATCGAGCCGTCTTCTGCCCGCCAAACCCACCAGGCGTGTCAGAGATGTTTCGGTCACTGCTATCTGCGTACCAATCGTATTTGACTTTGTCCTATTTCTGAACGTCATTGCTTTTTATCGTCACATCCTTTCGCTGTGCAGCACCAACTAGGCGGACTTAGCATTGCGCCTGCGATAGATCACAACTCCCAGTACTATGACTGCCAACATACCTGCGATGAGTCGAATGATTGTTGTCGCATCCATTTGTTCTTTCCTCCTTTCTCTTACTCTCCTGTATTTTGTAACTTCCCGTTACTTGAATGCCTGCATACTCTTGCCGATGTTCAAAATCGCCGGCGCGAGCAAAACGATGAAAATACATGGGAAGATAAACAGTACAAGGGGGAAGAGTATTTTTATTTTTGTTTTCGCGGCCATCTCCTCGGCCCGCTGCCGTCTTTTCAGACGGATCTCGTCGGCAAACCTGCTCAATGCCCGGATGATCGGCGTGCCGAAGCGGTCGGCTTGTGTCAGCATGGTGACGAATAGAGAGAACTCCGCAATTTGCGTTCGTTCCGCCGCGCTCTTCCATGCTTCGAGCCTCGGCTTGCCCGCCATTTGCTCGAGGTTCACCTGGGTGAACTCCTGGTGGAGATCCGGATGGCTGATGATCATCTCCTTGCCAACTCGCGACATCGCCTGATCGAGGCCGAGGCCTGCCTCCACACAAATAACCAGCAGGTCCAACGCATCCGGCAGGCTTTTTCTGATTCGTTCTCGCCGCTTCTTGATCCTCATCCGCAGCCAGGTGTCTGGGGCAAGATAGAGGATGGCGCCCAGGGTGAGAGCCCAGAAGACCGTGTTACTGCCAATGAGGGTTCCCAGCCCGACGCCGATGAGCGGACCGATGAACCGGCTGGCCGAGTATGCGTTCATGCTTTGCTGGCTCTTGATGCCCGCACTCAATAGCCGCTGCTTGACCTTCTCATCCGCTGTCAGCCCAAACCGGGCACGCAGAGAGGTCGCGATGGACAGGATCATCTCCACCGTTCGCTCCCTGGTTCCCACCGTTCTTTTGTCAGCCCGCGTGCTCTGCACCATCTCCAGGATTCGTTTGGCGGCAGGCGAGGGTTGCAGGAGGGCAGGGGCCAGCAGCAGCGCGAGCAGCAAAAAGACGGTGAGCATGAGGGCGATATAAAAAGTCATCTCTGCTATACCTCGATCCCGTTCACGATGTGACGTATGATCATCGCGCCAATGGTCAGCATCCCTAGGCTGACGTAGATAAGCTTGCGACCCGTGGGGTCGTGGAGAAGAATGTCGGAGTAGCCCGGGTTCACCAGGTTGATGAGCACCAGCATTACCACCGGGAGTGCGCTGAGAATCCATCCGGTGAGCCTTCCCTGGGCAGTCTGGACGCGGATCTCACCCTGGATGCGCAGCCGGTCGCGAATGACGGCGACGGTGCGATCCAAAATCTCGGCGAGGTTGCCGCCGGTGTCCTTTTGCACCAGGATTGCCGTGACCAGAACGCGCAGGTCGGCGGAAGGCACGCGGTCCAGAAGCTGCATGAGTGCGTCCCGCAGGGGCAGGCCCATGTTTTGCTGTTTGAAGACCTCGGCAAATTCGTAGGCCGCCGGTTCCTGTACATTCTGCGAGAGAGTTTCGAGCGCGCCCACCACGGAATGGCCGGCGCGAAGAGCACGAGCCAGCATGTCAATCGCTTCCGCGAGAACGGCATTGAAGGCGTTAATTCTTCTCGATCGCTTAAAGGAAAGAAGGCCGAAGGGCAGCATGGCCAGCGCTGCCGCCGCCGCTCCATCGATCAGCGCTATGGGCACGAAGAACCACACCATGGCATACCCGAAGCAAGCCAGGCCGAGGCTGCTCAGGATTAAAGTACCCACGGTCGTCGAGCTGTGCGCCTGCATAATACGCATCCGCAGCTTGCGCGAGAATGCAAAGCGCTCCAGACTTTCTTCGAGCCAGGCGAACCTGCTGGTTCTTGTTGCCTTGAACAACTGCGCGGCCACCGGCGTCATGTCGTTCATGGCCTTGGCTGGGTTTTGGATCACGGCCATGCGCAGCGCTATCGTTTTATTCTCCGGCGAGCCGCTTGTAAGCACCACGACCAGCCCAAAGCTGGACGCCAGAATCGCGAGAAATCCTATCACCAGGAGAGGCATCTTTTTCGCTCCTACACTTCCACCGAGTAATCGAGCAGGCCTGTTGGAATAGGGATACCTGCTTCCTTTAGCTTGTCGCCGAATTTAGGCACGATGCCGGTCGAGACGAACCGGCCTTTCACCTTCCCTTTGGGCCCGAGGCCTTCTTTTTCAAACAAGAAAATGTCCTGCATGCTGATAACATCGCTGAACGATCCGGTGAGCTCCGTGATGTGCGTGACGCGTCGCGACCCATCACTCATGCGGGCTATCTGCACGATCAGGTGAACGGCGGAGGCGATCTGCGCGCGAATTGCCCTCTCCGGCAGTCCCATGGAGCCCATCAGCGCCATGGTCTCCATGCGTGCGATGGCATCGCGCGGGGTGTTGGCGTGGATGGTAGTGAGCGAACCGTCGTGGCCGGTGTTCATGGCCTGTAACATGTCAAGACACTCTTCGCCACGAACCTCGCCCAGCACAATCCGGTCGGGACGCATACGAAGCGCGTTGATGACCAGTTCTCTCTGCTTGACGGCGCCTTTGCCTTCCACGTTTGGGGGCCGGCACTCCAACCGCACCACGTGTTCCTGCTTTACTTGCAACTCAGCCGAGTCTTCTATCGTGATAATGCGCTCCTTGCCGGAGATAAAGCCGGAGAGCACGTTCAACAATGTAGTTTTGCCCGCGCCAGTGCCGCCCGAGACCACGATGTTGAGCCGGGCCTGCACGGCGCCTTTGAGGATTTCAAGCATCGGCTCGGTGAGCGCTTTGTTGCGCAACAGGTCTTCCGCGACTAGCGGGGTTACCCCAAACTTGCGGATGGACAAGATCGGACCATCCACCGCCAGAGGTGGGATGATCGCGTTGACACGCGACCCATCTTTCAGGCGCGCGTCGACCATCGGCGAGGACTCATCCACCCGCCTGCCCACCGCCGAAACAATCTTGTCGATCGTCTGCAGCAGATGGCGGTCATCCTGGAAGGTGACGGTGGTCTTCTCCAACACCCCGCGCCGCTCCACATAGACCGAAGTGTAGGTGTTGACCAGTATGTCGTTGACCGTTGGATCTTGCAGCAGCGGTTCCAGTGGGCCCAGGCCAAAAACTTCATCCAGCACTTCCTGCGCCAACCGCTCTCTTTCGGCCAGAGAGAGTGGAATGCTCTGCTCGTCGATAAGCTGATGAATCACTTCCAGCAGCTGCTTTTGCGAGCCGCGGTTCTCGTGCATCAGGGCGACCTTGTCCAGATCCAACCGCTTGATCAGGCCCTGGTGTACCGCGGACTTGATCTCCTGCTGTATCTTTTGCGCGACCGGTCTCGCCACCCGCACAATGGGAGGTACGATTCGGCCGCCAGCAGTCAAACTATAATCGGCCATGCAACAATCCTCGAATCTTCAACAGCGCACGTGACGTTTACTTCCACAAAGCGAACCGCTTCTTTGACGGCTCCTGAGGTGCTGCGGCGGAAACACCCACCAGGGCGGCAGCCCACCTGGTCATCTGCGAAGAAAACTCCGACTTGCGGTCTGCCGCCACCGGCTTGCCGATATTGATTGACTGGACCAGCTCGCTGTAGTTATTGCTGATTTTGAATGCGATGGGCAGGCGGACTGCCTTCTCGATCTGCTCGATGGTGACTGCATCGCGCGAGGAGTAGCGGTTGATGACCACCTGCAGTTTTTCCGTCGCTTGTTCATTCTGAATCAGGCCATCCACATAACGGGACAGATCGCGGATGGCTCCAATCTCCGGAGTCGCCACCAGGTATACCCAGGTCGAAAGATGAATGACGGCAAGGTTCAGGTCTTCAAAAGACGCCTCGCAATCCAGCACCACGAAGTCGTATTCGGTGCTCAGGAACTCCAGTGTGCGCTCGACGGACTCGGCGTCGGCTTTCCATACGCCACCGTAAATGTCGGGAGAAGAGAGAACATCCGGGCCGTTGGGGTGGGCCGCGATGAATCCACGCAGCAACTCCTGATCGAGCCGGCTGACATTCTGCACCAGATCATAGAAGTGATGCTGGCTTCCGTCGATGCCGAGGTAGAGCGCCACATGGCCTAACTGCGCATGGTTGTCGATAAGCAGTACTTTCTTTTTGAAGTCACGGACTAGGAACATGGCCAGATGGACCGCGAGCGTGGTCGTGCCGACGCCGCCTTTTGCGCCAAAGAACGAGATTATTTTTCCGGAATTCCGCGGCAGGGGTACATGGGCAGCCCAACGATGGTCCAGCCGGATAAGCGTGTCGCTAAATAGGTCGGCATCAAATGGTTTGCCGAGAAACTCGCTGCAACCCGCCCGCATGGCCCGCAACAGCAGATCGGGATCGGTCGCGGAAGAGTAGGCCATAATCGCGATCTTGTTGTAAAAGCTCTGGCGCAGGAACTCAGCGGTCGCGAGCGCGAGCTCGCAGTCCTGGTCAAAATCAATGATCGCGATGCAGCCATCCGCGTCAATCGCCCGCTGGGTAAGGGGCGGACGATTGCCGATGGAGAAGTAGTTCTCGAAATCAACCGGCACCAGCGCCCAGGGCAATTCGGCGGCACACCTGCGGATCTGCTCCACCGACCTCGGGTGCAAGCTTCACCGTGAGCACAGCTACCTGGGTTGTACCCGATCCCGCTTGCGCCGGCGTCACTGGCTACCGCCTGTTCCTGGTGGTGGTGTGGCGCCTGGTTTCTGCTTGCTTGTGCTCTTATCAAACTTCTTGGGGTCGAGCAGCGGCACCGGCAATTTCGGCTCCCACGGCACGGTGGTATCGGTCAGCGGGTCCACGATTGTGGGGGTCACGATCACTACCAGCTCCACGGTCGAGTGATTGATGTTCTTGGATCGGAAGAGCTGGCCCAGAATCGGCACGTCGCCAATGCCCGGCATTTTGCTCAGGATGTCGGTGGTGCGATGATCGAGCAACCCTGAGATGGCGAAGCTCTGTCCGTCGCGCAACTCTACTTGTGTGTCCGCGCGGCGCGTCGCGATCGCGGGAATCGTGTACCCGGAGATGGTGACTGCATTGGTGAAATCCAGGGCGCTCACTTCGGGCATCACCTTTAATTGAATCGTTCCGTCGTCATTTACGATGGGAGTGAATTCCAGCTTGACGCCATACGAACGGAACTGAATGGTGATCGAGGTAGTCCCGCCCGAAGAACCCTGCACCACCGGAAAGGGGAACTCGCCGCCGGAGAGAAACGACGCCTTCTGCCCACTGAGCGTGGTAATTGTGGGTTCGGCAAGAATCTGCAGGACCTGTTTGTTCGCCAGATCCTGGATGGTCACCCCGAGATTCAGGCCGGAGTTATAGAACAGCAGGTTGAGTGGGTTGCTGATACTCAGTGTCGGAGTAGTCGTCGCGGCTCCGGTTGAGCTGCTGGTGGTTGCGGTGCCGACCGCGGGAAACTGTCCGGTCTGCACGATGCTGGTATTTTTCCCTGTGCTGAAGATGGTGACTCCCAGCGAGTCAATCTTCGAACGGTCGACCTCAATGATCTGCACCTTCAGCTTCACCTGGCGGATATGAGGCTGCCTTACTACCACCGAGTTAACCACGGTCTTTGTGTAAAGACTGGCCAGCTTAAAGGCCTCCTGAGAAGAAGCATCGTCCATGCCGTGCCGGAGAGAGAGATGCGGTCCTGCTGTGCTTCCACCTTGATGTCGTCGTTCGGCATGGCCGCGTGAATCTCTTGTTGCAGGTTGGCGACATCGGTATCGGACGAAACCAGGTACGTCTGCGATTGGCCCGCTTCGTCCCACAGGATAAGGCTGCTGATACCGGGTGCTTTGGCGGTGACAACGATCTGCGTAGGGCTGGCGGTAAAGGAATCGATCACCAAGCGGATTGCTCACATACACCCGCTTAAGACGACGGGGCGTCTCAAACACGATCGACCGTCCCAGCAGGACGTGCACCGGCTTGCCCTCATATTCAAGCCGCTGGTTGGGCGGGGCACCGGCTTGCGAGAGCGTGGCCATATTGATCGAGTCTGCGGCTGAAGCGGTAGACGGACCTGGAGTCGCAGTCGCCGTTTGCGCCTGGAGGAAGCCTCCCAACACAGCGGGAACGAGCGCGCCACAGATAGCTTTCGACACACCCTGCATTGCTCTGGTCATCCGCCTCACCGAAAGCTGTTTACGACTTGCTTATCGCCCAGAAACGTTTCCACTTTGTACCGCCTGAAATTTGGCTGCGGCGCTTTCAGCGCGGTACTGGGCAAAAGATCTGGCGTTCCGGTGAGTTCGCTGATCCCAATGGAAGGGTCGGCCACCTGCTCCTGGTCTGCACCGTTCCGCAGCACGAAGTGAATCGACCCCAAGGTGGTTGCCAGCACCAGTCTCTCGGCGTCCTCCGGCTTCAGCAGCAGCGTCACCACATTGACGCTGACCGGCTTGTCATTGGGGTCAGGATGAATCTGCTGTCCGGCGGCCAGCACCACTACATCCTGCAGCACGGTCGCGGTGCGGGGATCGGGGGAGTCGTTGGAACGATAGGTCATCAGCACGTCGACATGGGTTCCGGGCAGCAGGAAGCCGGCAACCCCCACCACCTCATCGGAGCGAACAGAAATGGCCCGCATGCCCGATGGAATGTTTGCCGTCAAGCCGGCGCCGGCCCCGGCCGCGGCCAGTTGCCGCTCGATGATCGGCTCACCCTTGGCCAGCGGATACTGCAGCACTCTGCCGTTCAAGGTCGCCAATCTTGGTAAACCCCTCGGCAAGCGGTGTGGATGCGTGCCATTCGACTAACTCCAGGCTCTCCGGCTTCAAGGTTTCACCTGCATCAAGTGCCTTTCCCGCGGCAACATAAAGTTGCTTCTGGGGGCGAGTTACATGCGCCGCCTTGGAGACCCGTGTGCTGAGCCAAAAAGTAAACAAGCCGGAGATGAGGAGCGCGATGAGCAAGGCCATGACCAGACGCTTTATCTTCATGGCCTCACCTCTGCACAAACAAGAGCAAAAGACTCAGCGCGCTCCCGGTCGCGATGGCCACCGCATAAGGCAAGCGCATCGTTCGCGCGTTGCCGAGCGTTCAGAATCGGATGCGGCACCAATCCTTCCATGCGGTGATGGACAGCCAGCGCACCAATATTCAGCACCGTTTCTTTAAGTCGCCGGTGGTAGAGTGCCAGACCGAATGCCATCACGCCGCCGGCGAGAGAGGTAAATATAAGCAGCGGTCCAACCAGGGAGAGCCCCGAGATGCAGCCGGCCGCGGCGATCAGCTTCACATCGCCGGCCCCCATTCCGCCGGCCAGATAAAACAGCAGGAAAATCGATCCGCAAAGCAATCCAGCGGCCGCCGCTGCGCCTAGTTGCGGCCAACTGCCGAAAATCAGATGCAACAAGAGACCAAGGCAAATCGCTGGAAGCGTCACAAAGTTTGGTACCCGCCGACTTGATATGTCGAACACTGCACCCGCCATAGCGCAGAGCAAACAGCAAGCTGCGTAGGCGAGCTCGATCGTGAGTTTCAGCACTGGACACATCCAACCCGGTAACTGCGTTCGCCCCCAGCGGACGGCAACTCACAGGCCGCTTTCGTTCGCATCAGTCAGACAGAGGCAGTTAGCCGGCTTCCCAGGCTCGTGAGGGCACTACTGATGGTGGTCGGCGAAACTCTTCATCGTCGCCGTGGCGCCCAACCCGATCACCGCTGCAATGAGTGCGTACTCGACAAGGTCCTGGCCGGACTCATCGTGCAGCAGACTTCGTGAAGAGGTGCCTGAAGCTAATCTCCACGCTCCTCCGCCTTCCCTTGACTCGGAACCCATGACCCTCCTGCGCTCGCGCGTAGGATAAGTGGCTTAGCCCGATGCTGCTTGGCCCGTCTAGACAGCAGCTGTTAATTTGCTTCCTACGGTTGAAAAGGCCGTAGAGATGCTGGTTGCGAGAGCGCCCATCGCTGCAGTTGCGCCCAAAGCGATAATTGCTGCCACAAGTGCGTACTCGATAAGGTCCTGGCCGGACTCATCGTGGAGTAGGTTAGATAGTTTGCCCTTGAGGCTCGTTCATGGTTATTCTCCTTGGCAGGATTAACGGCTGAATTCGCTAAACCAATAACTCATAGCCGGCGGAAGCCGTCATTTATCTCCCTCCGCCGTCCGCCAAGCGACGCGCAATCACTGTAGAGTGAGCGTCTTAGTGATCGCCTGAGGACATGTTGGTACTTTAGTTGCAGGCTGGTCATTTGAGTTTGTACAGGCGGCAGACCGATCCGTCAGCGCATAAATCCGTCCTGCCGACCTTGGGTAGTAAGCATGATGGATACGTTTGCTGGATAACCATAGCAGACAGCTCATGCAAGCCATGGGTACGGTCGATGACTACGATTGGAGGAGCATCGAATGTCAGCACACCTTCCAGTGCGATCGCGAGCTCTCGTGACGATGCCCGCAAGCCGGAGTATCTGGCGCAAGCAGGACGGCCAGAGCCTGATTGAAGTGGCGCTCATGGTGCCTATCTTCACCATCCTGGTCTGCTATGCCGTGGACTTTGGATATTTTTTTCTGGTTGCCACATCGCTCAACTCCGCTGCACGCAGTGCGATGGAGTATGCGATCCAGGGCACATCGTCGCCGTCGCAATCGGCCCCGCCGAGCGCTACAGTCGTTTCCAGTCTGGCCATCGCCAGCATTGGACTTTCCGGGGCGTCCACCAGCACGGTGTCGGTTCGCGTTTGCTCGAGCGCCGTGGGCGTAACCACGCCGGCCAACACAGCCCAGTGCACCAGCCCCAGCACAGGCGCGGGCACGGTGGCTGGCACGCCCGATACGGACCCTGAATCCCCCACCTTCCAATTGAACCGCGTGGACGTGATCTACACCGTCACCCCGCCAATTCCCATCCCCGTCGCCATTTTCCCAACCACCAGCTTTCATCGCATGGTGGAGATGAGGGCGATCCAGTGATTTGCGCAGAGGAAAGGGACCGAGCGGCAGGGCGAAGACGGACAAGCGTCGCTTCGAGTTGGTTGTCTCGCTGATGGTGGTCATGTCGTTGATGTTCTGGCTGTTTGAGCTTTGCATGTTCACCTATACCTGCAGCGTACTCAACAGCGCAACCCGGGAAGGGGTACGCTATGCGACCCTGCATGGGACCGACAGCTCGGTCTGCAGCGGTCCGGACACTGTGTGCACAGACAAGACCCCTTATTCCAATGTGCAGGCCGTGGTCACCTCTGCCGCTTCCGTCTCGCTGCACAACCTGTCTGCCATGACGGTTACCGTGGCCTACTCCAACAACACCGCGGCGGTTGGCAATCCAGTCACAGTGAAAGTGGCCTATACCTATGTTCCGTACGTGAGTCTTCCCGGACTGCAGAATTCGGTGACCTTTATCTCTCAGGGACAAATTGTGTTTTAGCTGACGAAGACGGGTCGATGACGAAACCCAACACCGCACTTCACCACCGGACCGAATACCGAACCCAATACCGGACCAGGTCCGCGGATGGCGAGTCGGGGCAGGCCTCGGTATATCTGATCCTGATGATGGGTATATTCCTGCTGGCGGCGGTTGGATTCGCCGTAGACCTCTCCAGCGTCTGGTTTCACCGCCAGGCCGCCCAGTCGGCCGCCGACGCTTCCTGTGTAGCCGGGGCGATGGATATGCTCTACCTGAGCAAAGGAACGATTGCCAGCAGTCCGAGCTTCAGCCCCGGCACCGCGGGCGACTGCAGTTCATCTTCGGCCGCTGCCATCTGCAAGTATGCGGGGTTCAACGGTTATACGGCGACCACCTCCGCGGCCTCGTGGGGTACGAGCACGGCCGCCGGCGCCGTCGCGGTGAATTGGACTTTCCCCACCTCGGTAACCGGCGTTAAATCATCCGGCGGCGCCACCTACCCGTTTCTTAATGTCGTGGTGCAGGAGAAGCCGGCTACCTGGTTCATGGGGCTCCTGGGGGTGCACTCGATGACGGTTGGAGCTTCCTGCACCTGCGGGCTGCCACCCGGGACCGGGCTCTCCGCCGCTTGTCATCTTGGACCCGGCCACCACTCAGGCTCTGTGGGTATCGGGCGGAGCCCATATCGTGATTACGGGGGGGCCCACGATTAGCATCGGCGTGAACTCCACCGCCAACGGATCACCTGCCTCGAATAGCTCGAGCAATGCGGTTTACTGCGATGGTGGCAATGGCTATCCCATCGATACCAGCACCGCGGGGCCCTTCGGGACACGGCGGCCAGTTGTCCATGGTCGGTGGACCGACCACCAACCAATACTGTGGCGCACAAACGATTCTCAACGACCCTGCCAATAAACTCTGGAAGAGCCCCCAGGCAGCGACCGCCGATCCCTATGGCAGTGTTCCTGCGCCAACCCAGCCCAGTGCGCCGCAAATCCTGACCAGTACCCCCGTGGGTGATGCCACTGGCTGTATTCAAAACGCGGTCAGCTCCGGTTCGAATGGATGCGCAAGAAAGGATCCTACGTATGGCCTCATTACCGGCATTTGGGTTGGGCCCGGAACGGATAGTTGTCCCAACACCATAGCCAACAGTTCAGCGGGAACGTTGCACAACGTGGGCCAGGACCCAGGCACCTACGTCGAATATTACGGAAACTGTCTTGAGTTTAGTCCCGGCTATTACCCGACCGGCATTAACGTGACAAATCTCGCCGGGTGGGCGAACGATGTTACCATCTTTCAACCTGGCGTTTATTATCTGAATGGCAATTTGACCGTTGGTTCGAGCTCCACCATCCGCAACGCCTGGATCGGAACCCAGCCCTCCACGCAGGGTGTCATCTTCTATTTCCTGAGCGGGGGACCGGTTTTTTCCGGGGGCTCGGGAGCAGCCAACAGCAACATCAGCTCGGTTCCGTCTTATTATCTGACCTGCTCGGGTACCACGACCCCCAGCGGGATGCCGGCTTCGCTTACCGGGAATGTGCTGGCATCGCAGTGCAGCGCGGGAGGAACCTATGTCGGCGCGCCGAGCTCCGATAGCTACTCGGCGAGCGGCCTCCGCGGACTGTTGTTCTTTGCCGGCCACTCGAATACTTACAACGCGGTGTTGCTGGGCGCCGGCGGATCGCTGAACTTTACCGGCGCCTTCTATTTCCATAACAGCAGCTATGCCGACGATGTCGAGCTCGATGGTGCGGGAAGCTCGACGGCCTACGCAATCGGCAATATCGTGGTGGACCAGTTGAAGCTAAGCGGAGCTGGAACGATCAAGTTAGGCCTTACAGCATCCTCTTTCGTCGGGATCTGCGTCCGTCGGCATATTTCAATAGCTTTGCAACCGCATGGCGACGTGGCACCGTGCGGTAAGGAGCGCTCGCTGAAGAGCCCTGCTACATTATTCGCTGTCCGCTCTGAGGTGATCTGGTACATCCTCTGGTCGACAATGTTGCTTATCTCCGCCGGGAATACCTTGCTGTATCGCCCATTTGCGGGCAATCTTGGCTTTGCCTTCAGCCTGTTGCTGGCCGTGATTGCCGGCCTGCAGTTGCTGCCGGGGGTGAGGTTCCTTAACCGTAAAGATGCCGCTCTCGCAGTCGCTCTGCTCACCCTCTTCGGCGCAGAGCAATTGAGTGATTGGGTGACGACGCTCGACCTCCCCTCCTTATATAGCGGTTTCGATTTCAGCGCCTATTACCTCGCGGCAAAAGTAGTATCCGGGAAGCCACAGCAAGATCTCTATGCTCTTCCGCTGTATGCGGATGGCCGAATCAATTTGAATGCTTCGGCTGCTTTGTCTTCAGCCTGGCAAACTGCCGCAATCCGTTACCACATTCCTTTCGCGGCCCCTTTCATCTATCCACCTTTTTTCGCGGTGCTGATGAAACCCCTGGCATACCTTGCCTTCGACTCCGCATACGGTGTCTGGAAAATTCTGACGGCATCGTTGCTATGCGCGGCTGTACTGTTTTCGCTGAAGGCAGGAGGCATACACCCCGGTCCCAAGCTCGCGCTCATGCTTGGCACGGGACTCTTTTCCTACTTCCCAGTCGGCGACAGCCTGTTTATGGGACAGGTTGACTGCCTGATCCTCTTTCTGCTGGCCGCGAGTGTGTGGCTCCTCAAGAAAAACCAGACGTCGTTTTCCGCGCTCAGCTTTGCCATGGCAACACTGATTAAGTTAACCCCTGTCCTGGCAGTACCTGTGCTCGTGTTTCATCGGCGCTATAAGTGGCTTGCTGCCTACGCTGCCTGGATGTGCGGTTTGTCGGTCTTTTCGCTGTATCAAGCAGGATGGACCGCACATCGCCGGTTCTGGCAAATGGTCTTGCCGAGTATCTCTTGCGGCGCGCCCGTCTGTCAGAATTCGTCGCTTGTCGCCTATGTGCAGGAGTTATTCATGGGTTATGTGCCCAACTGGGGCGAGCCGCCACGAGTCATCCCACCGCATGCGTGTAGTGTCTCCCGGGTTGTGGGCTTTAGTGTATACGCTCTGTTCCTGGGTTATTTTTACCGCAGGCGCCGCGAGGGAGAGCTTGTTCGTGACCTGGTCGTCGTAACATTACTCGAGCTCGCTGTCTCCCCTATCAGTTGGTGGCACCACTACACCATCGCCCTGCTGCCGTTCCTGTATTTATGGTGCAAGGCGCGGGACAGGGGCGTTCGCACGCTGACCATCCTGTTCCTGCTGGTAGGAACCAATATCGTCGGCTACTCCCTACTACTGACGGAGAATCATATGGCTCAGCTGATCCTTGCGGCCGTCGTTCCCGGCCTGACTCTCACGCTGGTCTATCTCTCGCTGGGATCCATGCAGGAACGAAGCGCTGACCGCATACCCAGCCAGGATCACGAGCAGCGGATCGATGACCAGCCGGTATCGGAACTCGGCGTGAGTAATGTAGTAGGGTAAGGGAAAAAGGATCATTGGCAGGAGAAATAATGCAGCCAGGCGGAACCTTCTTTCCCTGAACAGCCGCCAAAGGCCAATCAATCCAAGAGATGTTGTCAGGACGGCATGTGTGGCAAAGAACAGGGAGCCATCCCTCGTGCCTGTTCCCGTCCAGAAGCGCAGGAATCTCAGCGCGCTCAGCCGCAGAAACTCGAGCAGGTGACCCCGGATGTAGGCCTTGGCCAGCGTCGACTTATCCTGCATGTACACAACCTCGCCCTTCGCGACATAGCTGTCGAATTCAACCTGGTTGAATATCGGGAACTGCGATTCATCGAGAAAGCCGGTTGCGCCGGCTCGGTTTCCTACCCATAATTCGAACCCGACGGTGCTGCGCAGTGGGATGAAGGCGTGGAGGACGCGCGCATTCCGGATTGGCCACGGAGCGTATACCAGGAAAAGAATAAGCAGACCCAGGAATGGGGAATAGCGAAACGCCTTTCTCGTCTGCCATGCCGCCCATCCCAGGATCGACAACAAAGCCGGCAACAGCGCCGGATTCACCAGCGCAGCCAGACCGCAATACGCTCCCATCAGCGCCCATGAGAGAGAGCCTGGGCTTCGCTCATAGCGGAGAGCCAAAGCGACCATGCTCATCAGAAGCAGCGTGGATAAAGAGGTTTCCCAAAAGATTGTCGGCATCCAGAGGAGCGGCAACGACAGCGACCAAAATGCTCCCGCCAGGTTGGCAGCACGCACGCTGAAGTACCGCTGCGCAACCTGCATGATCATCCACACGGTCATCACGTTGAACAGAAGTTGGAGCGCCATGACAGCGATCGCCGCTGCAAATGTGAAACTACCAAAGACGCGGAAGATGCAGGCGATGATGGCGGGATATCCTGGAGCCAGAAGCGCTGTTGGCCCGGTGGATCCTCCGAACGGCGAGCTAAGTCCCTGCCCCGCGAGCAAGCACTGGGCCAACGTTCCGAGCTCGATACCGCGAGTAAATAGCCAGCCATGCGGGAACTGCGCGGTGGCAAACCATACGATCAGCATCCGCGCTACAAGAGCGACCGTAAGAATGGTAAATATTCGCGCCCCGGGAGCGATCCGAATACTCGTGTGATAGTCGGGGTGTGGGTTCCTCAGCATGGGAGGGTCCCACCACGCTGCCCACATTCCGTTGCCCGGGAGAAGATTATGGCCAGCCCGTCATCGTAGTCGGCACGCCAGTCCTGGCTTTCTCGTAACAGACTGGACAAAGGCGAATCCACGGGCATGAGCACCCACCTCACTTGATAACGATCGAGTGGTTCCCGCCATTGCCGAGATCCCGAAATGGCCTTCCCGTAGTCCTTGACGAAAGCTTCCCCATAAAAATCGTGGCGGTCGTCGAAGTAAACTTTAGTTCCTGGATAGAGGCTGTAAATCAGATAAGCACCCCAGGTATCAGAGCTGAAAAGATGATCGCGAATGCCTCTTTGCGCGATGAATTGGGCTGCTTTTACAGGAAAGGCCCTCTCGTCAAAATGGGCGGCGAGCATCTGTTTTGAAAGCACGCGCCCACCGTTCAAGACCAGCGCCACGGATACGGCCATCACCACTGCCACCAGCACATGCCCATGGAGCTGGCTTTCCAGGCGCTTCATGCTGTCCGAGATATCTTGCCCGGTGTCAAGCATGGAACGTAACCATCGAGGCCGGGATGAGCAATCGGATCCCGGAGAGAGGGCCAGTGTCAACAGTGGTCCCAGAACCATGCTCATAATGATTGCTGAAATGGGTATATTGCGGGCCGCATACAGTCCTGCGTGCAGGGAGAACAACAGCAGCAGAAAGCCGGTTGGGGTGAGCCGATCGCGTCCAAGCACGGCTCCCGCAATCACCAGCGGGATAAATAACTCAAAATACTCGTAAACAGGAACATGGAAGTTCGGCGAGCTGAATTCGTCAATGTTGTTCATCAGAAAACTATTGGACAAGTATTGGTACACATGAATGTGCAGTCGGTAGCCGTAAGGCGTAAGCAGCGTAGTCAACAGGCAAACAGAAAAGACGATGACCAGTTGGGCTATCTTTTGGCGATCCCCGTCGCGCGGGGCGGTAAGAGAGCTCCAAATGCGCCCCATGGCGAAGATTCCAAGCAGCCCCAGCCCCAAAATGAACCCCGCGTGAAGATTTACCCAGAGCAACATCAGCGGCGGAAGCCAGAGCAACGCCGATCGCTCGCCATCTTCAAAGCGACAAAGATTTTCGACCCAGAGCAGTGTTAACAGCCAGCTCAGAACGTGTGGCCTGGCGAGCATATGAACCTGAGCAGCCGCTGTCGCCAATAGCGTCAGAAACGCCGCCACCGCCAGGTTTCCGCTCCGCTGCAGAATGAATCGAAATAGAAGTGCGAAGGTGACGCTTATGACTGCAGCGGTAAAGAGTACGACTCCATTCAAACCCGAGACGTGGTGGATCGCGGCAATGACAACGTCGTACATCCACTCCCAGGCGTACCAGGGCTCTCCATGCTTGGTGTATGAGAAGGTATCGCTTCGCGGGATCGCGTGGGTCGCCAGGATCTGCTCCCCGCTCCGTATGTGCCAGCCGGTATCGGCATCGCGAAGCAAGCCGGCACTCATCGGGCTGAATGCAAGGATGCCTATAAGGACAAGGAAAAACAGATCGGCGAATGATGGTAGCGCCCAACGTAGCCAGACTGCTGGTGCCCTCTCCAGCTTTGCGGTCATCGTTTCTCCGCGCAATCCCCAGAACCGAATGAATCTCACCGCGCTGTGCTCGAGGAACTCACCTGGATGGGCGCAAAGCGTGCGGTATGCTTTCATTCCGCTGCGCAACACCGTGGGATTCGAATTATGGGTCGGAAACCGTGCCGGAGCCACCGGCTTCCGGATGAATCCCAGGTTCCAACCGTTCTCAATCGAAACACGTAATTGTTATCGGCAACGACGATGATTGGAACACTGGGTGGGATTTGTCCCGAAATGTGCTAGCACAGACAGCCAGGGGCCGCCAGGACGCCGAGCTCTTCCTATGAGTGAGCCAAGGGCGCACGGTTCGTTTTCGAAAAGTGAGAGCGATGCCCCGCAGAGCGGAAGGCCGACGGAAGGACCTGGAAAAAGACTCTGCTATTTGGGGGGCAGGGTTTATCGCCCTACACTCCCCCATGGAGTGACGTTACGTTTTGGAAAAGCTACGGCTTGGACAGAACAATAACACTCGAGGCTTCGGGGATCGAGTATGGCGAACCTGGAGCCTGCTTGATGCTCGTAGGCGTGACTGTGTACACATACAGCTTGTTGCGGCTGAGTGCGTACAGGTGATGTTCGCTGTCCCAGCCAAATTGTATGAAGTAGTCACCGGTCTGAAGCAGCCCGGTATAGTGCGTGATCGGATTGCCTCCATTAAAGTGAAAGAGCTGGAAACCCGCGCCGCCGACCGCGAGAAGTTCCCCCGATGGGGATATACTCATAGCGTTAACGAAAGTGAGAGCGGATGCGGGCATGTTTTCATAAGTGCTGGTAGTGGTCAGATTGCCCTTCGAGTCAGCCCTATAGCTTGCCAGCACCGTTGGCCCCGCGTAGTTGTTGTTAGTATCCTGGAGAACGAAAGCCAGGTGGTCCGTTGGGTCACCGGCAAGCACGCCTTCGGCGCAGTAGATGTCCTCCGGGGTCTTTCCTTTCGGCTGGTCGGCGATGATACCCGTATTGACCAACGCCCCATTGCTCTCTCGCTTTTGCCCAATTACTTGGAAGCTGGGCCCATACCCGTCACAGCCTGTCTCATAGGCATACTTATTGTTGCCAAGAAGAACCACCGGGGAGAGGAAGCCTTCCGACTCCACGTTTCCGATGTCTTGGGTTGCCACAAACTGCAAATCGCCATTTGCTTCGATCTTGAACGCTTGGAGATACTGGTCGTCGCCGTCGCAGTTATAGGCATCGTTGTACAAAGTTGCGCCCGTATAGTCGAGTTGCGTTGGCCCGGCAGCATAGCATTCGTTGGGACTGTACTTATAAGGATTGATTACTGAAGCTTGCTTGAGAGCGCCATTGGACCCGATGGAATAGGTATAAATACTCCACGAGCACACCGGATCCGGCCCAGAGCAGTCTGGCCCACCATTGTTGCCCGCACCGAAGAGAAACTTCCTGGTGACTGACATGTGAGAGAGGCCAATCTTGGCAAAAGGTGAACCCGGCACCGGGGTGAGCTTCCCGCTTGAAGAAGCGGCGAAACCATCGACGTGGGTTGGCCTTGAGACGTAAACGTAGGCGACGGGTGAGCTGGTGTTCTCGGGTTGCACAGTTTCGAGTTGCGCCAAGGCGGCTCCTGTGAGCGTGGCAAAGCAGACGAACAGTTGGATAGAGCGTGTCATTAGAATCTCCTTTGTCGCAGGGCCCCAAAAACGTCCCGGATTATACGCTTTTGGAGAAATTTTGCGTGGTTTACCTGGGGGCGGAACTGGCCTGGGCTTTCGACAGTCCAAAAAATCGGATTGTTTACAACCTTGATTGAGTCGATGAGTGTGGGATGGCTCGATCTTCAATGGCTATGCAGTTTCTCAAAAGCCGCCACCGCTTGATGCAGCCGGTTGAAGATAAGCGAGGGGTCGATCACCTCGTTCAGGCAATGGCGGGTAAAGTCTGCTTTCAGGTCCCAACGCATCCGAGCGAAGCCTAATTGAGTCCCGCTGGCCGCCAGGCTCTGCTGCACTTCCCGCACAACCCGCGCTGCGGAGTAATCCAGGTACGTGATGGCCTCCGCGTCGACAATCAGCCAGCGTATCTGGGAAGGCGGTTGGCCCGCGAGAAACGTTACTTCTTCCGCGAACCGGTTGGCGTTTGCATAGAAGAGCGTGGCTCCGAAGTGGTACAACACCAATCCGGGTTCGGTCATCGCACCCTGCACTATGGGATTCAGATCCCAGGTTCCCTCATTGTTCCGAGCCATGACACCCGTGTGCGGGTGATAGCTGTGCCGGACGATGCGGAGCAGCGAGAGGATCATGGCCAGCAAGATCCCCTGCTCCACACCCGCCGCAATCGACAACGACCGTGGTGGTCAGAGCCAAGGCAAACTCTCCCGGGCTCTCGCGGCGAATCGCCAGCAGCGTGCGCAACTTGATCAACCGGATGGCGATCATGAAGACCAGAGCGCCGAGCACGCAGCGGGGCAGATACTGGAGCGGCCTGGTAAGAAAGACCAGAACAAGCGCGACGATAGCCGCGGTCGCAACCTGTGCCGCCTGACCTTGTGCGCCGGCGCCTTCGACCATCGCGGTCTGCGTGGGACTTCCGTTCACGACGAAGGTACCGCTCAATCCGGCCACGGCATTCGCCGCAGAAAGGCCGGCCAGGTCCGCATTCTCGTCCAACTGCTGCCGATGGCGCGTCGCATAGATCCGGGCGGTGGCAGCGCTCTGGGTGATGATCATGATGCAGCACGATGCAGCGGTGGAAACGAGCGGTCGAAGATCACTCCAACTCACGCGAGGGAGTCCGAAATGCGGAAGGCCGCCGGCGACCGGTCCGATGGTTTCAATCCCATGACCGCTAAAATTCCAGATTGCGCTTGCCGCCATGGCGCCGCCAACTGCGATGAGTGCACCCGGCACCTTGGGTGCAAGGCGCTGCAGCAGAAGCAGAACCACCACCACGACGGCAGAAACGGCTAAGGTCGGGGGATGCACTTGCGGCAATCTTCTCGAGACTTCCGCCAACTGCAGGACGGTTCGTCGAGCAGTAACCGGAACCCCCAGCATCTCTCCCAGCACCGCGATCCCGACCTGAAACCCCACTCCCGTAAGAAAGCCGGTGAGCACCGTCTGCGAGAGAAAGTCGGCGATGAAGCCAAGCTTGAGCAAGCGTGCCAACAGCAGAAATCCAGCAGTAAGCAATGCCACCGCGCCCGCCAGCGCGACGTAGCGCGCGCCGGCTGCGGGCGCCATGCCCGAGACTCCGCTGGCAAAGATGGCCGCGGTTGCGGAATCGGCGGATACCACCAGGTAGCGGGAGGAGCCAAAGGCCGCGAATGCCACCAGCGGCAGCAGCAACGAATAGAGACCGGTAACCACGGGCATGCCGGCAATCTTGGTGTATCCCAGGGCTTGCGGGATATTCATCGCCGCGAGCGTGAATCCGGCAAAGGCATCGCGCAAGGCTGCTGCAGGCTTGAACGGTCGCATACCTTGAAAAAGTTTCAGCAAGCAGGGTCTCCGGAGAAGCGAGCAATCGCAAGCTCGGAGTGTACATTTTCCCTGCGGCGTTCACCATCGGGAGGCTCCGCCGCCACGAGTTGGTCGCGGTCGGGTGGTTCCCCAGTCCCGCGAAACGATCTGCCGCCGGATGGAGAGGAACGACGTGGCCGCGGCGGAAGAGGTATTCTCTCAGGATTGACAGGGTATGGGCGGCGAACGGATGGAGCCGAAAATCTATCTGGCCGGCGTAGCGGCTACCAGCATGAATACGTCAGGAGTTAGGCTAGAGGCCCCGGGTGGTTGCACAGCGCTTCTCCCACATTAGCTGTCAGTGGCTTGGCGCGTTCGATTCGTGCCCGTTCATCAGGTGAGTGCAGTGCTTCCCACACATCAAGACGTCGCTGGACGTTTTAGCCAAAAATCAGGACTGGTGCCGAACACGCGGGCAAGAATGAGCGCGGTCGGAACGGTAACATTGCGGCGGCCAGTGCACAGTTCGTTCACGTGCTTCCGTTGCACGCCCATGGCTTCGGCTAGGGCACCGTGCGTCAGGCCCATCGGCTGCATGAATTCTTCGATCAGGATTTCGCCGACGCTCGCTATCCCCTGGTGTTGTTCAAGGCACTGAAAGCTACCGCGCAAACCAGCTCGGCCAGGGAGTTGCGCATCGTTTCTCGTTCGCTGTCGGCGAGACGAGCGCTGTGCGTAGGGCATAAGACAGGGGTGACTTCGCCGTGCCCGTGTACGAGATATTTGGTTCGGCAAACTTCCCCTGGGATTGCGAAACAGGTCGGGCAGTAAATATGAGTACCATAATTCATTGCGTGCCTCCCAATAACGAAAGCGCGCGAGCTACAAGGCTCGCGCGTTCCTGGCGTCCCTTAGAGTGATCTCTACCGCCAGGAGGACGGCATGATCAGCTTCAGTAAGCGTCTTTTGCGCCAGCAGTCCTTTGTACGAATCGCGGAGTCGCTCCAAAGCAGATATCAAATCGTGGTTGCTCCGCATCACGCCCCGAAACCACTTCTCAAGCTCTCCCTCAGGGGAAACCTGAGGCGGAGCAAATTGCAATATCTTGCATGAGGCTTTGTTTGCCTTGGCCATAGTTCCCTTTAAGACTGGATGAAAGTTCTGCATGAGCGGGACGTGAAAACGGCGACTCGCCTTTGTTCCACTATCGAATCCCTCCCCCGAAAGAATCGATCATAGACCTTGGAGAATCGCCGCTTGAAATGAGCATAGCGTTTCACGCAGAATTTGCTACAGTCCTTGCGTAATACACGGCGGGATTGTAGTAACGCGGGGTGGTAATGACGGCCGCTCCTTGTATGGTATGAACGGCGCACACCCTGCTGTTTTCTCGCATCTCTCTTGATCCGCAAACGACGATCCGCAAACGAACTCTTGACAGTGTCTCATCGGCGGGCTTATAAGTATGGCGCGAGATCTCCGGCTGGCACACCCCCCGTGCAAGATGGCCCGGAGAAAACCTGACGTAGCCTTACAAGAATTGACCGGCCGGCGTGCCGTCAAGGACGTCGTAACAGAAAAAGGCGAAAGGGATGAAACGATCGTGTCTCCGCCGCCACCATAGAAACGATAGGAGCACGTATGCCAAAGACCTTGTTCCTTATCTGCTTTCTCGGCACGACATGCGCTTCGTGGGCCCAAAACAACCCGACCTCCTGGGAGAACCTGAACGGCCTGCAGCCAGGGGAGAAAATTCAAATCCGTGAAATGGGCTCAAAAAAAGTCTCCGGGACGTTTCTGACTGCCTCCGAGGACGAGATCTCGGTACAGGAAAGAGGGGGCATCCAGGCCATCCAGAGGGACGATGTGCGCAGTGTGAAGCTAGTGAAGAACCGGCATCGTTTGCGCAACACGCTCATTGGGGCTGGAGTGGGCGCTGGTGTGGGAGCCGCGATTGGCGGCACGGCGAACAGCAGTTTTATCAGTAGAGGCGCCTTCGTCGCCGGGGCGGCGGGGGTTTTTATGGTACCCGGCGCATTTGCCGGGGCGCTGGTGCCCAACAAAGAAACGATTTATCTGGTGGGTTCGCACTGACCTGCTTGGCCTAAAAACCTGGCCCATTCGCAGCTTCGGGCTGAAATAGTGTCTGCGGGTTGAACCGGGCCTCCGCCTTCGGCCGCGCCAGCAACGTCGCTTCAAATAACGCGTTCAGCGCCATTTCCTACGATGTGTATAAAGATCCCCCGCAGAACATCAACCTCGATAACATGTGCCTCGACGATCTAAGCCATTACACGCAGTTTGTACCTCTTCCGGACACCCACCTCTATGCCTCTTTCAATCACCTCGGGGGGTACTCTTCCTTCTATTACATCTATATGTGGGACAAGGTGATTGCCGAAGATTTCTTTCAACAATTCGATCAGCAAAGCCTGCTTGCCGGCGACACTCCCATGCGCTATCGGCGGTGGTGCTGGAGCCTGGCGGATCCATGTCTGCCAATGATCTGGTGAAAAACTCCTTCATCGTCCCAGGACATGCGAGCTTTCCAGAAATGGCTAGGCCAGGAGTTTGCGACGGTACCCCAGGGGACACGCCGGGAAATCAGTAATCCTCCTGCGTCGATTCGGATCATCCACGCAAACGACGTCTTCTTCCAGTTTAGCGAAGCAGATGAGGCATGATTCAGCGCCGGAGCATCTATTGAACGGAAGACCATGCGCATGGCCCCCGCCCGGAAGCAGCTTTTTCTATCGGTCGAGGCTCATCGCCGGCAAAGGCGGGTCCCGAACGGACGCTGAAAGGGACCCTTTCGAGGGGGGCAGAGACTTTCTCTTTCACCTAACATTTACGCGTTAATCAAGCTGCTCCCCCCTCAAGGACCGAGGATGTCAACCCACCGACGATCGTGCAAGATCCGTATCATGCTGTGGGTGGGAGGGATATTCCTGCCGGCTGCCTTTCTGTGCCGGTCAAGCGCAGCGCTCGATCCCGGCCGGCAAATCAATCAGTATGGGCATACCGCGTGGCGAATGCAGGATGGGGTGTTCGGCGGAATGCCCACCGCAATTACCCAGACCACGGATGGCTATCTTTGGATTGGAACCAAGACAGGATTGGTCCGCTTTGACGGCATGCGATTTGTTCCGTGGACTCCACCCGGAGGGCCTCTGCCCTCCGACAGCATTATTAGCCTGCAGGCCGCAGCGGACAATAGTCTTTGGATTGGAACAGCAACCGGTCTTGCCCACTGGAAAGATGGCTTGCTCACCACCTACCCCGACGCTCCCGGGCTCATCGACGCCATCATTGAGGATCATAAAGGGGCAATCTGGTTCACACGTTCTCGCGTGCGTGACACCAAGGGGCCACTCTGCCAGGCCCTCGATACCACAGCGCAGTGCTACGGCCGGGCTGATGGAATTCCCTTCCCTTACGCTGGGGCGCTGGCAGAAGACCGGCAGCGGAATTTGTGGATCGGAAGCGCCATCGCGCTTACGCGCTGGATGCCGGGTTCCTCCAGCACCTATGCTCCGAACAGCCTGAAGCCGGCGGAGGGCCTCAGCGGCGTGAGCGCGCTGGCGCCGGCGCCCGACGGCTCTCTTTGGGTTGGAATAGGCCGTCCAGGCCTTGGATTACAGCAACTGAGCCAGGGTGTCTGGAAGCCATTCACCATTCCTGGGTTCGACGGCAGCTCTCTCGAAGTGAACGCCTTGTTCCTGGACTCCGAGAACAGCCTTTGGGTTGGCACTCTGCGCCAGGGGATCTACCGTATCCATGACCACAAAGTGGATCATTTTCGCAGCACGGATGGTCTTTCCGGCGACGACATATTCAGCTTCTATCAGGATCGGGAAGGTGTGCTTTGGGTGATTACCTCCAAGGGCCTCGACAGCTTCCGCGATCTTCGCGTATTGACCTTCTCAACCACCCAGGGATTGAGCGCGGACAACGTTGGTTCCGTTCTCGCCTCCCCGGACGGCGCCGTCTGGATCGGCAATCAACCTGGCCTCGATGTGCTTCGCGATGGCACTGTATCCTCCATTGTTCGTGCCGGCGGTCTGCCCGGGGAGAGAGTGACATCGCTTCTTGAGGACCATACCGGCCTTCTATGGGTCGGTGTCGACAATGGATTATTTGTTTACGACCAGAAAAAGTTCAGCCCGGTTGCGAAGCCTGATGGCACCCCAATGGGGGTTATCGTGGCCATGACTGAGGACGTGACCGGTGACATCTGGGCGGAGACGGTAGGCCGTTCCCGTGGACTCGTACATCTTCACAACCGGAAGGTCAGCGAAGACATCGCTACGGCGCAGATACCGGGAGCATTTTCGCTTGCTCCCGATCCTCACGGTGGCATTTGGCTCGGTCTGTTCAGCGGCGACCTTGGTCATTACCAGCAGGGTCGTTTCGAGACGATCCCCTACGCTCACAGCGCCGGCGGCGGCGTGAGAAACATCCTTGTCGATCCCGATGGGTCTGTGCTGGGAGCAACCCAGGCGGGGCTCATCGCCTGGAAAAATGGAAGCAAGCGAACCCTGACCACCCGAAATGGCCTTCCCTGCAATCAGATCTACACCCTTATCCCGGACAGCTTTGGCTCGCTCTGGCTCTACGCGGAGTGCGGACTCATTGAGATTCCGCGGGAGCAGCTTCAGGGATGGTGGGACAAACCTGAAACGACAGTGAAAGTGCGGGTCTTCGATGTATTCGACGGTGCGGATCCTTCGTACTCCCCTTTCCGGCCGTCCGCATCCAGATCGCAAGACGGAATGTTATGGTTTGCCAATGAAAACGTTCTACAAATGATCGACTCCAACTCACCTGGCAATGAATACTCTGCCGCCGCCGGTTCATATTGAGAACATCATTGCCGACCGCAAGAGCTACCCGCTCAAGCAGGATCTAACTCTTCCGCCGCGCACTCGCGACCTGGAAATTGACTACACGGCCCTTAGCTTTGTTGTGCCGCAAAAAGTGCGCTTCCGTTACAAGCTTGAGGGGTGGGATGCAGACTGGCAGAATGCCGGCACGCGACGGCAGGCCTTTTATACCAACCTCGGCCCGCGTCGTTATTCCTTTCGCGTCATGGCATGCAACAGCGATGGCGTATGGAATGAAAGCGGGGCGTCTCTCGATTTCCTCATCGTGCCTGCGTTCTACCAGACCACCTGGTTTGCCGTCGCTGTGGGCTTCTCCATTTTCTGCTTACTTTCGCTGATCTATCTGGTCCGGTTACAACAAGTCACCGCCCAGGTCAGGGCGCGGTTGTATGCGCGGCTCTCCGAGAGAGAGCGGATTGCGCGCGATCTTCATGACACATTCTTTCAAGGGATTCAGGGCCTGCTCCTCCGTTTCCACACCGCAACCACGCAATTGAAAAAGGACGAGCCAGCCCGGTCAATCTTCGAGGCCGCCCTCAAGGAATCGGACCAGGTGATGCTGGATGGGCGCGAGCTCGTTCTGGATCTGCACACCAGCGCAACAGACACCTACGAATTACCCTCCGCGCTGGTAGCTGCAGGCAATGAATTCAAGACGGCCTATCCCGCGGCCTTCAGGATCCTGGTGAATGGAGACCCGCAGCCCCTTCACCCGATCGTTAAAGAAGAGGCCTACAAGATTGGAAGGGAGGCCCTGTACAACGCGTTTCGCCATGCCGGTGCGCGCACCATCGAAGCGGAGCTCAACTACCAGCCCAACGAATTGCGGCTGCGCATCCGCGACGACGGCACAGGGATTGATTCCAGGGTATTGAAAGACGGATTTCGCAAAGGCCATTGGGGGCTGCCCGGAATGAGAGAGCGCGCCGGCAAGATCGGCGCTCATTTCGCAGTGTGGAGCCGCTTAAACAGCGGTACGGAGATAGAACTTCGCATTCGCGCTGCGGTCGCCTACCGGTCGATGCCCAAGAGCTTCTGGCGACGCTGGTTGCCGGGCGCTGTGGCACAGAATAAGGAATCCTACGACTGAACCCACCCTCAAGTCCTCGGCACCCCTGGCACGAGCACACGAATGGTCCGCCGTCGGTCATCTCCATCAGCTGGGGCAGCCCCGAGTCAAACTGGACGGCGCAATCCATGACCGCCTTCGATGAGGCCTGCCAGTCCGCGGCCGCGCTGGGAATCACCATCACCGTCGCTTCCGGAGACAACGGCTCCAGTGACGGCGCCAGCGGCAACAATGTCGACTTCCCCGCCTCCAGCCCCCATGTGCTCGGCTGCGGCGGTACCGAGCTGATCGCGGCAAACGGCGTAATCCAGCAGGAAATCGTCTGGAACGATCAGCCACAGGGTGGAGCAACGGCGGCGGCGTCAGCAGCGTCTTCACCGTTCCACCCTGGCAGATGAACGCCAACGTCCCTGCGCCCCCAACCAGCGGCGGCGGACGCGGCGTGCCCGACGTGGCTGGCGACGCCTCACCTGAGACCGGATCCAACGTCTTGGTTGATGGGCAGTCCGGGGTTGTCGGCGGGACCAGCGCAGTCGCCCCGCTCTGGGCCGCGCTCATCGCCCTCCTCAACCAGCAGCGCGGCAGCAATATCGGCTTCGCCAATCTCGCGCTCTACCAGAACGCCGAGAACGGCTTCAACGATATCACCCAGGGCAACAACGGCAGCTATTCGGCTGGACCAAGCTGGGACTGCTGCACCGGCCTTGGCTCCCCCAACGGAAACCAGTTGTCGCAGATTTTCGCGGCCACCACAACCAGTGCCACACAACCACTCTCCGTAGCCGCCTCGCGCGGGGGAAAGTCCCCTCACACCGCGGATTAAGAGTTTCCGGACCCGCCAGGGAAGGCTGAACTGGTTGAGATGCGTTCAGCCGTCCCTGCGGGTCTCCTCTCGGCTGCGCGAAAGAAGCGCCCTGACTTGCCAGCGGCAAGTTTAGTCTCGAATGAACAACGCCTGTGAGGTTGTTCTTACCACGCTCACACCAAGTTGGAAGCGCCACCCTCCCCTTTGTCATCCCGAGCGTACCCGGCTATTTTGGACCCACTGAAAACGAAGGCATTAACCGCAGGTCCCATCGAGTGTTCGCCGAAATAACGGAAGGCACACGTGTGTTTTAATGGTCCGCTGTTGGTGAAATGGCGGAGCTGAGAGTTGGGAACGCCAGGCAGCCCTTTCATCCGGAGAGACGCTACGCATGGCGATGACCTCATACCTTCTAAAAAGCACGATCGTCGGGGCGCTGGGGGGCCTGTTGTTCGGCTTTGATACGGCCGTGATTGCGGGCACCACCCAGCAACTGACGGTGGTGTACAACCTTACCCCTTTCACGCTCGGCCTGACCGTCTTTATCGGACTGGCCGGCACCGTGGTCGGCGCCATGACCGCAGGCGTCCTCGGCCAGCGAATCGGCGGCCGTGAGGCGCTGCGCATCATGGCTATTCTGTACACCGTCTCAGCCCTGGGATGTGCCTTCGCCTGGAACTGGCCCGCGCTGATGGTCTTCCGCTTCATTGGCGGACTCGGCATTGGCGGCTCTAGTGTGCTTGGTCCGGTCTACATTGCGGAATTGGCGCCCGCAAAGTGGCGGGGCAGAATGGTGGGCCTGTTTCAAATTAACGTGGTCGTCGGCATCCTGCTTGCCTACCTCTCCAACTACCTCATCTCGCTGCTCAATCTGGGACCGCTGCAATGGCGATGGCAGCTTGGTATCGCGGGGGTTCCTTCCATCCTCTTTCTCATCATGCTGTACGGAATTCCCCGCAGCTCACGCTGGCTGGTAACCAAGAACAGAACGGACGAGGCACTCGCCATTCTCAAGATGATGGGCTCCCCAGACTCTGAAGCCGAGCTCCGCGAGATTGTCGATTCGGTCCACCTGGAGCGGGGCATGGCGGCCGAGCCGCTATTCAAGCGCGAATATCGCCTGCCCATCTTTCTGGCCATCAGCATCGGACTTTTCAATCAGCTCGCGGGGATTAACGCGGTCCTCTACTACTCCAACTACATCTTCGCGTCGGCCGGCTTTAGCCAACTGTCCAGTTCCCTGCAGACGGTGCTGATTGGATTAATGAATTTGCTTGCTAGTTTGCTGGGTATGTCGCTCATCGATAAGATCGGGCGAAAAACCCTGCTGCTTATCGGCGCCGTAGGCACGGCCTCTTGCCTCTCTGGCGTGGCCGCTATTTTCTTCACCCATACCCATGCCGGGGCCCTGGTGTGGCTCCTGGTTGCCTATATCGGCTTCTTCTCCCTATCGCAGGGTGCGGTGATTTGGGTTTACATTGCAGAGGTGTTTCCCAATCGCGTCCGCTCCAAGGGCCAGAGTCTGGGGTCTACTTCGCACTGGCTGATGAACGCGATCATCGCGCTTATTTTCCCTGTACTGGCAAAGTATTCCGGGGGATTGCCCTTCGCGTTCTTCGCGGCCATGACGGTGCTGCAATTCTTTGTTGTGCTCTTCGTCTATCCCGGAAACAAAAGGGATCACCCTCGAGCAATTGCAACGGAAGCTTGGCATTGCTTAGGGCTGCATTCCAAGCTCTCGCCCTTGAAGCTCGGCTCGACATTTACGAATGTCTGCACGTAAAATACGTGTGGCACGTGAATCGTGTGTGGAATGACATGCCTCAAATCCGAAAACAGAACCTGACGGTGAGCCTGAGTCCGGAAACAGTGCAAAAGGCGAAGGTCCTCGCAGCCAAACGCTCTACATCCATCAGTGGCCTTATAGCAGGACAAATTGAGGCGTTGGTGGACGCCGACGAAGCATACGAAAGTGCGCGCCGGGCAGCGCTGGACCTGATGGAGCGGGGATTTCACATGGGTGGCGATCATACGATCCACCGCGACGCACTGCATGAACGCTAAGAGTTTCGTCGACACGAATGTCCTGATCTATGCGCACGACGTAGATGCGGGACAGAAATATGAGGCCGCGAAGCAGGCCCTTTCTGAATTGTGGGCCAACCGGACAGGCTTTCTAAGTATGCAGGTGCTTCAGGAATTCTATGTCCATGTGACGCGAAAGCTCTCTAAGCCGCTGGTGAAAAAATCTGCCCGCTCGATTGTGGACAGATACAGCGTGTGGTGCGTAGACACAACACAGGCGGACATAGCGGTCGCCTTTCGCATCGAAGACGAGGCCCGGATTGGATTCTGGGATGCGCTCATCTGTGCCGCCGCCTTGAAGGCGGGCGCAGAACAGATTCTGTCTGAAGATTTAAACGCAGGCCAGAAAATTGCTGGTATTCGCGTTGTAAATCCATTTGCACATCTTGTTAGGTGATCGGCGCGGGATTAAATAAGGCGAACTCATTGTGCAGACCCCAATGGTCAGCCCATGTTTGTTTGCGGCCGCTTGCCACCTCAAGGATCAGCTGGAAGATCTGCTCCCCAACCTGTTGAATCGTTGCCTCCCCGGTTGCGATGGTTCCGGCATCGACATCAATCAGATCGCGCCACCGCTTCGCCAGTGCGCTGCGGGAAGCAACCTTGATCACCGGAGCCATAGCCAGCCCATAAGGCGTCCCCCGCCCAGTGGTGAAGACATGCATGTTCATCCCTGCGGCTAGTTGCAGTGTTCCGCACACGAAATCACTGGCCGGTGTGGCAGCAAAGATAAGTCCCTTGCTGGTGACACGCTCTCCAGGACCGAAGACGCCGGCCAGCGTGCTGCTGCCCGCCTTTGCGGCCGAACCCAGCGCCTTCTCCACGATATTCGCCAGCCCTCCCATCTTGTTTCCGGGAGTGGGGTTGGCGCTTCGATCGGCGCCCCCGTGCTCAAGGTAAGCATCGTACCAGGCCATTTCGCGAATCAGGTCACGCGCTACTTCCTCGTTTGCTGCGCGGGCCGTCAGCAAATGAATGACATCGCGGACCTCGGTTACTTCGGAGAACATCACGGTTGCGCCGGCGCGCACCAGCAGATCGGCGGCATAGCCAAGCGCCGGATTGGCAGTCACTCCGGAAAAGGCATCGCTGCCGCCACACTGCAACCCCACCACCAGATCGGCCGCGGGCCGGGTTACCCGGGTCCGGGCGTGCAGTTGGGTCAGGCGCTTTTCGGCCATCTCCATGATGGCTGTGACCATATCGCCAAAGCTGTGATGCTGCTCGTCCTGCAGTCGAATGACATAGGGCACGCTGGAGAGAATCGCCAGACTACTGGCCGGTAGCATTTGCGAAGGCTGCAGTTTTTCGCAACCCAGACTGACCACCATAGGAGCCCCGCCAAGGTTCGGATTCAGGCTCAGATTGCGCAGCGTGCGAATGGGGATTTCAGATCCGGGAGCGTCAATCACAACCCCGCACCCGTAAGGATGGGTAATCGCAATCACGTCGTCGACGTTGGAGTACCGCGGCAGAATCTCTGACCGGATACGCCTCACGGCAAACTCTACCGTGGCCGAAACACATTGCACTGTAGTGGCGATGCCGAGAATGTTCTTGGTTCCGACGGAGCCGTCCTGGTTGAGGAAGCCCTCGAAGGTATATCCCGCGAGGGGCGGCAGCGAAGCCGGAACGGCCGTCGAGAGCGGCAGCTGGTCGAGCGGCGGGGGCGAGGGCAAACGCATCACCCCTTCATGCACCCAGCGGCCGCAGGCGATGGGTGTCGCCGCATATCCGATGGCCACGCCGTAGCGAATGATCGGCGCGCCTTGCGCAATATCGGACAGGGCAACCTTGTGTGCTTCGGGAATCGCCTCTAATAGCGTAAGACCACTCGCAAGTTGCGTCCCCGCCGGAATACCACCCTCATTCACCACGATGGCCACATTGTCGTCTGCGTGGACCCTAATGCAGAGAGGACCCGATCTATCGTTGCCGGACATACTGTTTTCCAGGATCAAAGTTTTGAAAAGCGAATTCGGGCTGAAACTCACCATGCCCAAATCACATCTATCTAGCTGTTAAGGTACGCCGCGAGTCAACAGTCTGGCTCTCTTCGCTCGCTGCGGTGCGATCGAAAGATCCGGCCGTGCCTTATGGTGCTTAGCGCGCCGGGCTGCTCTGCGGGGACTTAAAGCGTTAGCACACCCTCTCTGTGCGCCGCTGTTGGGGCTTAGTGCGCATAGTGCGCACCAAAAAGCACAATTCCACCCCGATGTGGGGGACTTAACGCGCTTAACGCGCACCTTCCGCAGAGAAAAAGCGGCCGCACCCGTCGTACCTCAGGGCTGAAGAGCTTGCGTGAGAACCACCTCCGAAAACCGAAGACCATGAGTGGGTGGCCCGGGTCTCGGTTTGAGACCCGGGGGTCATGGAGAGGGACCCCAATCCCGGTTCTCACGCTGGGGCGCCAGCAATTAGCTGGACCAAACCCCGGTTGTCGCTACAATGAGGTGGCCCGAGAGGCACGACCATGCGACTTGAGTATCGGTGGTTAATCTTGCTTCTGCTATACGCGCTCACCACCCTGGGCCAGCAGCCTGCACCCGGCAAAGCTGCCGCCGTTGAGAAACCCGTCGCTACCGGATCGGTAACCGGCCGCGTATACCTCAGCGACACCAAAGCGCCGGCCCGCAAAGCCACCGTCTATCTGCAGCCGGTCGCCGAATTGGTGGCGGATGCCCCGGCTAGCCATGGCCAAGCCGATGGCGGGGTCACCATGAGCGCGCAAACCCGTTTCGACGGCAGCTTTGCTTTCAACCATGTGGCGGACGGCGCCTACTACGTCATCGCGTCGTCCCCTGGCTACCTCTCTCCCTATACCGCGCTTTCCCTTGCCGAGGCTCGCTCTCCTTACGGAGACTGGCAGCCACTCGGTCCTGCGCAGCAGGTGGCAAAGCAAGCCGTCCTCAAAACTATCCCGCGGATAACCGTATCCAACCTGCCTGCCGGCACCGACGTTACGCTCGAACGCGGCGCCGCCGTTAGTGGCAATATCACCTACGACGATGGCAGCCCTGCAGGCGGTTTGCAGGTGACGGTCCTTTCCAGGATGCATCAGGAAGGAAAAGAAACCTGGGCCCAGTTCAAATCCTTTCCTGGCGACGAATTCAAGCCGATCTACACCGACGATCGCGGCAACTATCGCATCAGCGGCCTGCCCGCAGGGAAATACCTGGTGGCGGTAACTCTCGACCTCACGCGGCAAATTACTTACATATCCCACGGGCGCACGAGTATCCATGACTCAGGGGGGCGCTTCGATACCCTCGCTATCTACTCCGGTAGCACCCCGCGCCTCAAGGACGCAGCCGGGTTCTCAGTAGATTTGGGCGAAGAACGCGCGGGTGAGGACCTCCGCATTCCCATCAGCAAACTCCACACCATCCACGGTAACATCGTCTCCGCCCATGACGGCCACGTTATTAACGCCGGTCAAGTCAACCTTTACGCGGATGACAAATCTATTGTTTCCTCAGCTAATTCTTCTGAAGAAGACCCGGGCTTTACCCTCAGCTTCGTCTATGAGGGCGACTACACTCTCACCAGCATCATCTCTTCCGATGTCGACTACGAACTGCTGCCGCAACCATCCGGCGCTAACGATCCTCCGATATACACAAGCCACCCGCGTCACCTCTACGGCTCGGCCTCCCTGTCCCTGCACGTCGATGGCGATATGGATGGCGTAACCCTTGCCGTTCCCGAGCCCAGCGCAAAAGAGGCACAAGCATACAAGAACGCACTGCAGCAAGAGCAACAACCAAACTAATTCCTGCAAACCATGAGGAGCGAATGAGGACCAGGATGACACGCCGAGACGCACTCAAGCTGGGCACCAGCACGGCAGTTTCCGCGGCGCTACTCCGCTCGCCCGGCGGCGAATCCGTCGCTGCCACGGAGCGGAATAGTATCCATGGCGCGGCTGCCGCCAGCTCAGCGGATGAGCTTTGTTTCATGCGGGCGGTCGACATGGTGCAAGCGATCCGCAGCAAGCAGGTCTCTGCGCGTGAGCTGATGCAGGCGCACCTGAAACAGATCGGCCGGGTGAATGCAAAAGTAAATGCAGTGGTAACGCTGGTGCCGGAAGAAGAGTTGATGGCGCAAGCCGCGGCGGCGGACGAGGCGCTGGCTCATGGCAAATGGCTGGGTCCTCTTCATGGCTTGCCGGTTGCGGTCAAAGATCTGCATGAAACGCACGGCATTCGCACTACATTCGGCTCCCCCTTGCACAAAGACAATGTGCCGGATTTCGATTGCCGGGTGGTGCAGCGGGAGAAAGAGGCGGGCGCGATCGTACTCGGCAAGACGAATGTGCCTGAGTTCGGTCTCGGTTCGCAGACCTTCAACCCGGTCTTTGGTCCGACCCACAATCCCTACGACCTAAGCAAGACATGCGGCGGAAGCACCGGAGGCGGCGCGGTCGCGGTGGCATGCGGCATGGCTCCACTGGCCGACGGCAGCGACATGGGTGGCTCGCTGCGCAATCCTCCGAATTTCTGCAATGTCGTTGGTATCCGGCCATCGCCGGGACGAGTCTCCAACGTGCCCACCCAACTTGGGTTGGTTCACCCTGTCGGTCGACGGACCGGTCGCCCGCAATGTCACGGACTGCGCTTACTTCCTCAGCGTGCTCGCCGGCTACGACCACCACTCACCCATCTCCATTGAGCAGCCCGGCGCTCCGTTTGCCGAGCCCCTGGGCGCCCGAAGCTTCAAGGGCGTGCGCGTGGCGATGTTCAAGGATATGGGGCTGCCCTGGGAGCCCGAAGTAAAGAGCGCGGTGCAGGCTCAGCGCAAGGTCTTCGAGTCGCTCGGATGCATCGTCGAAGACGCCGAACCCGATTTCAGCGACGCCAACGAGAGCTTTCTGGCTTGGCGGCATTGGTCGACGGAGTTGGCCTTTGGCGATTTGCTGGCTGCGCACGGCGACCAGCTCAATCAATACATTCACTGGCACGTTGAAGAAGGACGCAAGCTTACCGGGCCTTACCTGTCGCGGGTCGAGGCCAGACGCACTGCGCTCTACCAGCGCTTGTGCAACTTCAAAGGAGAGTACGAGTTTTTTATTTTGCCGGTGAACCAGGTGCTTCCCTTCGACGTGACCACACACTATCCGACGGAAATTGCCGGCGTGAAGATGGAAAACTATCTCGCCTGGATGAAGTCCGCCTACTACATCTCCGCGGCAGGAAATCCCGCGATGTCAGTTCCCTGCGCATTCTCTTCGAGCGGCCTGCCGATTGGACTTCAAATCGTCGGCCGCCATCACGATGACTGGGGTGTACTGCAACTGGGTTATGCCTTCGAACAGGCCACCAACATCGGCCAACGTCGTCCGGCCCTCGTTTAGAGCCATTGCAAGGGTGGGCGACCCCTCCCAATCTATCTCTTGATATTGCTGCAGGGGCTTGATAGATTGTCGTCTAGTCTTGTTCGGGACCCCGTAGTCCCTCTGTGCCGAACGTTTTACTCCATAATCTGCCGTTGCATTAGTCGACCCTCGGGAAATTGGCCTTCTCGTTCTCGCCACGGGCCCACATCGGAGTGCGTGCAGGAGAAGACTGGCCCAAAATGCGGACCGTGTTCCACGAATCCAGCAGACGTGCTTTGAAGACATCGACGCGAGGGTTCCAGTAGATGGTCCAGAGGAGACCCGACTGGATTGCAGGCAAGTGTAGTCACTTGTAGTGCGGGAAACCCAATTTCAGGAGGTAGATTCAATGTCGCAGGCTCACCGTTTCTTCGAGCAGTTCGCGCCGTCGCTGGAACAGTTCTCCTCCAAGTGCAGACGGAAGGCACACTCGTCCTGGAAATACGCTCTCCCCTGCCTGCTGCTGATCCTCTTCTCGTTGCCGCCACGCACTCTGTGCGCAATCCACATTCGGAGCCATTGTGGGCACAGTGAAGGATAGCTCCGGCGCCGTCATCCCGGGCGCTGAAGTCCGCTTGACCAACGCCGGCACTGCGGCAGAACGGGTCGCGACCTCGGACGCGCACGGCGACTATAGTTTTCTCAATCTCAACCCCGGCAAATATCAGATCACCGTAACCGCAGGCGGGTTTGAACAGACTGACTTCTCCGATCTGGATCTGCAATCGCGCGAAACCAAGCGTGTCGACGCTACCCTCAAACTCGGTGCGGCCTCCGAAACCGTCATGGTGCAAGGGGCATCGGCGGGTGTGATCACCACCGATGTCTCGAACCTCTCTGAAACCAAAACCGGCCGTGAACTCACTGAGCTTCCAGTCGCCGTCTACTCTCGCTCAACCGGCTCGACCAGCCCCATCGACACGCTCAGCACCGAGCCCGGCGTTCAGGTCGATGACGACAATAACCTGGTTATCGATGGCACCACGCCCGCGCTCATGTCCTACACCATCGATGGCATCAGCAGCGTCAGTGTCGAGAACAGCGGCCCTATCAACGAGCTCTTTCCCTCCTTCAACTCCATCTCTGAAATACGCATCAGCGGCAGCAATAACAACGCCGAGTTTAGCGGCGTCTCCGATGTCACCACTACCTCCAAGAGCGGGACCAATGCATTCCATGGCGGCATCTTTGAAAACCTGCAGAACACCGTCCTCACCGCCGGCAATCCTTTCACCCATTCCACGCCGACCATTATCATGAACGACTTCGGCGGATTTTTAGGGGGACCGATCAGTATTCCCCACCTCTACGACGGCAAGGACAAAGCCTTCTTCTTTATGAGTTATGAAGGCTTGCGCCTGCCCCGCCAGGTTCCGCTCATCACCAACGTGCCTTCCGCGGACATGCGCAATGGAAACCTGGTCGACTACCTGGCGGGACACCCATCTTCAACCCGGATGGAAGCTCCATCAATCCAGCCAATGTGCCGATATCTCCAGTTTCGGCAAACTTTATTCAGCACTTCTTTCCCGCGCCAAATTCCGGTCTGCCGTCGGACTACCAGAATAACTACCGCGTAAACTATCCCGCACCCATCTCCAGCGATCAGGCGGACTTGCGTCTGGATTATGTGATCAAATCCAAGCAGTCCATGTTTGTGCGCGGCACCTATAAAACCAGGTCCGTCATCAATCCGCCGAACCCCAATTGCCCCGGCTATTGCATAAATGCAGGTTCTCCCATCACCGGCGGCTTTGGATATCCTGAGGACGATCAGGGTGTTACCTTCTCCCATAACTACGCTATTTCCGGCTCGCTGGTGAATGAGTTCCGCGCCGGCTTTAATGGCATCCACCAGACCTACGCGATGCTTGAGGGGACCAGTGCCGGCTATCTGACGCAGGCTGGGATTCAGGGCCTTGACCCCAACCCTACTCCTACGGCGCCGGATGTGAATATCACCGGCTTCATGGTGACGGGTGGCGGGAACCCCTCGGTGCAGCACAGCAACATTGTCCAGGTGCTCGACAACGTCACCTGGAGCAAAGGCAAACATACCTTCAAGTTTGGCGGCGACGTTCGTCACATGTCCGATCATGACGATAACGTCTTCGGCAATTACCGGGCGGGCCAGTATTACTTCAACAACTCAGACCCAATATTCCGACGTAAATGGAAATCCTGTCTTCATCGGAGATCCCTACACCGCATTCCTGCTGGGCTATCCCGACTACACTGCCTTGCCGAACAAGTAAATCATCCGGCCATGAATGGCCGGGGCTAGGGCTATGGTTTCTTTGCCCAGGATGATTGGAAAATTACCTCCAGGCTCACACTGAATCTCGGTCTGCGTTACGAGCTGCATCCGCCTCTCAAAGACGCCGACTACAACACGGCCGCCTTCCTGCCCGGTTACAACGTGGATGGAGTTACCGGCGCGGTCGTGGTACCGAACCAGAAAGCACTGGGCTACACCTCGTCGGACTTTGCCACGTCCATTGCCCCATCGCCGATCATCACCGCCGCCCAAGCCGGAATTCCGCAGGCTTTGCGCTATACCTACAAGAAAGACTTTGGTCCACGCCTCGGCTTCGCCTGGCGGCTTTACGGTACAGACAAGACCGTACTTCGCGGAGGGTGGGGACGCTTTATCGAACAGCCGCTCGGCTTCTCGCTGGTTTCCGGATGGGCCGTAAGTTCGAGCTTCGTGAACTACGCCGACCAATCGCAAACCGCGCCTGGCGGCAGTCCGACCATCGCTTTCCCGAGTCCCTTTTCCGCCCCGGTGCCCGGGAGGCGCCAGCTTCCAATACGCCTTTCCCATCCATTACGTCGATCCTTCGGTGCAGCAGTGGAATCTTACCCTGGAACAGGACCTTGGCCACGACATCGGCATGCGCCTTTCTTACATCGGCAGCCACGGTTCAAACCTGGAAACCTTCGTCGACCTCAACCAGGTGCAACCCAACACCATTGGATGGGCGAACGCATTCCCCATCGATGCACCCTATCAAACCTGGGGATACGTCGAGAGCATAGTTAACGGCGCCCAGAGCAACTACAACAGCATGAGCGCGGCCCTGAGCAAGCGTTTCGTGAATGGCCTGCAATTCCAGGCGAGTTACATGTGGACGCGAGACCTCTCCGACGCCCAGGGATATGCTCCAACGGAACTCACAACCGAAGGCAACAGCGTCTCCTCGGATCGCTTCAATCTCGGTCTCGACTACGGGAACGTAATCTTTGATCGCCGCAACCGGTTCCTGGCGACGTATCTATATGAGCTTCCGTTTGGCAAGGGCAAGCCCTTCCTGCCTCGCGGCGGCTTGCTCAACACGCTGGTCGGGCGGCTGGCAGTTTGGAGGGGTCGTGGTACTGCAAAGCGGGGCTTTTCTCACGCCGTACCAGGCCACCAACGACCCTGGTGGGACCAACCTGCTCTCCAATGCCGGCTCGACCCGAGCCGACAGGGTTTCCGGCGTTCCGGTTTACCTCCACGGCGTGCCCTCGACAGCCGGAGACCCGACCTTCCTCAATATCAACGCATTTGCTGATCCGCCGAATAATAGCGCCAGCTTTGGCAATGCCGGTGTAGGCAATGTGGTAGGCCCGGGAACGCAAAGCTTCTCCATGTCGCTGATCAAATCGACCCAGCTATGGGAAGGGGCGAAGTTTCAATTTGGCGCCGAGGCGGCGAACGTGTTTAACCACCGGAACTATGAAACGCCGGACATGAACGTCGACGACGGACCTACAGGCTTCGGCATCATCACTGCTCTGCAGACTGCTGAAGGCGCAGGACCCCGGAACATCGAGATCACCGGCCGCATCAGCTTCTAGCTCTGGGCGCGGTCGGCCCGGGGAGAGATGGCCAACCCAAGAAAAACGACCATGGCCTGATTGAGACGTACGATATCCTCATCGCCTAATCGTCCGATGCGTGCGCCGACCTTTGATTTCGGCACCGTCGTGATCTTGTCTACCATGAGACGCCAGGTCGCACGCAGCCCATTTCGCTCGTCCGGTTCGACCGCAATGCGGAATAGAGGTGCGATTGTTTCGTCCGTGGTAAACGCGCAAACAGTGATGGAGTCTGTAGCATCGAAGCGGCTATCCTGCACGATGGCAACGGGGCGCGGCTTGCCTGCATAACCCGGGCCGCCCGAAACTGTCCAGATTTCTCCTCGCCTCATTCATCGCCCCAGTCGGAGATGGCGTCGATGAAAGCCTGGTCCTTACGCGAACGAGGGCTGACCGCCACCAACTTTGACTGGCGATGCGCTTCCGCGCGAAAAGCCCGGGAGCGCACATCTGGGACCCAGATTTGAATGGGCCGCAAGCCTTGCTCGCGCAGACGCTCGCGGTGCTGCTGCACCTTCACACGAGAGGATTTTGGCTTGGAGGTCATATCCGGCTCCCTCAAATAGGGTTACATGTAACTTACCACAAAGATGAGCTTATCTCCACCCGCTCTCTCCTTCTTACCGCAGCAGAAAATAAAACACGCTGATGGTCACCAGCAGCAGCAGCGAGATGAGGCGCGGATCGCTTATCGCGGTGACCGGTCCCTTGAGAAAGGCCAGCGGGTGATCCCAACAAACTTTGGATACTTCCGCTTCGTCCATAGCCGGCGTCAGCAGGCTGGTCGCGATGTAGATGAGCACGCAGGCCACCGCAATGATGGGGCCGGCGAGCATGAACGGAATTCCTAACCCCTGCACTGGATCGGTTACGAAACCACCGAAATCTGTGAGCCGGCTGGCAGGCAGAAACCAGCTGCCTGTACTGGGCAAATCGACGATGAAATAGATGACGCCGATCAACGACCCGAAATAGAGGGTGGCCATGGCCGCCTGCCTGGTTCCCCGCTTCCACAGCACGCCGAAGACGAAAACCGTGGTCACCGCCGGAGCAAAGGTCATGGGTATCTTATTAACGGCTACAAAGATGGTGCCGAACTGGTCGCCCTGGGTAGACCACAACATGGCCAGTACCATGATCACGCCGGTGGTAGATGCGGCCGACGCGCACCACGCGGGCATCGGTCGCTTCAGGGTGCAGACGTTTCACCACGTCGATAGAGATCAGGGTGGCACAGCTATTAAGCGCAGCCGCCATGCAACTCATTAAGGCCGCAGCCAGGCTGGCGGCGATCAAGCCTCGCAGGCCGACGGGAATGAGATACGCGATCAGCGCAGAAAGCATGGTGTTGTAGTCCGGCGCACCGGTGCGCGCTACGTTCCCCAGATGGATCGCACCTCGCTGCCAAAGCACATACCCGATGACGCCGGGAAACACCATGAGAAAGACTGGCAGGATTTTTAAAAACCCTGCAAACAGCGCGCCGTTCTGCCCCTGCTTCAACGAATGCGCAGCAAGTACGCGTTGCACGTGCGTCTGGTCCGCACACCAATACCAGATACCCAGAATGGGATAACCGAGAAGCACCGCGAGCCATGAGAATTCGTTGAGGTGCCCCTGGGCGTTGATGACCGGCTGAAGCATGTGCAGTTGTCCGGGCGCCACCGCATGTTGCAAGGCCGCCAGATCATGCACGCCCACGCGGGGAAGAGCGCGCACGCCGAGGATCGTGATCAGCGTTGCACCGCCCAGCAGCAGCACCACCTGGATGCTCTCCGTCATCACCACCGCCTTCAGGCCGCCTAGGGCAGCGTAGGTGACGGTAAAGAGCGACAGCACCAGGATGGTGGCGAGCATCGGCACACCCAGCAGACCCTCGAAGACTTTGGCTGCGGCAAACAGGCTGATACCGATGTGAATCAGCAGGGCGCCAAGAATGCCGATCACCGCAAGAAACGTACGCGCCGCAGGACAATAGCGGCGTTCCATGAACTCCGGCAGCGTGGCCACTCCCGAGTTGATGTAGAACGGCGCAAACATCAGCGCCAGGAGGATAAGCACGAAGCAGGCCATCCACTCGAAATTGCCGATCACCAGGCCGTCTCTGGCGCCGCCCGCCGCGTAGCCCACCAGGTGGAGGGTCGAGATGTTGGAGGTAAACACCGCGGCACCCACGGTGAACCAGCCGAGCGATTTGTTGGCCAGAAAATACTGCTGGGAAGAGGCTTTCCGTCGATACCCAACCCTGATACCAAAGGCAGTGATCCCGATGAGATACACGGCCATTACGATAACGTCGATCGGGGAAATTGCCATGCGCTCTTGAGCTACGGTTGGATCTGAACTTTGAGGGACAGTGTTTTATCCGCAGCAAACTGCATGGCTTTCACCGCGTCATCCAAGGCAAAAACGTTGTTGACGAATGGCTGCACGTTCACCCGGCCGGCCGCGACCAGCCTGATCGCCTGGTCAAACATGTCACCGTAGCGCATCGATCCCAGGAAGTTAATCTCGCGCACCATGATCTGGTTCACGGGGATTGGGATGTCGTCGCCGCCGAGCGTACCGATCTGCACCATGGTGCCGCCGGGGCGAGCCAAATCAAAGGCCGCACGCAACGCACGCGGAGAGCCGGATGCCTCAAAGATCGTATCGAATCCTTCCCCGGTCAAGTCCCGCACCTTATCCCGAAAATCCGGCGCAGCAGGATCGAGGGCCACATCCACGCCGAGCTCCACCGCCTTCTGGCGGCGCGCGGCTACAGGGTCACTCACTGCTACCGGAACCGCGCCGAACGCGCGCGCTGTGATCGCCACCAGCAGGCCTATCGTTCCTCCACCAATCACCAGCACGCCTTTCCCCGATACTGTGCCGGCGCGTTTCAGCGCATGCAGGGCCACGGAAAGAGGTTCCATCATCGCGCCGATACCGTCGTCCATCTCCGCAGGCAGCACGTGACATTGGTCCGCGCGGACGGTGACAAATTCCGCCAGCGCGCCATCCGTGGGTGGGGTCGTGCTGGCGCTGCCCAGCATGATCGTTTTCCGGCAGAGATTGATGCGGCCGCTCTTGCAGTAGGAGCAAAAGCCGCACGAGCGGGCCGGGTTCACGGTGACCCGCTGGCCGGTCTTCAACGTTTCCACGTCGTCGGCAACCGCCGTTACTTCGGCGGTAAGTTCGTGGCCAAGAATAAACGGGCGGTCGGGAACAAAGGTAGCGTTGTGTCCGTGCTCGTAGTAGTGCAGGTCGGTACCGCAGATGCCCACCCGGCGCGGGTGCAACAGCACCATGCCTGCACGCAGTTCGGGTTGGCGATGCGGCTCGATGCGAAGATCTCGTGGGCCATGGAGCACGGCGGCTTTCATCGTGGCATCACTCCTGAGAATCGATCTGATAAAGCGCGCGCAGTTCTCACCCAGAACGGCGGCCTGGTCTTCCGCGCGGGAATTGCTGCACGTAATCCATCACGATGTTCATCATCGGCTGGTACTCTCCCGACAACGTACAAACCGGCCAGTCGGAACCGATCATAATTCGCCTGGAGCCAAATGCGTCGAAGACAATATCCATATAGCGGTGAAAGTCACCAGCCTGCCACTGCTTCCATCTTGCCTCAGTCACCATGCCGGATAGCTTGCAGAAAACGTTGGGAAACTTCGCCAGCTGGCGGAGATCGTCTTGCCAGGGAGAAATCAACCCCTCAGCGATCTTCGGCTTGGCGATGTGATCGAGGACAAACGGCTGCTGCGGGAACTCCTCTACCAGCCGGGCTGCAACCGTCAGGTGCTTAGGAAAGAGAAGCAAATCATAGGTCAGATCGAAGTCTCGCAGCTGCGAAATGCCGCGGCGAAACTCGGGCCGCAGCATGAAATCATCATCCGGCTCGTCGTGCACCACATGACGAACGCCGACCAGCCTGGGGTCCCTGGCAAACCGCTCCAACTGCCCGGGCAGTTGTTCGGAGCGCAAATCCACCCAGCCGACCACACCTTTGATGAATGGGTATTGCTGCGCCAGCTCCAGCAGCCAGCGGGTTTCTTCCAGATTTTGCCGCGCCTGCACGGCTACGCTGCCGTCGAAGTGAATGCCGTGGAGCAGCCGCTCCAGATCCTCGGGAAGAAAGTCACGCTTCAGCGCTGCCATCTGTTCCGTCATCCAGATGTGCTCGGTTGGGCTGTAATGCCAGAAGTGCTGGTGGGAATCGAGTCGCATGTTCTCTGATGGCGTTTGCAAATGATCAACCATTGCAACCGGGTTGGCAAGCCCGGTCAGAAGTGCAATCATTGCGGGCGATTACTAAGGAGCAAAGATGAAGAAACCTGTCCTGGCCATACTTCTTGCTGGAGTTGCGCTGTCAGTTGGGATCTATGGCCTCAGCCAGCAAGCGCAGCCAAAACGAATCGGGATGCTCATCGGCATCAAACCTGACCGGATAGCCGCGTATGAGGCCCTGCATGCGGCGTCGAATCCGGGCGTTCGCGACTTGCTCGACAAGTACCATATGCACAACTTCTCGATCTACATCCAGAAAATGGATGACAGTCACTATTACCTGTTTGCCTATTACGAGTACACCGGAAGTGACTACCAGGCTGACATGGCAACAATGGCCAAGGAGCCGCGCAATATTGCGTGGCTCAGCAAGACGGACGCCATGCAGATCCCTTTTCCAGGCGAGACATCATGGACGAAGATGCAGGAGGTTTTCCACAATCCGTAATGAGAGAACACCTGGTGCGATGGCCTCATGGGTCGACAACCGGCAGCCTCGCCGGTTAGAATTAGCATAGCTGTGGCGAAGGAGTTCGCCCTCAACCGCTGTTCTGCCTCATCGGCTCGACAGATGATGACTCCTGACGGGAAGACCGTCGCGGAGTCATGTCTCGACGACGCCCTTCCTGTTCAAAATTTGTCTCCCTCCACGAGAAGCTTCTCGTGCGTTTGGAGACGTGCGCAGAAGAACGGAGGCTGGAGTTGCAGAAATACTTTCTCATCGCAATCGGGGGCGCCCTTGGCTCCCTTACCAGGTACTTGGTCGGTTCGATGGTTGCCGGCCGCATGGGTATGCGGTTCCCCTACGGCACATTCGTAATCAACATGACGGCGTGCCTGATCATTGGGTTCTCCGTGACGTTCATCGAACGGCACACATCCATCAACCCGGCATGGGACTTCCTCGTCCCCGTGGGTTTCATCGGTGCCTACAGCACCTTCTCCACCTTTGAAATGGAGGCATTTGCGGCGCTGCAAACAGGGGAATTCCTGGTTTCCGCCGCCTACGTCGCGGTCAGCGTGCTGCTGGGCCTGGCTGCCGTTTGGCTCGGAGTTTGCTGGCGCGACTTGCGTTCGAGCAGTAAGAAGGCGTAGGCAGACAATCATGCACCACCAGCACCGACACTGGGCATCTGCGAACCAGGCTCTCTGAGGTGGAATGCTCAAGCCAACCGCGGAGGCGGCCTATCTTCCTGTGTCCCACCACCACGAGGTCGATGGCCCCTTGCTTTACTTTCTTTTCGATGGACTCTTCAGGCATCCCCTTCACAATCTCGACCACGACCTCAACGCCGGCGCGTTGGGCCGTTTGAGCGGTGACCTGCAGGTGTTCTTCCAGCTTTTTGCGTTCGACAGCGGGGTCGGTAAGACCATAGCCTTCCGCCAGGGCCTCAGCACTGGGCGGCACTAATACACCTAACAGGATGACCTTTGCCTTGTACTTTTCACCGAGCGACATGGCCACGGCAACAGCCCTCGCGGCTTCTGGCGTTCCGTTGTCGCCCACCAGGATGGTCCGGAAAAAGGGTGGCTGTTCCACGTTACCCCTGACCATCAGGATACGCTCAGTCCACCTCGAAGGACCGGTTCCACGTCGAGATCACCCGCGTCTCTCGCTCGAAGCCCAATGTGCTCACCGATCCCGTCCCCAGCGCCAGCAGGCTCCCCGCCCGCGGCGGCAGGCCGAGCCAGGTAGCTGCCAGGATCCTGAGCACGTGTGCATGCGCAAACAAGGCTACCTGCCCACCGGCCTTGATGGCCCGATCAATCACCTGCTGTGTCCGGGCAGCTACCTGTTCCACCGGCTCGCCCTCCGGAGGAGGCGAATCCCATATCGACCAGTCGGGCTGTTCTTTCCGAATCTCCGCCGTGGTGCGACCTTCATAGATGCCGTAATCCCACTCCCGCAGGTTTTCGTCGATTTGCGCGACGTCTGCATATCCGGCAACGCGGCAGGTCTCGCGCGCACGCTGCAGAGGGCTGGTCAGCACCAGGCTGAACTTTCGGTGCGCAAGATAATCCCTGATTTTGGCGGCGCGCTCTTCTCCTCGTGCGGTCAACGGGATGTCGGTTCTGCTGGTGTGGGCGCCGGAAAGACTCCACTCTGTCTCTCCATGGCGGATCAGCCAGAGCTCCAGCTTCTCATTGCCAGTTGTGTCGGTCACGGCGGCCATTCCTTTCGGGCACGCATCTATGCTAGGGTTCCCTGATTATCAGAGGATAAACGCTGAGCTCACGGGGCAACAGGCTTTTCCATGCCGCCCTGCAGGCTGAAGTTCTTGAGCGCAATTGCGTTCTGCCAGGTGCGATCGAGGGAGTCGATGTAACGCACTTCGAGCTCAAAAAGAGTTCGCTGCGACACGATGACCTGGGGATATGCCTGCGCCATTTGCTGGTACTTTTCCAGATAGAGCTCATAGGCGCGGCGGGCGCGAGGCAGCAAAGCAGTGCGATAGCGCTCCGCTTCCAGCTTGGCGGAAAGGTAATTCTGCAGCAGCCCCTCTGCCTGCTGCCGCAGAGCTAACTGGGTGCGTGTTACCTCCTGCCGGGCCTGCTCCAGCTCTGCTTCCCCGGCTCGCACATTTCCCTGGTTGCGGTTCCAGAGCGGCAGCTCGATTCCGGCAGTGGCAAAGCTTTGCGCGCCTGTCTTCTTACCCGGGACGTTGGCCAGCGCTTCCAGGTTTTCCTGCTCGCCGGCTCGCAATTGAAGATCAGGGACTACCTCCCGCTTGGCGTCTTTCACTCTCGCCTCGGCGACCGCTACCTCCTGTTGCGCCTGCCTTACCGCTGGACTCTGCTGCACGATCGTCTCCACAGCCTGGGCGGGATCAATCTCTGGCGGTGCATCGAGCGCGGCGTCCAGCAGTGTGATCTCAGCCGAGGGGCTGCCGGCCAACACAGCGAGGCTCTTGAATTTCTGGATGAACACCCTCTGCGCCACGGTATAGTCGATGCCTGCCTGTTCGGCCTCGACCTCGGCCTGCAGAACGTCAGGTGCATCCGCCTGGCCCACATTCGCCAATTGGTGTGCGGTCTGGGCAGCGTCGTTCGCTAACCCGACGAGCCGGCCGCGCACCATGACTGTTTGCTGAGCGCTCAGCGTGTCGTAGAACATCCGGGTCACATCGCTATGTACACGCAGCAGCTGTGCTTCGGCGGCAATCGTATCGGACTGCTTCTGCTGCTCGTAGATGTTGCGGCGAAGGCCAAGCTTACCGCCCAGCACGACGGTTTGCGCGACGAACCCGCCCTGTTCTCCGCCACCGTAGGAGCCGCCGCGAATCTGGTCGCCCTCGTAACCCGCCGTGGGATTCGGGTATAGCGACGCTTGCCTGGCCTGGGCCTCCGAGCGGCGGACAATGGCCGCGGCTTGTCGCAAAGTTGGATTGTTTCGATCGGCAAGATCAAGAAAGTATTCCAGCTTGAGTGGAGTGCGCGCCGCTATCCCCGGCAGCAGCTCCGGCGCCGGCTCCGCAAGCCGCGGCGGTGAAGAGCTCCCCATCTTCATCCCCATCTGGGGTTGTTGCCCGTTTTGCGCCAGCAGCGGCAGAGTCACCAACCACAGCATCGACGCGATTCTTTTGCCTGTTTGCATCGTCTTCTCCCGTTTTTGCGGTGCTTTAGGAAAGTCGCTCTAACAGCGATCCGTAGGGGTCATTCGGTCGTTGTGCCCGCTTCATACGCATCATCACTTCTGCGTATTTATCCGGCGGCAGAACCCGAAGGAAGGTCATCATGCCCATGCTGTAGCCGCTCCAGCCCGGGCGAAGTCCGTAGTTCTCGGGCTTGTCCACCATTTGGTCCATGGCCATGGCGGGACCTTCCATATAGGCGTCCTGAGGAAAGCCGGGCACTGCATTTGCATTGCTCGCGATTTCGCCCCCCGGCGTCGCCATTCCTGACATCACCATCCCCGGCATCGCCTTCTCGCCTGCGAGCTGCCCGTTGGTCGTCGCCGTATCCGAGGTGCTGCCGAAACCCATCCCGCGGCCGAGGCTCGTTCCGTAGTCATCCCCAGTCGGCACTCCGGGGGTCCCTTGCAGCATGCCCATACCCGTGTTCATATCCACGCCTGCTGGTTGGCCTGTTCCGGCCCCCCGCGTCATCTTGCCCACATTGGAAGACATCTGGTTCATCATGTGGTGGGGCAAGTGGCAGTGCAGCATCCAGTCGCCGGTCCGATCTGCGACGAACTCAACGTCACGCGCCTGGGCCACGCCTACCAGCACAGTGGTTCCCGGCCACCAGGCAGTCTGAGGGATCCGGCCGCCCTCCGTGCCGGTGACCTGGAAGGTATATCCGTGAACATGCATGGGGTGATGATCCATGCCCAGATTGACAAACCGGAGGCGTACCCGGTCGCCCTGGCGAACGATCAGCGGGGTGGATGCCGGCCCCGCCTTCCCGTTCAGCAGGAGCCAGTTGTATTCCATGTTCATGGTGTTGGGTACGGTGTTGCTGGGCAACACCGCGTACTCCTGCAGGTGCAGCAGAAAGTCCTTATCACAGTGGGGAACGTAGGGGATGCGCGGATGCATGATGAATCCGCCCAGCATTCCCGTCATCTCCTGCATCGCCATATGGGAGTGATAGAAGTAGGTGCCCGTCTGGTGAATGTCGAACTCATAGACGAAGCGGCCGCCCGGCTTTACTGGTTCCTGGCTGATGCCCGGCATGCCGTCGTAGCCGACCGCGTCTTCGAAGCCGTGCCAGTGGATGGAGCTTGGCTCCGGCAAATGGTTGTCGAAGATAATGCGCACGTGATCGCCCTGGTTGACCTGGATGGTGGGACCCGGTGCGCTGCCGTTGAATCCCCAAACATCAATCGTTTTGTCGGGGTGGATCTTTTGCCGTAAAACTTCGGCGACCAGATGAAAGACCTTGGCGCCGCCGTCCACACTGTAGGAGAGATCTCCGACGTCCGTGGTCACGACCGGCATGGGGAACGATGGGCCATGGCTGCCCTGGGGAACGGGCTTCTCCGGCATTGGCATTGGCATTTGCATGTCTTGCGCGGAGAGTCCGTGAACGGCAAAGAGGGCTGCACCCGCGCCGACGGCGCGCTGCAGAAAACTACGTCGGTTACTCATAATGACTCCTGAAGAATCAAATGCGAGAGGACGACAAGAATTGAAGGGATTCGGGTGCAGCGAGAGGCAGGAAGGGTATTAAACGCGCAGAGCGGTGATCATGGGCGGCCCGCCAACGCTACTTCGGAGCGAAGCGGAGGCTTGCGGCGAGGATGCGGTGTCTAGTCCAGGCAAAGAGTCGTACGCATCACTGCAAACGGCCAGCGGACGATGGTGCGCCAGCGATCTATCCTGGTTGCCGGCCAGCAAATCCATTCCACACAAAGAAGAACTGCAGGACCCTGCAGTTTCTACTGTGGCGGTGTTCGCATGCGAACACGCATGCAGCATGGAATGGCAATGTGTAGAGCTCTCAGGCAGTTGGCGTTCGACACACTGCGCCGTGCACAAGGTAGATGCCGCCTGCGTCAACAGCAGAGCCAGCACCAGCACCGCAGTCATCGCCGGGAAAGTCCGTCGCAGAGGAGAACTCACAACATTTCCAGCATACGCCAGTTGAGGCGCGGCACTCACTCTGAGCCGATCGCTTTTGGATTTGTCCTCACCAAGGGCGTGGGGTGCCCCATATCTCGCTCGTTTTTCGCGAGATGTAGGAGACCGCGGCGCTCAACCGACCGTTCTTCTACGCTATAGACAAAAAAACTTCAAGATTCGTGGAATCCAATATCTCGCGAAAAACGAGCGAGATATGGGGCACCCCACACTCCTTGGTAAGGACAAATCCCAAAATAGAGCGAGGCTTTAAGCCTGGGCGCAATCGGCGTGGCGCGACAAACGCAGCCGCTCGCGCAGGCCCCGTTCGGGAACCATGGCCCACGCAGTCATCGCAACGTTATAGAGCAACATTCGCTCGGCCAGCGGAACCGTAGACAACAGCATGCCAACCACCTGTTCGCCGCGGACGGCGGTGGCAACGGTACGAAATGCCGTGCTCACTAAGGCGCTGGTGCTCATTGCTACCCCTCCATACCACCTGCACCGTAAGACCGAATCCGGCACCAAAAGACTTCCGAGTCTTTTTTCCCCGATTGGTGTTGTGTCGGCCGGTACATCGGGCCAGGGAGGCGGGGACACTCTGGGATAATTGAAAAAAGGGGATCTTAGCCACCTTCCCTCCTGCTTGGCTCATGACGACATTGAAGACAGATCAATCGCCGGCGAAACCCCAGCTCCACGGCTTCGAACCGCTGGCTGTGCCTATGTTTCGCGATTTGTGGCTGGCTTCCATTGTGTCCAATCTGGGCGGATGGATGCAGGATACGGCGGGCACCTGGCTGATGACCGTGCTCACGTCCTCCCCCCTGCTGATCGCACTCATGCAGACCGCGGCCGCCCTGCCGGTGGTCATCCTGGGCTTATTGGCCGGCGCAACGGCTGATATTTACGATCGCCGCCGATTGCTCATCTTCTGGCAGGCCTGGATGCTGACGGCAGTCGCAATCCTCAGCGTGCTTACGTTCTTTGACATCATCTCCCCGTGGATCCTGCTGACCCTCACCTTCCTGCTGAATATTGGGGCTGCCATGAACAGCCCGGCATGGCAGGCAATCGTGCCGGAGGTGGTCCCGCGCGCCCAGCTGCCGGACGCCGTCTCCCTCAACTCCGCCGGCTTTAATCTCGCCCGCGCCCTGGGACCAGCCCTGGGTGGTATGGCGATTGCGCTCTATGCCCGGGCCACCACCGGCGCGGCCTCTGTCTTTCTGCTGAATTCCCTCTCTTTTGTGGGAGTGATTTGGGTTTTGTATCGCTGGCAGCGCAACCCGCTTTTCAAGAGCGCCCTGCCCGCCGAGCGGATACGTGGCTCAGTGCGTTCCGGGATCCGCTACCTTCGCTACGCTCCCATGCTGCAGGCCGCCTTTGTGCGTACGATCCTCTTCACCCTCTTTGTGAGCGCCGTCTGGGCTCTCCTGGCCATCGTGGCCAAGCGCGACCTCCACCAGGGGGCAATGGGTTATGGAATCTTGAATGGCAGCATGGGTTTCGGCGCGGTGATCGGTGCAACCAGCCTCCCCCGGGTCCGTAGGCTCCTCTCCGCCGACGCGATCATTGGCTGGGCCACCGTGGTCTTCATCGCCACCCTGTCGACCCTGGCGCTGGTAAGAATGCCGCTGATTATCATTCCCATGCTCATCGCCGGCGGCTTCGCCTGGACCAGCGCCATGTCTACTTTGAACCTGGCAGTGCAGGTATCCGCTCCGGCCTGGGTGCAGGCGCGTGCCCTGGGCGCCTACCAGATGATCTTTGCCGGGGGCATGGCCCTGGGCGGAGTGATCTGGGGGTTTATTGCGGAGCACGTTTCCACGCCAAAATCGCTGCTCTGCGCGGCTGCCGGCCTGGCGATCACTCTTCCCTTCTCGATGCGCTTCCACGTGCTGCGCGGCGTACAGCCGGACTTTAGTCCCCACCGATACAGCCTGCCAGAACCCAAGCTGGCGGCGGAACGGGAAGACAGCGCCGGCCCGGTAAGGGTGTCGATCGATTACCATATCGATCCGCGAGACTACGCCCCCTTTACCAAAGCCGTGCATAAGCTGAGAGATGTCCGACTGCGCGATGGCGCGATCCGCTGGGCGGTCTACCAGGATGCGGCCGACCCCGGACACATCAATGAAACATTCGTCACTGAGTCGTGGCTCGAATACCTGCGGCAGCGGGAGCGGTTCACCGCCTCAGATCGCGAGATCCGGGATCGTGTCTGGAGCTTTCATCGCGGGACGGAGCCACCCCGGATCTCGCATATGTTCTATGCCAAGGAAGTCAGTGACTCGCAAGCCAACCGCGAGCCGTTGCTGACGGAATGATTTCAGCAGTTTAAGCCGGCCTTGCTGAGTGTTTCCTTTAGCCCTTTCATGCTGACGCGGGAAGAGGCTTCGGGAGTGCCGGCGCCGCGCCAGTGGGTTTCCAGGCTCACCGCGTCGTGATAACCATCCTTCGCCAAGGCTTGGAATTGACCCACCCAGTCAACGACTCCCGCACCCACCGGCGCCCACTCGTATTTCTTGCCCGCCGGCCGCACCACATCTTTAGCGTGGCAATGACCGATGCGATCATGGGGCAAAAGGCGGTACCCATCAGGGTAGGGAGTGCTGCCGAGCGCCGCGGCGTTGCCCGGGTCCCAGTTGAGCATCAGGTTTTTGTTGGGGATCGCCTTCAGAACGGCGGCGGCCTCTTCTCCGGTCGCTGTGTTGCACGACATCTCATTCTCCAGCAGTAGGATTAAGTTGCTCTTGGCGCACCTCGCTGCGGCCCCGCGTAGCTTCTCGTTGATCGCGGCGCGGTAGGGCGCCTGGTCGTCGAGCCGCCAAAAATCAAAACAACGGATGCGGTCCGTTTGGAATTGCTTTGCCAACTCGATGCAGTGGTCCAGCAACTGATCCTGTTGCTTGAAATCGAAGCCGGCATGGAACTGGTCGCGCCGTGGGCTCTCCTTCGAAAGAGGCGCTCCGGGCCAGTCGACCTTGAAGAGCGGACTGGCTATGTCGGTCACCCGCAGCTGGTACTTTTGCAGCAGCCTGCGGCTTTCAGCGATCTCCTTGGCGTCCAGTTCGGTGACGTTCTTGTTCCACATGGCCCGCAGTTCAATCCAGTGCAAGCCGAAGTCCTTTGCGGCAATCTCGCAGGCCCGGCCAAAGTCGGGTGTCAGCTCGTCGTTGATGATGGAGAGGCGAAAAGGACAGGCTGTCCCGGAAAATGCGGAAGCTGGTCGAATCGAAGCCATTGCGCTCAAAGCGGCAACCGATGTTATGAATTCACGGCGAGAGGGATACATGACGTCACGATACCGAGAAGCGTTTCAAGCGTGCAAGGAACAGTTGTTGTCCTTGCCCTCCGGCGTAGCAGAAGAACGGGTGGGTCCAGGTCTCGCGTTCGAGACCTGGGAGGGGGAAATGGCCCCAGATCGCGAGGGTACAGAAACCGCTCTAGGGTAAGTCGAGCTCCTGCTTCAGCGGCAGGTCTTTGGATGAGCCCCCGACCATGAAGGTATAGTGACCGGGCAACTGCTTCCATCCGTTGCTGCTCTCGTCGAAAATCGACAACTCCCGAGGATTGATCGTCAAACTCACTTCCTTGCTCTCGCCAGGTTTCAGCTGCAGCTTGCTCCAGCCCGCAAGCCGCTTGGGCGGTTCGCCCGCAGCGACCGGCAACGATACATATACCTCAGCAACCTCGGCTCCCCCGCGAGCGCCCGCATTCTTTACCGTGAAACTCACGGTCGGCTCCTTGCCGGGCGTGACCTTCAAATCGGAGTACTCATAGCTGGTGTAGGAAAGACCGTAGCCAAAGGGAAACAGGACCGGCTTGTTCTCCGCGTCGTACCATTTGTATCCCACCTTCAATCCTTCGTCGTAATGCACGCTGAAGATTGGTTTGGCGTCTTCCGGCTTCACTTTGGCGCCGGCATCCTCTCCTCCGCCGGGCGGCTTAACCAACTCGGGATGGGGCAGATCCGCCTCGCTGCGGGGAAAAGTAATGGGCAGCTTCGCGCTCGGGTTCACATCGCCAAAGAGGAGATTGGCCACTGCATCCGCGCCCTTGCTCCCGGCATACCACGCCTCCATAACCCCGCCAACCTTGTCGACCCACGGCATGGTGACTGCGGTGCCCGTCTCGAGCACAACAATGGTCTTTGGGTTGGCCGCGGCTACCTGCTCGATCAGCGCATCCTGGTTTTCCGGCAACGAGAGGCTTGGCAGGTCCGTTCCTTCGCTCATCCACTGGTAGGCAAAGACGATCGCCACATCCGACTGCCGAGCCAGTGCTGCGGCAGAGGCGGGGTCGGCGCCCGAATCGAACGCCACCTTAGCCGTTGGGTCAGCGGCGCACACTGCTTTCAATGGCGAGGTCGGGAACCACACTTTCGACTGCCAGGGGGCGGCCGGTTGCCCGGGCGGGTCTACCTGCGCTGATCCACCGCCGGAGATCATGCCGGTGTCGGAATGCGGCCCAATCACCGCGATCGAATGCACCGTGGCGCGGTCGAGCGGCAACAAACCGCCGGTGTTTTTGAGCAGCACAATGCTTTGTTCGGCAATGCGGCGCGCGGTCGCCAGGCCGCCCTCTACATCCACCACACTCTTCTGCGTCGGGTAGTCGAAAAGCCCATCTTCAAATTGCGAACGCAGAATGCGGTGGGCATGGTCATCCAGTTGGGCCATGGGAACTTTGCCCGCCTCCACCGCCTGCTTTAGCTTCTCGCCATAAAAGTCGTCCATCGGCTGCTCATTGTCCAGCCCCGCGGCCGACGCCTTGACTGTGCTGTGGGTTCCGCCCCAGTCCGACAAGACGAAGCCTTTGAACTGCCAGTCAGTCTTCAGCACATCGATCAGGTTGTACTTGTTCTGGCAGGCGTAATCGCCGTTGATGGAGTTGTAGGAGCACATGACCGCACCCGGGTGTCCGATGCCAATGCCAATATGGAAGGCCAGCATATCGGTCTCCTGCATCGCCCTCTTGCCGATGATTACATCCACCTCATCGCGGCCGTTTTCCTGATCGTTCATAACGTAGTGCTTGATATCGCCGATCACGTGCTGGGCCTGCTCGCACTTGATCCGGTTGCCCACCATCGTCCCGGCCAGCAGCGGATCTTCGCCCTGGTACTCAAAGGTTCTTCCGTTGCGCGGCTCGCGGGTCAAATTGACGCCGCCGCCCAGGGTCATGTTGTAACCCTGCGCGCGCAGTTCCCTGCCGATGAGGGCGCCATAGTCGCAGGCGGCCTCAGGATCCCAGCTTGCCGCCGCGGCGATGTTCGCCGGCAGCGCCGTAGAGTAGCGGCCATTCTGGGCGCTCATCCTCACCCCGTAGGCCGCGTCGCTCATTTCCACCTGGGGAATGCCCAGCCGCTGGTTTCCGATGATGAAGCCGGCTCCGCCATTGCCGAGATATGTCTTGGGCATCGACCGGCTCCAACCCGGCATGCCCTGACCGTGCATGAGCTCGATCTTTTCGTCCAGCGTCATCTCCTTCAGCACCAGGCCGGCCCGCTCATCGGGCGAAAGGCTCTTGTTCATCCATGGACGAGAGCCGCCATCCGCGCCTGCCGGGCTAGCCGCCATCGCGCCAATCGCCGTAAAAATACCCAGCCCTGCCGCCAGAACCACGCGGAGACCCATCATGGTCGATCCATGCAGCTTCCCGCTATCCATTCGCTATTATTCCTTGCCGCCGCTGAGCATCTTCACAAAGCGATAGTAAAACTCCACTCCGTGGTAATAGGAGTCTACTGCCACCCGCTCATCTTTGCCGTGCGCGCGCACATCATTGATGTCGATGGCGATCCCGTTTAGCCCATAAGTGGGCAAACCGGCCTCGCTGGTGATCTTGCCATCGGAGGCGCCGGCTTCCATCTCGGGAATCACCGGGATGCCAGGCCACATCCGGGCCACCAGCTTCTCCAGCGGCTGCATTACCTCAGGCTGCAGCGCCATCGGCGGAACCGCCTTCACGTCGCTGGCCGTGTCCTGCACCGTGCCGGCATTGTTGACGTAACGGACGCTGACCCTGGGCTCGTTGAAGATATGGATAAGCTGCTGCCGGATTTCTTCGCTGGAATAGCCGGGCAGGATGCGGCAGTTCACGATGGCCTCGGCGCTCTGCGGTAGGGCGTTGTTGGCATGGCCACCGGAGAGACGCGTGGCCACGCAGGTGGTACGGATGGCGGCGTTGTACTTAGGGATGGCGGACAGCCGCTCGATCGCCCCCGCATCGGGTGGGTTCTGCAAAATGCCCTTCATGTCTGCGCTGGTCTGGCCTGACTCCAGCGTGCTCATGCGTTCAAAATAGGCGCGGGTCACTGAGTTCAGCTCAAAGGGGAATTGATAGGCCTGTAGCCGGGTCAGCGCGTCGGCTATGTGATAGATCGGGTTGTCGGGCACGGGCAAGGAACTATGGCCGCCAGGGCTGGTGGCGGTGAGCTGATAATCGCCGTAAAGCTTCTCCTCCGCCTCTACATCAAACGAGAGAGGCTTGCCATGTTCCAGGTCGACGCCCCCGCTGTCGGAATTGAGAACAAAGGCCGCGTCAATCAGGTCGCGGTGGTTCTTTAGCAGCCAGTCGACGCCGTTGGATGCACCCCCCTCCTCGTCGGCGGTAAGCGCCAGGATGAGGTCGCGATCCGGCTGAAAGCCTTCCTTCTTCAGGCGGATGAAGGTAGTAACCAGAACCGCGTCGCTCTCCTTCATATCCTGCGTGCCGCGCCCATAGAAGTAGCCGTCCTTTTCGACAAATTGGAAGGGATCGGTGCTCCAATCGGAGCGCCTGGCCTCGACTACGTCCAGATGACCGATAAAGAGGATGGGCTTGGCGCGGCCTGTTCCATGAAGGCGCGCCACCAGGTTGCCCTTGCGGCCGTTGGGGCCAAGCACCACCACATCTTCCCTGGGGAAGCCGGCGTCGAGCAGACGCTGCGCCATGGCGTTGGCGGCTATTGTGGTGCTGCCCACGGAGTCGGTGGTGTTGATCTCGACGAGCTGCTGAAAGATATCCCGCGAAAGCTTTTGCGTTTGCGCGTCAAGCTGAGCGAAGGCAGGCGCGGTGGCCGCAGAAATGAGCATAGAGAGAGCAAGCAAACGGAACCGCCCGGCTCCGGCGACAAACAAGGGCATAAATCCCCTTTACAGGTTTGGAATGAAACAGACCCAGGCCGCGGCGTGCTATCAACCCACGCAAGCGACTGGGCAATGCAGAGGGGTACGGTCGAGGGCTCGGTTTAGTATAAAACCTCTGTAGCTCTCGCAAGGGAAAGGAACAAACGATTGCTGGGGAATTCTCGTGCCGCTTCACTGTTTGCCGTCGCCTTGCTCGCCTTCGTTCCGACCGTCGCTCAGGGAGCCAAAGATGTTATCACTCTGGACGAATTCATGAACGCTACCGAGATCAAGGAGGTCAAACTATCTCCTGACGGTTCGGCTGCGGTGATGGCCACCATCTCTTCCGATTGGCAGCACAACCGGTTCCGCAGCGACCTATGGATATGGAAGGAGAAGACAGGCCAATCGACCCCGCTGACGCGGTCCGGCCACGCCGGCTCTCCGCAATGGTCTCCTGACGGGAAGTACATTGCATTCCTTTCCGATCTTCCGCTGCCTGACGGCGAGGATAAAGGAGGCGACGATGTTCCAGAACGGTTATGGTTGATCCCCGCGGATTCGGGCGAGTCCTTTCCCCTGTACACGGAGAAGCTGAAGGTCCATGCCTTTGCCTGGTCTGGCGATGGAGCCCAGATCTTCTTCTCCACTGAAGTGCCGCTCTCCAAAAAAGCGGAGGAGGCAAACCAGGCCCAATGGAAAGATGTGATTCGCTGGCGCGAGCACCAGCGGGGCGACCTGCTCTTGTCCATGCCGGTCGCGACTTCGATCGCCGCCGCACAGGAGAACGTGCCTGCGGATGCAACCGCGGTTGCTGACGATGCCCTGCCGCTGCCCGCTCTCGCCAGGACATTAGCGGCCAGTGAGCGATGACATTAAAGAGATCGCACCCGAACCGAAGGGCACGCAACTCGCATTCGTGACTGACTCTGTCTCCCATCGTTTTGAAGATCCAGCGCATAACGAAATCTATCTCGTCGGAAGCTCGGGCGGAGATGTTCGACGCCTCACCAACAACCAGGCTATCGAGGACGGCCTGCGCTGGAGCGGTGACAGCAGCAAGCTTTTCTTCCACGTGGGCGCGGATGCGGGTGCGCTCGACGGTCCTTACCGGGATGTGCAAGGACGGCTGTATGCGATGGATGCACAGAGCGGGCGCGTACAGAGGCTGGGCGCTGGATTTACGGGGTCATTCGAAGACTTCACCGTAATGGCTGACGGTGGCCTGATCGCGACAGGCCTTAACGGAACCCAGCAACAGCTCTATTCGATCGACGGCGACCGCGCCGTGCCATTGCCCGGATCGCCGGGAAGCTACGCAGGCGTGGACGCTGCGCTACACACGCGCTCTCTGCTGGTAAAGCACTCCACGCTCACCACGCCGGTGCAGGTGTTTCTGGCGGCGAACCCCGGGCGGCCCGACCAGGCAAAGCCCATCAGCAGCTTCAACCTGATCTTTACGCAACGAGCGCAACCGGAATGGAAGACCTATCAATGGAAGGCGGACGATGGCATAACGGTCGAAGGAATATTGATCTATCCACCGCACCGCATGGGCGAAAAGAATCTGCGCATGCTGACGCTTATTCACGGTGGGCCGGCCGAGGCAAATGGCGACTCCTTCGAAGCTGACTGGTATGACTGGGCAACCCTCGCTGCGGCCAATGGATGGCTAGTCTTCCGCCCCAACTACCGGGGATCCAGCGGATACGGTGACGATTTCATGTTGCAGATTTCGCCTCACCTGGTCTCTCGCCCCGGCAAAGACATACTGGAGGGAGTCGACGCGCTGGTAAGGGATGGAATCGCCGATCCTCAGCATCTGACCGTAGGAGGTTATAGCTATGGCGGCTACATGACCAACTGGCTCATCACCCAGACCACCGAGTTCAAGGCAGCGGTGACAGGCGCAGGAGCGGTGGAGCATGCGGCGAACTGGGGCAATGATGACCTCACGTACGACGATGCGTGGTATCTGGGCGGGACGCCCTGGCAGAATCCCGCTATCTACCAGTCGGAGGCGGCGCTCTTCCAAATGAACAAGGTCAAAACGCCCACGCACATCGTAGGCGGCGATGCCGATGTGCGAGTGAGCTACCTTGAGGATCTTCTGCTGGAGCGAGCGTTGCAAGCACTCCAGGTGCCGCACCGGCTGTTGGTGTTCCCCGGCGAAGGGCACTCCCTCGAGAACAACCCCTGGCACGGCCTTATCAAGGTACGTGAAGAGCTGCAGTGGCTGGAGAAGTACGGCGGCTCGTGAGCCGCACCGCGGGCAAGTTCGCCGTTTTGTATTGTAACGTTGTTGTTTGCTGCGGTTGCGTCACGCGGACAGCAGCCGGATTTACCGCAAATCCTATAAAGAAGTCATAAAGATTCCGTCATTCATTTCGCACTGTTCACTCCTTGAGCAGTTTGCATCCGTGCGCGATCCTTACCCGTTCCTTACGCACTCTTTACGCTCCTTGCACTCTACTAACCATGGCACCACGTGGTTTGTAGATTTGGAGAAAGCCATCCATGCGTTTCATTCGGCCATACTTTAGTACTCATATTGTCCTTTTAGTTTTCGCGACGGCAATCGCGAGCAAAACGGGCCTGGCACAAAACGGTGTCGGCATCAAAGCGGATCAAGAGCAGGTTCCGTACACCCATGAAGTGGCCGGCATCGGGCCGGTCTCCAGCGTGGCTGGGAATTCAGAATTGCAAGGTGATACAGACGCGCCTGCACAGGCGCCCGCTGTACCCGTGGCTGCCGCCCCTGCCTCCTCACTTAACCGAGGCTTCTTTACTCGTTTAGGCCATGCCTATCTGGATGACTGGACAGTGGATTCCAATGGCTTGCCGCCGTCCCCCGCACCTGAGCGGAGAGGTACGCCACCCCCGCTCAACTCGCCACCGTTTCCTTCAGCAGACTGGCCCATCGGCGGCACAGTCGTGATTGGGGCGCCCGACTACGGGACCTATCCCCTGATGCAGGCGATCAACGGGAACAAGAGCCGCTTCAAGATGTACGGCTGGTTTGATATTGGCGGCAACGCCAGCACCTCGAACAAGGGCAGATATGCGAACAACGAAACGGCCTACGATGTAATCCCGAATTCCATCCAGCTTGACCAGGTCGCGCTGTATTTCGAGCGTCTTCCCAACACCGTGCAAAACGACCACTTCGATTGGGGTTTCCGCTTAACCAACCTCTATGGTCTCGACTATCGCTATACCACGGCGAAAGGCATCTTCAGCCAGCAATTGCTCAGCAGCAACAACGTCTACGGCTATGACCCGGTGATGTATTATTTGGACTTGTATGTGCCGCATGTGGGCCTGGGAACGGATATCCGCATCGGACGGTATATCTCGCTGCCTGATATCGAGGCGCAGCTGGCCCCGAATAACTACACGTATAGTCATTCCATCCTTTACACCTACGACTGCTATACCCAGAGCGGGATCAATGTGACGACCAAGTTTAGCGACCATTGGACACTCCAGGCCGGTGTTTCAGGCGGTTGTGAGTCTGCTCCCTGGATCTCCAATGCAAAGCTAACCGGAAATCTATGCGCCGCGTATACCTGGAAAGATGGCGGCGATAATCTTTATGCCTGCGCCAACTCGATTAACTCGGGTAAGTACGCCTACAACAACCTTTCCGGCTACTATCTGACGCACTACCACAAGATTAATGCCACCTGGCACGAAGACACAGAGGCATGGTACCAGTATGAACGCGAGGTGCCCAACTTATGCTATGGGTTGAGTCCTTGCATAAGCTATGGCTCGAACGCCAACATCGGCGAAAATGCCGGAGAAATTACCAGCCCGTCTCTTATTGTCGGGGCCAATGGGGCGCAGTGCAATCCGCTCGCCACCCATTGCTTCGCGCCGGACTACGCCATCGTCAACTACATTGAGCATGAGTTCAACCATCATCACAGCTCGCTGACCATCCGCAACGAGTTCGTCGACGACCTCAAGGGACAGCGAACCGGCAATAAGACCCGTTACACTGAGCACCTGGTGGGTTTCAATTTCTGGCTGGGAAGTACCGTCACTTTCCGTCCCGAGTTGCGCTTTGAGCACTCCTACGATGTACCGGCCTATGATTCGCCGTCCATCGATGGCGTCAGCCTTGCTCCGACCAAGAAGAGCCAGCTCACCCTGGCCGGTGACGTAATTTATCACTTCTAGGCAACAGCCTGAGAATTGTGGCCGGGCCTGGAGACCCACGGGCGATGAATTGATCTTGGGCCAGCGGGATATCTTGTGTAAAGTAAGCGAACGGAGAAATACCAGCGCGTTCCCGGGGAGCTCTGTTTTCTCCAGAAACTGACGGAGGGTGGCGGATTGATGCGACGATTCGATCGGATATGTGCCCTGATTCGTGCCTTTGTGCTGGTGATGGGGGTATTGGTCACAGGAAGCGTGGCCATGGCACAGGCGGCGCCTGCGGCTCCGGCCATGGCGGATCGGCTGGCGGCGCTGGAAAAGACTTCCGCGGACCAGGCTATCGCAATCGCTGCAGCGCAGACCGCGGGGGATAACGCCTGGATGCTGGTGAGCGCGGCGCTCGTTTTGTTGATGAGCGGTCCCGGCCTGGCCTTGTTTTACGGCGGCCTGGTGCGCAGAAAGAACGTCCTCGGCACCATGATGCAGACCTTCGCCATGATGGCGGTCATCACCGTGCTCTGGGCGCTGGTGACTTACTCGTTGGCTTTCGGGGAGGGCAGCGCCTTCATCGGTGGCCTGCATAACGTCTTCTTGCGCGGCGTTGGGCTGGCCCCGGATCCCAAATATGCGGCCACCATCCCGCTGCAGACCTTCATGGTCTATCAGCTGATGTTTGCCATTATCACCCCGGCGCTGATCACCGGGGCCTTTGCCGAGCGCATGAAGTTTTCCGCGATGTTGGTTTTCATGGTGCTCTGGGCGATCTTGGTGTACAGCCCGATGGCCCATATGGTCTGGGGCAAAGGCGGATTCCTGAATGCCTCGCTTGGAGGCCGCTTTCCCTGCCTCGATTTCGCCGGGGGCACAGTCGTGCATGTGACTTCAGGCGTGTCCGCGCTGGTAACCGCGTTGTACCTGGGCAAACGTCTGGGCTACCCGAGGGAGCCGATGCCGCCGCATTCCGTGGTGCTGAGCTTTATTGGGGCCTGCCTGTTGTGGGTGGGATGGTTCGGATTCAACGCCGGCTCGGCTCTCAGCGCCGGTGCCCTGGCCACCTCCGCCTTTGTCGCCACCCACTTTGCAACCGCCGCGGCGGCCATTGGTTGGAGCGCGGCGGAGTGGCTGCGCAATGGCAGATGTACAGCGCTGGGTGCGATCTCCGGCGCGGTCGCCGGGTTGGTTGCCATCACCCCGGCTTCCGGCTTTGTAACCCCCATCTCCGCTCTGTGGATCGGCCTCATCGCCGGAGTATTCTGCTACCTGATGGTGGTAAAGGTAAGGCCGTCTTCGGTTACGATGATTCGTTGGACGCCTTCGGCGTCCACGGAGCCGGCGGAACCATCGGGGCATTGCTGACGGGCATCTTTGCCATCAGCGCGATAAATCCTATTTTCGGGGCGGGAAAGCCCACGGGGCTGCTCGAAGGAAACCCCGGTCAGATGCTGAACCAGTCCGTTGGCGTGGCCATCGCCTGGTGTTTGTCGCTTGTCGGTACGTTGGTGATCCTGTTCGTGGTGGATAAGCTCGTCGGGCTCAGGGTAAGCGAAGAGGACGAGC
>CAWJAB010000048.1:0-36290 GCA_963840675.1 uncultured Acidobacteriaceae bacterium
CCAACCGGGTGCATGGATTGGCGCAGTGGGACTATAACAGCGCTGGCCTGAACGCGAATGACTTCTTCAATAATCAGGCAGGCATTCCCCGTTCCAAGGCTGTGTCCAATCAATATGCCGCGCAGATCGGCGGACCCATCAAGCGTGACAAATTGTTCTTTTTCGCAGACACGGAAGGGATTCGATACGTTCAACCCAGCACCGGTTTTGTCAATCTGCCTTCCAACGCGATGCAAGCCAGTATCTAGCCAATCCCAACCTCTCCGCCGCCAGCAAAGCTTTGTACGGTGGGATGTTCGCGGGAACGAACGCTTCGCCGGCTTACGCGACGGCGGTTCCGGTGGTAACCGGCCCCGGGTCGCAGCAGGATACCTCGGGTAGCTACGGCTGCGGAAGCCTGGCTGGGACACCGGACTATGCGACCGGTGGAACACTGGGCACCAACGCCGCTGAAAGCTGCATCGATTCAGCTTTCGTGAATGTCGGAGCACTCAACCGGGAGTGGCTGGCGGCAGGACGGATTGATTGGAATATCAATGACAGGCATAGAATCTTCTTTCGCGTAACCGACGACCAGGGCGAACAGCCCTCTTTCGTAAGTCTGATCAATCCGGCCTGGGACATGGTCAGCATTCAGCCAAATTACACCGGACAACTCAACGACACCTACAGCTTCAGTCCAAACCTGATCAATCAATTTATCGCCTCCTCGCTTTACACCGCCGGGGTTTTCGGACCGGCAAATCTACCGGCCGCACTTGCAGCTTCGCCCACAGAATTCAACGAAAGCAATGACGGTGGAACCAATTCACTGGCGGGTCTCGGACAGTTCTCCTTTTTTGCCGACGCCACCACGCTGGGAGCGGTCTGGGACGATTTCCCGGGAGGAACCAACACTTCGCAATACCAAATCGTCGATGGTCTTTCATGGATAAAAGGGAACCATAATCTTAGAGTCGGATTCGACTTCAAGAGGTATAACTTTACCGACGTCAGCCTACAGACAGCCGCTTATGGCGGTTACTATAGCTTCGGTAGTATCGCGGACGAAGCTGGGGGGTCCCTGCCCGGAAGCAGCGGTTCCACCTTTACCCAGGGCTTTCCGCGGTTTGCCAACATTCACAACGCCGTCTATAACCTTGGAATTTATGCCCAGGACGAGTGGCGGGCACTCCCAAACCTCGCCATCGACTACGGCCTCCGTATCGATCGCAACGGCAATCCCATTTGCCACGATGGTTGCTATTCGCAATATCTTGGAGGGTTTCCTAACTCTTCCGCAACTCTGGACACTCCCTACAACGCAACCCTTTCCGCCGGGCACGACAGCTTTTCCCCGGCGATAGAATGGGGAATCCTGCAACCGCGCGTGGGGTTCAATTGGGACATTCGCGGCAACGGAAAAACCGTTGTGCGAGGCGGCGTAGGATTGTTTTCTGACAGTTTTCCGGGCCTTGTCCTCGAGCAAACCTTCCTTTCCTTCCCCAACCGGTATTTTGCGTTCGTGAACTCGGGAACAGTTGCGCAGGGCGCAGGCAGTGCACAAGCCGTCGCAGCCGGCTCGGCTAACGCCGTGCTGAACGGATTTTCTCAGGGAGCTACCTACAACCAGATCTGCGACCGCCCTGGCGGCGCAGGGGATTGCGTTCTCGCCGCCAAATTATGTGACCACTCCGCAAACCTTCCACAGCGCACGATATACGGAATTCAGCTTGCAACTTCAGCGGCAGATCACCCCAACCGACGCTTTAGTTCTTTCCTTTGCCGGCAATCACGGTTACAACCTGTTCATCGCCAACGACCACCTGAATCAAAATGTCGGCACTTCCCTCTACGGCAGTTATGGAAACGGAACCTTTGACGATGTTCCAATCAATTCGCCGGATCCGCGCTTCGCGCAGGTTCAAAGCTTCACCAACAATGCAATCTCTAACTACACCGGGATTTCCGTGCAGTACAAGCATTTCGATCGGCGAGGTCTGACGACCAACGTTTCGTACACCTACGCGCATTCACTGGATGACATCTCCAATGGAGGCAACTCACAGCTCCCCTACAACGGCAATACATCGATAGGTCTTCAGATTACGCCGGATCTACCTTCCAGGCTGATGTATTCAAACTCCGACTACGACATCCGTAACAACTTCTTGCTGGATCTGGTCTACGTGGAACCCTACCGCTTCGGCAATAAATTCGTTGCTTTAGCGGCTGCGGGATGGACTGTGGGCAGCAAGGCGTACTGGCGTTCCGGACAACCCTTTAGCGTATTCAATGTCAATGCAGAGTCTGCTTTGGGGTCCAATGGGACCGGGGGAGCCAACACGGTGCTTGCTCAGGTGCTGACTAACAATTTCAACCACAAATGCAACTCCTACTCCAATCCGTGCTTCCAGGCCCCAGGTATCTTCAATGGGCAGGCTGTGACTACCACAAGTTCCGGGGCGGTTGTGCCGTTCGGACCGGGGCCCTACCCGCAAACCAACTATGGCAACGTGCCGCGGAATGCTTTCTATGGCCCGCATTATGCAGATCTCGACCTGAATGTCTATAAAGATGTCTTCAAGCATGAATCGATCACTTTCCAGATCGGCGCGCAGGCCTACAACGCATTGAACCATGTGAACTTCGGGTCGCCGCGGATCCAATGCGTCCAACCTCAGTACCCTGGGCCAAATTTCGTTGGATATTAACGCACCTACCAGCCCCTACGGGTCAAGTCAAGAATCGACGGTCTCTGGCCGTGTGGTAGTGGTGCAGGGACGATTTCTCTTTTAGGACCTGCACCTGCACCGGGCAAGGCCTTTAGAGCTACAGCCCCCCCAACAATGCGCGCTTCGGATACGATCGATAGGCGTGCAGGGCGATCGCGGGGGACTGTCGGATATGAACAGGTGGTGCAGGGAGCTTTCACGACGAGACTTTCTTATTCGGGGGAGCGCATCGCTGGCAGCGATTGCTGCCCCTCCGGCGTTTGCTGGGAACAGGAAAGTCATCCACATCATCGGCTACTCCCACATCGACGCGGCGTGGCTATGGCCGTGGCGCGATGGCTCCGACACCGTGCTCACTACCTTTCGCAGCGCCTTGAATCGGATCGATGAGACTCCCGGGTTCTGCTACAGCCATTCGTCGTCGGCTCACTACCGTTGGGTGGAACGCGCCGATCCCGGGATGTTCAGCGAGATTCAGCGGCGAGTGCGCGAAGGCCGTTGGGAGGTTGTTGGCGGTTGGCCCGTCGAGCCCGACTGCAATATTCCATCAACCGAAAGCTTTGTTCGCCATGCGCTCTACGGCAAAGCTTATTGCCAGCGTGCTCTCGGCGTTGACGTCAGGATCGGCTTCAACCCCGATTCTTTCGGCCACGCCGCCGGCCTGCCTACCATCCTGAAACGCGCCGGCTACGGCTATTACGTCTTCATGCGCCCCCAGGAACACGAGATGGCTTTGCCGCTTTTGTTCTGGTGGGAGGGCGCCGACGGATCGCGCGTGCTCACCCTGAGAATCTGGCATAGCTACGACGCTGACACCAAACTCATCCCACAGGCAGCAACCGAAGGGTTCGCCTCCGGCTTTGATCATGCTGCCTTTTTCCTGGGAGTTGGCGATCATGGCGGCGCGGTCACCAGGGAGCAAATTCGGCAGGTGGGCGTTTTGCAGCACGACCCGAATCTGCCGGAACTGCGCTTCAGCACGCTGCGCGACTTTTTTCTTGCCGTCGAAAGCTCCCCGGCGTTCTCTGACCTGCCCGTAATCCGGGGAGAACTGCAGCACCACGCGCGTGGCTGCTATTCGGCTTACGGAGAGGGAAAGTTCCTCAATCGCCGCGCGGAACGATGGCTCGGAGAAACCGAAACCATTGCGCTCGTAGCCAATCTCAGCGCGGGCCGGCCTTATCAGACGGAGCAATATGCCGAGGCTTGGTGGAAGGTCCTGTTTTGCCAATTCCACGACATGATGGCGGGAACATCCCTTTACTCCGATTACCAGGATGTGCGCGACAGTGTCGGTTACGCTTGCGAGATCGCGCAGAGTTCCAAAGTAGAGGCTCTGGAATTGATGGCCAAGCGAGTGGATCTGAGCGCGGTTGAAGAAGGCGCGGTCTTCCTCTTCAACCCGCTCCCCTGGAGACGAAAAGCACTGGTTGAGTATTACACCGGGCAAAATCCTTCCGGCAACGCCCCCATCACCCATCTCGCATCGAAGGAAGGCGACAGGATACCAGTGCAGTGGAGGCCCTCGGCCAGCATGACCAACTTCTTCCCGCGTTTGTCGGCGTGGGTGGATCTGCCGCCCTGTGGGTACAAAGTCTTCACCCTGGCGCATGGTGATGCGCCGGCTGCTGAAGCTTATCGAGATTTCGTCACCGTGTCAGACTCCGGCTTCGGCATTTCCTCCCTGAAGGCCCAGGATGGCACCGAGCTTTTGGCGGCTCCACTTGGACTGGTCGTGGTGAGCGACACCAGCGACACATGGGCGCACGGCATCAACCAATTCCGCCAGGAGATGGGCCGTCCTACGCTGGTGTCGTCGTCGGTGGTTGAGAATGGGCCTGTCACGCGAGTCACTCGTCACCGTGCCGCGTGGCAGAACTCCGAGATCGTTCTCGACATCGCGCAATTTGCCGGGCTCGATTTCGTTGAGCTTCGTTTTGTGATCGACTGGCATGAGCATGAACAGATGCTCAAGCTCGAAATCCCGACCGCGCTGACCCAACCGAAGATCTATGCGAAGGTGCCGGGAGCAGGTGCTCGAACGCCGCACCAATGGCGAGGAAGAGCCTTACCAGGATTGGGGAGCGGTGCAGGGAAAGATCGGCAGCGCCGACTACACCGTTGCGTTGCTCAACAACTCGACCTATAGCTATGACTGCCTGAACGGGCTCTTTCGCACTGTCCTGATCCGCTCAGCTCCATTTGCCCGTCACAATCCAAACCAGGTACCCCACGACGACAACAATGCATGGCAGGATCAGGGGCGGCAGGAGCGCAGATTCTGGCTGCTGGCCGGCCGTGGCGGCTACGCGGACTTCGCCCTCGATCGGCGCGCCGAAGAGTTGCAGACACCCGCCGAGTATGTAATGGATTCCGCCCACCATGGAACGCAACCATGGGAGCAATCCTTTCTTGAGATCATGCCTGGCAACGTGTGGGTGTTGGCGGTAAAGCGCGCGGAGCGCTCGCCGGAGCAGACCATCATCCGCCTGCAGGAGCGATCTGGAAAAGCAACCCAGGCAACGCTCAAGTCTGAGCCTCTTGGTCTCAATCAGACCGTCCAACTCGCGCCATGGGAGCTAAAGACCCTCTTGATCACGCCGGCGAAGGCGGGCCCAAGCCAGGTCCGCGAAGTAACTCTGCTAGAGTCGTAGGCACCTGCTGTTTCTAGCTCAGACCTATCGGAAGCGCCGCGCTCTCCCCTTTAGTCATCCGACGACGCGTGTCAGTTCGGCAGACCGTATCCGTGAAGCGGACCTGCGGTTAGCTCTTCACCGAGCGACAAAGCGTACCGGATCTTGTCACGTACCCCTGAAGACCGCTTGTGGGTACGCCGTTATCGTTTCGCCGCCCCTGCGCTCATAGCTTTGCGCAGCTGTGCTTCCGCATCGTCGCTCCAGTACTTGCAATTCAGCTGCAGAAAGACAGAAGTATAAGGAACCGTCATGGTTGTTTTAAGAACCAGGATGTGGAATGTCTTTCCCACCTCATCTACCTTGGCGATGATCTGCTCGTGTGGCAGTGACGTGATCGACCGTCCACCCAGCACGGACTTCACCCCTGCACGGTACGCAGTCACTCCGGGAGCGTCTTTCTCCGTGACGTAACGGAAGCTCCGCATCCATGTAGACAATCGGCCTCACCTGGATCGAGCTATCGATTGCGCCCAGCACCTTGCGGAGCACCTCCAGCTGGTCAGCGTTCGTTTCCAGCGTTTCCACGCCCGCGGAGCTTTGCAGCGGGTATGCCGAGTCCACGATCATGATCCAGTTGCGATGTCCGAGCAACGGCATAACCTGGGCCACCCGTGTTTGCCAATCTGGCGCAGGCTGTTGCGCGAAGGCCGCCACGCCGGTCATCATCAGCAGCGATGCAGCCGCAAAAAACCGCACCCATCAGAGGTTTCTTCACGCCGAAGCCTCTCTTGCGTTTCATGCGCACCCCAACAAACGAGTAAAGAGCGATTCCGCAGTAGCAGAAAAGCGGAACCATGTACGCTCTCGCGATGCTGTGCTGTGTCTGCGAAATCCAGCCCATCAGCGGAGTGAGCACGGCGCCCCCAACGATCGCCATCACAATGAGCGATCCGCCGATCTTCGTATTCTGATCCAGCCCATCGATGCCCAGGGCGAAAATCGTGGGGAACATCACCGACATGAAAAAGCTGGTGACGAAGATCGCCCAAAGCCCCACCCAGCCCGGAAAAGCAACCCCGACCGCTACCAGCCCAATATTCACCAGGCTATAAATGCCCATCAGGTACGCCGGCTTGACGTAGCGCATCAGCGCCGCGGAGCTGAACCTGCCCACGCCAAACGCCACCAGCGTGCCGGTAAGAAAATAACCGGCGATCTTTTCCGGCTCATGGGTTCCGTCCTGCACATACTGGATAAAGTAGCTCCACGTCCCCACCTGGGCGCCCACGTACAGAAACTGCGCAACAATGGCGAAGAGAAAATTTGGATAACGCAACAGCTCCCTGAAGCTGCCATGCTCCTGCGCATCGTTCTCATGTTCCCGGGCAATGGCAGGAAATTTGGTTCGGGAGATCATGAAGGCCCAGATCAGCGCGATCATCCCCACAACCAGGTAAGGAACCACCACCCGCATCGTCTCTCGCCGCAGGTAGGCCTCGTAGGTAGTTGGCTGCCTGCATCACAGCCACCTGCTGGGGTGTGAGTTCAACGCCGGAGAAGATGAAGACCGTGCCCCCCAGCACCCCGGTGATCGCGCCCAGAGGATTGAAGGCCTGGGAGAAATTCAGACGGCGGGCAGCACTTTCGGGAGCGCCTAACTGGGCTATAAACGGGTTGGAGGCCGTCTCCAGGAAAGAAAGCCCGCTGGCAATCACGAAGAGCGCAAAGAGGAAGAACCCGTACCGCCCCAGCAGGGCGGCGGGCCAAAAAAGGAAGGCTCCGCTGGCAAAGAGCAGCAGCCCCACAACGATGCCGAATTTGTACCCCATCTTGCGCATCAACAGCGCAGCCGGAATAGCCAGCAGGAAATAACCCATGTAGAAGGCCGACTGCACCAGCCCCGCCTGGAAGCGGGAAATGGCGAACGACTTCATGAACTGGCGGATGAGAACGTCGTTCAGATTGCTGGGAACTCCCCAGAGAAAAAACAACGCGGTCACCAGGAAGAACAGCACCGCCATGCCTTTTGGAACCAGTGGCTGTGGCGTATCCTGGGCTTCCTTCGACTCAGTAGACTGAGGCACGAGCATCGACGCGCGGATCCTTTCCTGTTGTAACGAGATCAGTCTCCACAAAGGTGCACATGGATGCCCAGTTCCGCCATCATCGAGGCCTTGGCCGCCAGCGCCTGGTCGGCCACCTGGCTGGTCGGAGCGTAGACCACATTGAGGTGGTTCGCCCGATGTCTGGCCATGAACTGGTCACGGGAAACGCCGTGCAGCAGGGTATGCATAATGGGCCACTGCGGGGTGACTGACTTCAGCCGTCGCGCCGTCTCTTCGGCAGGTAGTTCCACCGCGGTGGCCCGGCCCAGGTCCACATGCAGCGCGCCGCCTTCCACAAAAACCCGGCTCCACACTACGTGCCCCGGCTTGCAGACCCCGTTGAGGGTGCCCCCGCCCAGGCGGAAATACATGATGGGCTGCCGTTCGCTGCGGGCCTTGGCATAACCACCCGCGATATGCGAAGCAGGAACGGCGCCGGAGATCTGAAACACCCAGACGAATTCGTCGATGTCGCTTCCGCTGTAATGCTCTCCCCAGCGAACATCGTGCAGCGTTGTGGCCGGGTCAAGACGCATGGCGCTCCACACCCGGTTGGTGACCAGCGCGTCCAACCCCGCGCATTCGTCCACTTCATTGAAGTGCGGCAGCGCTTTCCCCGCATACAGCTCCCGCCCGTTGGCGTCATAGACCGGCGGCCGTTCTACGTTATTGAGCAGCCCCTCCACCAGGTCGGAGGCCGGCGCAAGGTCAGTCAACCCCAACTGGTACTGGATCCCGATGGCATCGCAGCCGAACTGGTCGGCCATGCGTGTCGCGGCGATGTACATCTTGCACTGCCCCAGAATCTGCCGGTCGGTTAGGTCGGTTTCCTCGTTGGCGCCGGTGACGAAGGTAAGCCCGCGTTTATCGAGCCAGTTGCGCACCGCCTGCGCTTCGCTGTCGGTTACCTTAGCCATCGCCGCCACCAGGGCCGACTGGCTGAGCCGTTCCTTATAGACTCCCGTGGGATTCAGAAGGTAGTCCTCGACGATCGCGTTATACATCCCCATGCAGCCTTCATCGAAGACGCCGAGAATTGCCTTGCGCGTTTTCAGATCGCGCGCCAGCGACGCACCCAACTCTCTTTCCGCGCTCGGCAAAACGGATAGGTCCAGGTCGTGCACATGGCTCGAATCATGTTCGATCGCATGTTGCGTTAGCCACTGGCGCAAGCCGCGGCGGAAGAACTCATCCTTGAAGTCCTTGCTCCACAGGGTGCTGAAGGTTACTCCGCCCTTGTGCAGGCAGCCATTCAGATTCAGCATGCCTACCAGGCCGGGCCACTGGCCTGACCAGTTGGCTACGGTGAGGATTGGGCCGCGATGATGCTGCAATCCGGAGAACACGTTGTGGCTGTACTGCCATACCGCTTCGGCGACGATGACCGGCGCATCGGGATGGATCTTCATGAAAACATCCATACCCATGCGTTGGCTGGAGATGAAGCCGTGCCCCAGATCCTCGCGGTAAGGGTGCGCGCGGCGTAGCGTGAAGCCCTCGGCACGCAGCGCTTCAGTGAGCTGCTTTTCCATTTCGGCCTGTGCCGGCCAGCAGACCTTATTTGCGGACTGGCGCAGGTCGCCGCTGGCGATCAGCAAAATCTCGCCGGGCGCAACCGCTGCGGGCGATTCCACGACCGGAACAGCATAGGATGACATCTGCAAATTCTCCTGATTGAGTCGGCGAAGTGCACAACCGCCCACCATAACAGTTGCCACTCGCTTGTGGCAAAATGGTGCGTCTTCTCTTACCCGATCGAAAGTGAGACCTGTTCGAAATGAGAATCGACCCTATCTCCAGGCGGTTGCTGCTCAAGCATTTCGGCTCCGCCGCGGCGGTCGCGGCCTGTTCGACGCAGGCGGGGGCGGCCATCTTCCCTGCGCTGCACGCCCAAAGTGCCGCGCAGCCCGGCGCCACAGATCCCGGGCAGGCTTCGCGAGCGCAGAGAATGCAGTGGTGGCACGCTGCCAAGTTCGGCATGTTCATCCATTGGGGCCTTTACAGCGTTCTCGGCCAGCATGAGTGGGCCATGGAGATTGAGGGCATTCCCATCCCCCAGTACGAGCTGCTGGCCAAGCACTTCCATCCCAAACCAAACGCGGCCCGCGACTGGGCCAGGCTCGCGCGGCGGGCAGGGCAGAAGTACATGGTCATGACCACCAAGCACCATGAGGGCTTTTGCATGTTCGACACCAAGCTGACGAACTACTGCGCGCCGCAACAGGGGCCGGGGCGAGACCTGGTGCGGGAGTATGTAGACGCGGCCCGTGCCGAAGGTCTGCGCGTAGGCTTCTATTATTCCCTCATGGACTGGCACCATCCCGACGGCGCTCTCTGCAAAACCGATGAACAGGCCCGCCAGCGCTTTGTTGCCTACACCCACGGCTTGATCCGCGAGCTGATGACCAACTATGGCAAAATCGACGTCCTGTGGTACGACGTAGATTGGCCGCTGACCCCGGAGCAGTGGGAGTCGGAGCGCATGAACAAAATGGTCTTTGAGCTGCAGCCGGAAATCATCGTCAATAACCGCAATGGCCTGCAAGGTGACTTCTCCACGCCCGAACAGCACATCCAGGCCGCCCAGGCAGGCCGCTCGTGGGAAACCTGCATGACCTTGAACGATAGCTGGGGCTTCAACCGCGGCGATCTGGCCTGGAAGACGCCGCGAACCATCGTGAACAACCTGGCCGAGTGCGCCCAGGGCGGAGGCAATTACCTGCTCAACATCGGTCCTATGCCGGATGGTTCGGTGCCGCCTGAATCCGTCCAGGTGTTGGAGGCGGTTGGCAAGTGGCTGGACACGAATGGGCGCGCCATCTATGAAACGGAACGCGGCGACTTTCAGCGACAACCCGAATTCCAACTTTACCCGTCGCGGCAACACCTTATATGTGCATCAGAAGTCGTGGCCTGGGCAGACGCCGGCGGCTGAGTGGCTATCGTTCTTCCAGCCAGGGGCGGTCATCGCCATTGGCGGCGTGAAGCCCAAGGTAACGGCAGCGAAGCTGCTGAAGACGGGAGAAAAAGTGGCGTTTACCCAGGACGAATTCTCTCTACGCTTGAGCTCGCTTCCTGTGACTGCGCCTGATTCTCCTTCGACTGTAATCGAGCTGGAGTGTGATGGGGAGCCGGCCGTGGACCATGATGCCAACCGTCCCCTGTGGCCGCGTTACAAGTCAGGTATAAGCGCATGACGTGCCCCAACGAGACCGTGGATCGTGCTGGTGGGCGGCTTTCTCGGATCGGGCAAAACCACCTTGATCCTGGCCGCGGCGCGTGAGCTGCAGCGGCGCGGTCTGCGCAGCGCCATGGTATGGAACGATCAGGGCCAGGACCTGGTCGACAGCCGCTATGCGGCGTTGTCCGGCATGCAGTCCGGAGAGGTTACCGGCGGTTGCTTTTGCTGCCGGCTTTCTGAGCTGATCGACGCCATCGGCGAACTCCGCGCCTACGCCCCCGACGTAATTTTTGCCGAGCCGGTAGGCAGCTGCACCGATCTTTCGGCCACCGTGCTTCGTCCGCTGTTGGAGTACAGCGACTCGTATCGGCTTTCGCCGCTCACCGTCCTGGTAGATCCGCTTCGCGCCCGCATCATGCTTGAGGAGGAAGCTGATCCCGACATGCGTTTTCTCTTCGACAAGCAACTGCAGGAAGCCGATCTGGTTTGCTTTACCAAATCGGACCTGTACCCGGAATATCCTGAGATGGGCGCCCCTAATATTCGTCAGCTAAGCGCGAAGTCAGGTCAGGGCGTTGCGGCGTGGTTGAACGAGGTCCTCTCCGGCACAATTGCCACCGGTGATCAGGCGCTGGAGATTGATTATGCGGAGTATGCGCGGGCCGAGGCGGCGCTTGCCTGGTTGAACCTGCGGGCAGTCTTCGAACCCGAGGCCGGGCTTTCTCCGGCGATGCTGTTGGGCCCATTGCTCGACGATCTTGATACCGCCCTCACCGCCCGGAAGATCCCGATCGCCCATTTGAAAGCAATTGTCACCTCCTCAACCGGCTTCATAAAGGCAGCGATCTGCGGAAATGGAGAGGAACCGATCGTCGAAGGGGATCTCAATGCCTCGCCTGCCGCAAAGCTGGAGCTATTGCTCAATCTCCGTGCGGTTGGAGAGCCGGCTCAGGTGCGCGCCGTTGTAGAAGGGGAACTGCAGAGGCCGGGCCTCGGCCTGAAGCAGTCTGCGGTTGATTGTTTCAGTCCGGCCGCACCCGTGCCGGAGCGCCGCATCCCCAAGGCCGGCTGATGGTGTGAACAAACCTCGCTTGAGATGGAAATCTCCGATTCGCAACAAGAATCGTCATCCTGAGCACGGCTCACACTTCATGCGGCAACTGTTTCAGTTGCTCTCGGGCTAGGGTAAATAGGCGCCAGCTTTGGTAGGAAGACCTTAGCACCTTCGGTATGTGTTTCCGGGTAAACTGGCCACCCGCGTCAAACGCGCTTGGCGTTGACTTTGGTCGCAAGGCCTACTTTTTCCAGCATCCATATCCCGATGTAGTTCACATCGAGCTCGTACCAGGCCATCCCGTGGCGGGCGGAAACCGGGTGTGCGTGGTGGTTGTTGTGCCATCCTTCGCCGCCCGTCAGCAGGGCCACCCACCAGTTATTGCGGGAATCGTCCCGGGTTTCAAAGCGTCGCGAACCCCAGATGTGGGTCGCGGAATTCACCAGCCAGGTAACGTGCAGCCCAACCGTCACCCGGAAGAAGATGCCCCAAAGCGCCCATGGCCAACCCCCCGCGGCCAGCAATGCAAAGCCCACCACGGTAACCGGCAGCCAGTGGAATCGATTCAGCCAGCGATAGAAACCCTGTTTCATTAGGTCCGGGGCATAGCGCTTAAGAATTCCGCTGTCGTTATGCAAGGAACCGTTCAGAATCCACCCCATGTGCGACCACCACTTGCCGTCCCGCGGGGAGTGGGGGTCACCCGGTTTGTCGGTGAACTGATGGTGCAGGCGGTGCACGGCAACCCAATACACGGGGCTGCCCTGCAGGGCCATGGTGCCCAGGATCGCCATCGTGTACTCCAACCACCTGGGAACCAGGTAACCGCGATGCGTCAGCAGGCGGTGGTAACACAGCCCGATCCCGACATTCTGGGTAAGTACCCAGGTCACGGCAAAGACCGCCAGCGCAGACCAGCGAAACTCGAACAAAGCCGCCACTGCTCCCAGGTGGAAGAAGCCGATGATCAGCGCAAATGACCAGTGGAATTTACCCCGATTCGGCTCCAGCGCGGCTTCAACTGCAGCTGCCTCTGTCGTTACGCCCGCCGGATTGATGACTGTGGCCATTCGACTTGCTCCGTATCTTCTTGAATAGGCTAGTGCCTGCAACCTCCCGACGGTGTAAGAGTTCCGTAATATCAACAGCTTCCTGTTGATTGCCTGGTTCAAGCTGGCCCAAACCCGAGTTGTGATTGTGAGGAAATGGGTCGTATACTGAATATGCGACCAGCACGGTCGGATTTGCATCTCATGGGTTAACAGCGGGAATGCTAAGGCTCACAAAGAAGGCGGACTACGGTTTGATGGCGCTGAAGTTCCTCGCCGAGCATGCCGACATGCCTTCCCTGAGTGCCAAGGATATCGCTGAGGCCTACGGCATCCCCTTGCAGCTGCTGGCCAAGATTCTGCAGCGGCTTACCAAAGCGGGGCTGCTTCGCTCTCATGCAGGTACCAATGGAGGTTACGCGTTGTCGCGGTCCCCTGAGGACATCACGGCGTTCGAGGTAATTAGCGCCATCGATGGGCCACTTTTCATCACCTCCTGCGCTACCGGGCCGCACGGATGTGACCTGACCGACAGCTGCACCATCAAGGAGCCGCTGCGCAAGGTGAATGAGAGTATTTCGGATGTGTTAAAGGCCATTCGGGTATCGGACTTGTGTGAGCACGAGCCCAGCCGGAAATACCACGGCAAACCAGTGGAATCCATGCTGGTGAGCTTGGGCGGATGAAGAATTAACGTTGAGAATGTTGAGGATTAGGAGAGGCAATGAGCACCGTTGAAACCCCCGCAAAGGTGAAACTTCCCATTTACATGGACGACCACGCGACCACGCCGATGGATCCGCGTGTGCTTGAGGCGATGATCCCCTATTTCACCGGCAAGTTCGGCAATGCCGCCAGCCGTAACCACTCCTTCGGATGGGAAGCCGAGCAGGCAGTTGAGCATGCCCGCGAGCAGGTAGCCAAGTTGATTGGCGCCACCGCCAAGGAAATCATCTTCACTTCCGGCGCGACCGAGAGCAACAACCTGGCCATCAAGGGCATCGCGGAAATGTACCGGGAACGTGGCAACCACATCATTACCCAGGTCACTGAGCACAAAGCGGTGCTCGATTCCTGTAAGCGGCTGGAAAAGTACGGCTACCGCGTCACCTATCTGCCGGTTAAGGCGGATGGCCTGATCGACCTCGAAGACCTGAAGCGGGCCATTGACGACAAGACCATCCTGGTCACCATCATGTTTGCCAACAATGAGATAGGCGTGGTCCAGCCGATCGCCGAGATCGGCAAGATCTGCCACCAGCACAACATCATCTTCCATACCGATGCGGTGCAGGCGGTAGGCAAGATCCCGGTGGACGTGAATGCCATGAACATCGATTGCCTGTCGTTAACCGGGCATAAGATCTACGGTCCCAAGGGAGCCGGTGCACTGTATGTACGGCGGCGCAATCCCCGGGTCCAGATTTCGGCGCAGATCGACGGCGGCGGTCATGAGCGCGGTATGCGCTCCGGAACCCTCAACGTCCCCGGCATTGTCGGCCTGGGCGAGGCCTGCGAGATTGCCGGCAAGGAAATGGCTGCGGAGGCCGAACGGCTCGGCAAGCTTCGCGACAAGCTGAAAGACAAGCTTGAGGCCGACCTTGATTACGTCCACGTCAATGGCTCCATGGAGCATCGTCTGCCGGCCAACCTGAACGTCAGCTTTGTTTACGTCGAGGGTGAGTCGCTGTTGATGGGCATCAACGATGTCGCGGTTTCCAGTGGATCGGCCTGCACCTCTGCCTCGCTTGAGCCATCTTATGTATTGAAGGCGCTGGGGCTGGGCGACGATGTGGCGCATAGCTCGATTCGCTTTGGCCTGGGACGCTTCAACACCGAGGCTGAAGTCGATTACGTGGCAGACAAGGTGATCGATGTAGTGCAGAAACTTCGCGAGCTTTCGCCGCTGTATGAAATGGTGAAAGAGGGCATCGACATTTCAAAAATTGAGTGGCAGGCGCACTAAAGGCATCTCACTTTTGGTGTAAACGCACGATGGCGCTGGATACAAGCAAGGGAGAACAAAATGGCATATAGCGACAAGGTAATTGACCACTACAACAATCCGCGGAACGTGGGCCAGATGGACAAGAGCCAGTCTGAGGTGGGTACGGGTCTGGTCGGTGCCCCGGAGTGTGGTGACGTGATGCGCTTGCAGATCAGGGTGAATCCCGAAACGCAGGTAATTGAAGAGGCAAAGTTCAAAACCTTTGGCTGTGGCTCGGCCATCGCATCTTCCTCGCTCGCAACCGAGTGGGTTAAGGGCAAGACGGTCGCAGAAGCGATGCAGATCAAGAACACCGACATCGTGAAAGAACTGGCTTTGCCGCCGGTTAAGATTCACTGCTCGGTGCTCGCCGAAGATGCGATCCGCGCGGCGATTGGCGATTGGAAGAAAAAGAACGGCGTAACCGAGACGGCGGAAGTCACTGCTTCGGTTGCTCACTAAGCAGAAGGCAAAATGGAATTAGCCGTAATCAATGCGGAGAATGCTGCGCCGAATCAGAAGGGCATCCAGGTCACGGAGCGTGCCCTGAAGCGGATTCGCATAGCCATGGCCAAAGAGGGGGTCTCTCCGGAACAGGGGGGACTCCGCCTCGGTATCCAGGGCGGTGGCTGCTCCGGCCTGTCTTACAACATTCGCTTCGACTCGCAGCCGCGAGAGCGCGATCGCGTGTACAACTTTGAGGATGTTCGTGTCTTCGTCGATCCCAAATCGTTTATCTACCTCCACGGCATGATTCTCGATTACGAAGAGACGCTGATGCGGCAGGGCTTCAATTTCATTAATCCTCACTCGACCAAGTCTTGCGGTTGCGGTTCATCGTTTTCGGCGTAATCCAGCCGGGGTCTGCTCTGCCCTATGCAAATAGTTGAAACAGTCAGTGCGCCGGCAAAGTGCTGGTCCTGCGGTCACGAGGTCGCGGACGGACAGCCCTTCTGTGGCTCCTGCGGAAAGGTGCAGGCGCCGCGTGATGCCAATTACTTTGGCATCTTCGGCTTGCCGCAAAAGCTCGATCTCGATGTGCAGGCGCTGGAAAAGCAGTTCTACCGCTACAGCCGCAAGCTGCACCCCGATGTTCACGCGCGAGCTTCGCAGCAGGAGCAGGAATGGAGCCTCGCGCAGGCTTCACTGCTGAACGATGCGTACCGCACCTTGAAGAATCCGCTGGAGCGAACGCGGTATCTTCTCAAGCTGGAAGGAGTGCAGTTTGAAGAGGAACGCGGCTCCAAGGTGCCTGCTGATTTATTGGAAGAAGTCTTCGAGCTGAATATGCAACTCGAGGAGCTGCGCCAGAACCAGAAGATGGGTGAGGACGATCCCCAGCTGCGGCGCGACCTCGAGGCAGCGAAGAACCAGTTTGCCGGGCAGCTGAGCTCGCTCGACGAGCAGGTGCGCGTGCGGTGGTCGGCCTGGGATGCCGCATGGGAGCAGAACGACGAAGCAAAGAAAACCGCGGCCAAAGAAGCGATGACCGCGTTGCTGCAACGCCGCAGCTACCTGCAGAATCTGGTGCGCGACGTGGACGAGACCCTGGGAGGGTCGTAGAAGTTATGGCGGATGAGCGCGTAGTCGGTATCGACCTGGGCACGACAAACTCGCTGGTCGCCTTCATGCAGGGGGAGAAGCCTGTCGTCATTCCCGGGGAAGATGGCCTGAACCTGGTGCCTTCGGTGGTGGCTTTGAGCTCCCGCGCGCGATGGCGGCCGTCCTGCGATGCTGGTCGGCAATGCGGCGCGTCCTACGCTACTGCAGGCGCCGGAACGGGCCATCTACTCGGTCAAGCGCCTGATGGGCCGCGGCGTCGAAGATGTTGCCGAGGAATTGAAATTCTTTCCCTTCCGCCTGGCCGATGGAATTCAGCCTGGCGAGGTATTGCGGATTCGTCTGGGCGATAGCGAGTTCACGCCGCCGGAGATTTCCGCGCACATCCTGCGCCAGCTCAAGCGCAACGCAGAGCGGTACTTCGGCGCGCCTGTCACCCAGGCGGTCATCACCGTGCCGGCTTATTTTAATGACGCCCAACGCCAGGCGACCAAGGATGCGGGACGCATGGCCGGGCTCGACGTACTGCGCCTGGTCAACGAGCCGACAGCCGCCGCCCTGGCGTACGGTCTCGATCGCGAAAAAGAAGGCATCATCGCTGTCTACGATTTCGGCGGTGGCACCTTCGACATTTCTATCCTCAAGCTGCATGAAGGAATCTTTGAGGTCATCGCCACCAACGGCGACACCCATCTGGGCGGCGACGACATCGACAATCTTCTGATTGCGATTGCGCTGGACGATATTGCCGGCGATGCGGGAACTGATCTGCGTCAACAGCCGGAAGCGATTCAGGCCATTCGGAAAGCGGTGATCGAGGCTAAGATCGCGCTCTCTTCGCAGTCCGTGACGCAGATCGATGTCAAGCTCCCGCAAGGCGGCCGCTACCGTCGCGAGCTATCTCGCGAGCAATTCGAACAGCTGATTCAACCGGTCGTCGCCCGCACCATTCCTCCTGCCGCGACGCATTGCGCGATGCGCATCTGACGCCCGGCCAGATCGACGAGGTCGTGCTGGTGGGCGGCTCCACGCGGATACCTCTCGTGCAGCGGCTGGTCAGCGACGTCTTTGAGCTGCCGCAGCCGCGGCAAGCAGCCCCGGACCGAGCTGAATCCGGATGAAGTAGTCGCCCTTGGCGCTGCCGTGCAGGCCAATATTCTAGGCGGCGGATCGAAGGCGACCGAGGATATGCTGCTGCTCGATGTGACCCCCTTGTCCCTGGGCATCGAGGCCCTCGGTGGGGTGGTCGCAAAAATTATTCAGCGCAACTCGACCATACCTGCCTCCGCCTCCGAGTCGTTCACGACCGGGGTCGATGGGCAGACGAATGTCGCCATCCACGTCTTGCAGGGCGAACGTGAGATGGCGAAGGATTGCCGTTCGCTGGCGCGCTTCGACCTTAAGGGGATTCCGCCGATGAGTGCTGGATTGCCGCGCATCGAGGTGAAATTCCTCATCGACGCCAACGGCATCCTCAATGTTTCCGCATTGGAGCAGCGCAGTGGCAAGCAGGCGGAGGTCTCGGTAAAGCCGGCCTACGGCCTGACCGACGAGCAAGTGGAATCGATGATTCTTGAATCCTTCGATTACGCCGAGCAGGATATTTATCTGCGCCAGCTGGTTGAAGCCAGGAACGAGGCGGACACCATCCTCAGCGCGGTGGAGAAAGCTCCTGCGAGCCCTGCCTGGAAGCTGCTCGATGAGGATGAGCGGGCCGAGATCGCATCGCTCAGCGCGGAGTTAAGCGTGCTCAAGCAGGGCGATGACCTTAAGGCGCTTGCGCGCCGGCACCGAAGCTCTGGACAAGGCAACCCATCGCTTTGCCGAGCTCATGATGGACGCTGCGGTATCGAGCGCGATCAAGGGCCAGACCATGCAATCGGCGGATGACAAACTGGGCCAGGGGCCCACTGCTCCGCATCCCATCGCACAGGCAGAGTTTATTGAAAGAAAGTAATGGCATGAATGACAACATGGTTCGCGTAACATTTCTTCCCGAGGGCCGCACGGTGGAATTCGCCTACGGCACACTGCCCTACGGACATCATGGAAAACCCATGTCGTTCCTCGACGTAGCCGAGCATTTCGACATTTTTCTCGATCACGCCTGTGGCGGTTCCTGTGCCTGCACCACCTGTCATCTCTGGACGAAGGAGGGCAGCGATGCGCTCTCTCCGGCGGATGACGATGAGCTGGACCGTCTGGATATGGCGGCGGATTTGCAACTCAATTCCCGTCTCGGCTGTCAGGCCGTGATCACGGGCCCCGGGAATTACGTGGTGGAGATACCCAAGTGGAATCGCAACTATGTTTCCGAGGGCAAGCCTCTGAGCCTGGCGGAAGAGAAGTGAGGGGTAGCGATGGCGCGTGAGATTACCTGGAACGATGCGGAAGAGATCGGTATTCAGTTGCAGGAAAAGTTTCCTGACCTGGATCCATTCACGGTGCGCTTCACCGATCTGCACAAATATGTGACCGAGCTGGAGGGCTTTGCGGACGACCCCGCGAAGTCAAACGAGCCCAAGCTGGAAGCCATCCAGATGGCCTGGCACGAGGAATACGAAGACGCAAAGTAACCAACACCTCTGCAAAGCATTCCAGGAATGGCCGAGGGATCTGCAGTCTCAATCTGCAGTGTAAGTGACGAATGAATTGTCATCCCGACCGAGCGTAGCGAAGTGGAGGGCCTGCTGTTTTCTCAATGCCAATCGAAAGCACCACGGAAGAGTTGATAATCCGCGGGCTTTTCCACCTCGAAATAAATCGATAATACGTCGAAGCGAACCTGATTCGGAGCGATCGGCAGCATGTGAAGGTATTGGCGAGCCATCCGCCGTAGCACTCGGGTCTTATCGTCGTCGACGGCAGATTCCGCGGTCGCAAAGCTCCGGCTGGTTCGGGTCTTTACTTCGACAAAGCAGAGAACGTCGTTTTCCCAGGCCACCAGGTCAAGATCGCCGCGGACTTTTCCGCTATGCCAGCCGCGTGCGACCACCACATAGCCGTGGCGGCGCAGATAGAAATAGGCTGCTTCTTCTCCCCGGCGCCCCAACTCTAAGTGTGCTGGTTGCTGTCTCCTGAAGCGAGTGGCAAGCCCATCGCTGACGTGCGCAAACTGCTCGAGCAGCCGAAGGGCAAACATGGGCTCAATTGTCACCCTGGGGCGGCCCTTTGCCAAGATTTAGCGACAGCGATTTCACAATTGGTGCAAACAGAAGCAAAAACACTTGTCGTGGTTTTCTCCAACGTAAACCACTCCTTGCGAACCTTACCAGGCCATGGTCATTGTGAAATCGCTTTAAACTATCTTTTTAGGAAGCGCTCGAAGTGAAGACCCCGATCACCATCTCCAAGGAAGACTATTTAAAGGCCGTTCTTGAAGCCGAGAGCGAAGGCCAGGCGGTCATCCCTGCAACCCTGGCCCATTGGCTATCTGTCTCGCCGCCCGCGGTGACGATGGCGTTGAAGCGGTTGAGCCGCGATGGTTATCTTGAGGTAAAGGCCGACGGCATTGTCCGGCTCACCCCCAAAGGCAAAAAGACCGCTTACCGCACGGCGTTACGCCACCATTTGATCGAGCGCATGTTGGCGGAGATGTTCGGCATGGAATGGTACGAGGTGCACGACGAGGCCGAACGCCTGGAGCATGCCGTTTCGCCTGCCTTTGAGGCCAAGCTGCTGGAAAAGCTGGGCTCCAAGGGAACCTGTCCTCATGGCAATTGGGTCTTGCCGGAAAGTCCGGAGCAGCGCGGCAAACGTGGAACCGTGTTGCTTTCCGAGGCCAGGGAAGATGCAGGATATACCGTGGTCAGCCTATACGAGCGGGATCCGAAGTTATTGTTGTTTCTCCATCAAGCGGGGATTGCTCCCGGTGGCCGTGTAAGTGTGCTGGCGAAGAACTACGACCGGACTATCTCCATCGAGACCACCGCCGGCCGCACTACATTAGGCCACCCTGCGGCCGAGAAGGTCTGGGTCAAGCGGCGAACTTCAGGGAAAACTTAGGCCATGATTGGTTCTAGAATGAATGCAAGGGCACGAAGGTTTCGGTTGCGATTCCCAAAGTAATGAAACGCCCGGGAGTTGTCGCATTGTGAACCGATGTGCTTGAGGTAGCCTCGATGCGAATGAGGAATCTTTCCTTTATTTGGTTCGTGGGGGCCGTAGTCTGGTGGATTGATGCCGCTGTGGCGGTCCATTACGGCAACAAGCCGCATGCCATCCTGGCGCTCGCCGTGGCCTGCGTCTTCTTCGCCGCGGGCATCATGTGGGTCAAGAGCACAGAGAAGCGCTAAGTGCTTTAGGAGTTCTGGTAGCGCGCCTCGCTCAGGTCCAGTTCCCGCTCGATCACGCGTAGCAGCTCGTCGTTGATCCGGTCTTCATTGCGCAAAATCACCGCCGTCGAGCGCTCCAGTGCGCGTAGTTCCTGGGTCAGATTGCGCTCATACCGGGCCAGGGCGAGCTCTTGTTCTGGCTTCTCCTGGCCCCCGGCTTCGATCAGGGTGACGCGGCCACGGTAGTGGCGGATCATGTCCTCGTAGATGGCCGCGTGTTCCGGCTTCGAATCTTTCGTCAGATCCTTGAGATATTCCAAAACCGTGTTCAGGATAAGAAGGCGGGCCTGCTGCTCCTCCATGTTGAGAGTGCTGCCGGCCGAGAGTCCCAGCTTCCTGATCACTGCCGGCAGGGTGAGCCCCTGCAAGACCAGGGTGGCGAAGATCACGCAAAAGGTGAGAAAGATGATGACGTTCCGCTGCGGGAAAGGGGAGCCATCCTGGAGTACCGTGGGCAGCGAGATGGCGGCGGCCAGCGACAAGACCCCGCGCATGCCCGTCCAGGCCACGATAAAGATCTGTTTGCCGCTGGGTTTCGGCCCTTCCTGGTGCAACAGGTTGTGCCGGATCCAGTAAGCAATCGCCGCGCCGGGATATACCCAGATAATCCTCAGCACGATCACCAGGATCGCGAACGTTGCCCCGTAGCGCGCCAGTTGTCCGGCGGAAAGGTTGTGGATCCCGCTCAGGATGAGCGGAAGCTGCAGGCCCATGAGGATAAACACGATGCCGTTCAGCCCGAACTCCAGCGTCTTCCACACTGCGGAGCTGTCCAGACGCGCGTTGATGGACAATATCTCGGAGTTCTTGCGGCCCAGGTACAGGCCGCACACAACGGCTGAGAGCACGCCCGACGCGTGAATGCCCTCGGCCGCGAGATAGGCCATATAAGGGGTGGCGAGCGAGAGGGTTATTTCAACCGGCGAATCGGTGATATTGAGCGACGCCCTGTGAATGAAGAACGCGGCCAGCAGCCCAATCGACACGCCTCCGCTTATCAGCCACATCAGTTCCAGCATGGCGAGGCCCGGTGGGGGGCGCTGCCCGGCGACGACCATGGCAACGGCGAACTGCAGAGCGAGCAGCCCGCTGGCGTCGTTGACCAGGCTTTCGCCTTCCAGTACGTCCACAATCCGTCGGGGAAGGCCGAGGCGCTTGGCGATGGCTCCCGCGGCGATTGCGTCGGTGGTGGATACGACGGCGCCGAGAACAGCGCCGAGCCGGTAATCGAAGCCGGGTATCAGCCAGCCCGTGCCCAGCGCGATGCCAAAGACCGTAAATCCAACCAGGCCAAAGGCGAGCATAAGAATGCTGACCAGGTTCTTATGGAAGTCGCGCCATGAAGTGTTAAAGCCGCCGATGTAAAGCAGGGGAGGCAGCACAACCAGGAAGACCACATCGGGATTCAGTCGCGATCCGGGGAAGGTGGGGCAGGAGAGAGAGAACCACCCCACCGATGAAGAGCACGATCGGATAAGGAATTTTGAAACGCTGGGCCAGCGTGGCCAGCCCCGCGACCAGCAGCACGAGCAGGAGAAGTGTCAGCTCAAGGTGGTGTATGCCTGTGGCTTGCACGGGGCGCTCTCCAGAGAATCCAGATTAACCCAGAGAAGAGCGCGCCCGTACCGGTCTAGCAGGTTCGCGATTGGTGTAGAGGGTAGCTATAGGCCTTTTCGTGGTTTTCTCTCGAGGAAAACCACACCTCGCGATTTTTACGAGGCCACCGTAATTGCGAAACTGCTCTAAACAGTTGCCGAGGCAAAGCTGGCTGCTTGCGCGTGCTCCTGCTCCGCCTGTGCCACGCACTGCTCGAGGATATCGAGGCCAATGGTTGCTTCGTGCTGGTTGACGATGAGCGGGGGGGCCAGGCGAAGAGAAGTTTCTCCGCAGCCCAGCAGCAAGAGACCCTTTTCAAAAGCCAGCGAGACGATCCGGTCGCGCAGTGCGGGAGCGGGCTCGCGGGTACTCTGGCTCTTGACGATCTCCAGGCCGATCATCAGCCCTCTGCCGCGAACGTCGCCCACGATCGGATGCTTTGCCGGCCAGTCGCGCAAGCGGGAAAAGAAGGCCTCTCCCATGGTCGCCGCGTTGGCGATGCCCTCGCGCTCCAGGACGTCCATAGTGGCCAGGGCCGCGGCGATGGCCACAGGGTTGCCGCCGAAGGTCGAGGCGTGCGAACCAGGGACCCAGTCCATCAGCTCTGCGCGTGTCATGCAGATGCCCAGCGGCATACCCGAAGCGATGCCTTTGGCGATACAAACCATATCCGGCTCGACCCCGGAGTGCTCCACCGCCCACCACTTGCCGGTGCGGCCCGCCCCCGACTGCACCTCATCCACCACCAGCAGGATGCCGTGCTTGTCGCAGATTCGCCGTAGCTCCTGCATGAAGATGTCGGGCGCTACTACGTAGCCGCCTTCCCCCTGGATAGGCTCCACGAAAATAGCCGCCACTTCTTCCGCAGGCAGTGTGGTTTTGAACAGCTTCTCTTCGATATAGCGGGCGCAAGCCAGCGCAAATCGCTCTTCTTCCTGCGGCCCTCCGCTGCAGCCACGATAGGCATAGGGGTAGCGGACGTGCGTCACCCCGGGAACCAGCGGAGCGAAACGCCGCCGTTGCTGCGGCTTGGAAGCGGTGAGGGAAAGAGCGCCCATGGTGCGCCCGTGGAATGCTCCGAAGAAAGCGATAACCTGCTGCCGCCCGGTGTGGTATCGGGCCAGTTTCAAGGCGCACTCGATGGCCTCAGCCCCAGAATTCCCATAATAGAAACGGTGGGGTCCGGGCATCGGCGCGATGGCCGAGAGCCGTTCGGCAAGGGTCACCATGTGTTCGTAGTAGAAGTCGGTGCCGGAGATGTGGATCAGCTCCGCGGCCTGTTTCTGGATGGCGGCGACTACTTCCGGGTGGCAATGCCCGGTAGAAACCACGGCAATGCCGGCGGCAAAGTCCAGGAACTCGTTTCCATCCACATCTTCGACGCGCAAGCCCCGGCCGCGCTTCGCCACCATGGGATAGGAGCGGGTGTAGCTGGGGGAGACGTAGCGTTCGTCGCCGGCGACAATCGCGCGGGCTTTCGGTCCCGGCACCGGACCAATGAGTTTCGGCCCGTACTGGGCAAGAATCGAGCTGCTTTGCTGACCATTATTCTGCATAGTGCGTCTCTGCTTTCTCGGCGTTCTTTCAAGGCGAGTCAATCGTCCGCCGATGGAATGCGGGAGCGGACGGAGGCAGGGCAGAGCTTCGGCGGAGGAAAGCTAGTCGCCGCCGAAGAGACTAGGTCGGGTGCCAGCGGGGAGCACCATGGGGGAGTAGCCGGTGCCGATACTGCACCGTCTGAGCGCCTGCGGCCTCTGGCTTTCCACCCACATGTTTCGTAACCCCTTGCACCCTAAGGTTACCACGGCCCTTATTGGCTGAAGGGGACGGCCATTAAGAGCCCTAGGATTGGGGATTCCTCTGCATGACCCCCAGGTTTCAAAGGCGAGACCCGGCCACCTACTCATGGTTTTGGATTTATGGAGGTGGTTCTCACGCGGACTCCTTTAGGCCGTCGATCATCATCTCCATGAAAGCGGCTCTAGGCGCTGAGGGCCATGTATCCGTTCCACGAACGCCGGGTGCCCCACGTTCGCCTCAGCGTAGGTGGGCCGAAAAAGACGGGCGAAGCCCCACCATTGCTTTTGTCGGCACTATTTCCGTTTCCAGCGGGCGCCCTCTTTGGAATCCTCAATCACAATTCCCAGCGCTGCCAGCTCGTTACGAATGCTGTCACTCCGGGCGAAATTGCGCGTCCGGCGAGCCTGTTCACGCTCCGCAACCAGGGCGTCGATCTGTTGGTCGCTCAGCGAATAAGCGGCCAATAGCTCGGGTGCCGCCTGGTCGCCGCGTCCATCCGCTCGCGCCCACTCGAGTGCGCCACGGGAAATCTCCGCATCGCGGTCTTCGAGGATGGCAAAGACCTCGTCGAACCGCCGCAGGGCTTCCTCAATGGATGTGACGTTGCCGGCGTAGAGCTGGCCGGAATCGGCTGCGGTGTTGCCCGCGCGCACCAGTTCGAAGATGGCGGCTCGCGCCTCCGAGGTATTCAGGTCCTCTTCGAGCGCCGCGGTGAATTGTTGCTGTGCCCTTATTGTCTGGGCTTCCAGTTCTTTGTTGAGCCCTGCCGCCCAGCCACCACCGCGGATCCGCTTAGCAAAAGTGCGCACCCGATCCACCGCGCTCGCCGAATCTGTCCAAACCTTCGATGGTGAAGTTTAGGGGATGCAGATAAGGGACAGAGATAAGCAGAAAGCGGATCGACGATGCCTTGTAACCCTTCAGCAACAAATCGCGCAAAGTAAAAAAATTGCCTTCGGACTTCGACATCTTGCGCCCGTCGACCAGCAGAAACTTCACGTGCATCCAGTGGTACGCCAGGGTCTTCCCGGTGGCCGATTCAGATTGGGCGATCTCGTTCTCATGGTGAGGAAACATCAGGTCCTCGCCCCCGGCGTGCAGGTCGAAGCTCTCCCCCAGGTACCTGAGCGCCATCGCGGAGCACTCAATATGCCACCCCGGCCGTCCGGAACCGAGGCTCACATCCCAGTGGCGTTCCCCCGGCTTGGCCGCCTTCCACAGGGCAAAGTCCCGGGCCGAGTCCTTGTCGTATTCATCCAGGTCCACGCGTGCGCCGTCGTTGATGGCCGAAAAGTCCTTCTTGGACAACTTGCCATACTCCGGAAACCCGGCAATGCGGAAGTACCAGGAGCCATCAGGCGTTTGGTAGGCCAGGTTCTTAGCCTCCAGGCGCCGAATCAGGTCGACCATCTGGGGGATATTTTCCGTGGCTCGCGCCACGATCTCCGGCTGCTCGCAGCCCAATGCATTCAGATCCTCAAAGAAAGCCCGCTCATATTTCGCCGTGTATTCCTCGATCGGCACGCCGGCGGCCGCGGCGTTGCGGATGATCTTGTCATCCACATCCGTGATATTCATCACCTGCTTGATCTTGCGTCCCTGTTGTTTCCAGAAGCGGCGCAACACATCCAGTTGCAGGAAGGTGCGAAAGTTGCCGATATGCCCGTAATCGTAGACCGTAGGCCCGCAGACATAAATGCGCAGCGTCTCGCCATCGGATGGCTCGAGATCTTCGACAGAGTTGGAGAGTGTATTGAAGAGTCGGATGGTCATCCGGGTGCGGAGCTTACCTGACCCACATGGTAACTTCTGCGGCAATCAAACGTCCACCTGCAGCAGCCGCTTGATCTCGGGGATGGACTTGCCTTTCCAGTGGCGGGTGAAGTTCTCCAGCGAGCACAGGCTTACGCTGCGCATGCGGTCCACATAGAGCGCGCCAGACAGATGATCGATCTCGTGTTGCAGGATGCGCGCGTGCCACCCGGAGGCGCGGATCACCCTGGGCTGGCCCTGGGCATCCAGGCACTCGACCTTTACCTTGCGCGCCCGGGGCACCAGGGCCACCAGGCCGGGGAGGCTCAGGCACCCCTCAAAGAACTCGACCTCCGCTGCCGATTCCAAGCGTCAAAACCGGGTTGATGATCACCTGGAAAGCCACTGGCTTCCGCTCCCGTTCGGCCAGCAGCTCCGGGCTCAGGTCTTTCATGTTTTCCTCGCGGTCTTCGATCACCGCGAGCTGCAGGGGCAAGCCCACTTGGGGAGCAGCCAAGCCAACTCCCGGCGCATCGTGCATGGTCTCGCGCATGGCGGCGATCAGTTCCTGGGTGCTGGGCAGCCTGATCTCCTCCGGCTGCAAAGGCCTCGCGTGCCCTCGCAGGACGGGTTCTCCAACCGCTCTGATTTTCAGGATCACCGCTTCATTCCTTTCCCAACGCCAGCGAGGCATCGGCGGTTAAGTCGAGCGGCGCGAAGCCGCGGGCCAGGAACCTGGGCCAGGCGGCCGCCCCGATCATGGCCGCATTGTCTGTGGAGAGAGCAACGGTCGGGAAAGCAATCGGTAAGCCGCGACTGGCTGCTTCCGCGGTGAAGCGCGCCCGCAGCTCGCGGTTGGCCGCAACCCCGCCGGACACCAGGATACTTTCCGCACCCAAAGCCTCCGCAGCCTGAAAGGTCTTGCGCTTGAGATCGTCAACCACCGCGCGCTGGAACGACGCGATCAGGCCCAGGGTCTTGTCATCGCACAGCGGGAGCGCCGCCGCGGGTCCAGCCAGGGGATCGGCGGCCAGGGCTTCCCGCCGCCGCTCGATCGAGGGGTACAGCTCGTGAATCTGCACGTAGCGCAGTACCGCGGTCTTGATGCCGCTGAAGGAAAAGGGAAACCGAGGTGCGCCGGACGGCGGATCGGGGCGATGAACCTTTCTGCTTGACCTGGGTGAGCGTAAAGGCCACCGACGACGGGTCCCCGTAGGGGGCCAGGGCATCGATCCACGGGCCGCCCGGATAACCCAATCCCAGAAGCTTGGCCACCTTGTCGAAGGCTTCGCCGGCGGCATCGTCAAGCGTGGCGCCCACGTTGCGGTAGGAGAAGCTGTCCCCCTCACGGCGGGTCAGGTAAAGATGCGTATGGCCGCCGGAAACCACCAGGGCCAGGGATCGGCCGGTGTCAGCCACATTGTCCTGGTCAAACATCTCGTGCTGCGCCAGCAGAACGGCGTGAATGTGACCCTCGAGATGGTTGACGGCGATCAGCGGCTTGCCCAGGGCGAATGCCAAAGACTTTGCGTAGGCAACACCCACCAGCAGTGCGCCCGCCAGGCCGGGGCCCTCGGTCACGGCGATGGCATCCAGATCGCGGAACTGGATGCCGGCTTTGTCCAGCGCCGCGCGGACCACCGGTACGATGTTGCGCAGGTGTTCGCGCGAGGCGAGTTCCGGAACCACGCCCCCATAGGGCGCATGGATGGCAATCTGCGAGGCCACAATACTTGAGAGGGTGTGCCGCCCGCGTTCCACCACCGCGGCCGCGGTCTCATCGCAAGAGCTTTCGATGGCGAGGATCAGGCCCCTGAGTTGACTCACGTTTCTATAGTAGTAGACACAGCGAGGTGCGAATGCCAGGGAACCCGGCACAGGATGCGGCAGCGCAGATCGTTGCCCGGCTGCGCGCCGCCGGCCACCAGGCGTACTTCGTGGGTGGTTGCGTGCGTGACCTGTTGCTGGGCCGCAAGCCTAAGGATTTCGACGTCGCCACCAGCGCACTGCCCGATCAAGTGCTCACCCTGTTTGAAAAGACTTTTGCCGTGGGCGCCCACTTTGGGGTCGTTCTCGTCTGCAGCCAGAGCGCAGGGAATGACGAGATCCTGACCGAGGTCGCCACCTTTCGCAGCGACGGCGTCTACTCCGATGGCAGGCACCCGGATGCGGTGCGGTTCTCCAGCAGTCCGGAGGAGGATGTGAAGCGCCGCGACTTCACCATCAACGGCATGCTGTTGGACCCAGCCAATAACGCAAGTCCTCGACTTCGTGGGCGGCAGGAACGACCTGCAAGCCGGCCTGATACGCGCCATCGGAGACCCCGGCGACCGCTTTGCTGAAGACAAACTGCGCATGTTGCGGGCAGTACGCTTTGCCGCTCGTTTCACCTTCGATTTGGAACCGAGCACTGCGGTAGCCATCCGCGAGCTTGCGCCTGCCGTGAGCCAGGTGAGCCGTGAACGGGTGCGTGAAGAGCTGACTCGGATGCTCACCGAAGGCCATGCCCAGCGCGCCTTCGAGATGTTGGACGCGACCGGGCTGCTGGTCCAGGTATTACCCGAAGTGGCGAAGATGAAGGGAGTGGCACAGCCGCCCCAGTACCACCCCGAAGGTGATGTGTGGGTGCACACGATGCTGTTGTTGGCTGGGCTGCCTGCGGGCTGCCCCCAGGCCCTGGCCTGGGCCGCCTTGCTGCACGACGTGGGCAAGCCAGCCACTTTCCGCGTGGCGCCGGATCGCATACGTTTCGACGGCCATGTGGAGACCGGGGTGCGTATTGCCGAGGAGATTTGCCGCCGTCTCCGCTTTCCCAACCACGAAACGGAGCAGATCCTCTCGCTCATCGCCAACCACATGCGCTTTGCCGACGCGCGCAAGATGAAGGAGTCGACCTTGAAGCGGTTCTTCCGCCTGCCGCACTTTGATCAGCATCTCGCGCTGCATCGGCTCGATTGCCTTGCCAGCCACGGATCCTTCGAGTTGTACGATTTTGCTCGGGAGCGCTTCGAAACCCTTCCCGAGGAACAGGTTAGGCCGCCTTTGCTGCTGACCGGCAAGGATCTGATCGAAGCCGGATATCACCCGGGCCCGCAATTCACCCAGATGCTTGCCATGGCTGAGGATGCGCAGCTCGAAGGAGCGGTCCACACCCGCGAACAAGCGCTCGCGCTCATCCAGGAACAGTGGCCCCGGGTCTAGCCAGGCCCGGCCGGGTGGCCCAGGTCTCGCTTTTGAGACCTGGGTTTAAACCACCTCTTACTTCTGGGCGTGTTCGAAGCGCTTGTTCACCTCGTCCCAGTTGACCGTTCCCCACCAGGCGGCGAGGTAGTCTGGGCGCTTGTTCTGGTACTTGAGGTAGTAGGCATGCTCCCAGACGTCGTTGCCCAGGATGGGATAGTGCCCCTGGGAAATCGGATTGTCCTGGTTTGGCGTGGTGACGACTTTCAGCTTCCCGCCTTCAAAGATCAGCCATCCCCAGCCGGAGCCAAACTGCTTGGCAGTGGTTTCATTGAACAGCTTCTTGAAATCCGCGAAGCTGCCGAAGTCCTTCTTGATCTGCTCGGCGATTTTGCCCGTGGGGTCACCGCCCCCGTTGGGCTTCATGATGGCCCAGAACATGCTGTGATTCACGTGGCCGCCGCCGTTGTTGCGCACCACGCCGCGGATGTCTTCCGGGATGGTGTTTAGGTTGCGCAGCAGATCCTCTGGCGAGTGCTTTCCCAGTTCCGGGTGCTTCTCGATAGCGCCGTTGAGGTTGTTGACGTAGGTGGCGTGATGCTTGTCGTGATGAAGCTTCATCGTTTCGGCATCGATGTGCGGTTCAAGCGCGGCGTAGTCGTAGGGAAGTGGTGGCAGTTCGTAAGCCAAAATATCCTCCTGGATTGATCCCTCATCCACTTGGGATGAGTCTGGGACCAGTTTGCCCGGATCGGGCGTGATGCGGGTTAAGGAAACCACTGGCGGGCAAAAGCGACTGGCGCAACGGCTGCGCCCGATTGCCCGCTCCAATAATGCGTCTCCATGCTATGGGATGCAACTCGGGGTGGTCAGGTAGCGTGTTCAGTACGAAGGTTTCTGGGACTAAGAGCTTAACGTTAAGGCGCCCCCTCGGCACTCATGGGCGTGATCGATCCGGAGCATGGGTTTACACTCAGAAGAGTGCGTTGCGCTGCCAAATCGAAGCTTTTGGCCGCTTCTAACTTGGGCTTGAGAACAAATTTGCATTGACCCGGACACGAATAACCCGCAGGCAGCTTTTGCGTCAGGCGGGCGCTACCGGAGCGCTCGCCCTGGGCACGTCAGGTCTGGCCGTCGGCGAGGGGCTGCAGGACCGTCCGGCCGCAGCGTCCAGCTCCGCCACTACCGCCCCAAAAACCGAGAGCGAGGCGGCGGAAAAATACGCTCATCCTCCAGGCGTCTTCATCAACCGGCCGCTTACCCAGGTTTCCAAGATGGCCGATGCCCTCCTCGACGACATGGCGGGCCGGAACTGCGATTTCTTCTTTAACGAGGCGAGCCCCAGGAGCGGCTTGGTGCGTGACCGTGCGCCGGTTGTCGGACGTTCCCTCAGCCGGGTTGCCAGCATCGCCGCCACTGGCTTTGGATTGAGTGCTTTGTGCATTGCCGCCAAATACAACTACCTCCGCCCTCTCGATTGCGAGCAGCGAGTGGAGAAAACCCTGGCCTTTCTCCTGGAAGAATGCCCGCACGAGCACGGTTTTCTCTACCACTTCATCGACATCGATAGCGGACAGCGGCTCTTCGGCAGTGAGTTGTCGTCGATCGATACGGCGCTCTTGCTTTGCGGAGTGCTTCACTGCCGTCAGTACTTTACCGGCAACGCTCGCATAGAAGCGCTGGCCACTACGTTTTACCGCCGCATCGACTGGCAGTGGATGATGAATGGCGGCACTACGCTTTCCATGGGCTGGCTGCCCGACCAGGGCTTCCTCAAAAACAGATGGGATATCTACTCCGAGCTGACCACCATGTACCTGCTGGCGATCGGCTCGCCCACGCATCCCGGTTCCGCCGAGGCGTGGGAATCGGTGCAGCGGCCGGTAGTCTCCTACGGAGGGATCGACTACATCAGCGGCGACGCGCCGCTATTTCATTCATCAGTACCCGCAGGCCTGGTGCGACTACCGCAACCTGCGCGACCGGCACGCAAACTACTTCACCAATTCCATTGCCGCTACCCGGGCGCATCAGCTCTGGTGCCTGGTGCAGGGGCAGAAATTTCCCTGGATCGATCAGGATATGTGGGGCATCTCGGCCTCCGATTCCCGGCAGGGATATCGTGTCTGGGGTGGGCCGCCTTCGATTGGGCCGCTCGACGGAACGCTGGTGCCCTGCGCCGCCGCAGGCTCGCTGGTCTTTCTGCCCGCGGAATGTTCTCACGTGTTATTAACCATGCGGGAACGATATGGAGATAAGCTTTACGGGCGTTACGGATTTGCCGATGCCTTCCAGCCCAAAGCCGGGTGGTATGGCGACGACGTGATTGGCATCGATGTGGGGATCGGTATGCTGATGGCAGAAAATCTGCGCAGCGGCTTTGTATGGGAGTGCTTCATGAAGAATCGGGAGATTGCCCATGCCATGCGCGAGGTCGCTTTCCATCCTGATCCCGACGCCAACACCCAGGTCCTCTGAAGTTTTGGAAAGCGGCTTATTCTCAAGTCCTTTGTAGTTCCAGCGCATCCATCCGTCAGGTACTCTGCAATACCGGTTTCAAGTAAAACCGGTTTCCACTGGGAATACAGCTTGGGTCAAACCTAAATGCAGTTTCGCGATTACCATGTATTACCCGGCTTTCGTGAAGGGGGGCCTCTCGCTGCTTGAAAAGTAATGTGGAACACTCTTCGCGATCTTATTTGGGACCACAGTAATTGCGAAACCGCTCTAGATCTACCGCCAAATCGCTAGAGCGGCGCTTAAGGGGAAGACAAGACAATGACGGATCAGGCTTCCAGCTACCGCTGGATCGAAGGGCAGGGCCATGCCTTTGGGAAACCCGGCGCCGAGCCACGCTGGACTTCCAGCAGAAAAGACGCGGTGGGCATGGCGTATTCCGCCGCCAGCCGCATCTGGTACACCATCTCGCATGGCATCCTGAACGAAATCTACTATCCCACCATCGACCGGCCGCAGACCCGGGATATGGAGTTCCTGCTCACCGATGGCCAGACGTTTGTGCACGAAGAGAAGCGCGATCTGGAGCGGACCTTCGAATATATCGACGCCGATGCATCGGCCGTGCGGCTGACCAATTCCGATCCCCAGGGCCGCTACAAGATCATCAAGGAGATCATCGCCGATCCCCATCATCCAGTAGTGCTGATGCGCGTGCGGTTGAAGGGCGACGAGCGGGTGCTGTCGCGGATGAAAGCCTACGCCCTGCTGGCGCCGCATCTGGATGTCGGCGGAGCGGGCAATTCCGGCTCTGTGCTCGATCTGGCAGGCAAGCGGGTGTTGCTGGCGTAGAAGAACGGCATCTCCCTGGTCATGGCGGCAAGTTGCGGCTTCAGCCGCGCCAGTTGTGGCTATGTGGGCAGCAGCGATGGCTGGCAGGATCTGATGGACAACTTCCGCATGGACTGGGAGTTCGGTTCCGCGTTCGACGGCAATATCGCGCTCACCGGCGAGATCGACATAAGCGTGATCCGCGAGTTTGTGGTGGCGATTTCTCTCGGCGAGGGGCATCACTCAGCCTTGACCACGGCATTGAGCTGCAGTGACCACGCCCTTCGAGCAGAGCCTGAAGCGCTTTATCGAGCAATGGCATCGGGCTGCGATTCCGGAGGCTTTGAAGGCCGCCTCCCAGGATGCCGGACGACTACTTCAGGTCAGCCAAAACGTCATTCTGTCCCACGAGGACAAGTACTATTCCGGCGCCTTTATTGCTTCGGCTTCCATTCCCTGGGGCCAGCATAAAGGGGATGACGATGTGGGCGGCTACCACCTTGTCTGGACCCGCGATATGGTGCAGAGTGCCAGCGCGCTTCTGGCCTGTGGTCGAGTCGATACCGCTCGCCGCGCCCTGGTGTACCTGGCTTGCACGCAGAAACCGGATGGAAGCTTTGCGCAAAACTTCTGGATCAACGGAACTCCCTACTGGAGCGGCATTCAACTCGACGAGGTGGCCTTTCCCATCATCCTGGCCTGGCGGCTTTGGAAGCTGAAAGGGTTGGGCGAGTTCGACGTCTTTCCATTTGTGGAGCGCGCCGCCGGTTTCCTGGTACGCCGTTCCCCGGTAACGCAGCAGGAGCGTTGGGAAGAGGCTCCCGGTTACTCGCCTTCCACCCTGGCGGCGGTGATCTGCGGCTTGATATGCGCCGCCGATATCGCGCGCGACCACGGCGCGACCGAACTGGCTCAATTCCTGGAAGAGCATGCGGACTGGATCGAAGCCCACCTCGAAGACTGGACGGTTACCAACAACGGAACGTTATTACCCGGCGTCAAGCGGCATTACATGCGCATTCGCCCGCCCCAGTGCGGGGATCCTTATGCGCACGAGGGCTGCGATCAGCAAATGGTCCGTATCAACAATCGGGGCCCGGCGAGAGAATTTATTTTGAAGCACGCAACGTGGTCGACGGGGGCTTCCTGGAACTGGTTCGCTATGGGGTGCGGCGCGCCGATGATCCGGTGGTGGTCGATTCGCTGAAAGTGATCGATCACGTGCTCAAGGTGGAAACTCCCGTAGGGCCATGCTGGAGGCGCTATAACCATGACGGCTACGGGCAGCGCCACGATGGAGGGCCGTTCCTGGGCTGGGGCCAGGGCCGAGCATGGCCGCTCTTGACCGGCGAGCGGGCGCATTACGAGTTGGCCGCCGGCCACGATGTGAGGCCCTATATCAAGGCCCTAGAGGGCTTCAGTTCGCAGGGTGGCATGCTGCCGGAGCAGATCTGGGATGCACCCGATATCCCCGAGCTGGGGTTGAAACTGGGCAAATTTACCGGGGCCGCTATGCCACTGGTGTGGGCGCACGCTGAATATGTCAAGCTGCTGCGGTCGGTCACGGATGGAAAAGTATTCGACTGCATCTCCTCCGTTGCGCATCGTTACAGCAAGGGGCCAAACGGCCCCCGCCGGTCGAGGTCTTCCGCCTCAACCGGCAATTGCGGAAGCATCATCGCAGGCAGAAAGCTGCGGGTGTTGGCCGACGATCATTTTAGCGTGGTGTGGACGGTGGATGACTGGCACACTACGCATAGAACAGAGAGTCGCACTGTAGGGTACGCGGGCCATTTCGCGGATCTCGAAACTGAGGGCAGCAAAGCCGGGAAAGTGATCTTTACTTTGCGCTGGCGGCTGAACGATCGCTGGGAGGGCCGCAATTTCGAAGTCCTGCTCGAGCCGGTTCGAGCAGGAGACGGATAGGTCACGGGCGTCATCTTAGGAAAAAGGATCGCCGCGACGTGAACAAGGAAACCGAAGTATTCTCGAAAGGAAGGGTGAAGTTGCTATGAGCGAACTGGATCAGTTGTCGATCAATGCGCTGCGGTTTCTAGCCGTGGACGCTGTAGAGAAGGCAAAGAGCGGGCACCCGGGGGCGCCGCTGGGCGATTCTCCCACCATATATCTGCTCTTTCACGAGTTCATGCGGCACAACCCGGCGAACTCGAAATGGAGCAATCGGGATCGCTTTGTTCTCTCCAATGGACATGCGTCGGCGGTGCTCTACGGGGTTCTTCACCTGACTGGCTACAAGGTCGGCATCGAAGATCTGCAGCAGTTTCGCCAGTATGGCTCGATCACGCCCGGCCATCCGGAGTACGGTGAAACGGACGGGGTTGAAGTGACCACAGGGCCGCTGGGTCAGGGTTTTGCCATGGGCGTGGGCATGGCCATCGCGGAGAGGCATCTGGCGGCGATCTACAACCGTCCCGGATACGACGTCGTGGATCACTACACCTATGTGTTCTGCGGGGATGGCGATTTGATGGAGGGGGTGTCGCACGAAGCCGCTTCTCTCGCCGGCACGCTCGGCCTGGGCAAGATGATCTATTTCTACGACGACAACCCCATCTCCCTCGACGGGCCGACGGCGCTTTCTTTCACCGAAAATGTGACCGAGCGTTTTGAAGCCTATCACTGGCATGTGCAGATGGTGGACGATGCCAACAATCTGGAGGAGATTTCGCTGGCCATCAAAGCCGCCCAGGCAGTGAAGGATCAGCCTTCGCTGATCAGGATACGGACGGTCATTGGCTACGGCAGTCCAAAGGCCGGCAGCAACAAAGCCCACGGTGAGGCATTGGCCCGGAAGCAACCAAAGAAACCAAGAGGAACCTGCACTGGCCTGAGGATAAGACCTTCTATGTCCCGGATGAGGCAGCGAAGAACTGGTTACAGGCGGTGGACAAGGGCAAGAAATACGAGCAGGAGTGGAACGATCTTTTTGCGCGCTATAAGAAGGATTTCCCTGATGTCGCCGCGCAGTTCGAGCGCGTGCAGTCAGGCGTGCTGGCCGCTGGCTGGGAAAAAAGCCTGCCCTCCTTCCCGGTCGACCAACCGATCGCTACCCGCAGCGCGGGCGGTAAGTCATGGATGCCATTTTCAACGCGGTGCCTGAATTGATTGGGGGCGCGGCTGACCTGACCAGTTCGACCAGGACGATTTTCAAGAAGAGCACCAACTTCCATCTCGATCCGGCGGGGCGCAATATCTTTTTCGGGGTGCGTGAGTTTGGCATGTGCGCGGCGGTCAATGGGATGGCGGTCCACGGCGGCTTGATTCCCTACGGATCGACTTTCTTCTGCTTCAGCGATTACTGCAAGCCGGCGCTTCGTCTGGCTGCGCTGATGCAGGCGCACTCCATCTTTGTATTCACGCACGATTCGATCGCGCTGGGTGAAGATGGGCCCACGCACCAGCCGATCGAACACTCTCCATGCTGCGGGCCGTGCCCCATCTGACGGATTTTCGCCCTGCGGATGCTAATGAGACGGTTGCTGTGTGGCGGCTCGCTCTGGAACGGAAGTTGCCGTCATTCATGGCCCTTTCACGGCAGAACCTGCCCGTCCTGGACCCGGAGAAATACAAAGTCGCCGAGGGCGTGCGCAAGGGCGCCTACATTCTTCAAGACGGCGGCGCCTCGCCGGATGTGCTGATAGTGGCGGCCGGCGCTGAGGTCTGGCCGGTTCTGCAGGCAGCTGCGGATTTGAGGAAAGAAGGCATTTCCGTGCGCGTGGTTTCCATGCCCAGCTTCCGCATCTTCGAAGAGCAGTCCGAAGCCTACAAGCAGCAAATCTTTCCTGATCATCTTCCGGCGCTGGCGGTGGAAGCCGGCGCTCCCATGTGTTGGTGGAAGTATGTCGGGCGGCACGGAGACGTTATCGGTCTGGAGCGCTTTGGCGCTTCCTCCCCAGGGGCCAAGGTACTGCAGGAACTCGGCTTCACTCCGGAGAACATCACCAAGCGGGCGAAGCAGTTGTTGGAACGGGTGCGGCCTGCGGCCGTGGCCGGCAAGGCGTAGGAAATCGAGCGAACCGCAGCTCCACTCCGC
>CAWJAB010000049.1:0-133113 GCA_963840675.1 uncultured Acidobacteriaceae bacterium
TGGGCGCGGTTCTGGCCGCTTTCCTTTGCCGGCCTTTCCATTTTTATTCTGCTGCGAGCCGACCCGGAGTGCTGGCCCCTGGGCCCGCGTCCCTTCTGGGCAAGTTTTTCTGCTCCCGACGTATTGCAACATCGTGCCGCCGCCCTCCTCATCCTGTGCTTTGCGGCATTTGAGTGTGCGGTGCAGGCGGGCAAATTGCAGGCTCGTTGGGCGGTCATGATTTTTCCCGCGATGTGTGCGTTAGGAGCCGCGGTTCTGCTCACCCATAACCACAGCCGCCAACGATAACGCGGAAGACCTGCTGGCTTCGCTGAGCCACACACCCATCGCCCTGCTGGGCGCCACCGCCGGATGGGCCCGCTGGCTGGAGCTGCGGCTGCCCCCGGGCCGCGCCTCCAGGATCGCCGGCTACGCCTGGCCGCTATTTTTGTCCGCCGCCGGCCTGGTTTTGCTGAACTACCGGGAGACCTGACCGCCAAGGCATAAACTGTAACTGTGCCTACTACTGGAGACCCCATTTAATTGTTTTCCTTCCCTTGACACACCGCATTGCCCTTGCCCTTGCCTTACTTTTGCTGATTTCACCTGCGGCGCTCATCGCCCAGCGGCTGCCCAGTTGCAGCCTATCCGCAGCACTACACCTTGCAGCTGACCCCCAACCTGCAGGCTGCGACCTTCACCGGCCATGAAACGATTGATCTCACCCTGAAGCAGGCAGCGGATTCGATCGTGTTGAATGCGCTGGGAACTCAAGTTCGACGCAGTTACGGCACAGATTGACGGCAAGACTTTGCCCGCGCAAGTAACGCTCGATCCCGGCCTGCAGCAGGCTACCTTTCATTTTGCGCAGACGCTGCCGCCTGGACCGGTCACCTTGACCATTGCCTATAGCGGCAGTTTGCATGGCGATTTGCGCGGCTTCTATCTTTCCCGGTCCGCCACCCGGAACTACGCCGTAACCCAATTTGAGTCCACCGACGCGCGCCGCGCCTTCCCCTGTTTCGACGAGCCGGCATACAAGGCGACCTTTGACGTCAGCCTGGTCGTGCCCCAGGGAGATACGGCGATTTCCAACACCAACATCGTCTCCGATACCCCCGGTCCGATGGCAGGGCATCGCACCATCACCTTTGCCCGCACGCCGAAAATGTCAACCTACCTGGTGGCGTTCCTGGTGGGCGATTTCAAGTGCCTTTCCGGCCAGAGTGACGGTGTGCCCATCCGCGCCTGCGCCACCCCAGACAAGGTGCAGTTCGCACAGTTTGCCCTCACCGGTGCTGAGTTCTTCCTCCACTACTACGATGTCTATTTCGGCATCAAGTACCCCATGCCCAAGCTCGACATGATCGCCATCCCCGATTTCGAGGCGGGCGCCATGGAGAACTTCGGCGCGATCACCTATCGCGAACAAGCCATGCTGCTCGACGAGAAAACCGCCTCCGTCAAAGCAAAGAAGACGGTCGCTGAGGATGTCGCGCACGAGATGGCGCATCAATGGTTCGGCGACATGGTCACCATGCAGTGGTGGAACAACGTTTGGCTCAATGAAGGCTTTGCCACCTGGATGTCGAACAAGCCGCTCGCCGTGTGGAAGCCGGAGTGGGATATTGCCCAGGAGGAAGCTGCGGAACTCAACAAGACCCTGGACCTCGACGCCAGGCAGATGACCAGGCCGATTCGTTCTCCCGCCGAGACTCCGGGCGAGATCAACGAGATGTTCGACGGCATCGCCTATGGTAAGGCCGCAGCCGTCCTTTTGATGACGGAGAACTACCTGGGCGAAGAGCCTTTTCGTGCGGGCGTTCATCGCTACCTGCAAGCGCATTTGTATGGCAATGCAACTGCGGAGGATTTTTGGAATGCATTGCAGGAGTCCAGCGGCAAACCGGTTGGCAAGATCGTACAAAGCCTGGTGACGCAGCCAGGAGAGCCGCTTCTGACCTTTGGCCAGGTGCGGAACGGCAGTGTATCGGTAACCCAGAAGCGCTTCTTTCTCAACCCCACCGTACCCGGCGATGAGGCGCAAACCTGGACCTTGCCGGTTTGCATAAAGAGCCGTGCCGATCAACCGGACTGCCCCATCCTCAGCGCTCGGGCACAGCGCCTGCCGGCTCCGCAAACACCCGTCTTCTACAGTAATGCCGGCGGTAAGGGCTATTACCGCACTCGTTATGACAGCGACGACTATCAACAACTGGCGCGAGAGGTAGAAACCAACCTCACGCCAACCGAGCGGATCACTTTCCTGGGAAGCCAATGGGCGCAGGCCCGTGCCGGCATTGCTACGGTTGGCGACTTTCTGAATCTCGCCGCCGCAGTTCGTGATGACAACAGCTCATTCGTGATCGATACAGTGTCGGCCGCTTTGCAGATCGTCAACCAGCAAATGGCCTCTACGCCGCAGGAGCATGAGGAGCTCGCTCGGTGGGTACGCACCAACTTTGCTCCCGCTCTTGCGCGTCTCGGTGCGCCGTCTGCCGGGGACGCTCCCGATAGAAGTCTCTTGCGGGCCACGCTCTTCGACTTACTGGGCGATATAGGCGAAGATCCGCAGATCATAGCCCAGGCCCGGCAACTCTCGGAGCAATACCTGAGCGACCCTGGCTCCGTCGAAGGAACCTTAGCTGTTACGGCGCTTACCGTAGCCGCGCAGAACGGAGACGCGGCCTTCTTCGATCAGTTGCAGCGGGCCAGCCAGACCGCCGGCGACCCGCAGCGTCGCATTCAGGCCCTCTTGGCCCTGGCAAGGTTCCGCGATCCGGCGCTGGTCGTCCGCGCCTTGGATTATGCGGTATCGCCCCAGGTCAGGAACCAGGATGCCCTGCGGTTAATCCAAACCGAGCTGAGCGATCGCCGCACCCAGGACGTGGCCTGGCAATACGTCCGCCAAAACTGGCCCAGGGTGCAGACCCAGATCACCACCTCTACGGGGGGCTACCTGGTTACGTCGCTGGGCAGCTTTTGCAGCGCGGATCGGAGCCGCGAGGTGACGGACTTTTTCGCCGAGCACACCATCCCGGCGGCATCGCACGCACTCGATAAGGCCCAAGACAGCATCGCGGATTGCGTAGAGCTGCGCACATTACAGGGGCAAAATCTGAAACGTTGGCTGCATACGGACGCCGCACATAGCCAGCCGACGGCACAATCCTCAAAGGCTGCGGAATAAAGTGGCGCGAACGCAGTCGTTTGCATCTCCAACTCATCACAAAAACGATTTTGTGGGAGTTTTGACAAAAAACATCCCAAACAAATTAACGCTTATGGACGCAGTCCTGGGTCCGTCAATCAGCTCCGGAGCAGATTGCTCCCTGCTAGATCTTGCGACTGCCATTCCAAAACTCCTCGTGCAATCGGGCGCGATCGGCGCCATGCAAGTCCAGCAGCCTTTGCGCCGCTTCGCTGTTCGAGAGGCTCTCGACGGCCACTTCAATTGTCTGTACCTGGTGCCATGGGTAGACGAATTTCTCCCAGATCAGGAACCCCGAGCTCGCCCAGCCTTCCAGCAACCCGGTCACTTCCTTCTTTACATCCGTCTCATGCCGTACGGGAAGCAGGTCCACAGTTTCGCCGGTCACGAGATGCGCTTTAACGTGGGCAATTAGCATTGCTATTCTCCTTCTGAGACGATAGCGGCACAAACAACGTTGGATGCGGGAAAACGGTTTCTTTGTGAATAGCGCTTTAGCGTAACCATACGGGTTCAAACCGGCAACGTATTGCACAAAGGTTGTACGGCAAGATGCGATCTGTCACTTGAGTGGATACATTACATCTGCTTCAATCGTGAAGTGAATCCTGAGCCCAAATCCTCCGTTTCTTTCCCCCGCCAACCGGTCCCCGGCAAGGTCGTCGAGTTCTCGGACCTTCGCCTTTCCACTCCGATGACGGGCCAGCCCCTGGTCCTGCTGGAGTACCAGGACCAGCTCGGCGTTCGGTCTATCCACCAGGTAGCCTTAACCTGTACCGGCAAGGGTCGCGGGGGTCTCATCTACTTTGGTGGTTACGACAAGGGCAAATTCAGCATTTTCCGGGCAGATTGCATTCACCGGGTGGTCGCGCTCTAGTCGACAATTCTGCAAACCTCTGATTGCAAAGAATAAAGTAGCTATCGCTGATTCCTTCCCAAAGCCCTTTTCCTGACTCCAGCTGCGCCATTTACTAATTTTTCTTCTGCATTTTTGTAAAAGCCGTTCCATTTTGCGACAGCAAGGTGTAGCCTTCTGGTACTTCCCCACCGAAAATTTGCAACTAAAGTGTTATAGGCATCCAACCACCGCTTGGGCAGCCTCAATGCGCTTTGGCGACTCAAATTGGTTGCAAGTTAATACCATCCCCGTAAACTGGGGGTTGACCGAACGAAAGCTGTAGAGGAGGGCCGAGCCATGTCCGCAATGCCACTGAGGTTTCTCGCTAAGTATTCCACGTTCTTTTATCTTCCGGTCCTGAGCGTCGCCTTGTGTGCATCGAGCGCGTGGGCGCAAGCTCCCGCGGTGGTGATCGATGCGCAGCAGGTTCTCAGCACTGGGTACAACACCCCGGCAAATATCGCAGTCTCCGCCAACGGCACAGTCTACGTTGCGAACCAGGGCACAAGTCAGATTCTTGCGCTGATTCCCAACCCGCCCGCGAACACCGCCACCCCTACCCCTGTCTCGACCGCTCCCTATACCTTGGTGGGTCCGCAAGCCTTGGCTCTAAATGCCAACGGGGATCTCTTCATCGGCGATACCCCCAGCCAGGGGCGGATCATCAAACTGGCCGGGGACGGAAAAGGGAACCCGGTCGGCCCCGCGACTCTGATTTCCGGGTCCGGCCTGGCCAACCCCATCTCCCTGGCATTCGATAGTGCAGGCGATCTTTTCATCGGCGATTACCCGCTTACCGGCCCGACTGCCGGGGAAGGGGTCATCTATAAGCTGCCCTCAGGGGCCCCTGGCACCCCGGTGTCGGCGGGTATCACGGGTCTCCAGTCCCTGGTTACACCGGCGGCACTGTTGGCGGTCGGGACTACCCTTTATATCGCGGACAACGGCACCGACGCGGGAAGCGGCCCGGATAACCTGGGTGGCGTGTACTCTGCGCCTGTCGCCGGCGGAGCGGCCGCGACTCTGTCCACGCCCGGGTTCACGCCCATTTTTCCTTCAGGTTTTGCCGCGGATACAGCCGGCAATCTCTACATCCTCACTAATCTGTCCGGTACCTACAATCTCACCGGCAACGAGATCCTGGTTATCCCTGCGTCTTCACCGAGTACCCCGTACGTCCTCCCCAACACGGCACTCAATACCAGCAGCGGCATGGCGTTCGATCCATCGGGCAACCTTGACGTGGTTGCTTTCACGGGTACCGCCGGGCAAGTCGTCCAATTTGCCTTCGTGAGCCCGGTGAACCTGGGCAGCATCGCGATCGATCAAAACGGGACCCAGGTCTCATACAATTTCGGGTTCAACGCGCCTTTTACCTTCGAAGGATTTAAGTTCCTTACCCAGGGCGATACCTCTACGGAGATCGTCCAGGCTGCCGGCGGGACTTGCACCACCGGCAAGCACACGACGTTGCCCGGCGGACCCACCATTTCTGCCATAAACCCCTATATCTGCCAAAACGCGTTTTACGGCGTCCCGACCTTCCCCGGAAAGCGGACTTCCTCGATCGAGTTGAAAGGTAAAGCAGGGGCCATCCTCGATTCCACCTTGGTCTATGCAACCGGGCTCGGCGGAGCGGAGATTACCTATCCGCTCAATACCACGGCCACAGCCGTCAACCTGGAGCAGCCGCAGGCGGTCGCCGTATCGGGGTTGAACCACAAGGTCTATGTCGCTGACTTCGAGGCGGCTGTGGTGTACTCCACCAACGGTGTCGCGGGCGCCACCTTGACTCCCGTTTCCACTAGCCCCATCACCCTCTCCGGGCCGGCGGCGCTGGCCGTGGACGGAGCCGGCAATTTGTATATCGGTGACTTTAATCTCGGCGAAGTCATCAAGGTTCCGATACCCTCCGGTGGTACGCCCACGGTGATCAATACCGGAGGTCTGGTGCAGCATCCCCTTGCCATCACTTTCGATCAGCAGGGCAACCTGTATATCGGCGATGCCGGTAGCGGGGGAATCTTCGCCGACTCCGCCAACCCTGGCTATGTAGTGAAGGTACCGGTTGGAGGCACTCCCCTTAAATTGACCACTCCCTCGGTGTCAGTCGTTTTCCCGCAGGCTTTAGCCGCCGATCCAACTAAATCAGTTCTGTGGATCGGCGATGGTGGCGACCCCTCCAGCGTTGGGCAGGTGGTTCAGGTCGCCTTCAACGGCAGCAGCGCAAGCGCGTTCCCTGTTGCCGACGTAACCAATCCAACGGGACTGGGCTTCGACACCGCGGATGACCTTTATGTGTTGGACGGCACGGCCAATACCATCACGGTCGTTCCCCCCGCTAGCGCGGATGTGGCGCCTCACTTGGTCGAATTCAACAACTCTCTGTTGGCCAGCGCCAGTGCCATGGGCATGTCCGCCGGTGGGCAGAGCTTTATCATCGCCAATATTGGAGCGGGCAGCAGCAATAGCCTGGTCTATATAGACGGCAATCGTTCCACGCTTCTATTCGGCGACGTCAAAGTCGGAACTCCGAGCCCAGTCCAAACGGCTACCGAGTACAACATTGGCGATTCACCGATCACGTTGAGTAACCCGTTCTACACCACCAACGTGTCGAATACTGCATTCGCCGTCCTGCCGAGTTCGACCTGCAGCGCTGGCGTGGTGCTAAAACCCTCGCAGTCGTGCACCCTTAATGTGCAGTTCACGCCCACTGCTCTTGGCTCGACCAGTCAGGACATAACGGTGCAGAGCAACGCCTACAACCCCGGAGCTCCCAGCGGCGCTCCGATCCTCAGGGTAGCGGGAACCGGCTCTGGCGGAGGCGCAATTAAACACAGCAAGTAAGAAACAAGGCCCTTATATCTGCCCACATCTCCTACGCGTTTACCGGAGATGTGGGCAGTATTGTTTTTGGGCAGATCGCATGGGCGACCGGGGGAGAGTAGAAGTGAAAATGCTCTAGCGGTGCCAGCTCATTTTCGGAAAATATGTCAGCTGGATGGAGCCCGTGAAATCGTGTTGTGGTCCCGAAGCCAGCACCGGCACCTTCCAGAACTCCGCTTGCCCGAATGCATTCAGTTCCAAATTCTCTTTGAGCCGTAGCACGGCCCTGATATCGAAGTCATTTTGTGTGGTTCCCTGGGGAATGAAGGTCTTGGAGACCTTTGCGTTGCGGTACCCCAGTTGGATGTACTCCTTCGGGCTCAGCCAGTCGGTCAACCAGGCTTGGCCGCCCTTGCCTTCCCGCCCCATCCAGCTCCCTAGCATGTTGCCCTTGTTGGTGTAGCCGTCCTTATATTCATACTCGTAATAGATAAACTGGCCCCCCTGGGAACTGGCAACCGGATCTGTCGATACCCCCTCGGCGCGCAGGTCGACGTGGGGCAGCTTGGGAATGTGCGACAGGTAGATGCCTGGGTTCACGGCGGCGCGGCGAGGAGCGTCAATCGGGCTCACATCATCGTGAACGATGGAGTCGGAGTAGAGGGTCAGCCATTTTTCTACCCAGGGTAGTCTCCAGGTAAAGTCGAAGCTGGAACTCCGGAAGCCAGGGTCATTTCTGCTCTCCTTCTGGGCCACACTCACATTGCTGAAGCTGGTGAAGCTGTTCCAGAACGAGCCGAAGGTGAGAGGCACATGGCCTTCGCCCGCGAAAATGACAACCCGGGAAAAGCCGAATTCCACGTTCCTGGTCGGCTTGAAGCTGAATTTCTCGGCGTGGATCCACGGGGCGTTGGGATAACGATGCCCCTTCATAGAGCCGAACAATCCTTCATAACGAAACGGCCCTAACACCTTGGAGACGCCAGGAATGTACAGTGGCACAACGCGATTGATGCGCAGGGCATAAATAGGCTCCGTGTTGTTGCTCAGCGCCATGCCCCCGGTTTCTGTCGGTCCCCACCAGTCATCCGCTTTGCCCACAGAGAACTCGTTGTTGAACACGGCGGTCGCAAAATTGGCATTGATCAAGCGAAAAACGTTGGTTTGCGGAACCGGCTCCGCTGGGAGTAGCGGAGTGCTGTCCACCTGTGCGATCACCTCCTGCACAGATTCGGAATAGGCGGCGCGTCCCGGCGCGTGCTGGTACTCCCCGCGAACATCCAGGGAAAAGTGATAGCCCTCGCCCCTCGCGGTAAAGCCTTCCAGGTTCATAAAACCCTGCTGATACGGCCGTCCGTAGTCGTTAATCAGGGTCTGCCCAAAGTGGAATGAGTCGTTAATCGGAGGCCCTTTGATATACATGCTGCGCGTGTAGACATTGGCGACCTCGGCGCGCGGCGTGGCCGGGCCCGCATTCTCCCCAAACTCCTTGGCCAGGGCGAGAAAGATATTCCAGGCTTCCTGATCCTGCGGAGCATCCTGCAGCTTGGGGTAGGTCTCTTGCAGGATCTGCAGGCAGCTGGTGCGCGTCCACGGCCGCATCCCCCGGTACGCTGAATCGGCATAACCAAGCGCGAAGAGGCGATCAAAGGCCGGATAGATCCAGCTGTCGAGGGGCATATAGACCAAACCGTAGTCACTGCTTTGGGCGGGCTCAAAGCCGGAGAAGACCTGCTCCAGCGCCTGTGGCAATGGCGGCGTGGGCGCGGTTTGCTGGCATACCAGGGACAGCCAGGGCGCTGCGGAAATCACCAAAATCAGAGAAAATCGAAACAAGCCGCCGAGCCCACCTCTATCGAGCATAGCGCAGTGAGATCAAATAAGGGCAATTACGGTGCGCGAGAGCACGCGCGTGCCCCTTGTGGGAACCCCCCGCCTAGCTCTCCCGCGTGGCCGACCACTGCGCGTGGCCATACTCACCCAGCGCCACCGTTCCGCTCATCGAATCCCCGTTCGCCGTGCCGCTGAACGAGTAGCGAATCTCATTTCCTCCAACCGGCATGACACTGTGAAAGCTTATCTGTTGTGCGTGCACCTTGCCGTTCAGGTTTCCGTTGTAAATCTCCCCTTGGTGAACGCCGGTCACCTCGCCCTCCTTCTGCTCCAACAGAAAGCGTTGCCAACCTTCACCGCACAGGTAGTTCATTTGAACCTTCCATATTCCGGCGACATTGGCAGGCGGACCTTGGGGAATTTCAGGTGCGGAGAACTTCGGCGGATTCGAAAGCGTGGCGAAGATTGCGTCCGCCACGATCTTGTCGTCTCCCGGCATCATCATGTAAGGCATGATGGTGAGCGAGCTCTCCATGTGGTCGGGACGCGTTCCGCTGGATTCATCGAACTGGATGCGAGGGCTGCCCGCGTCCAGTGTCTGCGCCAGCTCAGTCCCGGTGATCTTGAGCGTATTGCCGTCCCACTTGATGCGCAGCCGCGGCGCATGATTCGACAGATCCTCAGGCATCAGGTACTCGGTAGTGACGGAGGGAAGCGGTTTCACCTTCGTTTCGATATTGGCCAGCCAGCTCTTCCACGTGTTCCATTCGGCATCGTGGTCCCGCTTGGTCCACATCTCGACTGCAGTCAGCATCCCCATGATCTCTTCCTTGCCAACTTTCATGGAGCGTCCTACATTGTGGTGCGGCGCCGCCTGGTACCATGCGGCCTGTACCAAATCTTTGCGCCCCAGCAGAAGTCCGGCGCATTGCGGCCCACGCAGGCATTTGCCCCCGCTGTAGCCAACCAAGGTAGCGCCGGCAGCGAGATGAATATTGGGGATGGTAAGATTTTCCGCCGCCGCGTCTACGAAGACCGGAATGTTCCGCCCTTTGGCAGCCTGGCAGATGTTGGCGATGCTGAGCGGTCCACTGGCGGCATCGGGAGAAGACAGGATATAGATCATCGCCGTCTGTGGGCCCATCGCGGCTTGCAGTTGCTCCGGTGAATCCACTTCGACCACTTCCACCCCTAGCAGGCGCGCTCCAATGTCATAGGGATTGCGCGAGTGCTTAGGGATGATCACCTGGTTCTTGAGATTTCCCTTTACCAGGTAAGGCATCTTCTGCGATTTTTCCGGATCGGTGCCGGCGATCGAAGCCGCGGTTGCGCCCGCGATGGCGGCCGCGCAGCCCCCAGTCACAATGCCCCATTCCGCCCCGGTAATCGCCGCCAGGCGTGCGCCCACGGCCGCCATCAGCTCGTCCATGTTCACATAGTGGTGCGAGGCCTCTTCCATCGCCTGCTTCACTTCGGGCAAGGAGAGTGAACCGCTGATGATGGTGTACGTGCCCTTGGCGTTGATCAAAGGCCGCACACCGATCGCCTCGTAGAGATTGGGGCCGGTAGGCACAGAAACAGGAGATTTCTCGGCGTGACTGACGCTGGGTAAAAGCGAGGTGGCCACTCCAGCCATCACCGAACCCTGCACAAATTTGCGTCTGCTCAACGTCGACTCATACGTCTTGGCCATGCTCTTTCTTAACCCTCCAAACAAAGTGTCTGCCATGCCCGCCTCGCGCGTCAAACCCGCTCTCGTCTCACTTGCTGGGATTCTTGACTTCATAAAGGATCAACAGTAACCTCGTGATCATTAGACGGCCCCAGTAATCGGATAGACGGCCCGGTCGCATCATCTCGCTTTGTATTCCTTTTCTGAGAGGTCATTCCCATGAATCGATTTGTGAGATTAGTGTCTTTGATTGGAGTCGCGTCCGTTGCGATCTTTGGAACAGTCGCGGCGTGGGCAGCCATTACCGGTTCGATCTCTGGAGTCGTGACCGACCCGGCCGGCGCAGTCGTGCCGGGGGTGAAGGTGATCGCCACCAGCGTATCGACCAGTGTGCAGAGCGTCGCAGTCACCGATGGCAAGGGTTTCTATAATCTCCCCACCCTGAGCGTCGATACCTATGACGTCACCGTCAGCCAGCAGGGCTTCCGCGACTACCGCCAAAGCACGTAAAGATCGACGCCAATTCCGCCCTCCGCGTCGATATCAAACTGGAGCTCGGCACCGTCACCAATACCGTCAGCGTGAAAGAGCGATGCGCCTGCAGGTGGAGACGCAGAGCACGCAGAATGGCGTAGTCATCGACGGCACCAAGATCACCTCCGTGCCGCTGAATGGCCGTTCCTACATCGACCTCTTGAAGTTGCAACCAGGCGTATCGCCGTACTCCCATAGCCAGGACAGCGCCACGTCGGGCGTCGGCGCGACGCAGGTGTCGGGCGACCTGGACAACGGCCAACAATCGGTCAACGGCGGCCGCAGCGGGTCGAACGCATTTATGGTAAACGGGGCCAATGCAGAAGAAGGCGTGCACAACGGCGCCGCCATGATCCCCAATCTCGACTCCATCGCGCAGTTCCGTATCATCACCAACAACTTCGATGCGGAGTATGGAAACTACAGCGGCGGCCAGGTCAATGTCGTCACCAAGTCAGGAACCAATCAGTATCACGGGACGGTCTTCGACTTCCTGCGCAACACGGATCTTGATGCGAGAAATTACTACGCTCCAACGCGCGGCGTTTTCATCCAGAATCAATTCGGCGGAACGGCCGGGGGGCCGATCCGCAAGAACAAGATTTTCTGGTTTGCCGACTACCAGGGAACGCGACAGATTCTGGGAGCAACTCAGAGCTATGCCGTCCCTTCCGATGCGGACCGCACCGGTAATCTGATAGACCAGATCGGCACTCCTGATCAACCAGGATTTAGCGGCTCAGTCACCGGTGTCGGTTGGGCAAACCAGCTCTCCCAGACGTTGGGATATCCCGTTACTCAGGGAGAACCCTATTATTCTTTTGGCTGTACGGACACAGCAACCTGCGTCTTTCCCAACGCCGTCATTCCCCAGAGCGCCTGGTCGCCGGTTGCGGTGAACTCTCTAAAGTTTGTGCCTTCCGCCAACGGAGTCGTTAACGGTGCGCCTAACTTCTCCACCTCGGCCTATAACGAGACGTTGAGCGACGATAAGGGGAGTGGCCGGATAGACGTTCCTACGCGGTTCGGCGCTGTGTTTGGCTATTACTTCTTTGACCGATTCAATACGGTGAATCCGTATAGCCAGGTAAATGTGCCGGGCTTTGCCGCCACTAATAAGGGGCAAACCCAAATGATCAATTTGGGTTTGACGACTACGTTTAACTCGTCGACCGTAAACGATCTTCGTCTCGCCTATCTGCGCGATGTAAACCAGACGGGCCAACCCACCGCGGGACAAGGTTTGGGCATCACCCTGGCCTCGCAGGGGTTTCGTTACTCCGTGGGGCCCCGCGGGCGGTATCTCTCCCATCAACCCTGCCTACGAGGGTGTGTCCAATCTGGAGTTCAACAACTTCCAAACTGGTGTGCCCCCTGACGCATTGAGGCAATACAACAACACCTTTCAGATCATCGATAACGTCACCAAAATCTTTGGAACGCACACTTTGCAGTTCGGTACCAACCTCCACTACAACCAGATCAACGAGCGGAATTACGACTGCTATGACGGGTGTTTTGGTTTTAACGGTTCGGAGACCAACTACGACTTTGCCGATTTCCTGATCGGGGCGCCGGACAGCTTTGTGCAGGCCAGCCAACAGCTCCTCGACTCGCGTAGCAAGTACTACGGCTTCTATGCTCAGGATAGCTGGCGTGCGACCAGCAATCTCACCGTGAATTATGGCCTTCGTTGGGAAGCCTCTACTCCCTGGTACGACACCCAGAATAAGCTCGAGACGGTTGTTCTGGGCGAGCAGTCGCAAGCTTTCCCCGGTGCTCCCTTGGGCCTGGTGGTGCCCTTAGACCCGGGCATTCCTCGCACCCTCGGACCAACCAAGTACACCAACTTCGGTCCCAGGATCGGCTTTGCCTATGCGCCGGATGTGAGCGACGGATTTCTCGGTAAGATGCTGGGCGGAGCCGGAAAAACAAGCATTCGCGCGGGTTACGGTATCTTCTACAGCTCTATCGAAGATGCCACTGGATTCGTCGAAGTAGGCGACGCTCCTTATGGCAACTACTATTCTGTGTCGTCGACCGAGCTGGCCACTCCGTTTGTCGACCGGCCGTCGGGAACTCCGGCGGGACAGAAGTTCCCGTTCGTCTTTCCTCCAACCAACGTGTCTCCTAAAAATCCCGATACAACCTTCAACTGGGCGGCGGCGACACCCATCGGCGGATCAGACTACTACTACTACAAAAACAAGATGCCCTATGTTCAGGAATGGGAACTCTCTCTCCAGCGCCAATTGGGAAGCGCAACGGTGCTCAGCGTGAACTACGTCGGCACCGTCGGGCGGCAGCTGCTGACGTTTCGAGGAATCCAATCCAGGGAATCAGGCCCTCTGCTTGCAATTGAGTAATCCAGCCAATGTCGCACCCGGTACCGCGACTTGCGGCCCGTACGGCGAAGACTCGGTCTACACCACCGCGAGCGGCCAGACAGTGAACGGAACCAGGCCCTTCGGGCTTAACTTCAACAGCAATCCCTACATGAAGACGGCTGGTCAGCTCCAGCTTCAATTCGCTGCAGGTAAGCCTGGAGCACAATGAAAAATACCTCAACTTCCTGATTGGATACACCTTTGAGAAGTCGCTGGATAACGGTTCGGATTCCTTTGACGCGACCAATCCGATAAATCCGGGCCAAACCCGCGCACTATCGAGCTTTGACGTCCCGCATAACCTGGTCGCCAGCTACACCGTGCAGTTGCCCTTCGATCACTTTATCGGCGGAGGGGATATTGTGAAGCGGTTCACCGCAGGCTGGGAGCTTTCCGGCGTAACTACCTTTGCCAAGGGAGAGCCAGTCCAGTTAAATGAGAACGACGATAATTCACTGCTTGGCGCCTTTAACGCAAACGCAGATGTGCCCAGCTACGCGAACAACGGCAGCTCTCTTTATGAAAATAAGAACCCGCGAAAGGGACTGCCATATTTCAACCCCAACTTCTTCGTCCCAGAACCGATCGGGCAAGTAGGAAACGCAATGCGGCGATACTTCTCTGGTCCTGGCATCGACAACTATGATATGGCTCTGTTAAAGAGCACCACCATCACCGAGAGCACCAAGCTGCAGTTCCGGGCAGAAGCGTTCAACGTGTTCAACCATGCGCAGTTTACGAATCCGAATGGGCTCGTCAACAACACCGGCGAGGGTGGTTTCGGCTATGTGACTGGCGCGAACGATCCTCGCATCATGCAAGTCGCGTTGAAGTTCCTGTTCTAAGGGCTTGTTCGGGAAAGAGGTTTCTGTTCAATGGCGGGCTGGCGGCAAGGCAAATATATCCGAGCCGCACTGCTTGGTTTGGTCTCCGCTACGGCTCTGCACGCTCAGCAGCCTGCGCCACCAGCAGGTGCTGCTATCTTCGCTTCGAACTGTGCAACCTGTCATGGTGCGGATGGCCGCGGCGGGGAGCACGCTCCGAACATAGCCACAGCTCCCGAAGTGCAGCATCTCGCCGATCGCGATATTGCCGGTATCGTTCGGAATGGGATCCCCGGCGCAGGGATGCCTGCGTTCTCGTCGCTGCAACCCCAGCAAGTGGATAAGGTCGTCAGTTATCTGCGAATCCTGCAAGGCAGGGGAGATATCGTGAAGCTCCCCGGTGATCCAGCCCGCGGGGAAGCTCTCTTCTTCGGGAAAGCGCAATGCTCCGACTGTCACATGGTCAAGGGGAAAGGAGGGTTTATCGGCAGCGACCTTTCCTTCTACGGAGCGGATGCCCGCCCAGATCAAATCCGTGCCATCATTCTCGATCCTGACAAAAATTTACCCCCGCAGAAAAAAGCAACCACGGTGGTCACACGAACCGGTCAAAAGCTTACCGGGATGCTCAAGGTCAACGACAATTTTTCCCTATCTCTCCAGACGCCGGATGGGGCCTTTCATTTCCTCCCCAGATCAGAACTCGCTCAGGTGGATATCGGCTCTAGCTCCCTCATGCCTGCCGCATCCACGCTGAGTGGCAAGGAACTAGACGATTTGGTGAGCTATCTGCTCCACACGGCGGGTGAAAACCCTTCATCCCAATCCTCAAAGGCAGACGACGATGACGACAATTAGAGCCTTGCTGATCTCACTGGCGCTCTTCGCGCTCTTTGGCCTTGCAACCAACAGCCTTGTTCATGCGCAACAAGGCAACGGCAACTTCGCACTTGAAGCCCCTCGAGCCTGGATTCTGGAATCTATTCGACCACAAAGCACAACTTACCAAGATTGCTTCAGGTTTCGGTTTCACCGAAGGGCCTGTCTGGGATCCCGCTGGCTATCTGTGGGTGAGCGACGAAACACTTAACAAGATCTTCAAAGTGAGCACGGTCACAGGGCAAAAGCAGGAGATCATCTCCCTGGGAGATCCCGACGGCAACACCTACGACCGGGAACATCGGCTTTTGGATTGCGCCAGCGTTCTGCGTGCGGTGATTCGCCTCTCGCCCGATGGCAAGAGCTACAAGATACTCGCTGACCGCTATCAGGGCCAGCGCTTGAACAGCCCCAACGACGTGGTGCTGGGTCCGGATGGCGCGATCTATTTCACCGACCCAACCTCGGATCTGCCTAAGGGTCAAAAGCAGGAAATCCCCTTTAAGGGCGTTTACCGTCTTGCTGCCGATGGCCAGGTGCAACTGCTTACCAAAGAGCTCGAAGAGCCCAACGGGCTCGCCTTTTCGCCCGATGGGACAAAATTTTATGTCGACGACGACGAACAACGTAACATCCACGTTTACGATTTCCAAAATGGCCGCCTGAGCAACGGGAAAATCTTCGGCGTCGAGCCCGGCGGTCCCAAAGACGGCGTGCCCGATGGTATGCGGGTCGATCGTCAAGGCAATTTGTATGTAACCGGGCCGAAGGGAATTTGGGTGTGGGATCCCGCGGGCCATCATCTGGGAACCATCGTCATCCCGGAGCAGCCGGCGAATCTTGCCTGGGGTGACTCCGATTACTCCACCCTTTACATCACAGCGACCACGTCCGTGTATAAGCTTCACACCCGCGCCCATGGTTTCATCCCTTATTTGTGAGCCGAAATGATCCAGCGATTCCTCCGCGTCTTCATATGTCTGCTATCGATTCCCGGAATTCACAGCATCTCTCTCCGCCCAGGCGTTCAAGGTGATTCAGCCACCGGGATACACGGCTGGGGACGATGCTGCTTATAGCCCCGGTCTGCTGGCCAATGGCACGCTTTACGTATCCGGCCAGGGCAGCCGCACTCCCAGTGACTTTGCCGGCCAGGCCAGCCAGGCTCTTAGCAAAGTGGAAGGGGTCCTGCGCAGTGCAGGGATGGATTTTGGCAACGTCGTTTGGATCAACATCTATCTGAATGACGCCCACAATATGGCAGCCCTGGAAGATGTTTATTGGAAGACGATCGGAGCGTCTCCTCCGGCACGCACCGTGTTGACGGTTGCCGCCCTGCCCGATGGAGAATTGATTGAGATCAACTGCATCGCCGTTGCCGATACCAGCCATCGCAAAGCAATCTGGCCCTCTGGTTGGCCGCAGAGGCCGCACATGGATCCGCCTGCCATCCAGGCTGGTGAACTTCTGTACTTATCCGCACAAGGGGGAAACCCAAAATCCGATTTCTCCGCGGAAACAAAGCAGGCGCTCGACAACGTGAGCACAGTTCTCAAAGCCGCCGGCATGAGCATGAAAAACGTTATCTGGGTGAATCCCTACATGAGCGTCGGAGGCCAGTACGACGTGATGGGCAAGGTCTACTCTACTTATTTTGAATTCGGCAACACGCCAGGCCGCGGAACCATTCAGGTCGTGGGTCTACCTCGGGATCAACACATCGTGTTTAGTTGTATCGCGGGAGCCGATCTCAACAAACGCAAGGCCGTGCGTCCAAGGAATATGCCTCCCAGCAAAACCGCCAGCCCTGGAATCCTCTATGGCGATACCCTCTATCTTTCCGCTAAAGATGGATTCATTCCTGGCCAGGGCATGGTCACGCCTCTCTTTGATTTGCAACTGCGGCAGTCCATGAGAAATCTCCTGGACGGTTTGGAGGAAGTCGACATGGATTTCTCCAACGTTGTCTTCAGCACCGTTTATCTGCGTGACATGAAAGATAACGATCAGATGAATCAGCTCTACAGCAAGTTCTTCAAGGGCCCGTATCCCGCCAGAACAACGCTCCAGCAAAATCTCGAGACTGATGAGGAAGCCGCGGAGCAGATTTCCTTTATCGCCGTGGGGCACAAAAAATGAATCGTCGCGCGTTCGTCAAATGGGCCGCTGCTTTCCCCCTGCTTGCGCAGGTCGGCTTCCACGAAGCATTAGGCACTGGTTGGGCAGAAGTAGCCAAAAACTCGACCGACAATATCTATACCAGGCTCGGGGTGAAACCCCTGATCAATGGGCGTGGCACCTGGACCTACCTCAGCGCAAGCCTGGAATTGCCCGAAGTGCGAGCCGCCCAAGAGGAGGCCTCACAACACTTCGTAAACATCTTTGATCTGCAAGTTGCCGTCGGCAAGCGTCTGGCTGCACTCACCGGCGCGGAGTCGGGCATGATCACCTCGGGTGCGGCCGGCGCCATGGCTGTCGCGACTGCCGGATGCATTGCGGGAACCGACCCGGAGAAGGTCTGGCAATTACCTAATACCGACGGACTCAAAAATGAAGTGGTCATGGTGGGCGGTCGAAGCGTCTTCGATAGCGCCATTCGCCTGGCCGGAGCCAAACTTGTCCTTGCCCAATCCGCAGAGCAGATTCCCAACGCAATCACTTCCAACACGGTGATGATCTACACCTCATCCACTCCCGAGCAGCTGGCGAAGGAGATCGCGATTGCCAAAGATCATCGGGTACCTATTTTTATGGACGCCGCTGACGGCATTCCTCCCGTAGACAAGCTTCAGTTGTTCGCAAAGATGGGATGTGACTTGTACACCTTCAGTGGCGGGAAGGGCTTGTGCGGTCCGCAATCGAGCGGCATTCTCCTCGGCCGCAAAGATCTCATCGAAGCGGCTCTTGCCAACAGCAATCCATGGGAGGGTGCAGTGTGCCGGCCGATGAAGGTAGGCAAGGAAGAAATCATGGGATGTTTGGCGGCGGTCGAGGCGTGGCTGAAGATGGATGTGCCCAGGCTCAACCGGGAGTGGGGGGCGCGGGTCAAACGCATTGCCACCCTGGTGGAAACCGTCCCGGGAGTCGAGGCAAAAGTCTATATGCCGGAAGAGAATCAATGCCCGACCCTCATGATCTCCTGGGATCAGAAAGCGTGGCGCTATACAACCGCCGACTGCGCAAAACAACTGCTGGAGGGCACTCCAGCCATCGCCGTGCTGACGGAAGACAATCCAAGCGATGTCCTATCCCGCAATAAGCCGGCGAAACCTGCGCCTAACGACAAGCTGCAGATCGTTTCCATGACTCTGCGGCCGGGCGAGGAAATCGTCATCGGCCAGCGCCTGCGCCAATTGCTTACACAAGCGCGGCGCCAGGGAGTCCAGGCATGAGAGCTGCTTATCTCCTGGTTGTTGTTCTAGCTATGTCCACGGCGTATGCTGAGCCGCCGTCTCCCTGTCAGGTTAAGCCGGTTGTCTTCGAGGGCTGGCAAGCGCAGCAGGTTACAAATGACTGGGTGCAGCTGACATTTGTTCCTCAACTGGGCGGCCGCCTCATCCAGGTTAGGTTTAGTGGTCATCCTTACCTGTTCGTGAACCCCGAATACAAAGGCAAATATATCTCTCCGGCAGAAGCGGCGGGCCGTTGGATTAACTATGGCGGTGACAAAATCTGGCCTCTGCCTGAGGGCAACGACGATGAGCAGCACTGGCAGGGAGCCTCCACTCCTCTGGATGATGGCCCCTATGCCTTCACTGTTCTCGCCCAGGGCACAAGGTGCACGGTGCGCCTGGAAGGTCCGCCCGATCCACCCACAGGCTTGCAGTACACCCGGGAGATCACTCTAGGCAGCGATTCACCTGTGATCTATTTCCACGCAATCACCAGGAACTTCACCGGTCACTCCATCACCTGGTCAGTGCAGTCTGTTTCCCAGTACAACCTGTCCGATGCCAACGATCCCCAGCAATACAACCACAAATTCTATGCGTTCGCTCCCCTCAACCCGCGTTCCGCGTATCTGCTTGGCTATCATGCGCGGGATGGCCTCGCCAATGACCCTGCGTACAGCGTGAAGGGTAGCTTGTTCCAGCTGAACTGGAAGTATCTCGAAAGCGAAGTCTGGCTGGACTCCACTGCGGGTTGGGTTGCGCTGGTCGACGGCGCAACCCACTATGCGATGGTTGAAAAAACTAAGCACATCGAGGGAGGAGACTATCCCAGCAAAGCCACAACCATTTTCTATAAGAACGGGCCCACGGTTGAACTGAATGAAAAAGGCATGCCCTATCTCACTTCCACCAGCCTTGAAAAGACGCCGTACTACATGGAAGCGGAGCTGAACAGCCCGATGGCGGTACTCGGACCCGGTGAAACCTACACCTTCGACACCAGCTGGTTTCCCTCACGTCTCAGCAGCGACTTCAATACCGTGACGGACGCGGGGCTGGTAGGGACTCCGCTCGTTGCCCGGCGTGCCGGCGGCAAGCTCGACCTATCCGGCAGTTTTGGAGTCTTCTTCCCCGGGGAGCTCAAGGCCTTCCTCTATGATGAAGGAGGCTTGGGAGTGGGTGAAGTGCCTCTCCAGGCGGTTCGTCCCCAGGACCCGATCTCACTTCACCAGGCAATTGACGCGGCCAAAAACATAGCCCGTGTTTCTCTTCATCTCATCGATAGCAGTGGCGTCGATCGCGGTGCACTGGGAGAGGTATTCGTTATTACCAACGATGAAGGGCGCTGACCGCATGAAGCTTACCCGGTTGTGGGTTGTGGTTATTTGCGCATGCGGCCTGGCGCCCTATCTGGCAGCGCAGATTAAAGACGACTGGCCTTCTTACAACGGTGACTACACCGGAAGGCGTTACAGCGGTCTTGACCAGATCACTCCGCAAAATGCCGGGCAATTGCAGGCGCAATGGGTCTTTCATGCCAGAACGCCAGGCGTCCTGGAAGCGACGCCCGTGGTAGTGAATGGCATCATGTACTTCACCGGTTCGAACGATGCCTTTGCGCTCAACGCGCAGACCGGAGAAGTACTCTGGCACCATTCGCGTCCGATTTCCAGGGGCCTTATCGATGACGCCTCCGGTCATATCAATCGCGGTGTGGCCCTATCCGGCAACCGGCTCTATATGGAAACCGACAATGCTCACCTGCTCTGCCTGGACGCCCGCTCGGGCAACCTGATTTGGGATGTCGCCTACGCGGACTGGAACAAGAACTATGGAGCCACCGGCGCTCCGCTGATCCTTAAGGACAAGGTACTGGTGGCGACCTCTGGCGGTGACGACGGCGTGCGCGGTTTCCTGGCTGCCTTTGATGCGGTGACCGGAAAATTAGTGTGGCGCTTGTGGACCATTCCGGCCCCGGGTGAGTTTGGCTCTTCCAGTTGGCCGGGCGACGCTTACCTGCACGGCGGCGGCACCGCATGGATGCCCGGCACTTATGACCAGGAGTTGAACACGCTCTACTGGGGCACCGGCAATGCTTCGCCGGATTACGATGGAGCCGTTCGACCCGGGGATGACCTTTATACCGCGAGCCTGTTGGCCATCGACCCGGACACGGGCAAGCTCAAGTGGTACTTCCAGTTCACGCCCCACGAGCTTTACGACTACGACGCCGTAGAGACTCCGGTGCTGGTAGACACGGAATATCAGGGCAAGCCGAGAAAGCTCATTGTCGAAGCTAACCGTAATGGTTACCTTTACGTGCTCGATCGTACCGACGGAAAATTTCTGTCGGCTACCCAATTTGTCAAGCAACTTACCTGGGCCAAGGGGATCGATGCAAACGGCCGTCCTACTTACACCGATTTGCGACCGAGTGTGGAGGGAACGCTCATTTGTCCTGGGGTCGAGGGGGCGACTAATTGGTATTCGCCCTCGTACAGTGAGGTGACTCATCTTTTCTATTTCATGTCGCTGGAGAGTTGCTCAATCTATCTGCTGAAGCCGGCGGGATTTGAAGAGGGCAAGGAGTACTACTCCACTGGAACCAAGCGGAATCCAAACGAGCGAAGTGAGCAAACGCTTCTTGCCTTCGACCCGCGGACTGGCAAGTTCGCCTGGCGTTATCAGCAAGCGAGCGACTCACATGGCTGGGGCGGCGTGATGACGACAGCTACCGGCCTGGTGTTTTACGCCGACAATTCCGGCTTTTTTGAGGCGGTGGATGCGAATACGGGCAAATCATTGTGGCACTTTAATACCGGCCAAAGCCTCCATGCGTCCCCGATGAGCTATGCGGTTGGCGGCAAACAATATGTCGCCATCGCCTCTGGAAGCGACTTATTCAGCTTTGCCTTACCATCCGCGCCCTGACGGATGATGTCAGGAGCGAACACCAGGTCAGTCCTGGCAGGTCACCTTTTCGTCCTCGCTGGCCAGCGCCAGTGGCCAGTCGGCGGGCGAGTCGACTACGCAGTCCGGAGGGACGGAGACCAGGGTATGCGGAGAAAGGCCGTAGGAACAACCCATGCTCCACGCCCCTGCATTGCGGGCCGTGAGAATATCCACGTCAGAGTCCCCGATCATAAGCGTCTCCTGAGGGGTAACTCCGGCCTCCCGAATTAGGGCAAGCAATCCTTCGGGGTCAGGTTTCTTGGTCACGAAGCTATTGCCGCCGTACGTGCGAAAGAAATAAGGGCTGAGGCCAAGCGCGTCACAGATGGCCAGCGAGGGACCGATCGGCTTGTTGGTGAGCACAGCCATGGGTCGTGGCGCACCCGCCGGCTCGAACCGCAGGCTGTCCAGCGATGGGAAAACGCCGGGATAAACGTAGGTCTGGTCGAGCTTGTGCTCGCGATAGTAGTCCAGGAAGTAGGTGAGCGCTGCATCGAGAAAGTCGCTATCCACAGGCTCGCCCAGAGAACGGCTGACCAGCCGCGCCGCGCCATCGCCGATGTAAGCCGAGATTACTGGCTGGGGCAGCGACGGACGGCCGTAGTGACGCAACATCGCGTTGACCGATTCGCAGAGGTCGGCGCCGGAATCAATGAGCGTTCCATCGAGGTCAAACACAAGCAGACGAAGCGACGTTGCCGGGATGGGGCGATTGATCCGGACCATCTTTCTAATTTAGCTGATGCAGCCCACGAATCCCTACTCTGGGATGCGCCAGCCGTTGACGGTCAGTACTAACGTGGCATGGTCCTCGGGATCGCCAGAGGTGGCTTTCGCAAAAGCAGGGAAGGTCTTCCGAATCTGGTCGGAGTCGGCCCACCCCGGAACGTCCATCATCTTGTAGTGGTAATCCACCTGGGTGGTTAGCTGCCGGTTCACTGCCGCGGGCGGAGTAAAGCTGACAATACTGGTCACGACCCGATGCCCATAGCAAAAGCGGGGCGGTACATGACTGCCGTAAGGAGTGAGCTCGTATCGCTTGACATGGATGTCCCGGTCTTCCAGAGACTTGAGCAAGCCCGCGGCCGCCAGGGCATCAAGACCCGCCTTGTTTTTGTCCACGTCGCCGCTGGCGGTGCCCGCCTCATAAGGAAAGCGAATTGCGGAAGGGAACAGGCAATCGTCGTTGTTGCTGAAATAGAAATTCAATCCGCGCGTCAGGTTCTCGGGCGTGGCCTTCTTGTCCCCGTTGCAGCCTGCCACCACCAACAGCAGCAAAAACGACTCCCCGGCCCGGTAGATCCATCTCTGTTTTGCCATGTCTTACCCTCGAGTCAATCATTCGCAAGGTTAATGCTTTTCCTCTGCAAACGGGAGCTTTTTGGTTTGGATGCTTTGGATGATACGGTGAAGGGCGATATGGAAAGAGAAAATAAGCGGGTTGTGCTGGTTACGGGCGCGTCTTCCGGCATTGGATTGGCGTGCGCCACGCATCTGGCCGGGCGTGGCTTTCGTGTCTACGGCACTTCGCGGCGGGCGGCCATCACGTCAACGGATAACTTAACCATGCTGACAGCGGACGTCACCAACGAGTATTCGGTGGACAAGACGGTTGCGGCGGTGCTCGATCGCGAGGGGCGGCTGGATATTCTGGTGAATAACGCCGGGATGGGGATCGCCGGACCGGTCGAAGCCACCTCAATCGAGGAAGCCAAACAGCAATTCGAAGTCAATTTCTTTGGCGCTTTGCGGGTTTGCCGCGCGGTGCTGCCCGCCATGCGCGGCCAGGGCAGCGGCTACATCGTGAATATCGGCTCGATCGGGGGAGTGCTCGCGATTCCGTACCAGGCCATGTACAGCGCATCCAAATTCGCCCTGGAAGGGCTGAGCGAAGCATTGCGGATGGAGGTAAGGCCTTTTGGTATTCGCGTGGTGATTATCGAGCCGGGGGACCACAAGACGTCGCTTACGCAAAATCGCCATTTCACAGAAATGCCGCCGGAGGCTTACCGCAAGTCTTTCGCGACTGCGCTGGCACGGACGGCGCACGATGAGCAAAGCGGTCCCGGGCCGGAGCAGATCGCCCGCCTGCTCTACCGGATCGTGAACAAGCGCAATCCCCGCTTGCGCTACACCATCGGCCCGGCGGCACAGCGGGCCGCCCTATGGTTGAAGCGGCTGGCACCCAACAGCATCCTGGAGCACAGCATGCGCACCTACTACGGCCTCGACAGCTAGCTAGACAGTTAGCTACTGGATATGGATGTCACCTGAGCCGGTTTGCGCCTTGATCGTGGGGCCTCCTCCGTTGACGGTCCCGGCGACGTGGTGTTTGTCCATGGAGCCGCGCATGGTGAGGGGAAGGTCCGATTTCACTGTGCCCGAGCCGGTCTCCGCATCGAGATTGAAATGGGCGCTGCTGCCGAGCTGCAGGGAAATATCCCCCGAACCGGTCTCCAGCTTCCACGGCGAAGTAGGCTGGCCGCTGATCTCCAGGGTGCCGGAACCTGTCTCTGCCTTGACCGCTCCTTGTACATTGGTCAGTTTGATCGATCCGGAACCCGTGTTCGCGACCACGTCACCCGCCGAACTGAGCTGGGCATGAATCTCACCTGAGCCGGTTTCGAGCGTGGCAGAACCCATCAGGTTGCTGGCTTCGATAGATCCCGAGCCGGTGTCGAGCCTGGAACCCGCGCCCAGCTTGTCGGCGCGGATGGAGCCGGAGCCGGTGTGTCCCTTGACCGTTCCACTGATGTTGGAGAGCTGAAGATCGCCGGAGCCGCTCTCGGCCGCCAGCATGGTGTTGCTGGGCGTCGTGATCTCGTAGTCGATGGAGACGTGGCGGAAGAAATCGTTGCCGTGCTCGTCGCCCACACGGATGATGTTGCCCGCCTGATCGATGGGCGGATTGTCCGCGACTTTGGCCACCGCCTCGTCGGACGAGCCGCCGCCCCACCAGCTGTTACTGCCCTTGACGTGGCCAACAATGTGAACCTGGTTGTCCGAGCCGGGCGAGACGTGGATGTAGCCGGAGCCGGTGGAAACGTGCAAGGTCACCGGACCGTTCACCGTGAGCGTGCGGTCGAAAGACTTCTCTGCGGCAAAGGCCGCCGGGAGACACAGGGCGACCAGCAGGGCGGTCACCGCTTTGCGGGATGGGTTACCTCGGGTTTGCATGGTCGCCCTCCTTGGGCTTTACGGTTGCAGATATACGGTCTGGCCTTCGCGAAGTCCAGAGAGAATTTCGGTGCGGCTGCCGTTGGCGATTCCTGCCTTGACCGCGACCCGGCGCAGTCCGGTGCTGGCTTTGCTGTCGGGCACATCGACAAAGGCATTTTTCTGGTTGTCGTAGATCAGGGCCTGTTCAGGAACGGAGAGCGCATCCTTGTGCTCCTGGTTGAGAATCTCGGCATTGGCCGTCATGTTGGCTTTGATCTCGTGATTCGGGTTATCGATTGACACCCGTACCTCGAAGGTGGTGACGTTGTCTTTCTCCGCGCCCAGGGGCGCGATACGCGTCACCTTTCCGGTGAAGGTCTTGTTCTTGAACGACTCGATGCGGATACGGGCCAGCTGGCCCAGGTAGACCGAGGCGATATCCGCCTCATCGACCTTGCCGTTTACGTAGACCTGGCGGGTGTCTCCGATGGTCATGACCAGGGTGGCGGTGGAGCCGAGGACCAGAATGGAGCTGACCGCGTCGCCCACCTCCACATCGCGGGAGAGCACTTCGCCGTCAATGGGGGAGGTGAGCGTGGTATAGCTGAGTTGCTCTTCGAGCGATTTAAGGCTGGCCTGGTTTTGCGCCACCTGGGCTTCCGCCTGGTGCAGCTTGGCCCGGTCGACATCGATTTGCGCGACTGCGACATTTTTCTTGTTCAGCGCGGAGAGGTAGTCGCGATTGGCATTATCCATGCCCTGTTGGGAGACGATGCCCTCTCTGACCATTTCCTGGTTGCGTTGCAGGGTGGCATAGTACATCGGCAGGTCGGGCGCGGCGGCGTCGACCTTGTCATGCTCGATGCTGGCCATGGCGCTCTTGACGTTGGCCTCCGCGGCCTGCAGGGTGGCGCGCTGGGCTTCGACCTCGGCGGTAATCTCCTGCCGGTCAAGCTGGGCCAGCAGCTGGCCTTTGTGCACATGCTGGTTGATATCCACGTAAAGGTTTTGCACGATCCCGCTGGCCTTGGACTTCAATTCGACCTTGGTGATGGGCTGCACTTTGCCGGTGGCGACCACGCTCTGATCGATCTCCCCGCGGGTAACTTTGTCCAGGCGGCTGGGGTCGAAGTGCTTGCCTCCGCGGTGCATGGCGGTGAGGGTCAGGACCGCAACCACCACCACGGCAAGCAGGCTGCCCCATATCCAGATTCGTTTGCCTTTACGCTGCGCCGCCACAGATCCCCCGGTACTTCCCTGATGCTACCGATTATGTTCTTTGATACGCAGAACGGGCCGGGGATGGTTCCATCCGCCTGTTCCCGGTACAAGCCACACCGGTATCATGACTTAATGCTTCGCCCGGTAGCTGCGCGAAATGGTTGAATAGATGCTCTTTCGGATGGTGTCGGTCGCCTTGCTCATCCTGGCGAACGGCTTCTTCGTGGCGGCGGAGTTTGCCCTGGTGAGCGTGCGGGAGACGCGCATCGAGCGGTTAATTGCCCTGGGGCGGCCGGGAGCCAGGGCGGTGCGCCGGCTGCAGGAAAACATGGAAGACTTTCTGCCGGCGGTGCAGCTGGGGGTCACCCTGTGCAGCCTGGCCCTGGGCTGGATCGGCGAGCCGGCGGTAGCCACGCTGTTCGAGCATTGGTTTAGCGGAATGCCGCACGCCAAGGTGTATGCCCACCTGATGGCCGTGCCCATTGCTTTTGCCCTGATCACCTACCTCCACGTTTTGCTGGGCGAGCTGGTGCCCAAGTCCCTGGCGCTGCGCAAGGCAGAGGTTCTGGCGGTTGCCGTGGCCGGGCCCATGGATGTGTTTATCCGGCTCACGCGCCCGGTAGTGCGGCTGATGAAGTGGTCGGCCCGGGTGGTGATGCGCCTCTTTGGCATGGAGATGATGCAGGGAGGCGAGGTGCATTCGCCGGAAGAACTGAAGCTGATCGCCACGGCCTCGCGCCGGATGGGCATGCTTCCCGCTTTTCAGGAGTCGCTCATTCACCGCGCGGTAGAGCTGAACAGCGTGCCCACGCGCGAGGTAATGACCCCCCGGCAGCGCATCTTCTCCTTGCCCCAGGACATGCTCATCGAGGACGCAAATGCGCGCGTGGTGGAAGAGCAGCACTCGCGGGTGCCGGTCTACGACCCGGCGCACGGCCCGGAGCACATTGTGGGCGTGGTCTACTCCAAAGACCTTTCGCGGCTGATGCACTTCCGCATGACGGCGCAAACGCGCTTTGCCCGCGCGCCCTTTACCGAGTTGCGGCTGGGGCAGGTGATGCACGATGTGCTGGTGGTTCCGGAGACCAAGCCGGTATTGGATCTGCTGAGCCGAGTTCCAGCAGCGGCGCCGGCATATCGCCATCGTGGTCGATGAGTATGGGTCGACGGTCGGCCTGGTAACCGTAGAAGATGCTATTGAGCAGATTATCGGAGAGGTAGAAGACGAGTTTGACATCGGGCCCAGGGCCGCTCTGCAAACCACATCGGGTGCGGTGGTGCTGGATGGCGGGGTGAACCTGCGCGACCTGGAGACGCAGATGGACTGGCACCTGCCGCGCAGCGGCGGGGTGGAAACACTGGCGGGCTTTTTGCTGACGCGCCTGGGCAAGATCCCAACCGGTGAAGAGACCGTGGACTTTGAAGGAAGAAGGTTTACCGTGCTGGAAATGAGCGATCACCGCATCAGCCAGGTGCGCGTAGAGCGGTTAGATAACCAGGAAGCGGGCAGTGCCAAGAAGACGGGCGTGGCCGGTCGAGTGCAGGCCCACCGCGACGCCGGCGCGGGCAAAGGTTAGATGCATTGGTAGCGCTGCTCAAGCGATTGCTCTACATCCTGCCGGTCATCTGGCTGGTGGTGTCGATGGTGTTTTTGCTCATCCACCTGGTGCCGGGCGACCCGGTGCAGCAGATGCTGGGCGAGGGCGCCACTGCCTCGGACCTGTCTGCCCTGCGCCATCAATATGGGCTGGACGCGCCGCTGAGCCTGCAGTATGTGCATTACTGGCGCGGCGTGCTGCATGGGGACCTGGGAAGGTCGCTACGCCTTAACGACTCGGTCTCCCACCTGGTGTTAACCCGCTACCCGTACACGCTGGAGTTGACCGTGGCTGCGCTCGTGCTGGCGCTGCTGCTGGCCATTCCCGCGGGTGTGCTGGCCGCCCTGCGCCGCGCCCGATGGCAAGACAGCGCGGTTGGGGTGGTGAGCCTGCTGGGGCTTTCTTTCCCCAGCTTCGCGCTGGGGCCCATCCTCATTTTGCTGTTCTCGATCAAGCTGGGATGGCTGCCCGTCTCCGGCGCAGGCTCGCCCGCCCACCTGCTGCTGCCTGCCATCACCATGGGGGGCAGCCTGGCCGCCATTCTCACCCGCATGGTGCGGACCGCGATGCTGGAGGAGTTGAACCAGGACTACATCCGCACTGCGCGCGCCAAAGGCCTGCCCGAGCACGTGGTGGTCTACCGCCATGCGCTGCGCAACGCGATCATCCCGGTGATGACCCTGGTGGGCCTGCAATTTGGCGCCCTGCTGGCCGGCGCCATCGTGACCGAAACCATCTTCTCCTGGCCTGGGATTGGCCGGCTCACCGTCTCGGCCATCTCCAACCGCGATTACGCGCTGGTGCAAGGCTGCATCCTGGCGGTTGGCCTGACCTATGTCCTGGTCAACCTGCTGACGGATGTGCTGTACACCGTGGCCAATCCCAGAATCCGAAGCTGAATGAAGACCCCCGCCTTACCACCAATCAGCCTTAGACCCTCTCCCTACCACCAATCAAGGGGCTCCTTTGAGACCCAGGATCTCGAATTTTGCCATCCTGGGATGAAGCAAATCTCGAGCGCTAAATCTCCGCCTTCTGCACGAAAATACCGGCGAAATACTTCCGCACGCCAAAGAAAATGATGAACCACAACACGACAGTAAGCAGCCCGGGCGGCAGGCCGGCAGGCTGCAGGGTTATGTGAAACAACAGGATGTTGATGATCACCGGACCAAGCAATACCAGGGCAAGCGGGATGAACTGGCCGGAGAGCAGGAGCACTCCGCCGACGATCTGTACCAGGAAGACGAACTGCATGTAGATCGTCGGACCAAGCAGCGCCATGTAATTGCCCGGCGCCGCCAGGGGGCATGGGCGCGTGCAGGAAATTGAGAAATCCGTTAAGCCCGAAGACACACAAAGATCAGGCCCAAGTAGGATGCGCGCGACGAGCACAGCAATTTTCATATCTTTCCTTTCTAAATAGGCTTAGGGGTTAACCGTTTTAGACAGCAATACTTCTTACCTGGTCCAGATGGGGCTGGAGAAACTGGCCGCGATCGACCGTCCCCGACATCAGCTGCGCAGTCCCGCCGGCGGTCACGAAGGTCAAATCGGTAATTCCGATGAATCCCAGGATGGTAGTCAGGTAGGGATCGATGAAGTTGAGGGCCGCATAAGGAGTCCCCGCCTGATACACTCCGCCGGTGGCGGCAAGAATAGTGGCCTTTTTGCCTGATAGCAAGCCCTTCGGCCCGTCCGGCCCATAGGAAAAGGTGCGACCGCCGCGTACGACCTGGTCGATCCACAGCTTGAGCACAGAGGGAATGCTGAAGTTGTGCATGGCCACGCCAATCACGTACTCGTCCGCCTGCTCGAGCTCAGCGATGCATTCCTCGGAGTAGGCCAGCAAGGCCTTCTGCTCGGGCTGGAGCGCGTCAGCCGGAGTGTGGGCTCCATAGATCCAGGCTTGATCCACCGGCTGGGCAGGATTGGCCGCCAGGTCGCGAACGATTACCCGGCCGCCGGGGTGGGCGTTTTTCCAGTTGCTGACGAACTCGCGGGTCAATTCCCGGCTGATCGAGCTGGCCAGCGGACTTGAATCCAGTTGTAAGAGTGTAGGCATAAGCAATCTCCTTAACAACATGCGTTGGTTATGCTTCGCATGTCGGTTAATCAGTAGACGACAGTCGTTGTTTTCCCGATTCTTTTTCTTGGTGGATAGGCTCTAATAGGGGTGACGATGCCAATTTCCGACTGCCAGGTTCGCGATCCGCGGATCCGCCGCACCCGAAAGCTCCTTCAGGGAGCTCTGGGTACTCTCATGCAGACAAAGAGCTTCGACGAGGTCTCGGTGCAGGACATTGCCGAGGCAGCCACCGTGAACCGTGCCACCTTCTACGACCATTACACCGACAAATTTGCCCTGTTGGACGCGATGATCGCGGGTGACTTTCATGAATTCCTCGACGAGCGCCAGGTGCGCTACGACGCCGGCTGTCCGGCTGCGGTGGGCGGCATCATCATGGCCACCTGCGATTACCTTGCCCAGGTTCATTCCAAGGGGGCGTGCGATCGCCAGACGGCTTTTGGACCGCTGATGGACGCGGCCATCGTGGCAGCCATTCGCCGCTTGCTGTTGGAGGGGATGAAGCGGGCAGAACATGGGGGAGAGTTGCCGGCGGAGATGGTTGCCGCTGCGGCAAGTTGGGCCATCTGCGGGGCAGTGAAGCAGTGGTTCTCGATGCCCGATAGGCCGCCCGCAGCGACTCTCGTGACCCAGTTGCTGGGGCTCGTCCTGCCTATGCTCAACGCAGGTCCCGCTAAAGCAGAGTCAGCAGTCGAGGCTCCAGCGCATTCCGCGGATAGTTAGCAAGCCTGAACGAAATGGGCAGTGAGAAGCGGCGCGGCCCCGCGCTTCCCGGGTTGAGGTAGAGAACGCCCCGGCGCCACTCGATGAGCGGCCGGTGGGAGTGTCCGCTGATAACCGCCGCGAACCCCGCGGCGACGGGATCGAGATCCAGCGCATTGCGGTCATGCAGCATGTAGAAGCTGTGACCATGGAGCGTAACCACTTCCGTAGCGGGCAGGTGGGAGCAAGGCCCGTGGGCATCGATGTTTCCGCTTATGGCGGTGACCGGGGCGAGTTCGCGAAGTGAATCCAGAATCAATGGGTCGCCGACGTCGCCGGCGTGGAGGATGTGGTCGACGCCGCGCAGGGCTTCGATCGCTTCCGGGCGGAGCAGACCGTGAGTATCGGAAATGACTCCGATCAGCGGGCTGGCCGGCGGGCTCATAAGCCGATCAACAGCCGGGTGCGGGGGTCGAGGTAATCGCGCAACGCGTCGCCGATGAAGTTGAAGGAGAGCACGCACAGCATGACGGCGATGGCCGGGAAAACGACCATGTGGGGAGAATCGAAGAGATGCGATCGCGCGTCGTTCAGCATGCCGCCCCAGCTTGCCGCGGGTGGCGGCAAGCCCCAGGCCCAGGAAGCTGAGGGTGGCTTCGGCCAGAACCGCTCCTGCCATGCCGATGGCCGCCTGCACGATGATGGGCTGCAGGATATTGGGCAGGATGTGGCGGGCGAAAATGCGCAGATCCGAGGCGCCCAGCGCGCGAGCGGCTTCGACGAATTCCCGTTCTTTGACGGCGAGGACCTGGGCCCGCACCAGGCGGGCGTAGCCTACCCATCCGCCGATGGCCAGGGCGAAGACCAGGTTGAGCAGCCCGGGCCCGAGAAAAGCAACAAAAGCAATCGCCAAAAGAATGCCGGGGAAGGACAGAAAGGCATTCATCACAAAGACATTGAGCAGGGTGTCGACCCGGCCGCCGTAAAAGCCGGCCAGGCCACCCAGAACGAGTCCCAGGGAGAGCGATAAGCCGACAACGCTTACCGCCACCATGAGCGAGAGGCGCGCACCGGCGAGAATGCGGGAGAAGATGTCACGGCCCAGCTCATCGGTGCCAAACCAGTGGGCATGCGAAGGCGGGGCGAGGCGATGATAGAGATCGATGGCCGCAGGATCATAGGGCGAGATGGCCGGCGCCAGCACCGCGATGGCGACGAAGAGCACCAGGAGGAAGATGCCAATGACTCCGAGCGGCTGGTGGCGGAGAGTGGGAGCGAAGGCCATCGATGGCCATGATCGCATACTGGTCTCGAAGGCGCACAGATGACCGAAGATGACCATGGTGCTTTCGATGCAGGCTATCGCGCATCCTATCCTGCTTGAATGGGTTGTGATGATGAGGAGAACGAGATGCGCAAACCAACCTGGTATTTGACGATGGCGCTGGCGGCACTGATGGTGGCGCCGGCATTCGCCCAGCAGTCGGCAGAGCAGCAGGTGATGGAGTTAGCCAACGCGGACCGGGCACAGCATGGGTTAGCTCCGCTCAAATGGGATCCGGCGCTGGCCCAGGCTGCCGCTCAGCATGCTCAGATCATGGCGGAGCAGCCAGCCCCGCTTTCCCACCAATATGCCGGCGAGCCCGACCTGGTAGCCAGGGCTGGTGCGGCGAACGCGCATTTTCGCGCCGTCGCGGAGAACGTTGCCGTGGCCCCGAGCCCCCAGGCATTGGAAGAGGAATGGATGCACTCGCCTCTTCATCGCGCCAATATCCTGAACCCGGCGATGAATGGAGTGGGCGTTGCCCTGGTGAGGCGGGGAGGAAATTACTACGCCGTAGAAGACTTTGACGACGGCGTGGCCCAGCTTGGGCGAGCGCAAATCGAGCAGAAGATTGGGCAATTGTTGCAGCAACGCGGGCTGCAGCCGGCGGGGCTGACCGAAATTGCACGCCAAACCTGCGCGCTGGATCACGGCTCGGCCGGCGGTCCCAAGCCCTGGTTCATCATGCGCTGGGAGGGAACGGACCTGGGCCGTTTGCCGGATGAACTGGAAGAGAAAATTGCCACCGGCAAATACCATAAGGCCGCTGTGGGCGCATGCGATTCCGGCAACCCGGGTCAGGGCTTCGCCACCTACAAGCTGGCGGTGATGCTCTATTGAGACTGCCTGACTGTCCCCTCGGCCGGCGCGGCGGACGATAGCGCAGCGCCCGCGGGCCCGGGCTGAGTGTAGCGGCTCAGCTTGAGAAAGACCGGTGTGACTTCAAACGGAGTCTTATCGCGGGCATTCAGCAGCGCCATCGGTTTGGCATTCAAGCTGGAGACTTTGTCATCCCACCCATCCACTTTCAGGTGGCTGCCCAGAGGCAGGGCTGCGATCTGCTGCAGGTTATCCATGTCGAGCTTGGGTGAGTTTTTGGTCAGCTCGGCCAGCCAGGGTGTTCCATTCGCATCCAGCAGGGAATCGCCCAGCCGCGGAGTGGTCAGCGCCTTCAACTCCTTCGCGCGAGCCTGGAGTTGAACAAAGAACAGCCCTGCGTTGGCCAACCGATCGTGATAGACCGAGTTATTCAAAAACTGCATGGCCTTCTTCGCCGCCAGGCTATCGTCGCTTTCTGAATGGTTCATGGTAATTCGTTGAAACGTGGACCTGTCGGGGAAGAGTAGCCGGTCGTTAAAGGCGAATCGCGTATCGATGCGATGGCCCATCGAGATATGCGCCAACTGGAAGGAGAGGATGGCTGCCAGGTCCTCCTCGTTGGGCAGTACATCGACCAGCCCCTTGCTGACCAGGATGGTGTTGCCTATCGCCAGCGACTCGAGCGGTGCGGTGAGCAGTACCCGGCAATGAATTGCTGCCGGCAGCTCCAGATTGTTGCCGATGATGAGGTTGTTGGTAACGGTTTCCAGCACCTTGTCGAAGTCGCTCGGGGGCGCCAGCACTCCGGCTTGCACCAGCCGGTCGAGCACATTGGCCTCGGCCTGTGCAACCCAGCCGCGGCGTGCCTCGATGGGGCTCACGTCCTGGGCGGCGTCGCTTTCATCGGTTACGTCGTCGATGCGGATGGTAGCGCTCTCAGAGTCGCGCGTCGGAATCCTGAGCGAGTATCCCCAGAAAGTAGTCTGCGCCTGTAAGTCGGGAAGACCGTCAAACTTTCCGTGGCTTTCCTCGACGTAGATGGCCGCGGGCAGCCAGAGCCTGGGCTGCAGGTTGGTTCGCCAGCTATCGAAGTGGAGGTAGTGGGGTACATCGAGATATGCGTTGCCGCTATAGATGCCGTTCAGGCGAACCACATTTCCTTCTTCATCCTCGATCCAGATGCGGCCGGTAAAGCGGCCGTCTCCCAATTTCTTGTGCGGAATAACATCGAACACCTCGGTCCGGACATTGCCCAGGAACTCATTGCGTACGAAACCGAAATCGTAGTGTTGCCGATCGAAGCTGCCAGGATCGATGAACATCATGTCCATGAAGCCGGTGGGCAGGTACTCCTCCCCCAGCCCCAGGGCTTTGCTGATGGTGCTGAGCGTGGAGGCCGAGGTGTGGGTCAGACTCCATCTGGTTGGCTTGTCGCGATAGCCATCGGCGCGAAAGGATTTGTCGAAATCGACCCGGCTCAAAATGTACTTGTCCGACGACGGCACCAGGGAGAGCGCTGGATCGGCCTTCATGTTCTGGATATACGTCTGAACCATCGGGGTGCGCATCTGCAGCTCCTTGGCCAGGATCTTCTCGTGGGCGATGGCGCGGTCGACCAGAGCGGATTGTGCAGGAGTCAGCGGGACGCCCGGCTTGGTGACTGGCTGCTTGGCCTGCGCGCTGAAGACGCAGAGAGAGAACAGCAGCAAACTAGTCTTGCTGCGAACAAGGATGGTGTTCGAAAGTGTGGTCATTTGGAATGCCCCTCTCGGTGTTGCATTTACGCGAGTTGAAAGAGAATGTGAATGTAGGTGATGTCGTCCGCGGGCTTACTGAGAGGCATCGGCGATGTACTAAGGCGCACAGTTTCGGGTTTTTGGATTAGATTTGGCCGGGGTATCTCGAGCTTCGGCAGCAACTGAACGATCGGCCGTGGTGTAGGTATGATGATGCGGTGAAGCGGGGGAGGGATATGGCTGGGGAAGGCTAACTCCGTGTTTACAGAGTGGAGCGCGGAGACCTTATGCACCTGCGCAGTTATGCTTGAGTTTTCTACCTGGGTGTTCATATCTCACCCCTAACTCATTGCTATCTAGGCGGCGTCATCGACAGTTTTCGCCGTATCTATCTTTCTAGACGGGGCATCGGAGCGATCGATGACAAAGCACAGGAAACAACAGACCCGGCACCGAGTAATAAGCGGAGTTATCGCTACTTACTAAGGTGTTTGCCGGAAGCGATGAGCTAGGGCCCCCTGTGGACCCACTGAAAAAAGCAACAGCAGGTCCGTCCACTAAGCTAACCCGGATTTCCTGTAGAAGTTGTGGCCTTGGCAAACTTCCTGCGTCTTTCCTTACTGAAAGGCGCCACACGTGGCAGGAAATCCGGGTCCACTCCGGTCGGGATGAAAATTTTTTGCAAAATGGAAGATATCGCGAGAAATCATCGATTTCAAAATGAATTCCGGCCGGAGTAGTCATGGGCCTGCGACCCACCCAAGCTGATGAAAATGGATTGAAGGGGACGGCCTTCAGGCCGTCCATAAAGCAACAGGACTCAAGTGGCTTTAGCCACTGAGGAAAAACATTTTCGACAGAGCACCCGGATTTCCTGCCACGCAGCACTGGACAAAACCGCCCGTGCGCCTTTCCGTAGAGAAAGGCGCATGAGGTTGGCCAACGCCACCAAGGTCGACAGGAAATCCGGGGGAGCGTAGTGGAGGGACCTGCGGTTCACTCAACCACAATCTGCACGAAATGGTAGCCCTGTGGAGGGATCCGCTCCTTCCGCTGCCTAGACCAACTCCAGATCAATCTTCCTGGCGTCCGGCTCCAGTGGCTTAATCCGGAAGCTGCGAATCTGCCCAGCGCGAATACCTTCCGGCTTAGCGGCGACGCTGCTGGGTCCGCCCGTCCAGCGCGCCTTCAGCATGGAGCTCAGCGATGACAGGTCCACCTTGCCCTCGCCCGATGGTGTTTGCCCAGCGCCGCTCTCCCCGGCGATGCGGCAATTCCCCTCGAGGCCTTCGCCCAGTTCCACCCTCGCCGATCCTTCCGAAACCTCGAGAATGCGCCCGCTCACCACGCTGCCCGGCGGGTGTTCGGCGAGATATTCGTCCACCGTGACGCTGGTCCGTTGCTTCATGCTCAGCCGTAGCTGCCGCTTTGCCTTGTCCACTTCGAGCACCTGGGCTTTGACCAATTGACCTAGCCTGAGCACGTCCTGCGGGTGATGAATGTGTTTATCGGCGCTGATCTCGCTCACGTGAACCATGCCTTCGACTCCATCTGCAAGCTGAACAAACGCTCCGAATTTAGTGAAGCTTGTAATCGGCCCTTCGATCGCCGAGCCCGCCGGAAACTTTTGTTCTATCTCCGCCCACGGATCGCCGAGTGTCTGCTTCAGGCCCAGCGAGAGGCGGCGCTCGCCCATGTTCACTCCTAGCACCACCGCCTCCACGTTGTCGCCCGTCTTGAGCACATCGCTGGCCTTGCGCACCTTCTTGGCCCAGGACATCTCCGACAGGTGGATCAAGCCCTCAACTCCGGGCTCTATCTCCACGAACGCCCCAAAGTCGGCAACCCGGGTCACTGTACCGTGTACCCGGTCGCCAGTCTTCAATCTTGAAGCCACACCATCCCACGGGTGGGGAAGAAGCTGTTTCATGCCCAGCGATATCCGCTGTTTCCCAGGGTCAATTTTAATCACCCTGGCCTCGATCTGTTGGCCTACGCTGAGCACATCCTCCGGCTTGTTAACGCGGCTCCAGGAGATATCGCCAACATGCAGCAACCCGTCCACCCCGCCTATGTCAACAAACGCGCCATAGCTGGTCAGGCTCCGCACTTCGCCGTGCACAATATCGCCTTCTTTTACCTCAGCGTACCGCCGCTCTTTCGTGGAGCGCTCCTCTTCTTCGCTGAGCACGCGGCGGTCGACCACCACATCTTCTTCGCTTGCCTCAAGCTTGATGATGCGGCAACGAATCTGCTGCCCGACCAGCTTCTCCAGGTCGGCGGCGTCGCGAGCCCCACTGCGCGAGGCGGGCATGAATGCTCGTACGCCCACATCCACGCTCAATCCGCCTTTGACCACCCCGGTCACTGTGCCGGCGATCGCAGTCTTGTCCGCAAACGCCCGCTCCAATGCGGACCAGTCTTTGGGCTGCTCCACCTTGAAACGTGAAAGCTCGTAGTAACCTTCGGCATCCCGGCCCTTCACCGAAACCAGAAATTTGTCGCCGGCTTTTACCGCCTCGTTTGCGTTCTGGAAAGGAGCCAGCGGCAGTACGCCTTCCGTTTTATAGCCGATATCGAGGAAGACCTGCTCGGCGGAGATGGCGACAACCGTCGCCTCGATTTGTCTGCTGCCGCCTTCCGCTGGGCGTGAATGGCTCTGCTCGTACTCGGAAAAAATTGCTCCGAAGGATTCGCCGCCTTCGGGGCTGGCTTCTAATTCCGTGTTGTCAGGTTGCGAATTATCGCTTGTAGGCATAGCTGCTGATAGCGCTCAGGATACCATCTGGCCGCCAGCCGCGTTCATCGTGTCCCCTCAACATCCTCTTCCCGCTCCCGGGGCACAATCATCAGGTGCCGGAGCGCGGTGCCACGCAGCAGGCTAATGTTCTGCGGCTTGCCGGCGCGCTCGGTGGTCAGCAGACGATGCAGATCGTCGATACCCCCCACAGGTTGGGCGGCAAAGCCGACAATTACGTCGCCTTCCTCCATGCCTGCGCTCGCGGCGGCCCCATTTGGCAAAAGCGCTGTGGCCATCACCCCAGAGGGCATCGGCAGCTTGTATTCATACGCCAGGCGTCGCGGGATGGGCACATTTTGTGCCGCAATCCCAATCGAGCTACGGCGCACTCGGCCGTGCTGCAGGATCTGCGCCACCACATACTTTGCCGTATCGATGCCCACAGCAAACGACAGGCCCTGGGCGCCAAGAATCGTCGCCGTGTTCACCCCGATCACGCGCCCGGCGGAGTCCAGCAGCGGCCCCCCGGAATTGCCGGGATTGAGCGGCGCATCCGTCTGGATGATCTCTTCCATCATGTGCCCTGAAGCCGCGCGCATACTGCGGCCCAGCGCGCTGACGACGCCCGCCGTCACGGAGAACTGAAAGCCGAATGGATTGCCCACAGCAATGGCAATCTGTCCGATGCGCAACCGCTTGGAGCTGCCCAGCGGGGCGGGGGAAAAGACGGTGTGCTCGGTTCGGAGCACAGCGATATCCGTATCCCCATCCTCGCCGATGAGCACTGCTCCACTTCGCCCGCCATCCGTAAATGTAAGCGAAATCTTCGCCGCCTGGTGCACCACATGGCTGTTGGTCAGGATCAAGCCATCGGGAGTGAAAACAAAACCGGAGCCCGACCCTTCCTGGCCCGGCCGATTCGACCGCCGCGCGCTTTGAACATCGATCTTCACCAGCGACCCGCTCACCCGCTCGACGGCTTGGGTCACCGAACGGGAGTAGCTGTCCAACAGGTCGCCGTCATCCATTCTTCTGGAGACCACACCGGCCTCGCTGCCGAGTACAGATTCGTTTTCCATTGGTTTCCTCTTAAATTGCGACCAGGCCCCGCGTCACGCCAATTGTCACCGCTTCTGTCCGCGTGCGTGCGCCGAGCTTGGCTAAAACGGAGCTTACATGGAATTTCGCGGTATGTTCTGAAATCCCCAGCAACGCAGCTACTTGCTTGTTTCTGTTGCCTCGCGCCATCAAACGCAAGACTTCAACCTCGCGCGCGGTCAGGTCTTCTGTAATGACCATGTTGTCTGCTGGTTCGGCGGGGGAACGCGGCAGCGTGACAGCAAAACCAGCCACGGTCGCTGCAATGGCCGCGACCAGTTGTTGCGTGGTCGCTTCCGCGGGAAGCACGGAATATATTTTCATCCGCCCTGCACTGCGCACGATCCCCACGCCAGGGTCTGCCGCAAGCAGCACCGTGGGCGTTTCAGAAAACACCTGTCGCAATGCACGGCGATTGCCCATCCTGGCCAGAAAAGTCTCTCCCGAGGCGATCACGATCGCATCCGGGTTGTCGCTCTGCACACGAAACAGAAGAGTTGAGGGAAGCGCGACAGCCAGCAACGTTAATTCCTGAGCGGTGCGCAGAGCCGCGAATCGGCTTGCCTGGGTCATCGACTCCACGCACGGCAATATCAGGAACGGCTCGCGTTTGTGATCCTCAGCCACGATCCGCCAGAACGACCCTTAGATCCATTTTCACGCCTCCGCGGATAACCGTCACCGGCACTGTCTCGCCGACCTTCAAGCTCGATAGGCGATGCTGCACATCGTGCACGTTGTGAACCGGATGGCCGGCGAACGATTGCAAAAGGTCGCCCACCAGGATTCCCGCTGATGCGGCGGGCGCTTGAGGTTCCACATGCAGCACCAGCAAAGCCTCTGCTTCTCCGAAGTCCGAACGCAGAGCTTCGGGCACAGGAACTGCCTGCATCGCGGCGCCTAGAAACGGGCGCGGCACGTGGCCCCGTTCGAGAATCGCGTCCACCACTCGATCGATGGTTGTTGCCGGCACGGTAATCACTGCGTTGCGAGCCAACGCCCCGCTGTTGATGCCCAATACGCGGCGGCCTTCGTTCACCAGCGCGCTGCCCGACTGGCCTACGTAGAGCTGCAGATCCGGACGAATGAGTTTATCCATTTGTCCCCCGCGCCAGGTACGCCAACTGTTTCCCAGGCGCGCAATAATTCCCGAGCTGGCCGATATATCGCCCAAGGCGGAACGGCCAATGGCCAGCACTACCTCACCCACGCGGGCCGGCTGGTCGCCGATCGCATCCACAGGCTTGCCTGCGGCGGTGTCTGCGCGAAGCACAGCCAGGTCGGTCCCCGCATCGGAGCCGGCAAGCGTGGCGGGGATTGGTTCTCCGTGTTGAGCGATGGTGAGTGTGTCACTACGGCGGAGTCCGTGGCGCACCGTCACGATCACGCCCGGCCGCCACACCACTCCGCTGGAAGTGGAGCGGCCGCCTCCCCCGCCGCCTCCATGGACAGTCACGATGCTGTCCTGGATGGCTTCAACTGTTTCTGCTATTGACTTGGAAAGCCCACTCCAAACCCCTGCGCCCTGCGTTGCTGCTTCCATGATCTTCTCCATAAAAACAAGATCATGCTGACACTTCAATGCGCAGCGCACATCGCCCATATGGCTAGGGCGTGGTTGGTTTAGTCCTTCTGGTGGAAGACTGCGTTGTTGATATCCGGCCACACTTCCTTAAAGACGAAAGTACAGCCATCAATGGCGATATTCGTGATCCATCGCTGGTAAGTCTTGGTAAACGTGCGTTCCTGGCTGGGATAGTAGAGGTTGGCAACGCCCGAGAACGCGCCTGCTCCCAGGATCTCGCTGACGTTGAAAGTCTCATTGCCTCCATCGGTGCGAGTGATCACTACCCGCGAGAATGCGTACCCCACTCGCTTTGCAAAATCTCCCTTGCCCAGGGTGTAATACCTGGTGTCTTGGTGGGTAAGTGCGGGAATAATGAACTCGACGAAGGTATTCTCGTTAATCGCATCCGCCAGTGTATGCCAGTAATACCTGCCGTACCCTTTGGCCCCCTGGCCAAATTCAGGGTAGGAGTTGTTTGCCTGGGCAACTCCGGCCTGACCCGCTACGAAGATGAACGAGGAGTAGTCGAAGCTGTCGAGCATTGCCGTTTTGAATTTTTCTTTCACACTTTGCGGCGGCAGATGTTGATCTGCACTCACTGCGCGAAAGTTCGGAACAACATAAAGAATGCGCTTGGTTTGTCTGCCTTCGGTGAGCGGATCTTCTGCCGGTGTCGTGCTCGCCGCCGGCGCCGCAGCAGAGCCTGTCTGCACCTGCTGCTGCACGCCCGCGCCAGGGTCGTCGGGCAAGTCGACCCCCCATTATCGGAAGATACTGTCGTTAGATAAGCAACCGTTACACGCTGGCTCTGCGCCTGCATCTCAAGTCGTGAGCTTTCCAGGGGACTTTCCTCTGCCCTTGCTTTAGCTCCCGAGCAGATGCCGCTCAGCAGAAGCCCAAAAACGAGAACAGATGACCTCTTGCCTAACCTCATACAAGCCCTTTGATTCCGATAGTGTGGGTTTGGGTGCAATCTAACTGTACTTGGTGGAATCGTTCGCCGGCAATCTGGGCGCGGTGTCACTTGCCATCGCTCGTATATAAAGGTAATTGCGCTCACTTACGATGACATTCTCTACGACTGCATTCTCATAAAAGACGGTCTCATACTTGGACGCTCGAACCAAATCAGAAGTGCGCGTTGGACGCAAAAAAGTTCCTTCCAAGGGACTCCTTGACTACAACCTTTAGGGGATGAGGTACTTTCTCAGCGCCGCCAGGCCTTCTTCGATCGCCTGGGGGTCAACGGCATACCCAAAGCGGACGTGGCCCTCGCCCTGCCCGCCAAAGACAACGCCAGGAATGGTGGCTACGTGTGCCTTGCTGAGCAGCATCTTGGCTGCGGTGCGGCTGTCTTTGCTGATCCTTGTCACCCGTGGAAACGCATAGAAGGCTCCCTGGGGCATCTCACAGGGCAGGCCAACTTCGTTCAAGCCCTTTACCAGCAGATCGCGTCGCTGACGGTACTCTTCTCGCCGCCTGTCAAGCTCGCTGCGCGGAATGCGCAGCGCCTCCAGGGCGGCCCACTGGCTCATGGTTGAGACTCCATTGATGGAATACAGAACCAGCTTCTTCAACCCGCTCATGAAAGGCTCGCTGGCCACGGCGTAGCCCACGCGCCATCCGGTCATCGCGTAGCTTTTCGAGAAAGTGTAGGTAGAAATAGTGCGCTGCGCCATTCCCGGCAGCGACGCAATCGAAAAATGTTCCCCGTCGTAAACCAGATCCTCATAAGCCTCGTCTGCTATCACCAACAGGTTGTGTTTTCTGGCGAACGCCGCTACTTCTTCCGCCTCCCAGCGAGAGAACACCGTACCTGTGGGATTCTGCGGAGTGTTGTAGTAGATCGCGCGCGTGTGCGAGGTGGCAAAATCCTCCAGCGTCCGGGTCAGGCCTGCGCTGCGCGCCGTTGCCGTCGGTACCAATAGTGCCCGCGCCTGGCAGCCGGTGATCATCTCCCGGATTGGCGTCCAATACGGAGAGAACAGCAACACGTCGTCGCCCGGGTCGAGGACCGCCTGGAAGGCAACGTAGAGCGCGTGCGCCCCTCCGGCGGTAACGATCACATTTTCCGCGGAAACCGCGAGCCCGTTGCGCTCGTTCAGCTTTGCCGCAATCGCCTGGCGCAGAGGTTCAATCCCTGACGAGGGCGCATACCGCGTCTTGTTTTCAACCGCCGCGCTAAGCAGCGCGTACTTCACTGAATTCGGAGTTTCGAAGAACGGCTCGCCGCCATGGAAAGCGTGCACGGTCTGGCCGGCCGCCCGCAGTTCCATGACTTTGTTCCGCACCTGGACGATATCCGAAAAACCCACTTCATCCAGACGCCGGGCCAATCGTAATGCATCTGCCGCCATGATTGCCCTCTCTCCGCCCCATTGCTAAGGTCTAGGGTATGAAGTCCAGATATCTCTACCTTGCGGCCGCGGTTGCCTTTCTGGTCGGTGCCGCCGTAGAAGCGCCTCGCAGCGTCACGGCCGCCGTTCTCGATGGCATTGCAGGAGCCATCTTCCTCTTTCTCGGAGCGGGTCCCCAAAAACGGAAATGAGCGGCGCCTGAGTTAGACCTTAATGAAAATTTTCTTCCTGTACAGCAGCAGCACTGGCAGGAAGCAGACAAGAACGAAAGCAATGGCGTAGAGCAGCGATCCGAACGACGGATTGACCAGAGGGAAGAAAAATTTCTGGTAGATGTACTGTTGCAGATTCGTGACCCCGGCCCCGGTGTGCACGGGGATGGTGTCGAGCGTAGCGGCCAGTAGCTCGGAGAAAACATACGCGGTAATTGCATTGGATCCGAAGACCAGCCAGGGATACGTCCAGCCGCGCGTCCACTGCTTGATCTCTACCGCATAGAAGCAGATGGCAAGCAGCAACAAAGTGCAGCCGGCAGCGAAGAGCACATAGGAGCTGGTCCACAGCTTCTTGTTGATGGGAAACCAGACATTCCATAGGTTTCCCAGCACCAGCCCGCTGATCGCGCCAACCAGCAGGCCGGCAGCTTTCGCAGACAGCGATTTCGGCCGTCGCAGCCAGATACCGGTAAGCAGGCCCAAGAGGATGGTGCCCATCGCGGGAATGTCGCTGAGCAGCCCTTCCGGATCGCGCACCCCTTCGTAGAGGCGGCCGGGAAGGAGCTTGCGATCCAGGTAGGCTACCCAGTTCTGGTTGGGGTCGAGCAGGGCCACGTTATGGGTAGGCACGCCGATACCGGGAATCGGAACCCAGCGCATCAGGATCCAGTAACCCAACAGCGCTGCCACTACGGTTGTCGCGGCGATCCAGGCCCGGCTGTTCCACAGATAGAGAAGGCTGGCGAGGAAGAAGCAGATCGCGATGCGTTGCAGAACCCCATAAATACGCAGCGTGCCCAGGTGAAACAACGGAAAGCCATTGACCACCAGCCCGAGGAGGAAGAGGATCACGAATCGCTTGAGCACATGCAGGCGCAGTGCGTTTTTCGACTCGCCGCGCGCCAGGCGCGACTCGGTCGAGAATACGATCGAGATACCCGCGATGAACAGGAACGACGGAAATACCAGGTCAGTCAGCGTCCAGCCATTCCAGGCGCTGTGTTCCAGCTGGCTGTAGCTGTACCTTCCGCTGCCGCCGTTGTTGACCAGAATCATGAACGCGATGGTGATGCCGCGCACCACATCGAGCGAGACCAGTCGCTTCGTTGGGTTCACCATGGTCTGCGGAGCGGTGCTTACCGCTTTCTTTGTAACCGTGGTTGCCATGCTCGTCCCTTCCTCACAGGGGAAGTGTATCTGCTGCTCGAAAGGAGTGTCGAGCGAGGAATCTAGCCATCATGCTGGGCACGGTGGGTAGGGCGCGCAGAGAGTATCCGGACTCAGTCTCACAAATCGCCTAACCGCGAGGTCCCTCCACTGCCTTGCGGTCGGGATGACAAGAAAGCTTAGTGTCCAGCACGGCAACCTGGTTGGATTTTGGCCAAGCTCTCCTTTAATGGGAATCAGCCTATGTCGACAGCACACCCGAATAAACTGCCATCCCGGCGACTGCGTCTACGCCGATCGCGTCCAGGGCGTCGATCTCGGCTTGCTCCCGAATGCCACCGGCCACAATCAGCCGCCGCATGGTTCTCTGTTTAAGACGCTGCGCCACCTCCATAGGAAAGCCCTGCATGGTCCCTTCCCGATCGATATGGGTGTAGAGAAAGGTCCCGCAGTAGGGCTCCAATTGCGGCAAGGCATCGTCAGGGGTAAGCTCCACCTGGTCCTTCCACCCTTTCACCGCCACTCGCCCCTGTTTGGTATCCACGCTGAAGACCAGTTGTTCCATCCCCACGGTCGCCGCCAGCGTGCGCGCAAAGCCGGTGTTCACAAGTTCCGCTCCGCCGAACAGCGCCGAGCCCACAATCACCCGCCGGGCCCCCGCGGACAGCACTGCGGCTGCTTTCTCTACCGTGCCGATGCCGCCGCCTACCTGGCAGGGTAGCCGCCGGGCAATCCGCGTGATCAGTTCGCTGTTGTCGCCCTGCCGCATGGCGGCGTCCAGGTCGATCAACTGCACCAGGGGATAGGATTGAAAGCGCCCAATCCAGTACTCGAAGTCGTCAAATGCCAGCTTGAGCGTTTCCCCGCGCACCAGTTGCACGATCCGGCCGCCCATCAGGTCAATGGATGGAATCAGCATGGCAGCCTCATCGCGACGCCCAGCTGCGCCAGCTCCTGCTTGAGCGCCCGCACGTCGGCGATGCCAAAGTGAAAGATGCTGGCCGCCAGCGCCGCATGCGCCTTGCCCGCCTGGAATACCTGGGCGAAGTGCTCTGCCGATCCAGCGCCGCCAGAGGCGATGACGGGAATCTCCACCGCCTCGCTGACCAACGCAGTCAGCTCACAATCAAAGCCTGCGCGGGTGCCGTCGGCATCCATTGAGGTCAATAGAATCTCGCCGGCGCCGCGTGCTTCGGCTTCACGCGCCCATTCCGTTACCCGCCGCCCGGTGCGCGTGCGTCCGCCGCTGACAAAGACCTCCGCCTCGTCAACCGGCTGGGCCGCGACCCGCCTGGCGTCGATGGCCACGATCACTGCCTGTGCGCCAAAACTCCGCCCAATGGCGTCTATCAGCTCAGGGTGGGCGATCGCCGCTGAGTTGATACTTACTTTATCGGCGCCGGCATCGAAAACCGCTGCTGCCTCTTCCGCCGATCGTATGCCGCCACCTACCGTGAACGGAATGAATAGCTCCTTTGCCGTACGTCGCACCGTATCCAGCAGCGTCCCGCGGCCCTCGTGCGTTGCCGTGATGTCGAGCAACACGATCTCATCGGCGCCCGCCGTCGCATGCCGCTTGGCCAATTCCGCCGGATCACCCGCGTCGACCAGATCCACGAACTGAACCCCCTTCACCACGCGTCCGCTGCGCACATCCAGGCAGGCGATGATTCGTTTGGTCAACATCAAAACTCCAGAAAGTTCTTCAGAACCCTCAGTCCGGCCGCGCTCGATTTCTCAGGATGAAACTGCACCCCCATCACGTTCTCGTGCTCCACCGCCGCGGCGAAAGTCTTGATGTACTCGGTGCTGGCCGCGATCGGATTCTCCAGCGAAAGCGCGCCATCGCGCAAGATCGTCGTGGGAACGTAATACGAGTGCGTGTAATAGACAAATTCGTTCTGCTCCACGCCGGCGAACAGTCTCGAAGCAGGCGAGGTGCGGGTCAGAATATGGTCCCAGCCCACGTGTGGAACCTTTTCGCTGCCCTCCGGAAAGCGCTCGCACCAGCCTTGAAAATAGCCCAGCCCCGGCTGGCCCGTCGCCTCCATGCTGCCGGTAAGAAGCCACTGCATGCCCACGCAAATCCCCAGGAAAGGCACGCCCCACGCAATCACCTCGCGCAGCGCGTCGGTGATTGCGGTTTCATCCAGGCGGCTCGTAGCCGCAAAGTGACCCACTCCCGGCAGGATCACGCGGCTGGCTGCCCTTACCTCGTCTGCACGATCGGTCACCGTGACATCGGCGTCAAGATATTTCAGCGCTTTGACTACCGAAGTCAGGTTGCCCGCCTTGTAGTCGATCACTGTGACTGGTATCACAGCAGTCCCTTGGTGCTGGGCAACATCTTGCCCAACTGCTTGTCTTTCGAGCAGGCAACGCGCAGCGCCCGCGCAAAGGCTTTGAACAGTGCCTCGATCTTGTGGTGGTTAGAGCGGCCATACATGGTGGCAACGTGCACGTTGGCCCGGGCGCCGCGCGCGAAGCCCTCAAAAAAATCCTCCACCAGCTCGCTTTGCAGATCACCCACCAGGCGCGTCTTCACCTTGGTCTTGACCACACAGGACACACGTCCGCTCAGGTCAACCGCGGCGACGCCCAGCGTCTCATCCATCGGCATCAGGAAATACCCCGCGCGCAGAATGCCTTTCTTGTCGCCCAGTGCTTGATCGAAAGCCTCGCCCAGGGCAATGCCCACATCTTCCACCGTGTGGTGCTGGTCCACATCCAGATCGCCGTCGCATTCGAGTTCGAGATCGAAGGCCCCGTGGCGCGTGAACAGCTCCAGCATATGGTCGAAGAAGCGAATGCCGGTCTTGACCTTGTAGCGCCCGCTCCCTTCCACCACCAGCTTGAGCGAAATTCTGGTCTCGGTTGTCTTGCGCTCGATAACGCCCCGGCGGGCTGTCTTCCTGGCCATCATGCTTTCTCCCACTCGATCTCGTTCAGGGCTTCGGCCATGGCGCCCATGGCCTTCTTCATCTGTGCCCGCGTCCCCACCGTCATGCGCACACACCCGGCGCAGCCCTGGTCTTTTGACCGGTCGCGCGTGAGCACGCCCCGCTGGTGCATCGCTCGCACAAACTCGCTCGTGTTTGGGTCCGATCTTCACCAGGATAAAGTTGGCCTGGGAGGGCCATTGGGGAACACCAAGCCGGCGCAGGCTGTCCACCATCTCGTTGCGCGCCGCCTTTACCTCTTCCACATACCACTGCAGGTACTCTTCATCGTCCAGTGCCTCCGGCAGGCAGGCCAGCGCCAGCGAGTTCACGCTGTAGGGGGAGATGACGGTTCGCAGCCACTGTTGAATGCCGCTGGGGGCGGCGAGCATTCCCAGCCGAAGTCCGGCGAGTCCGTATGCCTTGGAGAAGGTGCGCGCCACGATCAGGTTCGGCACCTGTCCCGACCAGGTCCATCACGGTTTGCCCGCAGAAGTGGTAGTAGGCCTCATCCACCAGGACCGCTGCCTGCGGCGCACTATTGAGAATCTGCAGAATCTGCTCCCGGCTGGCTACCGTCCCGGTCGGGCTGTTCGGGCTGGCAATCGCGATCAAGCGGGTTTGCGGAGTGATAGCGGCAAGCAGCCCTTCGAGAGGGAAGGCAAAGTCCTCGGCGGATGGGACTGTCTTGACGGTCGCATCCGTGCAGGAACCATAAACTTCATACATGGTGTAGGTCGGCGTCGGAAAGAGAAACTCGTCTTGCCGGTCGAGATATGTCTGGCAAAGCACGTGGATCGCCTCGTCCACCCCGTTGGTAAGCAGAACCTGTTCCGGCTCAAGCCCAAGGTGTTGTGCAACCTTGGCTTCCACCTGGGCCCTTTCGGGGTACTTCGCCAAGTCCGCGGCGGCGGTTTTTTTGAGCGCTTCCAGCACGCGCGGGGAGCAAGCGACGGTGTTCTCGTTAAAGTCCAGCCGCAGCCCTTGCCGGCCGCCCAGTGGAGGATGGTACGCCCGCATCCTCTGCACCGCAGCCCGTGGGGTGGGCGCCTGTTGCAAAACGATCTCAGCCATCGATCCCCCTCGCTCGCACCGCCTCGGCGTGGCCGTGCAACCCCTCTGCCTTGGCCAGCGCAATGGCCGCCGGTCCCAGCTTCTTGAGCCCAGCCAGCGTATATTCCTGCACCGTGATCACCTTCAGGAAATCCATCACGCTGAGCCCGCCCCGCACTTGGGCTACTCCACCGGTAGGCAGCGTGTGATTGGGTCCGGACACGTAGTCCCCCATGGGCTGCGGAGAGTAGCGGCCAATAAACACCGAACCCGCATTGCGCACCCAGTCGAGGTCCTTGCTGCTATCGACGGTCAGATGTTCGGGGGCCAACCGGTTGGTAATTTCGCGCGCCTCGTCGACCGAATCCGCCACCACCGCTAGTCCATTCCGCTCGATCGCCTGCTTGGCAATCGGGTTCGCCTTTATCCTCTGTGTAACCTCCCTCACCACCTCGCGCGCGAGCGCCCCGTTGGTCGTGATCAGAATAGCCAGCGCCTCAGGATCATGCTCGGCCTGCGCGACCAGGTCGGCTGCGATCCCCACCGCATTGCCGCTTTCGCTGGTCACGACAATCTCTGTCGGGCCGGCCAGCATGTCGATTGCGCAATCGAAAGCAACCATTTTCTTGGCTGCGGTTACATACCAATTCCCTGGGCCAACAATTTTATCGACTCGGCGGATGCTCTCCGTGCCAAAGGCGAGAGCGGCGATCGCCTGAGCGCCGCCGACGCGGTAGAACCCGCTCACACCGAGCAGCGCCGCGGCTGCCAGGGTCTCCTTTGCCGGCTTGGGCGAAACCGCAACGATTCGCTCTACCCCGGCCACCTGCGCCGGGATTACTGTCATAAGCAGGGTAGAGGGCAAGGGGTAGCGCCCGCTGGGCACATAACAGCCCACGGCCCCCAGGGGACGTACCCGCTGGCCGGTGGTCAGGCCGGCGTTGGTTGCGCTCCATTCCTTGGGCATCTGCCGTTCGGCGAATCGACGAATGTTGCCGGCTGCAGTTTGCATCGCGGCCTGCAGCGGCTTGGGTGTGGCTTTCCAGGCCTCCGCCATCTCGGTTTGGCTAATCTCCAACGTCTGTTTTGGGGCCAAGCCGTCGAGTTTCGCCGCGTAGCGGCGCAGCGCCTGGTCTCCGCCTTTGCGCACGTCCTCTACAATTTGCCGCACGACCGGCATTGTGCGCGCCGTGTTGCGCGCGCCGCGCAGCTCCAGCTCGCTCAGCATCTGCCGGGTCTGTCCGCCGCCACGCCCCTGTGTCCTCACCAACCTCATGCAGATCCTCCACCTCACTACAAAGCCTTGAAAACCTTGCCGGAGCGCTCCGATCTAGATGAGCAATCCGTCCCACAAAAAATTTGTCATTCCCGACCCGGAGCGTAGCGCAGTGGAGGGACCTGCTGTTCACTCGTCGAGCATCAAACCCAAATGAAAGCACCGCCCTCCCCTTTGTCATCCAGACGGATAGCTTGCCTGCGGCAGGTCGACACGACAAATCGCCATGGATGCCAGGCCCGGAGGGCCGACCGCCAAACGTCAGCCCAGCCCGAGAGCGATGATCCGATGGCCCGACCGCCGTAGGCACGGCACTAAACCGATCGTCCTGTCATTAGGAGCGTAGCCGAGGGATCTGCAGTTCACTCCACGGGCCCCCAATCCAAACGCTAGTAAACAATTTTATTGAGCGGATACTCCACAATCCCGGTAGCCCCCGCACCTTTAAGTTTGGGAATTACATCGCGCAGCACGCTCTCCTCCAGCACCGTATTCACCGCCGCCCAACCAGCATCGCTCAGCGCGGACACCGTCGGTGAATCCAAAGCCGGAAGCATCGCCAACACCTGCTCCAGGTTCTTCTTCTCCACGTTCATCATCAATCCCACCCTGCTTTGCGCTGCAATGGCGCCGTTGAGCATCAGCGCGATATTGTCGATCTTCTGCTTCTTCCAGGGATCCGCGTACGCGGCTCGGTTAGCAATCAGGTGGGTCTCGCTTTCCATCACCGTATCGATGATCCGCAGCCGGTTGGCGCGCAACGAGCTTCCCGTCTCCGTCACCTCCACAATTGCGTCCGCCAGCATGGGCGGCTTCACTTCCGTTGCCCCCCAACTGAACTCCACCTTTACCGGAACCCTCTTGCTCGCGAAGTAGTTTTTGGTCACCTCGACCAGTTCGGTCGCGATCACCTTTCCGCCCAGCTCTTCGGCCTTCTGAAAGGGAGAATCCTCAGGCACCGCGAGCACCCAGCGGACCTTGGTGTTGGTCGCCTTGGAATACGTGAGTGAGGTAACGCTGGCCACGTCCAGCCCGCTTTCCACGACCCAATCAATCCCGGTCAGACCCGCATCCAGAACGCCCTTCTCCACGTACCGCGCCATTTCCTGGGCACGGATGAGCATGCACTCGATCTCGCCATCGTCGATGCCGGGAAAATACGATCGGCCATTGGCATAGATATGCCATCCAGCGCGCTCAAAAAGCGCAATGGTCGCGTCCTGCAGGCTTCCCTTGGGAATACCCAGCTTCAACTTACCTGCCATTCCGTGCCTCCATCTTCGCCGCCGTGGGCACTTCGATCGCCCGCGTAAAACAGCTCACCGTTCCCTCGTGGCAAACCAGGCCGTCACCCTCGACGGCCACGCGGAAAAGCACGGTATCCTGGTCGCAATCGGTTGCTGCCGACACCACGCGCAGCCGGTTTCCGCTGGTTTCGCCCTTCATCCAAAGTTTCTGCCGGGTTCGGCTCCAAAAAGTCACAAAGCCGGTCTCTAATGTTTTGGCGTAGCTAGCCTCATTCAGGAAACCCACCATCAGCACCTGTCCGCTCTCGGCATCCTGCACGATTGCAGGCAGCAGGCCATCCATCTTCGCAAAATCCAGTTTCACTGCTTCGCTCATCGCAGCTTCTCCCTCTCTCTTCACTCAACAGGCCAAACGCAGAAAAGCCCGCCAGCGCATCTCGCGCCGGCGGGCTTTTCCTGATCCTGGTTTCCTGCCCTTTACCGCTGGCCGGAACCGTCCGCCGACACGCTCGTCACGTGATGATGGGGATGACGATGATGGTGGGTGCGGACTTGCATATCTATAAGAAAGCTAACCGTCTCCTGCTCCAATGTCAACCTACGGCGGCTCCCACCTTCTGCTACCATGCCGCCTATCGGGTCCATGCAAACCAACCTCGCCAAACTCCTGTACCTGTTGGTGGCCCTATTAGCCGTAGGTTCCTCGCTTTTCTACGTGGCCAGCACTGCAGCCGCCTTTGACAGCTTCCTCAACGCCAACCGCGCTCGGCTGCCGCTGCAATACTCCCATAGTTCCCGCTTTCTGGTGCAACCCCTCCCTGAGTCGCGACGAGCCGGCATGGACGCCGTGGATGAGGTCCTCTCCGTCAACGGCGTCCCGTTCACTGGAATGGCCGGGCTGATACGTCAGACCTTCTACGCTCATCCAGGACAGGTCGTCTCCATCGTCTATCACAATCAGGGGGGCGGCATGCACACGGCGCAGGTGGGGCTGATGCCCCAGCGGAGAGGTCCTCCCACAGTCTCTGGTTGGCTGATCACCATCGTCCTGGGTGTGCTCTTCCCCGGATTCTGCCTCTTGCTGGGTTTTTGGGTAGTGCTGGCAAGGCCGCTCGATTGGAACGCCTGGTTTCTTCTGGGGATCATGAATGTGGCGCCGGTCTTTATCGCAAAACCCGGATACTTTCCCGGCTTCCTCGCACCCTTCACCATTTTTTGGCAGAACTTCGCTGTGCAATGGATGCTTATCTCGCTCATCCTGTTCAGCATCAATTTTCCCGTCCGCTCCCGCGTTGACGCCCGCTTCCCGTGGATCAAATGGCTCATCATCATTCCCCAGATCCTCCTCGTTCCTCTCAACTTCGCGATTGAGTACGGCGTCCTTTACCACATTCGTTTCATCCAACCGTATCTTTCATGGGTCGATCCGCTGGAGCTCGCGGGAAACGTCTTCGCGGCGATCTCTCTGTGCATTTTCATTGCCTCGATCATAGCCAAGCTCTTCTACGTGCCTGCGCCCGATGCCCGTCGTCGCCTGGCAGTCATGGCCGCTGGTTCGCTGCTCGGTCTTAGCCCGGTGCTAGTCATCCTGGTGACCTCCACCTTTTCTGACAAGCCGCTCATCGAAGTCGCGCCTCCCTGGGCTCTGCTGACCGTGGCTGTGCTGTTTACGTTTTTCCCCCTCTCCCTCGCCTACACCGTGATCGTGCAGCGTGCCCTCGATCTGCGCATCATCCTCCGCCAGGGCACTCGCTACGCCTTTGCCCGCGGCACGCTGTGGGTTCTACAAACCGTCGTGGTCGCCTTCTTGGGTTTCAGGCTCTTTCACTTTGCGACTGCCTCCGGCCGCGCTGCCGTGCTCATCTCTCCACTCATATTCGTCGTCGTGGTGTTTTTTGTGCGTCTGCGGATCGCCCGCCCGCTTTCCCTTTGGATTGACCGGCGCTTCTTTCGCGAGGCTTACTCCGTCGACCAGGTACTCGTCGAGCTTTCCGAGCAGGCCCGCAGTTTCAGGGAGACAGAACCCTTGCTGCGCACCATTACCGAGCGCCTAAGCCAGACCTTGCACGTCGACCGGATCGCTTTCCTGCTGCGCCGGGGCAAGCTTTTCCAGCTGCAGTATGCCCAGGGCACTCCCGATGCCCTCGACCTCGCCCTGTCGGAAAACTCCTCCACCATCCGAGCCCTGACCATCGACCGCAGCCCGAAACAGGTCTACCGCGAGCATCCCGATCCCTGGCTGGCGTTGGCCGCCCCCACTGAGGTCTCGGTGCTCAACCGGCTGGAGGCGGAGCTGCTGTTGCCCTTGCCAGGCCGCTCCAGCCTGATCGGGGTGATGGCTCTCGGGCCCAAGCGAAGCGAGGAACCGTATTCCCGCTCCGATCGGCGGTTGCTTTCTTCCGTTGCCTTGCAAACCGGACTGGCCATCGAAAACAGCGCGCTTGTCCATAGCCTGGCGGAAGAATCGGCGCAACGCCAGCGCATCGACCGCGAAATCGAAATTGCCAGGCAAGTGCAGCAGCTTCTCCTGCCGCAGACCTATCCCGTAGTTGCGGGAGTTGAGTTCGCGGGCTTCAGCCGTGCGGCGCGAGAGGTGGGCGGAGATTACTACGACTTTATCGCCCTCGAAAATGGCCGTCTGGGCATAGCCATCGGCGACGTCTCGGGCAAGGGTATTTCCGCCGCATTGTTGATGGCATCGGTGCGTTCCGCTCTGCATGGGCTTACCTTTAGCGGCATGCTCGACCTGGCCCGGCTCATCGAGGGCCTTAACCGTATCATCTATGATTCCTCCACTAGTAATCGCTTTGTCACTTTTTTCTTTGGTGAATACGATCCCTCGACGCGCATCCTTGACTACGTCAACGCCGGGCACAACGCGCCCGTGCTTTTGCGTCCCTCGGCTCCGCAGAAGGATAGTTATTGCGATCCGGAGGCTCCATGCATAGTTCAACGGCTTGAAACGGGCGGCCCGGTGATTGGCATCTTTAGCCAGGTTCAATATGAGCAGGGGCGAATTCAGTTGCAGCCGTTCGATGCCTTCATCGCCTTTACCGACGGAATCAGCGAAGCCATGACCGCCGATCTTGAGGAGTGGGGAGAAGAGCAGCTGATCGCGGCGGCGAGGATGAGCACGCACCTCTCTGCCGACGGCATGGTAAACGCGGTGGTCGCGAGCGCGGATCGGTTCACCGCGGGCGCACCACAATATGACGACCTTTCGCTGGTCGTCCTCAAGGTTCTGTAAAAATGTCTCTTTCCCGGTTGGTTGTGTTCGCGTTGTTCCTGGTGGCCGGCTCTGCTCTGCACGGGCAAGCAATGCCGGCGGAGTATGCCACTTTCATGAGCCATGGCAAGGCCGTCTCCTGTGCGGTGTATGAAAACCGTGATGTCACTGCGACGATGCTCTTCCTGCGGGGTTCGAGCTCTGCCGATCTTGCTCTCGCCAAGCTGCAGGCACGTTTCTTTGCCGAGCACGGCTTTCGCGTCTTGCTGCCGGACTATCTCAGCGCGACAACCTCTGCCGAGACCACCGCCGTCAACTATCGCCGTTGGGCTCAGGTGGTGGAAGACATCGTCGCCGAGTTGCACGCGCGTCCCGTGCAGCGAAACAAGAAAATCGCTCTTGCGGGGCAGGGCCTGGGAGCCTCTGTCGCCTTGGTGGCTGCCTCGCAAAAAATGGACGTCGATGCTGTCGTCGAATGGTCTGGCCTGTTACCCAATCAATTCTTTTCCCAGGTGCAAACCCTCCCCCCGTTGCTCATCGTGCATGGCGAGCAGGATAAGCAGGTCCCGGTCGTCAACGCCCGCCAGCTTATTCGCCTCTGCAAGCTCAAAGACTTCACCTGCGACGCGGAAATCTACCCAACCGAAGGCCACGTTTTTTCCGCTCGTGCCATGGACTCCGCCAACCAGCGCACCCTGGCCTTCTTCCGAACCTATCTCTGGGCAAGCCTCCCCAAGCGCGCTGAGTAACGGTATCTGAGCACAACCGGAGCGGTCATGGGCTGGGCCTACCCAAAATGACGAAAATAGGCTGAAGCGGACGGCCTTTAGGCCGTCCATACTAATCAGTACCTATGCGGCTGACCAGCTTGCGGGAAAATTTGTTGAGCGGTGAGGGGTAGCCGAATTGCTGTCTCGTAGGACTAACTCTAGTCGTGCAGTGCGTCACACAGATGGACGTTTATCCAGCGTCGAAAAACATTTCCAGGAATGGTCCGCGGAACTGCAGATTTCGCCGAGTTAGGATCTATAACCGCCATGAGTTCATTTAACCTACAACAGCCCAGCAACATCCTCCGCCGGATCCTTCAGTCCTAACCCGGTCATCCGTCGCCGCGCTGCTTCCTGCATGTAGTAGTGCAATCTCCTCGCCGCGGGCAAATACCCCAATCCCTCTTCCCGTATATTGGAAATGCAATTCCGCTCCGCATCCTTCCTTCCCCGTCGCGGCTCCCAGGTAATGTAGACCCCGAGAGAATCGGGTGAGCTTAATCCCGGACGCTCTCCGATCAGCATCACGGCTAAAGGCGACTGGAGTGCCTCGCCGATTGCGTCCCCAACGGCCACGCGGCCCTGTTCCACCACGCACACCGGCGCCAGCCGCCAACCACTGATCAACGGCAACACCGCACGCAACAAGTGCAATGCGTGCCGCTCCACCGCCAGGGCCGAAAGTCCATCCGCGATCACGAACACAACATCGTATTCCCCTGCCATGAGCAGCGCCGCCGAATCCTCGCTCAAAGCCCGGCCCAGATCCGGCCGCCTTAGGTAGCTGGCCCGGTCCCCGGCTTGGGTTTTAAGCGCGAGTGCCGGCAGCCCGCACCGGCGCAGTTCATCACACAGCATAGGCGCGTCAATCGCCGCATGGACCGCATCGCGTGCCCGCGCATGCGCCAGTTGAAAGTCGAGCAGAGGACGCGTCGCCAAACTCACCCCGCTTCGCTCCAGGGCGATCCGCGCAGGCGTGTAACTCCGCAGGGCCTCGCGTGCAGCCTGCGACAGCTCCGACGGCGCCAAATCCAGACTGGTTTGCGTCAGCTTCGTCATTCCAACCCACTTATGCCAGAAAGGCCGGCACGCTCAGCCGCAAGCGGGCATCGCTGTGCAGCCATGCCTCAAACTCCGGAGCCGGCCTTAATCCCAGCGCTCGCCGCAGATACAGCGCATCGTGAAACGACGTGCTCTGGTAATGGAGCATCACGTCGTCCGCCCCCGGCACCCCCATGATGTAGTTCACCCCGGCTGCGCCGAGTAGCGTCAGCAGTACATCCATATCGTCCTGGTCGGCTTCGGCGTGATTGGTGTAGCACACGTCGCACCCCATAGGCAGCCCCAGCAGCTTGCCGCAAAAATGGTCCTCCAGCCCGGCGCGAATGATTTGCTTCCCGTCGTACAGATACTCCGGCCCGATAAAGCCCACCACCGTATTGACCAGCATCGGCCGATAGCGCCGCGCAACCGCGTAGGCCCGGGCCTCACAGGTTTGCTGGTCAACTCCATGATGGGCATCGGCAGAAAGCGCGCTGCCCTGGCCCGTCTCGAAGTACATCACGTTGTCGCCCAGCGCGGCCTTGCCGCCATGCTGGGCTGGCTCGAACAGAGCTCCACGTTTCAACTCCCGTGCTGCCGCGCAGGCTTCATCCAGCAGCGCAAGGCTCACGCCAAACGACCGATTGGCATCTTCTGTACCGGCGATCGATTGAAAGACCAGGTCGACCGGCGCGCCTTGGGCGAGCGCCTCCATCAGCGTCGTGACATGCGCCAGAACGCAGCTCTGCACCGGGATGGCATACTTCTGCCGCACATGGTCGATCAACTCCAGCAGGGTGTGCACACTCCCCACATTGTCTGAGACTGGATTGATCCCGATCACCGCATCACCCGAGCCAAGCAGCAGGCCGTCGATCATGGACGCCGCGATCCCCGCCGGGTCATCCAGGGGATGGTTCGGCTGCAGCCGTGTGGAGAGCCTTCCCTCCAGGCCGACAGTCGTCCTGAACCGCGTGACCACGCGTATCTTCCGCGCCACCAGGATCAGATCCTGCACCCGCATCAGCTTGCTGACAGCCGCCACCATCTCCGGGGTTAGCCCTGGAGTAACGGCGGCCAGCACCTCGCCCGTCGCGTTATCGGAGAGCAGCCAATCGCGAAAATCGCCCAAACTGAGCGATGCCACGGGACCAAAAGCAACCGGATCATGGCTGTCGATAATCAACCGGGTGACCTCGTCGCTCTCGTAGGGCACCAGTGCTTCGTCGAGAAATGCCCGCAGGGGAAGGTCGGCCAATGTCATCTGCGCCGCGGCACGCTGCTCCCCGCTCTCCGCGGCAATCCCCGCGAGCGCGTCTCCCGACCGATAGGGGCTGGCTTTGGCCAAAAGATCGCGCAGGTCTTTAAACTCGTAGGTGAATTCGCGGATCATTCGGCGCAGCCGCATGGTGTGGACCATAGTAATACGCACCGGCGCCGGCCTGATATCCTGCAAGCCATCTTCGCCATGCAGCCTCGATACCACCACATTTGCCGAGTAATCCTTGCCGGTCTCCTGCTCGAGTCTCTCGTCTTGGCACAGACACCGGCTGCGTCCCACCCCGTCGTTCTCCATGCCGCGCGCCTGCTCGACATCGAAACCGGCCGCGTTCTTACCCCCGGAGAAGTCCTGGTCGAAGGAGAGAAGATTGTCGCCGCCGGCCCCTCAGTAGCCCATCCTGTCGGAGCGGAGACCATCGATCTTGGCGATACCACGCTCATGCCCGGGTTGATCGACGCCCACGTCCATCTCTTCCTCCACCCCGGAGCCGAAGATCTTCAGACTGTGATGGAATCCGTGCCTCAGCGGGTAATCATGGCCACGCTCGCCGCCAAAGCCGACCTTCTGGCCGGCTATACCGCCGAACGGGACATGGGCACCGAGGGCGCAGGCCCGGCTGACACCGCTGTCCGCGACGCAATTGACCAGGGGCTTATTCCCGGGCCGCGGCTGCGCCTTAGCGGTAACGCCATCAACATCCTGGGCGGCCACGAAGATGCGCTCCACTTCAACCCCGACCAGCACGTGCTCCCCAATGCCACCTACGCCAACACTGCCGATGAGCTGGTGGCCGTGATCCGCCAGCAGATCAAGGACGGCGCCGACTTTATCAAGATTTATGAAACCGGCCGCGACTTCTTCAAAGACGGCCAGTTTCACACCATCGTCCAGTACACCGAACCGCAGCTGGCGGCGGCCGTAGCCGAGGCGGCCCGCCTGCAGAGCCGGATTGCCGTGCATTGCACCGGCGAGCCCGCAGCTCTGTATGCTGCCCAGGCGGGCGTAGCCTCCATCGACCATGCCTACCAGCTCAGCGACGAAACCATGCGCCTGATGCGGGAGCGGCAGATCTACGCCGTCCCGACTTTTGCCATATCTGAGTATTTTGCGGCGCACGCCGCCTCCCCCCAGGAGGCAGCGTTCCAGCATCAGCAGCTCGACTTTCACGTGCAGGAGTTTCACCGCCAACTGGCCCACGACGTGCCCATGGCCGTCGGTTCCGACGTAGGGCCCTTTCCTCACGGAACCCAGGCGCGCGAACTGGAGCTGATGGTGCAGTACGGTATGAAGCCGGTCGATGTGCTCCGGGCGGATTTGCTCAACGGCGCCCGGCTGCTTGACTGGGAGCACGAGGCCGGCGCCCTTGAGCCCGGCTACTATGCCGATATCATCGCCGTGCCCGGCAACCCGCTCGACGATATTCGCGTCTTAGAACGCGTCTCTTTTGTGATGAAAGGCGGCGTCGTCTACCGCCGCTAGAGCAATTGATCTTCCAATTAAGCTTGTATAGTATCCTCAGCGGTTACGGAGGAGATTCCTCCGCATTCGTTTCGGGGCCCAGCTGCCCGCAAATGTTGCTTTGGCTGCAATGGCATTCAGATCTAAGGAGAGAGCATGAGAAGAACAGTAGTGGCGCTAAGCCTGATGGGCCTGATGGTTCTGCCGGCGTTTGGACAGGACAAGGAAGCGGATCGAGTAGAGGCCGCGGGAACTGTAATTTCCGAAATCATGAACGTTCCGGATGACATTCCGCAGAGCGTAATCGATAAGGCGGATTGTGTGGTGGTGTTGCCTTCCGTCCTGAAGGCCGCCTTTATCGTGGGCGCTAGCTACGGACGAGGAGTGATGACTTGCCGCAGTGGCGGACACTTTCGCGGTCCCTGGAGTGCGCCAACCATGATGGCCCTCGAGGGCGGCAGCTTCGGACTGCAATTGGGTGGCCAGGCCACCGATTTCGTCCTCCTGCTCATGAGTCCCAAATCCGCGGATAACATCCTTACCAGCAAGGTCAAGATCGGCGGCGACGCCTCAGCGGCAGCCGGCCCGGTTGGCCGCAATGCTTCCGCGGAAACCGATATAACCATGCGAGCGGAGATCCTTTCCTACTCGCGCGCTCGTGGACTTTTCGCTGGGATTTCCCTAGCCGGTTCCACTTTGCGTCCTGACAACGATGCCAACAAGAATCTTTACGGGAAAGAGGTGAGCGCGAAGGCGATTGTCTTCGACAAAGCGGTACCGCCTCCACCCTCTGCGGCCAAGTTGTTGCGCACGTTGAACAGGAAGTCTCCGAAAAACCTGTCCAAGAATCCGTAGGGCCCATGGTTAGAAGTGGCCGCGTGCGATCCGGTTGCGCGCGGCCGGCACCCCTGCGATTTAGGAGCGATCTATGTTTCACATTTTGTGGGAAGCAATCATCGGCCTCATCGTTGGCGCTCTGGCGAAGTTCATCATGCCCGGAAAAGATCCCGGTGGCATCTTCATTACCATGTTGATCGGGGTCGCCGGCGCCTTGCTCGCGACGTTTATCGGCAGCCACGTGGGCTTGTATCAAGAGGGCCAGCGCGCCGGCTTTCTCATGTCGCTGCTGGGCGCTATCGTGCTGTTGGGCATTTACCGCTTGTTCAAGGGAAAAACAGCCTAGCCGAAAGCGAGTAACCTCTGCGGGCCATGCGCGCGGGTGTCCCCGCATTTTCTGTGTCGTTTCCGACGGTAACGTCCCTCCTTATCCACGAGTTCCACAAGTCTCAAGCCTTTCCCGTCTTGTTCCTTCCAGCCGCCGGGCGTAGCCTCGTCTCAGATGTGAGCCGGGAAGGCGAGAGACCTGCGGTTCGCACGCTTACATCCGGGTACGCCGGGTAACTGGATTGCACCCTTTCGAGAAGCCGGCACTTTACCTACTGGGTGCCACCTGCGCAAGACACAACTGCCAAAACCGCGCGGCTAGCGGCCTTCCCGCGTTGTCCACAGCCAATTGCCCAGCTTTTAGCGGCTGGGTGGGGGGATATGCTTGTAAACTACTAGATGTAGTGGTTATGGCTTGACACACGCCATAGAGAGCGGTACTTTCGCATCTCACGGTCTTCTTCTTTTAACCGTCACTTAACCGTTTTGTGGGAGTTTCGTCCGCCAAAAACCTGGGCCACGGGCCCTGCTTTGCTGTCATTCTAAAATTGTGAGGATCATCTATGGCCGAGGCCACCAATTCCCCAACTTCCGCCGCCGTGAACGGCTGGGCCGCCCACTATAGCCACTCTGTGCCGAAGCCTGCACCCGCCACCGGGGTCCGCTGCACCCGCCTCTTCTCCAAGCCCGGCATTTCACCCTACAGCGAGGTCACCTGGGAGCGCCGCACAGCCTCCATCACGGACGCCACAGGGGGGGTGATCTTCGAGCAGAAAGAGGTCGAAGTTCCCGCCGACTGGTCGATGACCGCGACCAACATTGTGGCTTCCAAGTACCTCCATGGCCACGTTGGAACTGCCCAGGGTGAGTTCGGCGCGCGTGAAACCGGTGTCCGCCAACTGGTCGCCCGGGTCGCCGAGACCATCCGCGACTGGGGTGTGGCCGGCGGCTATTTTGCGACTCCGGAAGACGCGGCGATCTTTCACGACGAGCTGGTCCACTTGTTGATCACCCAGAAAGTGGCCTTCAACTCGCCCGTCTGGTTCAACGTGGGCTGTGATCGGCTGGAGCCAAATTCGGATGCGCAGAATTGGCACTGGAATGCCCATAGCTGCGCCGTCGAGTTCTCCGTCACCGGCTATCGCAATCCCCAGTGCTCCGCGTGCTTCATTAACTCGGTTGATGATTCACTTGATTCCATCCTTACCTTGGCCAAGACCGAAGGCATGCTCTTCAAGTGGGGATCGGGTACCGGGACCAACCTTTCCAGCATCCGCGGATCGATGGAAACGCTCTCCGGCGGCGGCACCGCCAGCGGCCCGCTCAGTTTCATGCGCGGCTTCGATGCCTTTGCCGGTGTCATCAAGTCCGGTGGCAAGACCCGTCGCGCGGCCAAGATGGTCATTCTCAACGCCGACCATCCTGATATCGCCGACTTCATCGAGTGCAAAGCCAAGGAAGAGGTTAAGGCCTGGACGTTGATGCAGGCGGGCTATGACGGTTCCGGTCCAGACTCGGAAGCCTACAGCTCCATCTTCTTTCAGAATGCCAACAACTCCGTTCGTGTGACGGATGAGTTCATGCGTGCGGTTGAGCGCGATCAAGACTTCACCACCCGGACCGTCAAGGGTGGCGAGCCCGTCAAGACCTACCGAGCCCGCGACCTCATGGGCAAAATCGCCGAAGCTACTTGGCAATGCGGCGACCCGGGCATGCAGTACGACACCACCATCAATAAGTGGCACACCTCCAAGAACTCGGGCCGCATCAATGCCTCCAACCCTTGCTCGGAGTACATGTTCCTCGATGACTCGGCGTGCAACCTGGCCAGCTTCAACCTGCTTAAATTCGTCACTCCGGCCGGAGCCTTTGATGTGGATGCCTATCGCCATGGCATCGACATCATGATCACCGCCATGGATATCCTGGTGGACAATTCCGGCTACCCCACCGAAGCCATCGTGCGCAACTCCCACGACTACCGCCCCCTGGGGCTTGGTTACGCCAACCTCGGCGCGCTGCTCATGGCCTTCGGCCTGCCCTATGACAGTGACGCGGGCAGGGACTTCGCTGCTGCCCTTACCGCCATCATGTGCGGTCAGGCCTATCTGCAGTCCTCAGTCCTGGCCGAAAAGGCGCCGGCATTGGTTTCCGCCACTCCGCTCTGTCAGCAGGCTCAATATGCAAATGGTGCTACCGGCCTGAACCAGCGCGGCGGCGCGTGCCCCGGCTTCTACGTCAACCGCGAGCCCTTCCTCGACGTCATCCGCATGCACCGGGCAGAAGTGAACAAGATTGGCCACGCCAACTCGGCCGAGCCCTTCACCACACCCCAGCTTGCGTCACTCATTGAGGCCAGCAAAGATTGCTGGGACCAGGCCCTGGCCCACGGCGAGCAGCACGGCTACCGCAACTCGCAGGTCACTGTGCTTGCCCCCACCGGCACCATCGGCTTCATGATGGACTGCGATACTACCGGCATCGAACCCGACCTGGCGCTGATCAAGTACAAGAAGCTGGTTGGCGGGGGCATGATCAAAATCGTCAACAACACCGTGCCCGTAGCCCTGTTCAAGCTCGGCTACACCAATCCCCAGGTCGACTCCATCGTCAGTTACATTGACTCGACTGGGACGATTGAAGGCGCGCCCGGCATCAAGCCCGAGCACCTTGCCGTGTTCGATTGCAGCTTCAAACCCAGCAAAGGAACCCGCTCGATTCACTCCTCAGGCCACATCAAGATGATGGCCGCGGCTCAGCCGTTTCTTTCCGGAGCGATCTCTAAGACAGTGAATCTGCCTCACGACGCGACCCTCGACGACATCATCCACGCCTATACCGAGGCGTGGCGTCTAGGGCTGAAAGCGGTGGCCGTTTATCGCGACGGGTCCAAAGGCGCGCAGCCGCTCAACGTCTCCGATGGCAACAAGGCCAAGGTCATCAAGAATGCGTTGGGCGCTGAAACCAATGCGGATGCGGCGGTCAATGCCGCTGCCGACCGGGTGCTCGCTGCCATGGCGCAGGGCGACACCGCCTCGGTCAGCGACGACCTGCGTTTGCTTGAGGACAAGGTCTCAGCCCGGCTCGAGGTCACTGCCAGCTCGATCGTGACTGCGGCCAATGCCTTCTCCGCCTCCATTGCCAACGCCGTCAACCTGGGTCAGGCCGCTGCGCTGCGCGAGGAACCGGAGTCGACCCAGGGACCGCCCCGCGCCGTGCGTCATCGCCTGCCCGAGGAGCGTGCCTCGCTCACTCACAAGTTCTCCATTGCCGGCCACGAAGGCTACATCACGGTAGGCCTCTACCCCAATGGGCAACCCGGTGAAATCTTCATCAAGATGGCCAAGGAAGGTTCCACCGTCTCCGGGCTCATGGACTCCTTCGCGACTGCGGTTTCGCTCTCGCTGCAGCACGGAGTTCCGCTCAAAGTGCTTTGCGAGAAGTTCGCTCACACTCGCTTTGAGCCCTCCGGCTGGACTGGCAGTGAGCAGATCGGCTTTGCCAAATCCATCATGGATTACATCTTCCGCTGGCTCCAATTGCGCTTCCTTTCAGGACATCAATTGAGCTTGTTCTCCGGCTTAGCTCAGCCCCCGGCGGCGGCGCCAAGCCTGACGCCTAGCCTTGAGCAGTGGACGAGGCGTCCAGTTCCGAATCAGCCTCGGAAGCGGGAAGATACGAGCCGAGGTATGAAACCAGGCCGCCGGTGAGTGGTATCGCGCATGAGCCTGGTCAGGGTGGAGCGACCTTGCCTTCCTCCAGCTACAACGTGGAAGACCGGGGAATCTACGGAGCGCCCGAAACCCGCAAGGGTGGCGGAGCCATCTTTCACGCGGCCGATGCCATGAAGGAATATCTCGACATGGGCGACGCGCCCAGTTGCCACACCTGCGGCGCCATCATGGTCCGCAACGGCAGTTGTTACCGCTGCATGAGCTGCGGCTCAACCAGCGGCTGCAGCTGCGAATTGAGGTCAGAGTGTTGGCGCGTACAGCTGTTTCAAGTCGCGCATCCGGCCGCGCGTTATCTGGATAAGGCAGCGGGTCCGGGCATTGGGCTCGGTGGACCCCGGATGTTTGATGGTGCCCAGGTCGTAAACCTTCACCATCGCGTCACACGCTGACAACCGGTATTTCTCGAAGACGACCTCCGTCCCGTCGAGCGCCAGGGCATTGGCATCATTCGGGGAGTCTTCGATCAATGCTTCTCTCAATGCGTCAAAAAACTGCGTGTAGTTCTTGTAGGTTTCAACCCGAACATCGTTAAGACACTCATTGCGGTCTTCCAGGGTGGACGAATCCGTGCAATCGTTGCCTTCGTGCGCCATTTCAGCTCGGTACGCCATATCGGCAATACGCTGCTGCTTGCCATCCTGGGCTGCTCCGTTCAGGGAATAGATCAGCACCGGGAGCAGGAAAAAAGTAGCGTTCATCAAGCGCTTACAGCGGTTTCGCAATTGGTATAGACCGAAGCCAAAGAGCTTTTCGTGGTTTTCTCCCAAGGAAAACCACTCCTCGCGAACCTTAACAGACCACAGTAATTGCGAACCCGCTTAGTCATCGCCACAGGCCTCGCCACAATCTTAAGGCCATGGCAAGGTGGTTGGTTTTTTCTTGGGTTAGCCGGGAGGAGCGAAGGAGGAGCGCCCGGGGAAATGCAGCTTTTTCAGCCACATCCCCCCGAGCCGGGGGAGCTTGGTAAAGCGGAAACTTAGTAGCCGAGGAATTTGCCCATGGTGCCGTAGGTTGGTTCGCGCCGCTCCTGCAATTCGACTGGAACCGGGGTGTCCTGCCAGCGCCCCGTTGGATCCGCCTGCACCGGCTTCTTCGCCGCCACCGGCTGGCCTTTTTGAGACCAGTTCCCGATCGCGGTCACGATTCGGGCGGCGGCCAGCCGTCTCGAGGCCGCATCTCCTTTGGTCCCGCCCTTGAATTCGCCCAGTGATTGCGGTGCACGCCCATCTTCAAGGGCACTCAGGGTCCAAATCTCGTCATTTTGCGGTGACAAAACGAAAATCGCCCTCAGACTCCGCACAATAAATTCAACTGTAGGTTTGCCGTCCTGCAGATCCATCCGAGGATCCAGTTCCAGCTTTTCCTTGCTGGTGAAGTCGAAAGCGGCCTCGATCCGGGCGGATAGCTCCAGCAGCTTGCCTTCCCGCTCCTTTTCCCGGATCCGGTCGTTTTCTTCCGCCAGCCTGCGGTCGGTTTCGACCACCAGCTTGCGTGCCTGCTCAAACATATCCAACAAAATCTGCTCCATTCTGACACCCTCGGGAGCAGTATGCTGGCTTTAGATGTAGGCTGCCATACAACTATTGGCTAACATTCGGGGCTGCGGCCCGCCTCAGTAACGCTTGCGGTCGCGGTTGCCTCCGCCGCTCCCTCCGCCGCGGCTATCCCGGCCACCACCACCGCCACGGCTATCCCGGCCGCCGCCCCCACCGCCCCCTTGTTTGGGCCGATAGCAGCTTTTGCAATAGACCGGACGGTCCCCGCGTGGCTCAAAGGGCACCGTCGTGGTTTGTCCGCAGCTGGCGCAGACCACGGTGGTACCCGTGCTCGTGCCACCGCCCGGGCTGGCGCTGTAACCGCCCTGCGGCTGGGAATGCGAGGGAGCATGGCCGCCCCCGCCGCCTGCGCCCTGTTTAGCTTGGCGGCACGGTTTGCAGCGACGGGGCGAGGAGTAGCCGCGTTCCTGGAAGAACTGCTGTTCACCCGCGGTAAAAACAAATTCCTGACCGCAGTCGCTACAGGTTAGTAACAGGTCGCTGCCGCTCATGGCTTCGTCCCCTTTCAGCGAGTGTACTGCCGAACGCCCCACGCGCAGTGGAATGTTACACGCAAAAACGAAACCCGATGGGAAATCCTCTACTCGCTGTGGCAAGTGAAGAGAGGCATGACCTTGCGCTCTGTACCGGCAGAAAATGCGTGGCCCATTCAAGCCTTACTTTGGCTTGAGTGGGGTAGGTGCGGGCCAACATCTCCGTTTTGTGTCATCGGGAGCAGCTGATTTTTCTGCGTGAGGTCGTCATTACTACCATCACACCAAATGGAGGCGCCACTCTCCCCTTTGTCATCCCGAGCGCAACCGAGGGATCTGCAGTTCTCTTAATGGATGGGGAATGTACGTTTCCGGGCCTTGCATCCAGGGCAATTTTGGCTTGCCATTTCTCCCTCAACTTGACGCGGCAAGTCAGCTGCTCCCTATGAACAACAACGGGTCTTCCGGCCAAGCCTGTTGCGCGTCGAAGAACAGCAGGTCCCTCCACTGCGCTTCGCTCCGGTCGGGATGACAATTCATTTGTGGAACGGATTTCCTGCGACGCTGCACTGGAGAGAACCGCGTGTGCGCCTCTCCATGAAGAAAGGCGCATGAAACTCGAAGCCCCAAGTTCAACAGGAAATCGGAAGGGCCGACCGCCAAACGTCAGCCCAGCCGGGAAGGGCTGGGAATCAATTCCAAAAAGAATCCGAGCGCCGTAGGAGCGGCACTAAACCGAGCGTCTGTCATCGGCCGTCGCAACCTCTTACATCCCGTCGTAATTCGGGCCGCCGCCCCCCTCGGGTGGCACCCAGGTGATGATCTGGTACGGATCCATGATGTCGCAGGTCTTGCAATGCACGCAGTTGGCGAAGTTGATATGGATCTCCTTGCCCGCTGGTTCACTTGCCTTCTCCACCATCTCGTACACCGCTGCGGGGCAGAAATGCTGGCACGGGTTGCCGAATTCCTGCACACAACGATGGTTACAAATATCCAGATCGCGAATCACCAGGTGGACCGGTTGGTCATCGTCGTGACGCGTCCCTGAGTGGTAGACGTCGGTCAGCTTGTCGAACGTCAGCTTCCCATCGCCCTTCGCCGGGCCCAGGGTCGCTTCCCGGCCGTAGGTCGATCGTCCGATGGAATCCAGATGGCGCATGTTGCGGTAACCGGCATGGTTTTTGAAGTCCGGGCCAAGGTTTCTGCCGCCCAGCACCTGCTGAATGCCACTCCGCACCAGCCCCGGAAATAACCCCTGCTCAAACCCCTGGTGAAAATTGCGTACCGGGTACAGCTCCTCTTTGATCCAGCTGCCCTCCACCCGGCTTTGGTATGCGGCCAGTGCTGTACTCGAATTGTCCCCCACCCGCATCGATTCGAAAGCGGTCTCCGCCGCCAGCATCCCGCTCTTGATCGCCAGGTGGATACCCTTGAGCCGCTGGGAATTGAGCAGGCTGGCCGAGTCGCCCAGGATCATCCAGCCCTTGCCCGCCAGTTTCGGCATCGTAAGCCATCCGCCATAAGGCAGGCTCTTGGCGCCGTAGCGGACCATCTTGCCGCCCTCCAACAGCGGCCGCACCAATGGATGCACTTTGAACGACTGAAAAACGTGCTGCGGATCGAGCCGCGGATCCTGGTAATCCAGCCCCACCACGTACCCAACCGAGGCCAGCGTGTCGGAGATGCCATAGATCCACGCGCCCCCATACTCCTGCCAGGTAAGCGGATATCCCAGGGTGTAGATCACCTCTCCTTTGCTCACCCGGCCCGAGGGAAGCTCCCACAACTCCTTGATCCCCACGCCATAAGTCTGCGCATGATCCGGGTCTTCCAACTGGAAGCGCTCAATCAGCTGTTTGGTGCACGAGCCGCGCGCCCCCTCGGCCAGCACGGTGATCTTCGCGTGAAGATCGTAGCCAGCCTCGAAGTTGGATTTGGGATTCCCCTGCTTATCGACGCCCTTGTCATCGGTGCGCACCCCGGTCACTCCATCAGCATCGAAACGCAACTCGCTCCCGGCAAACCCGGTAAAAATCGTGATCCCCGCTTCCTCCACCTTGGCGGCCAGCCATTTAACGAACTTGTTGATGGAGATCACGTAATTCCCGTGGTCGCGCAAAGGCGGCGGCACGATGGGGAACTTGTAATGGCCCTTTTCGGTCAGAAAGTAGACCGACTCCTTGATGACTTCCGCGTCGATAGGGGCCTCGGCTTCGAAGCCGGGCAGCAACTCGCGCATGGAGCGGGGGTCCAGCAGCGCTCCAGAAAGACAGTGCTGTCCCGCTTCCCGGGCCTTCTCCAGAACGTAAATGTTTTCCTTGGAAAGGGGCGCGGCTGTCGAGCCTTTGAGAGCCAGCTGGTCGTTGTGGGCGTCGATCAGTTGAGACAGGCGCAGTGCACAAGCCAACCCGGCGGGCCCGCCACCGATGATGACCACATCCGCCTCCATCTGTTGGCGGTCGATGCCCTCGATCGGTTGGCGGAAGTGAATCATGATTTAGGGATTAAGCGACTTAGGACTTCGCTTTCCTGATCTCTTCGGTCAGTGCCGGGACCACATCGAAGAGGTTGCCCACGATACCATAATCAGCGATCTCGAAGATGGGCGCCTCTACGTCCTTATTGATGGCCACGATGGTGCGCGCGCCCTTCATGCCCACGATGTGCTGAATCGCGCCGCTAATGCCCAGCGCGATGTATAGCTTGGGCGCCACGGTCTGCCCCGAGCTGCCGATTTGCCGCTCCAGCGGCAGCCAGCCGTTATCGCAGATCGGGCGCGAGGCAGCTACCTCGCCGCCCAGTGCTTTGGCCAGGTCTTCGGCGATGGCGACGTTCTTTTGTTCCTTGATGCCTCGCCCAACGGCGACGATCACCTCAGCCTGGGAGAGGTCCACCGCCTGCTTGGCTTCCTGGAAAACCTCATGCGGCGTGATGCGCAGGGCCGCCGGCTGGGCAGCTTCTACCTTCTCTACGGAAGCTGAGCCCGGCTCTGCCTGATCCGCGCGATAGCTTCCTATCTGCAGCGTCGCCAGCCACGGAGCCTCTCCCGCGAAGGCCACATCCGCCACAAATTTTCCCTGAAACATCTGCCGCGTGAACAGCAGCTTGCCGTTCTCGTGCTTATAGCCGATCGCGTCGGAGATCAAAGTGCGGTCCAGGGCAAGGGCCAGCCTGGGTGCGAAATCGCGTACCTGGTAGGTGTGGGGAAAGAGCACCAGCTTGGGTTGCCGGCTGGAGATGAAATCCTTCAGGGCCTGGACATACGCGTCCGAAGTATAGTCTTCGAGCGAAGCCGCTTCCAGGTCGTAGATCTTATCCACCTGGTACCCTGCCAACTCCTGTGCCAGGGCAGCCGTTTGATAGCCCGGCAAAACCACTTGAACCGTCCATCCGGTCTCTTTGGCGATGGCCTGGGCGGCGCTGAGGGTTTCCAGCGAAACGCGGTTCAGCTTACCTTCCCGCTGCTCCGCCACCACCATGATGTGCTCTGCCATCCGCTAGAACTCGGGAGCGCCACGACGCAAATACGCGCCAGTCAGGCCTGTGAGTCCCGAGACCATCAGCGAAAAGACAAAATAGTAGAAGACCGGATGGGCCCATCCTGGCGCGTACGTCAGGTCCTGGACGATCCATAGCAACAGCACAGTGGAGATGATCCCGAACTGGCCGGAGATGACCATGAACAGGAAGCCGCGGTTTCGGCGTTTATCCAGCAGCTCGACCTGGTTGGGTGTCAGGCTCCGCTCTTCGACCGGAATGAGTGTGTTGGCCATGCCGTTTCCCTCGTGCGTAAAGAATTGTACTAAATCACGCGTGCTTCATTCTTCAGTTGCTCCACCAGCTTGCGCGCCACTTCGGCCGGCGGGGCCCTGCAGCATTTTCGTCTTCTTCTGCTTTATCGGAACATACAGCCGTTCGATCTGCTGTTGGTTCTTGCCCAGTTTCGCCTCCACCTCAGCCCAGGCCACCTTGCGCAGCGGCTTCAACCTGGCCTGTTTGATCCCGATCAGGGTGGCATAACGCAGCTTGTTGATGCCGCTCTGGATGGTCAGAACAGCGGGCAGGGGAATGTCCACGTGCTGGTAACGCCCGGCTTCAAGTTCGCGCTTCAGGCGCAGCCCGGTATCCGTCTTCTCCATGCCGATGATGATGGTGGCGTGGGGCCAGCCCAGTACCTCGGCCAGCAGCACGCCGGTTTGGGCATAACCGAAATCGTCTGATTGCAGCCCGGTCACAATCAGGTCGAATGTTTCCCCCGCAATCGAGGCGGCCAGCGCGCGCGCGATATTTGCTGCATCCAGCGTGGTGAAGCGGTCGTCTTCCAGGTGAATGGCACGGTCCGCGCCCTTCGCCAGCGCTTCTCGCAACACCTGCTGCGACCGCGCCGGCCCAGCCGTCACCACCACCACCTCGCCCCCGTGTTTTTCTTTCTGTCGCAGCGCTTCTTCCAGAGCGTAGGCGTCCGGCTCGTTCACTTCGTAGGACACGTCTTCGCGAATCCAGGTGCCCGCCTCGTTCAGCTTCAGCGGCGCATCCTTCTGCGGTACCTGCTTGATGCACGCCAGTATTTTCATAGCTCTAAAGGAACGCCACCGACTGCAGGCTCGATACTTCAAAGCGCTTGCGGCAGCGAATATTCTTGCAGCCGACGGTATCGTCTCTGCGCACCATATAGGACTGCGCCTTGGCGAAGCGTGCCCGGTCTCGTTCGTCGGGCTCTGCCTGGTAGCTGGGTTTTTTTACGTCGCACCAGCCATGCCACCTCATATTCTTCGGCCTTGCCGCAATGCGGGCAGGTCAGCGTATGTTTTCGCTGTTCAGCTTTTTCCTCGAAGAAGTCCCGTTCTTCCATTTGGCCTCGGACCCGCTTTCCCGGCGTCAGAAAACTCCTGCGCCGAAATCATAAGAGCGGTTGCACACCAGAGCTGGTTGTGAACCGCTTAAGAAGTATTCCATACTCGCACAGGGAATCCATAACCGCAGCATTAGGATCGTTGTATGGCGAAACGCAAGCGCCGTCCGGAAAAATTCTCAGTCGTCAAAGCGGTCAAGGCCAACGCCCGAGAACGCGTAGGGCAGCCCCGGCCGGAGCGCGTCATCGACGATCAGCCGCGGGACAAACCGCCGCAAGGCGAAACACCGGCAGACTCTGCCGCAATTATTGAGCGAAGAAAGGGAGAGTGGATGAGAGTGACGGGTTTAGGGGGTGTATTCCTGCGGGCAGCCGATCCAGAGAAGCTCTACGCGTGGTATGAGGAGCATCTGGGCATTAAGCGCACCGAGGGCGGCTTTGTCTTCTTCAGCGAGGGGCCTCGGGAGATGGCTGTGCTCGCCTTCTTCCCCCTGGATACCTCGTATTTCGGTCCCACTGAACAGCGGGTCATGCTCAATCTGCGCGTGGACGACCTGGATGCCGTCTTGGAAAAGCTGCGTGCAGGCGGAGTCGATATCGATCCGAAGCGGGAAGACCACGAATACGGTCGCTTTGCCTGGTTTAACGATCTGGAGGGCAACCGCGTGGAACTGTGGCAGCCCCCGCAGCCCTGAGAACGCAGGAAATTCACGCAGGCGCAAAAAAAGCCTCCCATAGCCTGGGAGGCATTTCTTTGCCCGCGTTTGCTTAGGCAGCGGAGACGACGAACGGATCGACGATCAAGGGTTCGATCGCGGCCTGGGGCAGGATCTCTGGCATGCACACATCGGTATAGCGGCCGGCGGCGACGTCCACAAAGACGACGTTGGCGGTATCTTCGGTCCGCGTAGTGCTGATGTGGAGCTTACGAACCGCCTTAATTGCCACAGTTGCCAGAAGAAACCGGTTTTCAATCTTAATGCCGGCAGAATAAACCAGTTCAGAGCGCATAGAGCCTCACGTTTCTCGGGTTAAGTAGCCTCTAAGGGGACTCGGGCTCAGGAAGACAGGACGCAAGCCAAAGCGGTACAAGCACTCTTCCAGCATACAGGCGTGCCTCGATTGTTCCTATCTAATTCGTCACCTGCGGGGCCGGGCCGTCAACCCGTTGGTAACCAACAAGTTTCAAGGCACGCCCTCAGCAGCGCCCGGCCAGAACCTCGGCCAGATGGACGGCGTGCCGCGGTGTATTTTGCCGGATCTGCTCCCGGCAACTGAATCCGTCCGTAACCAAAATCGTCTCCGCAGCCGCCGAACGTACCGCGGGCAGAAGCACCCGCTCGCCCAGCGCCTGCGAGACCTCGTATTTGTCCTTTTCGAAGCCGAACGGGCCTGCCATGCCGCAGCAGCCGGAATCCAGCATAGTTACCCGGGCTTGCGTGGCCTGCAAAAGGGAAAGCTCATCCTGCATGCCCACCAGCGCCTTGTGGTGGCAATGGCCATGCAGCACGATCTGCCGGTCATGCAACTGGGGAGGCCGGTAGCCTGCCCGGGCGAGAAATTCGCTCAGCAGAAATGTCTGCTTGGCCAGCCGCTGGGCGCGCCCATCGCTGGGAAAGAAGTTGATCAGTTCGTCGCGGAAGACACTGGCGCAGCTCGGCTCGAGCACAACGAATGGCATGCCGGCGTCGATCTGCGGGCCCAGGCGCTGCAGAATGCTGGTGAGATAGGTGCGCGCCTGGTCGAGAAAACCGAAATCGTAAAGCGGGCGCCCGCAGCAGATGTGTTGCGCTGGGAACTGTACGTCGAATCCGGCCGAACCGAGCACCTCGTGGGCCGCGCCCAATACCTGGGGATGAAAGTAATTGTTCCAGGTGTCGGGCCACAGCATCACAGGCGTTCCCTTTGCGCTCCCGCCTCCGCCCGCCACCTTGCGGTACTGCGACCGGAAGCTTCGCCGGGCAAACTCCGGCAACGTGCGCTGGGGCGCCACTCCCGAAAGAGCTTTCACTAGGTTGCGGATGCCTGGTGTCCGCATGGGCAGATTGGCCAGCGCCGGGGCGATGGCGGCCAGCTGCGCCCAGCGGTCCATAAACCCGAAGAGGTAGTGTTGCACCGGGTGCGCCCGCCCCTGGTAATGGTGTGCCAGGAACTCCGATTTCCATGTCGCCATGTCGACGTTGACCGGGCACTCCGTCTTACATGCTTTGCAGGAGAGGCAAAGATCGAGAGCTTCTTTCACCTCCTCATTGCGCCATCCGTCGGTAATCGTATTGCCTTGCAACATCTCCCACAGCAAGTGGGCCCGGCCGCGGGTGGAATGCTTCTCTTCGCGGGTGGCCATATAGCTGGGGCACATGGTGCCGTGGTCCTGCTTGCGGCAGGCTCCTACGCCTACGCAGCGCAGCGTGGTTTCTCCGAATCCACCGGGATCCTGCGGATATTGGAACCAGGTGTCCACTTTCTTCGTGACGAACTGTGCCCCCAGGCGAAGGTTATCCACCGGATCGTAAACCGCAACCGGATCGATCATCTTGCCCGGGTTCATCCCGTTGTCCGGGTCCCACAACGCTTTGAACTCCCGAAAGGCCTTCATCAGCTCCGGGCCATACATCTTCGGCAGCAGGGCGCCCCGGGCTTGCCCGTCCCCGTGTTCGCCGGACAAGGATCCTCCATGGGCCAGGACGATGTCTGCCGCCTGGTCGATGAACTCGCGATACTTGGTGATCCCCTCAGCGGATTCAAGATCGAACGTGATGCGCAGGTGGACGCAGCCCTGGCCGAAGTGTCCGTACATCGGCGTCTTGTACCCATAACGCTCGATCAGCCGGTAAAGCTCGCGCAGGTAGCTGCCTAGCTGCTCCGGCGGTACGGCGGAATCCTCCCAGCCTTCCCATCCCGGCTTTTCTCCGGGAACAAAAACGGTTGCGCCCAGGGCAGATTCGCGCACATGCCAGACCCGTTTGGCTTCGGCTTCGGAGTAGCGCCGGACCGTGCACGTCTTGCCAAACCCGAGCCCCGCCTGGGTGAACTCCTCCGCGATTTTGTCGGCTTGCTCTGCGGAGTCGGCGCCGAACTCGCACAGCAGAAAGCCGCGGCCTTCGGGCAGCAGTAGAACATCTTCGACCGCCAGGTGCTTGCGGAGCATGTACTCAACCAGCAGGCCATCGAAGCCTTCGAGGCCAATCGGCTTGTACTTGAGGACTGCCGGCACGTGGTCGGCGGCGATGAAGGGGTCGGCAAATCCCAGGACTACCAGGCGGCGATGCTGGGGGCTATGTTTCAGCGCGCAGCGGGACTCGAGTACCGTGACGCAGGTTCCTTCCGAGCCCACCAGCGCGCGGGCTACGTTAAATCCGTTTTCCGGCAGCAGCTCATCGAGGTTGTAGCCCGAAACCCGGCGGGGGATTCTAGGAAAGCGCTGGCGGATCAGCTCGCCGTAGGTATCCCGGATGCGGGCCAAACCGGCATAGATCTCGCCCTTGCGGCCGCCGCCGGCGATGATGGCCTGAAGTTCCGCTTCCGTTGTGGCGCCCACCGTCATCCGGGTGCCGTCGTACAACAGGATGTCGAGCGATTCGATATTGTCGACCGTCTTGCCGCCCATCAGCGCGTGTACGCCGCAGGAGTTATTCCCGATCATTCCCCCTAGCGTGCAGCGGCTGTGGGTGGCGGGATCGGGGGCGAAGGTAAGGTCATGTTCTTCGGCGGCATCGCGCAGCCGGTCGAGCACGATCCCAGGCTGGACGCGGGCGAACTTCTGCGCCGGGTCGAGCTCCAGAATCGCGTGCATATATTTCGAGAAGTCCACGATCACGGCCACATTGCAGCACTGGCCGGCCAGGCTGGTTCCGCCGCCTCGTGAGAGCACAGGTGCGCCGGCTGCACGGCACGCCGCCACGGTTGCCACAACATCGGCCTCGTCGAGGGGCAAAACCAGCCCGATGGGAACCTGGCGGTAGTTCGAGGCATCGGTGGCGTATAGGGCCCGGGACGCCGCATCGAAGCGGACCTCGCCACGCACCACCTGGCGCAGTTTTTCTTCAAGTTCGCGAGCAGCCGAAAAAGACTCGTGCCGGTGCGGCTCGCGTGCTGTTTGCTGCAGGATCGGAAAAGCAGAAGGGGCGGCCATGAATGAAGATGGTATCAAGAGGGCCTGCGATTGAAGGGGACGGCCTTCAGGCCGTCTTCTGTTGTGCAACAAATTTGTCATCCCGACCGGAGCGTACCCGGATTTCCTGCCACGCAGCACTGGAAAAGGCCGCGTGTGCGCCTTTCAGTAAGGAAAGGCGCATGAAGTTCGCCGAAGCCACCAACCTCCACAGGAAATCCGGGGGAGCGTAGTGGAGGGACCTGCGGTTAATGCTTAGTATTCAATGGGATTCCTCGCCGCAGCGAACATTATCTAGGTGGTTTCATCACCTTGGGTGAGCTGCAGGCTCATGGGGACACGGCTGAACAGGCCGGGGACCTGCTTCGTGCAAACCCGTGCCCTTCGCGGCGGGTAGTGATCTTCGATCAACCGCAGCGGAGGGCCCGCCCCCTGTTCAACCGTACATTTTCAGCTGATAGCAAATCACCAGTCGATGTGAAACTCTAGACCTACCCACTCATGGAAATCCCCTACTGGTACCGGCGGGTCTTCCTTCTGGCCATCCCGCTCATCCTTTCCAACCTGACCGAGCCGCTGCTTTCCATGGTGGACACGATCCTCTCCGGCCATCTGCCCAGCCCGGCGGTTCTGGGCGGCGTAGCGGTGGGAGGCATCTTTTTCAACTCCATCTATTGGAGCTTCGCATTCTTGCGCATGGCCACGACCGGCCTAGTCGCTCAGTCGCATGGGGCCGGAGACCAGGACCAGCTCATGCACCACTTCGGCCGCGCCCTGATCACCGCTATCCTCATAGGGGTTCTGATCCTCGCCCTGCAGAAGCCGCTCATCTCTGTAGCACTCGCGCTCCTTGGCGCCAGCCCTGAAGTGCATCGTAACGCGCTGGTCTACTGCAGTATCCGCATTTGGTCGGCGCCGGCAACGTTGGCTAACTACACTATCCTGGGCTACCTTCTGGGCCGGCAGCATGCGCGAACCGCCTTGCTGGTGCAAGCAGTGATTAGCGTCGTCAACCTGATCCTGGCGTTGGCCTTGGTCTTATGGTGGCACTGGGGCGTCGCCGGCATCGCCACCGCGACCATGACCGCCGAATGGACCGGATGCATTCTCGGTCTTGCTCTCATGCTAGCCATGGGTGCACGTCCAATCCATATACGTTGGAGCGAACTGGTCGACGGCGGAAGCCTGCGCCGGCTCTTCGCCCTCAACCGAGACATCTTTCTGCGCACATTGAGCCTGGTCGCAGCTTATGCCTGGTTTACCCGCACTGGTGCACGCTCCGGCAATGCGATCCTGGCTGCCAACGCAGTGCTCATCAACTTTCTCTGGATCGCCGCCTATGGGCTTGATGGGTTCGCCAACGCCACTGAGGCGCTGGTCGGCGAGGCCATCGGCGCAAGGCGCGTGGCAGACTTTCGGGCTGTGCTCAAGGCCAGCTCGGTTTCGGCTTTCGCGGTTGCGGCTGCGACCTCGCTTCTTTATCTCCTTTTCGGCCGCAACATCATCGCCGCTTTCACCAACCAGGAAACGACTCGCGCGCTCGCCGCGCAATTCCTCCCCTGGCTGGTCGTCTTGCCCTTGGTAGCGGTGTGGAGCTTCCTGCTCGATGGCGTCTTCATCGGGGCCACGCGCGCCCAGGAGCTGCGCGACAGCATGCTGATCTCCCTCGCCGGATTTCTCGGGCTGGCCGTCGTGCTCACGGCTCGTTTCGGTAATCACGGCCTTTGGTGCGCGATGCTGGCCTTCATGGCTCTGCGGGCAATCACACTAGCCCTGCGTCTCCCCGGGATCGAACGGAAATCCTTTGCCATGGCTGAAGATCCGGTCGAAGCATAGCGCGCAAATTGAGCTATCGTGAATCATATGAAAATTGCTCTCCTGTCCTCTCCTCTTCTGGCTGCCGGCAGGCTAGCTGCCTTGTCATTATTGTGTGCGCCGCTGGTCGCCCAGACGATGCCGCCGCTCAAACGCCAGCCCACTCCGGCCAAGGTGGTCGAAGAACACATGGCCGCCTTCAGCAGTTGCGACTGGCCGCGCTTGATGGCGCAGTTTCCTGAGAATGTGGAGTTCTTTGGCCCGAACGGCCAGGTGATTCGCGGCAAAGCGGCCCTGGGGCAGATGTTTGCTCAAGTGGTGAAGCCGCCTTCACAGGGAGGCACCTGCGGATTGAATGTGGTTGCCGAGCACACCTTCGCGGTGGGCGATGTAATCAATGTTCAGTGGCGTGCTGACTCTCCACTATTGAAGGAGCCCTATCGCGGGGCCGACGCCTATGAAACGCACGATGGCCTCATGGCCGCCCAGGTGACCACCTGGAATCCTGCTGATTTGAAGTGGAAAGTACCGCCGACCGCTTCTCGTTAGTAGCGACGAATTACTTTATCTCCAAACTCTGCCGGAGGAGTGGAGTGGCTGTCAAAACATATTTTGGAGACTCCTGGTCGTAACCTATCTCTCCGCTTGCTTCCCCTCAACTAAATAAGTATCCTGCTCGCGTGCTTCCGGTGGCTTAAGAGCACGCCTCCACCGGCCCGAATCCGCAACGAAAGAATCGCTTCCTCCCCCCTGGAGAGTTTCATGACACGCTTCACCCTCACCTCCGTGTGCCTGACGGCAGCGCTCTGCGCCCAGGCTAGCCTCGCCCAGGTCGCAACCGTTGCAAGCGTGCAACCAGCTACCACCACAACTCCGGTTGCCTATGTCTACGTATCTACGCCCAAGGGGACCGACCTTTACGACGCGGCCTCAAACGGGAAGCTCACCCTGGTGTCCGGTTCTCCCTTCCCGACTTCCGGCTTCATGGTCGGAAGCAACGGGAAATATCTCATTACCGCGGGAACCAATGATATTTACTCCTACAAAATCGCATCCAACGGCGCAATTGAGGGGAGGGTATCGGAACTCGATACGCAGTCGTATTCGGGCGGCAAGTGCGGCGCCACCGCGGGCGCCGTGCTCGACCACTCGGGGAAGGATGTATACGTATCTCTCAAGGGTGCCCCGGCCGACGACGGTAATGAGCTGTGTGACGCCCTCCAGGCATCCAGTATTTCCTCATCTGGGACCTTCACCTTCAAGGGTGACGTTTTGGTGGACGAGGACTCAAAAGCCTCCGGGACAGACACTCTCCCAGTATTGCTTGGCAAAAATACCTTTGCCTACAGTTTGGAAGCTATCCCCGATAGCTGCGCGGAGGCCATCAACATATTCGCCCGCGAGGGCAGTGGGGCGCTGGAGTTTGCGGCCGGGCAAAACGTGACGTATCCCGCGGGACCGTCCGGGGGCTACTACTACTACCCGTTGTTTCCGTCGCACGTTAATTCCTACGTTGGGTCAGTCTGGCCATCCATCATCACAGACGATCCAACCGATCACCTCGCCATCGCCCTATTCGCGATGAAGGACGCACCATGTGGACCAACCAAGACTCCTCAGCTTGCGAGCTTCACCGCGAACAGCAAAGGGGAGCTCACTACGACCAACACTTCCGAGGATATGCCATCGATTGCGGGCAGTGGCATCAATGTCATGAGGTTATCCCCAGCCGCTAACCTTCTAGCCGTCGCCACTGGAACGGGCGTACAAATTTTCCATTTCAACGGCTCTAAACCGATCACCAAGTTCACCGGCGTAATCGGAACCAGCGGCTATGTCAGCGATCTTCAATGGGACAAGAGCAACCATCTCTACGTGATCAACGGAGCAAGTGGGAACTTGCACGTTTACACCGTCACGACCAGCAGCGCGGTTGAGGCCTCTGGATCGCCGTACCCCGTCGGGGGAACTCATCTGGCTGTCGTGCCGAAGTGACGGGGACTTTTCTTGGTGTCCAGTGCGGGTCCCAGGCTTATCATCATCTGCGGTTTGCCGGGGGTAGGAAAGACAACACACGCGAGGCTGCTTGAAGCGGAACTTCATGCGATCCGCCTATGTCCCGACGAATGGATGGATGCACTTTCGATCAACCTCTACGACGAAAGAAAAAGGGGAGAGATCGAGGCTTTGCAATGGGCGTTTGCCCGTAAACTTCTTGGGCTCGGCCTGACCGTAATCCTCGAGTGGGGAACGTGGGCAAGGAGTGAGCGCGACGAGCTGCGTCTGCAGGCGCGTGACCTGGGAGCGGCTGTCGAGTTGCACTATCTCTTCGCCCCTGTAGATGTCCTCCTGCGGAGAATTCAACACCGCGGAAGAGAGAATCCGCCAATTCTGCGAGATGCTCTGGAACACTGGTGTGAGATCTTTCAGGTACCGTCTCCCGAGGAGATGGCACTCTTCGACCGTTCCCTATCGCTGGACATGAGTTCATCAACTTCAAAATCTCCGCATCCAAACGCTGAGGAGAAGTGACGGTAATGAAGAGTCACACGGAATACCTTGTCTTCGAAACCAGGAAGCGAAAAGAGATGGTGCATATCACCGACCAGGTGGAGCAGGTCGTGCGCAGCAGCGGGGTGAAGGACGGACTGTGCTTTGTGTCGCCGATGCACATTACCGCTGCCATTTACGTGAACGACCTGGAGAGCGGGTTGATCGACGACATCGGAAAGTGGTTGGAGGAGCTTGCGCCGGCACGGCCAAACTACAAGCATCACCGAGACCGGTGAGGATAATGCCGACGCCCACCTGAAGGCACTCCTGCTGCACCATGAAACGACGTTCCCGGTGACCAACGGCAAACTCGACCTCGGGACCTGGCAGAGGATCTTCTACGCGGAGTTCGACGGTCAACGGCCCAAGCGGGTGATCGTAAAGGTACTCGGAGTTGAGTGAAAAAGGGCGACTACAGGCGCGGCCGACGCAGCTTCTCTGTGGTTCCGGCGTCTTCTTGAGGCGCGTCCGTTCCGATATCCAATGCAGGCTGCGGGTCCGGCGGCAACATTCCGTGCCGAGGGGTACCGCAAACAGGACACGCTTCTGCTTTCAAACCAATCTCTGCTCCACAGCATGAACAAAAAGCCGCCATGTGTTTCTTCTCCGCACTTGCTGTTTTCCTCTTTGATGAACCCAGAAACTGCGAAGATTCAAACACGACAGCACAATTCCGGACGACGCACGCACCGCAGCGCCCTATTACAAGACTTGCCATCCCGGAGGAATCATGACCTGCAGGCCTCGCCGCAGGCCCGACCTAAGGTGATGAAAACGCCTTCCTGCCGGGAAGCGCTGCACATGGAGACGCGCACCGCGTTCGTGCCGCCTTCCCGACCTGAAGAAAGGCTGCATGCGGAAGTTCACCGAAGCCACCAAGATCGCCAGGAAAGTCCGGGGCAGGGCCGACCACCAAACGTCAGCCCAGCCCGGAAGGGCTGGGGAGTCAATCCCGAAGAGGATCCGAGCGCCGTAGGTGCGGCACTATATCATCCCGAGCAACTGAATTGCCTGCGGCAAGTTGAGTGGGGAACAACAGCGCGAAGGTGGTTTATTGGAGTAAGTTCAGATCCGATAGGGGGTTCATGATGTCGCACGACTTGCAATGCACGCAGTTGGCGAGAGGCCGTGTGGGGAACCCAAAACCATCAATATTCATGTAGTTCTTAGCAATTATCCATATGAAATCGCAATCAATTTTTCCCGGAGAGCTCTCGTTTCCCACCCAGCCTGCCTTAGCGCCGCGCCAGCCATGAAACATCCATGACATGAGTTTTCCGAGCGCTCCCATCCGCGTGTTGACGGTTGCGTATTCGTAAGCCTATAAAGTTAGCCGGATTCGCGATCATCTTATGCTTGCGCATTCTTTCTTTGCACGCGATTTCTCGTCAGTGGCATCCAGCAGCGCTGGATGGGAGGGTGAACGACGATGATCCCGGCAGCCTTTGAGTATCTGCGCCCAAAGACGATTCCCGAGGCCATAGGATTTCTCCAACAGTACGGCGACGACGCCAAGATTTTGAGCGGCGGGCAGAGCCTCATCCCCATGATGAAGTTTCGCTTGGCCAGGCCCACCTATCTCATCGATATCAACCGGATCGCAGGATTGTCCTACATCCGGGAAGAGGGTGGATACCTGAAGATCGGCGGGTTGACGCGTGAGGCCGACGTGGATAGCTCTCCGCTGATTCATGCAAAATATCCCATCCTGGCCGACACTGCGCGCGTGATCGCCGATCCGCAAGTCCGAAATATGGCGACCCTGGCAGGCAATCTTGCCCACGGTGATCCGGCCAACGATCATCCGGCGACCATGCTGGCGCTAAGAGCTGAGATTGTGGCGTCCGGTCCGCAGGGTGAACGAATCTTGCCCGTCGACGGCTTCTTTGTCACCCTGTTCACCACCCAACTCGAACATGACGAGATTGTGACGGAGGTTCGCATCCCGGTGCCGCCGCCGCGCAGCGGGGGAGCTTACTTCAAGCTTGAGCGCAAGGTCGGTGATTTTGCCACCGCCGCGGTTGCCGTTCAATTAACCATCGACGGCGGTAACGTCTGCCAAACCGCCGGCATCGGCCTCACCAATGTAGGCGCCACACCCGTGAAGGCCGCAAAGGCAGAGGATTTCCTGCGCGGAAAAACGCTGGACGAGGCCAATATTGCGCAAGCAGCACAACTGGCGGCCGAGGAGGCGCAACCCAGTTCGGACTTGCGCGGACCCGAGGAATACAAGCGAGGTCTGGTGAAGGAACTAACCCGTCGTGCCTTGACGCGCGCTTACGAGCGAGCCGGCAAATAGAGATTCAGAGAGGAACCCCGGAATGGCGACAAAGCAACTGATCCAAATCAAAGTGAATGGCCGCAATCGCGAAGCCATGGTCGAACCGAGACTGTTGCTGGTCCACTTTATCCGCAACATTCCCGGGCTCACCGGCACCCACGTCGGATGCGACACTTCGCATTGCGGCGCCTGCACCGTAGTGCTCGACGGCAAGACCGTGAAATCGTGCACCATGTTTGCCGTGCAGGCGGATGGCCGCGAGGTGATGACCGTAGAAGGCCTGGCGACTAACGGTGCGCTGCATCCATTGCAGGAGGGCTTCAAGCAGGAGCACGGCTTGCAGTGCGGCTTTTGCACGCCGGGCATGCTGATGTCGTCCTATGTCTTGCTGCAGAACAATCCTTCGCCCAGCGAAGAAGAAATTCGCTGGGGCATCTCGGGCAATCTGTGCCGGTGTACCGGCTACCAGAACATCGTGAAGTCGGTTCAATTTGCGGCCGCCAAAATGGGCCAAGGAGAGAAACATGACCTGCCGGACATCGCCTGAAGTCGGAGGTATGGGCCACTCCATCAAGCGCAAGGAAGACCTTCGCTTCATTCAGGGCAAGGGCAACTATGTGGACGATGTCCAGTTGCCCGATATGCTCTATGGCCATATGGTGCGCAGCCCCTACGCCCACGCGCGCCTCAAGGGCGTGAATACCGAGAAGGCGAAGCAACTTCCCGGCGTTCTGGCGGTGATCACCGGCGAAGATCTTGCCAAGGCGAACCTCGCCTGGATGCCGACGCTCTTCTTCGATAAGCAGATGGTGCTGGCCACGGGCAAAGTGCTGTTCCAGTCGCAGGAAGTCGCCTTTGTGGTTGCCGAAGATCCCTATACCGCTGCGGACGCAGCCGAGCTGGTGGAAGTGGATTATGAAGAGCTGCCGGTGCTGGTCGATCCCCACAAGGCGCTCGATGCGGACGCCCCGATTCTGCGCGAGGATCGCGAGCAGAAGAGCAATCATATTTTTCACTGGGAGATCGGCGACCGGGCCGCGACCGACAAGGTATTCGCGGACGCGCCGGTTAAATCCAGCGTGCATGCCATCTTCCAGCGCTGCCATCCCGCGCCGCTTGAAACCTGCGGTTGCGTTGCTGACTTTAATCGCGCCACGGAGCGGCTGACCATCTATCTCACCTCGCAGGCGCCTCATGCGCACCGCACGCTGTTCGCCATAGTCGGGGGCATTCCGGAAAACAATATACGCGTGATCTCACCCGATATCGGCGGCGGCTTCGGCAACAAAGTGCCCCTCTATCCAGGTTATGTCTGTGCCGTGGTGGCTTCGTTGACCATTGGGCGGCCGGTCAAATGGATTGAGACTCGCTCCGAGAACCTTCAGTCAACCGGCTTTGCGCGCGACTACCACATGACGGCAGACCTCGCCGCAACCAGTGAAGGCAAGATCCTGGCGATGCGCGTGAAGACGCTCGCCGATCACGGCGCGTTTAACGCAGCGGCCCAGCCCACCAAGTTTCCTGCCGGCTTATTCAGCATCTGTACCGGAGCCTACGATTATCCCACTGCCTTTTGCGAAGTCGACGGAGTGTATACCAACAAGGCGCCGGGCGGCATCGCCTATCGCTGTTCGTTCCGCGTGACGGAGGCGGCATATCTGATTGAGCGAGCCGTCGATGTACTGGCCCAGGATTTAAAGATCGATCCGGCTGAGCTGCGGCGGAAGAACTTCATCTCTCCGCAGAAGTTTCCCTACAGCTCGCCGCTCGGCTGGTCCTATGACAGCGGCAACTACGATGCTGCGATGAAGGTGGCCCTCGACACCATCGGCTACGATGCGCTGCGAAAAGAACAGCAGGAAAAGCGCAAACGCGGCGAATTGATGGGGATTGGTATCTCCAGCTTTGTCGAGGTTGTCGGCGCAGGCCCATCCCATACCTTCGACATCGCCGGCATCAAGATGTTCGATAGCGCCGAGATTCGTGTTCACCCGACAGGCAAGGCCATGTGCCGCATGGGTACCAAGAGCCAGGGACAAGGCCACGAGACCACCTACGCCCAGATCGTCGCCGAGGAACTAGGCATTCCGGCAGCCGACGTGACCGTGGAAGAAGGCGACACCGATACGGCGCCGTACGGCCTCGGAACCTACGCCAGCCGCAGTACTCCCGTCTCCGGCGCAGCGACTGCCATGGCCGCACGCAAGATTCGCGACAAAGCCAAAAAGATCGCCGCCCATCTTTTGGAATGCAGCGAAGACGACCTGGAATGGGAACCCGGCAAGTTCTCCGTGAAGGGCGCGCCGAGCAAATCCAAAACCATTCAGGACATCGCCTTCGCCGCATACACCAATATGCCGCAGGGCATGGAACCCGGGCTGGAAGCAGTGGACTATTACGATCCTCCCAACCTTACGTTTCCCTTCGGCACCTACATCTGCGTGGTGGACATCGATAAGGGAACCGGCGAGGTCAAGGTGCGCCGCTTTGTCGCCGTGGACGATTGCGGCAACATCATCAATCCCATGATCGTCGAGGGCCAGATCCATGGCGGCTTAACCGAGGGATTCGCCATCGCTTTTATGCAGGAGATTAGCTACGACGAGAGCGGCAACGTCCAGGGCGGAAGCTTCATGGACTACCTGATACCGACGGCGGTCGAAACTCCCGTCTGGGAGACCGGCAAGACCTGTACTCCTTCGCCGCATCATCCCTTCGGCGCCAAGGGCGTGGGAGAATCGCCCAACGTTGGCTCTCCGGCAGCCTTCGTCAATGCCGTGGTCGATGCCCTCTCGCACCTGGGGGTGAAGCACATCGATATGCCGATTGCGCCATGGAAAGTGTGGAACATTCTCAAGGAGAAGGGCATGGTCAATTAGATTATGGCGATGCAAATTGAAAAAACCTTTCAAGTTGAGGAGCCGGTCGACCAGGTTTGGAGTCTACTCAGCGATCCTCGGCGAGTGGCTACCTGTGTTCCCGGCGCGAAGATTACCGATCAGGTGGACGAGAAAACGTACAACGGCACAATCAGCGTGAAGGTTGGCCCCAGCGCAACCGACTACAAAGGCGAACTGCAGATTGTTCGCCTCGATTCCCAGAACCACGAGATTGAAATCGTCGGCAAAGGTCAGGACGTGAGAGGCCGCGGAAGCGCGTCGATGAAGATGACAGGCAAAGCGCGCTCTCTGGAAAACGGCGGCACCGAAGTGACCAGTGTTTCTGAAGTGAATGTTGTCGGCATCCTGGCCCAGATGGGATCGCGCGTCATCCAGGAGGTTTCGAATATCATATTTGCCCAGTTCATCAAGAATTTTCAGGCGCAGCTGCGGACTCCCGGCGCGGCGCCTGTGGAGGCAGAACCGCTGAGCGCCGCGTCGGTGGCCTTGGCTGCAGCAAAAGGCATATTTCACCGCGACCCCTAAGGTCAGCGCATTGCAATGGAGGCAGGACTGAATCATGATGCCAGGCTCACCCGCGCAGTCCGCCGCTTTGCCAATTCATAATCCGCCAATTCACAATCCAGACGATTTGCTGCGCAGGTTTCGAGCGCCTCGGCTATGTAGCCGACCTGCCGCTCGCAACTTCGATCTATCTCACCATCAAGCTGCACAAGCCGCTTCTGATCGAGGGTCATGCCGGTCTTGGAAAGACTGAGGTAGCCAAGACGCTTGCGTCGATGCTGGGAACCGAACTGATCCGCCTGCAATGTTATGAAGGACTGGATGTCAGTTCCTCTCTCTACGAGTGGAATTACCAGAAGCAGTTGTTGGCTATCAAGCTTCAGGAGGGAACGGAGCGTACCGTTGAAGAAAAAGAGAAGCACATCTTCAGCCGAGAGTTTTTGCTGGAACGGCCGCTGCTGAAATCCATTCTCTCTCAGGATGCGCCACCGGTCCTGCTGATCGACGAGATCGATCGCGCCGATGAGGCTTTCGAAGCATTCCTGCTCGAACTGCTCTCCGATTTCCAGATCAGCGTGCCTGAGATGGGCACGATCCGGGCCAGGCACTTGCCTCATGTCATTCTCACCTCCAACCGCACGCGCGAGTTGAGTGACGCCCTCAGGCGGCGCTGCCTCTACCACTGGATCGATTACCCGACTCTGGAAAAGGAAATGAGCATCGTGCGCGCGCGCCTGCCGAATATCGAGACGGAGTTGAGCATGCAGGTGGTGCGCTATGTCCACGCGGTGCGGCGCCTGGATCTGGCGAAGGCACCCGGGGTGGCAGAAACATTGGATTGCACGCAGGCAGTGCATTCGCTGGGAAAGCACCGCCTGGACGCCGAAGGAATCGAGGCGACCATCGGCTGTGTTGCTAAGTCCATGGAAGACGGCGCGAAACTCAGAGCTGTCGGCGTCGACAGTCTTGTCTCGCAGATCTCCTAAAGAGAGGGGGCACAATGCGCCAGGAACACGCGGAACATCTCGCCGCCTCGATCGTGGAGTTTTGCCGCCTGCTGCGAACCCATGGTTTCTCCGGTGATCTGCGCCAGGCCTTAACCGCACTCGAAGCCGCAACCCATATCGACATCGCCAGCAAGCAGTCCTTCGCCTGCGCGTTGCAAGCGGCGCTCTGCTGCAACAAGGAGGAATGGGAGAAGTTTCCTCAGCTCTTCTGGCAATTCTGGGGTGAATCGCACCCGCGGCCTCGTTCTGCTGCAGGCGAGTACAAAGGACCCTCCAAGAGCAACACAACCGAACGCTCGGACGGCTCTTCTGTCTTCCTCGAGCAACCCGGAAGCAGCGCCCCGGCGACAGAGGGAAAGGGAAGAGCCGTCTATGGCGCAAGCACCCAGCATCGATTGAGAAAGGTGGACTTCTCCGAGGTCCCTTGCGACGACCTCGCCGCACTGGAAGAAATCTCCATCCGCCTGTTGCGGCGGATGAGTCTGCGGCTCTCGCGGCGATTTAACATCAGCCAGCGCGGCGCCCGGATTGATCTTCGCAGAAGCATCCGCCGAAGCATCTCCCTGGGCGGTGACCCAATCGCGCTCGCCTACAAGACACGAAAGCGTGCCCGGAATAAGTTCGTCATTCTCGTCGACATTAGCGGATCGATGAATTTCTACAGCTTGTTCCTGGTCCGTTTTGCCTACGCGCTGCAGGCAAACTTCCAGCGAGTGGAGACATTTCTTTTCAGCACCAGCGTCGTGGGCATCAGCGATATGCTGCGGACGAGCAACCTTCCAGACGCATTGCGGCGGCTGTCGAAGCGGGCAGCCGGATGGTCCGGCGGCACAAAAATTGGCGAATCCCTGCGCCAGTTCAACCAGCTTTACGGCCGCAAACTGCTTACCCGCGACACCGTATTCATTATTCTGAGCGACGGCTGGGAGACCGGAGAACCCGAACTCCTTGCCGATCAGATGCGAGCCGCGCGTCGCCGGGTCCTCAAGATTCTTTGGTTGAATCCGCTCCTGGGGCTTAAAGAGTATCAGCCGGTAACCCGCGGCATGGCCGCCGCTTTGCCTTATGTGGATGTCTTTGCCCCTGCGCATAACCTGGAGAGCTTGCTTGCCCTGGAGAAACATCTGTAAGCAGAAGGAGTGGGTTCCATGTTCGATCAATTCCTGAGCAAAGCGGGCGAGATGCTGGCCAGCGGTCAATCGTTTGCGATTGCCGAGGTGGTGCGTCATCTTACGCCGATCTCGGGCAAGGCCGGCGATCGAGCCATTATCTCCGCCGACGGTACGATTTGGGGCTGGATTGGCGGCGGCTGCGCGCAACCGGCCGTCGTCAAAGAGGCGCTAAAGGCGCTCGAAGATGGCCGCCCAAGGCTGCTGCGCATCAGTCCATCGTCTACTCAGGATGAAGGAGTCGTGGCTTACAACATGAGCTGTCACAGCGGAGGCACCCTCGAAATCTACATTGAACCTGTCCTGCCCAAGCCGCATATCTTGATTGTCGGCCGTTCTCCGGTGGGCCGGACGTTAGCCAAGCTTGCCAAGGCCGTCAACTACACAGTCTCGGTTGCCAGCCCGAATGCCGATCGAGAGAGTTATCCGGACGCAGACGAGATTCATCCCAACCTGAATCTCGGCACGTTGAAGATTCGGCCGCAAACTTTCATTGTCGTTTCAACCCAGGGAGAGTACGACGAGGAAGCGCTTGAACAGGCCCTGGCAACGAGCGCCTTGTACGTGGCGTTCGTTGCCAGCAAAGCTAAATCTGCCAGGATCATCCAATCTCTTGCTGAGCGAGGCATCGACAAGGCGCGGCTGGACCAGGTACGCGCCCCCGCCGGCTTAGATATTCACGCCCGTTCCCAGGAAGAAATCGCGGTGAGCATTCTCGCCGAGATCGTTCAGCGAAGCAGGGGCCAGGCGATGCAATCCATCGAATCGCAAGTGGCGCCGGAAAAACGGGAAGCAAAGGATCCAATTTGCGGGATGACCGTTAACATCGAGCGGGCAAACTACAAGTCGGAATTTGAGGCCCAGATCTTTCTACTTCTGTTGCGCCGGCTGCAAACAGACGTTTGACAGGCAGCCGGAGAAATATGCGCTTGCTAATCTCCCTGGCTGACGGCCGCAGCCGGCGCACGCAACGAAGTTAGCCTGCTACATCCACGACGACCTTGCCGAGTGCTTTTCCGGATTCCACAACCCGGTGGGCGTCGAGCGCCGTCTCCAGGGTGAAGCGGCGCGAATCCAACAACGGTGTCAGTTTCCCTGCATTAGCCATCTTGGTGGCCTCGCGCAGGATCTCTCCATGGTGAGCGCGTCCCTTCCCAGTCAACATCGGCAACAGGGTGAAGACACCCGAATAGGTCGCACCGCGAAACGACAATGGGGCAAGCGCATGCGTACCCCAGCCCAGGCAACTCAGTGCATGGCCCGTGTAAGTGCGCACTGCGGCAAACGAGGCATCCAGCGTCGCACCGCCTACTGTGTCGTACACGATATCGAAGCCTTCACCGTTCGTATGCTCCGCCAGGTATTCGTCCAATGTTGTGTTCTGGTAGTTGATCGCCGTTGCGCCGAAGCGCTCAGCAATTGCTATCTTCTCTGCCGAGACGGTTGCGAATACCTTCGCGCCCGCCGCATGCGCGACTTGCACGGCGACATGTCCCACGCCACCGGCCCCAGCGTGAATGAGCACTTTCTGGCCGGCGTGCACATGCGCCCGATCGACTAAGCCTTCCCACGCGGTAATAAAGGCCAGGGGCAGTGCAGCGGCTTCGCGCATCGAAATATTTTCTGGCTGCAGGGCAAGCAGGTCGGCATCGACAGCGGCAAACTCCGCCAGAGAACCCTGCAATCCGCCGATGCCGCCGGCTAACCCGTATACCTTGTCCCCTGGTTTAAAGGCTTCGACATCAGGTCCTACGGTCTCGACTACTCCCGCTAAATCCATCCCCAGAACGGCGGGGAGTTGTACCTTCGCGTGGGCCGCATTTCCGCTTCGAATCTTGGTGTCGAGAGGATTGACTCCGCTGGCCATGATTCGCACCAGAATCTGGCCTTTGCCTGGAGTGGGACGTGCGATTTCCGTCAGGACAAACGCGGTGTTGTAACTTTCGAGAACCAGAGCACGCATCGTGGGCGTTTTTGTCATGTTTTCAGCTGCAAAAAATACAACGGGCTGACCCGGTTCTGTTAGCGGCGGTTTCAGTTGGGTGGTTGAAAAGGCAGTGCCAGGAGCTTCTTTACCAGCGATGATAGCCTTTCGAGATCGCCCAACGCCTCCCGGCCAACAGCTTTACCGTCTTCCCCATGGTGCCCTTGAGCGGCCAGAAAAAGGATATTGGTCAGGCTTTGGAGCGGGTTGTTTATCTTGTGGGCCAGTTCGTTAGCCATCGCCGCGGCGGCCGCCGCACGAGCCTGCTCGACAATCAATCTCTGTTGCTTCTGCTGCCTTATCGCCATTGCCGCGAAGTTCGCCAGGACTTGCATCGTCCGGGAGTCTTCTTCATCGAAAGCCTCGGTCCGGCCGTGCGCCATCACGAAGATCGTTCCGCGCGTTTCATCAACTTGCCAAGGCAGAAGTATTCCATCCGTAACCAGAGGGGCGTTAATCCCCATGATGTCGAAGAAACGCTGGCCGACGCGAAAGACTTGCGGGCGTCCACGTTCAAGGCAAACACCACATGCGCTCGGGTAACGGGGAAGAACAGCATCGAGGAACGCTGAATACTGTCCTGCTGTAGCCACCCAGTGATAAAACTCTTTGTCGGTTCGATCTTCTTTTTCGATGCTGATGCCTGCGCTATCCGCTTCGCAGAGAACAACCCCGGCGTTGACCAATTCCTGAAGAATGGTATCTGGCTTTTCGACGAAAGCCCGGGCTATGCGTTCCATGCTTTCCAGCTGCAACGCGACGGAATGAGAATGGGAACGACGACCAAGCAGAGGGGCGCGGGATTGAGCGTCTACTACCTCCAGGCCCACTTCTTCAAGATTGGTAGAATCCTGGTTCATTTAGCCCTGTCCCGGCGAGTGACTTATTGAAAAAAATCGAAACAACCCGCACTTAATTTTACTCCACACGAACATGGGTGCTCCTTGCAGGTACACGTCGAAGAAACGCTGGTGAAGTGCGTAGTCACGGCAGTCTGGCGACGGCAACATCGATGACGCACAATGCCTTTCCAGATAATTCTGAATTCATTGGCAGATTATGGGCATCCTCGATAAACTGCTGCCCGGGTCGTTTCAAATCGGATCGGAATGTTTCGCTCAGGTCCCCCCTGGCAACACTCCTACACTGCATGCTTAGCAGTGAAAAAGTCACCGCCGTCGGAAATGAGGCTCGATGTTATTGTTTGGTCTTGGATTGTCGATTCCGCTATTTTCTGTTCGTAGGCTCTTTCCCCTGGCCGCCTTGCTAAGTTTCGGGCTGTGCTTTTGCGCGTCTGACCGCGCAAGCCGAATCCGCTTACGTGCGGGTAAGCCAGGTCGGCTACGAGACCGGCGAATCTGCCGCGCGCGCTTATCTCATGTCCACCGCCGCCGAGACCGGCGCCACCTTCAAGGTTGTGGCTGCCGGCGGCAGCACAGCATACGCGGGGAAAGTCGGGCCGCTCCTGGGCACCTGGTCGAATAGTAAGAAGCTGGTTTACCAGGTCTACGCGCTTGACTTTGTCGTTCCCCGCGGCCGCAGTTATTCGATTTCCGTCTCCGGCCCGGTAAGCGCCCATTCCCCGAAGTTCGCAGTCGACCGTCCGGATGTTCTTTACCCTGGATTGCTGGTCAACACGCTTTTCTTCTACCAGACGGAACGGGACGGTGCAGACTTTATCCCCAATGCACTGCGCACGGCTCCGGGGCACCTGAAAGACAAGAACGCCAGGCTTTACCTGACTCCTCCGCTGGATGACAACGACGAGATCAACAACGTGCCTCCGGCCAAGCCCCTCAGCTCCGCGAATCTGCCGAACATCGATGCCGAGGGCGGTTGGTGGGACGCCGGCGACTACGAGAAGTATGTCGAGACCGTGAGTTATACCACCGCGCTCATGGAGATCGGCGTCCGCGACTTTCCCAACCAGATGGGATCAGGCGCTCCAGCTTAATCCGCCGGCGCCTCCCAATTCGATTTCCTACGCGGGCGATAGCGGTCGCGGGGCACCGCAGTCCTCGGACTTCAGCTCCGAGGCAAAGTTCGGCGTTGAGTGGCTCCTGAAGATGTGGGCTCAATCCAAGCAGGCTCTTGCCTATCAGGTCGACAACACTCAGGATTGGAACTACTACGGGGAAGGCGACCCCGCCTCGGCCGCCGGCAACTGCGGCGGAACTTACAGACACGCCCTACTGCCTGATCACCGAGTACGACATCTGGACGCTCCCACAGGCGGCGGACAACTTCCAACAAGCCGGGGATCCCAAACCGTGCGATCCGCTTACCACCTACTACATTTGCAATCGTCCGGTGTATGTTGCCCCGCCGTCGCAGTCCCGCCGTCTCAATCCCGCCGTCGCAATCTTTGATCAGCCCCAACATTGCTGGGCGGCTGGCCGCCGATTTCGCGGTTTGCTATCAGCTCCACCGCAAGCAGGACCCCGCGCTCGCCGATCAGTGTCTCAAAGATGCCGAAGAGGTCTTCGCACGCGCCGACACTCACTACACCGACCCGGCGCCCTCGGTCGACTCGGGCTCCTGCTCGACCTGTTTGCTCACCATCGCTCCATTTGACGGCTATCCCGAAACTGTTTGGGACGACGACATGGAGCTGGGCGCCACCGAACTATACCTCGCCCTTCGTTCCGCAGAAGACGGAAATGATTTGCCCTCCGGCATTGCTGCACACCGACCCTGACTGTGTATTTGGAACAAGCCGCGCGCTTTGCCAGGAACTACATCACGAATGTCTATGAGCCCGGCTATACCGACACGCTGAATCTCTACGACGTGAGCGGGCTCGCCCATTTCGAACTGTATCGGGCGCTTAATGAAGCGGGAGATCCGGAAGGGTTGGAGGTCTCACAGCAGATCATGCGGAAACAACTCCTCGATCAGGTGGACGCGGCCATCACGCAAGCTGGTTCGGATCCATGGGGCTTCGGAGTTCCGTGGAGCAACGGGGATACGACTTCCCACGGCGCCGGCCTGTCGGTCATGGCCAGCGAGGCCTACTCCCTTACTGGCATCGCGCGCTATAACACGTACGCGCAGCGTTGGCTGGCCAATATCCTGGGAACAAACTCCTGGGGCTCGTCTTTTATCGTGGGCGATGGCAGCACCTTTCCCAATTGCATTCAACACCAGGTTGCCAACCTCGCGGGCGCGCTGGACGGGACTCAAGGGCGGAACGCCCATCCTATGGGGCGCGGCGACCGAGGGACCCGATAGTTATACGACCGCCGGCGTGGTCGGGGATATGATCCTTTGCCCCGCCAATGGAGTCGACACATTCAAGAAGTTCAATGGAAACAGCGGAACCTATGACCCGTCGCAAACTGCGCTCTTCCAGGACAACGTGCAGTCCTACAGTACAACCGAGCCGGCCATCGACCTTACTTCGACCTCATTTTTGATGTGGTCCTGGAGAATGGCCTTGCAAACCAACCCATGAAAGGCAGCCTCTCAGAGCTATGGATTGCGAGTTCTAAGGTGAGCCGAGCACTGGGCCGAAAATGGGTTGGCCAGAAACGTTCCAAAGATTCCAGAAACAATCACTGTTCCATCCTCGAATTAAAATGGGCGAACCGGAACTCCCCATCGGGAACGTCATTGAGCCGTTGCCACTGTTCCCCGCCATCCTTGCTGAAGTACACACCAGTGAGCGAGGTCACCATTCTCGATTTGGCCTCGATGGGTCCACCTCTACACTGAAGGCCCGGATGTTGGGCCAGCCTCATCTTCATTTCGATGTAAAAGAAAGCTTGCATGGGTCACGCGCTGCACGGCATCCGCACTGATGGGGTTGTAAACTCCCCAACAGGCCGCCAGATGAGGGCCTCCCACCGTACTGATGCCCTGTACCGCTGAATCGTCCCCCACTCCATCGATGCGCGTCCATTGCTTCGCGCGCGGCCTTAGACGAATGCCTGATCGCCGGTTCCCACATAGAGAGAGCTGGCAGCCGTCGTCTTTGGATCGCCAAATTGCATGGAAAGAAGTCCATATCCGTGGGAAGAGGGGGCAGTCGTCCCATCTTTGATCCACGAGCCATCGTGCCTCTTGCGGTAGGTAAAAATTTGCGGGTTCAGGTCAAAGTAGCCATAGCCAACGATCAGACGTTTCCGTCGGCCGTTATCTTGACCACATTTGCGGTGATCGGATCGCCCGGTCTCTTTGGGAATGATCATCATTGGATCGGGTTGGGAAACGCGGGGTCCTACGATCGATCCGCACCACGGTATCCGTCGTGCCGGACTGCGGAAAAACCTGAAAGGCTCCCCTTTGCGTTGTGATCACAAACTCACTGCCACCGGGAGACACACTTAGCCCATTACGCTCGCCCTCACCGATATCCGCATCGAAATATCGCGAATCGACGCGCGCGACTCTGGGTCCATGTCTTTCCGCCATCGTTGATTTCGATATGTACATCACCCGGTCCTGAGCGGGAACTTTGCTGCTCAGGTCGGCAGTGAGACCCCACACAGCATTGCGGTCTTGGCCCTGGGATCGGGATCGCCGGCCATGGCTTCAACGAAATTACTTCCGAACTCATGACTTCCGGGAAGACTCTTCACTTCATGAACCTGACAACTGTCCAGATCTCCTTTTCGCATCTCGCCTTCCGTTCGTGAGAGGGTAACAGTCATGGTAGCCGACCCGGCGCAGCCCATTGAGTGATTCTGCCCCAGGCATGGGAAAGGCCATCAGCAGGAAAAGGAATTGCCGTTTTCTGTTTGCCACCGGATCCACCCCGTTGTCCCGCCGACTAGTTTAACGGGCCGACCGTTATGATGCAAGTTCGGATGGTCGGAGCGGAGGCATTCATGAAGAAGCTGTTGGCGGAAACTGCGGATCGAGCGGCGCGCTACCTCGCGGGGATTGCGAATCGAAACGTGGCACCGTCGCCGGAAGACGTGGCTCGATTGGAAGCAACTCGGAGGGCCGCTCCCCATGGGCCATCCGATCCCATGGAGGTTTTGGCGCTGCTGGATGACGTCGGGTCGCCCGCGACGGTCGCCACCGCCGGAGGCCGCTATTTTGGATTTGTCATCGGCGGCTCGCTGCCCGGCGGCCCTCGCAGCGAACTGGCTGGCGGGAGCGTGGGATCAGAATGCTGCCATGCAGGTGATGTCTCCCGTGGCGGCGAAGCTGGAAGAGATTGTGCTCGCCTGGATGGTGGATCTGCTGGGCCTGCCCAGCCGGATCGGGAGCCGGATTTGTCACCGGCACAACCATGGCAAACTTCACCGCCCTGGCGGCAGCGCGGATCGACGCTGTTGCATCGCGCTGGATGGAATGTGGAGGAAGACGGATTGTTTGCGGCGCCGCCGATCCACGTAGTGGTGGGCGAGGAAGTTCACGTATCGCTGCTGAAGGCACTATCCATGCTCGGGCTCGGGCGTTCGCGCGTGACCCGGGTTGCGGCCGACGCCCAGGGACGGATGCAGCCGGAAGCCTTGCCAGTGCTCGATGACCGCACTGTGGTTTGCATACAGGCGGGCAACGTAAATACGGGCGCGTTTGATCCTGCATGGAGAAATCTGCGCCCGCGCGCGGGACAGGCAGGCTTCCTGGGTGCACGTGGATGGTGCCTTCGGTTGCTGGGCAGCCGTCTCCCCGCAATACGCGCCTTTGTTGGCGGGCGCTGGATGCTGCCGATTCCTGGGCGATCGATTGCCACAAGTGGTTGAACGTGCCCTATGATTCCGCGGTTGCCATCGTGCGTAAGCCGCAGAAAATCTCAAAACCGCCATGGTGATGAGCGCCGCTTATCTGACACCGGGCGGTGGACGCGAACCCTGGCACTATCGCCCCGGAAGCTTCGCGGCGCGCGCGCGGTGTCGAGTTGTGGGCGGCGATGCGCTCCCTGGGACGCAGCGGGCTGAGCGAACTGATCGAGCGAAACTGCCTCAGGCGACGATATTTGCAGATCGTCTGCGCGCGGCAGGCTTCACCATCCTGAACGATGTGGTCTTGAACCAGGTGTTGGTCTCGTTCGGCAGCGAGGAGCGAAACACGGAGAGTGATCGCGGCTGTTCAGAGCGACGGCACCTGCTGGTGCGGAGGAACGGTATGGCAGGGCATGCCGCGATGCGCATCAGTGTATCCAGTTGGGCCACCACAGATGAAGATGTGGAGCGCAGCGCGGCCGCAATGATCAGAATCGCAAAGCAGGAAACTCAGTAATGAGTGTCGCATGGGTCCTTGCAGAAAGTATTGCGGACCAGTCCGCGTGGGCTCCGGTCGGGATTATAGGCTCATTGCAAAAATAGGAGCCGTCGTGAGAAGTCGTCGATTTCCCAAGTAATTTGTCATCCCGACCGGAGCGCAGCGCAGTGGAGGGATCTGCGATTCATGCCGCCCACTACGCTGCGAAATGTGGTAGATTTTTAGCCTGCGATCAAATCCTCCGCCGGCACTCTGCCGGAAATCCTCAGCATCAGCGAGACGAGTCCCGCGACCCCAAGGTTGAGCACCAACGCGGGCAGCGCGGCGTATATGCCGTAGATGTGTCCGCCAATGTGAACCGGATAGACCGAGCTCCTGAGTCCGAGAGACGCGGTCATCGCCGTCCCGGCAGCCATCCCCGCGAGCCACCCGAAGAGCAGCGCCGAACCGTGAAAGAAGCGCGTAAACAGCCCGCCAACCACGGCCGGCAGAAGCTGCAGAATCCAGACCCCGCCCAGCAGCTGCAGTTCAATGGCGAATTGCGCGCGCACCAGCAGGACAAACGCCAGCGCGCCCAGCTTGATCGCCAGCGATATCAGTTTCGCCATGGCGGCCTCCTGTCCACCGGTCATGGCAGCCGGGAAGAACGAGCGATGAAGAAGCTCTCCATACAGGTTGCGGGTGAAGAGGTTCGCGGTGGCAATCGACATGATCGCCGCCGGGACCAGCGCGCCGATGGCAATGGCGGCCAGGCAAAAGCCGGCAAACCAGGGGGGAAACATCGTGGTCAGCAAAAGCGGAACGGTGCTGGATGAATTCGCAGTGTGAATGCCGGCGGCAATCGCCACGTAGCCGAGCAGCGCGATCAAGCCGAGTAGAAGGTTGTAAGCCGGCATCAGGGCGGCATTGCGGCGAATCACGCGGTCGCTGGCCGCGCTGAGCGTGCCGGTGATCGTGTGGGGATAAAGCATAAGCGCCATGGCCGATCCCAGGGCGAGCGAGGAGTAGCTCATGAACTGCGCGGGTCGCAGGATGATCGACGCCGGCGGCGAGTGCCGCGCCAGCGTGGAGGATGCCACCGCGAAAACATGGCCGTAGCCGCCCAGGCGTGCGGGGATGACGAGCACCGCCGCCAGCACCATGATGTAAAGCATCACGTCTTTCACAATGGCGATAAGCGCCGGCGCGCGCAGGCCGCTGGAGTAGGTGTAGGCGGCGAGAATGATAAAGGCTGCAATCAGCGGCCACTCCCCGCGTATGCCCAGGGCGGCAATCACCTCGCGCATGCCAATCAGCTGCAGCGCGATGTAGGGCATGGTGGCAAGAATGCCGGTAACGGCCACGGCGACCGCAAGCCAACGGCTTTGGTAACGGCCGCGCACGTAGTCAGCCAGGGTGATGTAACCGTTGCGGTGGCATATGCGCCAGAGAGGGGGCAGCACCAGCATCATGATGGGATAGCTCATGATGCAGTAAGGAATGGCGAAGAAGCCGATGGCGCCGGCGCCGAAGAGCGCGGCGGGAACTGCAATGACGGTGTACGCCGTGTAGAGGTCGCCGCCAATCAGGAACCAGGTGATCAGGGTGCCGAAGCTGCGCCCCGCCAGCCCCCACTCATCCAGATTGCTCAGCTCCGACCGCCGCCAGCGTACGGCCCAGAATCCGGCGCCGGTCACCAACAGGAAACAAACACAGAAGACGCTAAGCGCTACGGGTTGGATGGATGCAGGCAAGGTCCAATGCTAGCGTAGCAGCGCACCACTGGAGCCCGTCCACTCATCCACCACCACCCCGAGATCGTTGAGGGTCTCGATGGTGGCCTCTACATTGCGGCGAATGGCGACGCGCTCGCTCTTGGGGGCGGTGGGAGACTCCTCGATCGCAACCACGCGGCCGTAGGGCCAGACATCCGGCGATAAAGCGGCCAGGGCCTGTGGCAGATCGTCGGGCCGCACGTCGACTTCCTGCTTGCGGGCCTTGGCCGGGCGCAAGATACTTCCGCCGGCGACTCCATTCGGATCACCTGTAACTGGTCCCGATAGATGATCGTCAGGGTGACGGTCTGCGGGTGGACCACAAGAAATGGGTTGGCATACGCATCCTGGGTGCGCACGGCGAGGTAGCGATTCTTAGAGGGCGGCGGAATCTGCTCCAGTTGCTGCCGGGCCTCGTCCATCTTGGTCTGTTCGGCCCGTCGCGCCTGCCGCACAGTAGCCCGCGACGGCTCGGAGTTTGAGGCTGCTACCTTGCACCCGGTTGCGCCGGCCAGCAGTGCGCAGAGCAAGGCGAGCTGCATAGGCGAGTTTTTTGAGCGCCATTGCCGGTGTAACGGGAAAAAAGCAGTGAGGAAACGCAGCCGAGCCACGCATCAAGCATAGCAAGCTAAACGCAGGATGGCGCGGGCGATGCGCCTACCGGTTGTGACCATTGGTTCATTTCCCGCTCCAGTTGGGCGCGCGCTTCTCGAGAAAGGCTCGCGTGCCTTCCGCCTTGTCGCTGGTGGAGCAGGCAAGACCAAAGAGTGAAGCTTCCAGCTCCAGCCCGCTGGCCAGCGGTAGATCGTAGCCGGCGTTGACCGCGCGGATGGAATCACGCACGGCAAGCGGCGCCATGGCTGCAATCGTCTGGGCGATCTGCTCCGCGCGCGCCAACAGTTGATCCGGCTCAACCACCTCATCGACCAGGCCCAGCCGCAACGCCTCGGCGGCCGTGATGGCCTCTCCGGTAAGAATCATCTTGAGCGCCGCGCCTTTGCCGATCAGACGCGGCAAGCGTTGGGTTCCCCCATAGCCGGGGATGATGCCGATCTTGACCTCGGGTTGCCCCAGGCGGGCGTTGGAGCTGGCGATCCGCAGCGTGCAGGCCAGTGCCAGTTCACAGCCGCCGCCCAGGGCAAAGCCGTTGATGCAGGCGATCACCGGCTTGCCGCAGTTTTCAATCAGGCTAAAGATTCTCTGCCCGCGGGCGGCGGCCTGTTCCCCTTCGAGTGCCGAGAGAGGTGCCAACTCCTTGATGTCGGCGCCGGCGACAAAAGCCTTCTCCCCTGCTCCCGTAAGTAGCACCACGCGCACATCGGCGTTTTGCCGGATATCGAGGAAGACCTGTTCCAGCTCGGTCATGCTCAGGTGATTGAGCGCATTGAGCACTTTGGGCCGGTCAAGGGTGACGACCGCAATCGGTGGCCGTAGTTCGTAGCGAATGTTTTCCATAGTCGATGGACTCCCAGATATCCTGGTCTGCAAGCTGCCACTCTACAAGGTAACAAGCGATGGGTGCGAGGGGTTCCCGGCTGCCCCGGTGGTACTCTCAGAGAGATGATTAAGGGAATCACCATCGTGCGGCCGGCCGGCTCGCCCGAGGCTTATGCCAGGCTGGCCAGCTTCTTCTCAGCGCTCGGCTTTGAGGGTGGCCGTGGTTGGGAGCAGGAGCTAAGCCGGGGAGTTTCCTTCCTGGCGCCGCTTGGCAATCTGGAGTTTGCCGACGGCATCGCGCCCAGTACCGCGGAGATTATGGTGGAGGTTACCGGCCTTGACTCGGTTCGGGCCGTGGCCCACGACTGGATGGTTCGCAGCTGGGGCGATCACGAGGCTGCCCGCAAGTTGAGCGCTGTCACCGAGACCGATTGGAAGACGCGCCTGTTTACCGTCGAACCCGCGCCCGGTCACTCCCTTGCTTTTTGGGAATGGGACGATCCCCACAAGGGCAAACCGTTGGCGGTGGAGGGCGATCTGAGCGCCCACGGCATGGGTTTTGCTGTGGTTGTGGCGCGCTGGAATGCGGTGATTACCGACCGCCTGTTGCAGGGTGCCCTCGACGCCCTCTACCGCAGCGGAGCCGCCCGGCGCGACGTGCAGGTGATTCGCGTACCCGGAGCGTGGGAAATACCGCTGGCCGCGCGCAAGGCGGCCCTGCACAGCCACGTCGATGCCGTTGTCACCCTGGGAGTGCTGCTGCGCGGCGAAACCGCGCACTACGAGGCGATCTACAACGAGGTGGCGCGCGGCATCGGCCAATCGCAGCAGGAGACGGGCATCCCTCACGCCTTCGGGGTGTTGACCTGCGAGACCCTGGAGCAGGCGCTTGACCGTGCCGGCGTCAAGAGCGGTAATAAAGGGTTTGAAGCCGCGATCGCGGCCATTGAGATGGTCTCCCTCGACCGCAAGCTGGGCGGCCCAACTCTGGCCAACGGGCAGAATCATGTGCACCTGCCATGAGCGCTACCGGTAAACGGCGCAAGTCACGCGAACTTGCTATGCAGATGCTTTTTCAGGCGGATGTAGGCAAGCAGACACCTGACCAGGTGGGCAAGACCTTCTGGGGATCCCGCGAAGACGTGGATGCCGAGACCCGCGGTTTTTCCGAAGATATTTTCCGCGTAGCCACTGCCCGCAATGAAGAGATTGATGAACTCATCCAGGCTCATTCAGCCAACTGGCGTCTGAGCCGGATGCCGGCCGTCGACCGCAACGTGCTACGGGCGGCCATCGCCGAACTGCTGGGCTTCCCTGACACACCCGTGCCCGTGGTGATCAACGAATCGCTGGAGATTGCCCGCCGCTACTCCGCCCCGGAGTCGCTGAACTTCCTCAACGGTGTGCTCGATGCCATCGCAAGGCACAGAAAATCCCCAGCCCCCCTGGCTCCGGCAGCCGTGGACAAAGACCAGCGTTCCTAGCTTCGACCTCTCACCGAGCTGTCCAAAAAGAAGACAAACAAACAGTGCGGGCACTGCACATGCAAGGGATCAACGCTGATCAATGACTCGATCGGTGATGAAGCGTTGCAATCCTTGCAAACGACGACAACGGGCTCCGCCGAGGCGTTGTGGCTCTTGGTGGTCGACAATTCCATAACGTAGGGCACATACAACTTACGAACCAGCGCACCCTTTTGGATTGCCTTTACGTTCTAGGGCAGTTTCACTTCAGATCCATCACCACAATGCGGCCGTCGGATTCAAAGCTCCCGCCAGTTGCCGTTTTTGCAGTAGTCAGCGGATTCGCAGGCAGCACATAAGCCGCACCAGCCAGAACGCCGGCTCCGGAGAAGCTCTGCTCCAGGAAGTCGCGCTCCTGGTCTACATTGGCATCGATGTGGTGGGTTATTCCGCCATTACGCTGGTCTTTCTCGAAACCGTTATCGTGGGTAGCGGACCCCACCCACAGCGGCTCGCCACCTACCGTCTCCGTCGTCTTCCACACCCGCAGGTGGTGACGGATCGCCGCTACCTCCAGCGGCGCGGCTCGCGCGAACGACAGGTCTTGCGACCTGCCAAAGAGATACAGAGTACTCATCGGCATCTCCGTGTAGGCCTCGTGGGATAACGTGGAAATCAATCCGTGAACGACGGCGTCCTGCGTGGTCTTATCTACTTGTACCCAACCGGCGGCGGCAAAGGCTTTGGTCACCTGGTCCTGGGTGCCGATCAGGGAAAAGTTCACCATGTCCCCCGGATTGCCTTGCAGATCGCCCACCCGGCGGGGAATGTTGGCATACAGTTGCGGCGAGAGAAGCTTAGCCAGGTCGGGCGCGGAAACAGTCTTCTGCGCCGTCTGGCTCGACAGCTTCATCTTGACCGCGATGCCCCCTGGTCCGGACAGATCGGAGCTTAGGTTAAGCCGCAAATAAAGATGGCCCGTCGCGGAGACATCCACATCCTTGCTGGCGCCGATGGGGAAGGGAACCGCCGCGTCTCCATTTCCGATGCGCCCGATCAGCGCGCCGCTATTGGCGGTATTGAGGGGATAAACGCGGATCAGGTCCTTCCATCCCCGCGTCAGGCCATCGGGGGGCGCTTGCCTTCCGTCGGCCAGGGTCAGATTGCCGGTGGCGGTAAAGTTGAGCTGGTCCGCCGGGGTAACCTCGACTCCAGTGTCCGTCCAATCGCCGCTTTCGACGGTGAAGGAGTAGGAGCTCTTCCGAGCCTTGAGCACAGAGGAATCGGGGGCGGTCGCCTGAATCACCTCAACCGGCGGATGCGCGGCGCCGGCTTGCGCCTGCAGGGGCCGCCAACCGGAAACCTCTACCAGGGAGAAAATCACGCAAGCGAGTACCTTCTGTTTCATGCTCATAAGACGTTCGCTCTGGTGAAAGAGACACCAAAGAAAAGGGCCCCAGCAGTAAAGACTGGAGCCCCACAATTGTACTGAAAATGTTTAGTAGACGATACGTTTCTGGCTTGTACGGGCCTTCCGCCGCCACGCCCAGATAGTCGGCCTGCGCCGGAGTCAAAGTCGTGAGCTTCACGCCGATCTTCTCCAGGTGCAGGCGCGCTACTTCCTCGTCCAGTTTCTTGGGCAGGGTGTAAACATCCACCTTATAGACGTCCTTGTTCTTCCACAGGTCGATCTGCGCCAGCGTCTGGTTCGCGAAGCTGTTGCTCATTACGAAGCTGGGGTGCCCGGTAGCGCAGCCCAGATTCACCAGCCGGCCTTCGGCCAGAACGTAGATGGTGTGCGCCGGCTTTCCCTTGGCTGCGGGGAAATTGTACTGGTCTACCTGGGGCTTGACGTTGATCTTCTCCACCCCGGGTGCGCTGTTCAGGCGATCGATCTGGATTTCGTTATCGAAGTGGCCGATGTTGCAAACGATGGCCTGGTCCTTCATCTGCGACAGGTGCTCGAGCGTCAGCACGTCCACATTGCCGGTGCAAGTTACGTAGATGTCGCCCCGGCCCAGAGTTTCTTCGACGGTGGTGACTTCAAAGCCTTCCATCGCCGCCTGTAAAGCGTTGATGGGGTCGATCTCGGTGACCACCACCCGCGCACCCATTCCGCGCAGAGAGTGGGCACAGCCCTTGCCTACGTCGCCGTAGCCGCAGATCACGGCCACCTTGCCCGCAACCATGACATCCGTCGCCCGCTTGATTCCGTCCGCCAGCGATTCACGGCAGCCGTAAAGATTGTCGAACTTCGACTTGGTGACGGAGTCGTTGACGTTGATTGCCGGCACCAGCAGCTTGCCCTGCTCTTTCATCTTGTAAAGCCGGTGAACGCCGGTCGTGGTCTCTTCCGAGACGCCGCGCCACTGCTTCGCGACCTCGTGCCAGTGGTTGCGGTCTTCCCCATAGATTTTCTTCAGGAGGTCCTTGATTACCTTCTCTTCGTGATTCGAAGAAGGGGTGTTGACCCAGCCGTCGCCAGCCTCCAGCTCGTAGCCCTTGTGGATCAGCAGGGTCACGTCGCCGCCATCATCCACCACCAGCTGCGGTCCCTTGCCTTCTCCGTGGTCCAGAGCCTGCGCTGTGCACCACCAGTAGTCTTCCAGCGATTCGCCCTTCCAGGCAAAGACCGGAACCCCCGCGGCCGCGATCGCGGCCGCCGCATGGTCCTGGGTGGAGAAGATGTTGCAGCTTGCCCAGCGCACACTGGCGCCCAACTCCACCAGGGTCTCGATCAGCACCGCGGTCTGAATGGTCATGTGCAGCGAGCCGGTAATGCGCACGCCAGCGAGAGGCTTGTCCGCGGCATACTTGCGGCGGATCGACATTAGGCCGGGCATTTCGTGCTCGGCAATCGAGATCTCTTTGCGACCCCAGTCGGCCAGGGAGAGATCAGCTACCTTAAAAGCGGGAGCGGCTGCAGTGCGGTCGATCGTTGCTGGTACCATATTTTACCCTCATATCGATACATCAGAATATATTGATACAATAGTGCGGAAGAGCCATGGCGTCAATCGTAAAATCTCTGCGGGTTCTGGGTGATATCAACCGCCTGCGTATGTTGCTATTGCTGTCGCGTGAGGAGCTCTCCGTCGCCGAGCTTCAGGAAATTCTGGGGATGGGGCAGAGCACCATCTCGACCCACCTGGCGCAGTTGAAGCATGCCGGCCTGGTGGAGGATCGGCGCGCGGGCAAGAACATCTGGTACCAGGCCAAATCTAAGGGAGAGGTACTGTCCCAGCTGCTGGCTTCGCTGCAGCAGGCCCCGGAAGAGCTCCCTCAAGCAGAGCACGATCATGCGGCCCTGGATCTGGTGTTGCGCAAGCGTCAGGATAAGACCCGGGCATTTTTTGACGACATGGCCGGGCGGCTGGGGCGGGAGTATGTTCCTGGGCGCTCCTGGAAGAGTATTGCCGAGGCATTGTTGCAGTTACTGCCGCCGATGGTCATTGCCGATCTTGGAGCGGGCGAGGGAGCGTTTTCGCTGCTGCTGGCCCAGCGTGCGCAGCAGGTGATCGCCGTCGACAACTCGGACAAGATGGTCGAACTGGGCAGTGCACTGGCGAAGAAAACAGGAGTCACGACGCTGGAGTATCGCAAAGGGGACCTGGAAGCCGTGCCGATCGCGGATGGTTCGGTTGACCTGGCGCTGTTTAGCCAGTCATTGCATCACGCGCTTCATCCGGCGCGCGCAATCGCAGAGGCTTGGCGCATTCTAAAGCCCGGCGGACGCATCGCGATTTTGGACCTGTTACAGCACCGCTTTGCCGAGGCGCGGGAGTTGTATGCCGACGTCTGGTTGGGCTTCAGCGAAGTGGAGTTGGAGAAGCTGCTGAGCAAGGCCGGCTTCGCAGAACGTGCAACTGCCGTTGTGCACAAGGAAACCGAAGCACCCTTCTTTCAAACCCTGCTGGCCACGGGCAACAAAGGCTTATAGAAACTGACGTGGATGGAAGCACCGCCGCCCCTTTGTCATCCCGAGGAGCCGACTTGCGTGTGGCAAGTTAAGGGAGGAATGAACAACGTCCGTGAGGTTGTCATTACTACCATCACACCAAATGGAAGCGCCGCCCTCCCCTTTGTCATCCCGAGCGTAGCCGAGGGATCTGCAGTTCCACTTGACCAGCAACCAATCCAAATAAAACCACTATTTCTTCCCGCATTTGTCAGCGAACTGAAGGGACCTGCTGTTCTCATCTCGACCGGAGTGAGGATTTCCTCTCCACTTCCAACAGCGCTTTCTTGCGCTCGATTCCCCAACGGTAGCCGCTAAGCGAGCCGTCGCTGCCGATCACACGGTGGCAGGGAACGGCGATGGCCACTGGGTTGGTGGCGCAAGCCCGGGCCACCGCGCGGACTGCGGCCGGTTGACCGACCGCCTTGGCCAGTTCCGCATAGCTGCGTGTCTGGCCGCGCGGAATCTGCCGCAGCGCCCGCCAAACTCGGGCCTGAAACGCGGTTGCGCGCACATCGAGCGGCAAATCACCGGCCGCCGGATGATCGCTCATGGCGGCGAGAATACCCGTTACCTGCTCGGCCATTCCTGGAACATCCCGAATAATTTCCGCGGCATAAAACTGCTGGCGGAGCAATTGCTCGAGCACGGCTGGGTCCTCGCCTAACATCACGCTGCATACACCGCGCGCGGTCGCCGCCATCAGCAGCAATCCCAGTTCGCAGGGCACGGTAGTAAATCGGATCGTCTCGTTTGCGCCACCGTCACGGAAACGTGTGGGGCTCATGCCCAGGTTTTCTGCCGCCTGCTCATAAAAACGGCTTGAAGACGAGTACCCGGCCTCGATAAATAGCGGCAGTGACGCTGGACCCAGGCGCTGCGAGGCTGTGCCGCATATCGGTCGCCCGCAGTTGTGCCTGATAAGCACGTGGGCTGATGCCCATCACCCGGGTAATTTACGCTGGACGGTGAACGGGCTGCTCTTGGCCACTCGCGCGAGATCGGCAAGCGTTACTGTGCGGTCGAGATGGCTGGCAAGATAGCGGCAAAGCCGCGCCACCGTCGTTGCCTCGCGGAGCTCACCCAGCGGAGCGCATCGCTTGCAGGCGCGGTAACCCGCGGCCAACGCCCCCTGTGGGTCGGGGAAATAACGCACATTGGTTTCGGTAGGACGCCGGCTGGGACAGCTGGGCCGGCAAAATATCCCGGTGCTGGCTACGCCGTAAACGAAGTTCGCGTTTGCGTCGCGGGCCAGCACCTGTTGCCATGCCTGGGTGGGATTGAGGTCGAGTTGCTGATTGCTTCTCATGCCAGAATCATGAACCGAAGCAGAACACGACGCTATCCGTATCTTGCCGCCAAACTATTTTGCCGCGAGCTGGGGCTGTCCTTTCAGTCCAGCCGCTTCGCGCAGTGCCTGGGCTTTATCCGTTGCCTCCCAGGTAAAGTCGGCATCGGCGCGCCCGAAGTGGCCATAAGCAGCGGTCTTGCGGTAGATAGGCCGGCGCAGGTTAAGGCTCTCAATAATGCCCTTCGGGGTCAGTTTGAAGTTTTCCCGAACCAGCTTCTGCAGCGTCGCGGAGTCGACCGCTCCGGTGCCAAAAGTCTCTACCAGCACACTGACCGGGTCGGCAACACCAATGGCATACGCTAACTGCACTTCACAACGCTTCGCCAGCCCTGCCGCCACGATGTTCTTGGCAATATACCGCGCCATATAAGCCGCCGAACGATCCACCTTGGTCGGATCCTTGCCGCTGAATGCCCCGCCTCCGTGGCGACCCATTCCGCCGTAGGTGTCTACAATGATTTTTCGTCCGGTCAGACCGGTGTCGCCCATCGGACCACCGATCACAAAACGCCCGGTCGGGTTGATGTGGTACTTGGTGTCGGCATCGAGCAGGCTGGAAGGTACGGTGGCCTGAATCACATGCTTCAGGATGTCGGCCCGCAGCTCCTCGGTAGAGATGGTCTCGGAATGCTGGGTGGAAATTACGACGGCATCGACGCGGACCGGATTTTGATCCTTGTCATATTCCACCGTCACCTGGCTCTTGCCATCCGGCCGGAGATAGGAAAGCAGTCCGCTCTTGCGCACTTCGGTCAATTTACGGCTGAGCTTGTGGGCGAGGGAGATCGGCGTGGGCAACAGGTCTTCGTTCTCGTTGGTCGCGTAACCGAACATCATGCCCTGATCGCCTGCTCCGCCGGTGTCCACGCCCATGGCGATGTCGCCAGACTGCTTATTGATGCTGGAGATGACGGCGCAGGTATTCGCGTCGAAGCCATAGAGAGCATTGTCGTAGCCAATCGAGGCCACGACTCCACGCACTAGGGACTGGAAGTCGACATATGCTTTGGTCGTGATCTCGCCGGCAATGACCACCAGGCCTGTAGCGGTAAGAGTTTCGCACGCCACACGGCTAAAGGGGTCTTGCGCGAGACAGGCATCGAGGATGGCGTCGGAAATCTGGTCGGCAATTTTATCGGGATGTCCTTCAGTCACCGACTCGGACGTAAACAGAAATCGATCATGTTGTGGCAAAGAGACTTCCTCCTGTGAGGGTGCCTGGCAGCAGCTTCTCGATCGGCAAGGAATCGCCGCGAGCTGCGGGTTTACGAACCTTTTATGACGGTATCAGAGGGGAATCAGCCACGCAAAGGCTCCGGTCCCGGCCACCATGGCCGTCGTGGTACGAGTCACATGGGTAGGCGTAGAGAGGGAGATTTTCTTATGAACATAGCTCCATACGAACCAACTCAGACCGGCTACCAGCAGGAGCAGAACTCCAATGCCCGTCCATCGCAGCCGCTGGTCAGCGCGGTCCCCCGACCCATGTCGCCGCGGCCTTTGCTGGCATTTTCGGCAAAGCGTATCCAACCGTCTTCATCCTGCAGGGCCCCGGTCGACCGGTGCGCGGAGAGGTAGCGTTCGATCCATTCTTCTTGATCGAGTCCCACGACCCGGGCATACTCCCGCACCATGCTTTTGTTGAACACCCCTCCAGGGAGAACATCGAAGTGCTCCTCTTCGAGGGCTACCAGGTGACGGTTGCTGATCTTCGTAACCCGGGTGATGGCGTCCAGCGTGATCCCGCGGAACTCCCGTTCCTGCCGCAATGTATCGCCGAAATTACCCATACATAGCACTCATCTGCTTAACGCGACGGTTCCGTCGATTCAGGAAGCGGGTCCGGCGCAAGACATCCGGCGCCGGTGAAGGAACGTCAGCGCATACGCCGCATATGACGTGCGCCGACATTGTCAACCATAAGACGGCTCTCTTGCCAGGTCAAAAGCAAATCCCTATAGTCCTTTAGTTTGTGCGTGCTACAGCATCTCCTGAGTAACTGGATGCCGCCTGAAGCCACCAGACAATTTTGCTACACTCGGCTCAGTCAGGCGAATACCATGAATAGGTTAGTTATTGGCAATCTGCTCCATCGGCCTTTACGGTCATCGATCAGCATTCTCGCGATCGCGATCGAGGTCACGATGATCCTTTCGATCGTGGGCATCATGGTGGGCATGGTCCAGGGAACCGCACCCAGACAAACGGCATTGGTGCGGACCTGATCGTCCGGCCTCCCAATCAGTCATTTCTCGTGGGCGTGAGCGGGGCGCCGGCTCCAGCGAAAATTGCGGATGTGCTGCGCAAGCTGCCGCACGTCGCCGTTGCCTCGCCTGCGATTCAACAGATATCGACCCAAACCTCAGTCGAGACCATTTGGGGGATCGATTACCAGAGTTTTAATGCCTTGCGGCCTTTTGTTTTTCTCTCCGGTGGCCCATTCCAGGGCCCTAACGACGTGATCGTGGATGATTTCTTTGCCCGAAGCGGCAAAGGCTACCATGTTGGTGACATGATTCCCATCCTCAACCACACCTTCCGCATCTGTGGCATCGTCGAGCACGGCAAAGGCGGTCGCAAGTTCCTGCCGATCAAGACCCTGGGGGCTTTGCTGGGTGCGGAAAACAACGCCACCCTGTTCTACGTCAAGGCTGACGATCCGAAGAATGAAGTTCTCATCGAGCAGGAGATTCACGCGACTCCTGGACTTTCTCAATATGGAGTTCAAACGGTGCAGGAGGTTTTCGCGATGTTAACCCCGGAGCACCTGCCTGGTTTCAATATCGCGTTACGGGTCGTGATCGGCATTGCGGTTACCGTCGGCTTTATCGTTATCTTTCAGGCGATGTACACGGCCGTGCTCGAGCGAACGCGCGAAATTGGTATTTTGAAGTCGTTGGGAGCTTCCCAGCTTTATATCGTTGGTCTTGTTTTGCGGGAAACGGCATTTCTTGCCTGTGTCGGCATCCTTCTTGGCATCAGCCTGACCTGGCTCTTGAAGGCATTTATGAACGTTCGCTTCCCCACCGTACCCTTTCCCGTCAGCGCCGAATGGATGGTGGCTGCTACGTTGATTGCCCTTTGCGGGGCGCTGGTGGGCGCAAGTTATCCAGCCCTGAAAGCTGCTCGCAAGGATCCCATCGAGGCTCTGGCGTACGAGTAGAGGCGGCTGCGCGGTGGAGAGCGGTTTGGTACCGCGCCTACGGCGATCCATCCCGAAGATTGAGCGAGCGCCGTAGGCGCGGCACTGAAGCTGGGCCCCCCCGATTTCCTGTTGAGCCTAAAGGTTTCCACGCACCTCATTCGCCTTTCAGAAAACCCCTGCCCTCTCTGCAGGCGAAAAGGAAATCCGGATACGCTCCCTATAAAAAAGCGGGCCGGGCTCCTCAGCAGCCCTCGACATCCAGTCCCGAAGGGACGACTGAAACTAGCCCAAGACGTCCGTCCTGGGTTGGAAGTTGGAAGAGAAGACCGCAGGGACGGCTGCATCCATTCCACTTCAGCCGTCCCTGCGGGCAGAATAGCTAGGGAGTGTTCCCAGATGGCAGTAATGACAACTTTACAAATCCGGGTTCGCTCCGAATAAACCAAAAGTAACCTCTGAAGCGGTACCTCCGGCTCAAAATATCGTGCTGGCGCCTTTATCTGATCCCGGACCGGATCTCACCCGATCCCTGTCACAAATGCAGCCAACCCAAGACGCTCCCGCTGCGGCTGGGATTTTTTATGCATTCCGCCCGCGCTTCGCTGCGCGGTAAGACCTCTACCCACAGCCTCGTTCACTCAACCCCAACTTGACCCCAGCGAGTCCACCTTCGCCAATGGCTCTAGCCTTACGGAAACGCAATGGCCGCCTTGTGCCGCGTTTGCTCCAGATACCAGGGTTCCTTCTCGATCCTAAAGAACCCCTTTGCCCGGCGCCGCTGACTTTCTGGAAGAAAAGCGAGAACATGCACTCGCTTCAAATGCCCAAAAAGGCCCAAAAGGATCGAATTTTATCGAATTTTATAAAAACCGGGGATATCCCGAACCGCTGCAGATTGGCCTGCAGTCCAACAGAATCTCAAGCCGCGTGAGAACCACCTCCATAAATCCAAAACCACGAGTGGGTGGCCCTCGCCTTTGACCTGGGGGTCATGCAGAGGACCCAATGGATTCTCACGTAGACCCTTAAAAGCCCTGAAGCTAAGCACGAACCGCTGAAAGTTGCTGCAGCACACCCTCGTGTTTCCGGTCGCGGGCGTAATCGGCCGGGGTCTTACCCTGATCGCATACATGCACGGGTCCGCGCCTGCTTCCAGCAGTATGCGAGTCAGCTCTTCGAGCCCGGCGGCCGCTGCCTGGTGCAAGGGGGTATAGCCTCCGGCCTGCGCCATGTTGACATCCGCTCCCTGGTCAATCAGTATGCGCGCGGTCTCGAGATCCCCGCTCAAAGCAATACAAGCATGCAGTGGTTGATTCTTCATGGGGTTGCGGGAGAAGCGGTGCACATGCGCTCCGTGCGCAAGCAGCAGCGCCGTAGCCTGCGGTCCGCCAAATGCCGCCGCCAAGTGGAGAGGCGCCCAGCCGTCGGCCGAGGTCTCATGAACGACCATGGCATTCTGCCGCAGCAGTGGCTCGAGGCGGACGGAATCCCCCAGGGCGGAGGCCTCGAATATGTCCAGACTAGTCAGCCGGGTGAGCAGGAAATCCCTGATCAGCGGCTGCCGGCTATAAATGCTCCACAAAAAAGCAGAGACGCCCTGGGCGTCTCTGCAGGTAACCAGCGATGGGTCTTCCTCCGCGGCGGCTGCAACTTCAGCCGTCTCGCCTCCGCGGATCAGGTTAAGAAAGCGTTGACTCACCGATCCAGACTAGCATCGGAACCCGATGGCTTGGACGTGTCCGTGTCGGCTACAGAAGCGGCCAGCACCGTTGGCTTCGATCCTTTGGTCACCGAACCCGGTTTGGTCCAGTTGGAGTAGATGCGGAAGGTGACGACCAGATCGATCACCACCGGTACGGGCTGACCGTTCAGGGTTGCGGGCCGGAAGCGCGAATTCTTGATCGCTTCCACCGCTTTTTCGTCGAGCCCGAAGCCAATGGGGCGGGCAATCGCCATCTGCCGCGGAATTCCGTTGGCATCCACGACCGTACGTAACAACTCTATGCCCGCAATCCCGTATTTCTGAGCGTATTCGTTCGAGCTGGGATCGATGCTGTTTAAAACCTTGGGCGGTGTCATGCCTTCGCTGACTACCTTGATGTTGCCATCGGCGGGCATGAACTGGCGATGCTGGCTTTTGCTGGTGAAGTATTCCTGCCAGTAGTCAGGCAGATGAGACATCAGGCTCCGGTCGATGTCACTGGCGAAGATGTTGTCCAGGGCCTTATTCATCAGCATGGCGCTATGCGCCGGAGAGACAGCTCTCAGCTCGGCCTCGGTTGCGGTGACAGGTTTTGGCGCAACCGTGACAGCTGCACCTAATTTGGGCCGCCAGACTGTGGCGGGGCATCCTTCTTGCTTTTGTCTTTCTTCTCCTTGGGCACCACGATCAGCTCGCGCGCGATGGCGATGTGGATCGGCTTCTTTGAAATTTTCACCTTGTCAAAGGACTTGGTCTCGTCTTCGTAGGGCAGCGCGCCGAAGAAGTGCAATCCATAGCGATCGGCTTCCAGCTCCAGCTTGTGTTTGGAAAGCTTCACCTTCCTGACCTCGAGGGCGGAAAGCGTAAAGGAGCCGACTGCGGGCGACCCATTGACCTTGCCATTCGTGTCGAATTGCAGATCGTCACCGAGGTAGGAACCGCGTAGGAAGATGAGCTTGCCGACGTATCGGGCACGCAGAGCATCTTCTGTGAGCGGAGGGGTTGATTTAACCAAAGCTTCGTCTGAAGCAGCTGAAGCCGCAGGAGTAACCGGAACTGTTGCGGCAGGAGTCACCCCTCCACTGCCGGCCGCCTGCTGGGCGAACGAGAGTGTGGTAAAAGTGCCGCAGAGTAAAGCTGCGGAGATAAGGGACGAGAGTTGTTTTTCGAACTTCATGCAGTCTCCTTGCTCCTACGACCGGGGGTGACTGCCTGCTACGCCGTCCGATGGGAGCGAGTGCTTCCGGCCGCTGCGTTTCGCGGCTGCAAGCTCGCAGGGTTGCCCGTCCGGGAGTGACCCGGCGGGGAGAACGGGGCTTGGGCTTGGGCATTTTCTGCCATCAACATGATCACCAGGGCAAGCAACAGGCCGATGCGAATCAGCACCGCTACCAGGGATTCAGAGGCACGTTGTGTCATTTGGGGGAACCTCCACAACAATTCAAGGAGAGCGTATCCTGCTCGAAATCAAGCGCGAATGCCTCTTTTGTCCACAAGTAGTACACCTCTCCCCGTTGACTCCCTTGCTCGATTGCGTTAGTCTTGTTTTCTTGCGCAGTGTGGGCCTTCTTTATTCGCCATCTGATCCGACGAGAAGTGAAGCACGCTTCACGGGAAGCCGATCTGGAGATTGAGCGAGCCCAGGCCGCCTGGCAGGAAAGCGCCCCCGAAGAGGCGCTTCAAAAATCTAATCTTCGCCACTCAAGCGATTTTGAATCTTTCGTTTGCGGGAAGCAGTTGCCGGCCGCGAGATTCTCTGCGGCAGTGTGCAGTGCGCGCTAACGAAGATTCCCTGGGAGAACAGAAACGATGTCTACGTATTTTCCAAGCTCGCACGATATCACGCGCAAATGGTTCGTGGTCGACGCCAGCGGCAAGACGCTAGGGCGTCTGGCGACCGAAGCGGCCAGCGTGTTGAGCGGCAAGAAGAACCCTAAGTACACGCCGTTTATCGACGTGGGCGATCATGTGATCGTCGTCAATGCGGAAAAGATCGTGTTGACGGGCCTCAAGGGCCAAAAAAAGGTCTATCGCCGCTATACCGGATTTCCCGGTGGGCTGCGCGAAGAGTCGATTGTGCGCCTGATGGCGCGCCGGCCGGAGAAGGTTATCGAACAAGCAATCAAGGGCATGCTGCCGAAGAGCAAGATGGGCCGGCAGATGGGTACCAAGCTGAAAGTTTACCGGGGTGATAAGCATCCCCACCAGGCGCAGCAGCCTGAGGTATTCGAGTTAGCGGCTCGCTAGCAGCGGTTCTGAACCGGGGTCGCTACGCGACATAGCAAAGAATAGGATGGTCATGGCAGATTTGGTTCAGTACTACGGAACAGGCCGTCGCAAGGCCAGCGTGGCGCGCGTCTTCCTGCGCCCGGGCAGCGGCAACTTTGTCGTCAATCAGAAAGCTTTCGAGACCTATTTCGTTACCCATCAGCAACGGGTTTCGGCCAAGCGCCCGTTGGAATTAGCTGAGCTTTCCGCCAATTTCGATGTGCTGGCCACGGTCAAGGGGGGCGGAGTAAGCGCCCAGGCGGATGCGGTGAAGATGGGTATTGCCCGCGCCCTGCTTGAATTCAACATCGAGCTGCGTAAGACCCTGAAGGCTGACGGCCTGCTGTCTCGTGACGCGCGCATCAAAGAGCGCAAGAAGTATGGACAAAAGGGCGCCCGTAAGCGCTTCCAGTTCAGCAAACGCTAGTTCGAAGTTAAGTCAAAGCTGCATTACAAAATCTTCCCCGCTCACGACTTGAGGCGCGGGCGAGGGAAATAAATCCCGGCACGCCGGGATGCAAATCAAGAGGAGGTAGTTTGGCCACTATTACGATGAAGGAATTGCTCGAGGCGGGAGTCCACTTCGGGCATCAAACCAAGCGTTGGAACCCACGGATGAAGGAATACATCTTCGGTGAGCGGAACGGGATTTACATCATCGATCTGCAAAAGACCCTGAAGATGTTCAAGGAAGCCAGCAAGTTTGTCACCGACCTGACAGGGCAGGGTAAAGTCATCCTCTTTGTCGGTACCAAGCGACAGGCCCAGGATGCGATTGCCGAAGAGGCAAACCGGTGCGGCATGTTCTACATCAACCAGCGCTGGCTGGGTGGACTGCTGACCAACTGGATCACCGTACAAAAGTCCGTCAAGCGCCTACAGGAACTGGATGAGATGGCCACCGACGGCCGCTACGAGCTGCTGACCAAGAAAGAGGTCATCAGACTGGAGCGGGAACGCAAGCATTTGCAGGCCAATCTGGCGGGAATCAAGAACATGCGCCGCTTACCCGACGCTCTGTTCGTGGTCGATTCGAATAACGAAGCGATTGCCGTAAAGGAAGCCCGCAAGCTGGGCATTCCCGTGGTTGCCGTGGTTGATACCAATTGCGATCCCACTGTTGTCGACTACGTCATCCCGGGCAACGATGACGCGCTTCGTGCGATTCGTCTTTTTACCTCCAAGATCTCCGATTCCGTAGTGGAAGGCGTACAGATGGCCGGCGACAAGCGCGCCAGCGATGCTGGGGTGACGGCAGATGCGCAGCTCGAGGCTGCTCCGGTGGAAGCCGCCGGTCTTGAATCTGGCGCCGATGAGGCGGCAGGTGATAGCGAAGAGGTTGATCTGGAAGCTGCGCTTGGGGGAGGTATCCGCAAGGCCCCTGGCGTGATCACCGCGGTCGATGAGCCGGAGACCGCCGAGCGAACGCTGTAGCCGGCGTTTTACAGCCCAAATCTTAAGCCAGAACACGAACAGTTGCTCTATGCACTGCTTATACCTACCCGGGCCCGAAACAGGGCCTGTTAACAGGCCAGCAAAGGAATTGCAAGAGGATGTCAACTGTGACTGAAAATATCTCCGCCGCACAGGTCAAGGAGCTTCGCGAGAAGACTGGCGCGCCGATGATGGACTGCCGCAACGCGCTTCGAGGAAGCCAAGGGTGACCTGGACCAGGCGGTTGTGGTCCTGCGGAAGAAGGGCATGGCGTCTGCCGCCAAGAAGGCGTCGCGCACCACCTCCGAGGGGGCCGTCGGCACTTATATTCATGCCGGGGGCAAGATCGGGGTGCTGATCGAAATCAACTGCGAGAGCGATTTTGTAGCCCGGACGGAAGATTTCCAGGAACTGCTGAAAGATATTTCCATGCACATCGCGGCCACCGATCCGCGATATATTCGCCGCGAAGACGTCACCGCGGAGGATCTGGAGCGGGAGAAGGATATCTATCGTTCGCAGGCGGCTGCCACCGGCAAACCGGCCCAGGTGATCGAAAAGATCGTGGAAGGCAAAATGAGCAAGTTTTACGAAGAGGTTTGCCTGCTCGATCAGCCCTTCATCAAGGACCAGTCGTTCGCTATCAAGGATCTGATTGCGCAGAAGATCGGCAAGCTGGGGGAGAACCTTAGCGTGCGCCGCTTCGCCCGGTTCAAAGTGGGCGATCCGGTCTGGACCGTGGCCCAGATCAAGCCTAACGCAGCCGAATAACGGCCCCTGGAGTCGTGGAGTCCGGGCTTTTTAGAGGCTGCGGAAAAACCTGCGTTTTACTCGAGATTTGCTTAGGTATTGAGTCTTTTTGACGCTTGGCGGTGCTTTCAGGGGCTATTTTGCGGGTTTCTAGCGTGTAGCTTTGACGGCTGAGCACGCACTGGACACACGTCGGCCCTAGCAGCTTGCGGTCGCAAGCGGAATGAGCCGGCACATACGAGTCAGATTGTAGGCGGTCATGGTGAGGCGATGTAGCCAGTCCACCCGCTTCAGCCCACGCAGCTTGATCTGGCGTATCGGTGGGTCCGATTTGCTCCACCGAAGGAACGTTCGATCAGTTTGCGTTTGTTGCGGCTGATTGTGCGCCGCTTGTCGTTCCGTTCTCTGGCCGTCAAGCAGTTCTTTTCCAAATTGCCCTTCATATATTCACTGATATGCGGAGCCACTCTGCGCTCCCGCAGCTCCTGGACGAACCCTCGATCCTGGTAAGAGGTATCCGCACCAAGAGTGATCTTCTTATTCAGCCGTTTCCACTTCGAGCCGATCACCCGGTCCAGCATCTTAAGCGCGATATCCCGCTTTGCAGCGTTGGAGGATTGGCTAGCCTCAGCGGCCACGATCAGTCCATTACGGTTCTCCATCAACGCATGGCCCTGATAGCTCGGCACTGCCTTATCCGGCTGCGCCTTCTTGTACAGTCGCGCCTCGGCATCCGTCGTCGATTCCACCTTGTCACGCAGCAGAAAGCTCCCATCCTTGCCGGAGCCACCGCCAGGTGGCGGAGGGTCCTTCGTATTTTTGAAGCTCTGGGCCGAGGCCCACGCCTGGATGAGTGTGGCATCCACGGAAAAATGCTCGTCGCTTAGCAGATCGTGTTCCAGGGCTTGGTCTAGAACCGCTGCCAATAACTGCTGGCTCGCTTCAGCGGCGATCAGCCGTTGGCGGTTCTTGGTAAACACCGTCACATCCCACACCACGTCATCCATGTCCAGACCCACAAACCAGCGGTACAACAGGTTGTAGTTCAGTTGCTCCATCAACTGACGTTCCGAGCGGATCGAGTACAAAACCATCAACAGCTGCGCCCGTAACAACCGTTCCGGCGCAATCGATGGGCGGCCTGCTGAGCCATACATCGCGGCAAATAACGCGTCCATTGGTACCAACCCACGGTCCACCATTGTTCGGATCCCGCGGAGTGGATGATCGGCGCTAATACGCCGCTCCAGGCTTACGTAACTGTACAAAAAACCCTGCTGCCGTTGTTCTCCTCGCATTCCTCTTTCTTAGTACAAAGAAAACACCAGCAAAAGTGACCAGATAAGCACCTTCTTCCGCAGCCTCTTTTTAGTCCGGGGGAGCGGGTTTTAAGACCCGCGAGAAGGGCCGGGAGATTTCCGGCCCTTCTCTTTGCGCCAAACCTCGTCGGTTCTGCATCGAAACATGTGTCAAATGGCCTCTCTGCCAAGGGATAGCCGCTCTCGTGAGATGTGCGATACTTTGCATGAATGTACAAGAGAGTCCTGCTCAAATTGTCGGGAGAAGCACTGGCCGCTGACCGCGGCTTTGGCGTAGACGTTGCCCGTCTCCATGAGATTTCGCAGGAGATTTTGGCGGTCCGGGATCTTGGGGTGGAAGTCGCCATTGTCGTGGGCGGAGGAAATTTTTTCCGCGGCGTGGCGGAGCAGGCGCGCATGATGGACCGCGTTTCCGCTGACCAGATGGGAATGCTGGCCACGGTGATCAATTCTCTCGCACTGCAGGATGCTCTGGAGAAGTGCGAGGTGCAGACCCGCGTCATGTCTGCCATTGAGATGAACCAGGTGGCCGAGCCATACATCCGCAGGCGGGCCATTCGGCATCTGGAGAAGGGTCGTGTCGTTATTTTTGCGGCAGGCTTGGGTAATCCCTACTTTTCGACGGATACGGCCGCTTCGCTCCGCGCTATGGAGATCAAGGCAGATGTCTTGCTCAAGGCCACTAAAGTGGAAGGGATTTACGACGCCGATCCTGTTATTACCAAAGACGCAGTTAAATTTGAGCAAATTACCTACATGGAAATCCTGCGGCTCGGTCTAAAGGTTATGGACAGCACTGCCGTGAGCCTGTGCAAGGACAATAACTTGCCTATGATCATTTTCAACATGAACCGGCCAGGAAACATCCTGCGGGTGGTGAGCGGAGAAAAGGTCGGTTCCCTGGTGACCGCCTGACCCCCCAAAGCACACTTGCGGAACGCCCTCCAGCATTTCAGGCCAAAGTTCGATCGGTCGCTGCAATGCCGGCGGTACAGGCTCCGGCCGGCCCGGTGCTGGTTCCTCCTGCTCCGATTGCGGCGCCTCGGCGATCCCAGTTGCCCGCGCTAACCGGAATCCGTTGTTTTGCCGCCCTGAACCTCGTTTTTTTCCATTTTGCAGACCCCCATTCTTTTGGGTCGTTGAGTCCGGTGGTCAACGGCGGGTACATCTCGGTCAGCTTCTTCCTGCTGCTTTCCGGCTTCATCCTCACCTATAACTACGCGGATCGCGCCCAACGGGGAGCGCTTACTGCGCGCAGCTTCTGGTCCGCTCGGTTTTCCCGGCTCTATCCCGTCTATGCCTTCAGCCTGCTGCTCTCAGTGGGCATGCTGATGCAAGAAGTCCATGCGCACACCCGGGTGGACTTTGGCCTGGGATTGATTCTCACCCCGCTGCTGCTCCAGGGATGGCATCCCGCTCTCTCAACCTTCTGGAACACGCCGGCATGGACCATGTCCACCGAGGCGTTCTTTTATCTTTTGTTTCCCTGGCTGATCACGCGTCGCCGGCCCCGCCAGGTGCGGTCCCTGGTGATGATCCTGATTGCGGCGTGGCTCTCCGGCCTGGTGCTTCCCGCGCTCTACATGCACTTCAATCCCGATGGTGACCTTCACCCCGACCGTTACTCCGTCGGAATCTGGATGCGGGCGTTGAAATTTATGCCTCTGCAGCACCTGCCCTCGTTTCTCTTTGGCATGGCACTGGGATTCTTAAACGAGAAGATTAGGCCGGAGAGCCGTAAGCGTCTGGTCTTAGGGGTTTTTGCCTTTGCGGCCCTGTACCTGCTTCTTTGCGTGGGCGACCGGCTGCCCTACGCCATGATGCACGACGGTTTGCTGATGCCCCTCTTCGCCGGGGTTATCCTTTGCCTGGCCGGCCGTAATTGGATTGCGGGCTTCTTTGGGCTGCTCCCTTTCATTGCCATCGGCGAGGCCAGTTACTGCCTCTACCTTCTGCACTTCAATCTCTGGACTTTGCTGCACGACTCACATTTCCTGGAGAAGAGCGGCCTGATCGTCTTCGATCCCTGGATCTCGTACCTTCTGTTGATTGTTGCGGCACTGCTCACCAAGAGGCTCATCGAGCGGCCAGGAAGAAACTGGATCATCCGCCGTCTTCAGCCCAGCAACTGACCGCGATCTACACAGTAGGACCTTCCGCTAGGCAGCTCTCGCTCAGGATGACGTTTTTGTTGTGAGTTGGAGATGCAAAAAACCAGCGTCTTACTCGGATTTCTATTCGTCTGCCAAACAAGGTAGCGCTTATGGACTGACGTCCCGGCTAACTAAATCGCTCTGCAGGTAACAGCCGTCCTAAAAATGGAAAATCAAATCGCTGGCAACCGTAAGCTGGCTCTGTCGTTCTCCCCGGTCGTATGACTTCCGGTCCCAGGCGTGATCGAAGCGTATCTCAGGCCGCATCTGTATCGTCGATCCGATCCAATGGCTCAGCATAAAAGTGTTTTCCGTGTACTTGGTATTCACACCCGTACGCTGCCCCTTCTTGTCGTTGAGCAAGTCACTGCGGAAGCCGACAAAATCATGAGCGGATAATTGCTTCAGAATGTAATTCACGGCAGCGTACTCGGGCGCTAAACAGGTCACCAGGCCGGGGTGGCAGGTAGCTCCGTAGTTATTGGGCTGGGGCTTGATCGGCCCACTGGTGCTGGGCACGTCGCGCTGGTACATCAGGTAAGCCTCTGTTGCCGTGTGCCACGTCTTGGAAAACTTGTGATACCAGGTGCCGTCATATTGCTGCAGGTTGTTATAGGCGTACTTGCCGTCGTTAATACCGTTTGCGCAAAGGTAGACATTGTTGTTCACCGAGCTGGTGGTGTGGCTGACGCAAGCCGTTGCTGAAGGTTTCGCATCGCTGGTCCACAACGCAACATCATGGCCTCCCGTGATCCCTGCCTGCACCAGCCACCGGTCGTTCACTTGCACCGTGGCCAGAATGCCGGTGTCGGTGAACGGATCCACCGCGTACAGCAAGGAATGGCTGAACATGTAATTATTCGGCGTAAGCTGCGCTTCAATTCCTGGGATGGAAATAAAGCGGCCGACCCGGATATTCATCCCTTTGGCTACTTTGGGCACATAGATGTCGATGTATTCAAGGATCGGATCGAAGCCATACTGATGGTCATGCACCAGCAGTTGGCGGCTGAGATAGCCTTTGTCGATTGTGTAGCGATAGTCCGTTCCGTAAAACGCCGTCAGGTGATAGCCGATATCCACATGCTGCCGCTGCACGGAATCAGGCAGGCGCTCCACGTAAACAATCAGCTGATTCATCTCAAAGCGATTGGAGTAAACGTCGTTGGCTTCCGGCGCGTTGCTGTTTGTGGACGTGCTGAAGTTCAACGTAGGTTCCACCCATCCATAGACTTTAGTGCGGCTGCGAGCACCGTTCCAGGAAGTCATGAGGGGATAGCTATTGGTGTCCGGTTCGCCGATGACCGGCGAGCCTCCATACGACCAGTCAGAGTTCGGGAACGGAGGAGATTCCAGCGGAGAGGGTAGCCCGCGCCTGGGCGGGGGCGGACCCTGCGCTGCGGTGGGGTGCCAGTCTTCGCGGTAGAACTCACACAGTCTGCCAAAGAAGTTCCGCGTCGGCTGCGGAGTTGGATTGTCGGGCAATGGAGCGGCCACCGGCTGCTGGGCGGAACAGCTGGCTACGGTCAGGAACACCAAGAACAGTAGAGTAAAAGCGGAGGCACCCTCCGCTTTACGGCTGCACCACCTCGATGGCATGGTTGCCATGCGTAACGGCAGCCGTGCCGGTGGGCTGCCCAGCGGCTTTAAACGGAGTGTTCTGTACCGCAGACAGCTGTCCGTTCGGGGGGTTCAGGTAGAGACCAGATACCGTGTTGCCCAGGAAGTTCGCGGTATAGATATAGCGACCCTCGGCCGGTTCGATAATGATGGACTGTGGACCGGCATCAACCCCATACGTGGAGGAGCCGGAGATCTGCGTGGCATTTCCGGTGGCGCGATCGATGGCATAGGCACTCACGTCGTTGGCGTTGTAGTTCGCCACATACGCGTAAATACCGCGGGGATCGACCACCACCGCATCAGGCAGGTTGTCCGTTTTGAAGGGGGTCTGCATGTTGATCAAAGTCCCGTTGATCTGTACCAGGAACCCGATCATCTGATTCGCCGCCCCATCCGTTACATAAAGAAACTTACTGGTCGGATCGCTGGCAGCCGCATTCGGAGCCACACCGACGGGGTAAGTGGCGATCAAGCTAAGGACGCCACTCGATGCAATCTGGAAAGCGGAAATGGTGGCATCCGTTTCATTTACCGCGTACACGTAGTTTCCGTTAGCCAGTACATTTACAGCCACCGGATTCATTCCTACGGGAAAGAAGGCCTTGGTGCCGTTCGCGACCGGCGTGCACAGGCTTCCCGTGGCGCCCAGGCCCCCCGTCGCATTGATCGGGAACACCACTAACGCTCCAGGTCCAGGAATATTGGTGCTGTAGTTTGGCTGGTAGGTCTCAACTATATACAGGAAGGTTCCGGCCTTGTTGACGGCCAGTTGAATCGGATAGCTGCCAGGCATGTTGCACGTCTGCTGGGGATAGAGCTTACCGTCCGTTCCAACTGCGAATTCAACCACGGTGTTGTCATCGTGGTTGATCACATAGAGATTCTTGCCGTTTGGGGAGGCGACATCGGCCACGGGGTTGCGGCCACCGGAGCTGTAGGGAGAGTCGGGAATTGGTATCAACGCCCCCGCTTGGCTATCCACCTTGTAGACATTGATCTGTCCCGGGTTTTGCTTGGAGGACGTGACGTAAAGAAAGTCAATCGTATTGCTGGGTCCGCACGCAGTAACACCGAAGCCAAGAATTAGGGATACAACAGAGGCCAGTGCGATCCGGCCGAATTTACTAAACTTCATGCGCTTCCTTCATCCTGGCCAAAGAAAAGCATGGAACAGGGCTGCAGCTCGCAGCAGAGCTATGGATAGAGAGTCGTTTGAGTCCCACTTGCATTGTAAAAGCTTGGGCCCCTTTCGGCCACTTGAGCCCCTTAGAACAACGTGCCGCTGGCCACACACCAGGTAGGCTGACCGGTCGTAGGGAAAGAGGTCGCCTTCCGCAGGTTGGTCAGGGTTCCCGTCGCCGAGTTAATGACTGCGCCGGTCACTGTACTGTCCGAATAATTGGCGGTATAGAGATACTGGTTCGATGGATCCTCAACAATGCAGCGTGGAGAAGATCCTGAGCCGAAGGGTACCGTGGTCGCCAGCGGTGTCAATCTGCCCGTGGTCGGATCGATGAAGAACGCACTCACCGAACTTGCTGCACTGGTTGCAGTCAGGTTGGGTCCCATATTCGCGAGATATAGGAATTTGTTGGTATGGTCGACGATCATGGGACCCGGATTCGCGACGGTGCCTGTGTTGTCCACTTGCCCTCCAACCAGCGATTGGAGCGCACCGTTGGTACCCTGCGTGTACGGCAGGATTTGGCCGGCCGTGAGCCCGTTCTGCGCATCGATCAGGTACACGTACTTGCTGCTGGCATAGATGTATGTAAGCTCAGTGGCGCCGGTGGGAATTGGGGTATTCTGCGTTAAGGTCAACTGGCCGCCGCTTTGCCCATACACAAAAACAGCCTGCGAAGGATCGGCCGCGCTTCCGCTGCCGTTCTCGATGACGTAGAGATAGGTGTTACTCGGAACCACGACAAAATTGATGGGTGAGCTGCCCACCGGAAAATACGAAAGATTGGTGCCATTCGAATTTTTCACCTGCTGGTTGGTGATCAGCGAAAGCCTGCCGGTATTGGGGTCGATGTTGAAGGCAGTGATATCGCCACAGAGCGACGCCGGTGTGGTAACCGCATAGCTGCAGGTTGTTGGGTCGGGAACGGTAGAATCGAGCACAAACAGATGCTGGCCGGAAGAGTCCGTCTGGAGCGCAATCGGTTGGTTGCCCTGGCTGGTGTACGCTGCCTGGAAGCTCAGTGCGCCCTTGCCGCCGATGGTGAAGAGGGAGATGTTTGCTCCCGTTTGGTCCGGCGGGGTGCCGGTTGGACATGCAACCTGCGAGGTTCCACCGCACCCGGCATTCAGAACATAAAGAAACCTCCCCGCATTGGTCACCAGCTCCTTGATGGGATTGAAGCCGCCAGAGCCAAACGGAGAGTTGGGGATTGGCGTCAGTTGGCCCAGATTGTTATCGATTCTGAAGCCGGAAATCTGATTGTATTGTGAGCCGGTGACATAAAAATATCCGACTGCGTGATCTGTACTGCAGGAGGTTACTCCCAATCCCATTGCAAGGGATACTGCCAGGGCCAGACTGATCTGGCCGGATTTCCTAAACTTCATGTGTTTCCTTCATCCCGGTCGCTGTCGCGGTCTAGGGCTGCCATTGCAGCTAAAACTTGATAAGAAATGGATCCTAGGGCTAATTGTAAAAGCTAGAACCACTTTCGGCTAGGGCGGCTCGCTCTTCCCAGGCGGATCACCATACGTGGCAGGAGTTCTCCGGATACATCGGAGCACCCTTCTTGCAGCTGAATGCCTTGCCAAATTCATCGAAGTTTTGTACCGCGCCGTTCACTCGCCACCTGCCTGGGGAATGCGTATCCGTCAGCGCGCTATTCCGCACCGCTTGTTCGCGCACGTTCTCGCACCAGACTTGGCCAAAGGCCAGGAAGAACCGCTGCGCCGGCGAATAGCCATCGATCAGGGGCGCAACCGCGGCGTCTTTGGCCAGAGAGTGCATCAATGCCACGTAGGCAAGGCGAAGGCCGCCATTGTCGGCAGTGTTCTCGCCCAGAGTCAGCTGGCCGTTGAGCTTTTGCCCCGGCGCGGCCTCGAAACTTCCATACTCCTTCACCTCGCAATCGGTGCGCTCAATAAAGGCCTTGCGGTCGGCTGGCGCTTGCCACTCACGTACATTTCCGAGACCGTCGTATTTGCTGCCCTGGTCATCGAAGCCATGGGTCATCTCATGGCCGATCACCACCCCAATGCCTCCGAAATTGACCGCAGGGTCCTTGGAGAAGTCGTAGAAGGGAGGCTGCAGTATGCCGGCGGGGAAGTTGATGTCGTTCATAGGCGGCGAGTAGTAAGCATTGACCGTCGGCGGGGTCATGATCCACTCCGTTTCGTCAACCGGCTTGCCCAGCTTATCCAGGTTGCGTCGATCTTCGAAGATGGTGGCGCGGGCCATGTTGCCCAGCAGATCATCGCGCTTCACCTCGAGCGTTGAGTAGTCGCGCCAGTGCTCCGGATACCCGATTTTGTTGCGGATCAGCGCCAGCTTCTCCAGTGCCTGTGTCCTGGTCTCTTCCGACATCCAGGGCAACTGCTTGATATCCTCCGCCAGAGCGGCTTCGAGCGCCGTGACCAGCTTGAGCATGTTCTCTTTCTTTTCCGGGCTGAAGTAGCTCTTCACCCAATCCTGCCCCACAGCTTCCCCCAGCGCGCTGTCGGTGGCGACGGTGCACCGCTTCCATCGCGCTGTCATCTCTTTTTGCCCTTGCAATTCAGCGCCATAGAATTTGAAGTTCTCCTGCTCAAACGGTCTCGACAACCAGCGGGCGGCGTCGTGTAGGGCGCGCCAACGGAGGTAGCTCTTCCATGCCTCCAGGCTCTGGGTGGCAATCTGCGTGTTCATGGTGGTGAAGAATTCCGGATAAATCACGTCCAGCGTCGCAAATGCGCCCATGCTGATGCCGTGGAGATAAGCCGGCCAGTCGAACTCCGGCGTCAGCTTCTCCAGATCCGCGAGCGTCATCATGTGATAGCGTTTGGCCGGGTCTCGGCGGTCTGTTCGGCTCATGGAGCCTTGCGCCAGCGCAGTTTCGATGGCCATAACGTTCTGCGCCTCACTTGCGGCCTTCTCCGGCGTATCGCCTGCCAGCTGGAATATCTTGCCCACGTGAGCCACATATTGCTCGCGAATCTTCTGTAGCCGAGGGTTCTGCACCAGGTAGTAATCGCGATCCGGCAGGCCGAGACCTGCCTGGCCGGCCTGTGCGATCTGCCGGGTGGAGTCGGCCTGGTCCTGGCCTACGCCGAAGCTGAAGGCTCCGCTGGTGCCATCCCGAATCTCCAGGGTAGCCAGTACAGCGGCCAGTTGTTTCTTGTCGCTCATTTTGTCGATGGTTTCGAAGGTGGGTTGGAGCGGCGTCACACCCTTCTGGCCGGTAAGCTGTGTATTCATGCAGGCGGCGTAGAAGTCGCCATATTTCTGCGCCAGCGCAGACCGCTTCGGGTCTACAACGGCGGCCGCTTCCATTTGTCGATACAAAAGCCAGTCGTTTCGCTCGCTCAGCTCGCTGAACTGGCCCCACTTCACCTGGTCCGGCGGGATTGGGTTTTCTTTGCTCCAGTTACCGCAGGCGTACTGGTAGAAGTCGGTGCAAGGGTCGGCGGTTTTATCGATGGCGGTCAAATCGAAGCTTTTCGGGGCCTTGGGCTCGCTCGGCGCCTCGTTGCGCGTCTCGTTGCTTTCGCCATCGGCGAGCGAGATACAAAGCAACATGGCGATCAGAATTGAGACTACCTTCATTCAGAAAATCTTTACATGGAAGGTGAGATATTTCTTGGGGTTCTCCCGAATGGCCGCAATCAGCCCGCGTGTCTCCGTCAGCGATTGGTCGAGGTTGTTGTACAAGGAGGGATTGCGCACCAACTGCCCGATCGTGCCCTCGCCGCTGTCCACCCGATTCAAGACCGAATCCAGCTTGTCTACCGTGTCTCGCAACTTGGCCGCGAACTGTGGATCTTTGGCGATCATGCCCAGGCCGCCTTTGCCGGCGTTGATGTCGGCCAGAAGCTGGTTGGCGCTGGTGACGGATTGGTTCAGGTTGTTGGCCAGAGTCTCGTCCTTCAGAAGCTTGCCAATGGTGCCCTTGCCCTCGTCGAGACTGGTCGCCATCTTGTCCAGCTTGTCCACCGTATCGTTAATGTGGTTGAAGAGAACGTCGCTCGGCGAACAGCTTGCCGATTGACCCCTTGCCATTCGCGACCGAATCCACCAGTTGCGACAACTGATTCAAGGTAACCACTGCCTTGTTGTAGAGATCGGGGTTGTTGATCAACTCGCCGATAGAGCCCTTGGTCGAGTTAAGAGAGTCGGCGAGGTGGTCGACCTTGGCCAGGATGGTGTTCAATTGCTCGATGGTCCCCTGGCTGGACTTGATGACGTCGGACAGATTCGGGGTCTCGTTGGTTTTGAGCTCTGTATTGTTCTGAACCGGCGGCCCGGTGGCCGTTTTGCTGTTGATGTCGACCACGGTGTCGCCCAGAACGCCGATGGTCTCCAGGCTGGAGGTGGAATCGGTATGCACAGCCTCGCGATACCTGGCGCCGATCTTCATGGTCACTTCGACCGGGGTAAGCTTTCGGCTCGGCACGATTTTAATCAGGGTCACATTGCCGATCGTCACGCCTTCAAGGTTGACCGGAGCACCGTCTTTGAGGCCGGCAGCATTCTCAAAATAGGAGCGAAGCGTGATCTTGCCGGTGAATATGCCGCCGGTGCTGCCCGTCATGAGGAAGATGAGAGCAGTCAAGGCTGCCAACGCCACCAGGACCAGGACGCCCACTTTCAGTTGTGACCACTGGACTTCCTGCTGGCTTGGCACAGACCCCCTCGGGTTGAAGCGAGTGTCGCTGGGTTTTTCCCGCTGCGACTGAGCATATCAAATGACGCTTTTGCTGTTCCTGAAGCGTTAGCCTTCCAATACCACGCTCGCCATCGCCAGGCTTGCGGTGTGGGTGAGGGAAAGCGAGATGGTGTGCACCCCAAGTTCCCTGGCCAGGTAACCGGCCCGTCCGCGTAGTTCGAGAACAGGCCGCCCCCCCGGTGCGTGGCCGACCTCGAACTCGTTCCATGTAACTCCCCTGCTGATCCCGGTTCCCAGTGCTTTCGCGCCGGCCTCCTTGGCTGCGAACCGGGCCGCGAAGCTCTCCGCGCTGGCACGCTTGCGGCTGCAATAAGCGATTTCATGATCGGTGTAAACCCGGTGCAGAAAGCGGACGCCGTAACGCTCAATGGACCTTGCGATGCGCTCGATCTCGATCAAATCCACGCCAGTCCCGATCAGCATGCTGATCACATTACCATGGGCTGATCCACGGTCATCCCGGCACACTCGACGTGTGACCAGAATGCCTGACGGTGGTACCTGTCCCGCGGTTGAAGATCGCCTTTAGAAGGCCGATCAAGATATCAAGCGAGGTATATTCAAAGTTCCCCCCAAGATTACCGGTACAACCGAAACCCCTATGTACGATACGCAGACTGATGATGTTCTGTACCTGACCGCGCTCTTGGCCGAAGACCAGTCGATGGTCGTACCCCGGCTCAGCGGCCTCATTCCCGATTGTGGAGCATGGATACGCACCCGCTCTTATGTCGAGCGTGATACGGCTCGCCTGGTGTTTGAATTTCCCCGCGATGTCTGCGTCGAAATTTACAGTGCGCTGGTCTCCGTTGGCCTCCAGCTCACCCAATCCTCCCATTCCCTCTTGACCGAACTCTGCCGCTGCACTCCGCATGTATTCGATCCGTCGTCGCGCAGGCTGCCGGCAGTGGATGGGGCAAGCCTGGACGCCGCCACCCGGTACATCTGTTCGCTCGAGATCATCAAAGTGCAATTGCAGATCTGGATGGTTAAGAAAGAAGAGATGGTAACTCAGCCTGGCGGCAGCCCTTGCTTTGCAGCCTGATCTTCATCTTTATCCAGCCCCTTTATCCCGCATCGACCAGTCCGTACCGCCTCTGCCACGCCTCACGCAGCCGGCCCCACACCTTGCTCTTTTCCTCTTCGGTAACCTCGCCGGCAACTGACACGAATGACGCCGACTCCGCCTTCGCCAGCTCGAGAAGGTCGCGGTCGCGCACCAGATTGGCTACCCGAAAATCCGGAATTCCCGCTTGACGCGTGCCGAAGAACTCTCCCGGGCCGCGTAGTTGCAGGTCCAGCTCGGCCAGTTCAAATCCGTTCTGAGTACGTACCATGGCTGCCAGACGCTCCTCGGCCTGGGGTGAGATTTTGCCTCCTGTCATGAGAATGCAGTACGAACTGGCCCTTCCCCGACCGACGCGGCCGCGCAGTTGATGCATCTGGGCCAGCCCAAACCGTTCTGCATGTTCAATCACCATCATGGTTGCATTTGGCACATCCACACCGACTTCCACCACGGTGGTCGCAATCAGCACATCCAGCTCCCTGCGCTGAAAGCGGCGCATGATGATTTCTTTCTCGTCGGCATCCATCCGTCCGTGCAGCAGACCCAGGCGCAGACCCTGGAGCGCACCCGCTTTCAGCTCCTGATACATGTCGGTTGCGGCCTTAAGCGAAGGAGTGGAAACCCTTTTGAACAACAATCCGGGTTCGCTGTCCGCAAAATCGAGTTCGGGTTGATCCTCTTTCGCGCCCTCGATGACGGGATACACCACGTACGCCTGATGCCCCAGCCGCACCTGTTCCCGTACCAGGGCCCAGACCTCGGCGGCCTTATCGTCGGAAACCTGCCGGGTGAGAATAGGCGTGCGGCCCGGGGGCAGTTCGTCCAGCACACTGAGATCGAGATCGCCGTAGAGAGAAAGAGCAAGCGTTCTCGGGATGGGGGTCGCCGTCATTACCAGGACGTCTGGTTCACCGGCGTTGGGCTTCTTCATCAACCGGAAGCGCTGCAGGACGCCGAAGCGGTGCTGTTCGTCGACTACGACCAATCCGAGCTTGGCGAAATCGACCCGCTCCTCGATCAGGGCATGGGTTCCGATCACCAATTGCGCCTCGCCGCGTGCGATCGCTCCCCGGTTGGCGCGCTTGCGATCTTCATCGAGCGAGCCGGTCAGCAGCACTACTTTGTAGGCTTGCTGCGACCGCTCCAGCAGCTTGCGCGCGCCCAGGAAGTGCTGCGTGGCCAGGATCTCCGTGGGCGCCATCAGGGCCGCCTGGTAGCCGTTCTCGATAGCCACCAGCATGGCTTGCAGGGCCACAATGGTCTTTCCCGACCCCACGTCGCCCTGCAGCAGGCGGCGCATGGGTTCCGGGGCGCGCATGTCGGCCACAATCTCTCCCAGCGCGGTCTTTTGCGCCTTGGTGGGGTGGAAGGGCAGCACCTGGCGCAGCGCCGAGCGTACCGCTTCATTGGTCTCGAAGGGAATGCCTTGTCGCTGGCGAAATTTCTTCCGCTTCAATTCCAGGCCTAGTTCAAGGTAGAAGAGCTCTTCGAAGATCAACCGCTTCTGCGCCGGGGTGGTCCAGCCTTGCAGTTGGCTCATCGGGGTTCCGGACTCCGGGAAGTGCGCCCGGCGCAGTGCATCTTCCCGGCTGGGCAGCTGCAAACGACGGCAAAGCGCCTCGGGGAGCGTTTCTGGGATGCGCCCTTTCAGCTCTTCCAGCACGCGCCAGATGACCCGGCGCTGCCACCGGGAAGCCAGCTTGTTGCCCAGCGACTCATAGACCGGTGCGATACGGCCTACCTCCAGCAGCTTGGACTCGTCATCGTCGTGGTCATCGGGCAGCACTTCCACCTGCGGCTGGATCATCTTGAAGCTGTTGCTGCTGCGCGAGGCTTCAACTTTTCCGTACAGGGCCACCCATTGTCCGGCTTTGAAGCGATCTTTCAGGTACGTCCCGTGAAACCACATGCATTTGACTTTGCTCAGGCCCTGGCCCACGGTCATTTCAAAGATGGGCATGCGCCGCGTGCGCAGCAGCGCCATCCCCCGCACCTCACCAATGAGGCTGGCCATTTCGCCGGGGACTAATTCCTCGATGGCTTGGGGACGCAGGCGGTCTTCATAGCGGAAGGGGAGGTGGTAGAGCAGGTCTTCGACGGTGGTGATGCGCTTATCCTGCAGCGTCTGGGCGATGCGCGGGCCGATGCCCTTGACGAACTGAAGGGAGGTTTCGAGACTCAGGGCCACAACAGCGATGCTATCAGCGGCGGGGGAGCAGGATTACGGTCCCTCTGCATGACCCCCAGGTCTCAAAAGCGAAGGACTGATACAGAGCGAAACTCGGCATCCAAAGGAGCTTCTCTGCTTGAAATATCATCCACCTCACCCCTCAAAACCATGAGTGAGTGGCCCAGGTCTCGCTTTTGAGGCCTGGGGGTCATGCAGAGGGACCGGTTTGCTACTACCGAGCGGAAACCGCTGCCCGCCGCTTGTGGGTGGCCGTGTCGATCATGTAGACGCATCTGGCGTCCATGTGCTCGGCCATTTGAAAAACCTTGTCGAGTTTGTCGTCCAGGGTCGGTTTATTTCCAGATCTCGGCAGAGAATAGTCACGCGAAGGTAGAGCAAACTTGTGTGTGTTCATAATGAGTATCTGTATACGTGAAGCCGGGCTTACGGAAAATGCGCCAATCTCACTATTACCTCTACACAAAGAGGGGAGCAGGGACTCCCCGATTGATCGAACCCTGGGTTACCCCTCGTAACTGCAACAAAACAGGTCGCATTTGGTGAAAGACCCCAGATTTAGCTTGAGTCAGCGCCTTACCATCGCCATTGTTCCGTGGTTGGTGGCCTTGCTGTTGCGGCTGCTCCATCGCACGTTGCGCTACGAGGTTGTCGTCGAGCCGGGCGCTCAACCGCCGACTCCGCCGGCGCTGCAGGTATGGTGTTTCTGGCACCGCTGCCTCATTCCGTGTACTTGCTATTTTCACGCTTTAATCCAGCCTCTTCGAATCCGCCCGGCGGTACTCATTAGCCGCAGCTTCGACGGCGAACTGATTGCACGCACCGCAGAACGGCTTGGCTTTTTGACGGCGCGAGGCTCCAGCACGCGCTTCGGCGGCAGCGGGCTGTTTGCGCTGGCTAAGGCACTTGAGCGCGGACATCCGGCGGTGTTTACCGCGGATGGCCCAACCGGCCCGGTGTACAAGTTGAAGCCCGGCGCTGTAAAACTGGCGCAATTCACCGGATCTGCCATCGCCATCTTGTACGCGCACCCTGAGAAAGCGTGGATCCTGCGCTCATGGGATCGCTTCATGATCCCCAAGCCCTTTTCCCGCGTGGCTATCAGCTTCGGCCGCCATGTTGAGGCGCCGCAGAGCGAAGACCCGCTGCTCTTCGAAGCCACCAGGCTGGAGGTGGAAGCGGCACTGGAACGCGTGCGCCTCCATGCTGAGCAGCACTTCCTCAGGTAATGAGCATGCAGTCGCCGTAAGAGAAGAAGCGGTATCCGTTTTGTACGGCGTGGCGATAGGCGGTCAGCGTCTTTTCTCTCCCGGCAAATGCGCTCACCAGCATCAGCAACGTGGACTGGGGCAGATGAAAGTTGGTGAGCAGGGCGCCGACCACCTGAAAGCGGTAGCCCGGAGAGAGGAAGATGCTGGTTGTGCCCGTATGCGGCTCCAACCTGCCGATCGCGGCACAGTGCTCCAACGCGCGCACCGTGGTGGTGCCGGCGGCCACCACGCGCCGCCCCTCGCTGAGCGCCCGCTTGACCTGCAAGGCCGTCTGGGCGGGCAGCGAATAGCTTTCGGCGTGGAGCCGAATCTCCGATACCTCCGGCACCCGAACTGGTTGGAAGGTGCCCAGCCCGACGTGGAGGGTCAAGTAGGTGGTGAGAACCCCTCGGGCGCGGATTCGCTCCAGAATCCCCGGGGTGAAATGCAGCCCGGCAGTGGGCGCGGCGACCGAGCCGTGCGGGCGGGCAAAGACGGTCTGGTAGCGCTCCCGATCTAGCGGCTGGTCCGGGCGGCGGATGTAGGGGGGCAGCGGAACATGCCCCAGAACCTCAAGGCGGCCAAAGAAATCCTCCACCGGCGTGAACCGAAGCAGTCGCTCGCCGAACTCTCCATGGGCCGCGACTGTGGCGTGCAGGAGCTCTTCGCCGTCGGGTGCCGCGAAGGCCAGCTCCTGACCCCGTGTCATCCTGCGTGCCGGCCGTACCAGCGCGCGCCATTCCCAGTCGCTGGCCTGCTCAGTCAGCAGCACTTCCACCTTGCCTGCGGTGGCCGGCCGCACTCCAAAGAGCCGTGCGGGGATTACCCGGCTGTCGTTCAGCACCAGCACATCGCCTTCTTTCAGCAACTCAGGCAGGCCCTCGAACCACAAGTCCTGCCATGCACCGCTGTTCCGGCTCAGGGTGAGCATGCGGCTGCCTCCGCGTTCGGCCGGGGGTTGCTGCGCGATCAGTTCGGGAGGAAGCTCGAAGTCGAAGTCGGAGACCAGCACTCAACCGATTGTATGAAAGCGGCTGTTCGGCGGTATCCTCATAGAAGCGAGGGGAGGTCGAACTATGGTGACCACGACGATTGTTCCTGTTGAGGTTTATCTCCGATCCTCCTACGAGCCTGACGCGGAATACGTGGACGGCGAAGATCGAGGATCGCCCAATGGGGGAGCTAGATCACGCACTCTGGCAACAGGCAATCTTGAGGTGGTTCTGGCGCCACGAAAACGAATGGGGCGTTCGCGCAATACAGGAATTGAGGGTTCGAGTCGCTGCGACGCGGTATCGCGTTCCCGATGTCACACTGCTGGACGTGAGCCAACTCAATGAGCAGATCATCACTCACCCGCCGCTTGCTGTTTTTGAGGTTCTGTCTCCGGAGGATCGCCTGCAGCGTATGAAGCGAAAGCTGGAAGACTACCGCGCAATGGGTATCCCGGAAATCTGGTTCATCGATCCCCAGGACAGCACCTTCTACCGATACGAAAATCTGCAGCTGCATCGCAACGACTCCTTCTCCCACGCTCGAAAGGGGATCACCTTCGACATGAATCAACTCAAGCAATTGCTCAACAAGCCACAGTACAGCTAAAGCTGGAATCGCTTCTCTAAAGACTCGTCAAACCATGGCTTCCCCTACCAATCTGCCCGCCACGCTGGAAAAACCGGCGGTCACTAAGCCGCCGATCTTCCTGCTGGACGCAATGTCCTTCATCTTTCGCGCCTATCACGCGATGCAGCGGCAACGGCCCATGTCCACCCGCTCCGGCGTGCCTACCGCGGCCACGTTTGTCTTCGTCAACATGATCAACAAACTCCGCCGCGACTTCCAGCCGGAGTATTTTGCCGCCGTCTTCGATGTCAGCGGTTCTGTCTTTCGCGATGAGCGGGCACGCAGCATCGCGACCGTGCGCAAGTGGAACATCAAGACGCAAACCTTTGACGAGCTCGATTACGGCGGCTACAAAGCCAACCGCACCGAGATGCCTCCCGATCTGGCGCAGCAGCTGCCGTTCATCCGCAGGTCGCTGGAGGCCTTTCGCATTCCGATTCTCCAATCCGAGGGCTTCGAGGCCGACGACGTGATCGGCACGCTGGCGCGGCAGGCAGCCGAACAAGGCCACAACGTCTTCGTGGTTTCAAACGATAAAGACATGCTGCAGTTGGTTAACGACCAGGTCAAGGTGCTCAACCCAGTCAAGGACAACCTGATTCTCGATCGCGAGAAAGTGGTGGAGGTTTTGGGGGTGACGCCGGAGCAGGTCATCGACGTCATGGCTCTGCGCGGAGATTCCATCGACAATATTCCGGGTGCTCCGGGAATCGGAGACAAAGGCTCGGTCGAACTGATCCAGCAGTTCGGTAGCGTCGAGGCGGTGCTCGAGCACGCTGCGGAGGTCAAGCGCAAAACCTATCGCGAATCGCTGCAAAATAATCGGGACACCGTCTTGCTCAGCAAGGAACTGGTGACCATCCACTGCGAGGTGCCGGTCGAGCTGGAACTGGAGAACATGCGCACCCAGCCCCCGGATATAAGCGCATGCCGTGCTCTTTTCAACGAGCTTGAATTCACCACCATGCTTAAGGAGCTGGCTCCGGAGGAGCAGGCGGTTCCGCTCTCCATCGTGCGCGACCCGTCGCCGGAAGAGGTGAGCCGCTTTGCCGCGCTGGCCCGTGCGCAGGGCTTCTCGCTGGCCTTCGACACCACCCTGCTTGAGGTCGCCTCGGAACAGGTGGCAGAGGCGGAAAGCGAGGCGATCGAGGAAGAAGAGCCGGAACTCAAGACTATGTCGCTCGGCCTGTTTGATGCGCCGCTGGCAGCGGCTGGTCAGGCGCCCGCCCCTCGGACGTGGAAAATTGCAGTCAGTGCGGAGCCGGGCAAAGCACTTGTTTTTTGTCTGGACGCGGAGTCTTCCGAGAACCCGGAGGCCCTGCGTGCCCTGCTGGCCGACGAGCAAACGCCAAAATCGCTGCATGACCTCAAGGCAGCGCTGCGTATCCTCGGACCCCATGGGGTTGGACATGAGATGAGGCTCACGGGTCCGATCGATGACCTGATGCTCTATTCCTACCTCATCAACCCAACTCACACCACCCACCCGCTTCCCGACGTTGTCGCCCGCTTTAGCGGCGGGGCGCTGCCGCCGCCGGGAGATGAGCTTCTGCCGGCATCGGCGAATACTATCCGGGCTCTCGCACCGATGCTCAAAGAGGATGTGCAGTCGCTGGGGGCGGCTCAGGTCTATCACGACATCGATCTGCCGTTGGTCCCGGTCTTGCTGCGCATGGAAGAGGCCGGCGTGCGCATCGACGCGGCGGTCCTCTCCGCCATGTCTGACCGGTTGACAGTGGAGATGCACAAGGTCAGCGAGCAGATCTTCGAGGGATCGGGCCATCGCTTCAACATCAATTCACCCAAGCAGCTGGGCGATGTGCTGTTCAACAAAATGCACCTGCCCAAACCCATGAAGTACGGGCGGGGCAAGGTAGTTTCGACCGCCGTGGACGTGCTCGAAGATCTGGCGGAACATAACGAGGTTCCGCGCCAGGTGCTGCAATTCCGCCAACTGGCCAAGCTCAAGTCCAACTACATCGACTCCTTGCCGCTGCTGGCGGATTCGGAAGGGCGAGTTCACACCACCTTCAACCAGGTAGGCACCTCCACCGGGCGCCTGTCTTCCACCAATCCCAACCTGCAGAATATCCCGATCAAGACGGAGCTGGGCCGCGAGATTCGCGCGGCGTTCATCGCGGCCCCCGGAAACCTGCTCATCTCCGCCGATTACTCCCAGATCGAGCTGCGCCTGATGGCGCATTTAGCGAAGATCCTCTGCTGGTGCGAGCCTTTACCGAGGGGCAGGATATTCACACCCTGACTGCCTCAGAAGTATTTGCCATAGCTCCCGAGGCGATGGACAAGCAGACGCGGGACCGGGCCAAGGCTGTTAACTTCGGCATTGTCTATGGGATTTCTCCCTTTGGATTGGCCCAGCAGCTTGGCATCGAGCAAAACGTTGCCAGGCTTTACATCGAAACCTACTTTGCCCGCTACAGCGGCGTGCGCCGTTACATCGATCGTCTGCTGGAGGAGACGCGGCGTGAACAGCGTGTCCGCACGCTTTTCGGGCGGGTGCGTCCGATCCCCGACATGCAGAGCCGCAATGCCAATCTCCGGGGCTTCGCCGAACGCACGGCGGTAAATACGCCGCTGCAGGGAACGGCCGCGGACCTGATCAAAATTGCCATGATCCGCATCGACCGGCGGCTCAGAGAAGAAAATTTCAAACCAGGATGACGCTCCAGGTGCATGACGAACTGCTCTTCGATGTTCCGGAGAAGGAAGTCGAAGAGGTAAAGCAGCTGGTGCGCCACGAGATGGAGACAGTGATTGAGCTCAAAGTGCCCATTGTCGTAGATTGCGGCGTAGGCCCGAACTGGCGCGACCTGAAATAACGAAAGCCAATGTTCAAGGTGAGCTTCTCGAACCAGCGTCTGGTTCAGTCCCCGGGCTTGTTGGTCAGTCCCCCGGGGGCCTCGTGGATGTGATGGATGAGAATGGTGTCACCTTTGAACTCGACCTTGTCATAATCCCGGCCA
>CAWJAB010000050.1:0-132141 GCA_963840675.1 uncultured Acidobacteriaceae bacterium
CCGATTTGAGGCCGATCGACCAGCCCCTGATCCGATATCGCATCCATGGCTCACAGCAGGTCGGATTGGTAAATAAGCGACAGCAGAGAGCCCAGGGAAGCACCCGGGCGCAGAAGCATTGGGGGCGTCTGGCAGAGTCGGTCAAAGATCTGCGGCAACTGTGTGATGTTTTGTCGGCGATGGCTCTGGATAAGAGGCGAGAAGTCTTGGCGGCCTACCGGCAGCACCTGGAGTTCCTGACGTTCAGGGCGAGCCTTCCTGGCGCCCGGCTGGCGCGCGTCGGGCCGGTTCTCAGGCGGTATCGCGAGTACCGGGTCCATGCCTCGGGTTGGGCCAGCGTGTTCAAGGATCTCGCGCTGAAGCGGCAGGGATAGAGTACATTGCATGGTATTTTCCGGGCAAAATCGGATCTCGGTTGCGCTATGCACGTATAACGGCGAGCGGTTTCTTCCCCAACAGCTGGCCAGTATTCAGCATCAGACCAGGTTGCCCGACGAGGTTGTGGTCTGCGACGACCGGTCGACCGATCGGACCGTGGAGATGGTTCGCGCATTTGCCGGGTCGGTCTCCTTTCCCGTCAGAATCTTCGTCAATGAACGCAATCTCGGATCTGCCGCGAATTTCGAACGGGCGATCGGGCTTTGCGAAGGGAGCCTGATTGCGCTGAGCGACCAGGACGACATTTGGTATCCCATTCGTCTTGAGCGCTCCGAACAGGAGTTAACAGCTCATCCTGAAGCGGGCCTCGTGTTTTCCGACGGAGATATCATCGACGATCAGGATCAAATGGTGGGCACGCGATTGTGGACGTACTTTGGCTTTGCGGGCGAAGTTCGGGAGCGATTGCTGGCGGGCGACTATACCGTTCTGGTGAAGAACCGGTTTGTGACCGGAGCAACGGTGATGTTTCGCAGCGAACTGCGCCAGGGTTGTCTGCCCATCGGCCCGGGGTGGATTCACGACGAATGGATCGTCGCCACCACGGCGGCCGTCGCGGAGGTGCGGCCGATCGAAATGCCGCTCATTCGCTATCGTAAACACGCTGCTCAGCAAGTGGGCCTGAGTCCGAGGCCAAGCTTCCGGGAAAAGAACAGAAAGCACTGGAGTGAGCTTTCCAGGCAGATAGGCTCGCTTCAGGAAATCTGCAACAGACTGTCTGCGCAGGTTTTGAGTGAGCGGGGGCATGTTCTGTTGTCCTGCTATCAAGACCAGTTGCGATTTGCCCGCTTCCGCACGACCTCCCCGGAGGCAGGCTCGCGCGGTTGAGCGCCATGCTCAGGGAATATTCAAGCTATGCCGCATACGGCTCGGGCGTATTGAGTATGGCTACAGATTTTGTCGCCGGCAAGTAGAGTGGCGAGTGTGTGAGATAACCGCTATTCGATCACCGCGATCTTAGCTCGCTTGCCAACCCGCACCGCGATCCGGGCTGGCCTGCTCTCGACCCTTAGGAGTTTGTCTTTTGAGGTCACGCCGTCAATGCCCACTCCTGCGTTCACTTGCCTCTCGGCATCGGTGCGCGAGTCTTTCAGGCCGAGTTCGACGAGCAACTTGGCGACGTCCACGAATACGGGGCGGCCAGGATCCCGCACCGCCTGACCGATCGATACGGCGTCAGCCCTCACAATCCGCCTGAAATCGACCTTGGCCTCATCAGTAACCGCGGACAGGTCCCTCTGCTGGAACTGCATAGCCCAGTCCTCATCGGCTTTGCGGGCGGCAGCTTCTGAATGAAAGCCCGCGACGATGGTCCGCGCCAGGCGCTTTTTAGCCTCCATGGGGTGCAGAGCCCCGCTGGCCACCTCAGCTTGCATGCGTTCAATATCGCTCTGCCGCAGATCGGTGAGAAAAATCCAGTACTTCCACATCAGCTCGTCGGAAATGGACATCAGCTTGCCGTACATCTCCGCCGCCGGCTCATGAATGCCGATCGCGTTGCCCAGGGACTTGGACATCTTCTGCACGCCATCCAGGCCTTCGATGATCGGCGTCATCAGCACAATCTGGGGGGGCTGGTTGTAGTGCCGCTGCAATTCGCGCCCTACCTGCAGGTTGAACCTCTGGTCCGTGCCGCCGAGTTCCACATCCGCGCGCAGAGCAACGGAGTCATAGCCTTGCGCAAGCGGGTAGAGCATCTCATGCAGAGAGATCGGCTGCTCGTTGTTGAACCGGCGATGGAAATCCTCACGCTCCAGCATTTGCGAGACGGTGAATCGTGCGGCCAGGCGAATGATGCCTTCGAACCCGAGGGTCGACAGCCATTCCGAGTTAAAGCGAACCTCGGTTCTTGCCGGTCGAGTATTTTGAAAACCTGGTCGGTGTATGTTTTTGCGTTCTGCGTAATCTCTTCGCTGGTGAGCGGCTTGCGAGTGACGGAGCGGCCAGAGGGGTCACCGATCAGCGAGGTGAAGTCGCCAATGAGAAAGATGACCTGGTGGCCCAGATCCTGAAAATGCTTGAGCTTTCGCATCAGCACGGTGTGGCCCAGATGCAAATCGGGTGCGGTGGGATCGAAGCCCGCCTTGACGCGAATGGGCTGGCCGCTTTTCGCGGAAGCCTCCAGGCGCTCTTGCAGATCTGAGACGCGGATAATTTCAGCCGCACCCTTCTGCAGGTAGTCCAACTGCTCATTTACTGGCGGGAAGTCCATGTCTTCTTAGCAGTATAAGGGTTCCGGTAAGCGGTCGATTCGCCGGCTCGCCATCTTACGGAACGCGTGCGAGCAGGAAGATATGGCAGGGGAGCGCCAATTCCACAGCAATCACTTCCATCCCGCACCGGGTGAGAAGTTCGCGGCTGTTGCTCCCGTCGAAAACGTGATGATGCAGGCAGCGGTTGTTGAAGTTGTCGAGAGAGCGGCGGTGTAACTCGTCCGCGGACGCCACGCCCGGATCCATGTCGATGTCATGCTTCTCCAGGATCTCTGGCAAGTGAGTCAGATCGTCCTCTTGCATGTCCCCTTCGAAATCCTCAAACATGTGATCCACCGTCGTGGGCGTTCTTCGATGATCGAAGGTTTTCGTATAATCCGGCAAAACTAAGATCAGTGCGCCGCCGGGTCGAGTGACTCGTTTCCACTCCAGAAGCGCCTTTACAGGATTCGCAAAATGTTCCAGATTGTGCGATGACAAGATGAAATCGTATGAGCGGCTCGCTATACAGGATAGGTCGGAAGCATCGCGAAAGATGTTTTTCCCCGGAGTCTTGCCAGGGCTAAAGGCGTAGGCCTCCTCGTGTGAGGCCCAGGTCGTAGTCCGCGAAAAGTCACAGTTGTCCAGGGACCCTAGGCGAGGATAGATTGGCAGCGGCCTGACCGCGCCCTCGAATACCTCGCTGGGACCGCCGATCTCCAATCCTCGTTTGCCGTCAACGAAGGGCAGCACTGCTCGAAAAGACCTTAGACGCACCACCAGCAACAGGCGAACGGTATTTTTTGCGCGGCGAATGAGGGAAACTCTCACTGGGAACTCCACAAGGCCAAAGCTGGCGGCAGCAAGACGTACGAATCGCTCCGAAGGCTTCCCTCACTGCTAACTTATCTTAGCGAAGAAGTGTTCTGGAATGGAAGGTAGCGATGCAAGAGGATTGGGATATTCCGCGGCTGCGGGCGGAGACCGCGGGCTGCGAGCAGACGACGTTCTTCAACAATGCGGGCGCGAGCTTGCAGCCGCGGCCGGTAGTGGCGCGCGTGATTGAGCATCTCAGGCTGGAGGAGCAGATCGGCGGCTACGAGGCGTCCGACCGTGTAGCGGCCGAGCTTGAGGGGCTGTATGGCAGCGTTGCGCGCCTGTTGCGTTGCGGAAGCGAAGAGATCGCGATCCAGGAAAACGCTACCCGGGCCTGGGAAATGGCGTTTTACTCGCTGCGATTTGCCCCCGGCGATCGCATCGTGACCGCGGCCACCGAATATGCAAGCAACTACATCGCATTTCTGCAGGTGGCGCGGAAGACCGGGGCCGAGATTTGCGTGGTGGAAAGCGACCAGGCAGGAGAGGTGGATCTGGAGGCGCTGCGGGGGCTGCTGGACGATCGGGTCAAGCTGATCGCCATGACCCATGTGCCCACCAATGGTGGCCTGGTACAGCCGGCAGCGGCGGTGGGCGCACTGGCCCGGGGAGCGGGCATTCCATTCCTGCTGGACGCCTGCCAGTCCACAGGGCAAATGGACCTGGATGTAAACGCCCTGGGTTGCGATATGCTATGCGCGACCGGGCGCAAATACCTCAGGGGCCCGCGCGGCACCGGATTTCTGTACGTGCGCAGCTCGATGCTGGCGCAGATGGAACCCCCTCTCTTGGACCTGCGGGCAGCGACCTGGGTGGCGCAAGACAAATTTGAAGTTCGCGGCGACGCAAAGAAATTTGAAACCTGGGAATCGGCTGCCGCGACCCGGCTGGGATTAGGCGTGGCCATCGAATACGCGTTGGCTTTGGGCCTGAAAAAGATCGAGCACCGGGTGCAGAGCCTGGCTGCCCTGCTGCGAGAGCGGTTGGCCGAGGTGAAGGGCGTGACGGTGCGGGACCTGGGTCGTGTCCGCTGCGGCATTGTGACCTTTACCTACGAGGGTCACTCCGCGGGAAAAGTGCTGCGGTGGCTGCAGGCAAATGGCATCGCGGCGCGCATAGCTGAGCGATCCGCTGCCCTCATCGACATGGAGCGGCGCGGGCTCGAAGAGCTGGTGAGAACCTCGGTGCACTACTACAACACGGAGGCGGAGATCGAACGCCTCTGCAACGTGCTGCGCGCCATAAACCGCACATGATGGATGCCGAACGAGTCCGCGAATACCTGCTGCAACTGCCCCATGTGGCGGAGACCATGCAGTGGGGCGCCAACCTGGTTTTTTGGGTGGGCGATAAGGCGATTGGCGGCAAGATGTTTGCGCGTACTGAATCTGGATGACGACCACCAGGGGGTGCTTTCTTTTGCCGCCGGGCCGGAACGATACGCGGAGCTGCTGGAAACCGAAGGTGTTTTTCCGGCGCCTTATCTGGCGCGCGCGCATTGGGTGGCGCTCCGGCATTGGGGGGTCTTGCGCAGCAGCGAGCTGGAAGAGCTGCTCAAATTCGGCCACGGCTTGGTCTATGCCAGGTTGCCCAAGAAGACCAGGGATGTGCTGGCGATGCCCCCGGCGGCTCAGCGGAAGTTGTTGAAGGAGCGGAAGAAGTTGCTGGCGGCGCGGGGGGCGTCCCGCTAGCTGGTTCATGGCGGGGATTTGTACAATCGAATGAGCTGGAGGCTGTGGATGGGATCGGTAGCTCGTAGAACAGGGTTTGCGGCTTGCCTGCCTGTTGGTCATCGTGGCGTCGCTGCACCCCGTCGGAGCGCAAAATGAAGACGGCGCGGCCAACCAGAAAAAGGCCCGGGCGACCCTGGATGCCATGGTGACCGCCCTGGGCGGCCAGAGATGGCTCACCCTCACCAGCACCATGCAGCAGGGGCGGACTTCGGGCTTCTACCAGGGCAAGCCTACGGGGATGACCTCAGAGTTCTACGAAATTCAAAAATTCCCCGACCAGACCCGGGTCGAACTGGGCAAGAAGCGCGACGTGGTGGAGATCATCTCGGGAGATCGGGCCTGGGAGGTCACGTACAAGGGCAAGAAAGAGCTGCCCCCAGGACCAGATACTGGATATTATCCGGCGTCGCAACCACTCCATCCCGACTGCCATGCGCGTCTGGCTTAACGACCCCCGGACGGTGCTTATCTACGGCGGGCAGAGCCTGGTAGAGCGCCACCTGGCGGATACAACGACGCTCATCAACTCAGAAAACGACAGCATTACCATCCAGAGTGACGCCGAAACCCATCTGCCCTTGCGGCGAAGCTGGCAATGGCGCGATCCGCTCTACAAAGACAAGAATACTGATGCGGAAGAGTACGACGACTATCACTTGGTGGACGGTCTTCCCACCGCCTATACGATTACCCGCTACCACAACGGCGATATGACCAATCAGCGCTTCCTTTACCACGCGGGATACGACCTTCCATTGACCCCGGACATGTTCGATCCTGACCAGGCCGCGGCTAAAATCAAAAAGTAGAGTGCCCCGGCAGTTTATAATCTGCCCTGCGACCATGGAAGACGAGAATCCCAGGCAGGAACCGGCGCGAGAGCTCGACATACGGCAGATCATGGCCATTCTGCCCCACCGTTACCCCTTCCTTCTGATTGACCGGGTAGTTGAGTTCAGCTCGCGAAAGCGCATCGTGGCGATCAAGAATGTCACGATTAACGAGCCGTTTTTCCAGGGTCATTTTCCCGAGTATGCCATCATGCCGGGGGTGCTGATCGTGGAAGCCATTGCCCAGGCGGGTGGGGTGCTGCTGCTCCCCGAGGTTCCGGAACATGAAACCAAGCTCTTGGTTTTCTCCGGCATCGAGCGGGCTCGCTTTCGCAAGCCAGTGACGCCTGGCGACCAGCTGCGCATCGAAGTGGATGTGCTGAACTGGAGACCCCTGGCCGCGAAGCTGTTGGGCAAGGCCTACGTAGAAGGCAAGCTGGCGTGTGAAGCCACCATCATGTGCGCGGTGGTGCCGCGCCCGGCTAAGGTCGTCCTCGATGACCCGGCTGCTCCGGCATCGGCTACGGTCGTCGATCCGGCTCTGGAGACGGTGAATCAAGAGTGAGCATTCACCCAACAGCCATTGTGGCTGCTACGGCTTCTATTCCTGATTCCTGTAACGTGGGTCCCTACTGCACCATCGGTCCCGAGGTCGAGCTGGGGGAGGGGTGTGAGTTGGTTTCCCACGTGGTGCTCGAGGGCAAGACCCGCCTGGGCGCCCGAAACCGGGTTTATTCCTTTGCCTGCCTCGGGGTAGCGCCCCAGGATCTCAAGTACCAGGGCGAGGCCACCAGCCTCGAAATCGGCGACGACAACACCATCCGCGAGTGTGTGACCATCTCCCGCGGGACGAGAGGCGGAGGAGGCACTACCCGGGTGGGCAGCCATTGCCTGATCATGGCCTACACCCACATCGGTCATGACAGCGTCATCGGGAACCACTGCATCCTGGCGAATGGCGCCACGCTGGCCGGTCACGTCACGGTAGAAGACCATGCAAGTGTAGGAGCGCTCTGCCCGGTGCACCAGTACTGCTGTATCGGCAAGTATGCCTATGTGGGCGGGGGCACCACCATTACCCAGGACGTTTTGCCCTACTCGCTGACTTCGGCCAAACGGGATACCCACGCCTACAGCCTTAATCGAATCGGGCTGGAGCGCTCCGGCTTTAGCGACCCGCAATTGCGAGCTCTGCAGCATGCTTATCGCATCCTGCTGGCGGCCAAGCTGAATACCTCGCAGGCCCTGGAGCGCTTGCGGGGCGAGGGCGAGCTGGACCCTAGCGTGGCCTACCTGGTTGCGTTCATCGAGCGTTCCCAGCGGGGCGTGATCAAGTAGGAGCGGCGTGAAATCAGAGCCAATCACCAAGCTGGGCCTGATTGCCGGCAATGGGCGATTTCCCTTTTTGCTGCTGGATGCTGCGCGCGCTCATGGGGTCGAGGTCGTGGTCGCAGCCATCAAAGAAGAAACCGAAGCGGAGATGGACACACGGGCCGCGGCCGACCCAGGCGTCCAGGTGCATTGGCTCTCCCTGGGGGAGCTTTCCCGCTTGATCGAGACCTTCCGGCAGCAAGGCGTAACCCGGGCCGTGATGGCCGGCCAGGTTAAGCACAAGCAAATTTTCTCCAGCATTCGTCCTGACTGGCGGTTGGCCAAGCTGCTGTTGAATTTGCGCACGCGCAATACGGATATGTTGCTTGGCGCTGTCGCTAAGGTTCTCAGCGATGAAGGGATTGAGCTGATCTCCTCCACCGCCTACCTGGAGCCGCTCCTGGCCCGGCCGGGAGTTTTGACCGCGCGCGCTCCCACGGACGACGAAGCAGCAGGACCTGGCGTATGGGCGCAAAGTGGCGGTCGCTCTCGCTGGCTATGACATTGGCCAGACCGTGGTCGTCGCCGGGCAAGCCTGTGTGGCAGTCGAGGCCATGGAAGGCACCGACGCCACCATCGAACGCGCCGGAGCCATCCTGCGGGCTCTGGAGGCCGAGGGCGAGGCTTCTACGCTGCGAAAGGCGGCTAAGCGTGGTGAAAGTGGCCAAGCCAAATCAGGATATGCGTTTCGATGTGCCGGTGATTGGGCCCAACACCATTGGGACCATGCGGCTGGCGGGGGCAACTTGCCTTTCGATCGAAGCCGGCCGGACACTCATCTTCGACCAGGATACGGTCCGGGAGCTGGCCGCTGCCGCCGGCATTGCCATCGTCTCGGTTTGACCGTGCGCGGGTGGACAGGCGAAGACGAAAAGCGGTCTAATTGAGCGGGCCCACCTAATCCCAAAGAAGTAGCGGAGATTCCAGTGAATTCAACGAGAGTAGCAGTCGTCGCAGTCCTGGTGGTTCTGCTTGCCGGGGTGGCGTTCACCATCCGCGGAAAAGCTGATGATACGGCGATGCCGCAAGTAGGACAGAGCGCCCCCGACTTTACGCTGCCGTCGCAGGATGGCTCCAACATCAGTCTCGACAGTTTTCGCGGCAAGTGGGTGGTGCTGTATTTCTACCCCAAGGACATGACTACCGGCTGCACCATTGAAGCCCACAACTTCCAGCAGGACATGTCTAAATATCAACAACTGAATGCCGTGGTGGTGGGTGTAAGCGTGGACTCGACTGGCAGCCACAAGGAGTTTTGTGCCAAGGAAGGGCTGAGCTTCAAACTGCTGAGCGATCAGGATAAGAAAGTGGTGGCGTTGTACGGTTCGATGGTCGATCACATGGGCATGAAGATGGCCAAGCGCAACACATTTTTGATCGATCCCCAGGGCAAAATCGTCCAGGTTTGGACTGGCGTAGACCCCTCCAAGCACAGCGAGCAGGTTCTGGCGGCGCTCAACGGCTTTGAGAAAAAGGGCTAAGTTAGGTTCTTTCGAAACAAGTGATCTCAGCGAAGCGGAACGGCGAGTTTTCCGGTCCTCACCGCGGTAATGCTTTGTATCAAAGCCCGACTTTAAGTCGGGCCGGTTGAGGCCCAGCAAAGATCTGGGCTTTAGCGCCTGCTATGGAACCACCTCTGTGCATCCAAACATGAGTGGGTGGCCCTCTCTTTTGCCAGACCTGGGGGTCATGCGAGGAACCAATCCCGGTTCTCAAGCGGGCCTTTAAAAGCCCTGATTAGCGCATGCATACCTAACAGCCTGACCCAGACGCAAAAATGCCCGGCTGCCGGCCGGGCTCTTTTGCTTGCCTGTCAGTGTTTGAAACCTACTTCTTTTTTGTCGTCTTTTTTGCCGTCTTTTTCGCAGCCTTTTTGGTTGCCTTCTTGGCTGGTGCCTTCTTTGCTGCCTTCTTTATTGCCTTCTTTGCTGCTTTCTTCACTGCCAAAGGAATACCTCGTTTGATGGTAGATTTTTTGCTACTGGCGCTCTTCTTGGTGCTGACTGCTTTCGCAGCCTTTCTGCCGCTTTTCGCGCCTTTGCTGCTCTTCTTCGCGGCAGATTTCGTAGCGGCCTTTTTGGCCGGAGCTTTCACGGAGCCTTTGCCGGCAGCCTTGGCCGGGGCCTTGGCGACGGCTTTTTTGGCTGCAGCCTTTTTGGCCGGAGTTTTCGCGGGTGGCGCCGGCGGGGCGCTCACTGACGGGGGCAGGGACTCAAGGACCACCGGCGAAGAAGAAACGATGATACTTACTTCTTCTTCCTCTTCATCGTCATCGAAGCCGTCTTCCACCTCATCCGGGTACTCATCGCTCTCGGCTTCAAACGGGTTGTCAGCGTATGCGTACAGCTTGTATTCGTCCTGCATTCTTATGCCTCCAAGGCTTCGGTTACTACGGATTCGGATCGCAGAAAACGGCCATCCACCACACTTGCCTGCGGCGCGGATTATAGCAACAGCATGCAACGGTACGCCAACGAACGCAAGTGTGAATTAAGTTTCTTTTCCTGCATACGCCGCTACCTGTTCAGAGACACGGATTCGGTGGAGGGATGAGAAGTAGATGAAGAGCTGTTGTTCGCGGTTGTATGCGCGGCCTTGGGCGCAGGTGTGGAGTGGGCCACTCCGGTTTTTGCGCCGGCGGCATGCTTCTTGGTCGCAGTTGCCGGATGCTTGGAACTGGTGAGCAGGGCTGGTTCAGCCACATAAAGACGACGGCCCGGCACCAATCGGGCCGCCGTCAAGTGATTCCAGCGGCGAAGTTGTTGCACCGTGATGTTGAAGCGATCGGCCACGGTGACGAGCGTGTCGCCGTGTTCAACCCGGTAGAGGGTGAGGCGAGATCTTCCCGAGGGCGCCGGGGGCACCGGGATAACCAGGGAGTCGGTGGAGGAGAGATCGTTGCCGGGCTCGAGCTGGTTGACAAAGGCGATCTCCGAGGGGCTCACGTGGTAATCGCGGGCGACGGTTTCCAGCGATTCTCCTGAAACCACTTTGTGAAACCGCCATTGATTTCGCTTGTCCGCGGGAATTTCAGCGATGCGCTTTTCGTAGAGTTCTTTTCGACCCGCAGGCAGATGGAGTTCGAAGGGAGCATCGGAGGGTGTGCTCATGCGCAGCAGGCTGGGGTTGAGGTCGCCAATCTCCTGAACCGGTACTTCGACGATGTCGGAGACCAGGCGCAGGTCAACACTGTAGTCCGTAGTAACCGTGTCGACCAGCAGAGGCGGGTCGGGGGTCAGGGACTGTAGTCCGTATTGCTGGGGATTTTTGGCCATGATCGCGGCGGCGATGATGATCGGCACATAATTTTTCGTCTCCTGAGGCAGCACGTTGCGGTGATACAGCTCCCAGAAGTCGGCGTAGCCGGTGCGTTGCACGGCGCGTTGCACGTTGCCTGGTCCCCAGTCGTAGGCCGCCATGGCCAGATACCAATCGCCCAATTGGGAGTACAAGAGCTTTATGTAACGGGCATAGGCGTGGGTCGATTTCTCCGGATCGAGGCGCTCATCGTACCAGCCATTGCGGTTGAGACCATACGGGCCGGAGGGCATGAACTGCCACATGCCGCCTGCGCCCGAGCGTCCGTTCACCGCCTGGGGCTGAAACCCGGATTCGGCCACAGCCTGGTAAATAAGGTCTTGGGGAACACCCTCCTCGGCAAGCACAGCGGAGATCATGGCGTGGTAACGGCCGGCCCGCTCCAGCGAACGCACCAGCGTACCCCGCCCTCGCGAAGAGAAGTAGCTGATGTAGCCTGCGACCGGATCGTTGATAACCAGCGGCAGGTCGGACACCGTGGTCTTGAGTTCTGCGATGGCCTGCGCTTTGACGGTTGGGTCCACGGGGAACGTGACATCGTTGGCAATATCCACCGGGGCCGGTTCGATCTTGGGTGCGAATCCATTTCCCTGCTTGAGCGCCTCTGTCTCCAAAGTATTCACAGCATCGAGAACGCGGTCGAACTCATCGCGCAGCTGGGGTTCGTTGCGCAGATCGAAATTGCTGGTCAGCATCATGTCCACAGCTCGATCGAAGTCTGCCTTGGCCGGCTGCAGCTTGCCCGCATGGTAGTTGGTTACACCACTCTGATACGCCACTTCGACGGCGTCGATCAGGACCTGCACCTCAGGACGGGCGGGTGGCGAAGCAGCGGATGGAAGCTGCTTTGGCAGACCCGGTTGAGGGTTCAGCGGGCTTGAGCGCGGGCGCCGTAGCCTGGGGCGATTTTGCCGGGCCGGGGGCAGGGTTTTCCGGCACACACCCGGTAAGCAGCAGCGGGGCCGCGGCAAGCGCCAGCATGAATACTCTGGGAGCGATAATCAACCCTCTGCCTAATCCCATGTTGGTCCCATGCAAAAACGCCTTGGAGTGCACCCTTCCGGCTTTGCTGCACAATGAAAGAGCGGGTTTCTTCAGCTTCCCGGCAACATGGTGTTGACCTTGATTGTATGGCCCGGAGCCCCTCAACGTGAATGATAAGATCGGGTGAGAGACTCCTCTCCATCAACTGAGTTGTCACCCCGCCAACCGGCATCCCTTCATGGATAGCAAACACATCCGCAATTTCGCGATCATCGCCCACATTGATCACGGCAAATCCACCCTTTCCGACCGGTTGCTGGAGCTGACCGGGTCGTTGACGGCGCGCGAGATGCAGGCCCAGGTGCTGGACGCGATGGATCTGGAACGGGAGCGCGGCATCACCATCAAGGCCCATGCCGTGCGCATGAACTACCTTGCCAGGGATGGCGAAATGTACCAGTTGAACCTTTTGGATACGCCTGGGCATGTCGATTTCTCCTACGAGGTGTCGCGGTCCCTGGCCTGCTGTGAGGGTGCTTTGCTGGTAGTGGACGCTTCCCAGGGCGTCGAGGCGCAAACCCTGGCCAATGCCTACCTGGCCATCAACAACGGCCTGGACATGATTCCGGTGATCAACAAGATCGATCTGCCCAGCGCGGACGTTCTGCGCACCCAGGAGATGATCGAGTCCACTGTAGGGATAGACGCCACCGATGCGGTGGCGGTAAGCGCCAAAACCGGCCTGAACGTTCCCGAAGTACTGGAAGCCATTGTGCTCCGTCTGCCCCCGCCCACGGGGGATGCGGAAGCGCCCGCTGCAGGCGTTGATCTTCGATTGCTGGTTTGATCCTTATCGCGGTGTCATCGTGCTGGTCCGGGTGATCAATGGTCTCCTGCGCAAGGGAGCGAAGATCCGGCTCATGTCCAACGGTCGGGTGTTCGATGTTGAGTCGGTGGGTGTATTGACGCCCAAGCCGTTGGAGATTGAACAGTTGTCGGCCGGCGAGGTGGGCTTCTTTGCCGCCACCATCAAGAATGTTGCCGACACCAAGATCGGCGACACGGTCACCGAAGATACCCGTCCGGCGGCGGCGCCTCTGCCTGGCTTCAAAGACATTCAGTCGATGGTCTTTGCCGGGCTATACACGGTGGATTCGCATGAGCATACGCTGCTGCGCGACGCGCTCGAAAAGCTGCGGCTCAACGACTCTTCCTTTTTCTTCGAGCCCGAGAGCTCCATCGCGCTGGGATTCGGATTCCGCTGCGGGTTCCTGGGACTTCTGCACATGGAGATCATTCAGGAGCGGCTGGAGCGGGAGTTCAACCTGGACCTGATTACCACCGCTCCCGGCGTGCGCTACAGGATTACCCTTACCGACGGGGTGGTGATCGAAGTGGAGAACCCTTCGCGCTGGCCCGACCCAAGCGACATCGCCAAGATAGAAGAGCCGGTCATCATCGCTACCATCCTGACCAGTGAAGAGTACGTCGGCGGAATTCTCAAGCTGGTTGAGGAGAAGCGCGGCCGGCAGAAAAATTTCGAGTATGTGACCCCAACCCGGGTAATGCTGACTTATGAGCTACCACTGAACGAGATCGTGTTGGACTTCTACGACCGCCTGAAATCGGTTTCCCGCGGCTATGCGTCTCTCGATTACCAGCTGGCAGGCATGTGGGAGTCTCCCATGGTCAAGCTGGATATTCTGGTCTCGGGCGAACCGGTCGATGCCCTCTCCATCATTGTGCATCGAGATTTTGCCTATGAGCGAGGGCGAGCGCTGGTCTCCAAAATGCGCGAGCTGATCCCCCGGCAGATGTTCGAGGTCGCTATTCAGGCGGCGATTGGATCCAAGATCGTCTCCCGGGAAACGGTCGCGCCGTTGCGCAAGAATGTGCTGGCCAAGTGCTACGGGGGAGACATCAGTCGCAAACGCAAGCTTCTGGAGAAGCAAAAAGAAGGCAAGAAGCGCATGAAGCGAATCGGCAAAGTCGACATTCCACAGGAGGCGTTTCTGGCGGTCCTCAAAGTGGGCGAAGATACCAGCAAATAATGCTGTTTTCACCCATTACTGTAGTCATGCGTTCATGTCCTTTTGTGGAAACCCGCCAAATTGCAGCGGTTGCACTGCAGCCCGGTTTTGCCTCGCATGCCAACTGTTGACCTATCCATAAATAACTGATGGATATAAGTTTAGCAGGCGATGGCCAGGTATTGGCGTGGCCCTTGCGAGGCGCGCTGTGCGGAGCCTGGAAGAAGAGCTCCCCGGCTTTCCACAGTTTTTTCCACAGATGGCACGCGACCGGTGCTTAAGCGACTTCGCATGCCCCTGACCAGTAAAAAATACCAGTAAAAATTACCAGGGGCATGCGGTAAAAACGCGCTACTGCGGCGGCTTGGTGGTGCTCGGGTGGGTGGTGGTTCCAGGTCCAGTGCGACTGGGGGTGGTGGACCGCGGCGCGGGAGCTCCAGGCTGCCGGTTGCGGGGGAACGCCAGACTTGGCGTTATAGGCGTCTACGATCGCCTTGGTGATGTCGGTGGCGGGACTGGCCCACAGCACCGGGGAATTCTGCTGATTGCTGGCATCGAGCACCAGGGTGAATTTCTGTTGATTGGCATAAGCGTCCAGCACCGCGTACACCTTCTGTGCCAGTTGCTGATACATGTCGCTCATCGCCCCGCTGGCCTCGTTTTGTGCATCCTCCGCGGAGCGTTGCAGCGACTTTGTCTTTTCGTCGATTGTCCTGAGGCGAGCCTCGCGCTCGGTTTCGGCCAGGTTGGCGCCGGCGTCCTGCAACTGTTTCTTGAGCGAGTCGATCTCATCGCTCTGCGACTTTAGTTGCGCCTGTTTGGGTTCGAACTTTACCCGCAGTTGGGCGAAGTTGCGCTGACCCTCGTTGGTCGATGCGACCGCTTGCTGAAAGGCGATGATCGCAACCTTGGCGGTGGCAGGGACGACTGGAACCGAAGCAGCGGCGGCGGTAGAATCAGCCGGGGTGGGTGCGGACGGTGCGGACGGAGCCTGGGCTAATGCTCTGCTGCTCAGCGCGATGGAACCCACGCCGGTTGCGGACGCGAGCAGGCAAACAAGTGTGAACGAACGCTTCATCGGAATACGGAACTCCTTTTGATCTTTGAATCCGGATCGCCCGCTCTTGTGAGCGGAAGCGGGCCTTCGCTTGCAGCTCTCTCATGCGCATTGCCAAACACCAGCGCATCTGGCAGCAAATGCGGAAAAGAGACACGGACCGAGATAATCACAGGGCCAGCAGTGATTATAGGTGTGCCCTCTGTCCCGCGTCCAGTTGAGCCCAACCTGACTTGGGATAAGGGGTGCGGGGTCCAACGGCCCCTAAGCGCTCAGGATGACGGTTTTGTAGTGAGTTGGAGATACAAAAAATCTGCGGCTTCGAATGCTGGATACAACTCCCGTCATGTCGAGAGTTCTTTCGCAGTCTGCGCTAGAAGGTCGTGCTCACGCTCAGGCGGAAGGTCTTTCTCGGCTCCCTGAAATGCAACAGGGAGTCATACGCCGTAATCGCGTTTTGGTAGGTGTAGTCGCCCGCGCCGCCGGCGGGGAACATGCTGCGCGTGATCAGGCTTTCTCCCTGAACGTTCTCAAGCAGGCGGAGGGGATTGTACGCGTAATAGAGGCGCATGGGCGCGTTCACGATGGGCAGGAACGCCTGTAGCTCACCGCCGACAGACATGCGCGGCACGACGTTGGTGCCGGAGATTGGCCGGATCACATTGATGAACTGGATCGACTGGCCGCCCTGGCAAGCGCCGTTGTAGTAAGAGGTGCAGCCATAGAGCGGCGAATTGAGCTGATCTGCGCCTTCGACGCTTTGCCGTAGCTGGGATTGGCGAATCGCAGAAGTGATGTCGAAGTCGTCGAACATCGCGAAGCCGACCGGCCCGGCAATGGGAATGCGGTATTCAACGTTGGAAGTGAACTTGATATCGCCACCGACAGACACCGGGCGGTAGATAGGGATCGGAATCGTGATGTTGCCCAAAGTGTAGTTGCTGGGATCGATGGGAACCGGCGTGCCGTCGGGGTTGGTGAGGGTGATGTTTGCCCGCACCGGGATGAAGGCATAGGGCGTCGCCGCACGCACATCAAAGCCGCGCAGTTCGTTGTCGCCGCCGGAATAGAAACGGGCGAAGGGGGGAGCAACATCCCCGCTGTAACCCTGAATGTAGGAAGCCTGCAGGCGATACCCAAGCACGTTGCGCCCTTCCGTGTTCGGGCGCAGACCCTTCATCGCGATAAAGTGCTTGTACTGCACCACAGGGCTGAAATAGCGCACATTGCCAAACAGCCCGGCAAGCTGAAAGGCAGCGGAAATATCGGTTCCGAAGCGCGGCTTGAAGATGGACGGACCCACCCGGTTGTACACATAGCTCAACGAAACAGAGCTGGTGTAAATGCCTTCGAGTGCATTGGCGCCCTGGATCTGCCCGCTGCGGAAGGCCAGGGTCTGGAATAGATTGGCCGATGCCTGGCTGAATGTCGTAATGCTCGACTTATCCCAACTATAGGTCAACCCTACCCGCTTGAAGGTGCGCGGTATGGGATAGCTGATGGAGGTGTTCAACCCGGTTGTGGACTGGTTGTAGTTCTGAACCAGCGATTGCTGGGCGGCCGTCAGGTTCGAGGATTGGCCGGTCACTGCAGCGTAGTTGCGCGCTGAATTGTAGTCCGTCTTTCTGGAAAAGAGCTGGAAGCCCACGCTCATCGGCTTGTTACGCAGGTAGGGCTCAGTGAAGGCGAAGACCACGTTACGCGCAAGGTTGCCGATATTGCCCTGCAAACTCAATGTTTCGCCCAGGCCGAGAAAGTTGTTGGTCGAGTAGTTGAGACCGAGGAAGGTGCCGGAAAGGCCGCTGACGCCGCCGTTCAGGCCAATCGAGTTCTTGCCCTTCTCGTGCACTCTGAGCAGCAGCGACACGGTACCGTTATCGTTGTCCGGGTGGATGTCGGAGTCCGTATCGACCTTCAGCGGATCGAAATAATCCAATTGGTTCAGGCGCAGCAGGCTCGATTCCCACTGGTTGCTGTTGTAGGGCTGGCCTTCTTCAATCAGCAGCTCGCGGCGGATCACGCGGTCGCGAGTGATGGTGTTGCCCTGGAACTCGATGCGCGAGACGGTGAAAGCTTTGCCCTCGTCGATGTCGATGTCCAGGAAGACCTCGTGTTTGGCGTCATCGATGCGCGGCGTCGGCACGGCAGTGAAGTTGATGTAGCCGAGCGAACCGTAAGCCTTGCGCAGGTTATCCAGACCCTTGCCCACGGCGGTTGCATTGAACCATTCCCCATCTTTGGTCGGGAACTGGGCACGCAGGGCCTTTACGTTCTGCACATGCGTGTTGCCGGTGAAAGTTACGCCGCCGAGGCGGTAGCGCTCCCCCTCGTCAATCGGCATACGGATGTCGATGCGCTTACCTGTACGTGGGCGAAAGGTGAAGAAGGAAAGGCCGCCTTCATTCCGGATATGAGTGGTGGGGATGTCGACCGTCGCCCTGAAATAGCCCCTATCCTGCAGCGCGCGGCGCACCCGCTCGGTATCTTCCTCGAGTTTGCTGGCGTCGTAGGTGCGGGCGAAGATGTTCTCCAGGAAGATGGAGTGCGGAACTCCAATCGGCCGCAGGTTTTTCATGGCCGCGCGCAGCTCGCGCGAACTCATCGCGCGGTTGCCGGTGAAGGTGATATTTCCCACCTTGACGGTGGGGCCTTCCTTGATGATGAAGTTGATGGAGACCGAGGCCGGGGGAATGGTCTTGATATCCGGCTTCACCGTCGCAAACTGATGCCCGTGCTCGGCCAGCAGGGCCCGGATCACATCGATGGCCCGGGCCAGCCGGGTGGGATCATAGGGGCTCTCGACCGAGAGGCTAACGTGCTCTTTCTTGAAGCGGTCCAGAACGTCTGAGGTCGAAACCGAGTTCAGGCCCTTGTAATTGATCTCGCGAATCGTAGGCTTTTCTTTGACGATGACATCGATAATGACGCCCTTGGGGGTATCCTCACGGGCGATCTGCAGGTTTTCAAAGTAGCCGGTGTTCCACAGCGAGTTGAAGTCGCGCTCGATGGTGGCCGGATCGTAGGTATCTCCCACGTGGGTGAACAGCCGCGCCAGCACGGTTTCTCTGGGAATACGCCGGTTACCGATAACCCTGATTTGCTGGACGACGTCCTGCTGAGCCCAGGCAATCAGACTGGAACCGCAAAATAGTAGCAAGGCCAGGATCCTGCACATCCGAAAAAAAAACGGCAGTACAGGTTGGTTCTTATGAAACCGGGAGCGAAGGCTCCCTGACACGACGCGAAGAATAGGCACACCCTCACTGCTGAAAATCGGATCCTGCTGGAGGAAAAGGCGATTATATGTGACGGAAGGGGTACTTCCCAACTCCGGGGACTGGTTTCTCACCACGCGTGCCATCCCGGAGGTCCAGTCAGGTGAGACACCAGAACACCTTCAACTCTCCAGCTCACTGCATGCAAAGTACTCGCCAACCGAGGGATCCCAGGACACGGAGAGAAGGTTGGGCTTGCAGCAGACCTGGCAGTCTTCCACGTAATGCTGCCGTCCCCCCGCAGACTCGTCCACCACGATCTCATTCCACTCTCCACAGCCCGCGCACTGAAAACCCGCTGGAAACGGCATCGGCAATCTCACGCTTGAGCAGGTGTTCTTAGTCTATCGGAGTGCAGAGGTTTTGCGCTTCGTCGGGGGTGAGCTTTCGAACTTCTACCAGGGTGGAATAGAAGGTGGCGCCGCGGCCCAGGTCGGTCAGCCGCTCCGAGGTAAGAGCGTTTACATTGTTTCCGCCGGTCGACAGCTTATTCCAGCTGAGGCTGGCGGCGACCACGCCGGGCGGGCACGCTGCCGTCGATATGCGCGCGCAGGTGCATCTTTCCGCGTGCATTGTAGATCTCGACCCAGTCTGCTTCGCCGATCTGCCGTGCGCTGGCGTCTTGGGCGTGCATTGCAACCCGGCCCGGCGACTCCATCTTCTGGTGGCCCGGCAGGTTGGCGAAAGTGGAGTTCATGTAGTTGTCGGCCTTGCGCGGCAAAAACTCCAGCGGGAATGTGCCCGCATTGGCGCCCCGGCGCGATTCGTCGGGCGGGTGAAACGCCGGCAGCGGTTCCAGTCCCTGCGCTGCCAGCGCGCTCGAATAGAACTCCACCTTGCCGCTGGGTGTGCTCAAGCCTCCCTGGGAAAATGGCAGCTCCTCCTCCGGCAGGTGGCGGATTCGCCTGCTTGGTCTGGAGTTGCTGGCGAGTGACACCTTTCATCGACGGCGTATCCAGCGCCTGGTCGATCAGATCGTCGACGCTGTCGTGAAAGCAGGGCTCGGTGAAGCCCATGCGCTGTGCGAGCTGGCTGAAGAGCCAGACGTTGGGGCGGGCCTCTCCCAGCGGCGCAATCGCCTGCTCTGACAGTTGCAGAAAGTAGTGGCCGTAGGCACCCTGGATATCTTTGTGTTCCAGGAAGGTGGTTGCGGGCAACACCACGTCGGCGTAGTCGGTGGTGTCGGTGAAGAACTGCTCGTGCACCACGGTGAAAAGGTCGCTGCGCATCATTCCGCGCAGCACGGCATTCTGGTTGGGAGCAATGGCTGCGGGATTCGAGTTGTAGACGAAGAGCGCCTTCACCGGAGGTGATTCGAGTTCGGTGAGGGCGTGACCCAGGCGCGACATGTTGACGATGCGGGCAGGCCGCGCAAGTGGGCTCGCCATCATCAGGTCGGGCCTTTCCAGCGCTGCGGTGTTGAACGGGAAGGCGCCGCTGGTGGAGAGCTGCAGGCCCCCGCCGAGATGCTTCCAGGCGCCGATGAGCGCGGGCAACATGCAAACGGCACGCGCCGCCGCCCCACCGTTCTGCGAGCGTTGCACGCCGTAGTTCAAGCGGATGGCGGCTGGTGTGCTGGAGGCGTACTCACGCGCCAGGCGCTCGACGTCGGCTGCGGCGACGCCCGTCAAACCGGCCACGTGCTGCGGCGTGTAAGGCTGCACATGCTCGCGCAACTCGGCAAAGCCGTGGGTGTGCTGGTCGACATAATCCCGGTCGTAGAGCCCTTCCTCGATGATGACCCGCATGAGGCCGAGCGCCAAGGCGGCGTCGGTGCCAGGCTGGATGGGGATATGCCAGTCGGCGACTCCGGCGGTGCGGGTGCGATAGGGGTCGATGACTACCAGCCGAGCGCCGTTTCGACGAGCTTCTTCGACGAAAGGCCACAGGTGAACGTTGTTGCCGTGAATGTTTGCCGCCCAGGCGATGATGTACCGGGCATGGCGGAAATGCTCCGGTGCGGTGCCGAGCTTTTTTCCGTAGACCGACACCAGGGCATCGCCACCCGCGGTGGCGCAAATGGTGCGGTCGAGCCGCGAGGCGCCGGCGCGGTGAAAGAAGCGGCGATCCATGGAGCCGTAGCCGAGCACGCCAATGGTTCCAGCGTAGGAGTAGGGCAGCACGGACTCAGGACCGTACTCGCGTGCGATGCGATGCAGCCGTTCCGCTATCAGGTCAAGTGCCTGGTCCCAACCGATGCGCTCGAAGACATCCGCCTCGCGGCCGTAAGGCATTTTCCCTTTTGGCGCTCCAGCGCGACGACGCATAGGGTAGAGCAGGCGCGAGGGAGAGTAGACACGGTCCAGATACTTGGCGACCTTGCCGCAAAGAAAGCCGCGGGTAACGGGATGGGTTGGGTCGCCCTGGACGCGGGTGGCGCTGCCCAAGCTCGTCAATGGTTACCAGAACGGCGCAGGAGTCTGGGCAGTCATGCGAACAGACAGTATGTGCGGTTGTCGCTGGAGGCATACTTCATTGTAGTAGCAGAGGTGGGTATCCTGGTTCCGTCAAGGAGAGAAGGAAAAGCACCATGCGCCGTGTCTATCTTTTATTGGTTCTCGCGGTGACGCTCGCGCCTTCGTCGTGGGCACAAATAGCGCCCGAGGCCGCCATCCGCCAGTTGCTGGACCAGCAGGCGGCGGATTGGAACCGGGGCGATGTTGAGGCCTTTATGAAAGCCTACGAAAACTCTCCCACGACCACCTTCGTCGGCCAAAAAGTGGAGTACGGCTATGGCGCAATTCTGGAGCGCTACAAAAGGCTCTATACCACGCCGGCTGCGATGGGGAAATTAACCTTTTCCCATCTTGCGATACGGGTCTTGGACTCCAATTACGCAACCGCTACGGGAAATTTTCATCTGGAGCGAACCGCGGCCGGCGGCGGCAACGCCGATGGAATCTTCTCACTCCTATTGAAGAATGATCCTACGGGCTGGAAGATCATTCTGGACCACAGCAACCGCACTGAGCTGAATTCAGATCTGCAGCACTTCTCTTTCTTTGTTGCGGCACATCTCTTCCATCCGCCGGATTTCATCGTCGGTGAGTTTCTGTATTTCCTCGAGGGAGCGCTTCTCCTCGTCCTCGGAAATTTTCTTATCCTTGGCCGACTTCTTGATGAGGTCGTTGCCGTCACGACGGATATTGCGCACCGCAGTGCGATGGTCTTCGAGCGTCTTGTTGAGGTGCTTGACCACTTCGCGGCGGCGCTCCTCCGTCATCGGTGGGATAGGAATGCGGATGACCTTGCCGTCATTCTGCGGGTTGAAGCCCAGGTCGGAAGCGCGCAGCGCCTTCTCGATGTCCGCCACGATGCTGGGATCCCAAGGCTGGACCAGGATGAGGTTGGCATCCGGGGCGGTGACCTGGGCCACCTGATTCAGCGGTGTATCGCTGCCGTAATAGGAGACCTTGATCTGGTCAAGCATGTGGACCGAAGCCCGGCCGGTGCGGGTAGACGCGAGATTGGCGCGGAAATCGTCGACCGCTTTTTCCATCCGCGACTTGAGCTGCTGCTGGGCGTCTTTCAGGGCGGGAATACCAGCCATTATCGAAACTGCCATTGTTATCTTCCTCGGGTCGGATTCAAGTAAGAAGGGTTACCCCAGTGGACGCCGCCTGCTCGCGCGCATGGTACGACGACCGCACCAGCGGGCCCGACTCCACGTGGCGAAAACCCATTGCAAGAGCCTCTTCGCGCATGTAGGCGAACTCCTCCGGCGTGTAGTAGCGGGCCATGGGCAAGTGATCTCTGGATGGACGTAAGTACTGGCCAATGGTCAACACGTCCGTCCCCACATCAGCCAGATCGCGGTAGACCTGCAGCAGCTCATGCATCTCTTCGCCCAGCCCGACCATGACCCCGGATTTGGTGGTCATGCGGGGGTCGACGATCTTGGCGTACTCCAGCAAGCGAAGGGTCCTCTGGTAACGGGCGCCGGAGCGCACCACGCGGTAGAGTCGCGGAACCGATTCGGTGTTGTGGTTCAACATCTCGGGTTGGGCCTCGACCACGATGCGGATGGCCTCCTCCTGACCCTGAAAGTCCGGGACCAGGACTTCCACCTGGCATCCGGGCGCCTGGATGCGGATCTCCTCGATCACCATGGCGAAGGCCCGGGCGCCTCCAAGAACATCGTCGTCGCGGTTCACGCTGGTGATGACGGCATGCTTGAGACCCAAAATGGCAACCGCCTCGGCCACCCGGCGGGGTTCGTCGAAGTCGATGGGGTCCGGCCGGCCCTTGGGCACAGCGCAGAAGCCGCAGCGGCGGGTACAGGTATTGCCCAGCATCATGAAGGTCGCAGTGCGTTGGTTCCAGCACTCGCCGATGTTGGGGCAGTGGGCGGACTCGCATACCGTGTGCAGGTTGAGAGAGCGGGCAAGGCTCTTGAGGTCGTGATAATTCTCCCCCATCGGGGCACGAGCCTTGAGCCAGGCTGGCTTGGGAGTGGGCCGGCGTGGGCTTACGTCGATCTGAACCAGGTCAATCACGCTGTGTTAATTGTAGCGGGTCGGTCATCCCTAGCGGAGGCGCTCGATGACCTCGCCGCGCACCAGGTAGAGAAAGAACACAAGATTGATCACCGCCATCACCACCCATTGAGCCTGGTGGAAGCGGAAAAGGCTGTAGCAGCCGAAACACATGGAGAGGAAGACCGCGCCCAGGGTAAGTGCCCATCCCCACCGGCGCATGCGGATCAGCCCCAGGGCCGCGACGGCAAAAACCGTGCACAGAGCGAGGATCAGCGACTCTCCCCCCTCCGGAGGGATAGTGGCCGGAAAGCACTCCAGCCACGCCCATCACCGAGAGCGCCAGCATCCAGAGCGAAATGGCGGCCATTCCAGGCAGGGGAAGCCTGGCCTGCGCCGGGTCCGAAACTGTCATAAGGTGTGCAGGTAGGCCATCAGATCTGCGAGCTCCTGATCCGATAGTGTATTGCCCAGAGCCGGCATCATGTTTCTGCCGCGCAGGATCACCGCCGTCACGCGGGCGTCATTCGCGGCCATGCCGCTGGGCAGGTAGGGCTTGCGGAAGAGACCTTCGAGGCCCGGGCCGTTCAGGCCCTTTTCCTCGGTGGCATAGTGGCAGGTGGAGCAATGGCTGGCGAAGACCTGGCGCCCGGCGGCTTCCTGCGGGCTTAACTCGCTCACCGGCTTCGACGGAGTCAGGCGGTGGCATCCGCTTAGCAGGCCAAGAGCAAAAATCAGCAGGATCGCTTTCAATTCGACTCCGCGATCGCGGCGACGATCTTGTCCATCGCCATGCGGTCGGCCGGCGCGGATGGACGGTGATCGGTGCACATAATGGAGAAGGCGACGGTCTGGCCGCTGGCGGCAACCAGGTAGCCGCTCAGTGCGCGCGCTTCCCCCAGCGTGCCTGTTTTGGCGTAAAGCTTGCCGTCCAGCAAGGGCTGCTTGAAGCGGCCGGAAAGCGATCCGTCCACTCCACCCACCGGGCAGTGAGGTGCGGAACGCCTCGCCCCAGCTCTGCCGTGCCGCATAGACAAGCAAGGTGGTAAAGGCACGGGGGGCAACCAGGTCTTGCATGGAAAGCCCGCATCCGTCATAGAGGACAAAATCCGCTGGATCGATACCGGCTGAGATGAGGAACTGGCGCACCACCCGCGTGCCTTCGACCAGGGATCCATCGGTGCTCTCCAGCTTGCCCAGGGTACGGAGAGTAATCTCGGCGTGCAGGTTCTGGCTGACTTTGTTGGTGATGACGAGATCGTCTCCCAGTGGCGGCGAGACGTGCGAGGCGAGCAGAGTCTGGCCCGGATTTACGGCCTGCAGGTTGAGCAGGGTAACGGTATGGAGGGTGACAGGCTGCTCCTGCTGCTCAAAGAAATCGCCTGTATCGGAGGGCAAGCGATGTTGGGCCCGGGCTGTCCCACTCACCCTGACCCCACGCGCCACCAGCATTTCCTTCAGCGACCGGGCGGCATAATCCGCAGGGTCTTCGATGGCCAGGGAGGTGTGGAAGCCCTGTTGGCCGAGCGGAGTCCGGCCAAAAAGACGGACGGTCATGGAGCCCGGCCAGCGCTCGACACCGGGCTTGATCGGATCGCCCGGCGCGCTGGTGGAGAGGGAGTTATCCAGGGTGTAGTAAGCGGTCCGGGGGAGCCAGGAAGCCACGGCCATGTCACCCACCTGCGCCGCCGGCATGGCGTTGAGGTAAACCTCGTTATCGTTCACGCTGAGTGCGGAAACCGGCGCCCCATAGCCCCACTGCAGGTCGTCCCAGCTCCAGCCTGTGGCATACCGCTCGAAGGGAAACCAGGTGTCATCGCCGACGATGTCTCCGGCGACGGTATGGACACCATGACGAACGATCTGGTCCGCCATATCCTCCAGTATGGCCAGCGGCGGCCCAGGGCGTTCGGTCTTGAGTCCAAAGGGCACGGTTCGTGCGGATATGTTCGGATCGCCTACGCCAAAGATGGTGATGTTGCCATCAAGCTCTCCGGAGCTGCTGACCGGTGCGTCGCTGGCGACCAGGGTGGTGAAGGTGAGACCGGTAGGTAAAAGGGCATAGGCCGCAGCTGTGGTGAATAGCTTGGCATTCGACGCCGGGTTAAAGTACTGGCCGTCATTCAGGGCATAGATTGGTTTGCCGCTTAGGGAGGCCACGGAGATTCCCCAGTGGGCCTGGTTTACCGCCGGATCGGAAAGAATTCGAGCCACGGCCTGCGGCAGGGGCAACTTGCGCGGGTGTTTGGGCCGGGCCGGCGCGGCCGCGAGGGACAGCGACCCTGCGGGCAGAAGAAGGGCCAGCAACAGGCTGAGATAGGGGGAGCGCGGTTGCATGTCTCTGCGCGGAGTGTACCTCACGCTCCCTTAGAATGGACGGGCCATGCCCTTTGCCAGGCGTTCTCGCGGTGACTGGAAGCTGCGCACCCAGTCCTTGTCGTTGGGAACGCGGACCCTGGTGATGGGGGTGCTGAACACCACGCCCGACTCTTTCTCCGATGGTGGGGTGTTTACCACTCGTGCCGGCGCAATCGAGCACGCGCTCGCGATGTTCGACGATGGGGCGGACCTGGTGGATATCGGGGGGGAGTCCACCCGGCCGGGCAAGCGCGAGCCAGTGGGTGTTCCGCAGGAGATCGACCGTGTGGTTCCGGTGCTGGAAGGTGTACTGCGCCATCGCCCTGGGTCGATTCTCTCGGTCGATACCTACAAATCACGGACCGCCGCCGCAGCACTCCATGCCGGAGCTCAAATCGTTAACGATGTCAGTGGTTTCTTGTGGGATGAGGGTATGGCCGGGGTGTGCGCAGAAGCCCGGTGCGGAGTGGTGCTGATGCATACCCGCGGCCGGCCCGATGAGTGGCACGCGTTGCCCGCCATGGACCCGAGGCAGGTAGTATCCCAGGTCAAGCAGGAATTGGGGGAGCGGCTACAGGAAGCACTGGAAGCGGGAATCGAGCGGGAGCGGGTTGTGCTTGATCCGGGATTCGGTTTTGGCAAGGCCTACGAGCAGAATTACTTGTTATTGGCGGGTTTGGCAGAGCTGAGCAGTCTGGGACAGCCGCTGCTGGCCGGGGTGTCGCGCAAGGGATTTCTGGGTAAAACCCTGGCAGCGCTTTACCAGGGGGTGGACGTGCCGGTCGACCGCCGTGGAAATGGCTCTCTTGCTGCGGTTACCGCGGCCATCCTGGCCGGTGCGCAGCTGGTACGGGTCCACGACGTACGCCCAGCCCGGGAGGCAGCCGCGATAGCCGACGCCGTGCTGGATGCGGCCGAGGCGAACGCTTGACCTGCCCTGGACGAAAATCTAATGCTTGCCCTCCGGCTCGCCGGCGATGCGGCTGGCTTCAAAGCTTACGATTCGCCACTGGCCCGCGCGATTGCTGTAGACGCGGGTGTAGCGGTACCGCCCACTAATGTCGCGATCACCCTTCTTCCCCACCAACTCGGCCTTCGACGTCACCACCGCAGTGTCACCATAAATGCGCACTTTGATGTCGCTCAGGTCGAGCTCGGTGATGTGCAGCGTTCCGCTGCGGCGGGTGGCGAGTTCATCCGCCTTGGTTTCCAAAGTGCCGTTGGCGCTAATGCCAAGATAGTCATCGGCCAGCAGGCGATCGACCATGGAGATGTTGTTGGTAAGCTGGGCCTGCCGCCAGTCCAGTTCGAGTCCTTCGATTTCTTTATGGGTCGAATCATGGTGGGGAAAAACGGCATGCGCTCGTGGCGCAAGCCCAGACAGGAGTATCAACGCCAAAAACAGTCTGCCGGCCGCGGGAAACAGCCATCGATACTCGGAATGAGCGCGCATAGGCGTACCGGATGTTAGTCCGCGTCCGAATAATCAGTCAAAATGAGAACTCCAGAGTGACAGTTTTCGGGGTTGAACGCAATGCCCCGGGGGGTGGACTGCAACCCGTAACAGGCGGCTTTAAACAACAGCCGTTAGATTCTCCACCTCTCGCTCGCGCATGAGTTGATACAACCCGCCGACGGCGAACTTTTTAAAGTGAGGGGTAGTGCGGTGGAACTCACTCGCCGCCCGGTCACGGTATTGCTCGTAGATCACGACCACGGACGGATCGTCCTCAACGGTGTGAGGCACATAACTGACACAGCCGGGCTCTTGGCGGGAGGCGAGGGCCAGCTGGCGCAGAATATCGCTTATGTTTTCACGGTCTTCAGGGGCGAATCGCATGCGTACGATAAAGCTGACCATTGTGTCTCTAATCTACCCGGTCACACCGAGTGCATCCAGTCCAGGGCGTCGGAAAATCCGGGGAGGATCATGGTCTGCTCTCTGTCCGGGCCAGTAGAGACCATGCCGATGCGCGCGCCCGACTCCGCTTCAAGGAAATGCAGATATTTCTGGGCTGCTTTGGGAAGCTGGTCGAATTCAGTGATGCCTTCGGTGGAAGTCTGCCAGCCTTCGAGGCTGGTGTAGACCGGCTCAATCTTCTCAAAGCCGCTCACGTCCGCTGGAATCAGGTCGCTCATCCTGCCGTCAATGCGATAGCCGGTGCAAATGGGGATTTCAGCGAAGCTGTCGAGCACATCCATCTTGGTGACCACCAGCCATTCGGTGCCGTTGATCTGGCTGGAGTAGCGCAAGAGGGGCAGATCGAGCCATCCACAACGGCGGGGCCGGCCGGTCACTGCTCCGTACTCCTGCCCGCGGGCGCGCAACAGATCGCTGCTTTCGCCCCAGATCTCGGTGGGGAAAGGCCCCTCGCCTACGCGGGTCACATAGGCCTTGGTCACGCCGATCACGGTCCCGATGGCGGTCGGTCCCACGCCGGTGCCGATAACCGCGCCACCGGCGGTAGAAGAGGAGGAGGTTACGAAGGGGTAGGTGCCATGATCGATGTCCAGCATCGTGCCCTGGGCGCCTTCAAACATCACGCTTTGGCCCTGGCGGATAGCGTCGTTCAGCAGTGCTGCCGTGTCGGTGACGAAGGGCCGGACTTTCTCCGCCGCTTCAGCGTATTCGTCGTACATCTTGATGGGATCGAGCGGGTCGGTGCCAAACAGCGCGTGGGCAACCGCGTTCTTCTCGTTGCAGGCGTTCTCGATGTGGGTCTTGAGCAAACTGCGGTTGAGCAGGTCGATGACCCGCAGGCCGCTGCGATGCATTTTGTCTTCGTACGCGGGACCGATGCCGCGGCTGGTAGTGCCGATCTTCTGCCGTCCGGGAGCGTTCTCCGAGGCCAACTCGATCATGCGGTGGTAGGGAAGAATCACCTGCGCGCGGTTGGAGACAAAGAGTTGCTCATCGACGTTGACCCCGAGGTCGCGGAGCTTGCCGATTTCCTTCAGAAAGGCCAGGGGGTCGAGCACTACGCCGTTGCCGATCACGGCACGGCAGTCCGGGCGGAGAACACCGCAAGGGACCAATTGCAGAATGAACTTCTGTCCCCGGATGATGACGGTATGTCCGGCATTGTGACCACCGGCATAGCGGGCGACGACGGCAAATCGATCGGAGAGAACGTCGACGATCTTTCCTTTTCCCTCGTCGCCCCATTGGGCGCCCAGTACCACTGCTGTCTTGGCTCGCATGTACTCCAATCAATTTCGTGTGGCGCACTCTTCCCCGCATGGCTCAGCCTATTGATCGAACGTCTGCGGAGGGGTGCGCGGAAATGTTGGCTGACTATACTCGCGCGGCGGCGGAGCATCGTCCAACTCCAGATCATATAACGGCGCCCGGTAGCGGCCAAGCATCTGCCGCTCTCTGCGACAATGAAAGCAGATGAGCCATGCCGGAACTGCCTGAAGTTGAAACCATCGCGCGCGGGGTCGATGAGCGCCTTCGCGGAGACCGTATCGAAACCACATGGTTCAGCGAGAAACCTGAGCCCTTCAAGTCTTCTCCCCAGGCAATGGCCAAGGAACTGCCCGGACGGCGCATCGACCGCGTCTACCGTGTAGGCAAACACATCGTCTTCGATCTGCAGGACAGGGATCTGGAAGCCAAGCCCACTAAGGGGAAGCATTCGGCACTGCAATGGATCGTGCATCTGGGCATGACCGGGCGGCTGCTGGTCGCCGATGCGGCGACCCCCGTTCCCCGTCACACCCATGGCATCCTGCATCTGGCCTCAGGGAGAGAGCTGCGCTTTGTCGACCCGCGCCGCTTCGGACGTATGGCTCTCCATGGAGACTCCGCGCAAGAAACGAAACGTTTCGCGGGAACTGGCCAGGAGCCCTTCGATATTTCCCGAGACGAGTTCGCCGCGCTCTTCCGCTCCCGCCGCACGTCCATCAAGGCTGCCCTGCTCAATCAAAAGCTCTTGCATGGGGTGGGGAATATTTATGCCGACGAGAGTCTCTTCCGGGCAGGGATCCGGCCCCGCAGGATGGCTTGCCACCTGAAGCGGGCAGAACTCGACCGCCTCCATTCCAGCCTGCAGAGCGTCCTTAGGGAGGCAATTTCGCTGGGCGGATCCTCCGTTTCTGACTATGTGGATGCCGCCGGGGTCGAAGGCTTCTTCCAGCTTGAACACCGGGTATATCTCCGTACCGGCCTACCGTGCCTGGTTTGCGGAACTCCGATCCGGCGCATCCTGGTGGGCGGCCGCGGCACTCATTATTGTCCCCGCTGCCAACACTAAGGTTGTGGATTTCTATGGATTCCAGAATCCTTGCCGGTGCGAGGCTTCCATAAACCGGAATGAGCGAGCATCGATGTGCGATCTAAGTGATTGAAAACAATAATGATGTAGAACGGCATGATAACTGCTAATAACAGAGCTAGCCAGCGACGCAGAGGCTCGCAACCAAACCGCGAGCACCGCGCTTCAGATCCGGCGAGCAGAGCCCAGGTTCTACCAGGACCAGCCGCAACCGGAACTTACCTCCCGCAGACGTACTCTGCCGGGGACTCTTTGGGAGGCCAGTGATTGGCCATTAACAAGAAAAGCCACTGCAACTGTGGCTTTTCTATTTCCAGCCGGCATCCCTGCCGGCTCCGGCTGACACCACCGTAACCCCTTGTTCTAACTTCCGATACCAATCGCTCCCGAATAGCACTTGCTCTCGAGTGGAGTATCTGTGTATTATCGGGTTTGCCTATCGAGCGGCTGTAGCCAGAGCTCAGATGTGAGTCAGGCTCGCCGCAATTCTCGAGAGTCAATAAGGTTTTTCTGCCGCGTCGCACCTGCTGGCCCAAATAGCGATGTTCGTCGCTGGGTCAATCAATAGCGGTAAAGACCAAACCAGTAGTTTATTTGAGAGACCAGACCATAAGTTCCACCCCTGACCGTATCTTTTGGATAAGTTCCTTTTGAGCGCGTGGGCCGTGGCCCTTGGCCATCGACCAAGTGGAAACATGAGTTGCAGCCAGTCTCTGCCTTCCCCAGGCCGGGATAGGTCGCACTTGAGGCAAACTGCAAGAAAGTCAACGCACCGGGATGTGCATGCATGACAACTGAGCAAAACCAACCACAGGCGCAGCCGAATCAGGTTCAGCCTGCTGGGCAGAGTGAAGGGCAAGGGCATCGTCGCCGGCGCCGCAGACGTAAGGGATACTCGAACAACCAAGCCAAGGGTCACCCTAACCTTGAGGCCGGAGCGGGCAACCCCCATCCCTCCAAGAAGGCCGCTAAGACAAAGTCTCCAGGCCAGGGCCGATTTGCCCCTAAGAACGGCAATGGCAGCAACGGCAGCGCCCACGGCGCGATGAACAACGGAGGCAACGGTGGCGGCGGACGGCGCAAAGGCAAGCAACGCCGGCAGCAGACATTCGTCGGGCCGATGGATCATAGCTACCGGGTGGTGAACGGCAACACAGCGGATGCGCCACATTCGGCCATGGAATTCCGCGGGAACGGCCAGAATGGGCACTTTGTGGAGCCTGCGCCGCGAGAGCCGGTGGTCGTCCCGGTCAGGGAAGACGCCCCGGTTCGGATCTATTGCTTTATCGAAGACCTGTTCTTCCTGGCCAAGATCCAGGAGGCGGCGCGAAAAGTAGGCGTGAAGGTGGCTTTTGTTAAGGCCGACAAGGATATTGTGTCGCGCCTGGCGGATGTGCCGGAGGGAAGCCGCCCTTCGCTGATCGTCTTTGATCTGAACAATGTCAACGCCAAACCGCTTACGCTGATTCCGCGCCTCAAGAGCAAAATGAAGCGCGGCACCTCAGTGATCGGATTTCTCTCTCATCTGCAGGGCGATCTGAAAGCGAAGGCCATGGAAGCCGGGTGTGACATGGTGATGCCGCGGTCTGCGTTTTCGCAGAACCTTCCTAACCTGTTGCGGCGTCATGGACTGGATTCAGAGCTCGAGGCGATTGAGGCTTAGAGAAGCCCTCGTCACTAAGCATGTTGGCTGTATTGGGTAGGCTAAGAACTGAGCTTCAACCGCAGGTCCCTGCGGCCCACCCAAGTTAATGAAAGGCGCCTCATGCCCAGCAACCGCCCTCTGTGCGAGCGCCCACTCTCCCCTCGCATACGCGACCGGAGCGGAGCGCAGTGGAGGGACCTGCTCATTCCGCGGGCATTCCTGGAGATTTCTTCGACAGGGCGCAGCCGAGTGGAGGGGCTGAAGGTATTCCCGCACGTGAGTCCGGATTGATTCAGCCCGGGGGCCAGTGCATGGAGCGACCGCCCAGCAGGTGAACGTGCAGGTGGTCAACTGTCTGTCCCCCATCTGGCCCGGTGTTGATCACGGTGCGAAATCCGTCAGACAGCCCCTCGCTGGCCGCAATCCGGGCAGCTACCAGGTGAAGATGCCCCAGGAGAGCCTCGTCTTCGGGGCCTGACTCAGCCAGGGATGCAATGTGTTTTCGCGGCACTACCAGCACATGCGATGGCGCCTGAGGATTGATGTCTCTAAAGGCGTAGGTTAGATCGTCTTCGAAGATAGTCTTCGAAGGAATCTCTCCGGCGATGATTTTGCAGAACAGACAGGGCATGAGGGGCTCCTACTTGCTGAAGTATCGTGGATGGCCGCCCGGCTGCCACGGATCATAACTTGTGGCGAAAGCCTCGCGCTCGGCGATCGGCGGGTGGGTATAGGTCCAGAAAACTACAAACGGCGACGGGTAAGGATACTCGAGCGATTGTTCCCCGAGCCGCTGGAACGACTCGGCGTCTACTTTCTGGGGGTCGGCGACGATGCCGTGGACGACCTCGATTCCGAAGACATCCGCCTGGTGCTCGAGCATGCGGCTGATGCTGTTCCCGATGGGCTCAGCGAGAAACGAGAGGATGGCCAGCACCAGCAGCAGCACGGCTGTTGCCGCCCAATCTTCGAGAGAAACGATATGCCAGCGGGCGCCATAGCGCCGGACCAGGAAGCGCGCCAGGTGGGAGCCGATCCATAAGAAGAAGAGGGAGATCCCCGCTCCCATCGCCAACCCGCGCTCGATGTGATGCAGCACATAATGGCCGAGCTCATGGCCGAAGACCAGCAGAGTTTCATCCGGCGGCGAGCTCTTAATCGTGTTGTCCCACACCACTACGCGCCGTGATGATCCGAATCCCGTGACGTAGGCGTTCGAGCTGGTGTATTTCTCGCTGGCCTTCATCAGGAACATGCGTGACGGCGGAATGGAAACTCCGGTCCTGGCGACCACTCGTTCCAGTTGCTGCACCAGCGCCGGTTGAGTCTGCGCCAGGGGTTCAAAGTGATTGAACAGTGGGTCGACTACCAGCGGCAGCACGAAGACGACCAGAAGCTGCATGGGCAGCGACACTAGCCATAACCAGAGCCACCAACGGGAAGAGTTTCGGATCAGGGCGAAGAGCACCGAAAGCACGACCGTTCCGGAGAGCAGATCAAGCATGAGCGCCTTGCCCCAGTCGATAAACCAACTGCCCCAACCTTGAACGGATTGACCGTAGCTGAGCGAGATGTGGTGGCCCAGGACGGCAAGGGGAAGGTGGAGCAGCGAGAGCAATAGAAGGATCGCCGGGGCAAAGCAAAACCCTTGCAGCCATGGCTTGTGTGTAACTGAGGCTGCCCACTCGCCCAGGCCCGCTGCCCAGCGAAAGTTGAGCACGGCGAGCAGAACCAACAGGCTCCATAGGGTTGACCCGAAGTCCAGAGCGGTGCGCCAGTGGTAGAGCGACCGGGCTCGCTCCAGTTGATCCGGGGGCAGGGTGTACACCAGTTTGGGCAGGGCGGCAGCCCAGGCCAGGTTCGTCCGCAGAAGAAGAACGATCACCAGGAGGGTGAGAACGCTCGAGTAAAGTCGCTTCAATAGGATTCCGCCCTTCAATCCAGACGAACCAGGTAGGCTTCCCCTTCTGTGGGCTCAAGGTCACGAGCAATCTCAACTGCTCGTGCTTTGTCGTCGTCCAGCGGGCGGATGCGCACCCAATGACCGGTGGGCCCAGTGAACTCGATTACATTTGCCGTATGGTATTTGCGGGTGAGCTGGTCGCGCAGCTTGAGCGCCCCTTTTTCATTCTTGAAGGCGCCCACCTGTACGCACCAGCGGCCGCCGTGGTCCAACGGAGCCGGGGCAGCAAATACTTCGATTCGCACCCGCGCCACGCCAGGTCTCCATACTCCGATCACTTTGGCGGATGCCAGCGAAAGATCAAGCGTTCGATCGTGAACGAACGGTCCGCGGTCGGTAACCCGCACGATCACGGATTGTCCGGTGGACAAGTTGGTGACCCTGATCAGGGAATTCATGGGCAGCGTTCGGTGGGCTGCGGTCAGTGCGTCCTTGTCGAAGATCTCGCCGTTGGCGCCGCGCCGCTTGTCATAGGGCGGCCCGTACCAGCTCGCGAGTCCTTCCTCGGTGTAGATCACGGGGTGTGAGGCGACGAAATCCGCGTCCACCGTGCTGTCGGCGACCGCGGCTGGGGTGGTAGGGGGAGAAGGGGCAGGGCTAGTAGGGCGGCGTTGTGCCCAGGGCGGGAGGAGGAGCAACCGCAACCGGCGTGGATTTGTGCCGGCATCCGGCGGCCAGGCCAACGCCGATCAGAAGCAGTAGCGGCAGCGCGGGACGCAGCCGGCGGGTGACGCCAAGGACCACTTCAACGCGCTCCGCGGTCGCCGTCGAGCTGTTCAGCCAACTTCCGCAATTGATCCGCGGCGGCGTGCAGCGCATGGGAGGAATCCTGCCGTAGCTGGGGAACCACCTGGTCATTGAGATAGGCGATTACTTTCTTCACCCCTTCTTCGACGCGCGGCAATGTCTGGTTGAAGCGCTCGTCCACCTTCTTGCCAAATTCTTCGAAGCGGCTACTGGCTTTATTGTCAAACGGCTCGGCCATAATCCCTATCCCTCTCTGCTGCATCTCTTCTCTATACGGGCGAGTGCGGTACCCGTAGAGTACCGCACTCGACAGGTTTAGGAACGATTCGCCCAGGCCTCTATGTCCTCGAGCACCTGGGGTCGCATAGACCGTAAATCCTCCGGAAGTGGAAGGAGTTTCTTGACGATTTTTTTGCGACTCCGTCTTTTCATATCGCTATCCATTTTCTGCTGCGGCCCGTGTCTGGTGCTGGGATCGGAGTTGCCCGACGCACCGCAGGCCCAGCAGCCGGCTCAGGGATTTGCGCCGGCGGCGCAACAGAGGGCTATTCGCCGCTACCATCGGAACGAAAATACGCTCAAATCATTGAGCCTGAAAGGCAAGCGTACGTGTTTCGGGGCGCCGATAAAGTGGTCTTCTCCTTTACCGAGATTGCCCGGCCCTTCACGCTGCTGCCGGCTCTCTACTCTGCCAGCTACGAGCAGCTGTTTAACACTGACCCTAAATACGGCCACGATGCAGGTGCGTTTGGAGAGAAATTCGGCGCCTCCATGCTGCGTTCCGCCAGCGTGCGGGTTTTTTCAGACGGAATACTGGCCACAGCCTTTCATCAGGATCCGCGCTATTACCGGATTGCCCATGGCAATTTCGTCAAGCGCAGCCTGCTTTCCGCCCGGCAGGCGTTGATTCGCCGCGGGGATGACGGTTCCGACCAGTTCAACTACTCGGGAATTATCGGCAGGGCGGCGGCTGCGGCCATGGTAGTTACTTACTATCCCGAACCCAGCGTTACCGCTCGGGTGGTCGGGAACACCTTCTGGAACTCAATCGCCACCGACGCGGGTGGCGACCTGGTGTTGGAATTTCTTCCCAACATTATCCGCAGAGTTCCTATCATGGAAAGACTTCGCCTGGAGTAGTCGGGGCCGGTTCCAGCCCGGAACCAGGATCGACACCCTCTGAGCCGTTCAAATCAATGGTTTGCCGTCCGGATCGATTTTCACGCAGTTCGACGGGACTCGTTTCGGTTTGCCGGCAGAAGTTCGTAATCTATAGCTGGGTTGAACCGGCTACAACCGGCTACAACCATCCCATCGGGCCCAGCACTCAGATCAACTAGATTAGGAGACTTCATGTCGAAAGCCGTCAAATATGTAGAGAGAGCGGTAACGATCGCTGCCCAAGGCGCGTGGTTCGTTTTTGAACGAGCGAACCGGATCAGCCCTAACGCCTCCTTCACGCCCAAGTGGTCCGATAAGCCGCTGTTGAAGTCGTATCAGAAGGAGAAGCCTCCCCTGGGTTGGCCTCGGACTACTGATTCGCTCTGTCCCAAGTGTGTTCCAGAGATTCGCCAGCAGATCATCGATGGCAAGCTGCCTCATGAAGTCCTTCTGAACGAGAAGGTAGGCGAGATCAAGGCGCAGATCATCGAGCGCGATGGCAAGATTCTGATGGTCAAAGACTGCCCGCAGCATGGCCACTTTGAAGACGTAATGTCGATCGATCCTGCCTTTTTCAAGCATCTCGAAGAGGTCTTTCCCGGCCGCGACATCCAAGCGCACAACGATGAAAAGCTGCACAACCATGGCACTTCGACGGTAACCCATGGGCGCGGGTCGGTCCTGACAATTGATCTGACCAACCGCTGCAACATGATGTGCGACCCATGCTTCATGGACGCAAACCAGGTTGGCTTTGTCCATGAGCTGACGTGGGACGAGATCAAGACCATGCTGGACAACGCGGTCAGCATCAAGCCGCGCCGCCAGATGTCGGTTCAGTTTTCCGGCGGCGAGCCGACGCTTTCGCCTTACTTTCTTGACGCCATCGCCTATGCCCGCAAGGTCGGTTACGAGTCGGTCCAGGCGGCAACCAACGGCATCGAATTCGCCAAGAGCAAAGAACTCTGCCGTGCCGCTGCCGAAGCTGGCCTGCGCTACGCTTACCTGCAGTTCGACGGGATCGGCAATGCAGCCAACTCCCACCGCAAGGTTGGCAACTTGTTCGATGTGAAACTTCAGGCCATTCACAACCTGCATGAAGCCGGTGTCGATATCGTTCCCGTTACCACGATCATCAACGGCATCAATAACGAGCAGGTCGGCCACATTATCCAGTTCGCACTGGATAACCCGAAGAAGATCAACTTTCTCAGCTTCCAGCCGGTTTCCTTTACCGGCCGCGACGAAGCCGTAAGCGACGAGCGCCGGGTGGCGCAGCGCTACACCCTGAGCCACATGGCCCACGATGTGAAGAACCAGACCGGTTTAGGCGAGCCCACGCGCGACTGGTTCCCCATCAGCTTTATGAGCACCTTCTCTGACTTCGCTGACCTGGTGCATGGTCCAGACCGCGAATGGGGTCAGATCTCCTGCGGATGCCACCCAAACTGCGGCATCGGCATGGCGGTGATGATCGACAAGGAAACCAAGGAAGCCGTTCCTGTCACGGCGTTCTTGAATGCTGACCGGCTGGCGAAAGATATAGCCAAGTTGAACGATGCGGCGCGAGGCAAGTCGCTCTCGCTTCTGGGTATCACGCTGGCGCTTTTGCGGAACTACAATCCGGTTAAAGCGCCGACGCACATGCGCATCATGGATTTGTTGAAGAAGTTCGACAAGTTCTCTGGCTCAACCAAGCGCAATTACGGCTCGGTGAAGGCAGACCGGACCATGGCCGACATCGAAAAGCGCCGGGCCGATCGCTGGAACTTCCTTTTCATCGCCGGCATGTGGTTCCAGGATCTCTTCAATTACGATTTCCGGCGCACTGAGCAGTGCATCATCCCCTACGCGACGCAGGAGGGCGAAATCTCCTTCTGCGCCTACAACACGGGCGTGGGCTGGCGCAACATCATCGAGAAAATGCACATGACGTCCACCCTTACCAAGTGGTACGAGGAGCACGGCAGGCACGAGATCTTTGCCGGTGGCAAGAAGGTGGGCATGGGCGACGCACAACATACGCTCTTGCTTAACCAGGAGCACGTCATGGCCTCGGCCAACGACACCTTCGAAAAGTCGGGCATTGCCAAGAATGCGCGTGAGGAGAAGACTGAGGGCGCGCGACACGAAAATCAAGCAGGATGCCGAGAACGCGAAGATGGCGCGGCTGTATCGCGAGCATGTTCTGGGAGAGAAGCCGAGAGAGGGTTTCATTCCGCTCGACACGCTGATCGCGCCGGCGCCCAAGCCGGCTCCGGCAGCCAGCGAAGAACCGGTTATGGGAGACTAGGCGTTTCAGCAACAGGAGTGCAGAAAAGGCTGCCAACAACGGCAGCCTTTTTTGTGCTCCAATGAGGAGCGATGCGCGCGATTTTGGTTACAAGTCTGCTTGCTGCCAGCCTGGCCGCCGTGGGTATGAGCGGCTGCACCATTTATGGGGAAAAGAAACCACCCACCCTTCAGAGCACAACCAGCGCGGAGCAGTACGAACGAATCTTCTGGTCCTCGGTGAAAGCCAAGAATTGGCAGCCGGTCCCTGGGCTGCTTGCCGCCAATGTCATGTACAACGTGGCTGGCAAGGTACTCAGCAAGGATCAGGTGGTGCCCTACCTGCAGGGAGCCAATATCGCTGATTTCAATATCAGCGGGTATGGTGGTCAAGCCGAACGGTCCGGATATGACGCTCAGCTACATCTTGCAACTTTCGCCCGCCGGTGGCCCGGTCCAGACCTACACCGCGATCAGTGTCTGGCAACAGGTGGCCAAGGGCTGGATCCTCATTGTCCATACCGAACAACCCCAAACCGCGGCGAGCTAGGGATCGGGTGTCCTGTCTACGAGCCGACTGAGCGTTCACCTGGCGGTTCAGGGCCGACGTCTCCTGTAGAACGACAAAATCAGTACGACCAAGGCCGGGACGATATCAAGGCGATTTTTCCGTAATGAAGCTGCATGTTTGTGGGCTCTCCTTCGGCGGATCTTCGGTATTAGTTACGGTTCTCCATCTCGAGATCCTTCAGTTCGTCGAGCTCGCGCTGGAGCTCGCGCTGTTCGCGCGACCTGATCACAAAAAACGAGACTAACGAGAAAACCAACACAATCGGGATGGGAAGTCCATTCGGGATTATGCCCCGGGCCACCGGCGGGACCAGCGCCAGCGCCAAAACGAACGTGGCAGTGGCCAGCATTACTGGACCAAATGACCACACCAACATCCGGCGCCGAGGTCGCGTTGGCGCTCGACCTCCAGCCGGCATACCTCCAGGCCGGTATTAAGTCCCAGGTCCCCAGGCATCACCGCGGACCACATTCCCCGGTTCAGGAAGTACAATCCGGCCAGGCCCCAGGCGAAGGCGAAGGCGAACGGCGGTTGCAGCACCTGTCTCAGCCCAGGGAACGCTCTCATGCTGTACGCGTAGAAGAAGCCTGCAGTGAGCGGGCCGCCCACAGTCCCAAGCAACCCCCTGCGTGTCTTTGCGCGAAGTTTACGCGACCTCTGTTCAATCAATTTCGATATCATTGTGGGTTTCTCCGTTGGCTGGTTCAGCCATATCGTTCTTACGCCGTTTTCCGGCGAATCATTCTGCATGGTTCCCTCCCTCGTGCAGCGGTTGGTGGAATTGCTTCGCGAGGATGTTCTTGATTCGATGAATTCTCATTGCCACGTTCGCGGGCGACAAACCCGTGATCTCTCCCGTCGATGCCGCATCCATGTCTTCGAGATAAGAAACAATGACCTGGCGATCGAGCGGTTTGAGCCGCTGAATCAACGCTGATAGCCGGTCCAGATCCATTCGCCGATTCGCGGCTGACTGCGCATCCGCTTTGTCTGGCAGGAGCTCCAGTTCCTCCAGGCTCACAAGATTCGAAAAGGTCCGGCGTTCACGGATGATGTGCGAGACGGCGACGTGGTGAGCCACGCGATACACCCAGGTGCGAAGGGAACAGCGGGAATGGTAATTCTGAAAACTCCGCCATAATTGAAAGTGAATGTCTTGGCTCAGGTCGCGGCGTTTCTCCGGATCTGCTTCGTAGGCTCTTGCCAGGCGTTCGAGTGCGGGACCAAACTGCTCCAAGGCCTCCCCGTAGAGCCCATCCTGCTTTGTTTGTCCGGTCAGAATCGATTCCTTTCCTCCCACAATCAAGGTAGTCGCCGAAGATCGAAGTTTCTAACAGACTGGAATGAAAGATTTAGCCGGAAAGGCGACTGCCCTGCCCTCTGATACATTCGACGAATGGTGGTTACCCCGGCGGGGATCCGGAAGTTTCAACAGGAGCTATTGGCTTGGTTCGATGCCCACGCGCGCGACCTTCCGTGGCGGCGAAGCTCTGATCCATACCGCATCTGGGTCTCCGAGATCATGCTGCAGCAGACCCGTGTAACCGCTGTTCTCGACTACTATGCCCGTTTTCTGGCCATGTTCCCTACCGTTGCCGCGCTTGCGGCAGCAGAGGAAGCGGATGTGCTTGCTGCGTGGAGCGGCCTGGGCTACTACCGTCGGGCCAAGCTGATGCGTCAGGCAGCGCAGGTTGTGGTCCGGGAGCACCAGGGAATCTTGCCGCGGACCGCGGAGCAATTGCGCAGGTTGCCCGGCATCGGAGAGTACACATCATCGGCCATCGCCAGCATCGCCTACGGCGAGCCGGCGGCAGTGGTTGACGGCAATGTCGAGCGCGTATTGCTGCGCGTGTTTCCCCGGCGACGGAAAGCCCATGCAGGCAAAAAGGCTACGCGAGCGTGCCGCCAGCCTGCTTGATACCGGGCGTCCGGGAGACTTCAACCAGTCGATGATGGAACTGGGAGCGATGGTGTGCCTGCCCCAGCGTCCTTTGTGCCTCCACTGCCCGGTGCAGCCTTTCTGCGCCACCCGAGGGGAGCATCAGGGCCCGCCGCCGAAGAAGATGCGCAACCAGCAGATCGCCTACGCGCTGTTGTGCCGCAATCGTTCGGGCGCGACCCAGGTCCTGCTGCAGCGGCGTCCCATGTCTGCGTCGCTGATGCCGGGCATGTGGGAACTGCCGGAGGTGGCGATGCAGGAGAGCGATGAGGAGCGAGTGGAGATCACGCTGCGCCATGCCATCACCGTGACCAACTACCGTGTTCGCGTGCTCCGGCTCTCAGAGCGGGAAGCCGCGCATCGCTGGCCGTCCCGGGGATATCCTCGCAAGTGGGCGAAAAGTTCGGAACTGGGCAGCTTGCCGCTGACCGGGTTGACACGTAAGGTCCTGAAGCGGCTGCAAATCATGCCCAAAAGCCAAGGCGTTGCGGTTCTGACGCGTTCATAAGAAAGAACCGCGAGAGGTGAGATGAAGAGATTGCTTTGCCCTGTGCTGCTGTTTACGGCATTGCCAGGGCTTTCCCTACGGGCCCAGGCGCCCCCGATGCCCGAGGTGCCCGCGTTAAGCACGGTTCCTGCTGCCGCCCGGCAAGCCGCCGCGAGCATCGATCCGGAAAAGATTCGGGCCCATGTCCGCTTTCTATCCAACGATCTGCTGGAGGGCCGCGGCCCGGGAAAACGAGGCGGCCAGCTCGCTGCGGAATACATCGCCACCCAGTTCGCTCTCGCCGGAGCGAAGCCTGCAGGCGAGAATGGCACTTACTTTCAGGCGGTCCCTCTTATGGCCGTGCATACGGTGGTGGATGAGACCAGCTTTACTTTTGTGCCGGCCCGCGGCCCACCCATCCAGTTACAGTACGGCGAAGACTACGTGACCAAGGACCAAACCGGGGCGCCGAGCGTCGACCTGGACACGCCCATCGTATTTGTGGGTTATGGAATCGACGCGCCTGAATATCAATGGAATGATTTCCAGGGCGTCGACGTGAAGGGAAAAATTCTGCTGGCGATCGTCAATGAGCCGCCATCGGAAGACGAGCATTTCTTTCAAGGCAAGACCCTCACATACTACGGGCGCTGGAGTTACAAGTTTGAAGAAGCGGCGCGCAGGGGCGCAGCGGGTGTCCTGGTCATTCACCGCACCGACCTCGCCAGTTACGGGTGGGATGTAGTACGTAATTCCGAAGCGACGGAGGCGTCCTATCTGCGCAACGACCCGCTCTCTGTACTTAGGGCGGCCAGTTGGATCCAACTCGACGTTGCCCGAAAGCTCTTTGCGGCAGTGGGCATGAACGCGGATCAAATGATTGAAGCCGCGGGAAAACGAGGGTTCAAGGCGATGGAGCTGCCGGTCCGTCTTAAGGCGCACATTGTCAGCCAGGTGCGCAAGTACGACTCGGCCAATGTAATCGGCATGGTGGCGGGAGCGGACACCAAGCCCGGCGACAATGTCCTCTACACCGCCCATTACGATCACCTGGGCATCGATCTCGCGGCTCCCGGCGACAAGATCTACAATGGCGCGGTGGATAATGCGACCGGCTGCGGCATCCTGCTGGAAATGGCGCGGGCATACGCTTCGGCGAAGATTCCTCCGCCTCGCAACGTGTATTTTGCTTCGGTTACCGCGGAAGAGCAGGGGTTGCTGGGGTCAAAGTACCTGGGTATGCATCCTCCGGAGCCCATTCGCGACCTCACGTTGAACATCAATTTCGATGAGCTGCTGCCTATCGGTGTGCCCCGGTCGGTTGAGGTCGGGGGCTCGGAGCGCACCAGCTTCTACCCTGTGGTGGAGAAGACAGCGGCTGCCTTCGATCTTCAGATCGAGCCCGACGAATCGCCGATGGCGGGGATTTACTACCGCTCCGACCACTTCAGCCTGGCCCGCGTGGGAGTGCCGGCGTTCTCGATCGACGAGGGCAGTCTCTTCGCCGGCCATCCCGCGGAGTGGGGCAGGCAGCAGAAGGAGGAGTACGACGCCCAGCGATACCACCGGCCGACCGACAAATATCGTGCCGATATGGATTTCCGCGCCGATGCCAGATTGGCGCAGTTCGGGTTCTTACTAGGGTGGCAGGCTTTGTTGTCGCCCGTGACCTGGAATCCGGGAGACGAGTTTGAGGCTGTCCGAGAGAAGAGTATGAGCAGCGGGCAATCGCCCGTAGGGGAATGGGATGTTGCGACTTACAAACGAAAATCTGACCAGGCCGGCCATAGCGCTGTTGCTCCTGGCCTTTCTTGCCTGCGGGATGCCGCCCATATGGGCGCAGGCCACGGCTCCGGACCCGGTATTGCATCGGCGCAGTTACAACCACGATGACGCGGATCTGGAGTACGACACCCGGTCGACGGGGCGGACGATTCTTCCGCTGGAGGCATCGGGAGAATACTCGATGGGGTCCGGGGGAACGGTGGATGTGGAGCTGCAGCCGGATCGTCTGAGCGGCTTCATCACCAGATCTGGCGACCGTGAAAGCGACGAGGGCACGCCGCTCACCTTCTTTTTTGCGACCAGCCGGCTGGCGGGGCAGCAACTGGCCTTTACCACGCGGCAGGTTCACGGCCTGTGGTGGGCTTTTGAAGGAACCATTGTTCGTGGCTCTGCCCGAAGCCGGCAGCAGCAGGGATACTACCTGCTCGAGGGCCGGCTGGTGATGCATGACGTGGCCAGCCGGACAGAGCAGGCGCGCATGGTGTCGTTGCCTCTCGCCCGGCAAAATCCTAACGGCTGAAAATTGGATCCTTACTTCACAGCAAGCCGTTGCCGGCATCAATACAATGGGACGGGCAATATATCCCCAATTCGTCTCAAGAGGAGTTTTTTGTATGGATCGCACAGCAAGCGCAGTTTGGCACGGCGGCCTGAAAGACGGCAAAGGCAAGATTTCGACCCAGAGCGGCGTGTTGAAAGACAGCCAGTATTCATTTGGCACCAGGTTTGAAAATGGAATCGGCACTAATCCGGAAGAACTGATTGCCGCGGCTCATGCGGGCTGCTTTACCATGGCGCTCAGCGCCCAGCTCACTAATGCGAGTCTTCCACCCGAGTCGATCGAGACCAAGGCGACGGTCACTTTTGACAAGACGGATGCCGGGCCGACGATTACCAAGATTCTTTTGTCTACCACGGCGAAGGTGCCAGGCGCGGACAAGGCGGCATTTGACAAAGCAGCGCAGGAAGCCAAAACCAACTGCCCAATTTCACGGCTCTTCAAGAACAACACTGAAATTACGCTGGACGCCAAACTCGCCTAGAATTGTCATCCCGACCGGAGTGGTCATGGGCTTGCGGCCCATAAGCGCTAACTTGTTTGGGATGACAATTTATTTGTGATACTCACATTCCCCGGAATCACCTTCGCGTTGTTCATTCCATTCGGCTGCGGGGGATGACAAGAGGAGGGTGGACGTCGGTTTGGAACCACACTAACGGCGCTCAGATCATCTTTCGGGATTGATTTCCCAGCCCTCCCGGTTCGGGATGTCCGCCCTCTGATTTTTATAAAATTCGATAAAATTCGATCGTTTTCGGCCTTTTTGGAGCAATCGGAACGAGTGCATGGGCTTCAGGTTTTCTTCACAAGGGGCGGCGCCGGGCAAAAGGGTTCTTTGGGATAGAGAAGGGGACCCTGGTGTCTCGAGCAAAAGCGGCATGAGACGGCGATTCCCTTTCCGAGAGGCTCAAGCTATTGGCAAAGGTGGACTCGCCGGGGTCAAAGATAGGGCCGGGGTCCGGAGACGCGTCGGCCCCTGAACCGGGAGCGGGCTCGGCCCGGGAAACGCCAGGCCCATCTTCTTCCTGGTCTACCGGGTTGGGCTGGGAGCCGGTGGATTTCGCCTGCTGTTCGCGACGCCACTCGGAGATAGATCTGCGGTTTGGAGGGCGGAGAAGCGGGGTTCTTATCCACAGAGCCGGCGCGACGGTCCGGGATCAGGCCTTCGATGGCTACGATCATGGAGAGAGCCTTGACCTGGCCGGTAATGCTGCCTCGGGTGACTTCAGGGCCCATGTTGGCGAATTCCCAGAGGCGGCCCAGGACTTGCTCGCGGCTCGGGTTCAGAGGGCGCAAGCCCTCCACGGCAAGCCGGGACAGGCCGGTTTCCTGCTCGACGATTTGTTGCTGCATAAGGGCACGTTGCTCGAGCATAAAGGCGCGAACACAGGATTTGGATTTGATGTAGGCGGCGTTGGCGGGGTTGAGGCCGACTGCTTCGGCGGCGCGCTCGTCGGTCATGTTTCCAGAGAGGGCCAGGAGAGCAAAGGCCATTTCCTGATGGGTGATGGGGTCGTTGACTTCATTTTTAGGCATAGGAGGCTCCGGTTGTTGGGAAGTTGGGTGAAAGAGGCAATAAAAAATCCCGCCGCGGCGGGATGTCTTTGGTTGGCCGATTTGGGACAGGGATCGGGTGGGATACCGGGCAGCCGTAAAACTGTCCTTCGCTCGCGTGGAGGCCGAAACTACCAGCAACTGCCGACCAGAGAGCGGTAACGCGAGAATCCGCTGCCTGCCGAAATCGTTTTCTTATTAGGATAGATCCACTTCGGGATCGGATAAAGGCTCCGGGACGCTATTTTTTTGCCAGTAGTACCGTTTCGGAGGTTACTCTTGTGTCGGGAACGAGCGGAGCTAAGCTCGAGGACCCGTGATTCAGCAGTTAAGTTCGCAAACGAATTTTGATTTTAGCTGTTGGCCACGATGTATTCGCGGAGGCTGCGATTGATGTCGGCGGCCTGCAGTACACCGTTATCGAGGAGGTCTATCCACTGTTTGGCCGATTCGTCATGCGACATCGCGTTCAGCAGATAGTTGGCCTGGACGATGATTTCAAGGGCATTGCTTAGATCGTGGGACAAACGGCGGATTTCCCTGGCCTGTTCTGTCGGGATAGAGGGTGCATTGGGCGTCATTCAGACCTCGGAATCATGGGGGTATTCATGTTGGCGGTTCACCCTGAGTGCTGGTCGTACCACAATGCGACATTCCGCCGTCGATCTCTCGGGAACCTCACGTCTCCAGGTTGAGCAGACGCGCCGCAAACGTTATTGTAATGGGATGAATCCATATGCACGACAGCTAGGCACCCGCGATCCTCTCAAAGTGGTGGCCACCACCGCCAGGCATCTTGAACAACTTTCCGTTGCGCTCGGTCCGGTGCGCATCGAAGAATCACCTGCCCCCGGCAAGTGGAGCCCCCACGAAATCTTATGCCATCTGGCGGATTGCGAACTGGTCTTCAGCTTCAGGATTCGCCAGGCTCTGGCCGAGGAGCATCACGTCATACAGCCCTTCGACCAGGAGATCTGGGCGGCCAACTATGCCGGCTACGATGCCCAGGCTGCGCTGATGACCTTTGCCTGTGTGCGCCAATGGAACCTGATGTTGCTGCGGTCGATAGCCCCGGAAGCGATGCAAAAACAGCTGGTGCATCCGGAACGGGGCGAGATGACGTTCCGCGTCCTCATTGAAACCATCGCAGGGCATGACCTGAATCACCTGGCGCAGTTAGAGGCGATTGCTGTGCAAGTTCCGCTAAGCCGTTAGACCACGTGTTTGACATCAGAGCCGGCTTTTGTAAACTAGGGGTTGCTGCCTATCCAGCCAATCGTGCTGGATTGTATCGTGCCGGAGTGGCGGAATTGGCAGACGCGCATGGTTCAGGTCCATGTACTCGCAAGGGTGTGGGGGTTCGAGTCCCTTCTTCGGCACCAATCTCTTTGACCCTCATTGATTTTAGAGAGTTTGACCACGTAAACCCTCGAAAAGTCATAAGCTTACCAAAGCACACCTTTCCGCTCCCATACCCCCACAGTCTGCCCTTTTCCGCTGATTTCCAGGCAAAATAGCCTTGCCGGGACGGGCCAGCACCGCACCGCGTTCGGCTTTCCCGACAATAAGATACTAACCGTATCCTATTGACATAGGATACGCAACGTGTCTAATATTGACGGAGTTCGGAATCGGTGGCGGGCTGAGCAGCGAGGCAAGGGCAGTGGGTAGCCGTAGACGGGGTAAGGTCTTGGAGGCGGCGATCTTCGAGGTCGTGTTGCAAGAGCTTGCTGAAACGGGGTACGTCAACTTCTCGATCGAGAGGGTCGCAGCCGGGGCGGGCACAAGCAAGCCGGTGATCTACCGGCGCTGGCCCACGCGCGCCCGGCTTGTATACGCAGCATTGAGAGCAAACCGGCCTGGTCTTTCCTTCGAGGCACCGGACACCGGAACCGTCCGGGGCGATGTCATGGTCATTCTCCACAGCGTTTCAGAAATGGTGGACGAATTAAGTCCAGAAGTGATCTTTGGCCTGATTGCAGAGCTTCTCCACGAGAACGAGTCATCGCTCTTTGCAGAAGTGCATGAACGCAACGCCAAAACAATGACGGAAATTCTAACCCGCGCGATTGGACGCGGCGAAATCGCTGCGGAGAAGCTTACGCCTCGCTTGGCTGCGCTGCCTTTCGACCTCGTGCGCTATCAGCTCATGGTACTGCGGCAGCCGTTGTCGGCGCAGGACATAGAAGAGATCATTGATCGGATTTTTCTCCCTCTGGTCCGAGCCGATTGAGCGAGAGATATCGATTTGAACGGAAGACCTGAACTCCGGAGTACGTCCTCTCCGATCCTCCAGCCACCCACATTCCCTCTTCACCCGCAGGTGAACATGACTATTGCAGAACTCAAAGAGAAAAACATCACAGAATTGAGCCGCATTGCGCGCAGTCTGGAAATTCCCGGGGCCGGCGGCTTCCGCAAGCAGGACCTGATTTTCAGGATTCTTCAGACGCAAAGCGAAAAGGAAGGCCACATTTTCGCTGAAGGCGTCCTGGAAATTCTGCCTGACGGCTACGGCTTTCTCCGCTCCCCTGATTACAACTATCTGCCCGGCCCCGACGACATCTATGTTTCCCCGTCGCAGATTCGCAAATTTGACCTGAAAACCGGCGATACCATCAGCGGCAACGTGCGGCCGCCGCACGAAGGCGAGAAATATTTCGCGCTGGTGAAGATCGAGGCGATCAACTTCGAGTCGCCCGAAGAGACGCGCAACAAAATCCTGTTCGACAACCTCACGCCGCTCTATCCCCAGGAGCGGGTGAAGATGGAAACCGTCCGCGAAAATATCAGCGGCCGCGTCATGGATCTGCTGACGCCCGTCGGCAAGGGCCAGCGCGGTCTCATCGTCGCCCCGCCGCGTACCGGCAAGACGATGCTGCTGCAGTCCATCGCCAACTCTGTCACGACCAATCATCCTGAGGTCGTTCTCATCGTCCTGCTCATCGACGAGCGCCCCGAAGAAGTCACCGACATGCAGCGCTCGGTCAAGGGCGAGGTCATCAGTTCGACATTCGACGAGCCCGCAGCCCGCCACGTTCAGGTCGCCGAGATGGTCATCGAGAAGGCCAAGCGCCTCGTCGAGCACAAGCGCGACGTGGTGATCCTGCTCGACTCCATCACCCGTCTGGCGCGCGCCTACAACACGATTGTTCCGCCTTCGGGCAAGGTGCTCTCGGGCGGCGTCGACTCGAACGCGCTGCAGCGGCCGAAGCGCTTCTTCGGCGCGGCGCGCAACATCGAAGAAGGCGGCTCGCTGACGATCATCGCCACGGCGCTCGTCGATACCGGCTCGCGCATGGATGAAGTCATCTTCGAAGAGTTCAAGGGCACCGGCAACATGGAAATCATTCTCGATCGGAAGCTTGTGGACAAGCGCGTCTTCCCGGCGATCGACATCCAGCGCTCGGGCACGCGCAAGGAAGAGCTGCTGATTCCGAAAGAGGACCTGCAGCGCATCTTCGTGCTGCGCCGCGTGCTCAACCCGCTCTCTCCGGTTGAGGCCATGGAGCTGCTCATCACGTACCTCGAGAAATCGCGCAACAACGCCGAGTTCCTCACCAACATGAACCAGCTCTAGATGAATTCCTGGTCCGAACATGAAGCCAAATGAACCCAGCCGCACAGCCCTGATAGTCGCCCGACAACGAGCCGCTCATCAGGTACTCGATCATAGCTCAATCCTCTATGACCCATTTGCCATGAAGATTCTGCGTGAAGACGAAAAGGACGTGCTTCAATTTGCGAACGGACACCCCTTGGCCAGCATCGGACGTCTGCTCACCAACGCGCGAAGCCGGATTGCGGAAGATGCTTTGTCAAGAGCTGTCGAAAGAGGGATTCGGCAGACCGTCATCCTTGGCGCTGGACTCGACACTTTCGCTCTCCGGAATCCCCATGTCGCACGACAAGTACGTATCGATGAGGTGGACTACCCCGCGACGCAGGCATGGAAACGCGAGCGCCTGGCTGAAGCGCAAATCGCACCTCCGCCATGGCTTATTTCGTGCCAGTCGATTTCGAGCGGGACGATGTGGGGGAGAAGCTTGTCGCCGCGGGCTCAGCAGAACTCGCCCGCGTTTTTCACTGGCTCGGGGTTGTGCCATATCTGTCACAGGACGCTATCGGGCAGTCTGGATACATGTCGTCATCCAGAATCGGAGGTGTTTCGACTACCTGGAACCTCCCGAGGCATTCTCAGAAGAGCCAAGGCAATTAGAAAGGGAGCGGACCGAACAGCTTAAGAAAATTGATGAACGTTCGGTCAGCCGTTTCGAGCCGGCTGGCATTGCGGCGATTCTTCGCTCGCACGGATTTTGTGCCATCGAAGACATCAATTTCCAGGAGATCGCGTCCAGGTTTGGCCGCGCCGTTCAAGGACTCGCGCCTGGACACGCTGGCGTTCATGTTGTCCACGCTAAGCACTAGCCAAGCGGCCAAGAGGCATGGCTCGATCGTAATTGGCGACTCTGAACTAGCTTCGGATATCCGCAGCGGCTGGCGTTTGTTCAAGCGCACGAAAGAAGCGATCCCGCCAGGTGAGGATGTCGGCCTGGCAAATTTGATGTCGCAACCGCAGCATCCGCCGCCGGCGCTCATCCGGCTTCATTTCCAGAGCCTGCTTGAGTGCTGCGGCAACACCCAGTTCGTCATTGGGATTGACCAGGATCGCACCCACGCGAAGTTCAGGAGCCGCTCCGGCGAATTCGCTCAACACCAGTACTCCGTTCACTTCCGTTTTGGCCGCGCAGTATTCCTTCGCCACCAGGTTCATGCCGTCTTTGAGAGAGGTGATGAGCGCCACATCAGCGGCCCGGTAAATCGCGATTAACTCGTCCCGCGGCACCGCACGATAGATGTAGTTGATCGGGACCCAACCCGGCTCGCTGAATTCCCCGTTCACGTGGGTCACCAGGCGTTCCACTTCCCGCTTGAGCTGGTCGTACCGGGGAATGCCTTCGCGGCTGGGCACGACAATCTGGATCAGCTCAACCTTCCTATGGAATTCCGGGTAATTGCGTAGAAAATAGCCAAACGCCTTGAGCCGTTCCGGAATCCCCTTGGTGTAATCCAGGCGGTCGACGCCAACCGTGATCTGGATATCATGGGTCTTGGCCTTGATCTGCGCGGCCCGCTCCAGCACTGGCTCGGATGCGGATTGTTCCGCGAAGGCGCGGAAGTCGATGCTGATGGGGAAAGCCTCGATATGGGTTCGGCCGCGCTGGCTCACGACCGCGCGGTTTTCTCCCCGGCCGGAAATTTTGACCGAAGGCACGAAGCAGCGAAGGCACGCGACCAGGTTCCGTTGGTCGCGCCCGGTTTGTACTCCAATCAGGTCGTGGGCCAGCAGGTCTTCGAGGATTTGCTGCCGCCAGGGCAGCTTGGCAAAAATATCGGGCGAAGGAAATGGAATGTGGAGGAAGAAAGCCAGTCGTGCGTCGGGACGCCGGCAGCGCAGGGTCTTGCCCACCTGCATGAGCTGGTAGTCGTGAATCCAGATCAGGTCGCCGGGCCTCGAGGCCTTTTCGACAGCATCAGCAAACTTCCGATTGACGCGCTCGTAGAACTCCCAATAATTGCGGATCGAAGTTGCAGCGCGATTGCAGATCGTGGAAAAGTGGCCAAATAATCTCGTTGGAGAAGCCCTCATAAAAATTGCTTTGCTCTTCTTCGGTGAGAAACAGCGGGGCGTATTTGTAGGCGCTATCTCCACTCGCCTGTTCAAGAATCTTGCGGATCTGCGGGGTGTCTTCTGTTCCCCCCGAACCGACCCAGATGCCGCCGTGATCTTTTAATAGAGGTTCGAGCGCGCTTACCAGCCCGCCGCTGCTGGGCTGCCCCTTAAGCTTTCCACCCTCTGTGGTGATCGTGATGGGGATGCGATTGGAAACGAGCACCAAATTCTGAGATCTCATCGCAAGGCCTCGGCAGACGAGATGGGTGCCAAGGATTGGTCTTGGGAGGCTGCGATCCAATCGTCCAGGAACTCCAGCAGCTCTGCCGGCGGGCGTAGCCAGAACCGGGCGGCTGACTCGCGAACCTCAGTTCGCACCAGGATTGAGAAGCCCCGGTTTCCGACTGCGGCAAAGGCGTCTTCGTCGGTGACATCATCGCCCAGGTAGGCCATCGGGAGCGCGGCCGGTTCTTGCGCCAGGATTTGTTCCACGGCAGTCCCCTTCGTACGGTCAGTCGAGATCAATTCGAAACCGCCATCAAAGGGTAGCAGGTGTAGCCCGCCCGGTTCGGCTAGGCGGCCGAAGACTGAATAGGACAGAGGAGCGAAGCTGCTCCTGCTCCCGGCTCGAGGCTGCGCCAGTGGACGGCCAGGGAGGAGGGCTTGATCTCCAGCGCTTCCGCAAACCCAAGAGCTGAGAGCTCCCGCCTTACCTCCTCCAGAGCAGCCTGCTGCACCGGTTCAAGCGTGAACAGTTCATAGGAGCCGTCGTGTCGCAGCTGCTCACCGCCGTGGCTGCCCCAGATTTCGGTCCTGATGTTAGGCAGAAGATCACGAAGCTCACGGGCTGGACGGCCGGAGACCAGCACCAGACGAACCCGTGCCAGCCCGGATAAGATGGCAAGCCGATCTTCCACTCCAGGATAGGGGAAAGCCCGGAAACGATCATTTTGGAAGGGCGCAAGCGTGCCGTCATAGTCCAGCATGAGCACGGAGCGTGGTGCAGACTGAAGGCGCCTCCATAGGTCCGCTGCTTCCGCTGACTTCGCCCAGAGTGGGGGGAAATGGCTCATACGCAACTGCTTAGATGCTGCAGCGGGGAGGGGCGGTGCAGGCAAAGGGTGCGGCATATACTGATAGTTCGGGTCGAAAGCGCAGAGGAAGATGGATAGCCAACTTACAAAGATCCTTGCTGTTACGCGGCGGGGGGTGGAGGAGCGCAAGGTTGCATCCTCAAGACGCCTTCTCGAAGCGGCGGCGGCTGCCCACCGGCCGCGGGGATTTGCCCGTGCGCTGCGGGAGAAGGCGGCAAGTGGGCCGGCGGTGATTGCGGAGCTGAAAAAAGCGTCACCCTCGCGCGGCTTGATCCGCCCTGATTTCGATGTTGCTGCCCTGGCAAAGGGGTTCGCAGGCGCAGGCGCCGCTGCGCTCTCCGTGCTTACCGAAGAGCACTTTTTTCAGGGAAGTTTGCACAATCTGGAGGTGGCTTCGCAATCCTGCGATCTGCCCTGTCTGCGGAAAGACTTTGTGGTGGATGAATTCCAGCTTCTGGAAGCGCGCGCCCACCGGGCCGATGCCATTCTGCTGATCGCCGCGGCTTTGAGCGATCTGGAGCTGCGCGAGCTGGCAGCGCAGGCACATGCCCTGGAGCTGGACGTACTTTGCGAGGTGCATACGCGCGGAAGAGCTTGACCGGGTTCTGGATCTCGGGCTGCGACGCGGTCGGGAGTCAATAACCGCGATCTCAGGACATTTGCGGTGCGACTCGAGGTCTCGCTCGACCTGGCCTCCCGGCTGCCGGCCGGTGCAGTTCACGTGAGCGAAAGCGGCATCGAGACGGCCGAAGACCTTATCCAGCTTGCGGGCTGCGGGGTTCCACGCCTTTCTTATCGGTGAGTCTCTGATGCGGCAGCCTGATCCCGGCACGGCGCTCGAGACCCTGCTTCTCGCCGCGACAGAGCGCTCGCCCGTGAGCAATTGACCATGTGGATCAAGATTTGCGGCAACACTACCCTTGAAGACGCTCGTTTTGCGGCGCAATGTGGCGCGAATGCCGTGGGCTTTGTCTTTGCTCCAAGCCCAAGGCAGGGTGGAAGTTGATGTGGTCAGGGAAATCACGGCACTCCTGCCCAGGGAGCTGGAGAAGTACGGGGTGTTTGTGGACGCAGGATTCGACGAGATCGTTTCTACAGTCACGACTTGTGGTTTGACTGGGGTGCAGCTCCACCGCTCCTCCGACGCCCTTCTGCCGGTCCGCTTGCGGGAACATTTTGCACAGCTTCCGCGACGAATCAGCATCCTGGGCGTTTTGCACTATAAAGACCAGGATCCGGAATTTGAGCAGCAATTGACGGAGCTGGGCCGGAACGATGTCGTCTGGATGGGGTGCTGGTGGACTCCTCGACTGCGCGAGCAGTGGGCGGGACAGGAACGACCTTCAACTGGCTTGGGGCGCAGGGCGAGCTTCCGGCGGGCTGCTCCGCATCTTCGGCTGATTGCGGCCGGCGGACTGGCTCCGGAAAACGTGCAGCATGCGATCCAGACTCTGCGGCCCTGGGGTGTAGACGTAGTGAGCGGCGTCGAGAGCGCGCCGGGCAAGAAGGATCCCAAGCGGGTGCTGGCCTTTATCCGCTCGCGCGCAGGAAGCGGCGGCAGAGATTGCTTGAAGCGCCGTTCCGGGTTCATAAGTCGTAGAGGAGAAGAGCCGTGAGCACAGTCACTAAAACCGTTGCCGGCCGTTTTGGCGCCTATGGAGGGCGCTATGTTCCGGAGACCCTTATGGCCGCTCTGGAAGAGCTGGAGCAAGCCTATGCCGAGGCGCAGGCTGACCCGGTCTTTCATGCCGAGCTTGATCTGCTGCTCGGGGACTATGCCGGGCGTCCTACGCCTCTGTACCTGGCGTCCCGACTGACCGAGCAACTGGGGGGCGCAAAGGTTTACCTGAAACGCGAGGATCTGCTGCACACCGGCGCCCACAAGATCAACAACTGCCTTGGCCAGGGGCTGCTGGCGCGCCGCATGGGCAAGCATCGCGTCATCGCCGAAACCGGCGCCGGGCAGCACGGCGTGGCGACGGCGACGGTTTGCGCCCTCTTCGGAATGGAATGCGTCGTCTATATGGGAGAGGAGGACATGCGCCGCCAGGAGCTCAACGTGTATCGCATGCGCCTGCTCGGGGCCGAGGTTCGCGGCGTCACGTTCCGGCTCGCGCACGCTGAAAGACGCAATCAATGAAGCGATGCGGGATTGGGTCACCAATGTGCGGACGACGCACTATCTGCTGGGCAGCGTCCTGGGCGCGCATCCTTACCCCACCATGGTGCGCGACTTCCATCGCGTGATCGGGCAGGAGATCAAGCAGCAGATTCTGGAGAAGGAATCGAGGCTGCCGGCCGCGGTGCTGGCCTGCGTGGGCGGCGGTTCCAACGCGATCGGCGCCTTTTATGACTTCATTGACGAGCCGAATGTGCGGCTGATCGGGGTCGAGGCGGGCGGCCGGGGCGAGGCGCTGGGCAGCCATGCCGCACGCTTCCACGGCGGCAGCCCCGGGGTATTGCAGGGTACCTTCTCCTACTGTGTTGCAGGATGAGGCCGGCCAGGTTTCGTTGACCCACTCCGTCTCCGCCGGCCTGGACTATGCTTCGGTCGGGCCGGAGCATGCGGCCCTGCATGATTCCGGCCGTGCGGAGTATGTTTCCGCTTCCGATGAGGAGGCTCTGCAGGCGGCGGAGCGGTTGGCTCGTACGGAAGGCATTGTGCCGGCGCTCGAGAGCGCGCACGCCGTTGCCGAGTGTATCCGCCTGGCGCCCAGGCTGGCGGCGGATGACATACTGGTAGTGAATCTATCCGGCCGCGGCGACAAGGATATGGGCATCATGGCGCGGGAGTTGCACCTGGCCGGCGCTCCTCCGGCACGGAAGCATAAGCGAATGCCGATTGAATTCAACAGCAAGCCGGGTCTGAAGCCAGGCTTGGTCATCTACCTCACCGCCGGCGATCCCGACCTGGCGACCACGCGCAACGTAGCCCTGGCGGCCATCGACGCGGGTGCGGAAGTGCTGGAGTTGGGGGTGCCGTTCAGCGATCCCGTAGCCGATGGTCCGGTGATCCAGCGGGCCAGCGAGCGTGCCCTCGCCCACGGTACAAGCCTGCGTGATGTGCTGGCCCTGGCGGCGGAATTGCGCGCCCTGCGGCCCTCCGTCAGGCCTGGTGATCTTCTCCTATTTCAATCCGGTCTTGCGCTTCGGGCTGGGGCGTTTTTGTGCCCAGGCCGCCAACTGCGGGGTGGATGGCGTTTTGATCACCGACATGATCGTGGAAGAGGCGGACGAGTATCTGACGGAAATGCACCACAGCTGGGCTGATGCCCATTTTTCTGGCTGCGCCCACCAGCAGCGATCACCGGCTGAAGATGATCGCGAGCGTTTCCCAGGGGTTCGTCTATGCCATCTCCCGCGTGGGCATTACCGGCGAGCAGCAGAACCTGGCCTCGGATGCGCGCCGCCTGGTGGAGCGCTTGCGCCGCTTTACCAATTGCCGATTGCCGTGGGTTTCGGCATCTCCACTGCGGAGCACGTAGCCGCCGTGGGCGAGTTCGCTGACGCGGCAGTGATTGGCAGCGCCATCGTTTCCTTGATTGAGAAGGCCGAGCCGGGCACGGCGCCGGCCAGAATTGCAGCTTTCCTTCAAGGATTAAGGCAAGTTGCGGTTCAGCATTAGGATAAGAACAGCATGGACATTGTTGGCTGGCGAGAAAAGATCGATGAATTGGATCGTCAAATCGTGGCGTTGATCAGCGCGCGGGCACAGGCCGCGCAGGAGATCGGCAAGTTGAAGCGTTCCACTTCGCTGCCGGTCTATGAGCCCAACCGTGAGCGCGTGATCTTCGAGAATGTTCGCGCCGCCAACCATGGTCCGCTGCCGGATATCGAGCTAACCCACATTTACGAGCGCATTATCGATGTAATGCGGGCGCTGCAAAAGGATGAGCTGGCGTCGCAAAGCAAGCCGGGGGAGACAGGAAAGTAACCATGATTGTTGCCATGCAGGAAAAAGCGAGCGAGGAAGAGATCCAGGGAGTGATCGAACGCCTCGTTCATGGTGGGCTTCAATGTTCACCGCACTACGGGAGCGATTCAGACAGTTTTGGCGGGCGTAGGCACGCCCGCCCATTTCGATCACAAAGACTTCGAATTGCTGCCCGGGGTTGCCGAGGTGGTGCGCATCTCGTCTCCCTACAAACTGGCCGGCCGCGGCTTCAGGCCGGAGGGAACTGTCGTTCGTTTTGCCAATGGAGTCGCGGTCGGCGGCGATGAGATCGTGGTCATGGCCGGGCCCTGCTCGGTGGAATCGCGGGAGCAGATCTTTACCGTCGCCGAGCAGGTGAAGTCTGCCGGCGCCTCGTTTCTCCGCGGAGGAGCATTTAAACCGCGAAGCTCCCCGTATTCCTTCCAGGGAATGGGGTTGGAAGGGCTGAAGTTGTTGAAGGAAGTGGGCTGATCGGACAGGCCTGCTGATCGTCAGCGAGGTGATGGAGATCTCGCAAATCGACTTGATGCTTCCCTATGTGGATGTTTTGCAGGTGGGTGCTCGCAACATGCAGAACTTTAATCTGCTGCGTGAGCTGGGGGTGGTGCGCAAGCCTGTCCTGCTGAAGCGCGGGATCGCCGCCACTCTGGAAGAGCTGCTGTTGTCGGCGGAGTACATTCTGGCGGGCGGCAATTACGATGTGATGCTCTGCGAGCGGGGTATTCGCACCTTCGAGACCTACACCCGCAACACCATGGATATCTCCGCCATACCGGTGATCAAGAAGCTCTCGCATCTGCCCATGCTGGCCGATCCGTCGCACGGCACCGGTCGGCGCGACAAAGTTGCGCCGATGGCCCGGGCCTCGGTCGCCGCCGGCTGTGACGGGTTGCTGATCGAAGTGCATCCCAACCCGGATAAGGCAGTTTCCGATGGGGCACAGTCATTATTTCCGGAGCAGTTTGAAAAGCTCATGGACCAACTGCGCATCATCGCCCCGGCCGTCGGCCGGAGCATAAGGTCCGAGATCCCCGTTATTTGATCGGCGACGACCGGAGGAACTCATGGGCCAGCGGCCCACGCAAGGTGATGAAAAACGCCTTCGATCCAGCAACCACTCTCCATGGGAGCGTCGCCCTCGCCTTTGTCATCCCGAGCGTACTCGGATTTCCTGTTTGCGGCACCGAAGAGAGCAGCGTGTGCGGTTTTCTGCAAGGAAAACCGCATGGAGTTCGCGGCGTCACCAACTTCGACAGGAAATCCGGGGCAGCCGAGGGATCTGCAGTTCTGCGAACCATTCGTGGAAATGTTTTTCGACAGTGCGCAGCGCAGTGGGACCTAGTGAAGCATCCGTCTACCCTTCCTGTGACGTCCCCCAATGACCATCCAACGCATCACGATCGTAGGCACAGGCCTTATTGGTGCTTCCGCCGGGCTGGCGTCTACGCGCCGCCGGCTTTCCGGGCGAGATCGTCGGTTGGGACCGTAATCCGTCGCAGCTGCAGATCGCCCTGGATCGCGGGGCGATCGACCGAGCCGCGGACGATCCAATCGGCGCGGCCGTCACCAGCGATCTGGTCCTCTTGAGTGGGCCCGTGTTTTCCATTGAGGACTGGATGGAGAAGCTCGCGCCCCTACTCCAGCCGCATCAACTGGTGACCGACGTGGGCAGCGTGAAAGTGGCCATTGCCGAACGCGCGCGACCGTTGTTTGGCGGTCACGGCCAAGCCGGTTATCTTCCCGGGCATCCCATGGCCGGCAAGGAGGTAAGCGGCGCCGCGCATGCCGACGCAGAGCTCTTTGCCCATGCAGTGTGGTTGTTTACCGAGTTCCCCGGCCATCCGCTGGCCACGGAATGGATCGGCTGGGTGCAGCGCTTTGGCTGCCGCACCATGCACATCCAGGCCGCCAGGCACGATGAGATTTGTGCCTGGGTAAGCCATCTGCCCCAGTTGCTGTCCACCGGGTTGAGCGCCATGCTGGAAGAGCGCTTCGGCGACGCACCCGACCTGCGCGCCATTGGAGGCCGGGCCCTGCGGGAGATGACACGCCTGGGAGCAAGCCCCTATTCCATGTGGCGAGACATCGCACATACCAACGCAGAAGCCATTGCCGAGGCACTCCTTGCCATCGAACAGCGGCTCGCGCACCTGCGCGAGAACCTCAAGACACCTGAACTGCGCGACGAGTTCGAGCGAGCCAATCGCTTCCGGTCTACCCACCCCTAACGCGTCGTTCACATGGCTGTTGCGCTTCCTGGAGCACAATAGTCCGATGTCGATCCTCGACGTCCTTATGGGTCGCCCCCTGGCCAACTGGGAGGAGAGCGGCGAACAGATCGGCCCTTCCGCCGGAGTCCCCATCTTTGGATTGGATGCCCTCAGCTCGGCGGCTTACGGCCCTGAAGCTGCGCTCACCCTGCTGATCCCGCTGGGAATGCTCGGCGTCCATTACATTCTGCCGGTGGTTGCCGCCATCGTGGCGCTCTTGATCATCGTCTATTTCTCCTACTGTCAAACCATCGAAGCCTATCCCCGTGGTGGCGGCTCCTACACTGTGGCGTCGGAGAACCTGGGCGATCACGCCGGGTTGCTCGCAGCCGCCGCATTGATGATCGACTACGTCCTGACTGCGGCAGTGGGCATCTCCGCCGGCGTGGGTGCGCTGGTCTCTGCCCTGCCTCGCCTGCAGCCGCATACCCTCGGCATTTGCCTGCTGATTCTCGTCCTCCTCTCCTTCGTGAATATGCGCGGCGTGCGCGCCACCGGCGTTGCCTTCCTCATCCCGACCTATCTGTTCGTGGGCTGCCTGCTGATCGTTATTGTTCTGGGAATCTTCCATGTTGTGGTGACCTGGAGGCCATCCCGTGCCGGTGATGGCAGTGCCCCATTTGCCCCCCGCCACAGCCATGCTGACGCTTTGGCTGCTGGCCAAGGTCTTCGCCAGCGGCTGCACCGCCATGACCGGTGTAGAAGCCGTGAGCAATGGAGTGATGGCCTTCCGCGATCCGACCGCCGCTAACGCCAGGCGCACGCTGACCATCATCATCGCCTTGCTCATCGTGCTGTTGCTGGGCATTGCCTTTATGTGCCGAGCCTATGGGATCGGCGCCACCGACCCGGAGGGACTCTGCCTACCAGAGCGTGCTATCGCAGCTGACGACGGCAGTGGCGGGACGGGGAATCTTCTACTACGTGACCATCGGGTCCATTCTGCTGGTGCTCTCGCTCTCCGCCAATACTGCCTTTGCCGATTTCCCCAGGCTCACCCGGGCGGTGGCCAGCAACGACTTTCTGCCCCATCTCTTTACCCTCCGCGGCCGCCGTCTGTTGTACTCCGCGGGAGTCTATTGGTTGGTCTTCCTCACTGGCGGGTTGCTGGTCCTTTTCGGCGGGGTCACTGACCGGCTGATTCCCCTGTATGCCATCGGGGCTTTCCTGGCGTTTACCCTTTCCCAGGCCGGGATGGTGATGCACTGGAAGCGCAAGGGCGGACCCGGCTGGCAATGGAAGATGCTGGTGAACGGAGTAGGGGCTACGGCCACCGGTTTGACCTTGCTGGTGGTGCTGGTGGCCAAGTTCGTGGCCGGCGCGTGGGTTACCGCGCTGCTGGTCCCGGTCGCTGATTTTGTTGATGAGCATGGTCAAGCGTCACTACGTCCGGGTGAACTCCCAAACCGAGGATGATTCGCCGCTCGATCTGACTGACTTCAAGCCTCTTTTCGTGATCGTGCCCTTCGACCGCTGGAGCCGGATTACGGAAAAAGGAATACGCTTTGCCCTGGCCCTCTCTCACGACGTACGGGGGGTGCACATAGACTGCGGAGAGCACGAAGAGCTCAACGCTGCCTGGCAACGTAATGTGGTTGCGCCGGTTCGGGCGGCGGGGTTGCCGGTGCCCGAGCTCGTCACCTTGCAGTCTCCCTACCGTGTCATCATCTTGCCGCTGGTCGAGTATGTGTTGAAGATGGAGCAGGAGCAAAAGGGCCGCACGATTGCGGTGGTGGTACCGGAGCTGGTGGTACGGCACTGGTGGGAATACGTGATGCACAACCAGCGGGCACAGCTGCTGAAGCTGCTGCTGCTGGTTAAGGGCAATCAAGGAGTTGTGGTCTTGAATATTCCCTGGTATCTGCAGAAGTAGCAGGGCGTTCAATGGCATCAAAACAGACAGATCACGCCGGATCTGCCGCCGGGGTATGATGCGGGTGTGAGGCTCAACACCAACCCGGCACTACAGAGACGATGTTCGAGAGAACCGGACTCAAACAATGGCCATTGAGAACGCGGAAGCAAAGTACCCTGGGCCTCTTCCCGGAGACCCGGAAAGCCTATTCGAGCGATGTTCATGGTTTTACGCATTCTGTCGCGAGCATCTGTTTCGCGATCACACCGCAGCAATCTCCCACGCACTTTGGCCCGGCGCCGAACCTAGTCCAGAAACCCACCTTCTCGAAATAGCCTGTGGCCCCGGCTTCTATGCCTGCAGTCTTGCGCAACGCTACCCTGACATTCAGATTACGGGCGTCGACCTTTCCGAGCGATTGCTCTCTCGCGCCAAAGACCGGGCGTATGTCCGGCAGTTGAAGAACTGTCATTTCATCAAAGCGAATGTTCTTGCCCTCTCGGAGTCCTTTGCGCCGGTGGATGCGATCATCGCCTCCCGGTTCCTGATGGTGGTGGGGGATCGCGCGCAGGCGTTGCAGCAGATATTTTCGGCTTTGCGGCCGGGCGGTCGTTGCTTCATCGCCGAGCCCACCTCGGCCTTACGTGCCGCGCTTCCGCTTTCATGCATGTGGCTTTTCGCCCGCCTGATGGGAGACTGGAGTACCCGGTTCCACGAGTCCGGGCGGGCGGCAGTGCTCAACCATCAGGAATTTCGGTCCCTGGTCGGCTCTCAACCCTGGAGCAGCGTCAGCTTGTGGCAGGATAGCTGGTATCAGTACGCGGTGTGCGACCGGAGTTGCTGACGCCCGCCTACAAATAGTTACGGAGCATTCTTGCCCTACAAGATCCTGCAACCTGGAGAGCCGGCAGGCGCCGGCGGGGGCTGCTGCGCCCTGGCGGTGATGGCAAAGGCTCCGCGCCCAGGCAAGGTAAAGACGCGGCTTTCACCCCCGTTGACGCCCGATCAGGCTGCGCAACTCAACATCTGTTTTATCCGGGACACCACGGAAAACATTCATCAGGTAACGGAAGGCAGCAACAGCGCCGGGATCGTGGTCTACACCCCAGTGGGAGACGAGACGGCCTTCGACAATCTTCTTCCCCCCGGCTTCCTGCTCCTCGGGCAACGTGGCGATGGATTCGGAGAACGCCTTATACACGCCTGCGAGGATTTATTTGCCTGTGAGTTCAGCGCGGTGTGCCTGATTGATTCCGATAGTCCCACCATGCCTCAGGCCGCCCTGTTGCAGGCGGTCGAGTGGCTCTCGCGTCCCGGGGATCGCGTGGTGCTGGGCGGCTCCGATGACGGCGGCTACTATCTTATCGGCGTGAAACGCATGCACCGCCGGCTCTTTGAGCAGATCGACTGGAGCACCGAGCGCGTGCTTGCACAAACCCTGGAGCGAGCCAGGGAAATTGGTCTCGATGCCGAACTGCTGCCTGCCTGGTATGACGTGGACGATGCGGCCACTCTGGAACGCCTGCGCCTTGAACTGGGCGAGGCAAGCGCAGGCTACGATGCGAAACACACGCGCGCGTACCTCGAGAGTTGCAGCGCGCAGCGAATCGACTCCATCACGGCGAGCCGCGCATGTTGAGCCTGCGTCTCCCTGCCCGCAGGCCATGGATCACCAACAGCGCGCTGGCCCTGCTTGGCCTGGCGCTGGTGCTCCTCTGCCGCCAGGGAGTGAACGAGATTCATCATTTCGTCATTGGTTTCGGCCTGGTCGCGATGTACCAGGCGCTGCTTTACCTGGTGGCGGTGTGGGTTGTGCTCAACTATCCGGTGAACCGCTGGACCTTGCTGATCATTGTTGCCTGTGCGGCCGCCTGCAGGCTGGTGTGCCTCTTTTCGCCTCCATTTCTCTCCACGGATATCTTCCGCTACGTGTGGGATGGGCGGGTGCAGGCGGCGGGCATCAATCCCTATCGTTACATTCCCGCCGATGATCATCTGGCGTTCCTGCGCGATTCGGATATCTACCCGCACATCAATCGGCGAAGCTACGCGCACACCGTCTATCCTCCCGGCGCCCAGATGCTTTTCCTGTTGATCACGCGAATCGGCGAATCGGTGCGGTGGATGAAGGCGGGTATGGTGGGGCTTGAGGCGCTCACCATCTGGGCCCTGGTCAAGCTTTTGCAGGTCTTAGGGTTACGCCGGGAGCAAGTGTTGATTTACGCCTGGCATCCGCTGCTCTTCTGGGAGGTGGCCAGCAGCGGGCATGTGGATGGCGCGGCGCTCCCTTTGATCGTGCTCGCGTTGCTTTTCTATGTCCGCCACAGGCCGGTGGCGACCGGAGTGGCCCTGGCCGCGGCGACCCTGGTCAAGCTCTACCCGATCGTTCTTTTCCCAGCCCTATACCGGCGAGGATGGAAGATGCCGGTGTCGGTGGCGGCCGTAGTTGCCGCGGGGTATGCCTGCTACCTGAGCGTAGGCCGGCACGTCCTCGGGTTTCTGCCCGACTATGCCAAGGAGGAGGGGCTGGAATCCGGGAGCCGTTACTTTCTGCTGACGCTGGCCCGCCATGGTTTGCACTGGGAGGGACTTCCCACCGCCGCGTTCTATGGCTTTGCCGCTCTATTGCTGGCTGGGTTAGGGCTCTGGGCGTGGCTTAAGAGCGAAACCGGCGCGCTGACTGCAATTCGCTTTTCTTTCGCAATCGCCGCCGCTTTGATGTTGCTCTTTTCTTCCCACTACCCGTGGTACTACCTGTGGTTGTTGCCTTTTGTGAGCGTGATCCCTTACGTGCCCATGCTCTACTTCATTACCGCCTGCTTCTATCTCTACACCACCCAGCTTGCTAATCCCGGGCCGGCGATGTACTACATGTTTGAATGGCTTTACGCCACCACCGGCCTGCTTGCCTTGTGGTGCATGGGTGTCCCGGCCGGCGCCACGCAAGGCATTTGCAACGTATTACCCATCTGCGAGGAACTCATGAGCGTTGGCGGAAACAAGATCGGTAGTCTTGCCGAAGTACCGCAGCGGCGCTACTTCGAAAAGCCGGAAGACCAGCTGTCAGTGATCATGGAGGCGGATCCGGTCTGCCTTTATCTGGAGACCACCAATCGCTGCAACCTGCTGTGTACGACCTGCCCGCGCACCTTTGAAGAGTTGGAGCCCGAGGCGGATATGTCTTGGGAATTGTTTACCAGCATCATCGATCAGTATCCGAAGATTGCGCGCGTGGTGCTGCACGGGGTGGGTGAGCCGATGCTGGTGAAGGAGCTGCCGCGCATGATCCGCTATTTGAAAGATCGCGGGGTCTACGTGCTCTTCAACACCAATGGAACCTTGTTGACCAAGGCCAATGGTCAGGCGCTGATGGACGCCGGGCTGGACGAGTTGCGGGTCTCGCTCGACGCGGCAGAATCTTCTGTCTTCCAGATGGTGCGCGGCAAAGACATGTTCGACCGCATCGTGACCAACGTGGGCAATTTTGTCGCCATGCAACGCAGTAACCAAACGCAATTGCCGCGGGTATCGCTTTGGCTTACCGGCTTGCGGGAGACGTTGGCGCAATTGGAAGCCTTTATCCGCCTGGCGCATCGGCTGGGTGTGATGGAGGTCTATCTGCAGCGACTGGTGTATCTGCCCGAAGGGCAGGGACTGGCGCGTCCGGAATCGGCGTTGTTTGAACACACCTCACGGCAGGAAGAAGAGATTCTGCAACGAGCCGAAGCCGTTGCCCGGGAGCTGGGAGTGCTCTTCAGCGCATCGGGCGCCACTGAGCCGCAGGTCAGCATCAAGAAGCGGAAGGACGACAGCCCGTGGTCGTTGTGCCGCCGTCCCTGGAGCCTGATGTACATCACCGCCAACGGACAGGCGCTTCCCTGTTGCATTGCTCCGTTTTCCATGCGCGGATACGACAGCTTCACTTTGGGCAATGCCACGCAGCAGACTATGCGCGAGATCTGGAACGGGGAGAAATACCAGGAATTTCGCCGCGCGCTGCTGAGCCCGCAACCGCCCCCGGCCTGCTCCAATTGCGGGCTGCGCTGGAGCCTCTGATTTTGGGCGGTTTCGGTTGTAATTCCCGCGTTGAACGAGGCGGAGAGTATCGCTGCCGTGGTTCGGGAAATGCCCTGGGACCTGATCCACGAGTGCATCGTCGTGGACAATGGCAGCACCGATGCTACCGCGGCCGAGGCGCAGGCGGCCGGCGCCAGGGTGGTTGCTGCACCGCAGCGCGGATATGGCCGGGCATGCGCCGCTGGGGCCGCTGCCGCCGCCGGCGATATCGTGGTCTTCATGGATGGCGATGGGAGCGATGTCCCGTCCGAGATGTGGCAGCTGCTGGAACCGATCGTCGCCGGCGATTGTGATTTTGTGATCGGCTCCCGGATGCGCGGCAAGCGCGAGCCTGGCAGTATGTTGATCTCGCAGATCTTTGCCGGCTGGCTCGCAGGATTTCTCCTTCGGATGCTCTACCGGGTTTCCTACACCGATATGGGACCGTTTCGCGCGATCACGCGAGAGGCGTTGAGCCGCTTGCAGATGCGCGAAGAAACTTATGGTTGGAACCTGGAGATGCAAATGCGCGCGGCACAAATGGGTCTGCGCATCCGCGAAGTGCCGGTGAGCTATCGCAAACGCGCGGGCGGCGTCAGCAAGGTTGCAGGCTCACTGAGCGGCTCGGTTCGCGCCGCCGTTCGCATCACCCAGACGCTGTTGCGCGTGGCTTCAACGTCAAAGCCCTGAGGCTGTACTCTAAGGCGCAAGCTTAACAGCAGGTCCCTCCATAGCTGCGCTCCGGCGGGATGACAATTCGTGGCGAAACATTGACTGCGATCCCTCGTCTTCGCTCTCGAGTCGTTCCTGAGACGGTTGAGCAGAAGCGTTCACTGGGGCTCGCCCCAAGTTGCTCCGGTCACGATGCATGTAGCGAAATCGATGGTTTCTCGCACAGTTCGCATTTTGCACGTTTCATTCGCAGCCCGTGGCCCACCTCAGCGCTTTTTCTCGGCCGCGCTTTCGATTGCCTTCCACTCTTCCGGAGAAAGCTGTAGCTTGGCTGCGGCCATGTTCTCTTCCAAATGCTTCACCGAGGAGGTGCCGGGTATTGGGATCATCACAGGGGAGTGGTGCAGAAGCCATGCGAGGGATAGCTGCGCGACCGTCGCCTGATGATTCTTGGCAATTGCGTCAAGGGGACCGCCAGGCTGCGCCAGTTTACCCGATGCCACCGGAAACCACGGAATGAACGCCAGGTTGTGCTGCTCACAATAGGCAAGCACTTTTTCATGCCGGCGATCGCTCAGGTTGTACTGGTTCTGGACACTGACAATCTTGACCGTCTTGCCGGCCTGATCAATTTCCGCCGGCGAAACCTCCGACAATCCGATATGCCGGATCTTTCCCGCCTTTTGGAAGTCTTTAAGTGCGCCAAGACTCTCTGCGACAGGCACCTTCGGGATCGATGCGGTGCAATTGATAGAGATCGATGCGCTCCACCTTCAGCCGCCGCAGGCTCATTTCGACGCATTGCCTCAGGTATTCCGGACGGCCGACCTCCTCCCACTTGTTAGGACCGGAGCGGGTGAAACCGCCCTTGGTCGCAATCACCAGGTCCTTCGGATAGGGGTAAAGAGCCTCAGCAATAATGTTTTCGCTGACCTCAGGGCCGTACGAGTCCGCGGTGTCGATGAAGTTGACGCCGAGCTCAACCGCGCGCTGCAGCACTTTGCGTGCTTCATCACGGTCCTTGGGTTCACCCCAGATGCCAGCGCCGGTGATGCGCATGGCGCCATATCCAAGCCGGTTGATGGTGAGGTCCCCACCCAGCGCAAATGTTCCCGTGGTTTCTCTCTGCAAAGTTGTCATAGTTGTTAAGATTCGTCGCCCTGCCGATTAGTTTCATTCTGCGCGTTAGCATAATTGCGGGGTGATCTGTGCAGCCCACGGCCACCATCGTCGGAGCAGGTCCTAATGGCTTGGCCGCCGCCATTGTCCTGGCCCAGGCTGGCTTCACCGTGGATGTGCGGGAAGCGGCTTCCGTCGCCGGCGGCGCCGCGCGCTCGGCCGAACTCACGTTGCCGGGCTTCGTGCACGATTTAGGATCCGCGGTTCATCCCCTGGCCGTGACTTCGCCTTTCTTTTCCACACTGCCGCTGGCCGAAGCCGGATTACGCTGGGTGTGGCCTCCGGCGGAATTGGCGCATCCCCTGGATGATGGAACCGCCGTCATGCTGGAGCGTGATGTTGGGGAGACGGCCAACCAGCTGGGTCCTGACGCGGCGGCTTACCGCCGCCTCTATTCCCCGTTGCTGGCTAATTGGGATGGGCTGCGCCACGACTTGCTCAAGCCCATCGGCTGGCCCCGCCACCCCCTCGCCATGGCTCGATTCGGCCTGCTGGGGTTGCGCTCCGCGCGCGCTGTCGCCGATAGCTATTTCAAGGGACCCCGGGCGCGCGCCCTCTTCGCCGGTCTGGCGGCACATTCGTTTCTTCCCCTGGAGTCGCCGGTCTCTGCCGCCTTTGGGCTGGTGTTGGGGGTTACCGGCCACGCCGTAGGTTGGCCGATTCCTCAAGGCGGGGCGCAATCCATCGCGGATGCCCTGGTGACCTGCCTCAAGCAGGCCGGCGGTGCGGTGACCACCAACGCCCGGGTGCTCTCTCTCGAGGAACTCGGGGATCCGGATCTGACTCTGTTGGACATCACCCCCAGCCAGCTGCTGAGTTTGGGCGGCCGGGAAATCCCGCTGCCATTCCGCCGGCAACTGGAGCGCTACCGTTGCGGCCCTGGTGTCTTCAAAGTGGACTGGGCGCTGAGCCAGCCGATTCCATGGCGTGCCAAAGAATGCCTGCGGGCCGGCACGGTCCACCTGGGCGGGACCTTCGACGAGATCGCGGCTTCAGAACGGGCGCCCGCGCACGGGACGATCGCTGAACGCCCCTTTGTCCTGCTCTCCCAACCGACGCTTTTCGACCCCACCCGGGCGCCTGCGGGCAAGCATGTGGCCTGGGCCTACTGCCACGTGCCGAATGGCTGGTCAGGCTCAGCGCTCGATGCGATTGAATCTCAGGTGGAACGCTTCGCTCCGGGCTTTCGCGAGTGCATCCTGGGCCGGGCGGCCTCTGGTACCGGGGCAATGCAGGCCTGGAATGAAAACCTGGTGGGAGGAGACATTAACGGCGGCTCCGTCTCCGGTTTGCAATTCTTTTTCCGGCCGACCTGGCGCCAGTACGCCACTCCCATCCGCGGGTTGTACCTGTGCTCGTCCTCGACGCCCCCGGGCGGCGGGGTCCACGGGATGTGCGGCTACTGGGCCGCCCAGTGGGCGCTTAAAGCCTTCAGGCGCTATAAAGGACTTCCATCATCGTGAAGTCATCGTTCGGCGGCGCCCCGTTCATGAAGACTTCCACCTTGTTCAGAACGCCCTCGATGGTGGAACCTTCAAGAGCGGCTTCCAACCGCTCCTCGCCAAAAAACTCACCGGTCGTGCTTTCCGCCTCGGTAACGCCGTCGGTGGCCAGGATGATGCGGTCGCCGGCCTTGAGATGAAGACGTTCGGAACTGAAGGTAGCCTCTTCGATCAGGCCCACGACCATGTTGGCATTTTCCAGCCGCTTGACCCCTTGGCGATTCGCCAACAGCGGCTGTACATGCCCACAGTTGACATACTCGAAAGTGCCGTCGGGGTCGAGTTTGACCAGGATCATGGTGGCGTATTTCTGCACATTTTTCTCGCAGATGTAGCGATTGGCCACTTCGGCGATATCGGCCAGCGGCTGGCCGGCAAGCAGCAGCCCGTAGAGCAGGCCCTGCAGCGTGGAGGCAAGAATGGCCGCCGATACACCCTTGCCGGAGATGTCGGCGATCACGATATAGAGACCGTCCTTGGTAGCAATTACGTCGTAGAAATCGCCGCCGACCTCCTTGCAGGCAACGCTGCGCGCGTGCACCTTGGCGTAAGGCAGGTTGGGAATGGCGAACTCCATCAGCCCCCGCTGGATGGCGGCGGCGATGTTCAGTTCTTCGCGGTAACGCCGCGCCGATTCCTCTGCCTGGGCAAGAAAGGCGTTTTCCACCAGCGCAGCGGCTTCGGTCGAGATCGTCTCCAGAAGATCGTTGTCCACCTGGCTCAGTTTGCCGGCTTGCAGACGGCTATCCAGGTAGAGAACTCCCAGGATGTCTTTATCATGGAACTCGGTGCCCGCCGAGCGCTTGCGCAGGGGAATGCAATACACCATGCGGATGCTCTGCTGCACCATGCTTTCCGTGCGCGAGTTGGCCTCGGCTGACAAGGTGTCGGTGATGATGAACTTCGAGGCTTTGCACGCCTGCGCGATGGCGCCGTGGGAGATGGTGGAATCGTCTTCCAGGCGATCGCCCTTGAGGCTTCGCCCCGCGGCCAGCGTCAGCTTTCCCTTCTCATCCCTGAGAAACACGTAGCCTCGTTCCACCTGGGTCAGCTCCAGGGTCGCTTCCACCAGCGTCGCCAGGATCTCGTTGACCGCTCCCAGGGTGTTCAAGCGTTGCGCCGCGCTCAGGAACCAGCTCAGTTTCTCCAGGTCTGAAGTGGGGGTCGAGATGGCATGCAACTCGTCCAGCAGCTTGTGAATGGTTGAGGTGCTTTCCTTCGGGGGACCGAACCGCAGCGAGGGGCCGTTCAGCGAGCCCAGGCGGATCTCGTCTCCCGGTTTCAACGTCTGGCGGTCGACCAGCGGCAGGGCGTTGAGAAAGGTGCCGTGCCGGCTGCCGCAGTCGATTACGTGAAACTGGCCCTTCTCATACAGGATGGCGGCGTGGTCACGGGAGATAAAGGCGTGCGACAGCACCAGGTCGCGGTCTTGCAGCCGTCCGATGGTGAACGGCGTGTGCGTAACATTGATCTCTTCCTGGCGGGAATCGTCGATCAGCAGCAAAGCAGTGCCTGGAATTGGTTCGGGCATAAACGCGCCTTTCGCGATAAAGCAGTTTCACTTCTGGTGTTTATCGTGCAACGGCTCATCGCGGCTTTCCCTGTGGAAAAGCCGCACTTTCCAACGCAGAGTAGAAGTGAAAATGCTCCAGCTCCGGAGGTTGGTTGCACGATCCAGGACCACCGGGCCGATGTTAAGAAAACTACCACAAGCCCGGCGCCGCAGACGCTAGTCTAATAAGCGGCAGGAAATTTGCCGCTTGTACCGACCACCAAAGTCTTTCGGCGGCATCCAAGCGAGCAGCAACGGGCGCAGGCATGCCCCATGTACATTCAAAGGCATAGGAGAAGAGAAATCGTGCGAATGTCCCCAATACCCACCCCCCAAATCGAAGGCTATGCCAGCTACATTGCCGCCATTTCAACGGTCGACGGTTCAGAGCTGTTTTCCGAATCTCCTCTTTCCCTCGAACTTCTCAAGTCCCTGGACGATCTGGATGAGGAAGAGGATGAGGAAGACGACGATGACGAGGAAATCGAAGATCTGGACGAGGAGGAAGACGAAGACGATTTAGAGGACGATTACGATGAGGACGAATGAGGATGACGAGGACGAAGAAGAAGAGGATGACGACGAGGACGGAGGCGTGAAGCCGCTAAAAATGACGTCATGAGAAGGAAGAGTGGGCGTGGAACGATGGTAATTGCCTGAAAGTGGAAGTTCCGATTTCAGGCGATTACGTTACCATCTGTGCCGGATCCTACCGGAGAGTGACTGTGAAACGGCGCATTCTGGTTGTGGATGACGATGACGCGGCCCGGCACGCAGTGGCACAGAGCCTGCAGACGATTGCAGGGTGGGACGTGGTCGAGGCCTACTGTGGAGCGCAGGCAATTGAACGCGCTACGCAGCAACAACCGGACGCCATCCTGCTCGACGTGATGATGCCGGCGATGGACGGCCCCGCTATGTTGGCCAAGCTCAGGGCAGCCCGCGCCACCAGCCACATCCCCATTGTGTTGCTGACGGCAAAGGTGCAAGCCGTCCACAACGGCTCTCTCTCGCATTTGCCCGTTGCCGGCATTTTGCTCAAGCCCTTCGACCCGTTGCGTCTGGCCGGCCAGGTCGCGGACGCACTGGGATGGGAAAAGCCCAGGTCCTGAGTTACAAATGGGGGTGGCCCAGGTCTCGATTTTGAGACCTGGGAGTCGTGCAAGGGACCGCGAATTCACACACACACCCTCTAAAGCCCCTGAGTTACTTCTTTTCACGCTTTCGCGTGCGGGCTTGTCATCCCAAAAGCGGACGCCCAGCGCGAAAAGACTGCAGGATTCGACCTTCCGGCGACAAGACTACGAGATTCGCCTCCCGGCCTTCTTCGAGACAACCCCAGTGCTGGTCAAGACCCATAAGCGCCGCGGGGTTGTGCGCGGCTAACCGGGCGCCGGTCGCAAGAGCAGCGCCGGTGAACACGGAGAAGTTGCGCACAGCCTGGTCCATGGTCAAGACGCTGCCCGCCAAGGCTCCGCCTGAAGTGCAACGGCCATTGGCGACGTCCACATTCAGGTCGCCGAGCTTGTACTTTCCGTCGGGCATGCCAGTGGCGGCCATGCCGTCGGTGATCAGGATGGACCTTTCCGGTCCCTTGGCCTTGAAGAACAGGCGGAGCATGGCGGGATCAACGTGAATGCCATCGCAGATGATTTCAGCGAAAAGCGCTTCGTTATCTAAAACGTAGGCGGCGATGCCCGGATCGCGATGGTCGAGACTGCGCATGGCATTGAAGGTGTGGGTGGCGCTGCGCGCGCCGGCGTGGAACCCAGCCTCGGCCTGGACAAGCGTGCCGTCGCTGTGACCCAGACTGCACACCACGCCCAGGCTGCTGGCGTGCTCAATCAGTTCCAGCGCGGTGGGCAGCTCGGGCGCAATGGTCATGATGCGGATAAGCCCGCGGGCGGCTTGCCAGAAGCGGTCAAACAACGCGATCGATGGTTGCACCAGCAGGGCAACCGGGTGCACGCCGCGCTTGGCCGGGGAAAGAAACGGCCCTTCGAGATGAATGCCCAGCGGAACTGCGCCATCGGTTGACGGCTCCCTCTCGATGACGCCGGCAATCATCTCCAGGGCGCGCAAGGTCTCCTCGGTGGAGGAGGTGACCGTTGTGGGGTAGTATGCCCCCACGCCGTGCCCGGCAAGCGAAGCTCCGATCGCGTGCAGCGCCTTTGGCGTGCCCTCCATTACGTCGAAGCCCGCGGAACCATGGACATGAATATTGAGATAAGCGGGAACCAGCATGGCTTCCGGATAGGAATAGACGGAATCGCCGCTCTCGCCGCTAAGGATCGAGGTGATGTGCCCATCATCGATGATGATGCGCGGATAGTCGAGGATTTCGTTCCCACGCAAGAGACGTCGCGCAGTAATTGTGCTGGTCATCCCGTTGCTCGCTTCAAGTGCTCTGAAAGGATATAGCAACCAGCAAAATGCCCAGAAATGACTCTCGCCGCCAAAGGATGGTTGACCTTTGGCGGCGAGAGGAAATGAGAACCTTGGCAACTAAAGCAATTGCGCCATCAAAATTTTCAAGCTACCGTGCAACGGCACGAGGTACCGTGCGGCTACACAAAAAAGCCAATATCGTCCAGAACCTCTTCGCTCATCTCGATGTTGCTCAGCTTGGCTGCATGGGTGAACTTCAGTTCTTCCCGAAACCTGTCAAGAACAGCGGCATTGAGGTCGGTCCGCTTGTCCAGGAGCAACAGCAGTTCAGCGGCTGTGGTCGCGTGCTGATAGTTGGCCTTGAGACCACGCGCTGTCTCTATGGTGACGGCCACGGGAAGGCTGCGGAAATCACTGCCTTGCTGTTGGGGTAGGCGGGCTCGAATGTTGACTCTCATATTGGTGACGATCTTGTCACGCGAGGGATGCGGTAGAAAATACGACCTTAAGGGTGAACAAATACCTGGAAGGGGTATCAAGCTTGTGCTCTGGTGGACGACGGCGGTTTCACCATAGGTGTATACCCGGATACATGTCAGACCGTGGGGTTCTGGCGCACTGCAAAGGGCCAGTACCGTTGCCGCCGGGCGAGGATCAGAAAGACACCGGTCCCGCTCAGGATGACCGCCAGCACGTAGAGCATGTACTTCCAGCCCTGGGGCTCGAAGGCTTGCACCGAGAAGATGTAGAGCCAGCAGACCATGGCGAACAGTGCGGGCAGGGGATAAAGCCACATGCGGAAGGGGCGCGGAGCCTCCGGGTGGCGCTTTCTGAGCAGCAGAAGCCCGATGATCTGGCCCACAAACATCACCAGAATGCGAGCCAGAATCAGGGCGGTGATGATCTGCACCAGGTCGAACATGCTGGCGATGGCCGACAGGATGCCGACCAGCAGCAAAGACCGATGGGGAAAGTCTTTGCTGGGGTGGGTCTTGCCGAAGTAGCGGAAGAATGTGCCGTCGAGAGCTGCCCGGTAGGGGATCCGCGAATAGCCCAGGATCATGGAGTAGACCGAGGCGAAGGCGGTGACCAGGACCATGAAGGTCAAACCCTGCGAGGCCCAAAAGCCGGCCACCCGTTGCATGAAGACCGAGCCGACGGCGTCATAGATCAGGGTGCCGGGTTGGATCATCTCCCGCCACGGCAAGGCGCCCGTGAACGAGACGGAAATTGCCAGATCGAGGACCAGAACCAGCAGGATCGATCCAATGATGGCCCGGGGAATCACGCGCTCCGGCTCACGAACCTCCTCTGCCAAGTGGCAGATGTTGTAATACCCGAGGAAGTTGAACATTACCAGCATGCTTCCATTGCCCAGGCCCAGCAGGAACGCCAGGTTCAGGTGAAAGGCTCCCGGGGGAAAGTCGAACAACAGGCGCGTCTGCAAGTGCAGCATGCCTTCGACCACCACCCATAGGCTGGTCAATAACAGCCCCGACCAAAGCACCAGCATGATGCGGGCAATGTCGCGAATCTTGCGATAGAGCAGGATGGTGGCAATGACGGAGAAGCTTGCAGCGAGCAATCGCATGGCCCAGGGCCGGGTGACCAGGCCTTTGAACACGAAGCCGGTGTAGAGCGCCATCCCCACGTTGCCGGTGGCAATCTCCAGGGTTCCGCTAAACAGGAACTGCCAGACAAAGAGCCACGCCATCAAGCGCCCCAGGCCTTCCCGCCCGAAGCACTCGCGGAGATAGTTATAGGAGCCGCCGGAGCTGGGGAAGGTAGTGCCCAGCTCGGCAAACACCAGGCCATCCGCGATGGCGATTACCGCTCCCAGGAACCAGCACACCAGGGCTTGCGGGCCCCCCATGGTGGCGAGAATGGCCGGCACGGTGATAAACGGTCCCGTTCCCACCATGTTGGACATGTTGATGGAGATGGCATTGAGCAGGCCGAACTTCTTGGGCAGGACTACCGTGACGGAGTTGTCTGGCTCGACAGAAGAAGTTGGCATTGAATAGGGATCGAGAATTTCAATCTAAACTATTTCGGCCCGCCTGCAGAAGGATTCCTAAGCCCTTATGGCTTCCCGCCAGTTCGCCCAGGGCGCTGGCCGAAAGATACAAAAGAAATTCGCAGCGGGCATAGCGGGGGAGGCCCAGCTGCTTATACTATTTCCTAAGCGGTTAGTCTGGGCCCTGAAGACCCTCGCCCGGATGCGGAAACGCCCAAGAAGAGTGGCATGATCTGCGAAGTCCGAGGAGGAGCAGGAGCAGCGAATGCAACAGGATAGCGTGGTGCGCGCCGGGAATCTGCCTCCGGATCAGGCGGGCCAAATGGTGGGATTCACCCGGGAGCAAGCCGGCTGGGAGTGGATGAGTTTCGCGGCGACCCGGTTGCTGCCGGGGCAACTATTGGAGCTAGGTTCACGGGACGAGGAAACGGCTCTCGTATTGCTGGGCGGACAATGTATTGCGAACTGGGGTGCGGGCGAACATGCGATAGGAGCCAGGGCCAATGTATTCGATGGACTTCCCTACTGCCTCTATCTGCCTGCTGGCCACCGCGCCACGCTGAAGGCGGAAACGATTTGCGAAATTGCGGAGTGCCGCGTGCCATCCAAGGCAAAGCTCGAACCCAGGCTGGTGACGCCAAAAGACGTGGAGAGCAGCCTGCGTGGAGGAGAGAATGTCTCACGCCAGATCGTCGACGTGATGCCATCTTCGTTTCCCGCGGATAAGTTGGTGGTGGTCGAAGTCTATACGCCGGGAGGTAATTGGTCGAGCTACCCGCCCCACAAGCACGATGTCCATCAACCGCCTGTGGAGGTCGATCTGGATGAGATTTACTACTATCGAATAAAAGATGCGCGCGGGTTTGCGCTGCAGAATCTTTATCGTTCCGATGGATCGCGGGAGTCGTTGGTGAAGGTACACGATGGCGACGTAGTGCTGGTGAGAGATGGCTACCACCCAGTAGTTGCCGGCCCTGGTTATGATACGTACTACCTTAATTTCCTGGCCGGAACCGCACGTACTATGACGGTGACAGAAGATCCGCAGCATGTGTGGCTTCGCTCGACCTGGAAGCAGGCCGACCCGCGCTTGCCACTTGTGCATGGTTGAAAGCAGAGTGCAGTTCCCTTTAGTGTTTGTTCACTGCGACCTGCGCCGCGTCCTGTTCACCAGCGCCGGGAGGCCAGGAGCGGCGTTCACATTGGAAGAGCCGTTCCGCAGCCCAAAGCCGCACGACTCCCGTACACAGAGATGAGGAGCGATCTTGTGTGTGATGGCGGGTGTGCTCTTGCCCTCGATTCGGTCGAGGAGCAGTTCGGTCGCGAGGCGGCCCACCTCATACTTAGGCAGTTCCATGGCCGTGAGCGGCGGATCGAACAAGCGTAACCAGGGGTAATCATCCAGAGTGACGAGGCCGAAATCCTCCGGACACCGCATGCCCATCTCCTGGGCCGCCTGCAGAAAGCCAACGGTCATGAGAAAATTCGCCACAAAGACTGCATCGGGACGGTGGGGTAACAGAGACAAGCCTGCCCGGTGGCCGGAGTCGATACGGTAGTCTCCCTCAAACACGAGCTTTGGATTGAAGGGTAAGCCGTTGGCTTTGAGCGCCTTCTTGAATCCCTGGAGCCGGGTTCTTCCGTTGCTTACGCTGAGCGGCCCGCCCACCATGGCGATCGTCCGATGACCGATTCGGGCCAGGTGCGAAACCGCTTCAAAGCTGCCCTGAAGATCGTCGGTGATGACTGCGTCCCCTGTCAGGCTGGGGTAGGTGCGCATCATGAGCACTGTGGGAACATTCATGCTGGATAGCAGGCTGATGGTCTGAGGGGTCAGGTCGCCCGGCGACTTAGTAAGCAGAATGCCATCTACCCGCTTAGCCAACAGCAGGTCAAGGTATAGCTCTTCTTTCTCCAGAAGTCCGTCACTGTTACAGAGGAGAATGCTGTACCCGCGCTTCTGCGCAGTATCCTCGGCGCCGCGAACCAGCATAGGGAAAAAAGGATTGGAAATATCGGGAACAATGACGCCGAGCGTACGTGTGCGTTCGTTCGCCAGGCTTTGGGCGAGCGAATTTGGACGGTAATTGAGCTTGAGGATGGCGGCATCCACACGCTTTTTGAGCGGGGCCCCGACATGACTCTTGTTGTTGATGACGGCAGAGACGGTGAACACAGAAACCCGTGCTTCTCGCGCCACATCGTAGATGGTTGGCGTCTTACGCCTTGACGACCTCGAACCGCGTGGTGAATCGACCATGCTTACTTTTCCCCAATCCAGCCAGCGGAAGGATCAAGCCTCAGGAATTTTAGCATCCTATCCCACGGGGCCTACGATGCGTCAAATGGCTTATTCGACTCTTCGCGGTTGCAGAATCGCTGTCAGCAGGTCCGGTCTCCCTGCGATTCTGCTAAGGTGCGGCGAGCGCAGACCCTGGTGATAGTCCACGGAATACTCGGCATAATAGCCATCCGTCAGGGTAAGAAGGTTGATGGCCTGTGGCGTAGTTTCCGCATTCACGATGGCCTGGCGGAGCAAATCAGCCGAGTAGACGCGGTGGTTTACGCCCATTAATTTCATTGCCGGCGCGAGCCCGGCACGGCCTGCGGCGGAATCAGGGACGATATCGACGATGGTTCCATCCTGATCGATTACCAGGCCGATCGAGGTCGATAGATCAGCCTGCTGGGATGTAATTTCCGCGTCGATGACCGCCTGGTTTGGCTCGTCCGAATAGACCACCTTCCAGCCGGCTGCTTCCAGGCCGGGAGAAACTGGTTTGGGACGCACGGCCAGCAAATTGCCCTTAAGCAGACCATCCCAGTCAAACGGAGCTACGCGGTTCAACGCGGCGATCAGGTCCTCATAGGTGTAGGGCTTCACCATAACTGCTCCATCGGGTGGTCCGAAGAAGTCGGCGGCAAAGGTATCCAGGCTGCGGGCTCCTTTGCTTTTTTCCCTTAGAATGCTGTCCACTTGCAGCCAGAGCAGCGGTCCTTCGCGATAGTAGTCTGTGGAACGGCGAAGGATAGTCCACTGCTGGCTGGCGGGATAGAGTAATTGTGCCGATCTGGATACGTCCTGCAAGTCTCGCCAGCCGCGCCCGGTGCGCGTGTCCATCTCCGCCTGGAAAAGCGCCAGCCGGTCTTTTACCTGGGCGCCTGTCTCCAGGCCGGAACGCGTCGCCAGCACCTCCGCCCAGTAGCTGGTAAGGCCTTCATAAACCCAAAGCAGGTCGCCGACCATCGGTTGCTGGTAGTCGGGGGTGGTCAGGCCCGCAGGCCTTCTGAATTTTCCATTCCAGGAGTGGATCATCTCGTGGGCCAGCAACGTTCCCGCTTCGGCGGAGAAGGAAGCGCTCACCATGCCGAGCTGTGGAATCTGCTCGTCGCTGGACTGGTGATGTTCCAGTCCGTCGCTGGTCTCGCTTTGTGCTTCCACCAGAAAGTGGTAGCTCGCATAGTGATGCGAACGGAACAACGCTCCAGCTTCGGATACGAGATTGCGGTAGGCTGCGATTCGCTCTGCAGGCACATTTAGTCCTTCGGGTGATTCCTCAAAGAGATCGATCAGATGACGCTGCGAAACTCCTTTCGGCGTAATGTCGAACTCGCGCATGATGGAACCGCACATCAGCGGGGAATCGATAAGGGTGGTGAGCGACACAGGATCGAAGTGAATTGCGCCACCCTGCTGCGACGGATGCGGCAACGCGGTGGCGTAGGACCATCGGTCAGGAAGCTTGATCGAGGCAGCGATCGTTACCTGGTCGGCGACAGTATCGGCGGGATACAGAACCAGCTGATCCCAGTTCACGTCTCCTTGCACGGGAGTAGAGGTATTGCCTGGACCGAAATCGTTTCCTGCCAGATAGGCCCCCACCAGGCTGAACTCGGCTACCAGGAGATTTGTCCCCGCGGGAACAGGGATGTGGAAGCGGTACATATCCACCGGATCGCGAAGCCAGTCGACCTCCTTGCCGTCGGCGGTAAAACGCAGGTTTACCAGATCGGCGATCGGCCCGGTGGGTGCATGGTTTCCGGGTATCCATTTGGGGTATACGAGATCTACGGTGTGAGCCAGCGGTGAAGCCACAGGGAAAGATTCACGGGCAGCCAGGATCTTTTTGGAGATCGTGGTTGCATCGACGTCCAGCAGGATAGTGGATGGTTTTTCCTGTGCCAGGACGGTTGTTGCTGACACTACTGCGCACATGAGAGAACGGCGGAGGCAGTTCAACAAAAGAAAGGGCAATTTGCTTTTACTCCTTTGCGGCCTCGTGTGCAGCCGAGATCTAAGTTGCGGACTAGTCTTGAATCAAAGCAGCTGACAACGAGAAGTATCCTGAGTATGAGGGTAGCCGGAAAACAGGTGAAGCATAGTCTTTTTGAGCTGTTCAAGATTGGCATCGGACCGTCGAGCTCCCACACGATGGGGCCGATGCGGGCTGCACTTCGTTTTGCCAGGGAATTAGAGTCGACTGGACTGACCCCTAAAACCGCCTCCATCCAGGTTGATCTTTACGGCTCGCTGGCGCTGACCGGTCATGGCCATGGCACCGACCGTGCCATCCTGCTTGGGCTCTCGGGGCAGACCCCGGAAGGGATCGATCCCCAGGAGATTGAAGCTCGGCTAACCGCGATCCGTGCCGCCAAAGCGCTGGAGTTGCCGGGTCGCCACACCATCGCCTTTGACGAGGCGAAGCATTTGATTTTCCACCGCGATCAGATGTATCCCGTTGCCAATCTTGTTTCCCATCCCAACGGCGTGCGTTTTTCCGCATTCGATAGTGCTGGATCTTTGCTGGCGGAGCGGGTCTTTTATTCGATTGGCGGTGGCTTCATCATCTCTGAAGAGGAGCGTATTGCCGCGCAAGACGCGCCCGTCGACGACGAAACAAGAGGGGTTCCCTATCCCTTTCACAGCGCGGCTGAACTTCTAGAGAAGGCGGCAGCCGGGAACGTTACCATTCCGCAGCTTATGTTGGCCAACGAGTGTGCCCTGGTTGAGAGCGGCCGGCGAGGCGATCAAGACGATTCATGTTCCGCCGGAGAAGAGGTTCGCCGGGGCATTCTGCGCATCTGGCAAGTGATGCGCGCGTGTACGCAGCGCGGCATCGAGTGCGAAGGCATTCTTCCTGGCGGGCTCAAGGTCCGGCGGCGCGCAGCGAAACTCGCAGCCCGATTGCGTGCCCGGGGTTCCAAAGACCCGCTCTCTCAGCTCGACTGGATTACGGTCTATGCGATGGCCGTCAACGAAGAGAATGCCGCCGGCGGGCGGGTAGTGACCGCCCCGACCAATGGGGCCGCCGGCGTAGTACCGGCCGTTGCCCATTACTACCTGGAGTTTGTCGACGGAGCCAACGAAGAAGGGATTCTTCGCTATTTCCTGACCGCGGCGGCGATTGGCATTCTCTACAAGGAAAACGCGTCCATCTCCGGAGCGGAGGTTGGCTGCCAGGGCGAAGTGGGAGTGGCGTGTTCCATGGCCGCAGGCGGCCTGGTTTCGGCGATCAACGGACCGCAGGATACGAACCTGACGGCAGCCGAGATCAATGACCGCATCGAACACGCCGCTGAGATCGGAATGGAGCATCATCTGGGCATGACCTGTGATCCTATTGGCGGCCTGGTCCAGGTGCCATGCATCGAGCGCAATGCAGTGGGAGCAATTAAGGCTGTCAATGCCAGCCGCATGGCTATGAACGAGTCAGAAGGTCATAAGGTCTCCCTCGACCAGGTCATCAAGACGATGTATCAAACAGGTCTTGATATGCAGGCCCGCTACAAGGAGACTTCGCTGGCCGGGCTGGCCTTGAACGTGATCGAGTGTTGAGCTTAATGGCTTTGCCGGATTACAAATGGAGTGGTTTCCGTTGGTGTACGCTGCTTTCTGTTCTGTTAGTCGCCGTGGTGCCGGCAGCTTTAGTCGCTTGCGGAGGCGGTGGAAGTTCCTCCGGAGGCAGCACCACGACAACGACGCCCGCGGGAACGAGTACTGTAACCGTGACTGCGACCGCAGGAAGCCTGAGCAAGACCGCTTCTTTAACCTTTACGGTGCAATAAAACAGCAGCGAAAGCTAACGTTGGTGCTGTCAGAAACCGGGGAGGCGTAGCGTGCCATCAAAAAGTAGCGCTACCGTTCCATCAGGATGGAGGCCACAACCGCAACCAGCGCGATAGTCAATGGGTGCACCTTTCCGACGTTGCGCAAGGCAAAGAACTGTCAATCAGCTGGGTGGTGACGGTAAGGATGTAATCTGCCTTGGTCTCAATCTGCTGTTGCTCGTCGGGCGTCAAGGCGAAGCCGGCGCTGCTGTGAAGAACAGCGCCGCCTGCCGGTGCGGTGGCGGCCGATAAGAATTTTCTCCGCGAGCGATCAATGCTGCCCAGGCGGTTAATATGTAACATCGGTTCCATCCCTTTGGAGCGCTTGTTGCTATGCGGGTGCACCTCATTGACGGCACGTACGAGTTGTTTCGGCACTATTATGCGCTTCCCAAGGTGCGTGACCGTACCGGGCAGGAGGTCGCGGCTGTGCGCGGAGTACTGGCGTCGCTGATCGGCATGCTGGGCACTGGCGTCACCCACATCGGCGTCGCCACGGATCATGTCATTGAGTCGTTTAGAAATGATCTCTGGCCGGGCTATAAGACAGGAGAGGGTGTCGAGCCCGATCTGTTAGCGCAGTTCCCGCTGCTGGAGGAGGCACTGTCCGCGCTGGGCATCGTGGTCTGGCCCATGGTGGAGTTCGAGGCGGACGATGCGTTGGCGGCGGCGGCAACCGCCGCTGCCAACGAACCGCGCGTAGAACAAGTGATCATCTGCACTCCCGACAAAGATCTCGCCCAATGCGTCCGGGGTACCCGGGTCGTACAACTGGACCGGCGCAAAAACCTGGTTCGGGACGAAGCTGGGGTGATACACAAATTCGGCGTCATGCCCGCCTCCATCCCGGATTATCTTGCCCTGGTGGGCGATTCGGCGGACGGTTTTCCGGGACTGCCGGGCTGGGGCGCCAAATCGGCTGCTGCGGTGCTCGCAAAATTCGGCCATATCGAGTCCATTCCGTCTGACTGGCGGCAATGGGAAGTCAACGTCGCCAGTCCCAAAGCGCTCGCCAGCAGGCTCATAGCAGATCGTGATCATGCTTTTCTTTTTCGCCGGTTGGCGACGCTGCGCACAGATATCCCCCTGTTTGCGTCAGTGGACCAGCTGCAATGGGCCGGGCCTACTGCTGCATTTGCTCCGCTCGCCGCCCGGCTTGACTACTCGATACCGAAAGCCGCCCGCTGAACCGCTTGCTTACCCTGGGAGATGCAAGTGAATGATGAAAAATCTCGCGGAAGGGAAGAGAATCAGGATGAAGAGGTTGAAAGACGAACCGCAGCAGGGCCGCCTCAACCGCCGTGAGTTCATGGCAGCCATCAGCGCGGCGGCGATCGGTTTCTCAGCCGAAGGCGTGGCACAAACCGCGGGCAGCGGCCCACGCAAAGTTTTTCTGGTTCCGAATTTCCATCCCGCCAGTTGCGGCTGGCTAACCACCTTTTCCAGGGAACGCGTCTATTGCGCCAATAGCTACCTGGATCATCTCGATCGCGTGCGCGATGATCCGCAGTACGCCTTTGTGCTTTCGGAAGTGAACAACATCATCGCCATAATGAATTTCCAACCCGAGCGAATTCCTGAGTTGAAGCAGCGGGTTGCAGAGAAACGCGTGGAGCTGGTGAACGCCTATTTTCTGGAATCGACCATCAACCTGTCGGGTGGCGAAGCCCTGGTGAGGTTAGGCGTGGAGGGTCTGCGCTGGTACGAGCAAGTCTTCGGATTACGGCCGAGGTATTCGTGGAACATCGATGTCTGCGGCACCCACGATCAAATGCCGCAGATCGCATCCGGCCTGGGCCTGGAGGCGCTCGTCTACACCCGCCGCAACCCCACAGGAAAGACTATCTACTGGTCTGTGTCGCCGGACGGGTCGAAGATTTTGACGCTTTCTCCAGGCGGATACAGCGAGGCCAGTTCCATCTTCTCCAGCAAGACTCCTCTGACTGTCGAGCAATTGAGCAAGTTGGGGCAGTACTTCGACAGCAAGGAATCGATAACTCCGGATGGAGCCCCAATTCTGGTCCTTGCCGGCGGGGACGACTATGCGCTGGCCCCTACAGTCAAGAGTTATCCCAGCAGCTTTCTCGAACAATGGGCTAAGGCCGGCTCCGGAAGAGAAATTGCGTTCACGACGCTGAGTCAATATGTGGAGGCCATTCAGCCGGGAATCGCCTCCGGGAAAATACCGCTTCCCACTTTGTACGGCGGAACTGCCTATGACTTCGATGCATTCTGGATTGAATGCGCTGAAGTCAAAACCCGGTATCGCCGCAATGAACATGCTCTGCAGGCGGCGGAGATGCTGGCTACCATCGCTAGCCTGCGAGGCACAAGAGAATACCTTCGAGTATCCCGCGAAGGCGCTTCATGACTCGTGGATTCTGATGTGCCTGAACATGGATCGCAATACCCTCTGGGGCTCGGCCGGCGGCATGGTGTTTGTAAGCGAGCAATCATGGGATGTGCAGGACCGGTTTGAATGGGTAAAGACGACCACCGGTCAGACGCTCGCCGCCGCGGGCAAATCGCTTTTGCCCGCCGGCGAGGAGGTCGGCTTGTTCAATCCTCTCAACTGGAAGCGCACGGATCCTGTGGAATTGCAGTTGCCTGCGGGCGCCAGTCCCGACGGCCTGGCGTGCGAATCGCTGCCCAATGGATCGGTCCTCTGCCAGGTGGAGATGCCTTCCATCAGCGCCTGCGGCCTGAAGCTGGCCCGGCGCTCTGCAGCCACGCCTGAAGTTGTAGCGCTTCCCGAAGTGATCGAGACGAGTCACTACCTGGCTCGCTTCGATCGCTCCACGGGTGCCCTGACCAGTCTCAAATTCAAAAAAACCAAGCGGGAGTTACTCGGCGCACCAGCGAATGTCATTGTTGCCGAGCAGCCCAACAAGGTGCAGGACAATGCACCCGCCGACTTTATGCCTCCTCGGCCGGAGCGAACGCGAGTTGCCAGCTCGAGCGATCAGCCCAGCACCATGCGCGCGTCCAAGGGACCTGTCGCCTGGACGATCGAAGCCAGTGGCACGTTCTATGGAGGCGGAGCGATACGCCGGCTTGTCCGGCTCTACCACGAGAGCCCGCGCATCGATTTCGAAACCGAGCTCAACGACATTCCCAACCATACCGTCGTGGTCGCGGAGTTTCCCTTGGCAATGGACATTCTGCAGGTGCGGCGCGGCATTCCGTTCGGTTTCTCGCACGGCGCCTGGGCCACGCCTGATGCCCAACTGCATGGGTGGACCAAGGGCATCGTCCCTGCGGTGCGGTGGATTGATTACGCGTTCTCCGGCGGCGGCGGCTTTGCCATTCTGGATCGCGGCCTGAGCGGCCGTGAGTTGAACGGCCGCACGCCGATCCTTTACCTGATCAACGCGCAGGACGAGTACCACGGATACCCCAACGCCTGGCTGAGCGGCAAAGGCCGGCACCTGCTGCCGTATTCCGTCGTGGGCTATGAGGGAGCATGGTCAGAAGCCCGCATCCCCCAAATGGCCTGGGAGTATAACCGCGAGCCGGTGGTGATTCCGGGCCGGGCCGCGATGCAGCCGCGATCGTTTGTCGAGACTTCAGACAATGTGATTGTCGAAGCGATGCGCCGCGAGGGCGATCATGTCGAGCTGCGCCTGGTCGAGTGCATGGGCATGCCGGGAATTGCAACTATTAAAGTACTTTTTCCCCATCGCAACGCCATGTCTTACGGACCTGGTGGGAGGCAAACGATCTGACCTGCCACAGGCTGCAACCTACACAACTCCCAGTCAGGGCGCAGGAGATCGTCACCATGCACCTGGAAACCTCATCCAGCGTGCCCATTCCTCAGGCCACCACCTCCTGGGACTCGTTTGTGCCCGTGGGGAAACTGCCCGCGCTCCACGCTTACGACCCCAATCTCAAGGGCCATCCACCCTTCGGCAACGGGCCGACCTTCTAAGCCGTGCCGCGGGCCAGCGTTAATAGGTTTTGAGCGCAATCACGCTGACGTTCGCGTCGGGCGCGTCCTGAGGGATGTTGATCTGCAGTTTGCCCTCGATCTGTCGAAAGGTCAACACTCTCCCATTCGCAAGCAGGCGGGCCGACAGGACTCTTCCCTTGATGCCAGCGATCTCGCAGGTTGGAGGAGACCAGTCGAATAGATGCAGATAAATAGACTTGCCCTTGGCCGTGGTCCGCAAGCCGGCAACTCCCTGCACCGCTCCATAGGTCGTTCCATAGATCGAGTCGCCGTTCAGCGTGAGCCAGTTCCCGATGGCCCGCAACCTCTGCTGGAACTCTGGCTGGATCTGGCCGTCGGGCTGAGGGCCCACGTTCAATAGGAAATTCCCACCACGGCTGGCTACTTCGACCAATGCCCTGATCAGCGTCCGCTCAGATTTGTAATCGTGATCATTCTTGTTGTAGGCCCAGGTGTTGTTGATGGTCATGCAGGTTTCCCACAAGCGGAAATCCTCTGGACGCGGAACCGTGTTCTTCAGCTTCTCCGATACCTTCGGGTCGATACCGGTGAGCACCGAGATCGACAAACGCCTGCGGATCAAACTTCACTGGATTGAAGGTTTGGGGCAGGGCTCGATATTCGGCCTCGCTAATCCCGCCCGGCTTCGGGACCATGATCGGCCATGAGGCTTCCACGCTAGCTTGCGAGTACGGCCCCCAGTGGATGAACATGCCAAATTTGGCATCGCGATACCAGGTGGTTCGGTCGCACGCAATGGCGTTTCCCCACCCAGAACGAGGGAGTAGGGGTAGGCAGGAACCAGCCATAGCCATCCTGAGGAATTGGCGCCGATTCGGAATATAAGCGCTCATATGGAATAGAGATAATAACGAGCAGATAGAAGCACTGTCAAACCAGGGCCTATGTTGTGTGAAGATAATTTATTTTTTTTGAAAACGATCCGCAAGCGGTACTATGACCGAAGTTCTCATTTGAGCGCTTAAATGGCGACTTCATCCCCTCGCACGAGCGACCGGCTCCTCAAGCAGAACCTGGCCGACCTGCTGCGCACGGAAATCATGAACGGCGCACTCCTGCCCGGAGGCCGGATTATCGAGGGGACCTGGGCAGCCAGGTTCGGTGTCGCTCAAGCCTCGATCCGCGAAGCCATCAACCTCTTGGCTCAGGAGGGGTTTGTCACCAAGCAATCCGGCCGAAGCGCCCGAGTCGTCCATCTCACCCATCAGGACGTGATTCAGCTTTACCAGCTTCGCGGCGCGCTCGAAGGCCTGGCCGCCAGCCTGGCGGCCTCACACAGCCCGATATTTCTCCGCTGCAATTTGCTGTTGACGGAATGCGCGAGGCTGCCGCTGCCGGTCATCGCGAAGCTTTGCTCGATTGCGATCTCCAGTTTCATCTGCACTTGTGCGAGGCCCCCGGCAATACATTTCTGCTGGAGCATGCTCGGCGTGTTCTGCTGCCATTTTTTGCCTTCGTGCGCATGCGCGTTGCGGCCAGCCATCAGGAGACTTCTGTGTGGAGCAAAGACCTGGAAGCTCATCAGCGGATCATCGATCTGATCCGCGAAGGCGAGGGCGACATTGCCCGGCAATACCTAAACAGGGCGATGGAGCGCTTTGCCAGGACCGCGTGCGCCAACTGGGAGAAGCGTGGGAATGGGCGCTGAGCTGGCAGGCGGATTGATTGTCCTGACCCGGGGGCGCGGAGGGCATTGGGCGCGAATGTGCTTTAGCTTATGCCCGCGAGGGAGCCAGCGTTGCCATCCTGGATCGCGATATCGGGGCTGCCAGGCGCACCGCCGCGGAACTCGGGGGCGCCAGTATTGGGATTTATGCAGATGTTTCTGACGGAGTAGCCGTCGAGGCGGCGATCGCGGAAGTCATCCAGCGCTTGCGGCCGCATCGACGCGGGTCACAGCTATAGAAGATAGTCTGAGGTGAAGATGGCGAATAGCACGATTCACTCGATTGCAACCGTCGATGCGCGCTTTGCCCTTCCTCCGGGCGCTGGCAGCGATTCGGTTCATACCAACCCGGAGTACTGCATGGCGGTGACCCGTTGGCGAGCGACCATCAGCTCTCGGGAACGGGAATCGCGCTGACCCTGGGTGATGGAAACCGGCTGGTATGCGAGGCAATCGAATTGTTGGCGAAGCCGCTTGCGGCCATGGGAGTCATCGGCGGCATGGGAATCGACGACGTGATGTCAGACTTCGGGAGCATCTCGCGGCAGCTCGCGGACCATCCATCGCTGCGTTGGCTGGGGCCGCATAAGGGGGTGGTTCACCTCGCGCTCTGCGTCCATCACCAATGCCTTCTTCGATCTCTGGGCCAAGAGCCGCGGAGTTCCCTTGTGGAAGCTTCTCCTCGACCTCTCGCCCGAAGAGGTTGTGCGCACCCTCGACCTTAGCTACGTTGAGGACGTGCTGAGCGAGAAGGATGCGCTTCCTTACTGCGTACCTGTGCTGCCACCCGCGGCGCGCGCGAGCCCGTGTTGCAAAAGGGTTATCCCGGATATGACACCTCGGTGGGGTGGATGGCCTACGACGATAAGAAAGTTGGCGAACTCGTCGCACGTGCGCTCGACCAGGGCTTCCGTGCCTTAAAGCTGAAAGTCGGGTCGGCACTGGAGTCGCGCGACCTGAGGCGTGCCGCCATGCTGCGCCAGGCGATCGGTGATTCCGGGATTCTGATGTTTGACGCGAATCAGCACTGGAACCTGCCGGATGCGATTCGCATGTGCCGTGAACTTGCCCGGTTCGAACCGCTGTGGATTGAAGAGCCGACACATCCCGACGATGTATTCGCCCATGTGGTGCTGGCGCGCGAGATCGACCCGGTAAGAATCGCCGCCGGAGAACACATCTCCAACCGGGTTCTCTTCAAGAATTTTCTCCATTACCAGGCAGTGCATTTCGTGCAGGCGGACTGCACCAGGCTTGCGGGTGTCAGCGAATTCCTGACGGTCAGCCTGATGGCGAAGAAGTTTGGCCTTCCCATCGTGCCCCACGTCGGCGACATGGGCCAACTGCACCAGCACCTCGTCCTTTTCAACCACATCGCTCTCGACCATGAAGTCTACTTTCTCGAGCACATTCCGCATCTCAAGGAACACTTCGTGTTTCCTGCGCAAGTGAGAGGCGGATTTTACGAAACACCCAGGGAACCGGGAGCATCTACCGACATGATCCTGGTCGACAGTGGGGGGCGCTGACGGGCGCCATTACCGCTCAACACGGCGAGCAGCCTGATGACTTGTAATCCGGAATCGGATCGAGTCCAATGGGCATCATTGAGGCAAGCAGCGTCCACCGAAAGCGAAACAGCGAAAGGAGCTCTTATTATGCGATCCGATATTGTGCCCGGCGCCCTCTTTCCCGACTACGAACTCACTGACCATACCGCCAAACGTCGCAAGCTCTCGGAACTGCAGGCTCAGCATCCCATGGTTCTCGTGCTCAGTCGCGGAGGGTATTGCCCCAAGGATCGTCGGCAGGCAGAACTCCTCGTCCAACTGCATCGTGAACTGGAAGTTGGATATTGCCGTCTGGTGACGATAAGCACCGACAACATCACTCTCACCAACGAGTACCGTTCAGGTGTTGGTGCTCACTGGCCGTTTCTTTCGGATGTGGGCCGAATCATTCAAAAGGATCTCGACATCGCCGAATACACAGATCCAGACCACAATCCAATGATTCCGCATGTCATCGTGCTGGAACCTGGTCTTATCGTATACAAGATCTACAACGGCTATTGGTTCTTCGGCCGCCCCACGCTTGAGGATCTCCGTCACGACCTCCGTGCCGTAACCCAAAAATGCCGGCCAGATTGGGATATCACAACGCCGGAAATGAAGGCCGCATGGAAAGAAGGCCGCAAAGAGCTCTTTTATCCATATGGCAAGACTTATGCTCAAACGCTCGGCGAGCAGGATTAGAGCGGATCTTCCGCGGCAACGCTCTCTCGATCGTAGACACGCAGCACATCTTGCTCACGCCGGACGCCGAATCGCACCGGGGGCAGGACCGACATAGTGAAGCAGGCCTTTGCCCACTCTGTCCATGGAGAGATCGCGCTCGATCTTGCCACTATTCGGTAATCACTTTGTCGGCCCATTCCACGAGAGAAACAAAGATTGTGGGATTTCCGTACTTCGCTCCGTAGTTGCTGAGATCGGCCTCGGTAACGCCACGAGCGCGGGAGCAGGCGCCGCAGGCATAAATCGCAATGTGCCTGGCCGCGACTTTGTCCAGTGTCTCGGCCACCTTCGGCCAACCCACGGGCGTGACGGCCTCGGCCACAACTTTGCGCATCAAAACGACCGCTTCTCCAAGGAGAAAGATCTGCACCTCGTGTCCCGCCTCGGCGAGGGCGAGGCCGTGCGAAAACGGAAATGCCGCCTTGGTCGGGTCGTCCGAGCCCCAGGCGCTCTTCATCATGATCTTGAGCGGCTTGTGGGTTTGACCTTGTACTTGAGCCTTTACCCCGCGTGCTGCGGCCATCGCGAGGAGTGGTAAACCGGCCAGGCGGGAGAGAAAAAAGCGACGAGGCTCCATAGGGTGCTCTCCTTATCAGAGGTTTCTTAGTTCCTGGCGAGTGTCCCACTCGGCGACCCATCAGATCGACGCAAACCTCTGATGCCGAGAAGTTTCGCGCCGGATGCAAGTGGAAGTCCTCTGCAAAAGCTGCTATTTTACTTAGCAAATTCTCAAAGGCTTCTCCATATGAGCGTCGGCCGCCTTTACCAATTTGGCCCCTTCCGGCTGGACGCGGGCGGACGCCTGTTATTTCGCGAAGGCCAGCGCCTGGCATTGTCACCGAAGGCAGTCGAGTTGCTCATCGCACTGGTGGAGGCCCAGGAGAATACGGTCGGCAAAGAGGAACTGCTAAACAGGGTGTGGGCAGACACCGCGGTTGAGGAAGGCAGCGTCACGTCACACATCTCCCTTCTCCGAAAGATTCTCGGGGAGCAATACATCGAGACCATCCCTAAGCGTGGGTACCGTTTCGTGGGGACGGTGAAACAGGTCGCCGAAGTGTCCAGGCGTCATGCGCAGATACGGTCGCTCGCCGTCCTCCCGCTCAGGAATCTCGGCCGCGACCCGGATGGAGACTGTTTCGCCGACAGCATGACTGAGGCACTGATCACCAACCTTGCGAAGATTAGCGCGCTGCGGGTAGTCTCGCGAACTTCCGTGATGCGCTACAAGAATACCCAGAAGTCCATGCCGGAAATCGGCAAGGAGTTGAGTGTGGACGCCCTAATCGAAGGCTCGGTTCAGTGCGAAAGCAATCGCGTCCGAATCAACGCGCGCCTGGTCGGTGCCTCAGCCGACCAACATCTGTGGGCTGAAGCCTACGATCGGGATCTGCGTGATGTTTTGGTCCTGCAAGATGAAGTGGCGCGCACCATCGCCAGGGAGATTCAGGTAAAGCTGACGCCCGAAGAGCATATACGCCTTTCCAATAGCCGCACGGTTGACCCGGACGCCTATCAGCTTTACATCAAGGGACGCTACTTCTGGGTGAAACGCACGGAGGAATCGTTGCGTCGTGCAATTGCCTGTCTTCAGCAGGCGCTCGAACGAGACCCCAGCTACGCTGCCGCGTACAGCGGCCTGGCGGACTGTTATTCTTCGCTGGGTTTTTCCTTCGATGTCGGGTCGGAGCGCCCCATTGATGTGCAACCAAAGGCGAAGAGCGCGGCCCTGAAAGCGATTGCGTTGGATGCTTCCCTCGCTGAGGCTCACAACTCCCTGGCCTACGTGAAACTGAATTATGAGTGGGATTGGCCCGGCGCCGAGGCGGAATTCAAGCGATCGCTCGAACTGAATCCGGGCTACGCGCACGGTCATCATTGGTACGCACATCTCCTGCTCTCGTGCGGCCGCATGAGCGAAGCTTTGGCTGAGAGTCACCGGGCCCTCGAACTCGATCAGCTCAGTCCGATCATGAATCTGCATCTGGGATGGCACTTTCTTCACTCACGGCAATACGATCTTGCTCTCGATCAGCTGGCGAAAACCCTGGATTTAGATCCGAACTACGGCCTGGCTTACTGGTACCTTGGTCTCGCATACGAACAAAAAGGGATGTATGTGGAGGCCCTGAGAGAACTGGGCAGGGCCAAAGACTTTCTCAAGTCAAATCTCGCCGTGGATGCAGACCGGGGCCGCGTCTACGCGGTGTCAGGGCGCAGGAGTGAAGCCGACAAAGCGATTGCCGGGCTGAAGAAAGAGTCGGCGCGACGCTATGTCAATCCCTACCAGATCGCGCTCATCTATGTTGGTCTCGGACAGAATGATCAGGCGTTCGACTGGCTCGACAAGGCGGTCGGTGAACGCTCAGATATGTTGGTCTATCTCAAAACCGATTCTCGCCTCGATCCAATTCACTCCGATTCTCGCTTTCCGGAACTCGAACGAAGGGTCGGCATTCCCGTTTGAGCGGAATTGCAAGTGAGTCAGCCGCAAAGCGGAAGTGATGCCTACCAATTAGTCGCGGGAACGCGCATGTGGTCATCGTGCCGGAGGCTTTTAACTAGACCTTGTAAGTTATTGATTCTAAGTGGTGGCCAGAGACGGGATCGAACCGCCGACGCCGGCCTTTTCAGGGCCGCGCTCTACCACTGAGCTATCTGGCCTCGGAGAACCCAAGGACGCTGCTTCCGCTTAAGTTGTGTCTGAGTCTGCAGCTTCAGGCGGAGGGCCCGGCCAGGTCAGCAACTGCGCATAAGCAACAAACGTCAGTATAGCAATCACCTCGCCCTGCGCAAACCTGGCGGCTGGCAAATCCTGGCCCCGGCTCCCCGGGATAGCAGCAACCGCATCCTGTCGTACACTGGACCCTCGCAGTCCACAATTTGAAGAGGCCGCTCGCCCCTATGTCTACAGCCTCAATTCGCTGGGCCCTCCTCTGTGTGCCGCTTCCACCCTGTTCTGCCTGGCGTCGGCCGCCGCCGCGCAGCCTCAGCCCGTCGCACAAAACAGCGCAACCCGCGCCGCTCGCGCCTTCGAGCACGCCCGCCAGCAAGGGCCGCTGGCCCTTTACGCCTTCTTTTACGATATGCCCAAGGGAGCCGATCTGCACACCCACCTGGCCGGCGCCGTGTACGCGGAAAGCTTTATCCGCGAGGCCGCGGAAGACAATCTCTGCGTCAACTCGAAGACCCTCGTGCTTTACAAGACAATGGCCATGACGCGCAGTCTGCCCCCGCAGCCGGTTTGCGGCGAACAAGGCGAGCCGGCAGCCAACGCCCTCAGCAACCAAACGCTTTATGACCAGCTGATCAACATATTTTCCATGCGAACTTTTGTTCCCACGACCGAGCAGTCGGGGCACGATCACTTCTTCGCATCCTTCGATCAATTTCAAGCGGTAGAGGATCCCAGACACATGGGAGAGTGGGTGGATGAGTTGGCCAGCCGCGCCGCCGCGCAAAACGAGCAATACCTTGAAATCATGCACACGCCCACCTTCGGGCCGGCCGCAGCTCTGGCCGATAACCTGGGGCCGGTCGACATGCAAACGGATTTCGCGCATCTGCGCCGGCAGTTGCTTGACGCGGGCTTGCAAAAATACCTGCCCGCCATGCGTGCGGAGTTTGATGAAGGCGAACAGCGACGCCGCGAGCTGGAGCATTGCGGTACAGGCGCAGCAACGCCGGCTTGCAAACTCCAGGTGCGCTTCCTTTACCAGGTGCTGCGCGCTTTACCTTCGCCGTCGGTTTTTGCCCAACTGGTCTGCGGCTTCGAGCTCGCCTCCGCCGACCCGCTGATCGTAGGCATCAACATGGTGCGGCCGGAAGATCACCGCCCCGTGCTGGCGAATTACCGGCTGCAAATGCAGATGGTCCATGCGCTCCACATCCTTTATCCCAAAGTTCATATCACCCTGCATGCCGGCGAACTGGGTCCCGGGATGGTGCAGCCGGACGATTTGCGCTTTCACATCCGCTCCGCGGTTGAAGTGGCGGATGCCGAACGCATCGGCCACGGCGTCGACGTAATGCAGGAGGATCATCCTTACGACCTGCTCAAGGAAATGGCCACCAAACGCGTGATGGTGGAGATCAACCTCACCAGCAACGACGTCATCCTTAACGTCAAGGGCGCGGATCATCCGTTGCCTATGTACCGCCTCTATCACGTGCCGGTAGCGCTTTCCACCGATGATGAAGGGGTCTCCCGCATCAACCTTACCCACGAGTATGTGCGCGCCGCGATGGCCTACCCGCTCACCTACAGCGACTTTAAGCAGATGGTGCGGACCGGGCTCGAGCACAGCTTCCTGCCCGGGGAAAGCCTTTGGGAGCAGTCTGGCCCATGGGAAAGCGATGCCCATCCGCGTGCCGCGTGCGCCACCCAGCTTGGCCGCGAACAGGCTTCGGGTGCATGCGCGTCGCTGCTCGAAGCCAGCGAAAAGGCGCGGCAGCAATTCGAGCTGGAACGGCGGTTCCAGGTTTTCGAGAACGCGCTCTAGAGCAGTTTTTCGCAATTACTGTGGCCTGGTAAGAGATCGCGAAGTGTGGTTTTCCTTGAGAGAAAACCACGAAAAGACCTATCGCTTCCCGGATTTCCTGCAGCGCGGCACTAGTTGAGAGAAGCGATGTGCGGCTTTCTTCGGGGAAAGCCGCGTGCAGTTCGGTGGCCCCACAAAGCTCCACAGGAAATCCGGGTCCGGTCTACACCAATCGCGAAACTGCTGTAGCCGGCTGCGTTGGCGCTTCCTTCATCTTGCGCATTTACACTGCAGAAGCAGCGCATGCGTATTGTTCTCTCCAGCTTCGGCACCCTTGGCGATATCCATCCCCTCATAGCCCTGGCGCTCGAGCTGCGTCAGCGAGGCCACGTTCCGGTTCTGGCTGTTCCCGAACTCTTTCGTTCCAAGATTGCCTCGCTGGGCCTCGAGTTTGCCCCCGTCGGCCCCATCCTCGATCCGGAAGACAACCAGCTGGTGGCCATGTTGATGGACATTCGCAAGGGAACGGAGCGCACCCTGCGCGAGATACTGTTTCCCGCCATTCGCCAAAGCTATCGGGAGCTGCTGGCGGTGGTGGAGGCGAACGGCGGAGCGGATCTGATGCTCGCCGGAGAGCTGGTTTACCAGGCGCCGATCGTGGCCGAGGTCACGGGGATTCCATGGGCTTCGCATGTGCTCGCGCCGCTGTCCTTTTTCTCCCGCTACGATGCCCCGTGTTGCCGCCTTATCCCATGCTGGCGCGCCTGCAACCCGCCTTGCCCGGAATGGGACGGGTGATCGCCCGTTTCGCGCGTTGGGTAACGCGTAGCTGGCCGGAGCCGATATACCAGCTGCGTTCCGAGCTGGGGCTGAGCCGGGGTCCGGATCCCATCTTCGAAGCCAAGCATTCTCCCTACCTGGTCTTAGCCATGTTTTCGCCTTTGCTGGGCGAGCCTCAGCCAGATTGGCCGGCTTCCACCAAAGTGACCGGCTTCGTTTTCTACGACGGCGACGCGGGCCAGCGCGATTTGCCCCCGGCGGTTGAGCGCTTCCTGCAACAGGGGCCTCCGCCGCTGGTCTTTACGCTGGGCTCGGCAGCCGTTCTCGATGCCGGCGACTTTTACCAGCAGAGCGCGCTGGCAGCCGGGTTGCTTGGCCAGCGTGCCGTGCTTCTGGTGGGGAGCGACCCGCGTAATGTGCCTGCGGAAACTCCGCCCAACGTGTGCATCGCCAACTATGCTCCCTATTCGCGACTTTTTCCGCGGGCCTCGGTCATCATCCATCAGGGTGGCGTGGGCACCACAGCGCATGCGCTGAGCTCTGGCAAGCCCATGCTGGTGATGCCCTACAGCCACGATCAGCCGGACAATGCACGCCGCGTGCGCCGCCTCGGGGTGGCGCGTGTGATCCGTCGCCGGCGTTATACCGCGGAGCTTGCCGCTCGCAAGATCACGCTGTTGCTGGAGAACGGCGCCATGCGGCAGCGCGCTGCCAGGATCGGCGAGCGGTTGCGCGCCGAGGATGGATTGAAGGCCGCCTGCGACGCGCTCGAAGCATTAGGAAAGTCTCGCCGCGCACAACCTTAGAGCCCCTTCAGCCGCCAACAAGTTTGAACCCGGTCCACGAAGGTCATGAAAACGCATCTATGCAGCAACCGCCTCCAGGACGCATCGCCTTCTTTGTCATCCCGCTCTGAACTTAATGCGGCGTTGAGGGACGAATTTGACAACGCAGCAGGTACCTGCGGTCGAATGACAATTCCCTGTTAGTGGGTCCGGAACAGGCACCCCAATACGGCTGCACAGTCGAGGTGCGGTTCCTTCGGATTGACTGTAGAACTCGAGCGGCTTTCGCTAACTAAATGTGTCTTTCCCGACTGAAAGGCAGCGACGCGCGGACCCCTGTCAATGCGATCTATCGCTGAGTCAGGAGTAATCCGGATTCGGGACTCGGACATAAAAGTTACTCGCTGAGTCCTGAAACGGGCCCATTCCGGAGAAGTCCCGAAAGGGACGGTTGAGAGCGGTCCAATCCACCATTTCCTGGATGAGTCAATGGGAAACGCTCTAGAATGCCAGAGCGATGCCTGAAGATATAGCACTCCAGCTTCTCGCCGGGGCCCTGCCCCAGCTGGAAGCGTCCTTTCGCCATCTGCCGGGGCCAGCCCACTGGGCAAGCACCCGCCATCGAGGCCATGGCCGCGGTGATGAGCCAGGTGGCGGAAAGAATGGCGGACAACTATCCCTACTTTCATCCGCTTTACGCCGGGCAGATGCTCAAGCCGCCCCATCCCCTGGCCCGGGCAGCCTATGCGCTCGCCATGGGGATTAACCCCAATAATCATGCCCTCGATGGCGGCCGCGCCAGCTCGCGCATGGAGGTGGAAGCGGTTCGCGAAATCGCCAGGATGTTTGGCTGGACCGAGTATCTGGGACATCTAACCAGCGGCGGGACCTTTGCCAACCTGGAGGCGCTCTGGATCGCGGGCCAGCTCGCTCCCGGTAAGCGCATCGTCGCATCCGAACAGGCCCACTACACCCACGGCAGAATCAGCGCTGTCCTTGGCCTGCCCTTCACTGCTGTGTCTGCCGGCCATGCAGGCCGTATGGACGTGGCCGCGCTCGAGTCGGCACTCCAGGAAGGCAACGTCGGCACGGTCGTGGTAACCTTGGGTACCACCGCAACCGGCGCCGTCGATCCCCTGCATAAAGTGCTTGCGTTGCGCAGTGTCTATGGATTTCGCGTTCACGTCGATGCGGCCTACGGCGGATATTTCGTGCTGGCGTCGAACTTGAGCGAGGAGACAACGCGTGCCTTTGCTTGCCTGGCCCAGGCTGACTCCATCGTCGTCGACCCTCATAAGCATGGGTTGCAACCGTATGGCTGTGGCTGCATTCTCTTTCGCGAGCCGGCTATTGGCCGGTTCTATAAACACGACTCGCCCTACACTTATTTCACCTCAGACGATCTGCATCTCGGCGAAATCAGCCTGGAGTGTTCGCGTGCCGGCGCTTCAGCGGTCGCGCTGTGGGCAACGCAGCAGCTGCTGCCACTCATCAGAGAAGGTGAATTCGCTAGAGGGCTCGATTCCAGTCGCGAGGCGGCGATGCTCTTGCAAGAAAAAATCAACGCTGACCAAAGATTTCTTTCCCCTTTTGCGCCCGAGCTCGACATCCTGGTGTGGGCGGTGCGCGGCGACAGCGTTGCCGCATCTTCCCGCCGGGCGCAAGCCATCTTCGCCGCCGCCGCCCGCAAGGATCTTCATCTCGCCCTGGCGCAACTACCCTGCAGGTTTTTTCCTGCCGGCTCGTGGCCCGACCAGCACCAGCAGCCCAGCGTTACTTGCCTGCGTTCCGTGCTCATGAAGCCGGAACATCTTGAGTGGCTGGAGCAATCTGGAGCAGGCTGAGTCAAGTGACAAGTGAGGTGCTGCTGTAGCGCAACAACCGTCCACGCCCGGTGTTTACCAGCTCAACAGAATTATCTGTTGCAAATGTGCTCCCACGGAAGCATCAGAACATTCGACGGAAGTGTCAGTTCGATTCGTGATAAAAGCCGGGCGGTCGATGGTTAGAATAAGAGGACTGGGGTCAAACAGAAAATTTGACGCGCTTTGACGGGCAAGAGTTGGCGAAGTCCGTACGCTGCAGTTTGAGTGAAGCGTCTCAGCAACTCTGAGCCTATGGTGTGGCTGGAGAATTACCGGGTCGCCCGCTGGCGCCGTTGCTACCCTTGGAGATAAGCAGGATGCATTTTTCGAATCAGCAACGCGATTTTTCTTTGCTAGGCCTCTCTGAGCGGGGCATGGTTGCTTATTTTTCAATGGAAATCGCCATCGCGCCGGAGATGCCCACGTACAGCGGGGGACTTGGTGTGCTTGCCGGAGACACCATGCGGTCCGCTGCCGATCTGGGCCTGGGACTGTGCGCCGTCACGCTGCTCCATCGCAAGGGATATTTCGAGCAGCATCTTGATGCAAAGGGCGTGCAGAGCGCTGAAGACCAGCCCTGGCCAATCGAGGAGCTCCTGGTGCTGGAAGACGCAGTCGTCGAGGTGACGATTGAAGGGCGGCCGGTGATGGTCCGCGCCTGGCGATACGATCTTGAGGGTGTCACCGGGCACACCATCCCGATCTACCTGCTCGATACCGATCTGCCCCAGAACGACAAGCGCGATCGAGATCTTACCGATCACCTCTATGGCGGAGATACCGATTACCGCCTGCGCCAGGAAGCAGTACTGGGCATCGGAGGCGTGCGCATCCTCGAAGCCCTGAATTACGACATCCACGTCTACCACATGAATGAGGGCCATGCGGCGCTGTTGACCGTCGGTTTGATGGAACAACAATTGGGCGGCCAGCTAAACCGGGTAATTGAAGAGCGGGATAAGCAGGCCGTGCGCAGCCGTTGTGTCTTCACCACCCACACCCCGGTACCCGCCGGCCATGACCGCTTCACCATGGAGCAGACGTACAGGATTCTCGGCAAGGAAGTCGGAAACCTGTTGGAGCGCATGGGTGGCTGCCACGATGGGATGCTCAACATGACCTATGTGGCCCTGGCTTCGGCGCGCTTTGTGAACGGCGTGGCCATGCAGCACGGCAAGATCTCCCGCGAGATGTTCCCCGAGTATTCGATCGATGCCATCACCAACGGCGTGCACGGGGCCACCTGGACCGCCCCGCCCTTTCAGGCGGTCTTCGATCGCAGCATTCCGCGCTGGCGCAAAGATAATTTCCAATTCCGCTACGTGATCGACGTTTCACTGCGGGAGATCGAGAAGGCGCATGCCCAGTCCAAGCGCGCGCTCATCGATACCATCGCGGAGAGGACCGGGATCACCCTGCGCAGCAACGTCTTCACCATTGGCTTTGCCCGCCGCGTGGCCACTTATAAACGAGCCGACCTGCTTTTGACCGATCCTGAGCGCCTGGTCCGCATTGCCGAGAAATTCCGCGGCTTGCAGATTATCTTCAGCGGCAAGGCTCATCCTCATGACGAGCCCGGCAAGAAGCTGATCCAGCAGATCTATGAAGTTGCCGCAAAGCTTGACTCGGACGCGCTCAAAATCGTCTTCCTGGAAAACTATGAGTGGAAGCTGGCGGCGATGCTCACTGCCGGTGTCGATCTCTGGCTGAACACGCCACGCCGGCCCTTCGAGGCATCCGGCACCAGCGGGATGAAGGCCGCGCTCAACGGCGTCCCCAGTCTTAGCGTTCTCGATGGCTGGTGGGTCGAAGGTTGCATCGACGGGGTCACGGGTTGGGCCATACCCGACAGCGATCTCCCGGAAGATGAGGTCGCAAGTCTTTATCAGCGGCTGGAGTCAACCATCCTTCCGCTCTATTACGGCAATCCGGACCAATGGCGCACCGTTATGCGTTCCACCATCGCGCTCAATGGCTCATTTTTCAACACCCATCGCATGCTCCAGGAGTACATCTCCAACGCCTACTACCCGGATAACCGCGTGAGCGTTTCCAGTGCCGCGCTCGAGTCCGCGCTCGCCAAATAACTGCTTCGTTTAGGGTAGGCCGGGGATACCTCGCCGCAGCGAGCATTATCCCCGGCAAGGCCGGACAGGCGAGCTTGTCCGGCTTTTGTCTTTGTTCCGTCAGTTATGAATCAAAAGAGCGGCATCGAACGTCAAAAAAGTGATGACAAGCCCCCCGCTTCCTAGGCTCGGGGCCTCAATCTGGCGTCGGCTGCCGGATTGAGGCCGCAAACGTATAATTTGTGTAGCAACAATTTGCCAAAACCCCCATTCCTTCAGAGGGTTAAGCAAAGAGCCAGGGCCTGAGGGAAGCTCGCACAATCTTCGCCTGTTCTTCCACCTGGGCCTGGCAGGCTCGTCTGCACAGATATTCACCCCTCTTCCCGGTTTAGTGGCAAGAGAGTGTCTTGAGGAGTGAGCTAGCAAATGTGGATTGTTCGTCTTGCGTTGCGGCGCCCCTACACCTTCGCCGTCTTCGCGCTCCTGCTGTTGATCCTCGGCCCGCTCTCCATTCTGAATACCCCGACCGATATTTTTCCCGACATCAATATTCCGGTCATTAGCATCGTTTGGCAATACCAGGGCCTTTCCGCGGTGGATATGGCCAACCGCATCGTCACCCTGACCGAGCGCTACCTCACCACCACGGTCGACAATATCGACCATATTGAATCGCAATCCCTCGACGGCGTTGCCGTGGTGAAGGTTTATTTCCAGCCCAAAGTCACAGTGGCCACGGCGATTGCGCAGATCACGGCAGTATCCCAGACACAGCTGCGCCAGCTGCCCCCGGGCACAACCCCGCCTCTGGTCATTACCTACACCGCCTCCAGCGTGCCCATTCTCCAGCTTGGTCTCTCCGGCCAGGGTCTTTCGGAACAACAGTTGAACGACTTCGGGCTGAATTTCATTCGCGTCCAGTTTGCCACCGTCGAGGGCGCTGAGAGTCCCTATCCCTACGGTGGCAAGCAGCGCCAGGTGCAGGTGGACCTGGATCTCAAGGCGCTCCAGGCGAGAGGACTTTCACCCAGCGATGTGGTGAACACCATCAGCGCCCAGAACCTGATCCTGCCTTCCGGGACCATGAAGGTGGGCTCGGTGGAATACCAGCTGGCCACCAATAGCGCGCCCACCACCATCGAAGGTCTGAACGATCTCCCCATCAAGAGCGTGAACGGAGCGATTGTCTACATCCATGACGTTGCCCATGTGCGCGACGGCTTCCCCCCGCAAACCAATATCGTTCGCGTCGACGGGCAGCGCGCCAGCCTCATGACCGTGCTTAAGAACGGTAATGTTTCCACCCTCGACATCATCGCCAGAATCCGCGCATTGCTGCCCATCATTGCGCAGTCTCTGCCGCCGCAATTGCGCATCACACCGTTGTCCGATCAGTCGATTTTTGTGCGCGGCGCCATTGACGGTGTGGTGCGCGAGGGCATCATCGCAGGCTGCCTGACCGCCGTCATGATCCTGGTTTTTCTGGGTAGCTGGCGCAGCACCCTCATCATCGCCGTATCCATTCCTCTTTCCATCCTGGTTTCGCTCATTGTGCTGGGCGCTTTGGGTGAAACCATCAACATCATGACGCTGGGTGGCCTGGCGTTGGCCGTCGGCATCCTGGTCGACGACGCCACGGTAGAAATCGAAAATATCAATCGCAACCTGGAAGAAGGAAAAGAGGTGGAGCAGGCAATTCTCGATGGCGCCGCGCAGATTGCGATTCCGGCCTTTGTCTCGACCTTATCCATCTGCATCGTCTTTGTGCCCATGTTCTTTATGGGAGGCGTGGCCAAATATCTCTTTGTGCCTCTGGCCGAAGCCGTGATCTTTGCCATGCTGGCTTCTTATTTCCTTTCTCGCACCGTGGTCCCAACCATGGCCAAGTACCTTCTTCAGGAGCATGATCCGGCAAGCGAGAAGCAGAAACTACCAGAGCCGCAACCCGCTGGTTCGCGGGCAACTCGCTTTCGAGCGGCGATTTGAACAGCTGCGCACTTTCTATTTCCGCTTGTTGCAGCTGGCCATCGCCCACAGCACCGTCTTCCTCATCCTGTTCTTTGTTTTCACCATCGGCTCTTTTGCCCTGCTCTACCCGTGGCTGGGCCAGGATTTCTTTCCCTCCGTAGACGCGGGGCAGTTCAAGCTGCACGTGCGTGCCCCCAGCGGGACGCGTATCGAAGAAACAGCCCGCCTGTGCGACGAAATCGACAATGCCATCCGGCGAAGAGATTCCCAAACAGGAAGTCGTCAGTATCATCGACAACATCGGCATTCCCTATTCCGGCTTGAATCTCTCCTACAGCAGCACCGGTGTGGTCGGCGCCTGGGACGCGGACATCACGGTGGCGCTGACCCCGAAGCACCATCCAACAGATCGTCTATGTGCAGCACCTCCGCGCCAAGCTCAACAACGAGTTTCCAGGAGTTACGTTCTACACCTTGCCCGTGGATATGGTTACCCAGATCCTCAATTTCGGTTTGCCGGCCCCCATCGATATCCAGGTCATTGGCAACAACATAGAGGGCAATCGCGTATTTATCGACAAGCTGCTGAAGGATATAAGTTACGTGCCCGGGACCGCCGATCTGCACATCCAACAGCCTTTCGACAACCCGCATTTTCTTGTCGATGTAAACCGCTCCAAGGCGCAGGATCATCGGGTTGACCCAGCGCGATGTGGCCGGCAGCCTTTTGGCCTCGACCAGCGGCAGTTACCAGACCAGCCCTACTTATTGGCTCGATCCAAGAAATGGTGTCAGTTACAGTATCTCGGCGCAGACGCCGCAATATGATCTGCAGTCTCTCATCGATCTTGAAAACATTCCCATTACCTCGACCAGCGCCGCGGCCACGATAACGCCTAGCCCGTTTCTATCCGTAGGCGCCGCGAGCCTCACGCCGGTGGGGACCGGCGCCGCTCCTTCCACGGCGTCGGGGGTCAAGCCGATCCAGATTCTGGGAAATGTCGCCACCATCATTCGCGGCGCGGAGCCGGCTACCGTAAGCCACTACAACATTGCTCCGGTGCTCGATATCTACGGCAATGTCGTGAATAGTGACCTGCGCAGCGTCTCCGACAAGATTGAGCAGATCGTTGCCCAGCGGCGTAAGGATCTGCCCCGTGGGTCGCAAATCGTGGTTCGCGGCCAGGTGCAGACGATGAACTCCTCGTTCATCGGCTTGACCAGTGGTCTGGCCTTCTCCATCCTGCTGGTTTATCTGCTCATCGTAGTGAATTTCCAGTCGTGGCTCGATCCCTTCATGATCATCGCCGCGCTGCCCGCTGCACTATGCGGCATCGTATGGATGTTGTTCATTACTGGAACGCACATTAGTGTGCCTGCGCTGACCGGTTCCATCATGACCATGGGCGTGGCTACTGCCAACTCCATCCTCGTCATCAGTTTTGCCCGGGAACAAATGGAAGAAAATGCCGGAGACGCCCACGCAGCCGCGCTCAGAGCGGGTTACACCCGTTTTCGTCCCGTGCTGATGACCGCGCTGGCCATGATCATCGGGATGGTGCCGATGGCACTCGGTTTGGGCGATGGAGGAGAACAGAATGCGCCCCTGGGCAGGTCGGTGATCGGCGGATTACTCTTCGCTACCGCAGCCACCTTGTTTTTCGTGCCGACCTTCTTCAGCGTTATCCACGGATGGCTTGGACGTCGAAGACAGCGCGTCTCTGCCGCTGCGGGCGTGACAGATTTGGAAGACTAGAAATGAACACCGGAGAGAGCGTCGAATGAATCACGAAGAAAAAGACGAGAAACCGCAACCGGCGAATGAGGAACACGGCGCGCCTCCCGATGCCCCGCCTCTCTCCGGCCGGGTCGCCGTCATCACCATCGTGATTCTTCTGATCCTGGCGGTCGTAGTGGCGATCGCCGGCATCGTGCCCCGGGTGCGCGCCCGCACCAGGCTCACGCAGCAGACCAATGCGCTGGCTGCTCCCGCCGTGATCGCCAAGCCACCGCAGCAAGGCAAGGTGGAGCGAGAGGTCATTCTGCCCGGCAACTCGTATGCCTATAGCGACGCATCGCTCTACGCCCGCACCGACGGCTATCTCAGCAAGTGGTATTTCGACATTGGCGCCCACGTCCGGCAGGGTCAATTATTAGCCATCATCAGCACCCCTGAAGTGGATAAGCAACTGCTTCAGGCCCGCGCGGATCTGGCCACTGCGGAAGCCAATGCCGGCTTGGCCAAAACCAACTCAACCCGCTATCAGGGCCTGCTTACGCAAAACGCCGTTTCCAAACAAGACACGGATACCTTCGTCAGCCAGGCAGCATCCACCAGCTCGACGGTGAAGTCTGCCCAGGCCAATGTCCAGCGGCTGGAGCAGCTGCAATCCTTCGAGAAGATCTACGCGCCCTTCAGCGGGGTCATCACTGCCCGCAATGTCGACGTCGGACAGCTCATCAACGCAGGAGCCGGCACGCAGTTATTTCGTATCTCCGACATCAGGGTTTTGCGCGTTTACGTCAATGTTCCGCAGATCTACTCCCAGGTAGCTGTTCCCGGCACCACGGCGCGGCTCACCCTTTCCGAATTCCCCGGCCAGACATTTACCGGCAAGTTGGTGCGCACGGCAAAGGCGATCGATCCGGCCTCACGCACGCTGCTGGTCGAAATCGATGTGGACAACCGCGATGGCAAGCTCATGCCCGGAGCCTATACCGAAGTCCACATGGACGTACAAAACGCGACGGTGCCCTTCATCATTCCTGTCTCAGCCCTTATCTTCCGCGGGCAAGGCTTGCAGGTGAGTACGGTGGTGAAAGGGCCGAACGGAGATCAGGCTAAGCTCGTCCAGGTGAAGCTTGGCCAGGATGATGGCTCCACGGTGCAGGTCATCGACGGCCTCGACGCCGGCTCGCAGGTAATCCAGAATCCACCCGACTCCTTGATCGATGGGGAGCCGGTGCGCGTATTGGAACCCGGCAAACCAGGCGAGAACGAGAGCACCCCTCCGGGAGTACGCCGGAATGACTGCCCTCTCCCCTTAGCAGCCGGGATGCTTGCTCTTTTCCACGGCAGCAATGATTGATTTCCGGTTGCACCGTAGGACCCAACTATCATCGGCCCACGGCGCCTTCCGCGCCGGCCTTCAAGGAGAGCGCGGTCGTCCCTCCTCCCAACCCGCCCAACGGCGGATGGAAGCAGGTGACTCCGAACGACAGCGCGATCCGCCCCAATTGGTGGGAGATGTATCAAGACCCGCAACTGAATAAGCTCGAGGAGCAGGTTGCGGTCTCCAACCAGACGCTCAAGGCTTCCTATGAGCAGTACATGCAAGCCCGGGCCGCCGTTCAGGTTTCTCGTTCGCAGTACTTTCCCACGCTCTGCGGTTGCTCCGGCGGCCTCGCGCGACCGCGTCTCGGCCAACCGTCCTTTGCATGTTGCCGGGACAGAGACGACCTACAACGATCTTGTTCTGCAGGGACAAGCAACCTGGGAACCGGATCTCTGGGGCAGCATCCGCAGATCGGTGGAATCGCAGCGGGCCACTACCCAGGCCACCGCCGCTGATTTGGCGAATGTCGATTTGAGCCTCCGCTCCGAGCTGGCGATGGATTACTTCGAGCTGCGTGGCCTGGACACGCAGCAGCGCTTGCTCGACAACACGGTGCAGCAGTATCAGCAGTACCTGGACTTGACCCAGACTCGATTTACAGGCGGTGTGGCCACCGATTCCGATGTCGCCCTGGCGCAAACGCAGCTCGACCAGACCCGCGCGCAGGCCATCGATGTTGGCGTCGCGCGGGCCCAGTATGAACACGCCATCGCGACTCTCACCGGTGTGCCCGCATCCAGTTTTGGCCTTGCGCCGGCGCCGCTCGATCTGCAACTGCCGCAGGTACCGCTGGGGGTGCCTTCGCAATTGCTCGAGCGCCGCCCGGATGTCGCCGCCGCCGAGCGGCGCACGGACGCCGCCAATGCCCAGATTGGGATTGCGATCGCCGCCTATTACCCCACCATTACGATTAATGGCGGAGGCGGTTTTGAGAGCCAGTCTCTCGGTACCTTGATCCAGGGGCCGAGCTCACTCTGGTCGCTGGGCGGCTCGGCGGTCGAGTTGCTCTTCGATGCCGGCCGTCGTCATGCCCTGACTGAGGAGGCGCGGCACGCTTATGAGCAAAACGCGGCCAACTATCGGCAGACGGTGCTGCAGGCTTTTCAGGACGTTGAGGACAATCTTTCCGGCCTGCGCATCCTGAACAGCGAATCGGCGGCGCAGCAGCGGGCCGTCGAGTCCGCGCAGCGGTCGCTTCTCATTTCCACCAACCGCTACAAGGGCGGGGTCACTACCTACCTTGAAGTGATCACAGCCCAGACCACGCAATTAGCCAATGAGCGCACGGCCGCGGATATCACCACCCGGCAGTTTGCCGCCAGTGTGCAGCTCATCAAAGCGTTGGGCGGCGGCTGGGATACCACCAAGCTTCCCACCACCCCTGAGGCGAGACAGTCTGGTCTATCCCTTTGTCCCAGCAACAGACTGAGGGGAAACGCAACTGTTCGTTCTAACGTCTGCGAACTCGACAGCGAGCCCGTCGTGAACACCTGCTCCGCCTGCCCGGAGGCTACGCGATAGATCACGAACTCACGGTCGTGCGTGCTCCTCAACTCGAAAACCAGGTCGCCTCGATTGTTGGCTCGTGCATCCACTGCATCGACCAGCCGCATCTTCGGAGTCTGGTCCAGGTGGTCGTCGTCGGTCACCGACTTAAACAGCACTTTGGGCACGCCGTTAAAGTCCGGCTGAGCGATCAGGGTGACGTATTTGACCTTGCCGGCGTGATTCACGGTCTGCCCTGAAAAGACCAGCGTCGCCCCGCCGCTATAGGTGAGCTCATAGGCTTTGAACAGCTCATTGGTAAATACCGGCGTTGGGCTGGCGGGTGGGGTAGTGCTCGCTTTACGCCGCTGGGCCGGTGTAGCCGCAGCGTGAGGTTTAGGCTTCACCGGCGGCTCGGTGGCGGCGACAGCAGCGGCGGCCGCAATCTCCATTTGCTCTTTCATCTTTGTGGCGTCGCTTGGGTCGCCCCACAAATAGACAAACGGATGCGCTTCACGATCGCTGGCATCGGAAACCGCGATCATTTGCTGCAGGCCAGAGGGAACCCCAGTGAGCTGTGCCGGTTGAAAATCCGCATCGGTCGGGTTCTGCTGGCCATGAACCATATGCGGCCGGTCCGGGTCAGCGCCACCGATCGGGGTCTCCGGCGCCGCGGTGTCCGCAGTGCTGCTGCTGGCAGCTGGCGTGGAAGAATCCGCCCGCTTGCGCAGGGTGGGACGATCAGGATCGCTGGCAGGTGGGTTGCTGGAAGCCGATGATTTGGAGCTGGAGTCTGATGTGGAGCCCGTAGAGCTGTCCTGGCTTGCGCTGGCATTCCGGTTCTTGAAATGCGGCCGGCCGTCGTTGGCATCGGTCACCACCTGGGGCATGTTTTTGCCCTGCTTGGGCCGCGCCCGCTTGGGCGGAGCAGCCATTGGCTTCCACGCGCCATAGCCAAACCAATAACCGTTCACGTCCTGCGCATTGTTGATATCAAAGAGGCCGCGGGCCACGCCTGCGTCCTGCAGCACGTATTCCGTGCCCGGTTCCAGGGCCAGCGGCTCCGGCTTGGCCAGGTAGAGGCCGCCCGGTTGATACTGTTCGCCGTCGAAAACAGAGATCGGGATAATCCGGCTGGCGCTTGGCTTTCCCGGCTCGCCGGTCCACTCCAGCACCGCCACCGCGCGGATAGTCGGCGCAGCTTTCTTCGCACTCTCGATATGGCCGGGATACTGCGCGCCCGCGGGCATGGCCAGCGCAGCCAACAGGGCAAGGCATGGAATAATCTCCAGGAGGACGCTGCGCATCTCGTTTTTGGGAAGGATCTTCATGCAAGTGAACGACAAAGTTGCTGACTTTACGCTTCAGACCGAAGAAGACAAAACCGTGCACCTGAAGGATTTTGCCGGCAAACCGGTGGTGCTTTTCTTTTACCCCAAGGCCGACACTCCAGGATGCACCATTGAAGCCTGCGGCTTTCGTGACACATTCAAGAAGATACAGCAGGCTGGAGCCGTCGTTCTGGGTATCTCGCGCGACACGCCCAAGGCGCAGAAGAAATTCAAAGAGAAGTACGACTTGCCTTACACCCTCCTTGCAGATGTAGACGAAGTAGTCTGCAAACAGTTTGATGTTCTCAAGGAAAAGAATATGTACGGCAAGAAAGTGATTGGGATTGAGCGGACCACGTTTCTCATCGGCCCCGACCGCAAGCTGCTGAAAATCTTTCCCAAAGTAAAGCCGGAAGGGCACGCCGAAGAGGTTCTTGCCGCTATCAAAGAACTCCATGGCTAGAGCCCTGGCCTCCGCGACTACCCTCGTTCCGGGACTTTTTTCTCGATGCCCCCGACCTGGTAGCCCGCAAGCTGCTGGGAAAGTTGCTGGTGAGAGCCGGAGCCGAGGAAGCGCGGGTGGGCCGCATCGTCGAAGTCGAAGCCTATTTTGGCGAGGCCGACGCTGCCGCCCATGCCTTCGCCGGCAAGACGGCGAGAAACGCCGTCCTCTTCGGGCCGCCGGGGCATGCTTACGTCTACTTCATCTACGGCATGCATTACTGCCTGAACGTTTCCTGCGAGCGGGAGGGCCGCGCTGGTTGCGTGCTTTTCCGCGCCCTGGAGCCGCTCCACGGCCTGGAGGCCATGGCGAGAGCCCGCGGTCAGGCGCCGCCCCTTGCCTTAACCTCGGGTCCCGGGCGTTTATGCCAGGCTTTCGCTATAACCCGGGCAATCTGACAACGGCGCCGATCTAACTTCACCTGAATCGAACGCTGCAGATTCAGGATGACGGCTTCAAAGCCGGAGAGATCCTGGTCACGCCCCGCATCGGCATAAGCAAGGAAGCGACCCGTCCGGCGCGCTTCCTATTGGCTGGCAACCCCTTTGTTTCCAAATACAAAGCATAAAATCCAGGCCCGAACGGAAGGACTGATACTAACCCGCAGAACTTCGCCTGCAGCTCCGAAATCAAATGTGCACGCCCACGGTCCGGAGCGCCGCCCACCAAACGTCAGCCCAGCCCCGAAGGGCTGGGCGACAATCCCCAAAGGGCTAGGGAACATCCCGAAGATGATCCTGAGCGCCGTAGGCGCGGCACTAAACCTTTCCGCCCCTAAAGCAGCAGATTGTCGATCAACCGCGTAGACCCCACCCGGGCGGCTACGGCTACCAGCGCGCCGTGGCCCACATCGGGCACATCCTCGAGCGTGTCGGGATCCACGATGCGGCAATAATCCACTAGTACCGCCAGGCTCCTCCTCAAGGATCCGCAGCGCAACCGCAAGCAGCTTGCCCGAGTCATGCTCGCCGCCTTCTTGCCTCCCGCTCGACCGCCAGCAGAGCGCGCGAGAGAACCAGGGCCTGGCGTCGTTGCTCGGGGGTCAGGTAGCTATTGCGGGAACTCAAGCGCCAGTCCGTCCGGCTCTCGCACCGTTGGGCACACATCCAGCTGAACCGGAAACAGCAGATCCCGCACCATCTTGCGCAGGACGGCAACCTGGGCGGCATCCTTCTGCCCGAAAAAAGCATGGTCGGGAGCGAAAATGTGCAGCAGCTTGGTCACCACGGTGGCCACCCCGCGGAAATGGCCTGGGCGCGACGCTCCGTCCAGGCGGTCACTCAGGCCTGTGACTTCGACGAAGGTGCTGGCGCCGGCTGGATACATCTCCTCGGCCGAAGGGGCAAAGACCAGGTCAACTCCCGCGGCCTCAAGCGTCTGGCAGTCCTGCTCCAGGTTCCGCGGATAACCGGCGAAGTCCTCTTTGGGGCCAAATTGGGTAGGGTTCACGAAGATCGAGACCGCCACCGCATCGCAGCTTGCCTGCGCGGCACGCACCAGGGATAGATGGCCCCGGTGCAGGGCTCCCATGGTCGGCACCAGCCCTAATGTCTTACCTTCCGCGCGAATGCGGGCGCACGCGCTCCTGGTCTCAGCGATGGTGGTCAACAGCAACATCTTCGCTAGGCCTTGCGCCTGGCCGTGCCTTCTTCCTGCAGCAGAGCCGCCAGCGCCTCTTTGCCCAGATGGTAGCTTTCCTCGTCGCTGGGAAAAAGGCGCCCTTCCACGTCGTCCCGGTAGCTTCGCACCGCATCCGTGATCAGGGCCGAGACGTCGCCATAGCGGCGAACGAATTTCGCCGGAGGCGGAGAACGACAGGTTGATGATGTCGTGCAATACGAGAATCTGCCCGTCACAATGCGGCCCGGCGCCGATGCCGATAGCCGGGATGTGGAGCGCCGCGGTGATGCGCTGCGCCACTTCGGTAGGAATGCCTTCCAGCACCACGGCAAAGGCGCCGGCTGCTTCCAGGGCGAGCGCGTCTTTCACCAGGTGATGGATGGCCGCGACCGACTTGCCCTGGACCCGGTAGCCGCTCATCCGATGGACCGATTGCGGCGTCAAGCCAATGTGGGCGACCACCGGAATCTCGGCATCGGTGAGCCGTTTTACCAGCTCAATCCGGCTCACGCCCCCTTCGATTTTCACTGCCTGGGCGCCGGCTTCTTTCAGGAAGCGGGCGGCATTCGCTACCCCTTCCGCTGTCGTCACCTGGTAGGAACCGAAAGGCATGTCCGCGATCACCATGGCATGCTTCACCGCCCGGCGTACCGCGCGGGTGTGCAGGAGCATTTCGTCCATGGTGACGGGTAGGGTGTTGTCATACCCCATGACCACCATGGCCAGGGAGTCTCCCACCAGGATGACGTCCACGCCGGCCTCGTCCACCAGCCGTGCGGTGGCATAGTCGTAGGCGGTCAGGGCGACGATGGGTCTCCCCTGAGATTTCTTCTCTTGAAGTGTTTGGATGGTGACCCGGGAGTTCCGGGTAGCGGGCGCGGACTGATCTGCGCTGCGGAAATGCGTGAGGCTCATGTCGACTCCAGTGCAACTCCCATTCGGGATGCTGCCCGGAGGAGAGTATACGCCGCCCGATACACTCCCGGCAAAATCACTCGTAACCCTCCAGAAGTGACTGAATCTCACGATGGCCCATCTTTTGCGCCCAGGCGACAGGTGTCGCCCAAGGCTCAGCATCTCTCTCCCGCACCGGCGCTCCCCGTTGAATCAGCAACTCAACCAGCTCCTTGTGGCCCCATCGGCAAGCCCACCCGAGAGGCGTGGATTGAAGCAGGTCGTCCCGGATATCCAGCCGCGCCCCATGGTCGATCAGCATCGCCGCAAACCGCGCCCGGTCCTTTCCCGAGAGCCCGCTATGCTGCGCCGCCGTAAAGTGCAGCACCGTTTGGTTCAAGCGCCTGACATTGGCGTCGACACCGTGCCCGAGCAGCACCTGCGAGGCACTTAAAATGCCCCTCATTTTGCAAGGAGTCCTCTCCCGCGCCGCGCATGGGTTGAATCAGCATCCAATGCCAGCTATGGTCCTGGGCCGGCCAATCGCAGATGAGAGATCGCCATGGCGACAATTTCCGGGCACCCGTGGTCCGCCGCGGACCAGGCCAATTCGCTCACCACTGCCTCGCTGGGCGCCTCCGCCAGCAGTCGCCTCGCTTCCGTTACGTCATGGTGCGCAGCGACCATGTATGGCTGCAGCTTCGCCCCTCGTTCCAGCAACAATTTCTTGACGCGATCATCCTCGTGATCCCAGGCCCTGCCCAGCGGCCAGCCGGAGGCGTACACATTCGCATTTGGGTCAGCACCCCGGTCGAGCAGCATCCTGCTCATCGCCAGGTCGTTCGCCCATGCCGCGTGCCACAGGGGCATACCCCAGCTTTCGATCGGCTCTTCAAGCCCCTCCAGCAGGATGCGTTCGTTCACATCTGCGCCCAGATCCAGCAGCAGTTCCGCCGTCGCCAACTGTCGATGGTTCACGGCCAGCGTAAGCAGTCCGCCGTTGCCTGAGATCTTTCTCAGCAATTCTGGTTCATCCGCGATGAATTGCCGGACACGAGGCAGGTCTCCCAACGCAACCGCCGCGTGCACGGTCAGCGCGCGCCGTGCTCCAGCAGCAACGCCGCGACGCGGGGAAACCGTTCCGCACGCTTATTCCGCGGATCCGCACCCAGCGCTGCATGATCGAGCGGCGTCAGGTCACGCGGGTCTTTCTTGCGGACGTTCGCCCGCCTCTCCAGCAGCCACGCAACCAGCTCGATCCGGTTCCTGCGCGCCGCCACATGCAGCGGAGTGGCGCCATCCCGGTCGCACGCCTGAATCAGAGTGCGATCTTCATCCAGCAGCCGCATCGCAGTCGCGTCGTCGCCTTGCGCAATGGCCGCACTGATCTCGTCCTGCGCCGGGCTAACCGTTGCGTTGGAACAGCTCATCTCTTCGCGCCGTTGGCGTTCCTCTTCCTCGATCACCGCGACGATCTCGTCGTACTGCCGCTCTTGTGCGATCGCCAATGCAGAGGTCGCGTCCCGATGCGGCCAGATGCCCTTGCGTGCATCCGCGCCGGCTTCCATCAGGATGCGCACCATCGCGGCATCGCGCCGCAGCACCGCATAGTGAAGTCCCCGGTGCTCATCATTCTCCGCCCTGTCCATCGCCACCAGCTCAGGCCTGCTGGCAAGCATCGCCCGCACTTGCGCAACATCGCCGGCCTTTACAGCGTCGGCGAATCGCGCGATGTTCGCTCCATCGACAAAGGCCTTCAGCTTGGGCCAACTGGCAAAGCCGTAAGCGCGCGCAAGCACCCTCTGTGCGTCGTTGAGTGCGAACTTTTCTCGGTCAGGGTTGCGTTCGAACAGGTTCACTTCTGCCATCGCATCGGGCGCGCCCGAGCGAAATTCCTGCAGAAGTTCCTTGGCTTGTTTTCGAAGCTGCTCCAGGCTGGGCTGATCGGTCAGATGGCGGGTCGGAGCAAGATGGGAGCGGGGAACGGACATGACGATCTCCTTTTTGTCGCTGCCCGGTGTCCGCGTATCGGGCTAAAAGAAGATTCGCCTATCAATTGTCGGGATCACAATAACCGGTGGGCTCAGCCCTGCCCGCGGACACGGAGGCGTCCGATACGCCACATCAATTATAGCGGGGCACGGGGCAGGAAGTACTGCTTGCCCTTGATGGGCTCGGAGATTCGCTTGAGCAGCAGCGCCAGGTCCTGTTCGCGATTCACAAAGTCGATTTCCGACGTGTCGACCACCAGCAGATCACTTGCCGTGTAGTGGAAGAAGAAGTGTTCATAGGCCTTGGCCACCTGTTCGATATAGGCGTCGCTGATGGCTTGCTCCTGGATTAGCCCTTTACGCCTGAGGCGTTGTTTCAGCACCTCGGGAGACGCCTGCAGATAGATCACCAGGTCCGGTGTGGGCACCTCGCTACGGAACATCTGGTAATAGCGGTTGTAGAGGGCCAGCTCCGCATCGGTGAGATTGATGTAAGCGAAGAGCTTGTCTTTTTCGAAGAGGTAGTCGGCCACGATCGGCCATGGTTCGCTGCCGGCCAGTTCTTTAGCCGCCTCGCGCATCTGCTCATAGCGCTCTACCAGGAACCACATCTGGGTGGCGAGCGCCATGCCGCTCATCTCCTGGTAGAAGCGGTCGAGGAAGGGGTTGTTCTCCGGCTCCACAACCCGCTGCGCCTGCAGTGTTTCGGCAAGAATCCCGGCAAGGGTCGACTTGCCGACGCGCAGCGGTCCTTCGACAGCGATAAATTTGGGCGTCTCAAAAAGCTCTGCCATGCGAAGAGAAGCCGAAGATAACATGAGCCGGTGCGAGCCGCCAGCATACAGTTAAACTCTAAAAGCATGCGCCCTCATCTTGTCTCCGCGGGTCTGATTGCCGGGCTTACAGCCGGGGGCTATTTCTACTCCGCGCATTCGCCCACATCGCAACTCTTCGGCCGCACCGTTATTGCCGGCTCTGATATTCAGGAACTCGCCTTCACGTTTGATGACGGTCCGAATGACCCGTACACATTTCAATTGCTTGAACTGTTGGCCCGCTATCAGGTGCGTGCGACGTTCTTCCTGGTAGGTGAATACGTGCGCCAGCGTCCTGAAATTGCCCGTGCAGTCCATCAAGCCGGCCACCTGCTGGGGAATCACACGATGACCCATCCTTCCCTGCTTTGGGAGAGTCCGGCGCGCGTCCGCCAGGAGCTTGCCGGCTGCAGCGCTGCCATCGAGGATGCGACCGGTGAAGCTGTGGAATGGTTTCGGCCGCCATTCGGCGCGCGTCGGCCGGATGTGCTGCGCACTGCAAGGGAACTTGGTTTGAAGCCGGTGATGTGGAACATCACCGCGCACGACTGGGATGCCACGGACCCAGTGGCGCTTGCCGCGCGGGTGCAAAGCACCCTGCGCAGCAATCAGCGCCGGCGCACGGGGAAGCAACCTTCTATTGCACGATGGAAGTCACCGGCAGCTGGGAACCGATCGGTCCGTCACCCTCGCGGCAACCCGGATGCTGCTTGAATCCTGGGTGGGGAGCTCGCTGCGTTTCGTCACCGTGGATGCCTGGGGATAGCCGGCGCCGTGATAACCCTTTTGCCTGCTTATATTTAACTAATATCTGGCCGCCGCTTTCCCGGGTCGTCCGGAAACTTAGAGCGCATAGAGCGCACTTTTTGTGCATTTCCCGTGGGTGGCCCAGGTCTCGCTTTTGAGACCTGGGGGTCATGCGAGGCAGTCGTGCCGCGTGCATGGAAGCAAAAGCCTGGCGAGCGGCCTCAACCGTGAAGTCGATGTCCGCGGTGGTGTGGGCGGTGCCGAGGAACGCCGCTTCGAATTGGGAGGGAGGGAGCCATACCCCCCGATCGAGCATCGCCCGGTGAAAACGGCCAAAAGCCTCCGTATCCGATGCCGCCGCAGTGGCAAAGTCCGTCACCGGGGCAGCGGCGAAAAACCACGTAACCATGGAGCCGGCGCGGTTGGTCTGCATAGGGATTCCCGCATCCCGGGCCGCTTCAGCAATGCCCTTGGCGATCGTTGCAGTGCGTGTCTCCAGACCTGCATAGACTTCGCTCTCATGGGCGGCCAGGTAGCGCAGCGTAGCGATTCCGGCGGCCATCGCCAGCGGGTTGCCGCTGAGCGTTCCGGCCTGGTAGACAGGGCCCAGCGGCGCTAGCAGATTCATGATTCCGGCTTTGCCGCCAAAGGCGGCACAGGGTACCCCTCCGCCGATGATCTTACCCAGGCAAGTCAGGTCGGGATCGATGCCAAATACCTGCTGGGCTCCGCCCAGGGCAAGACGGAAACCGGTCATTACCTCGTCGAAGATCAGCAGGCTTCCGGTCTCCCGCGTAATCCGTCGCAAATTTTCCAGGTATCCCGGCGCGGGAGGCACGCAGCCCATGTTGCCCACCACCGGTTCCACAATGACACAGGCGATCTCGTCTTTATGCTGGGCAAAGGCCGCTTCGACCGCCGCGAGATCGTTAAAGGGCAGGGGAAGGGTCCAGTGCGCGATCTCCTCTGGCACGCCGGCCGAGCCGGCCAGGCCGAAGGTGGCAAGGCCGGATCCCGCCTTGACCAGCAGCCCATCGGAGTGCCCGTGATAACAGCCCTCGAACTTGATCACGTACTTCCGCCCGGTAAACGCCCGCGCCACCCGGATGGCGGACATCGTCGCCTCCGTACCCGAACTGACAAAGCGCAGTTTCTCAATCGAGGGCATGGCGGCGATCACCAGCTCCGCCAGGTCTGCTTCGGCGGCTGTCGAGGCTCCAAAGCTTGCGCTCCGTTCCGCGGCCCGCTGAATTGCCTCCACCACCAGCGGATGGGCGTGACCAAGGATCATCGGCCCCCAGGAACCGAAATAATCGAGATAACGGTTGCCGTCGGCGTCCCACAGGTACGCTCCTTCGGCTCGCACCAGGAACGGCGGATCTCCCCCGACAGCACGGAAGGCACGTACCGGCGAATTGACGCCTCCGGGCAGGTACTGCTCGGCCCGCCGCTGCAACTCTTTGGAATGACTCAGCTCTCGCAAAAAACTCCCTCGGCATTCAGTATAGGGGGCCAGGAAGCGGCCTGTTTCCGATGGTAAACTGGCAGTTCTCGCGGATCGATTCCATATCGTCAAACATGCCTCCCGCGAAGTTGGATGAGCCTTGCCAGAAGCAACGCGAAAACCGAATAAGCCCCCAGTCACCTACGCCTCTGCGGGCGTTGATCTTTCCCAAGGCGACCGCACCAAGCAGCGCATCAAGTATCTGGCACAGAAAACCTTTAACAAACAGGTGTTGGGCGAGATCGGCGGATTTGGCGGCCTCTTCCGGCTGGACACCGCCAAGTTCGCCGACCCCATCCTGGTGTCCAGTGCCGACGGTGTAGGCACCAAGCTGAAGGTGGCGTTTGCCTTGGGCATGCACCATACCGTGGGCGCCGATCTGGTCAACCATTGTGTGAATGACATTGCTGTTCAGGGCGCGACGCCCCTCTTCTTCCTGGACTACCTCGCCATCGGCCAGCTGGACGATGAGGTCGCTCAAAATGTAGTGAGCGGCGTAGCCGAAGCCTGCCGCGCCAATGGCTGCGCGCTCATCGGGGGGGAAACAGCCCAGATGCCCGGGTTCTATTCCGTCGGAGAGTATGACCTGGCCGGCTTTATCGTTGGGGCCGTGGACAAGGAGAAACTGATCACGGGCTCCAACATCCAGGCCGGAGATGTGCTGATTGGCTTCCCTTCCACTGGTTTGCACACCAATGGTTATTCCCTGGCGCGCAAATTATTTTTTGAGGTTGCCGGCTACGCGCCGAACCAGTACGTGAACGAATTGAAGGACAAGGCCGGAGCGGCACTGATGAAGGTGCATCGCAGCTACCTTGCGGTGATCAAAAAACTCACCGCCGCCGATCTGGTGGTGGGGATGGCCCACATTACCGGCGGCGGCATTACCGAAAACCTGCCTCGCATCCTGCCCAAAACAATTTCCGCTGTGGTGGAGACCGGGTCGTGGACCCCTCCTCCGATCTTTACCCATCTGCAGCAGCTCGGCAGCGTGGAGCAGGAAGAGATGTTGCGCACCTTCAACATGGGCATCGGCCTGATTGCCGCGGTGCCGGCGGACAAGTTCCGGCGCGCCAAATCGATGCTTGACCGCGCCGGGGAAAAATTCTGCGTCATCGGCCGTACCGTCAAGGGAGACCGCAAGGTGATATACGCATGACGGAAACCCGTACGTAGTTCATGGAACCCACCACCCACGTACACCGTCTGGGAATCATGCTTTCCGGGCGGGGATCGAACTTTCTTGCCATCGCCGAGGGAATCGCTCAGGGGCGCGTCGCGAATGCCGAGATCGCGGTTGTGATCTCAAACCGCCGCGACGCTCCGGGAATCGAGGCCGCCCGCAGCGCCGGATTCGTCACCGAGGTGATCGAGCCGCGGGGACGGCCACGCGCCGACCATGATGCCGAGATCATCGCCAGTCTCCGGGCTCATCAGGTCGATCTGGTCTGCCTGGCTGGCTACATGCGGCTGCTCTCAGCGGAGTTCGTGCGCGCCTTTCCCCAGCGCATTCTCAACATTCATCCCTCGTTGCTGCCCGCATTCCCTGGTCTGGATGCACAACGGCAGGCCCTTGCCTACGGGGTCACGGTCTCCGGTTGCACCGTGCACTTCGTGGACGAGGAATTGGACCATGGCGTGATCGTGCTGCAAAAAGCCGTGCCCGTGCTGGCCGGCGATGACGAGCATACGCTGGCAGCGCGCATCCTCGCCCAGGAACATGTGGCGTATACCGAGGCGATCGCCCGCGTGCTGTCTGGCGAATATCGCGTGGATGGAAGGCGCTATGTGCCGCGCTCAGACGGAAACTGAGTGGGCCTCGCCCAGCGTGAGTCTGACCGTCATCTTCCGTGATCCGCGGAAGAAGGTGACGGTGACCGAATCGCCGGCCTGATGGCGGTCCATGATCTCGGAAATATCCTGCGGGTTGGTTACCTGGTCGCCGTCGATAGCCACGATCAGGTCCCCGCCCAGATAAATCGGCGTATTGCCCAGGTAGGCCTGCTGCGTGCCGCCACGCAATCCGGCGCGTTCCGCTGCTCCGCCGGGGACGACCTTCTGCACCAGCACCCCGTAATCGGCCGGCAATCCAATCTGCTCCGCGAGATCCGGCCCGATAGCCAGCGAAGCGATGCCCAGCGATGGCCGGCGTACCCGCCCATACTTGCTGTAGTCCGACAGAACCGCCTTGATGGTGTCTACCGGGATGGCGAATCCGATGCCGGAACTCTGTTCCGCGCCTCCGGTAGCAATCAGCGTGTTGATGCCGATCACCTCTCCGCGTGAGTTCAGCAGCGGTCCACCGGAGTTGCCCGGATTGATGGCGGCATCCGTCTGCAACGCGTTCTCGATCGTTGGCCCCTGCGGCTCACTCACCGAGCGGATGGAACTGAGGATTCCCGTCGTCATGGTGCCATTCAGTCCAAAGGGATTGCCGATGGCGTATACGTTCTGGCCTACCTGCAGGTCGCGCGATTCGGAAAGCACAGCCGGAGTCAGGTTGCTGGCGTTGATCTGCAGCAAGGCAAGGTCGTGGGCCGGGTCCTGCAGGATGATCTGCGCCTTGTACTTGTGCTTGTCGCTGAGAGTTACCTCGACCTGCTGGGTCTCTTCGATTACGTGGTAGTTGGTGAGGATGCGCCCATCTTTGCTGAGGATAAAACCGGAGCCCTGCCCTGAATGCGGGACCACCCCGTAGAAAAAGTCGAAAGACAGTTGGGAGGAAGTGACATTCACCACCGAGGGCAAGACGCGCTTGTAGACCGCGATACGATTGGTTTCTTCCGATGTATAGGCCGGTTGCGCGTCTGCGATAGTCAGCCGCAGTGGGGACTGGCGCCAGAGTTTGGCCAGCGGCAGGTTCTTGGTTCCCCTAAAGTTGCTGTACGACGTGAGGTAGACGAAGGCGCCTACCAGCAAAACAATCAAAATGGCGGAGCGGGTCTTCATAGCAAGCTACGACTATTAGATCATTTTCGTTGCTTGCTGTGGCTGCTGCGGCCGTCCCACTTTGCACCCGTAACAAAGATTGGGTGCGCCCAGATTCAACCGCTTCTAAGGTTTTGGCTTGAGTGGGTGTCGCTGGCTCGTAAACCACTCAGCTCTGGCGGTCATCACTCCTGTCCCGGCGTCACTCCGCCGCCTGCACCAGCTCGCGGTAAATCTTCCCCACCGCCGTGCGCGTCTCATCAAGCGAGCCCGTATTGTCGATCACATAGTCGCAGCGACCCGCCTTCTCCTGGTCCGGAATCTGCGCCGCCAGCCGCGCGCGGGCGTCCCGGGTCAACATGGCTACCCTGCTCTCCCGGTCCGCTTCGCCCGTCTCCTTCGCCATCAGGCGCGAAACAAAGCGTGCAATCTTCACCTCATCGGGCACGGTGACCAGGATCAATTTGTCGAACCGTTGCACCCACCCCGGCGCGGTGCCCCACTTTTCCACTTCGAAGATCAGTGCGGACTCCACCATCGCGACCCGCTTCGCATCGGCGGCGAAGACACCGCGCATCCATTCCTCTTCCGCGGCGATCACTGCGGGGTGCACGATGTGGTTGAGCGCATCGGCTCGTTTATGCTCGAAGGCCAATTCGGCCAGTGCTCTACGATCAAGCGACCCATCGGAGCGGACCACACCCTGCCCGAATGTCTGCACGATCGCCGCGTAGACCGGTTCTCCGGGCTGCATGAGCTGCCGCCCGAGCTGGTCAGCGGAAATCACGGCGGCGCCCAGCTCCCCGAAGATGCCGGCGACGGTACTCTTACCGCTGCCCAAACCGCCCGTCAATCCGACGCGGAGCATCCGTCTCCCGGCCTAAACGGGCAAACCGCGGCGAAGCCTGGCGGCCCGCACGGTGTTCGCCATCAACATGGCAATGGTCAACGGCCCAACCCCACCAGGCACCGGCGTATAAGCGCCTGCCAATGCGTATGCCTTGGGAAGCACATCGCCAACGATGGTGGAACCCTTCTGCAGAAACGATTCTTCACGGCGAGCATCCCCGGCAAAGTACCGCTCGAACTCCGCCCGATCGGTAACCCGGTTGATGCCCGCGTCCAGAATCGTGGCGCCCGGTTTCACCATGTTTTCCGTCACCAGGGCCGGCTTGCCGATCGCAACCACCAGGATATCTGCTCGCTGGGTGAACGAGGCCAGGTCGCGCGTCTTGGAATGGCACACGGTTACCGTCGCATTCTCCGCCAGCAGCATGATCGCTGTGGGTTTTCCCACGATGTCGCTGCGCCCCACCACCACCGCATTTTTTCCCGCGATCGGCAAATGACTGCGCTTTAGAATCTCGATGATTCCCGCTGCCGTGCAGGGTGCAAGCGCGGGCTGCCCGGTCTGCAGTCGACCTACGTTCATGGGATGAAAGCCATCCACATCCTTGTCCGGGCTCACCGCTTCGAGCAGCAACTTGGCATTCACATGCGGCGGCAACGGAAGTTGAATCAAAATACCGTCGATATCCTCGCGGGCATTCAGCTGGGCGATCAAGGCCAGCATCTCGTCGGTGGTGACCGTCTCCGGCGGCGTAATCAGCTCGCTGAAAAGCCCCAGCGTTTCGCAGGTCTTAACCTTGCTGCGCACATAAATCTCCGAGGCTGGAACATGCCCCACGAGCACTGCAGCCAATCCCGGCCTGATGCCTTGCGGCGCCAGCCGATCCACCTCCGCCTTGACCTCCGCCTTGATCGCGGCGGCGATTGCGGTTCCGTCCAGAACTTTAGCCATGCACCATCCTTCTGCTTTGCTCATGGTAAATGGGCCTGCTCGAGCGAAGGGTCTAAACTCTCTGCATGGCGCGCCGCTATTCTTTCGCAGACTCTGCTCAACATTCTTGTGTGCCCGGTATGCCATCAGCCCGTCACCGCCGGTCCAGACGATGCTTTGCACGCATGGCTGCACTGCACTGGTTGTGGCCGCTACTACCCGGTCCTGGATGGCATTCCCGTGATGCTCGAGCAGCGTGCAACGCCCGAACCGCCCGCGGCATAGTCTCATCCCGCTGCTTACGGACAGCTGTCCAGTCCGTCTAATGATGCATACGAGCCTGATGCGAAGAGCGCGGAGGCAATGCCGGAAATCCGGGGACGGCTCAACAGGGTTACTGTCAGGTCGTCAATTTCGGGCATGCTTTCCCAGAAAACGATTTACTGAAGCGAAATGTACTATCTGCTGCTTTGCCGTCCTCGCCAAAATGATTGCTGCGTCGATACATCCAGCAGAGCATTCCAGCATCAAACGAGCATACCGGGCGCCCTGCTCCGGCGGCCAGTCAGCACTTTGCGGGCATGGCAAGTTGGGTGCCCGCAACCAAGTTGTGTGATTGCGGGTTCAAATAGTTGAAGCAATGAAGATGGTTAGCTTCTGCCTCAGATTTTAGGCCTCACAGTAGTAAGGAGTGAGAGAGGAAACATCACAATGCCTGCGAATACCAAGATCGAGAAATTTTCCCCGCGCGAGCTATTGAACCTGCGCAACGAGCTCCTGCAATCGGGGATCGATACCTGGCAGGCGGCCGAAGTTCTCAGCGGCTTTCTCACCGGCCGGGGATACGGTGTCAGCTCAGAGCATGCCCGCAGCGCCATCACGCGGCTTGAAGAGATGGGCTGCAATCTCGATTGCATGCAGCAAGAACTGGAAAATCTGGCCTTTGTTATGTAACCTGCCGCAAGTCTCAGCCCTGCTCCTCACCAGCCTGCCCTCGTTCCCCCGCTTGTTGCCCCATAATCAGATCAAGCCAGCCGTGCCTTTCCAGGCATGAAGGCTGTATGGTTACAGACGGCGGATAATTTTCCGGTGTGAGGACGACTGTGCACGACTTGAATCGTAGGAGTTTTCTTAAGGCGGCAGGGGCGGCGGCAACGGTGGAGACGTTGCTTGGACCACGAATGCATTTGCTGGGTCAGGTTCAATCCGAACCGGCCAACCCGGTAGCGGCGAATGATCATATTCAGATCGCACTGATCGGCGCCGGCGGCCAGGGCATGGGAGATACCAGGGTTGCGTTGCAGGTTCCTGGCGTGAAGCTTGTTGCCGTGGCGGATTGTTACGACGGCAGGCTCGAACACAGCAAGGAGCTCTGGGGCGACGACCTCTTTACCACCCGTGACTACGCCCAGGTCCTGGAGCGCAAAGATATCGATGCCGTCATCATTGGCACCCCTGACCATTGGCACAAGCAGGTTGCGGTGGACGCCATGAAGGCCGGCAAGGATGTTTATTGCGAAAAGCCCATGATCCATTTGTATGCCGATGGGCCGCAGATGATCGAGACAGCACGCTCCACCAACCGGATCATCCAGGTCGGGAGCCAGCGCGTGAGCTCTATGGTCTACATCAAGGCCAAGGAGCTGCTCGCCTCCGGCGCCATTGGCAAGCTCAATATGGTGACCGCGCGCTGGGATCGCAACTCGTCCATAGGCGCCTGGAACTACACCGTGCCCTCTGGATGCCTCGACCGAAACCTGCGACTGGCCGCGCTTTCTGGGCACCGCGCCCAAGATTCCCTTTAACGCCGAGCACTTCTTCCAATGGCGCAAATGGAAAGCCTACGGCAGCGGGGTGGCCGGCGATCTCTTCGTTCATCTGTTCAGCGGAACTCACTTCATCACCGGGGCGCATGGGCCCACACGGGCCATGGCAACCGGAGGGCTGCGCTTCTGGAAAGACGGCCGCGACGTGCCGGACGTGCTGCTGGGTCTCTTTGATTACCCGCAGGACTTCAATCTGAGCCTCCGGGTAAATTTTGTGGACGGAGGCGAGGAAAGCGAAGGGCTGATTTTCACCGGCTCGGAAGGCACCATGGAGATCGCCGGCAACGCGGTCATCGTAAGCCGCACGCCGCTGGAGACGGAACCCGGGCTCATGATTGGAACCTTCACCGAAGCCATGCAAAAGCGCATTCGTGAAGAGTACCTGCAGAAATATCCGCGCACCCATCCCACCGGAGCGCCGCTGGCGCTGTATGAGAAATATGTGGCGCCCGAAGGATACAGCGATAGCTACGATCACTTCAAAAATTTCTTCTCCTCCGTGCGCTCGCGGCAACCCGTCGTGGAAGATGCGGTGTTTGGCTACCGCGCGGCCGGAGCTGCTCTGCTGAGCAACCTGAGCTACGAACGCGGCGCTGTTGTTGGCTGGGACCCCGAAGCGATGAAGCTGATGTAGCGCGATGCCCGTGTTAGACTTCGCTGCATGAATTTCCGCCACCTTCTGCCCCTGTGCCTGGTTTGCATGACAGGGTTTGCGCAGTCGTCGCCGCGCGCCCGCGCGCTGGGTGTGCCGTTCGACGGCAACCCCGGTCCCTTGGATGCCATCACGGATGTCAAAGGAGTGGAAGTAGGCGACACGACCCTGATCCGCGGCGAAGGTAAGCTTGTTGTTGGTCAGGGCCCGGTGCGCACCGGGGTCACAGTGATTTTCCCTCGCGGCCGCAGCGATGCGGAGCCGGTCTACGCCGGGTGGTTCTCGCAAAACGGAAACGGCGAAATGACCGGCACCACCTGGGTGGAAGAGTCCGGCTTTCTCGAAGGCCCTGTCGCCATTACCAATACCCACTCAGTCGGCCTGGTGCGCGACTCCGTCATCGCCTGGTCGGTCAAGAGCGGCCGCCTTGCGCTGCAGCCCTGGTCGCTTCCTGTGGTTGCCGAAACATGGGATGGGTACCTGAACGACATCAACGGATTCCATGTCCAGCAAGCTGATGTGTTCTCGGCGCTCGATGGGGCAAAGGGCGGCCCCGTTCTCGAGGGCAATGTAGGCGGGGGCACCGGCATGGTCTGCTACGGGTTCAAGGGCGGAGACGGAACTGCCTCCCGAGTGCTTTCCGCCGATGCCGGAGGCTACACAGTTGGCGTGTTGGTGCAGTGTAACTGTGGAAGGCGCCCGCAACTTACCATCGCCGGTGTGCCCGTCGGCAAGCTCATTCCCGCACCACCTGCCAAAGCGACGCTGCAAACCGAAGTGACGGGGGATGTGGGCTCCATCATTATTGTGGTGGCGACAGACGCCCCCTTATTGCCTACGCAATTGAAGCGGCTCGCGCGCCGGGCCACGATGGGGCTTGCCCGCACCGGCTCCATCTCGGGAAATTCCTCCGGCGACATTTTCATTGCCTTCTCCACTGCCAATCGTGGCGCCGATAAAGAACCTGGTCCGAACTCCATCCTCACTGTTTCCAACGAGCGCATCAGCCCCTTGTTTCAGGCCACCGTCGAAGCCACGGAGGAAGCGATTGTCAACGCCATGGTCGCCGCCCAAACCATGACGGGTATTGATGGCCATACCATCGAGGCCCTCCCGCATGACAAGTTGACAGAACTCATGCGGCGTTCGCCCCAGGCCGCAATCAAGTAGGAATTGCGGAGTAGCATTATGCTACCATCTGGCATGAGTCAGCCAGTGAAACTCACGGATGCACTTGTTCTTGACGCCCGCATCGCAGGCGAGGTCGTGGAACGGTCGATTGCGGGGCAGGTCGAATTCTGGGCACGGCTCGGCTGATGCTGGTGGATTTGCTGCTGGATAGTCAACAGTGCTGTCTACCCCTCGGCAGCCGCGCATCCGGCCACGTCTGCGTGTCTGGAGTCTGTCGATTCGCCGCTAGAGATCGGGAGCGTGTTGCCGCCTACCTTCAGAGCTAGCCTTCTTCCGCACTTACAGAGCCGCATCCGGCCAAGCGAAGTCTGCTGGAGCGCATCGATGAGGAGGGAACACGAAACAGTCGGACGTTTTGTCAATCGCGAGTTCAAGAGCATCTCCGCCGAAAGAGTACGTCGCTGATAGAAATGCCTTCGCTGGCTCGATCAGCGACCTGTCCTGGTCGCGCTTGCTGGACGGAAACGGGCCGGAAACACGCGGCTCTCTACCAGTGCTGCATCTTCAGGAAATGCTGGGTGACGCTTCGGTCGGGATGACATATTCTGCTTAGAGAACTCAACATCTCGGCGTCAAAGATCAAGTTGCGTTCATCCGACCGAGAGTGGAGGGATCTGCTGTTTTTCTCGGAAATCAGCAGTTCTCACACACGCTCTGAAGCCCGATTCTCTTTCATGCTTTACGGCACGACTAAAGTTGTGCCCTGATACAGGGCCAAAAACCAGCCTCAAAGGAGCTTCTCTGTTCGAAATATCCTCCACATGTCCTTGAAAGCGGGGTCGGCTGGAGTGCATCGACGAGGACGGAACCCGAACGGTCGGACGTTTCGTCCGGAGTCCTGCCGCGAGCGAGTTGATAGACTTCCCCACACGTGGTTCGGAGTAACTCGCATGAAACGCGCGGCGCTCGGTATTCAAATGCACTCCGGTTGGGGTGTGGTGGTGGCTGTTTCCGGAGATATCAAGTCGGTAGAGATATTAGACCGGCGGCGCATCGTCACCGCGGATCCTGCCATCGCTGGAACCAAGCAGCCTTATCACCACGCATCGCAGCTCGAACTCGCCGCAGCGGAGAAATACCTCGCGAGCTGCACAGCAACCTCATCGCGCATGGCTTCAAGGGCCATCGAAGAGGTAGTCAGGGAATTGGAGGGGCGCCGGTACCGAATCGTAGGCGCCTCGGTCTTGCTGGCCTCAGGCCGGCCGCTGCCGCCGGTCGCGAAAATTCTTGCGTCCCATCCGCTGATTCATACGGCAGAAGGTGAATTCTTTCGCCATGCGGCCAGGAGAGGCTGTGAAGATTTACAAATTCCCGTCACGGCGATCCGGGAGCGGGAGCTCGATAAGCAGGCGAGAGGCAGCATTCGGAAATGAGGCGAGCCGGGTGCGGGCGAGCATCGCAAGCCTGGGAAGTTCTATCGGTCCACCCTGGACCAAAGACCATAAAACTGCGGCGCTTGCCGCTGCGTTGATTCTGGCGGGTGCTCCAATGATTCCACTCATTGCCAACGCGCCAATGCCATGGGGCATGCACCGCCGTCGTTGATTCGCAGGGGACTTTCACTTACGACGATCTGCTGGATGCGTCGTCGCGGGCGGCTACGACGCTTCTTGCTGGCCGGGAAGACCTGCAGGAAGAGCGGGTGGCGTTTCTTGTGACACCAGGCTTTCCTTGGGTTGTCGCGCAGTGGGGCATATGGCGGGCGGGTGGCGTTGCTGTCCCGTTGCCACTCAACTCGACTCGGCCTGAGCTGGAGTACCTTATCGACGATACTCGAGCATCGACCGTGGTATTCGATCTTCAGGCTGCCCCACATGTCGAGCAAATAGCCGCGTCTTGTGGCTTGCGCGCGCTGCCGTATGAACAGCTTGCTCTTTCCCAGCCATCGGACCTGCCCGTCATTTCCAGTGCCCGGCGCGCCATGATTCTCTACACCAGTGGCACCACCAGCCGCCCGAAGGGTGTCGTCACCACCCATGCCAACATTACTGCGCAGATCAACAGCCTGGTGGATGCCTGGGAGTGGTCTGCGACCGATCGCATTTTGCTGTGTTTGCCGTTGCACCACGTGCACGGAATCATCAACGTAGTTTGCTGTGCGCTGTGGTCGGGCGCAACCTGCCACATGCTGCCGCGCTTCGACGCGAATGCGGTGTGGGACTGTATCGCCGGCGGCGAAGTCACTCTCTTCATGGCGGTGCCGACGGTCTACGCAAAGCTCATCGCGGCCTGGGATGCGGCTTCGCCGGAGCGCCGCGCGGAGCTAAGCGCAGCGTGCTCCCGGTTGCGCCTGATGGTGTCTGGCTCGGCCGCGCTGCCGGTGAGCACGCTGCTGCGCTGGAAGGAAATCAGCGGCCACATCCTGCTGGAGCGCTACGGTATGACAGAGATCGGCATGGCGCTGTCGAACCCGCTACGCGGCGAACGCGTGCCGGGGAGTGTGGGAACGCCGCTGCCGGGCGTCGAGGTTCGCCTGGTCGAGTCCCACGGCGAGCCGGTCCCCCCGGGAACGCCAGGCGAGATCGAAGTCCGTGGTCCAGGTGTGTTCGCGGAGTATTGGGGGAAGCCTGATGCCACACGCGAAGCCTTCCGTGACGGCTGGTTTCGCACCGGCGATACGGCGGTCGTGGAGAATGGGATCTACCGTATTCTTGGCCGCACCAGCATCGACATACTCAAGACCGGCGGGCACAAAGTATCCGCGCTGGAGATTGAGGAAGCGCTGCGCCAGCATCCGGCAGTTGCCGAGTGTGCCATTGTCGGAATACCCGATCCGGAGTGGGGAGAGCGCGTGGCCGCGGCCGTCGTACTGCGTGACGGCCATGCCCTCGATCTGCATTCCCTCCGCACCTGGGCCAGAGAGTTGCTAACCGCTCACAAGCTGCCTTCGCGCCTTCTGGTGCTGGATGCGCTGCCCAGGAATGCCATGGGAAAGGTAATGAAGCCGGCCCTGACGGAGTTGTTTCAAAGCCTGGGTCGGCGATTCCTGCGGCTCAAGACCAGCGACTAAGAAATGACCGGCTCGCACGCCACAGGAAAGTTGACCGAGCGGGCGATAAAGCACTTGGAGTGCGCGGCCTCGTGCAAAGAATGTGCTTTCACCTTATCCGAGCCAGGCGCAACACTCACCTTAGGTCTCAGGGTCACTTCTACAAAGTGGCCGCTGCCATCAGTTGACTCCTCCATCACACCCATTGCTTCATCCACGTAAGCCTCAACCACGACTCCAGCCTCGGAGCAAAGGTGCAGATACCAGAGCTTGTGGCAGGCTGAGAGAGATGCGACCAGAAGTTCCTCAGGGTTCCAGCGGGTTCGATCGCCGCGAAAGGCTGGATCCGAGGAACCGGGGATGGTCGATTTTCCGGAAACGGAGATGTCATGGGAGCGCTCGTAGTCGCGATATCCGATCGTTCCTTTGCCGGTATTTCCTGTCCAGGTTACTGTGACCGCGTAAGAGTGTCGTCGAGCCATGCCTGATTCTAAACATCGCCACGGAATCGTCGCATTAAGCAAGGAACTTCTTGAGCGGTTCCCAATAGTGGGCGTGCCATCCCGACTCTAGGTGGTCGAATTCGCCTTCCGGGAACCCCTTGTGGTCCAAAGCCACGATGGTTCCCGAGGCCTGGGGTTTGAGTACAAACTCAACGATGGAGTAGATGCCCGGGTCCCAATGGGCAGGACGCCACGCCTGCACGATCCGTTGGTTGGGGACGAGCTCGATATTTCGTCCGACAATCTGTCCTCCAAACATGGAAAAGGCTCCGCCTGCTTTGGGGTCGATCTCGGCAGGCGCGCCCGAGAACGCGGCGAACTGTTTTGCGTCGAGCAGCGCATCGTAGATGCGCTGCGGATTCGATCTGATGTCGATATCCTCATGCAGGGATGTGCGGTGTTGATTCGCCGCCGCTCCCGGCATCTGCTTCATGCTCTGTTGCGCAAATGCCGCTGACCACGCGGCCATACCGCAGCAAGCCATTGCCATGCCGGTGGCTACCTGCCGCCGCGTCGGCTTTTGCGGCAAGGCGGCCGCGTTCGTTTTCTCTCTCATCGCGTGCTCCTGATGCATAGAAGCACGCGGCCAAATTATGTTCAAGATCATATTTTGCTGGACGCGAGAAGATGGCTCGCGCAATACTTCGGCTCACAGAAAAACCTGGAGAAGCCTATGCCATATCCCACGGGTCATCGCCCAGAGGTGAGAGGAAAGATCATTCAGAGTGCGCGCAGGCTGTTCAACCGGCACGGCTTTGACCGCGTCTCTCTCGATCAGATCATGTCAGGTGCGGGCCTCACGCGCGGCGGTTTTTACAGCTATTTCCGCAGCAAGAGCGATCTATATGCCGAAGTACTGGGCTGCTTCTTCACCGATCCCGAATGGAAGAGCTGTTGGGAGGGTGTGGAAGTAGATCTGGCATCGAGGGAAGCAGGATGCCAGGTAGTGCGCGCCTATCTATCCCGGCAACACTTCGAGGATGTTGAGAATTCATGCCCCATGGTTGCCTTGCCCACCGATGTGACGCGCAGCAGCGAAAGTGCAAAGCATGCCTTCGAGACCGTGTTCAGCGCGATGGTCAGCGTTCTGGAACGCAGCCTGAAGCAGAGGCGCAAGGCTCCGGCCGCCAGGGCGCAAGCGATCGCTGCCTTATGCGTTGGGGGTATGGTCGTGGCCCGGGCTTTGCAGGATCGCGCCCATGCCGATAAATTGCGCGATGCCTGCATGTCTGTCGCGCTCGAGCTTGGGGCTGGGAATAAGTCAGCCACGAATTTCATGGCCAGATAGTTCGCTCAAACTTAAGTACTTGTCTTGATCTATGACGTTATGGCGTGCCTTCCAGCAATCCCATCTTTAGACAGAAATACAAATGATGGCTTTCTCTAACGGGAAAATGTGCATCCTAGTGTTTATTAGAGGCTAGAGAGAACCAAAAGCCTCTTACTTGAAAGTAGAGAGAATCCACATGAAACGTATGATTGCTGCTTCGCTGGTAGGTATGACTCTGGCGTGCGTCAGCGCCGCTCAAGGGGCTGATGTTCAGAAGCTGGATGAGCGCATCGACGCTGCACATCTGGTTCTGCACGAGTTGATGACCACTCCCGACAAAGGAGTTCCGTTGGATATCGCCGCTAAGGCTCACTGTGTGTTGGTAGTGCCGGGCTTCAAGAAGGGCGCATTCCTGGTGGGTGGACAGTACGGTCAGGGTGTGGCTACTTGCCGCACAGGGAGCGGCTGGAGCGCGCCAGTCTTCGTTCAGCTGACAGGAGCCAGTTTTGGATTGCAGGCGGGTGGCCAGTCTACTGATCTCGTGCTGGTTGGCATCAACCGCCGAAGCATGGATGACCTTCTTAAGGACAAGGTTAAGCTAGGTGGTGATATTGCGGCGGCAGCCGGCCCAGTGGGCCGTGATTCGCAGGCATCGACTACGGAACTGGCCAATGCTGAATTTCTCACCTATTCCCGCAGCAAGGGATTGTTCGCCGGTGTGGACCTAACCGGCGATGAAATCCATCAGAATGGGGCTGATACACAAGCCTATTACGGGAAAGACATTCCTTACAAAACCATCTTGAGCGGAGTGGTCCCCACTCCCCCTTCGGCACATCATTTCGTTGCCACGGTCAACGAGATGTTCCGCGCCGGCCGTGCCCATGCGAATGTGGCGTCAAAGTAGTTTCATTGTAAGAACGGACGGATAAATAGAAAGAGGAGAGCGGATGCCGCTCTCCTCTTTTGTCGAGAAGTCTTCCAGCTGAAAAAACTCCGCTAGTTTAGATTCTCCTGGTCGAGTAGATGTTGAAACTCCGGCGTCGTTCGTAGGGCCGCGAAGTCTTTGTCTTCGATGAGGCGTTTGCGATCTTTGAAGCCCTCATCCATTGCCTTGCGAAGGTAGACGATCGCCTGTTCCTGCTTGCCTGCACTCGCGTAAGTCTCTGCTACAAAGTAGTTCATGGCGATGCGCTGTTCGCGTGTGCTGCCTGCCTGCACCATTACGTTGTCTTCCGGAGAGAAGACCTTTTCATCAATTGCGAAGGCCTTGCGATATTCCTTAGTGCCTTTCTTGTATTTCGCCTCGGCAAAATAAGCTGTACCGAGATTGCAGTAGATCACCGCATTTTCCGAACTATGTTTGAGAGCTCGCTTGTACCAGTGTTCGGCTTGGCCGAAATCCCGTTGGGCGTAATAAACGGCGGCCAGGTTATTGGCGGCAGCCGAAAAACGCGGATTGATCGTAAGTGCGGTTTGGTAAGCCTTACGCGCTTCATCGAGCGCGAAAAGATGGTGGTACGCCATGCCTATGCTGTTCCAAACCAAGGCTGATTGCAGATTGGACTGTTGGTAGGCCGCGATCGCAGCAACGTACTCTCCGCGGGCCATGAGAATGTCGGCCTTCTGCTGAACCGGGAGCTCTTTAAGACCCAGAGTTTTTCGCTCGGGCACAGACACTTCCTGGATCGGGCTATTTCCCGTTTGGGCCGGAGGTGCTTGCGGCACCTCTCCGAATGCGCACACCGTGGCCGATGTCACCACCGCAACCACAAGCCACAGCTTCATTTGGGAGAACGGCATATTGGGAATCTCACCCATCTCTCGCCTCCTTGGTTAAACACCTGGCTGATTGCGGCGATGCAATCAGGCCACTATTCTGCGCGCATCGGGTGCCAGAGGGCAATATCCACTTGAAAAGAAATGCCGATAGCCAGTCTATGAGTGGCTAAGTTGTTGCATAGTAAGGAGTTGGTAGCGGCGAGGCTTGAGCCCACAACCCGGCGATCATTATCTCCCCTGCCGAAACAGCTTTCAGGCGCCGATGATCAGGTCAGCCAGCTCTTGGATAGACACATTCCCGCTTCCGTAAGTGCCTTCGGTTCGCCTGCGGTCAGCCCGCGACTGTACCGCGCCCACTGGACAGGTCAATGCAACAGCTTCCAACGCCGCGATCATGCGCGCGGCCCCCTCAGCTTCGCTGAGATTGGGCGAAGCCTTGTCGAGCAAGAGCCATGATAGGGAAAAAATGGAGCAGCGGCCAATTTAAGCATATGGCCCCATCGCGCGCAAGACTGCCTGCCTGATCCAAAACGGGAAATCTTGGACAGGCCGAGTGATTTACCAGCCGCTCTATTGCGTTACGACTTCTCCCGTGGACGGGTCCAGCAGGTAGAGACTGTCATTGCCGGCATTATCGAAGTCAAACATTCCGTTCAGGGTGCCGGCGATCGCATCGAAGGATCCATGGATGCGTCGACCGTCGAGCCAGTTGTCCTCGATGAAGCGCAAGATCGAGCTCTGGTCGGTAAGGGAGTGGTCGACATAGTTTCGCTTGGCGTACGGCGAGATTACCAGCAGAGGCAGGCGTGGACCATAGCCGCAACGCCCCTGAGCGTGGGGCACGCTGACACCCGGCAAGGTGTTATCACCCTTGCCGCATTCACCAGGCCCGGTAAGCGCATCTCTCTCCGAGGTGGATTGGTTTACGATCGGTGCCATCTGGTGGTCGTACCATCCGTCAGAGTCATCGTAGGCGATGATCACCGCGGTGCTTGCCCACTCTTTCTGCTGCTGCAGCAAATTGATAAGAGTTACGACAAAATCTTGCTCATCAAGAGGATTTGAGTAGCCCGCGTGGCCGTCCTGATAGCTGGGCGCCTTGAGGAAGCTGACGGCGGGGAAGTTGCCTGCGTTGAGCGCGTCGTAAAAATCCTGAAGGTCGTATTGATGATTGGCCGGGTCGCCTGCCATGCCCACGCTGCTGGGCGAAGAAGGCCGCGTGTGCTTTAGGTTTTCCGTCGAGTCATAGAACTGAAAGGGCTCATGATGTGGCTGATAATCAATATCGCCTTTCCCCGTTATTTTGGAGTTGTGGGTGCGACGGCATCCTGTCGATCCATTGGGATTCTTGGTGCTGAGGTCAAAGCCGCCTGAAAAGAAGCCCCAACTGACCCCACTGCTGTTGAGCAGATCACCCACATTGGTTCCGCCCATCTTGACCAGCGCCTGCGATGAGGGGGAGCACACATCCCCGATTGGATCGATGGTGGCAATCATGGTGTATCCTCCTCCTCCATCCGGTACGAGGTCGGAGAGCGCGTCGATATGATCGACCACCCCGTTGGTCTGACCGGAAACCAGGTTGATGGCGCCAACGCTGGAGGAACCAAAGTTCGTGCCGTGGGAGTTGTCACTCATCGCGAAACGCTGCGCATAGTTCCAGAGAGCGGTCACCGTGTTGCCGTCAAAGTAGCCCATGACCAGGCCATGCGTATCATGGCCGACGGGGGGAGGACCGGGCACGCCCGTGTATTTTGGGAACAGGTCCATCAGCCCACCGTGGAACGCTCGTTGTTCCGCCTCGTACTCATGATCCTGGGAGGCCGTTTCCACCTCGGATCGATCGAGCCGGAACGGGTTGGACCTGCCGTTACCGTTTTCGGAGTTCAGTTTGTTCGGGTTGTTATGCAGCAGCGCGCCGGTAAGGCCATCCACGCTGGGTGTTCCTGGGGCAGCCACAAAGCGCGGCTCCTTCGCGGGGTTCAGGGCATTTGGATAGGTCCCGAAATAATGGTCGAAGGATACATTTTCTTGAAAGATGACGACCAGATGCTGAATCGGCGTGGTGGTGGCCGATTGCGCTCGAGCGACGGCTGTCTCGATCATGCATCCAGCAAAAACTAAAGCGATTAAGTACTTTGCTACCCGCTTTTGCATCAGTAAGTTCCTTCGATGCCGGGGGCCGCATTCCGAGGTATTTAACTCCGTTGGCGGGGGAGCTAAGTGCGAGGATAACTGCGCCTTCAGCACTTAGACTTATTTCAAACTTGGGGAGAGGCTTTAGCATACATTTCCCGGTGGCTCTCCGCACCACAAATCTTTGCATACCAATTTAAGCGCCGGGAAGTATCCAGAGTGCCGAAGATTTATTGCGGGAGGTGGGTTCGGTTATTTTCGGGATTTTCCCGATATTTTTGGAGGTTACCCGGAATTTGGTGATGGTGGGCGAGGCGGGGCTTGAACCCACAACCCCCGGCTTAGAAGGCCGGTGCTCTATCCAATTGAGCTACTCGCCCGTCTTCGCCATTGTATCGCCATCCGCGCCGCCGCGAAGCTACAGGCGAGGCTCCATGGTCACCGCCAGGGCGAGATCGAGCGCTTCGCCCCATCTCTGCTCGGCACGCTCCGCGGTCGCGCCACAGGCCTCGACGAACCATGTCACCCCAAAGCCCGAAACGGCCTCTACCTCCGCGTGGCGCAGTACTAGTTCCACTCGGACCGCTCTTGCCGTGATGACGCGAAGCCTCTCAACCACTGCGCGCATCCAACGCTCCTGGCATTCGAAGCTGGATAGCAGAGCGGCATCGCGCGGCAGCAGGTCGATGTACGAACCGGTGCCGAATGCTGTCTCCTGCTGGCTCCGCGTCCATCTCGTAGGGATCGAATGCCTCATCGCCCTCAACCGCGCTGCTGTTCCACGTATCGCATTTTGCGGTCCAGAACTGCGACGCCGCTCCATTCAGCAACAGCAGCGCGGAGCGCAGGCGCGGCTTTGCCCGAGCTTCTTCAATTTCGTCGATCAAATGCGGGCTCCGGCGCAGATCGACGAATCTGCATTGGTTGACGTCATCGCCTGGCGCCGCCCAGGGAACGGTGATCACCGGGTCGCCGGCGGCAAGCGCAACGGACCAATCGGCTTCCATCAGGGCTTCGTGACCGAAAGCAAAAAGTCCAGCAGCAGCTTCTCCGCCCAGTAGCCGTCGTACCCGAGCCGTCCGGGGAGCCAGAAAAGCGCAATGGCCTCCATGCGCGGTCTCGATCAGCTCTACCCGGCGATTGGCCAGCAAAGCGTCCCGCGTCGATGGCAACATCCTGATAAAAGGATCGTCGAGAGCGTGCAGAATCAGCGTGGGCACGGCAATTTGTGCCGCTACTCGAGAACTGGATGCGCGGTCATAATAGTCATCGGCGCCGCGAAAGCCGGAGTAGCGAGCAGTGATCTGGTCGTCGAATTGGCGCAAGGTCGCAATCCTCTCCAGGCCTTCTGTGGAATAGATCGCAGGAAAAAGCTCTGCTTTTACCCGAAAGCGCCGGCGCAGGCCGGCCAGAAATTTCCATTCGTAGACGCGGTTGGAAATATTGTGCAGCGCGTCCGCCGAGACGGCCAGGTCCATGGCAGGGGAAACACCGACCACGGCTTTCAGGTAGTCCGGGGTGTATTCGCCCAGTTCGCCCGCCAGCTTCAGCACCAGGTTGCCGCCCATGGAGTAGCCAACCAGGGCGAAGGCGTTGAGGCCTTTCTCAGCGGCAAGTCTCCGCATCACCGCTGCAACATCGGCGGAGAGCCCGGAATGATACAGCGTCGGTGACAGATTCTCGGTGCCTCCGCAGTTGCGCATATTCATGCGGACTACATTGCACCCCGCGGCCCAGGCGCGGGCCGAGTTGCCCAGCACATATTGCGAGCGGGAAGATCCTTCAAGTCCGTGCACCAGCAGCACAGTCAGGCATTGGCCGGCGTTCGCCTGCCAGTGGCAATGGCAAAGCACGTAGCTTGCGCCGCGGGCATGGGCCGCCGCCTCTGCTTCTGCGAACCGTCCTGGCGCCCTCGAGTCTCCCGGCCATAAAGCGTCTTGCCCGGGATCGCCTTTGCCTGGGTCAACTTCTGATCAATGTGCGCCTCAGGCTCAGGCAATACATATTGCCGCGGCAGAAAGTTGCCGAACAGGGTCTGCAGATGGCCGTTGCGCAGAAATCGTCGCGGCAAGAACTCTTCCGCCCGCACGCGGCACCAGGTTGCTGGCGGCAGCGGTCAAAGATTGCTCTCATCGCTCACTGCGCTTTCAGCCTGGTAAGCACTGCGGCAGCCTGCAAGGCGCCTTTGGGTGAGTCCTCATGCTTGATGTACGCGAAAACATCTCCCTGCTTCAGGTTTGCCGTCAGCTGCGTTTCTATCTGCTGCAAGTCCGCAGGCCCATAGTCGCTTTTGCGCAGCCGGTAGCAGCAGAACGGGGCTGTGATCACGTTCGGTGTTTGCAGTTCGTCGCTCTCGGCCACGCATAGCGCAGCCTGGTGCTGGCGGAGCAGGTCGAAAATATCCTCTGCAAACCACGAGGCATGGCGGAATTCAAAAGCGACGCGCAACGTGCTCGTACCCTGCGGCGCAGCTTCTTTGAGAAAGCTCGCGAGCCTGTCCACGTCCGCTTTGAGATTCGGGGGCAATTGAAAGAGAACCACGCCCATGCGTCCGGCACGGATGACTGGCAGCAGCGCCGAGTAGAAGACAGAGAGCGCCTCGCTCGCGTCCTTCAGACGCTTGATATGCGTGATGCGCTGCGGGGCTTTGAATGAGAAACGAAATTCCGCTCCGGTCTGGGCCAGCCAACCGTCGATTGTGGCGAGTGAGGGCAGATGGCGGAAGGTGTAGTTCACCTCGACCGAGTTCAGCTGCGTTGCGTAGTACTCCAGCATTTTCTTGGCGGAGGTTTTGGGCGGGTAGAACTCCGGTTTCCAGGTCGGATAAGCCCAGCCGGAGCAGCCAATCCATAGGGCGCCCGGGTTTGCAGTGGAGCCTGGCGTGGAAGGAGAGGGTGTGTTCACGTCGGCGTCTTTAACCTAAAACCAAACTCCGGCTATTCATGGCTGAAAGAATCGAGAGCGGGAGGCTTCGACTGGGGCGGCTAGTGGGGGTCGA
>CAWJAB010000051.1:0-16647 GCA_963840675.1 uncultured Acidobacteriaceae bacterium
ACCACAGGTCCCTACGCTACGGTCGAAAATCATTGCCAGAACGGAGGGCACGGCTTTAGCCGCTGAGGTACAGTTTTTCAAGGAAGTTCCATGCAGGAACAAGCCTGGAAAGACGTACCTCAGGGGCTAAAGCCTTCATCAACCGCAGCGCAATGCGGCACGGCTGAAGCCGTGCCCTTCGTACAGAGCTTTCTACGTCAGTTTCCGAGAAGGCGTTAGTGCCCTGAAAATGGGGTGACCTGCGGTTCACTGAACCAGCAACCGACACAAACTATGCCTCCTCCTCTGCTCACCATTCCCGCCTCCGCTTCTGGGCAACGCCATCAATTTGCCGCGGCTTACTCTGTCCTGGAGCGAGCCGTTTCTCAGCAGGCTTTTCCCGGCGCGGCCTTTAGCGTGCTGGCAAGCGGCCAAGTGCTGGCATTGGATGGCGTTGGCGGGTTTACCTACGATCAACCCACGGAAGCGGTCAACGCGTCCACCGTCTACGACCTGGCATCATCCTCAAGGTGCTCGCCAGCACCTCCATGGCCATGCTTCTTTACCAAAACGGCAAGCTCAGGCTCGATCAGCCCCTGGCGCAAATCTTCCCGTTTTTGCACAGGGCGAGGTCGCCGGCAGCGCACGTCACCAGGTGACGCTGCGCATGCTGCTGGCGCATGCTTCCGGCTTGCCCGGCTACGCCCGTCTCTTCGCCGGCTCTGCGGATCGGGACACTCTGCTAAGCGCTTGCCTCCGCCTGCCGCTCGAAGCTGCGCCGGGAAGCCGTGCCGAGTACTCCGACCCGGGATTCATCTTGCTCGGCCAAGCGCTCGAGGCGATCGCCGGCGAGACGCTGGAAACCTTTTGCGCGCGCGAGGTGTTTGCTCCGCTTGGCATGACCAGCACCTGCTTTCGTCCGCCTGCTGATTGGCGATCGGCTATCCCGCCGACCGAAGAGGACACAACCTTCCGCCACCGGATCATCCAGGGAGAGGTGCAGGATGAAAACTGTTTCATTCTGGGAGGAGCCGCCGGCCATGCCGGGCTCTTCTCTAATGCACTCGATCCCCTGCTTTACGCGCAATGCCTGCTCACGCCTCATGGCAAACAACTGTTCACGCCGGAAAGCATCCAACTGTTCACTGCTCGTGCCGGCCTGCCGCCCGGCAGCTCCCGGGCGCTGGGGTGGGACACACCCTCCCAGCCTTCCTCGTCAGGCAGATTCTTCAGCCGCCACTCGGCCGGCCATCTGGGCTATGCGGGAACTTCACTCTGGATCGATTTCGAGCGCCAGGTCACCATCGTGTTGGTTACCAATCACACCTGGCCGGACCGCCAAAGCCAGGCAATCCGTACTGTGCGTCCCGCCTTTCACGACGCTATCATGCAAGCGCTGGGGTAAGCGCCGAGGCAGGACCCATATTAAATTGCCATAACCCAAAAGTGTTTGCGGGGACGGCACGCTAAGCCCTAATTTAAGAGCAAACTTTGGCGCTTGGAGATAAAATCATTTAGTTGAGTGGGAGCTGAGTAAACGAACATGGCCACAACCAGTACTTTTCACACGGAGACAGGTGCCGGCGACGAAAATAATAACGATCAGCCGCAAGACCTGCACGATCTTACGACGGAGAGTTCCAACGAAGCCTCGATGGGCTTCGATACCAAATCCGCCCTGGAAATTGCCCGCATCATCAACCATGAAGACTCGAAGATTGCCGCCGCGGTTAAGAAGTCCCTACCTGAAATCGCATTAGTGATCGACATGGTAGCCCGCAGCCTGCGCGACGGAGGCCGCCTGATTTACGTGGGCGCCGGATCGAGTGGCCGCATTGCCGGGCTCGATTCCTCGGAGTGCCCTCCGACCTTTTCCACGCCCCCGCAAAGCGTGCAGTACATCATGGCGGGAGGCCCCAAGGCCCTGGCATCGGCGGTCGAAGTAAACGAGGATTCGACCGAGCTGGGACAGCGCGATATTGCCCGCCGCCGCCCTACACGCAAGGATGTGGTCATCGGCCTTTCGTCCAGCGGCCGCACACCCTACGTGGTGGCCGCGGTCGAATATGCGCGTGCCCGCGGCGCAAAGACAGCTGCCGTCACATGTAATCACAACACCCCTCTTTCTGCTGTCGCCGATATCTGCATCGTGGCTGAGGTTGGACCGGAAGTGGTTTCCGGGTCCACCCGCATGAAGGCCGCTACCGCGCAGAAGATGGTGCTCAATATGATCACCACCGGCGCCATGACACGGCTTGGCTACGTCTACGACAACCTGATGGTCAACGTGCACATGCAGAACACTAAGCTGGTGGAGCGTGGCATCAGCATCCTGATGCGGGCCTGCAATATTGATCGCGAGCGGGCTGTGCTCACCATCAAGTCTGCCGGGCGCAGCGTGCCCGTAGCCCTGGTGATGCTGAAGGCAAGTGGGGACAAGCCCGAGGCGGTGCGCCGCCTGGGTAAGTCGGATGGCAATGTTCGGCTGGCGATTGAAGATACAACGCTCGAGTTGTAGCAGGTAAGAAAACTAAGAAACAAAGAAGGGGCACCCCCGGGCTCTTATGGAAAAGTTCGTCATTCGCGGCGGTAACCCGCTGCTGGGAACGATTCGGGTAAGCGGCGCAAAAAACTCCGCTCTACCTTGCATGGCCGCCGCGATCCTCACCGAAGATGAAGTGGTGCTGGAGAACATTCCCCAGGTCCGCGACATCGAGACCGAGCGAAAGCTGCTGACTTCCATGGGCGCCGAGGTCGAGCTTGGCTATGGGCGAGCCCAGCACCGCACCACCATCAGTTGCCGCGTGCTCTCCGATCCCACCGCAAAATACGAGATCGTCAAGACCATGCGCGCCTCATCGCTGGTGTTGGGCCCGCTGGTCGCGCGCTGCGGCCTGGCCCGCGTCGCCCAGCCTGGCGGGTGCGCCATCGGCGATCGCCCCATCGATCTGCACCTCAAAGGGCTGGAAGCGATGGGCGCCACCATCGTGCAGGAGCACGGCTATCTGGAAGCGCGCGCCCAGCGGCTGCACGGCGCGCACATCGTCTTCGACAAGATCACGGTGACCGGCACGGAAGATCTGCTTATGGCGGCTGTTCTGGCCGAGGGCGATACGCTGATGGAGAATTGCGCGCGCGAGCCGGAGGTGGTCGACCTGGCCGCCCTGCTGGTGGCCATGGGAGCTAAGATTGAGGGCGCGGGCACCGCCACAATCCGGGTGAAGGGCGTGGACAAGCTGCACGGCGCCAAGCATCGCATCAATCCTGACCGCATCGAAGCGGGAACCTTTCTGGTGGCCGGCGCCATCAGCGGCGGCGACCTGGTGGTGGCCAACTGCCAGCCGGCGCATCTCGCCGCCCTGGTGACCAAGCTGGAGGCATGCGGCGTGCGCATCTCCGCCATGGGCGCTGATTCGCTGCGCGTGCGCAGCGAAGGCAATCTTACGGCGAACGATATCTCCACCGAGGAATACCCCGGCTTCCCCACCGATATGCAGGCGCAGTACATGGCGCTGGCCACCCAGGCGGAAGGCACCACCACGGTGGTGGAAAACATCTTTGAGAACCGCTTCATGCACGTGGGCGAGCTGGTCCGCATGGGCGCGAACATCAAAGTGGATGGCCGAGCCGCGACGGTACGGGGCAAGACTCCGCTCTCTTCCGCGGTGGTGATGTGCTCCGATCTGCGCGCATCGGCCTCGCTGGTGCTGGCTGCTCTGGTGGCGGATGGCGAGTCTATCCTCGACCGCGTCTACCACATCGACCGCGGTTACGAGCGGATCAAGAAAAGCTCCGCGGGGTCGGCGCACAGATTCGCCGCATCGGCGATCTCTTCGCCAGCAGCAAGCGCGAAGTCCCACTCGAACCCCAGGCCGTGTAACGTGGTAGTCAACGGTTAAGGCTGGGGAACGAAACTCGGTTTCTTTTCAACTCACCACAAAATCGTCATCCGGAGCGGATCGGGCGAATGAGGCTGAGCTTCTTCTCGAACCGTCAGCCTCTGGACATAGCAAGAAGTTATTGTTCTCGACCTCAGGAAAGACTGTGGCGGGTCCGCCAGGAGCGGACTTCGGTGGTCGAAAAGCTTAGAACAGCATGGGTAAGATAAGGCCCCGCCGGGGTTCCTTCGGCTACGCTCAGCACAGGCTCTTCAACTCCGCGCATCAAGCACTGTGTCACGGTGAATAAGCCAAGTCCGTAGCGCTCCCCTCAATGACGATTGGGAGTTCGGACGAAAAACATCCCCACGTTTATGTGACCGACCCTCAACGAACAGCTATCGGTCGTCACTTTCATTTTCGGTTTCCGGCACCAGCCGGTTGAGAAAAAGAGGAAGATTGCTGCGCAGGATGAGGTGCGGAGCCAATCGGGAAACAGGTTCGGGTTTGATCCCTTCAGCCAGATATTTGGCTAACATCTCAATGGCGAGTTTGCCTTGAGTAAATGGACGTTGATAAAGGGTCGCGAAGATCTTTCCGGATTCGATAAAGGGAACCAGCTCGGGAAAAAGGTCGGTGGTAATCAACTCGATCTTGCCCAGGAGCTTTCGCTCCTCGAGTGCGCGCAGCGCGGGCAGACTGTTGGCTGTGCTGATATATATTCCGGCGGGGTGGGGCTTGCGATGCAACAGCACCAGCGTGGACTCGTAGGCCTCCTCAGGGTCTTCGTGGCTTTCGATCGCCGGCAGTAACGATAGATGCGGAGCGAATGTGGCCAGCGTTGCGGCAAAGCCGCGTAGCTTCTCAGCGTGGTCCTGGGTTCCCAGGTGCCCGGTCAGGATGGCGACCGTGCCTTTATCCTTGAGGGTTCTTCCCAGCAGTTCGGCCGCGATCCCTCCGCTAGCCGTGGCATCGACGGTGATTCCGGCCATGCGGTCGCTGCGGGGTGCATCGCTGGCGACACACACAACCGCGGTCCCCTGCTGCGTCAGGCGGCGGATGATGGGTCGATGCGCGACGGATTACCGGGAGTAATAACGACTCCATCGTAGTTGCGGTCCAAGTCAATCTGCATCAACTCCGAGTCGCCATCTCCCAAACTCGGATAGGTTCGGAACTCCAGGTCGAGGTTCAGGCCATGAGCCGCAGCCGCGGCAGCGCTCATCCCTGCCCGGAGAGGGGCAAAGAAAGAGGCAATTTGTTGCGGAAGGTAGACGGCGATTTGGAACCGGCGGTTCAGTTTCAAACTACGTGCTGCAATGTTCGGCCGGTAGTTAAGCTTTTCGGCCATCTTAAAACCTGGGCGCGTGTCTTGGCGCTTACGCCCGGCCTGGCGTGTAACGCGCGGTCGACCGTCCCAATCGAGATCTTGAGCGCTATTGCGATTTCCTTGATGCCGGCCGACTTTGTCCGCTTTTCATGCATGAGCGAGCCTCATCTTAACCGATTGCAGACAGCAAGGGGCAGGCAGAAGCAGAGGGCCGGCATTTCCCCTCGACAAATCCTTGACATTTTCCTCTTGGACCAACTAAATTCGGTAACGTTCACGCTCCATATTTTCCCCCATTTCTGCTGGTATTTCAAATGACAAGGTACGCTGGGGAAACGCTTACCCCGGCTTGGTTTTTTTAAAGAGGCGGCTCTGCAGAAGTGATGGGTTGCGTCGACTTTTTTACGAACTGGGGTTCTGATCCATGGGTGCAGAGAAACTTTCACCAAATGGTGCTGGATCAACAGGTCATCTGGAGCTACCCTCGGCGCCAAAGTATGAAACCGGTCCAGTGAAGGCCTGGAAGCAGGCTATTTCAATCCCCACCTACGAGCCCGGATCCGCCGACCGCAATCCGATGTTTCTGGAGAAGCGCGTTTACCAGGGGAGCAGCGGGCGCGTCTATCCCCTCCCCTTCATTGACCGCATCGCCACCGAGGTCAACGACCATTTGTGGCAAGCTGTTCATCTGGAGAATGAGTATCTCCGGCTGATGATATTGCCGGAAATTGGCGGACGTATCCACGTGGGATACGACAAGACCAACGACTACGACTTCTTCTACCGCCAGAACGTCATCAAGCCCGCCTTAGTGGGATTGGCGGGCCCCTGGATCTCAGGGGGGGTGGAATTTAACTGGCCACAGCATCATCGTCCCGCTACTTTCATGCCGGTAGAAGTCGAGATTGAGCGTCGGTGCGATGGATCGATCATCGTGTGGTGCGGTGACCACGACCCCATGCTCAGAATGAATGGCATGCATGGTGTATGCCTCTACCCGGGTAAGGCATATGTCGAATTAAAGGTCCGACTCTACAATCGAACCGAACAGGTACAGACATTTCTCTGGTGGGCTAACACGGCCGCTCAAGTCCACGACAAATATCAGTCGTTCTTTCCGGGCGACGTGCGTTTTGTTGCCGATCATGCGAAACGCGCGGTAACCAGCTTTCCCTTAAGTCATGGTCATTACTACGGAATTGATTATGCCGAGCGGGCTAAGTCCGGTGTTCCGGCAGAAGACAAGCCGCGACTGTTCGTGCCCGACGGATCCTATCCAGCCAACGATCTGGGCTGGTATGCCAACATCCCGGTACCGACCAGCTACATGGTGACCGGCACCGGCCTGGACTTCTTCGGCGGATACGATCACGCAGCCCAAGCCGGCGTCGTACACGTAGCCAACCATCACATCGCGCCCGGGAAGAAGCAATGGACCTGGGGCAATCACGAATTCGGTTATGCCTGGGACAGGAACCTTACCGACAAAGATGGCCCCTATGTCGAATTGATGGCGGGGGTCTATACCGACAATCAGCCGGATTTCTCCTTCCTGGCGCCTGGCGAAACCAAGAGCTTCAGCCAGTTTTGGTATCCCATTCGAAAAATCGGCCCTCCGCAAGCAGCCAACCTCGATGCCGCGCTCAGCATGCGCCTCGAGGGCGAAATGGTACAACTCAACGTTTGCGTTACCAGGCCTTTTCCCCAGGCGCGCATCCTGCTCCGATCCTCGACCGGCCTTTGCGCTCAGTGGGTAGAAGATCTCTCCGTCGATTCATCCCTGGTGCATGACCCACCCCATCTCTGAGGGAAAGGGGCAACTCTCTTTGTCGGTGGAAGCAGAAGGCCGCACGGTGATCCACTTCAGCCCGGCCGATATCGTTCCTGCCGGGATGCAGGAAGTTGCCAACAGAACCGCCGGCTCCAGAAGAGATCACGACCAGCGAGGAGCTTTACCTGACCGGCCTGCATCTGGAGCAGTACCGGCACGCCACCAGGAATCCGGAGTCGTATTGGCGCGAAGCTCTGCGGCGAGACGAGCACGACAGCAGAAGTAACAACGCGCTCGGCCGCCGGCTGTTACGCCGGGGCGAGTTCAGCGCGGCCGAGCAGCACTTTCGCACATGCATCGCACGGCTTACAGCGCTCAATCCGAATCCCTACGACGGAGAGCCTTATTACAACCTCGGTCTTGCTCTACGCTTCCAGGGCGCAGGAGCAGCAGGCTTATGGCGCCTTTTACAAGGCCACGTGGAACGCGGCGTGGCGCGGGCCTGCCTATTATGCCCTCGCTGAGCTGGATGCCTGCCGCGGGGACTGGGCGGCGGCGCTCGACCACCTGCAGCGCTCCCTGGCCGCGGAGAGCGAGAACCTGAATGCACGGAATCTGCAAGTAATGGTGTTACGCAAGCTCTTTCAGACTGCGGCCGCGAATGCTCTCTTGCAGGAGAGCCGCGCACTCAATCTGCTGGGTAGCTGGTCTCGCTATTTGGAAAATGGCCAAGCGCCGGCCGATGGCCAGCAAATTCTCGATCTAAGTTTTGACCTGGTGCGCTGCGGGTTCCTCGCCGAAGCGCTCGCTGTTCTCGGGGGCGCCGACCTGGCCCGTAAAGACGGGAGCGTTCCGATCATTCTTTACTTGAAGGCACACCTTTACGCACAGCTGGACGACGTCACCCGGAGCGCCGAGACCTATCGCCAGGCAGCCGAAGACGATCCTGTGTACTGCTTCCCCAGCAGGCTGGAAGAGATGGTCATTCTCGAGCTCGCGATCGCGGCCAACGCTGACGACGCGCATGCTCCCTACTACCTGGGCAACTTGCTCTATGACAGGCGGCGACACGAAGATGCGATTACGCAGTGGGAAGCATCGGTAGAGCGGAATCCGGATTTCGCCACTGCGTGGAGAAATCTCGGCATCGCCTATTTCAACGTTCGTGCGGACCAGGCCCGCGCCTTGAATGCGTTCGACCAGGCCCACGCAATTGATCCCAGCGATGTGCGCATTCTCTATGAGCGCGATCAACTCTGGAAGAGAGTCGGAAAGTCCCCGGAAGTGAGGCTGGCCGAACTGCAAAGTTATTCCACGCTGGCGTTCCAGCGCCACGACCTGACGGTAGAGATTGCGACGCTCTTGAACCAAACAGGAAGGCCGGAGGAGGCGCTGCACCTGCTCACCTCGCGGATATTCCAGCCGTGGGAAGGGGGAGAGGGTCTCGTGCTGGCGCAGTTTGTGCGCTCCAATCTACTCCTGGGGCAGCGGGCTCTCTTCGCGAAAGATCCAACCCGGGCGCGGCATTTCTTCCAGGCAGTCCTTTCGCCGCCGCAGAACCTCGGTGAAGCCAAGCATCTGCTTGCTAACTGGAGTGATGTCTTTTTTTGGATTGGTGTCTCCTATGCGGACCAGGGCCGTTCGCTGGATGCCTCCCAAGCCTGGCAGCTCGCTACACGCCAAAGTGGGGATTTTCAACAAATGAGCGTGCGCTCTATTTCGGACATGACCTTTTGGACCGGTCTGGCCCATGCACGCCTTGGGTGTGCGAAGCATGCCAAGGAAATCTTTCAGAAGATCTATGACTATTCCCTGGAACTGGAGAAGCAGGTTCCAAAGATCGACTACTTTGCCACTTCACTTCCGGCAATGCTGCTGTTTGAGAATGATCTGGCGGCGCAAAATCAGGTTGACGCAAAGTTCTTGCGCGCGCAAGCTCTCCTGGGCCTGGATCGAGAGGCAGAAGCGAAACATCTGCTTGGCGAAGTTCTACAGCTGGATAGAAACCATGCGCGTGCAGCCGACCTGGTTGAGCAGCTTCAGTTTGGTTTAAGTTCAATCTCCGGCACCCGCTGATCGGGACCAGTCCCACGCTGCGAACTGGATCGCGAAATGAAGAATATTATCCGACAACTCGTCTCGCTCGCTGTTCTATGCCTCATCGGTAGCATGGCGAACGCCAGGGGACAAGCGAACAAGCCAACGATCCATTACGATCCCGCAACCAAGATATTTCGCATCGACGCGGCAGATGTTACTTATGTCCTGGGCATCAATGAGAAGAAGCAGGTGCAGGCGCTGTATTGGGGGCGGCGTCTCGATGTGGATGACCTCGTCGCGCCTGCTCACCCTCGGCCCGGCAGCTCAGCCTTTGACCTCGCGGTCAATGCGACTCCGCAGGAGTTCGTTGCCTGGGGACAAGGACTTTACGTCGAACCCGATCTTAAAGTCACATTTCGAGACGGCAATCGCGACCTGGTGTTGGAGTACGTCTCACACACTATCCAGAACGACACCTTGACGATCCTTCTTAAGGATATTTCGCGGGAAGTATATGCAGAGATCGAATATCAGGCGGATGGCGCCACTGGCATCCTCAGGCGCACTGCGCGCGTGGAGAACAAAACAGGCGGGCCAATCACTATCGAGCAAATCGCATCGGCCACCTGGAACTTGCCCCGGGGCACGGACTACCAACTGCGCTACCTTACCGGCCGATGGGCGGCTGAATGGAACCTGGAGCAGCAGCCGGTTCGGCCTGGCAAAACGGTGCTGGAGAGCCGTCGCGGATCCACAGGATCCCAGAACAATCCCTGGTTTGCGATCGAGCGCGGATCATCCAATGACGAAGAGAGCGGGAATGTCTGGTTTGGCACGCTGGGGTGGAGCGGGTCGTGGCAGATTACGGTGGAGCAGGATACTGAGCAGCAGGTTCGTGTGACGGGAGGCCCTAACGCCTTTGACTTCTCCTATCTCCTTGCGAACGGAAAACAATTGCAAGCGCCTTACTTCTACGCCGGTTACTCTCACGATGGTGCCGGGGGCGCCTCAAGGCTGCTGCATAGCTTTGAGCTGTCTACCATTCTGCCCCACGCCCCAAATCCGCCATTGCGCCCCATCCTTTACAACTCATGGGAGTCGACCGAATTTAATGTGAATGATGCTGGCCAGGAGGCACTCGCGGAAAAGGCTGCCAGCCTGGGCATTGAGCGGTTCGTGATCGATGACGGATGGTTTGGAGAGAGGGCTAACGAGCACGCGGGCCTGGGAGACTGGGATGTGAATCCGCAGAAGTTTCCCCACGGATTGAAGCCACTCATCGACAAGGTCCACTCCCTGGGGATGGACTTCGGAATATGGGTAGAGCCGGAGATGGTCAATCCCGACAGCGATCTCTACCGCAAGCATCCCGACTGGGTACTGAACTTCACCGGCCGCCCTCGCACGGAAGGGAGAAACCAGCTGGTGCTCAATCTTGCCCGGCCTGACGTACGTGCCTATGTTGCGGGGTTTCTGGATAAGCTGCTAAGTGAGAACGACATCGGGTTTCTCAAGATCGACTACAACCGCAACTGGTCGGAGCCGGGATGGCCCGCAGTGGCGCCTGATGAGCAGAAGAACGTTTACATCGATGCCATTAACAACCTCTACTCGATCCTCGCGGAACTGCGTGCCAAGCATCCCAAGGTTGAGATAGAAACCTGCTCCGGAGGCGGTAGCCGGGTGGACCTTGGCATACTGCGCTATGCCGATGAGGCATGGCCTTCTGATAATACAGACGCATTCGACCGCCTGCGCATTCAAAACGGCTTCACTTACGCCTATAGTCCCGGAATTATGATGGCTTGGGTGACCGATTCTCCGACTTGGGCGAACAACCGCACGCTCTCGCTGGAGTATCGCTTTCTTTCCGCCATGCAGGGAGCCATGGGGGTTGGCGCCGATTTGAACAAGTGGAAACCGGAAGACTTCGCGACGGCGAAAAAGATGATTGCGCAATATAAGCAAATCAGGCAGCTTGTACAGCGCGGCTCTCTCTATCGTTTAGTCTCGCCGCTCGCTGGCAGCGAGGTCTCGGTTACGGAATCGGTGTCGCCCGACCGCAGCCAGGCGGTAACTTTCGCCTTTCTGCATTCGAGCCAGATGACGTACCCGTTTCCTCGTATCTATCTTCGTGGACTGGATGAACACGCCACCTATCGGATGAAGTCGCTGGATGGTCAGGTAGCACCAGGCACTCCCGACACGGCGAGCGGGATCTACTGGATAGAGCACGGTGTCGACCTAAACCTGCGCGGAGACTTTCAAGCCGCGGCCTTCATGCTTGACCGGCAATGATCCCCAGATCCAACGAGCCATCAAGTCACAAGGCGAATGGTATAAAGCTCATCGAACCTTCCTTGGAAACCCCGGGCTCGAGGACAATCACGCCGAGGTTGTCGTCGTATCCTTGTCCCATCCGGTTGAAAGCACCAACGGCGTTGGTCTGCGGCTCGAGGCAGAAGTAGGGCTTGGCAGGGTCAGCATAGAGCATGAGATGGCCAAAGATCGGCTGGGCCTCGATGCGCAGGCCGAAGCCTCGCGACGGGAAGCGGATTTCCGCGGTCCCGCTCCAGCCGCCGTAGTCGTTGTTGCGCGAGGCGGCGGGAAGGGGGCGGGCGGTGGCAAAATCAAGTTCCGGCGGCGTCCTGATTGGGTCGGTCGCGATCCCTTCCGGTCCTTCCATCCAGAATTGTGCGGCGCGGAAGGCCACAGTTACGTTGGGATCTCGTTCGAACCAGGGGTGCTGGCCAAAGCCAAATGGCATCGCCCACGCGCCGCGATTGGTAATCGTTATCGTGACACTAAGACGCTCTGGTGTTAGAACGAAGCTCTGCCTGGCACCGTAGGAATAGGGTTCCCCGGGCACGATATGGTCCGGCGCGAGAACTGCCTTGTCCACAACGCAGCTTTCGATGGTCCAGGCCGATTGCCAGCCGCTCCCGTGTGCGTTAAGCCGTTCGGGCGGATGGTTCGCCGGGAAACGCCAGACCCGACCGCCGAAGAAGAATTCATTGCCGGCGATGCGGTTAGCATAGGGCACCATCGGGAACATCGCCGCCCCGAGAACATCGCCCCTCCGCCGCGCCTCGGGCGAGAGCGCCCGCATAAGATCGATGGCCCTTAACCGGAAATAGGCGACGCTGCCCCCGAGCGCCGCCTCCAACCCCAGCGTCAGGTCTCCTGCGCTCAACTCGACCATGATGCCCTCTTTCCGGATTGCGCGCGTTATTGTTGGGGAGTAACCGAAAGATTGTCGAATTGTGCCCGGTTCCACCCCGTCCCGATGGCAAACATACCGTGAGGATGAGATGAGTCGGTCGTAGTGGCGAGCGTCTTGCCGTCGAGAGAAGCCGATATCTGGTTTGCCTTGAAAGCAAGCTCGGCATGGTGCCATTTGCCCGTGGACAGTTTGACCGAACCGGAGGCTAGTTCGCGTGTGGCGATTTTGTAAGCAGATGCCGAGAGGGTCCACTTCCCGCCGGGTTCGATGCTGAGCACATAGCCGCTCGGCCACAGGGCCTTCTGGTCTCGGAAGACATCCGCGCTGTCGATCCTGCCCATCAGTGTGACTGGTCCATTTCCAGAGAGCAGGATATCGGCAGCGATTCGATAGTCGGTCCATATCACATCACCGGCAAGCGTGAAAGGATCGGGCAACGGTCCCCAGGGAGTTGGTTTTAACGTGATGACCTGCTCCAGGCAACGGCCTGGCCGGCTTAGACACGGATGCGCCTCAAATGCCCCGTCCTGGTCGGAAAGAAAGCGAGGGGCGCGCGCTACCTCGGTGTCTTCGAAATTATCCGCATAGGGCAGCGGGAACGCGGCTTCAGCAGGAGGCTTGGCCGTGCCTCGACCCTGTCCCGTGGTGGTGGTGAAGGTGTAGAGAGAATCAGGATCGAGCGTATAGCTCATCTTGCCGCCAACCGGAGTGGCATCTGCGACATGCTCGAAGGTGCGTTGGCTATTTGTCTCCCACACGTGGACCGTTTCCCCCGAGAGACCACCGGCGACCGTGATCGTCACGTGTTGTGGCTGCTTGGCATCGATTGTCTCCGCAACGACGCTCCAATCCTTGCCGTTGGGCGACCTCAGACTGACAAAGCTCCCTTGCTGCGGCAGCAGGCCGGACGCAGTATCGAGATACTGCCAGCCAGGTTGCGCGAATTGCGTGGTATGTGCGGTCGCCCATATCGTGCCCTGCACGTTGTAGTAACCGGACCAGGGAGTATTGGCGTACATCAGACCTGAATTCGGCGCAGCAAGAATGTCATAGTATGACGTCACCGGGCTCCATATCTCGGTCTTGGTAAAACCACCCTCGAGATAGTTGCGGTTATAAAGCCGGGCCAGGATGCGGCCTCCGATGGGCCACTCACGCGAGACGATCGGGCCTCCGCCCGAGTTTGGCTGGTCTTCGCTCGACCACAGAGGCTTGCCCACGCCGCGCGCATTCGCCGGAGTGGTGTATTTCCCATTCACCAGCGGATAGTGCACACCCACCGCGTTGACCGCCGCTTTCAGTTCAGGATCGTTGAGCATGGCGTCCACAATGCTCCATTGCCCCAGACCTTCTCCTGGATACTCGTCGCAACAGACAATCCTGGCCGGAATGTGCTCGGCGGCCAGGGTTCGATACAGCTCTTTCACATAATTGCTGTCGAACTGTTTTTCATTCCAGACACCGGTATAGGCGATGTTCAGATGATGATATTTCTCGCCGCCCTCTAAAAAGTCGGCGACGTATTTTGCCATGTCGGGAGAATAGAATTGCCCGTTTCCGACCCAGCCGGGCGCTCCCCACGGCAAGGTGTCCAGGATGATCTGGGGGTTCCGTTTACGCGCTTCCTCCATCAGCCACCACTCGTACCCGCGGGTGTAATCGTGGTCGTCGCGCGCCCGCATCGAGCTGGGCTCGGAACCATCGGTGGAGTTCACATCGGCCCCGATTTCTACTTTTAGATGTTGCAATGCAGCGCCGTAGCCGGGCTTGAACAGATAGTCCAGAATCTGGCTGCGATACGGTTCTTTGTAGTCGTACAAAAGGCGCGAAGAGGCGCCGGCGCTGGCTGCGCCGATGCCTTCGTAGATGCGTCCCTTGCCCGCGCCCTCCAACGCAATCGTTGTGCCCGCTGCGCAGCCCGAGAGGCCAACCACAGGGAAAAGGGCGAAGCTTGCCATGGAGGCCAGGATGGCAAACCTAGTTGGCTGTCGAAGTCAATTCATTGTTTTCTGCCTCCGATGCGAGTTATCTTTGCCTACCGTTGTCGTACACGAAAATAATGCAAAGCGATACTGCGTTTCTTCATCCGCAGGGAGGTTTAACTTGTGCTTTGGATTCGGCGGAGAATCTCCGCCAGATTCAGGTTGTCATGAGATTCGGTGCCGGGCGGGAACGATGGGCCAATCGCGACTGCTTCCCGATGCCCTTCAAACCAGGCGACAAATGAAGATTGGGCGGCGCCGGAAAGCCGCTGCAGATCGATCCAGGTGTAATAGGCGCCCATATCCGCATCGACCAGCGATCCTGCCGGGTCGAGAACTACCTGCTGTTGGATACCGGAGAACTCCTCGTCTGCGGACTCCTCGGTTTGCCGTGGTGCAAACTTCGCCAGCAATGGTGATTGGCCGTGCCCGGCGAAGCGCTTCCCGAGCGGCCCATTGCACAAAAGTCGTGCTGTAAATCTGTGTCCCCGATCCTTCTGAAAGTACGCTGATGGCAAAGCGGCTCAGGACAGGGTCGTCTGTGCGATGCCTCAGCCCCACCTCGGCGGGGTCGGTCTCCGCCAGGCGTGTACGCATGGCTTCAACTCCCGCCTGGGACGCGGAGACTTGCTGCATTTTGCGGATGAGTTCTTTGCGGACAGGTTGCAAGGAGCCGTAAGCCCACCGATGCGATCTGGTTGCTCAGCGGCGTTGCCTGCTGCCCGCCGTCAATGCACCAATGGCCATAAGGGGAGGGATGCGCCTGGCTGCGCGCGGCAACCGTATCGAGAAGAGCCTATAACTGCTGCCCGGGTCGATCTGGCTGAAGTAGACGCCGTGCGGACGCAGCTTGCGGAAGAGCGGATAGTTCGTTCGCGTGATCTCTTTTGCAACCACCACGAAGGCGAGCCGCGCCGCGGGAGCGGCTGCTTCAGGAATCGCGGTATTGAAGAGCTCGTATGTAGTCCTCCGCTGCCCTGCTGAAGTCGTCGATCTGGTGTGTCGCCCAGAGATAGGCGGACAATTTCTCCGAGAAGCGAGTGGGAGCCGCTATCCAATCCATCGCTTCGAGTTCGGGCGAAAGTTTCACTTGCGCAAAGGAGCTCATGGCGTTCGACAGCTGGCCGGTGGTCAGACTTCCGAGATAACGGAGCTGGCGGTCGATTTCATCCCGTTCCGCTGGAAACTTCCAGTCGTAGACGATGACCTCGCGCAGCAGCAGCGGGAGGAAGACAAGCGGCAATTGCTGCAGCAAAGCGAGATGCTGGTGGCGAGCTGCTTCGCCTGCGGAGGATAGCTGCGGAACTGTCGCTATGAATCTGTTGCGGAGCATGGCTACAGCACCTCCGGCAAGGGTTTGCCATGGGAGAAGCTCGGCGAAAAGCCGAGGAGCGAGCCCAGGGTGGGGACAAGATCGGTCGATTCCACGGGGCGATCGACAAGCACGTTTTCCCGGACGCCGGGGCCTCGCACCATCATCCACGTGGTTCGCGAAAACGCATCGCCGGTGCGGTGATGCTGAAAGCCGTTGCCGCCGGCGCTGTATCCGAATCGCGGCCGAAGTCGGGCAGGATGAACATGGTGGTCTTGCCGGCGTATTCGGGTTCGTCTTGAATCATCTGCCAAATCTCGCCGCAGAGCCGGTCTGACCGCTGGATGGCGTCGAGATACAGCGAATAAGTGCCGGCATGCGCGATATCGATATCGTGCAGCGTGATCCAGAGCAGGCTCGGCGCGAGATGATGCATCAGTTGCCGGGCAACGTAGACCGAGAGTTCATCCGGGCTGCGCAGGCTGCGCGCGTGGGCAGCGAAATCGGCCACGGAAAGTTTCAGCATCTGCGCCATCTGGTGCAATTGCTGTCGCTGACGCCCAGCGCCGGCGCGTACACCGGGCTTTCGTAGTTATCGCGCAACAGATGGTCGTAGCCGGCGGAATCATTGCCAGGGCCGCGGCCAGCAGGCGCTTGGGCAAAATCACCCCGGCGCCTGAGCCCGGCCCATGCGCGGAGTGGCTGCTCTCGCCGATAAGACTGAAGCCATTGCTGGGGGCGACAACCCAGGCGTCGGATGCGGGACGATGCAGATCCTTGCGGAAATATTCGAAAACCGTCGGATTGTCCGGCGAAACCGCGGCGAAGTTATTGAAGGTCTCGTAGACGCCGGTGACCAGGCTGGCGGTCGCGACATAGTGTCCCAGGATGCCGCGATTGACAACCTGGGTGAAGAACGTGCCCTGGGGAATGAACTCCTTGAGCAGATGGGGAATATTCTCCTGCCCATCGGGCATGAAGGTCTCTTCATCGCGCGTGCCGCCGCCAAACGTGACCACAACTGCCTTTTGGCCCGTGCGCATAGCCATGGCACGCAAGGGAGAGAACGCAGACAGCATGGTAGCCGCCGTCGCCCCGGCGGTCGCGCGAAGAAATTCACGCCGGCTCCACG
>CAWJAB010000052.1:0-28459 GCA_963840675.1 uncultured Acidobacteriaceae bacterium
TTCTTACCGCAGCAGAAAATAAAACACGCTGATGGTTACCAACAACAGCAGCGAGATGATGCGCGGATCGCTCATCGCGGTGACCGGTCCCTTGAGAAAGGCCAGCGGGTGATCCCAACAAACTTTGGATACTTCCGCTTCATCCATGGCCGGAGTCAGCAGGCTGGTCGCGATGTAGATGATCACGCAGGCCACCGCAATGATGGGGCCGGCGAGCATAAACGGGATCCCTAGTCCTTGCACCGGATCGGTGACGAAACCACCGAAATCTGTCAGCCGGGTGGCAGGCAGGAACCATCTGCCCGTGCTGGGCAGATCGACTAGGAAATAAATCACGCCGATAAGCGACCCGAAATATAGGGTCGCCATGGCGGCCTGTCTCGTTCCCGCTTCCACAGCACCCCGAAGACAAAGACGGTGGTCACCGCCGGAGCAAAGGTCATGGGGATCTTGTTAACCGCTACAAAGATGGTGCCGAACTGGTCGGCCTGGGTGGGCCACAACATGGCCAATACCATGATCACCCGGTGGTGATGCGGCCCACGCGCACCACGCGTGTCGGTCGCTTCCGGATGCAGACGTTTCACCACGTCGATAGAGATCAGGGTGGCCAGCTATTGAGCGCCGCCGCCATGCAACTCATTAAGGCCGCCGCCAGGCTGGCCGCGATCAAGCCTCGCAGGCCGACAGGAATGAGGTATGCGATCAACGCAGAGAGCATGGTGTTGTAGTCCGGCGCACCGGTGCGCGCCACGTTCCCCAGGTGGATCGCACCTCGCTGCCAAAGTACATAGCCGATGACTCCGGGAAACACCATGAGAAAGACCGGCAGGATTTTTAGCAACCCCGCAAACAGCGCGCCGTTTTGCCCCTGCTTCAACGAATGCGCAGCAAGTACGCGTTGCACGTGGGTCTGATCCGCACACCAGTACCAGATACCCAGAATGGGGTAACCAAGAAGCACCGCCAGCCATGAGAACTCGTTGAGGTGTCCCTGGGCGTTGACGACCGGCTGAAGCATGTGCAGTTGTCCGGGAGCCACGGCATGTTGCAACCCCGCCAGATTATGCACGCCCACACGGGGAAGAGCGCGCACGCCAAGGATCGTGATCAGGATCGCACCGCCCAGCAGCAACACCACCTGGATGCTCTCCGTCATCACCACCGCCTTCAGGCCGCCCAGGGCCGCATAGGTAACGGTAAAAAGCGACAGCACCAGGATGGTGGCGAGCATCGGCACGCCCAGCAAACCCTCGAAGACTTTGGCTGCGGCAAACAGGCTGATACCGATGTGAATCAGCAACGCGCCAAGAATGCCGATCACCGCAAAGAACGTACGCGCCGCAGGACAATAGCGGCGTTCCATGAACTCTGGCAGCGTGGCGACTCCCGAGTTGATGTAGAACGGAGCAAACATCAGCGCCAGCAGGATGAGCACGAAGCAGGCCATCCACTCGAAGTTGCCAATCACCAGGCCGTCTCTGGCACCCCCCGCCGCGTAGCCCACCAGGTGGAGAGTCGAGATGTTGGAGGTAAACACCGCCGCACCCACGGTGAACCAGCCGAGCGATTTGTTTGCGAGAAAATACTGCTGGGAAGAGGCTTCCGTCGATAGCCGACCCTGATACCAAAGGCAGTGATCCCGATGAGATACACGGCCATTACGATAACGTCGATCGGGGAAATAGCCATGCGCTCTTGAGCTACGGTTGGATCTGAACTTTGAGGGCCAGGGTTTTGTCCGCAGCAAACTGCAAGGCTTTCACTGAGTCGTCCAGGGCAAAGACATTGTTGACGAATGGTTGCACGTTCACGCGTCCTGCTGCCACCAGCCTGATTGCCTGGTCAAACATGTCACCGTAGCGCATCGATCCCAGGAAGCTAATCTCGCGCACCATGATCTGGTTAACAGGGATTGGGATGTCGTCGCCGCCGAGCGTGCCGATCTGCACCATGGTGCCTCCCGGGCGCGCCAGATCAAACGCCGCACGCAACGCCGCGGCGAGCCCGATGCCTCAAAAATCATATCGAATCCATCCCCGGTCAATTCCCGCACCTGATCCTGAAAATCTCGCCCCGCGGGATCAAGGGCCACATCCACACCTAGTTCCACCGCCTTCTGGCGGCGGGCGGCAACGAGGTCGCTGACCGCTACCGGAACCGCGCCGAATGCTCGCGCCGTGATCGCCACCAGCAGGCCGATCGTACCTCCACCAATCACCAGCACACCTTTCCCCGATACCGTGCCGGCGCGTTTCAGCGCATGCAGGGCGACGGAGAGAGGTTCCATCATCGCGCCGATTCCATCATCCATATCGGCAGGCAGCAGATGACATTGATCCGCGCGGACAGTGACGAATTCCGCCAGCGCGCCATCCGTGGGCGGCGTGGTGCTGGCGCTCCCCAGCATAATTGTTTTCCGGCAGAGATTGATACGGCCGCTCTTGCAGTACGAGCAAAAGCCGCACGAGCGCGCCGGGTTCACTGTGACTCGCTGGCCGATCTTCACCGTCTCCACGTCGTCGGCGACCGCCACCACTTCGGCGGTAAGTTCATGGCCAAGAATGAATGGGCGGTCCGGCACAAAGGTAGCGTTGTATCCGTGCTCGTAGTAGTGCAGGTCGGTACCACAAATGCCAACGCGGCGCGGGCGCAACAGCACCATGCCCGCGTGCAATTCGGGTTGGCGATGCGGCTCGATGCGGAGGTCTCGTGCACCATGGAGGACTGCGGCTTTCATCGTGGATCGCTCCTGAGAATCGATCTGGTAGAAGCGAGCGCAGTTCTTACCCAGAACCGCGGCTTGGACTTCCGCGCGGGAATTTCTGCACGTAGTCGATCACGATCTTCATCACCGGCTCGTATTCTCCCGAAAATGTGCAAACCGGCCAGTCGGAACCGATCATGAGACGCCTGGGGCCAAATGCCTCGAAGACAACATCCATATAGCGGTGAAAGTCACCAGGCTGCCACTGCTTCCATCTTGCCTCAGTCACCATGCCGGATAGCTTGCAGAAAACGTTGGGAAACTTCGCCAGCTGGCGGAGATCGTCCTGCCAGGGGGAAATCAGCCCCTCCGCGATCCTCGGTTTGGCGATGTGATCGAGGACAAAGGGCTGCTGCGGGAATTCCTCTACCAGCTTGGCCGCAGCCGTCAGGTGTTTGGGAAAGAGCAGCAAATCATAGGTCAGATCGAAGTCCCGCAACTGCGAGATGCCGCGGCGAAATTCCGGCCGCAGCATGAAATCATCATCCGGCTCGTCGTGCACCACATGGCGAACGCCGACCAGCTTGGGGTGCTTGGCAAACCTCTCCAGCTGTCCGGGCAATTGTTCCGAGCGCAGGTCCACCCAGCCAACGACGCCCTTGATGAACGGGTGCTGTTCCGCGAGTTCCAGCAGCCATCGCGTTTCTTCTAGATTTTGCCGCGCCTGCACGGCAACGCAGCCGTCAAAACGAATGCTGTGAAGCAGCGGCTGCAGATCCTCGGGAAGAAAGTCATGCTTCAGTGCCGCCATCTGCTCCGTCATCCAGATGTGCTCAGTTGGGCTGTAATGCCAGAAGTGCTGGTGGGAATCGAGTCGCATGGTCGGCGTCTGAAATGATCAACCATTGCAACCCGGTTGGCAAGCCCGGTCAGAAGTGCAATCATTGCGGACGATCACCAAGGAGGTAAAGATGAAGAGGATTGTCCTGGCCATGCTTCTTGCTGGGGTTGCGCTGTCAGCCGGGATCTATGGCCTTAGCCAGCAAGGGCAGCCAAAACGAATCGGGATGGTGATCGGCATTAAACCTGACCGGATAGCTGCCTATGAAGCGCTTCATGCGGCGTCGAATCCCGGCGTTCGTGACTTGCTCAACAAGTACCACATGCACAACTTCTCGATATACATCCACAAGATGGACGACAGTCACTATTACCTGTTTGCCTATTACGAGTACACCGGAAATGACTACAAGGCCGACATGGAAACAATGGCGAAAGAACCTCGCAATATCAAGTGGCTCAGCATGACAGACGCGATGCAGATTCCTCTTCCAGGCGAGACATCATGGGCAAAAATGCAGGAGGTTTTCCACAATCCGTAATGAGAGGTACTGCGTTCTAACAAACATGGCGCGATGACCCCATGGGTCGACAACCGGCAGCCTCACCGGTTAGAATTAACATAGCTGTGGCGAAGGAGTTCGCCCTCAACCGCTGTTCTGCCTCATCGGCTCGACAGATGATGACTCCTGACGGGAAGACCGTCGCGGAGTCATGTCTTGACGACGCCCTTCCTGTTCAAAATTAGTCTCCCTCCACGAGAAGCTTCTCGTGCGTTTGGAGACCTGCGCAGAAGAACGGAGGCAGGACTTGCAGAAATACTTTCTCATCGCAATCGGGGGCGCCCTTGGCTCCCTTACCAGGTACCTGGTCGGTTCGATGGTTGCCGGCCGCATGGGTATGCGGTTCCCCTACGGCACGTTCGTGATCAACATGACGGCGTGCCTGATCATTGGGTTCTCCGTGACGTTCATCGAACGGCACACATCCATCAATCCGGCATGGGACTTCCTCATCCCGGTGGGTTTCATCGGTGCCTACAGCACCTTCTCCACCTTTGAAATGGAGGCATTTGCGGCAGTGCAAACAGGGGAGTTCCTGGTTTCCGCCGTCTACGTCGCGGTCAGCGTGCTGCTGGGCCTGGTTGCGGTCTGGCTCGGCGTTCTGCTGGCGCGTCTTGCGTTTTAGCAGTTTCCGCTAGCAATTGCGAAACTGCTCAATGACGTAGGCGCACAATCATGGACCACCAGCACCGATACTGGACATCTGCGAACCAGGCCCTCGAAGGTTGAATGCTCAAGCCAACCGCGAAGGCGGCCTATCTTCCTGTGTCCCACCACGACGAGGTCGATGGCCCCTTGCTTTACTCTTTTCTCGATCGACTCCTCAGGCAGCCCCTTCACAATCTCGACTACAACCTCAACACCGGCGCGTTCGGCCGCTTGGGCGGTGACCTGCAGGTGTTCTGCCAATTTTCTGCGTTCGGCCGCGGGGTCGGTAAGACCATAGCCTTCTGCCAGGGCCTCAGCACTAGGCGGCATTAATACACCTAATAGGATGACCTTTGCTTTGTACTTTTCACCGAGCGATATAGCCGCGGCGACAGCTCTCGCGGCTTCTGGCGTTCCGTTATCGCCCACCAGGATGGTCCGGAAAAAGGGTGGATGATCCACGTTGCCCTCGGTCGCCGACCATCAGGATACGCTCAGTCCACCTCAAAGGAACGGTTCCACGTGGAGATCACCCGGGTCTCCCGCTCGAACCCCAACGTGCTCACCGATCCGGTCCCCAGCGCCAGCAGGCTCCCCGCCCGAGGCGGCAGGCCGAGCCACGTAGCCGCCAGAATTCTAAGCACGTGGGCGTGCGCGAAGAATGCGACCTTACCGCCGGCCTCGACGGCCCGATCGATGACTTGCTGTGTCCGGGCCGCTACGTGTTCGACCGGCTCGCCCTCTGGAGGAGGCGAATCCCAAATCGACCAATCCGGCTGCTGTTTCCGAATCTCCGCCGTTGTATGGCCTTCGTAGACGCCGTAATCCCACTCCCGCAGGTTCTCATCGATTTGCGCGACGTCCGCATATCCGGCAACGCGGCAGGTCTCGCGCGCACGCTGCATAGGACTGGTCAGCACCAGGCTGAACTTGCGATGCGCGAGATAATCCCGGATTCGGGCGGCACGCTCTTCTCCTCGCGCGGTGAATGGGATGTCGGTTCTGCTGGTATGGGCGCCGGAAAGGCTCCACTCTGTCTCTCCGTGGCGGATCAGCCAGAGCTCCAGATCCTCATTGCCAAATGTTTTCGTCACGCCGGCAATTCCTTTCGTCACGCATCCATGCTAGGGCCCCTTGATTATCAGAGAATAAACCGTTCCCTCAGGGCTCACGCCTCAACAGGCTCGTCCAGGCCGCCCCGCAGGGTAAAGTTCTCAAGCGCAATTGCGTTCTGCCAGATGCGATCGAGGGCGTCGATGTAATGCACCTCGAGCTCAAAGAGAGTCCGCTGCGACACGATGACCTGAGGATACGCCTGCGCCATTTTCTGGTACTTCTCCAGATAAAGCTCATACGCGCGACGGGCGCGAGGCAGCAGAGCGGTACGATAGCGTTCCGCTTCTAATTTGGCGGAAAGGTAGTTCTGCACCAGCACCTCCGCCTGTTGGCGCAGAGATAATTGTGTGCGTGTTACCTCCTGCCTGGCTTGGTCAAGTTCTGCTTCCGCGGCCTGCACATTGCCCTTGTTGCGGTTCCAAAGCGGCAGCTCGATTCCGGCGCTGGCAAAGCTTTGCGCGCCCGTCTTCTTGCCCGGGACGCTGCCGAGCGTCTCCAGGTTCTCTTGCTCGCCAGCCCGCAATTGAAGATCGGGCACTACTTCCCGCTTAGCGTCTTTCAATCTCGCCTCGGCAATGGCGACCTGCTGTTGGGCCTGCCTTACGGCCGGGCTCTGCTGCACGATGGTATCCACCGCATGGGAGGGATCGATCTCCGGCGGCGCGTCGAGCGCGGCGTCCAACAGCGTGATCTCTGCCGAAGGGCTGCCCGCGAGAGTGGCGAGGCTCTTGAATTTCTGGATGAACAGCCGCTGCGCCACGGTGTAGTCGATCCCTGCCTGTTCCGCCTCAACTTCGGCCTGCAGAACGTCAGGTGCATCCGCCTGGCCCACATTCGCCAATTGGTGTGCGGTTTGGGCAGCATCGTTAGCCAAACCGAGGAGCCGGCCGCGTACCAGCACTGTTTGCTGAGCGCTCAGCGCGTTATAAAACATCTGGGTCACATCGTTGTGTACACGCAGGAGCTGTGCCTCGGCTGCCATCGTATCCGACTGCTTCTGCTGCTCGTAGATGTTGCGGCGAAGGCCAAGCTTACCGCCCAGCACGATGGTTTGCGCGACGAAGCCGCCCTGTTCTCCGCCGCCGTAGGAGCCACCGCGAATCTGGTCGCCCTCGTAACCCGCCGTGGGATTCGGGTACAGGGATGCTTGCCTGGCCTGGGCCTCGGAGCGGCGGACAATAGCCGCGGCTTGTTGCAACGTCGGATTGTTTCGATCGGCCGAGTCAAGAAAGTATTCCAACTTGAGTGGAGTGCGCGCCGCTATACCCGGCAGCAGCTCCGGCGCCGGCTCCGCAACTGCATCGGCGGCGATCTCTCCATCTCCATCCCTCCCCATCTGCATCGAGGGTTGCTGCCCGTTTTGCGCCAGCAGCGGCAGAGTGACCAACCACAGCATCGGCGCGATTCGTTTGCCTGTTTGCATCGTCTTCTCCCGGTTTTTTTTTTGCCGTGCGTTTAGGAAAGTCGTTCTAACAGCGATCCGTAGGGGTCATTCGGTCTTTGCGCCTGCTTCATGCGCGCCATCACTTCTTCGTATTTCTCCGGCGGCAGAACCCGAAGAAAGGTCATCATGCCCATGCTGTAGCCGCTCCAGCCTGGACGAAGTCCGTAGTTCTCAGGCTTATCAACCATTTGGTCCATGGCCATGGCGGGACCTTCCATATAGGCATCCTGAGGAAAGCCAGGCACTGCATTTGCGTTCTCGCGATGTCGCCCGCGACATCGTCATCCCGGGCATCGTCATCCCCGGCATCGCCTTCTCGCCTGAGAGCTGCCCGTTGGTCGTCGCCATATCCGAGGTGCTGCCGAAACCCATCCCGCGGCCGAGGCTGGTTCCGTAGTCATCGCCCGACGGGACGCCGGGCGTGCCTTGCAGCATGCCCATACCGGTGTTCATATCCACGCCTGCTGGTTGGCCCGTGCCGGCCCCCCGCGTCATCTTGCCCACATTGGAAGACATCTGGTTCATCATGTGGTGGGGCAAGTGGCAGTGCAGCATCCAGTCTCCGGTCCGGTCCGCGACGAACTCCACGTCCCGCGCCTGGGCCACGCCTACCAGCACGGTGGTCCCCGGCCACCAGGCAGTCTGCAGGGATGCGGCCTCCCTCCGTGCCTGTGACCTGGAAGGTGTAGCCGTGAACGTGCATGGGGTGATGATCCATGCCCAGGTTGACAAACCGCAGGCGTACCCGGTCGCCCTGGCGAACGATCAGCGGGGTGGATGCCGGCCCCGCCTTCCCATTGAGCAGCAGCCAGTTGTATTCCATGTTCATGGTGTTGGGCACGGTGTTGCTGGGCAACACCGCGTACTCCTGCAGGTGCAGCAGAAAGTCCTTATCGCAGTGGGGAAGGTAGGGTGTGCGCGGATGCATGATAAAGCCGCCCAGCATTCCCGCCATCTCCTGCATCGCCATGTGGGAGTGGTAGAAGTAAGTGCCCGTCTGGTGAATGTCGAATTCATAGACGAAGCGGCCGCCCGGTTTTACCGGTTCCTGGCTGATGCCCGGCATGCCGTCATAGCCGACCGTGTCTTCAAAGCCGTGCCAGTGGATGGAGCTTGGCTCCGGCAAATGGTTGTCGAAGATAATGCGGACGTGATCCCCCTGGTTGACCTGGATGGTGGGGCCGGGCGCGCTGCCGTTGAATCCCCAAACGTCAATCGTTTTGTCGGGGTGGATCTTCTGCCGCAAGACTTCGGCGACCAGATGGAAGACCTTGGCGCCGCCGTCCACGCTGTAGGAAAGATCGCCCACGTCCGTGGTCACGACCGGCGTGGGGAACGATGGGCCATGGCTGCCCTGGGGAACGGGCTTCTGGCTCGGCATCGGCATCGGCATTGGCATCGGCATTTGCATGTCTTGCGCGGAGAGTCCGCGGACGGCAAAAAGAGCTGCTCCCGCACCAAAGGCGCGCTGCAGAAAACTACGTCGGTTACTCATAATGACTCCTGAAGAATCAAATGCGAGGGGACGACAAGAATTGAATGGATTCGGGTGCAGCGAAAGGCAGGAAGGGTATTAAACGCGCAGAGCAGTGATCATGGGCGGGCCGCCAACGCTACTTCGGAGCGAAGCGGAGCTTGCGGGAAGGATGCGATGTCTAGTCCAGGCAAAGAGCCGTAAGAATCCTTGTAAACGGCCAGCGGACGCTGCTGCGCCAGCGATCTATCCTGATTGCCGGCCAGCAAATCCATTCCACACGAAGAAGAATTGCAGGCCCCTGCAGTTTCTACTGTGGCGATGTTTGCATGCTGGCACGCATGCAGCATGGAATGGCAATGTGTGGAGGTCTGAGGCAGTTGGCGTTGGACACACTGCGCCGTGCACACGGTAGATGCCGCCTGCGTTAACAGCAGAGCCAGCACCAGCACCGCAGTCATCGCCGGGAAAGTCCGTCGCAGAGGAAAACTCACAACATTTCCAGCATACGCCAGTTGAGGCGCGGTGCCCCAGATTCGCACCAGCGTACCTGGGCGATTATGGTTTATTTCCTTTGTTTTTTGAGGATGGTTGAAAACAATGGTGGGCTTCGCCTATAGTTTCTCGGCCCACGTACGCCAAGGCGAGACATGGGGCACCCCTGACGGCGAGGTCTTTATTGTTTCTAAGCCTGGGCGCAATCGGCGTGGCGCGACAAACCCAGCCGCTCGCGCAGGCCTCGTTCGGGAACCATGGCCCACGCAGTCATGGCCACGTGATAGAGCAACATTCGCTCGGCCAGCGGAACGGTAGACAACAGCATACCAACCACCTGTTCGCCGCGGACGGCGGTGGCAACGGTACGAAATGCCGTGCTCACTAAGGCGTTGGTGCTCATTGCTACCCCTCCGGTACCACCTGCACAGTCAGACCGAATCCGGCACGAAAAGTCTTCCGAGTCTTTTTTCCAGCGATTGGTGTTGTGTCGGCCGGTACATCGGGCCAGGGAGGGGAGGACACTCTGGGATAATTGGAAAAAGGGATCTCAGCCACCTTCCCTCCCTGCTTGGCTCATGACGACATTGAAGACAGATCAATCGCCGGCAAAACCCCAGCTCAACGGCTTCGAACCGCTGGCTGTGCCTATGTTTCGCGATTTGTGGCTTGCTTCCATTGTGTCCAACCTGGGCGGATGGATGCAGGATACGGCGGGCACCTGGCTGATGACCGTGCTCACGTCCTCCCCCCTGCTGATCGCCCTGATGCAGACCGCGGCCGCCCTGCCCGTGGTCATCCTCGGCTTACTGGCCGGCGCGACGGCTGATATTTACGATCGCCGCCGGTTGCTCATCTTCTGGCAGGCCTGGATGCTGACGGCGGTCGCGATCCTCAGCGTGCTTACTTTCTTTGACATCATCTCGCCGTGGATCCTGCTGATCCTCACCTTCCTGCTGAATATCGGGGCGGCCATGAACAGCCCCGCATGGCAGGCCATCGTGCCGGAAGTGATCCCGCGCGCCCAGCTGCCGGACGCCGTCTCCCTCAACTCCGCCGGCTTCAATCTCGCCCGCGCCCTCGGACCAGCCCTGGGTGGCATGGCGATCGCGCTGTATGCCCGCGCCACCACCGGCGCGGCCAATGTCTTTCTGCTCAATTCGCTCTCGTTTGTGGGCGTGATTTGGGTCTTGTATCGCTGGCAGCGCAACCCGCTTTTCAAGAGCGCCTTGCCTGCCGAGCGGATACGCGGCTCGGTACGCTCCGGTATCCGCTACCTTCGCTACGCTCCCATGCTGCAGGCCGCCTTTGTGCGGACGATCCTCTTCACCCTCTTTGTGAGCGCCGTCTGGGCTCTGCTGGCCATCGTGGCCAAGCGCGATCTGCACCAGGGGGCAATGGGATATGGAATTCTGAATGGCAGCATGGGCTTCGGCGCGGTGATCGGTGCAACCAGCCTCCCCCGGGTCCGCAGGCTCCTCTCCGCCGACGCGATCATTGGCTGGGCCACCGTCGTCTTCATCGCCACGCTGTCGGCCCTGGCGCTGGTAAGAATGCCGCTGATTATCATTCCCATGCTCATCGCCGGCGGCTTCGCCTGGACCAGCGCCATGTCTACTTTGAACCTGGCGGTGCAGGTATCCGCTCCGGCCTGGGTGCAGGCGCGCGCGCTGGGCGCCTACCAGATGATCTTTGCCGGGGGCATGGCCCTGGGCGGAGTGATCTGGGGGTTTATCGCGGAGCACGTTTCCACCCCAAAGTCGCTGCTCTGCGCGGCTGCCGGCCTGGCGATCACGCTTCCCTTCTCGATGCGCTTCCATGTTCTGCGCGGCGTGCAGCCGGACTTCAGTCCCCACCGCTACAGCCTGCCGGTACCCAAGCTGGCGACGGAACGGGAAGACAGCGCCGGCCCGGTACGGGTGTCGATCGAATACCATATCGATCCGCAGGACTACGCCGCCTTTACCAAAGCCGTGCATCAGCTGAGAGATGTACGCCTGCGCGATGGCGCTATCCGCTGGGGGGTCTACCAGGATGCGGCCGACCCCGCACACCTCTACGAGACCTTCATCACCGAGTCATGGCTCGAATACATGCGGCAGCGGGAGCGCTTCACCGCCTCGGATCGCGAGATCCGGGATCATGTCTGGAGCTTTCATCGCGGGACGGAGCCACCCCGGATCTCGCATATGTTCTATGCCAAGGAAGTCAGCGACGCGCAAGCCAACCGCGAGCCACTGCTGACGGAATGATGCTTCAGCAGTTTAAGCCGGCCTTGCTGAGGGTGTTCTTGAGCCCTTTCATGCTGACGCGGGAAGAGGCCTCGGGAGTGCCGGCGCCGCGCCAATGGGTTTCCAGGCTCACCGCGTAGTGATAACCATCCTTCGCCAGGGCCTGGAATTGGCCCACCCAGTCCACGACTCCTGCACCCACCGGCGCCCACTCGTATTTCTTGCCCGCCGGCCGCACCACATCTTTCGCGTGGCAATGACCGATGCGATCGTGGGGCAAAAGGCGGTACCCATCAGGATAGGGAGTGCTGCCGAGCGCCGCGGCGTTGCCCGGGTCCCAGTTGAGCATCAGGTTTTTGTTGGGGATCGCCTTCAGAACGGCGGCGGACTCTTCTCCCGTCGCCGTGTTGCACGACATCTCATTCTCCAGCAGCAGGATCAGGTTGCTCTTGGCGCACCTCTCAGCGGCGGCGCGTAGCTTCTCGTTGATGGCGGCGCGGTAGGGCGCCTGATCGTCGAGCCGCCAAAAATCAAAACAGCGGATGCGATCCGTTTGGAATTGCTTTGCCAGCTCGATGCAGTGGTCCAGCAACTGATCCTGTTGCTTGAAATCGAAGTCGGCATGGAACTGGTCGCGCCGTGGGCTCTCTTTCGAAAGAGGCGCTCCGGGCCAGTCCACCTTGAAGAGAGGACTGGCAATGTCGGTCACCCGCAGCTGGTACTTTTCCAGCAGCCTGCGGCTTTCAGCGATCTCCTTGGCGTCCAATTCGGTGACGTTCTTGTTCCACATGGCCCGCAATTCGATCCAGTGCAAGCCGAAGTCCTTTGCGGCAATCTCGCAGGCCCGGCCAAAGTCGGGTGTCAACTCGTCGTTGATGATGGAAAGGCGAAAAGGACAGGCTGTCCCGGAAAATGCGTAGGCTGGCTGAATCGAAGCCATTGCACTCAAAGCGGCAACGGATGTTATGAATTCACGGCGGGAGCAAGACATGACGGTCACGATACCGAGAAGCGTCTCGAGCTGTGCAAGGAAACGGTTGTTGTTCTTGCCCTCCGGCATAACAGAAGAACGGGTGGCCCAGGTCTCGCATTTGAGACCTGGGAGGGGAAAAGGCCCAGATCGTGAGGGTACAGAATCCCCTCTAGGGTAAGTTGATCTCCTGCTTCAGAGGCAGGTCTTTGGAGGACCCTCCAACCATGAAGGTGTAGTGACCGGGCAGCTGCTTCCATCCGTTGCTGCTCTCGTCGAAAATCGACAGCTCCCGAGGATTGATCGTCAAACTCACTTCCTTGCTCTCGCCAGCTTTCAGCTGCAGCTTGCTCCAGCCGGCAAGCCGCTTGGGCGGTTCGCCCGCAGCCGCCGGGAGCGCAACATATACCTCAGCAACCTCGGCTCCCGCGCGAGCGCCCGCATTCTTTACTGTGAAACTCACGGTCGGCTCCTGGCCGGACGTGACCTTCAAGTCGGAGTACTCATAGCTGGTGTAGGAAAGACCGTAGCCAAAGGGAAACAGGACCGGCTTGTTCTCCGCGTCGTACCATTTGTAGCCCACCTTCAATCCTTCGTCGTAATGCACGCTGAAGATTGGTTTGGCGTCTTCAGGCTTCAATTTGGCGCCGGCATCCTCACCTCTGCCGGGCGGCTTCACCAACTCGGGATGGGGCAGATCTGCCTCGCTGCGGGGAAAAGTGATGGGTAGCTTCGCGCTCGGATTCACATCGCCAAAGAGGAGATTGGCCACAGCATCCGCGCCCTTGCTCCCGGCATACCACGCCTCCATAACCCCGCCAACCTTGTCGACCCACGGCATGGTGACTGCGGTGCCGGTCTCGAGCACAACAATGGTCTTTGGGTTGGCCGCGGCTACCTGCTCGATCAGCGCATCCTGGTTCTCCGGCAACGAGAGGCTTGGCAGGTCGGTTCCTTCGCTCATCCACTGGTAGGCAAAGACGATCGCCACATCCGACTGCCGAGCCAGCGCTGCGGCAGAGGCGGGGTCGGCGCCCGAGTCGAACGCCACCTTAGCCGTTGGGTCAGCGGCGCACACCGCTTTCAATGGCGAGGTCGGGAACCACACTTTCGACTGCCAGGGCGCGGCCGGTTGCCCCGGCGGGTCCACCTGCGCCGATCCACCGCCGGAGATCATGCCGGTGTCGGCATGCGGCCCAATCACCGCGATCGAATGCACCGTGGCGCGGTCGAGCGGCAATAAACCGCCGGTGTTTTTGAGCAGCACAATGCTTTGTTCGGCAATGCGCCGCGCGGTGGCGAGGCCGCCTTCTACATCCACCACACTCTTCTGCGCCGGGTAGTCGAAAAGTCCGTCCTCGAATTGTGAACGCAGTATGCGGTGGACATGGTCATCCAATTGGGACATGGGAACTTTGCCTGCCTCCACTGCCTGCTTTAGCTTCTCGCCATAAAAGTCGTCCATCGGCTGCTCGTTGTCCAGCCCCGCGGCGGACGCCTTGATCGTGCTGTGGGTTCCACCCCAGTCGGACACCACGAAACCCTTGAATTGCCAGTCAGTCTTCAGCACATCGGTCAGGGTGTACTTGTTCTGGCAGGCGTAATCGCCGTTGATGGAGTTGTAGGAGCACATGACCGCACCCGGGTGTCCGATGCCGATGCCAATATGGAAGGCCAGCATATCGGTCTCCTGCATCGCCCTCTTGCCGATGATTACATCCACCTCATCCGGCCATTTTCCTGGTCGTTCATGACGTAGTGCTTGATATCGCCGATCACATGCTGGGCTTGCTCGCACTTGATCCGGTTGCCCACCAGCGTCCCCGCCAGCAGCGGATCTTCGCCCTGGTACTCGAAGGTTCTTCCGTTGCGCGGCTCGCGGGTCAAATTGACGCCGCCGCCCAGGGTCATGTTGTAACCCTGCGCGCGCAGTTCCCTGCCGATAAGGGCGCCATAGGCGCAGGCGGCCTCAGGATCCCAGCTGGCCGCAGCGGCAATGTTCGCCGGCAGCGCCGTAGAGTAGCGGCCATTCTGGGCGCTCATCCTCACCCCGTAGGCCGCATCGCTCATCTCCACCTGGGGAATGCCCAGCCGCTGGTTTCCCATGATGAAGCCCGCTCCGCCATTGCCGAGGTATGTCTTGGGCATGGGGCGGCTCCAACCCGGCATGCCCTGGCCGTGCATGAGCTCAATCTTTTCGTCCAGCGTCATCTCTTTCAGCACCAGGCCGGCCCGCTCATCGGGCGAAAGGCTCTTATTCATCCAGGGACGAGACTTGCCATCCGCGGCTGCCGGGCTAGCCGCCACTGCGCCAACCGCCGAAAAAATGCCGAGCCCTGCCGCCAGAACCAGGCGGAGACACATCATGGTCGATCCATTCAGCTTCCCGCTATCCATTCGCTATTATTCCTTGCCGCCACTGAGTATCTTCGCAAAGCGATAGTAGAACTCCACTCCCTGGTAATAGGAGTCTACTGCCACCCGCTCATCTTTGCCGTGCGCACGCACATCATTGATGTCGATGGCGATCCCGTTGAGCCCATAGGTGGGCAAACCGGCCTCGCTGGTGATCTTGCCATCGGAGGCGCCGGCTTCCATTTCTGGAATGACCGGGATGCCAGGCCACATCCGGGCCACCAGCTTCTCCAGCGGCTGCATCACCTCAGGCTGCAGCGCCGTCGGTGGAACTGCCTTCACGTCGCCGGCCGTGTCCTGCACCTCGCCGGAATTGGTGACGTAAGCGGACGCTGACCTTGGGCTCGTTGAAGATATGGATAAGCTGCTGCCGGATCTCTTCGTTGGAATAGCCGGGCAGGATGCGGCAGTTCACGATGGCCTCGGCGCTCTGCGGCAGGGCGTTGTTGGCATGGCCACCGGAGAGACGCGTGGCCACGCAAGTGGTACGCATGGTGGCGTTGTACTTAGGGATGGCGGACAGCCGCTCGATCGCCCCCGCATCGGGTGGGTTCTGCAAAATGCCCTTCATGTCTGCGCTGGTCTGGCCTGACTCCAGCGTGCTCATGCGTTCAAAATAGGCGCGGGTCACTGGGTTCAACTCAAAGGGGAATTGATAGGCCTGTAGCCGGGTCAGCGCGTCGGCTATGTGATAGATCGGGTTGTCGGGCACGGGCAAGGAACTATGGCCGCCAGGGCTGGTGGCGGTGAGCTGATAATCACCGTAAAGCTTCTCCTCCGCCTCTACGTCAAACGAGAGAGGCTTGCCATGCTCCAGGTCGACGCCCCCGCTGTCGGAATTGAGAACAAAGGCTGCGTCAATCAGGTCGCGATGGTTCTTCAGCAGCCAGTCGACGCCGTTGGATGCGCCCCCCTCCTCGTCGGCGGTGAGCGCCAGGATGAGGTCGCGATCCGGCTGAAAGCCTTCCTTCTTCAGGCGGATGAACGTGGTCACCAGGACGGCGTCGCTCTCCTTCATATCCTGCGTGCCGCGCCCATAGAAGTAGCCGTCCTTTTCGACAAACTGGAACGGATCGGTGCTCCAATCGGAGCGCCTGGCCTCGACTACGTCCAGATGGCCGATAAAGAGAATCGGCTTAGCGCGGCCCGTTCCATGAATGCGCGCCACCAGGTTGCCCTTGCGGTCGTTCGGGCCGAGGACGAGCACATCTTCTTTGGGAAAGCCGGCGTCGAGCAGGCGCTGCGCCATGGCTTTGGCGGCAACCGTCGTGCTGCCCACCGAATCGGTGGTGTTGATCTCGATGAGCTGCTGAAAGATATCCCGCGAAAGCTTTTGCGTTTGCGCGTCAAGCTGAGCGAAGGCGGGCGCGGTGGCCGCAGAAACGAGCATAGAGAGAGCGAGCAAACGGAGCCGTCCGGCTCCGGCGACAAACAAGGGCATAAATCCCCTTTTACAGGTTTGGAATGTAACAGACCCAGGCCGCGGCGTGCTATCGACCCACGCAAGCGACTGGGCAATGCAGAGGGGGTACGGTCGAGGGCTCCGTTTAGTATAAGACCTCTGGCGCCCCCGTATCTCTCAAAAAGGAAAGGAACAAACGATTGCTGGGGAATTCTCGTGCCGCTTCACTGTTTGCCGTCGCCTTGCTCGCCTGCGTTCCGTCCGTCGCTCAGGGAGCCAAAGATGCTATCACGCTGGACGAATTCATGAACGCTACCGAGATCAAGGAGGTCAAACTATCTCCTGACGGTTCGGCTGCGGTGATGGCCACCGTCTCTTCCGATTGGCAGCACAACCGGTTCCGCAGCGACCTATGGATATGGAAAGAGAAGACAGGCCAATCGATCCCGCTGACGCGGTCCGGCCACGCCGGCTCTCCGCAATGGTCTCCTGACGGTAAGTACATTGCGTTCCTTTCCGATCTTCCCCTGCCTGACGGCGAGGATAAAGAAGGCGACGATGTTCCAGAACGGTTGTGGTTGATCGCCGCGGATTCGGGTGAGTCCTTTCCCCTCTACACGGAGAAGCTGAAGGTCCATGCCTTTGCCTGGTCTGGCGATGGAGCCCAGATCTTCTTCTCCACTGAAGTGCCGCTCTCCAAAAAAGCGGAGGAGGCAAACCAGGCCCAATGGAAAGATGTGATTCGCTGGCGCGAGCACCAGCGGGGCGACCTGCTCTTGTCCATGCCGGTCGCGACTTCGATCGCCGCCGCACAGAAGAACTTGCCTGCGGATTCAGCCGCGGTTGCTGACGATGCCTTGCCGCTGCCCGCTCTCGCCAGGACATTGCGGCCAGTAGCGATGAGATCAAGGAGATTGCACCCGAACCGAAGGGCACGCAACTCGCATTCGTGACTGACTCTGTCTCCCATCGTTTTGAAGATCCGGCGCATAACGAAATCTATCTCGTCGGAAGCTCGGGCGGAGAGGTTCGACGCCTCACCAACAACCAGGCGATCGAGGACGGCCTGCGCTGGAGCGGTGACAGCAGCAAGCTTTTCTTCCACGTGGGTGCGGATGCGGGTGCGCTCGACGGTCCTTACCGGGATGTGCAAGGACGGCTGTATGCGATGGATGCGCAGAGCGGGCATGTACAGAGGCTGGGCGCTGGATTTGCGGGGTCATTCGAAGACTTCACCGTAATGGCTGACGGCGGCTGATCGCGACAGGCCTTAAGGGAACCCAGCAACAGCTCTATGCGATCGACGGCGACCGCGCCGTGCCATTGCCCGGATCGCCCGGGAAGCTACGCAGGCGTGGACGCTGGGCTGCACACGCGCTCTCTGCTGGTAAAGCACTCCACGCTCACCACGCCGGTGCAGGTGTTTCTGGCGGCGAACCCCGGCGCAGCCCGATCAGGCAAAGCCGATCAGCAGCTTCAACCTGATCTTTACGCAACGAGCGCAACCGGAATGGAAGACCTATCAATGGAAGGCGGACGATGGCATAACGGTCGAAGGAATATTGATCTATCCACCGCACCGCATGGGCGAAAAGAATCTGCGCATGCTGACGCTTATTCACGGCGGGCCGGCCGAGGCAAATGGCGATTACTTCGAAGCCGACTGGTATGACTGGGCAACCCTCGCTGCGGCCAACGGTTGGTTGGTCTTCCGCCCCAACTACCGGGGATCCAGCGGATACGGTGACGATTTCATGTTGCAGATTTCTCCTCACCTGGTCTCTCGCCCGGGCAAGGACATACTGGAAGGAGTCGACGCGCTGGTGAAGGATGGAATCGCCGATCCGCAGCATCTGACGGTAGGTGGTTATAGCTATGGCGGCTACATGACCAACTGGCTCATCACCCAGACCACTGAGTTCAAGGCAGCGGTGACGGGCGCAGGAGCGGTGGAGCATGCGGCGAACTGGGGCAATGATGACCTCACGTACGACGATGCGTGGTATCTGGGCGGGACGCCCTGGCAGAATCCCGCTATCTACCAGTCGGAGGCGGCGCTCTTCCAAATGAACAAGGTCAAAACGCCCACGCACATCGTAGGCGGCGATGCCGATGTGCGCGTGAGCTACCTCGAGGATCTTCTGCTGGAGCGAGCGTTGCAAGCACTCCAGGTGCCGCACAGCCTGTTGGTGTTTCCCGGCGAGGGACACTCGCTCGAGAACAACCCCTGGCACGGCCTTATCAAGGTACGAGAAGAGCTGCAGTGGCTTGAGAAATACGGCGGCAAGTGAGTCGCGCCGCTGGCACGTTCGCCGTTTTGTATTGTAGCGTCGTTGTTTGCTGCGGTTGCGTCATGCAGACAGCAGGCGAACTTACCGCAAATCTGATAAAGAAGTCGTAAAGATTCGTCATCCATCTCGCTACTGTTCACTCCTCAAACAGTTTGCATGTGGCGATCTACGGATCCTTACGCACTCTTTACGCTCCTTGCACTCTACTAATCATGGCACCACGTGGTTTGTAGATTTGGAGAAAGCCATCCATGCGTTTCATCCGGCCATGTTTTAGTACTCATATCATCGTTTTATTTTTTGCGACAGGCAATCGCGGGCACAACGGGCCTGGGACAAAACGGTGTCGGCACCAAAGCGGATCAAGAGCAGGTTCTGCGCACCTATGAAGTGGCCGGCATCGGGCCGGTCTCCAGCGTGGCTGGGAATTCGGAATTGCAAGGTGACACGGACACGCCTGCACCGGCGCCCGCTGCACCCGGGCGCCGCCCTGCCACCTCAAACCGAGGCTTCTTTACTCGTTTAGGCCATGCCTACCTGGATGACTGGACAGTGGATTCCAATGGCTTACCGCCGTCCCCCGCACCTGAGCGGAGAGGGACGCCACCCCCGCTCAACTCGCCCCCGTTTCCTTCAGCAGACTGGCCCATCGGCGGCACAGTCGTGATTGGGGCGCCCGACTACGGAACCTATCCCCTGATGCAGGCGATCAACGAGAACAAGAGCCGCTTCAAGATGTACGGCTGGTTCGACATCGGCGGCAACGCCAGCACCTCGAACAAGGGCAGGTACGCGAACAACGAAACGGCCTACGATGTGATCCCGAATTCCATCCAGCTTGACCAGGTCGCGCTGTATTTCGAGCGTCTTCCCAATACGGTGCAGACTGACCACTTCGATTGGGGTTTCCGCTTCACCAATATCTATGGTCTCGACTACCGCTATACCACGGCAAAAGGCATCTTCAGCCAGCAGTTGCTCAGCAGCAACAACGTCTACGGCTATGACCCGGTGATGTATTACGTGGACTTGTATGTGCCGCATGTGGGCCTGGGAACGGATATCCGCATCGGACGGTATATCTCCTTACCTGATATTGAGGCGCAGTTGGCCCCGAATAACTACACGTATAGTCATTCCATCCTTTACACCTATGACTGCTATACCCAGAACGGGATCAATGTCACGACCAAGGTTAGCGACCATTGGACAGTCCAGGCCGGTGTTTCGGGCGGTTGTGAGTCTGCTCCCTGGATCTCCAATGCAAAGCTAACCGGAAATCTATGCGCCGCGTATACCTGGAAAGATGGCGGCGATAATCTTTATGCCTGCGCCAACTCGATTAACTCGGGTAAGTACGCCTACAATAACCTTTCCGGCTACTATCTGACGCACTACCACAAGATTAATGCCACCTGGCACGAAGACACAGAGGCATGGTACCAGTATGAACGCGATGTGCCCAACTTATGCTATGGGCTGAGTCCTTGCATAAGCTATGGCTCGAACGCCAACATCGGCGCGAATGCCGGTGAAATCACCAGCCCGTCTCTTATCGTCGGGGCCAATGGGGCGCAGTGCAATCCGCTGGCGACTCATTGCTTCGCGCCGGATTATGCCATCGTCAACTACATTGAGCATGAGTTCAATCATCATCACAGCTCACTGACCATCCGCAACGAGTTCGTCGACGACCTCAAGGGACAGCGCACCGGCAATAAGACCCGTTACACTGAGCACCTGGTGGGCTTCAATTTCTGGCTGGGAAGCACCGTCACTTTCCGTCCGGAGTTGCGCTTCGAGCACTCCTACGATGTGCCGGCCTATGATTCGCCGTCACTCGATGGCGTCAGCCTGGCTCCGACCAAGAAGAGCCAGCTCACCTTGGCCGGTGACGTAATTTATCACTTCTAGGCAACCGCCTGAGAACTGAGGGCGAGCCTGAAGACCCACGGGGCGACGAATTGATCTTGGGCCAGCGGGATATCTTGTGTAAAGTAAGCGAACGGAGAAATACCAGCGCGTTCCCGGGGAGCTCTGTTTTCTCCAGAAACTGACGGAGGGTGGCGGATTGATGCGACGATTCGATCGGATATGTGCCCTGATTCGTGCCTTTGTGCTGGTGATGGGGGTATTGGTCACAGGAAGCGTGGCCATGGCACAGGCGGCGCCTGCGGCTCCGGCCACGGCGGATCGGCTGGCGGCGCTGGAAAAGACTTCCGCGGACCAGGCTACCGCAATCGCTGCAGCGCAGACCGCGGGGGATAACGCCTGGATGCTGGTGAGCGCGGCGCTCGTTTTGTTGATGAGCGGTCCCGGCCTGGCCTTGTTTTATGGCGGCCTGGTGCGCAGAAAGAACGTCCTCGGCACCATGATGCAGACCTTCGCCATGATGGCGGTCATCACCGTGCTCTGGGCGCTGGTGACTTACTCGTTGGCTTTCGGGGAGGGCAGCGCCTTCATCGGCGGCCTGCATAACGTCTTCTTGCGCGGTGTTGGGCTGGCCCCGGATCCCAAATATGCGGCCACCATCCCGCTGCAGACCTTCATGGTCTACCAGCTGATGTTTGCCATTATCACCCCCGCGCTGATTACCGGGGCCTTTGCCGAGCGCATGAAGTTTTCCGCGATGTTGGTCTTCATGGTGCTCTGGGCGATCTTGGTGTACAGCCCGATGGCCCATATGGTCTGGGGCAAAGGCGGGTTCCTGAATGCCTCGCTGGGAGGCCGCTTTCCCTGCCTCGATTTCGCCGGGGGCACAGTCGTGCATGTGACTTCAGGCGTGTCCGCGCTGGTAACCGCGTTGTACCTGGGCAAGCGTCTGGGCTACCCGCGGGAGCCGATGCCGCCGCATTCCGTGGTGCTGAGCTTTATTGGGGCCTGCCTGTTGTGGGTGGGATGGTTCGGATTCAACGCCGGCTCGGCTCTCAGCGCCGGTGCCCTGGCCACCTCCGCCTTTGTCGCCACTCACTTTGCAACCGCCGCGGCGGCCATTGGTTGGAGCGCAGCAGAGTGGCTGCGCAATGGCAGATGTACGGCGCTGGGTGCGATCTCCGGTGCGGTCGCAGGGTTGGTCGCCATCACCCCGGCTTCCGGCTTCGTAACCCCCATCTCCGCTCTGTGGATCGGCCTGATCGCCGGAGTATTCTGCTACCTGATGGTGGTAAAGGTTAAGGCCGTCTTCGGGTACGATGATTCGTTGGACGCCTTCGGAGTGCACGGAGCCGGCGGAACCATCGGGGCATTGCTGACGGGCATCTTTGCCAGCAGCACGATTAATCCGATTTTCGGGGCGGGAAAGCCCACGGGGCTGCTCGAAGGAAACCCCGGTCAGATGCTGAACCAGTCCGTTGGCGTGGCCATCGCCTGGTGTTTGTCGCTTGTCGGCACGTTGGTGATCCTGTTCGTGGTGGATAAGCTCGTCGGGCTGAGGGTAAGCGAAGAGGACGAGCGCACCGGGCTCGACCTGTCGCAGCACGGTGAAGAAGGATATGACTTCGCCAATTGATGCGTCGTCGCCGTTTGTCTTAGTTGAAAAATGAGGAAGGAGTCAGGGCGATGCAGAAGGTAGAGGCAATCATACAGCCCTCCAAACTGGACGCTGTGAAGGATGCGCTGATCGAGATTGGCATCTCTGGCATGACGATTACCGACGTGCGCGGCCATGGCCGGCAAAAGGGCCATACCGAGCTTTACCGCGGGCGTGAGTATTCCGTGGATCTGCTTCCTAAGACCAAGGTCGAATTGGTAGTGCCGGATGAGCTGGTGGACAAGGTGGTCGCTGCCATCGTGGCGGCGGCCAAGTCGGGCAAGATCGGCGACGGAAAAATCTTTGTGACTAAAATTGACCAGGCCGTCCGCATACGCAACGATCAGCGCGGAGAGACTGCCCTTTAACACGAGCATTGCGCTCCCCTCCGCGGGCTCGAGACCTTCTTGCCAAGGAGCAGGATGCAGTGAATGACTTTCTGGACAATGTAGTCGCCCATCGCGCAGGCGCTTTTGCCTTGCTGACGCTCGCCGCCCTTTTAGAGGTCTTTGGAGACTCTCTCTTTCAAAGCGGCATCTATCGCTCCGAAGGCGCTGCGCGCGTGCTTTTTTTCGTCTCCGGCGCAGTCGTGCTCGCACTTTATGGGTTCACGGTCAATAGTCCACCGTGGGATTTTGGTAAGCTGCTTGGTATATATGTTGTGCTGTTTTTCCTGGTAGCCCAGGTGCTGGCCAAGGTCCGATTCCACCAGTCGCCCACCATGCCCATCTATGTGGGTGGGGCGCTGATTACCACCGGGCGGCATCATCATTGCATTCTGGCGAGGCTAGCCCACCGGGCCCACTCATCTTGATGGTTTCTTTACGCTGTTTGCGGTACAAACAATCTGCCGGGAAGAAAATTCCCTGAGGAGAATCATGTCAGACGCACTTCGCAACTTTATTGAGATTCCCTATGCCGAGCTGGAAGAGCGCAACCTGGCGGCAAAGGATCAACGCAAGCGCCACGTTCCGGCGGAGACCATCCGTGAAGAACGGCTGAAATACCTCGGCGACGAAAAGCACATCAAGGCCGTCACCGTGGTCTTCAGCGACCTTGAAGGCCGGCTGCACATGCTGGACTACGACAAGAAGTTCATCATCAAGAGCGACGACAACCTGACCTTCGATGGCAGTTCCATTCGCGGGTTTACCGCGCAGCGAGAGAGCGACCTGCGCCTCGGCATCGACTGGGGATCTTTCTATTGGGTGCCTTCCGACTTCTTCGGCCCGGGCAAGGTATTGGTCTTTGGCGAAGTGATCGCGAAGGACGGAAAACCCTATCCGGCGGATATTCGCGGGGTGCTCAAGGGCTACGCCAACGGGCTTTACGAGCAGAAGGGTTACACCCTGAATGCCGCTAACGAGATTGAAGGGTTTCTTTTCAAGGGTAACGACGCGGAGCGCCACTACCACGAGACGCAAAGCTTCGAGTACGTCAACACCGGCGGCTATTATCACTCGCTTCCCGGAGACCCGCTGCGCACCTTCATCGACACCAGCGCTGAAGTGCAGCGTGCCATGGGCTTCGAAAACGAAAAGGACCACCCCGAGGTTGCGCCCTCGCAGTTTGAGATCAACTACAGCTACAGCGATGTGGTGACCGCGGCTGACCAGATCCAGCTTTACAAGCTCATCTGCCGCCAGGTGGCCAATAAAATGGGGCTGACTGCTTCGTTCCTGCCCAAGCCCGTCGTCGGGGTCAATGGCAGCGGCATGCACACCAACGTCTCCATCAGCGAGAAAGGTAAGAATCTGTTCTGGGATGCCAAGGGTGAAGAGATGCTCAGCAAAATGGGCTGGGAGTTCATCGACCGCATCCTCACCCACGGCAATGACATTTGCGTCCTGCTCAATGCCAGCGTGAACGCCTATCGCCGTCTCGATCCTCACTTTGAAGCGCCGAACCAGCTGATGGCTTCGGCCACCGATCGCGGCTCCATGGTGCGCATCCCTATCGGCAACGATAGAAGTATGCGCGTGGAAGTACGTTCGGTCAGCCCCGATGCCAATCCTTACCTGGTCCTCTACTCGGTGTTCCGGACAGGCATCGAGGGTGACACCGCGAATATCGACAATCTTCGTCAGGCAAAGCGCTTCCTGCCCGACAACATCTACACTGCGCTCGAGAACTTCCAGGCAGCGAAATGGACTGACACGCTGCTTGGGTCCGACGTCAAGGAGCGCTACGCCGACCTCAAGAAGGCTTCGGCGGACCGTTGCCCTCGGCTGCTGGGCACCTTTGTCAAAGCGCCCGAGGTGCAGTACCATCACGACGTCTACAACCAGTACCTCTGGAATAAGTTTTAAGCCGTTTGGAGTGGGGACAGAGGTAACGTCTCCACTCCACCCTCCCCCACATCAGGACTTTCCCGCGATGAGCCGGGTCAGTTCTTCCTGCTCGCCGGCGGTCAAGTCGATCAGCGGAGGACGCACTGGGCCCGCGGGCCGGCCAACCGCTTTCATGCCTGCTTTCACAATGGAGACGGCATATCCTTTACGGCGGTTTCGAATTTGGATGTAGGGCAGCACAAACTCCCGCAAGCCGGCGAAGACGGCGGCATGATCTCGCCGGCGCACCGCGGCATAGAAATCCAGCGCAAAGTGGGGCAGAAAATTGAAGATGGCGGATGAGTAAGTGGTGACGCCCAGCTCCAGATACGGAAGGGCGAACGTCTCCGCCGTGGGCAGGCCGCCAATATAAGTCAGCCGGTCGCCCATCCTGGCGTAGATCCGGGTCATGCGCTCGATATCGCCCACACCATCCTTGAAGCCGACCAGGTTCGGGCAGCGATCGCACAGTTGCGCGAGTGTCCCATCATCGAGCACTGCGTTGTCGCGGTTGTACATGATCACCCCGAGCCGGGTCGAAGCGCAGACGGCCTCCACGTGGGCAGCCAAGCCGGACTGCTCCGCGCCCACCAGGTAGGGCGGCAGGAGCAGGATGCCATCCGCGCCGGCATCCTCCGCAGCCTTGGCGAATTCCTTGGCCATCGCTGTGCCGTAACCGCAGCCTGCGACCACCGGCACCTGCCCCGCCGTTTGCGCAACACCGGCCTGGACGACCGCGGAAAACTCCGCGGGGGTGAGCGAGAAAAATTCGCCCGTACCGCCCGCCACAAATAAGCCGGCGGGCTTGTGCGACAGCAGCCATGCGATGTGCGCCTGGTACGGCTTAGCCTCCCATTCCAACTGCGCGTTAAAGTGAGTGACGGGAAAGGAAAGCAGGCCTCCGCCAATCCCCTTCGCCATCTCCGCGGGGCTCATCTTCATCATACATAGGGAATCCACTGACTGGATGAGCGCACGAATGTAACCGTAACAGAAAGCAAAGGACTGCAGGCTGCCGGGATCGTTGACCGCCAGCGGCACATGATCCGGCATCAGCATGTAGGGGTAGCCGACTTCCTTGTATACCTGGATTGCTTTCACAAAATTGACATCGCCCTCGTCGGGATACACCTCCACGAAGTCATTCCGATGGCCGCGAATGTTGCGGAAATGTACGTTGAAGATCTTGTTGCGGGAACCGAAATAGCGGATGACGTCGTAGATTTCCTCGCCCGGATTCGCGAGCATTTCAGACACTGTGCCCTGGCAGAAATTCAGGCCATGGTAGGGACTCTCCTGAATGGTGATGAACTTCTTCAGCCCATCGACTGTGCCCAGCACCCGGTTCACGCCCTGGTAGCCTTCGGGCGGCATGCCCGGGTCATGGGGATGACAGGCCATGCGGATCTTGTATTCGTTGGCAACCGGGATGACGCGGTCGAGGAAGTAAGTGATACGTTCCCAGAACATATCGGCGTCGACGCGCCCGGCCCGGGTGAGCGGAGTTTCGGGGTGCGCCTCAGCAAGCTTCCAGGTGCTGTTCATCGCATCGCCTCGTCCCGGTGTGCGGCCGCTGCGCACCACGCCCAGGATGCTCATGTTGTATTTGATCGAGGGGATGCCCGCCTGGGCGCAATTCCTGATCAGCGTTTGTATGGCTTCGATATCCCGGTCGCGTTCCGGGCTTTGCGCCAGCATGATCGCCGGATGCTTCTCGCGGTCGATATAACTTGACTCCAGAAATGGCGGCGCGGTGCAGTCGATGCTGATGCCACAGGTGGCGGCGAGATCGACCATGCGCTTAAGTTCTTCGACGGTAGCGTAGCTGCGGTCCCCTTCGATCTGTGGATAGCCGCAGATGTTCCGCACGCTGTAGCGCGCCAGGTATTTCAAATGGGTCTCGTTGGTGGGAGCGGTCTGGTCTCCGAGCTTCATGAGCGCTCGTTTGCCAGGGGCCTGAGATCGTGGCAGCGGGAGCAGAGGTCGCAGCGAGTAATCCCGCCGCACCGGTAGAAGTAATAAATTCTCTTCGATTCATGGTGTGCTGTACCCCATCAATGTTCGTCATTGAGTGTAGAGCACAGCTTTCGAAGCGGGCGAGTTACGACCCACTCTCTGCACCCGAAGAAAGGTTGGGTGGCCCATTCAAGCCGTGTTTTGGCTTGAGTGGGATAACATGGCCCCAACCCGCCCGCTTTTCTGCGTCACTCGCAGCAACGCGTGGGAGAGCAGAGGGACTTGCCGGTAGAAAATCTAATCGGCAGACACCGCAGACGTCAAAGCCTCGCCCACGATGGTCTGGGCTTCCTCTTCGATCTGCAACAGGTGCTGTTGGCTGCGAAAGCTTTCGGCGTAGATCTTGTAGATCTCCTCGGTGCCGGAAGGCCGGGCCGCGAACCAACCGCTCTCGGCGATCACTTTCACCCCACCGATCGCCTGGTTATCTCCAGGCGCGTGCGTGAGCACAGTCTGGATCTTCTCCCCAGCCAGCGTAGGAATCCGGATGCTTTCTTTGCTCATCTTGGCCAGCATCTTCTTCTGCTGTGTCGTCGCGTGCGCATCTGTCCGGTCATACAGCGGGTCACCAAATCGTTGCGTCAGTTCCTGGTAAATCTCGCCCGGATCCTTCTTCATGGTCGCGGTGATCTCGGCGGCCAGGAGCGCAGCAATCATGCCGTCCTTATCGGTTGTCCACACCGTACCGTCGCGACGCAGGAACGAGGAGCCGGCGCTTTCTTCGCCCACAAACCCCAGCTGACCCTGCAACAAGCCGTCCACGAAATACTTGAACCCCACCGGAACTTCAAAAAGCTCTCTTCCCAACCCCGCGGTTACGCGGTCGATCATGCTGCTGCTGACCACGGTCTTGCCCACCGAGACTTGCTTCCCCCACTGGGGACGATGCCCAAACAGGTACTGGATGCACACCGCAAGATAATGATTGGCGGGTAGCAAACCCCTGCTCTTGGTCACGATTCCGTGCCGGTCATGGTCGGTGTCGCAGGCAACAGCCACATCGAATTTATCCTTCAGCGCGATCAGGGACTGCATCGCGTACTTCGAGGAGGGATCCATACGGATCCTGCCATCCCAGTCGAGCGTCATGAAACGGAACGTGGGATCGACCAGATCATTCACCAGGGTGAGATTCAGCCCATAGCGCTCCGCGATCGGCCCCCAGTAATGGACTCCGGCTCCGCCCAGGGGATTTACCCCAAACCGGATCCCGGAGGCGCGCAGTGCCTCCATGTCGATAATGTTGCCCAGGTCTTCGACATACGCCGTCACATAGTCATGCTGGTGCGTGGTCGGCGCCGACAAAGCTTTCTCCAGAGAGATGCGCTTGACGCCATCGAGCTTCGCCGCCAGGAACTCATTGGCCTTGGCTTCGATCCAGGAAGTAACCTCTCCCCCTGCCGGACCGCCATGGGTGGGGTTGTATTTGAAGCCGCCCGATTCAGGCGGGTTATGCGAAGGGGTCACCACAATGCCATCGGCCAGGCCGGTCTTTCGTCCGCGGTTGTAGGTGAGGATGGCATGAGAGATCACCGGGGTCGGCGTATAGCCGTCCTTGGCCGCCAGCATCACCTCGACATTGTTCGCCGCCAGGACCTCTACCGCGCTGGCCAGCGCCGGACGTGAGAGCCCGTGGGTATCAATCCCCAGGAAGAGTGGCCCGTCCACCTTTTGCTGCTGGCGATACAGGCAAATTGCTTGCGTGATGGCCAGAATGTGCCATTCGTTGAACGACCGATCGAAGGAGGAACCCCGGTGGCCCGACGTGCCAAAGGCGACACGTTGCTCCGCCACACGGGGATCGGGCCGATCCACAAAGTAGGCCGTGATCAACTTCGGTACATCGACAAGGTCAGAGGCGTTGGCCAGTTGCCCGGCTCTGGGATTCACGTTGTTCAAGTGTTCCCCTTCTATGCGACGTTTTGCACCTGCCAATTGTCTCCCAAGCGGGGATCAGCGGTAACCACCTTCTGCTTAAATCTTCAAAA
>CAWJAB010000053.1:0-137180 GCA_963840675.1 uncultured Acidobacteriaceae bacterium
CCTGGCGCCCCCGCAGGTCACGGTAACCAGCAACTACGTGGGAGCGAATTCCCAGACGGTCGAGTCCGCGGTCACCATTCCTCTGGAACAGCAGATCAATGGCGTGCAGGGAATGCGCTACATTTCCTCGACCAGTTCCAACGACGGAACCAGCGCCATTACCACCACGTTCCAGCCGGGCTATAACCTGGATATCGCCGCAGTCGACGTGCAGAATCGAGTTTCCACCGCTACCGGACGCCTGCCGGCAGCAGTGAACAATACCGGCATCACCATCACCAAGGTGAACTCCAACTTTGTTTTCGGGGCCGCTTTCTACTCTACAGACAATCGCTATAGCGACCTGTTTATCAGCAACTACCTCGATGTTTATGTGAAGGATGCGCTGAAGCGTATTCCCGGGGTGGGCGATGTTGTGATCTTCGGTGAGCGCAGATATGCCATGCGCCTGTGGCTGGATCCGGCGCGCCTGGCGGCTCGCGGCCTGACCAGCGTGGACGTGACCAACGCGCTGGCTGAGCAGAACGTCGAGATACCCGCCGGCCAGGTCGGCCAGCCGCCTTCGGACGAGAAGCAGTCCTACCAGATTCCCGTTCGCGTCGTCGGCAGGCTCTCCGAGCCGTCTGAGTTTGACAACCTGATCATCAAGAACAGTCCTGGCGGCATCGTTCAGTTGAAAGACGTTGGCTATGCCGAAGTGGGCGCAGAGACCTATTCCGTCGACCTGAACTACAACGGCCAAGATGGGGTTGGCATCGGCGTGCAGCAGCTCAGCAACGCCAACGCGCTCGAGGTAGACCGGCTGGCCAAAGCTGAGCTGGACGAGCTGGCCAAGTCGTTTCCGCCCGGGCTGGTATATCAGATTCCTTTTGACACCACCACGGTCATCGGCGATTCGATCCGGGAAGTTGTGGGTACGCTGGGCGAAGCAGTCGTCATCGTCATTGTTGTTATCTTTCTTTTTCTGCTCGACTGGCGCGCCACTATCATCCCGGCCATTACCATCCCGGTCTCGTTAATCGGCACCTTCGCGTTTATCAAGATCTTTGACTTCTCCATCAACTCGTTGACCATGTTCGGCATCACGCTGGCCACCGGCCTGGTGGTGGACGATGCCATCGTGGTGATTGAGAACGTGCAGCGGCATATCAACGAGGACCACTCCGATCCGCGCACCGCGACCTCGGTAGCCATGGCCGAGGTGACCAGCGCGGTGATTGCTACTTCGTTGGTGCTGATCTCCGTCTTCGTGCCGGTTTCGTTTTTTCCCGGCACGACGGGCATTCTCTATAAGCAGTTCTCGCTCACCATCGCTTTTTCGATTGCCATTTCGGCCTTCAATGCGCTGACGCTATCGCCGGCCCTGGCGGCAATTTTCCTGCGCGGAGAGAAGCACAAACGCGGGCTGCTGGGATGGATCGACCGCCGCATTCATTCGAGCACGCTTTTCTACGGCAAAGCGATCCGCCAGGTGTTGCGGTTGCGCTACGTGGTGTTGGTGCTCTTTTTCTGCGGCCTGGCGGGAACGGTTTATCTTTACAACCACGTACCCAGCGCCTTTCTGCCAACGGAAGACCAGAATTATCTGATTTGCGTGGTGCAGACACCGCCTGGCGCTTCGCTCACCTACACCACCCAGGTGGCTGACAAAGCGGTCGAAATTATCCGTGCAGACGATGACGTCTATGGGACCTTCTCCATCATGGGCTTCAGCCTCTCCGGCGGCAGCTCGTCCAATTACGGAGTTATCTTTGTTCCCTTGAAGTCCGTTGACTTGCGCAGCAAGAAAGGCAAAGGGCACAGCGCGGCGGAGATTTACGCTTATCTTTCTCCTAAGCTCTTCGGGGTTCCCGGCGGGATCGTGGCTATCTTCGAGCCGCCGGCCATTCAGGGCCTGGGCAACTTTGGCGGCTTTGCCTTTGAGCTGCAGGACCTGGGCCGCAACACGCTGGCCGATCTGGATCGCGTGGCTCATCAGATTATTGGCGCCAGCCGGCAGGGCAATAAGCTCATCGGCCTCTACACCAGCTATACGGCGAACGATCCGCAACTGTTGCTCTCGATCGATCGCGTCAAGGCGAAGGCGCTGGGGGTATCGCTCAGCCAGATCAGCTCCACCTTGAGCGTGTTCATGGGCTCGTCGTATATCAACGATTTCAATTACAACAATCGCTCCTATCGGGTTTACGTGCAGGCCAGACAAAGCGCGCGTATGACGCCGGGCGATCTGCGCAAGTTCTATGTGCGCTCCGACTCCGGACAGATGGTTTCGCTCGACAACCTGGTGAGCATCGTGCAGTCCTCGGGACCGCCGGTGATCACCCACTACAACCTCTTCCGGTCGGCGGAGATCGATGGCTCGGCCGCGCCCGGTTACAGCACGGGAGAAGGCTTGGCGGCCATGGTAGACCTGGCCAAGAAAAATATGATCCAGGGCATGCAGTATTCCTGGACGGGGCTGTCGCTCGAAGAAATTGAGGCAGGGGGCAAGGCTGTGCTTATCTTCGGCCTTGGACTGCTGGTGGTTTACCTCACGCTTTCCGCCCAGTACGAGAGCTTCGCGCTTCCCTTCATCATCCTGTTGGCTGTGCCGATGGCGGTGCTCGGCGCACTGGGATTTGTCGCCCTGCGTGGCATGCCGAATGACGTTTACTGCCAGATCGGGCTGGTGATGCTGATTGGACTCTCGGCGAAGAATTCCATCCTGATCGTCGAGTTTGCCGAGCAGATCCGCGGACACGGCAAGTCGATCCTCGAAGCGGCGATCGAAGCCGCGGAGCTTCGCTTACGGCCCATCCTGATGACGTCGTTTGCGTTCATCCTCGGGGTGATGCCGCTTTACTTCGCTACCGGCGCAGGCGCGCTGGGGCGGCGTTCCGTGGGCACAACGGTGGTCGGCGGTATGTTGGTTTCGACCATCCTGAACCTGGTGTTCATTCCGGTGCTTTACGTGATTTTCAAGTCGGCCCTGGAGTTTCTTACCCGCAAGAAGGTGGCGGAGCCAGCGAAGATGTAGAGGGATGGGAAACCGTACCTCAGGGGCCAAACAGGCTGCGTGAGAACTGGGCTACTTCAGGTCGCCCCGTCGGGGCTGGATTTGCAATGCCTGGTTCGCACGCAGACTCTGATCAGGGTGTCTGCGAGGCCAGGTAGCCGGTGATCGCTACTATGTCTTCGATGGTGAGCTTGGAGACTACGCCTTTCATCATCGGCGCCATCGAGCCGTTACGGGCGCCGTCCTGGAAATCGATGATCTGCCGCGCCATCTGGCTGGGCGACCGGCCCGCAATCGAAGGGATGTTTCCCGATCCTTTCAAGTCCGGCCCGTGACACATGGTGCATTGCATGGTTTTTCCATTGCCGCCCGTCGTCACCAGGTCCTTCCCCTTTGCCAGGCTTCCCTTGGGGACATAAGCAATGAAGCCCGAAGTAGGATCGCGCAGCTCAGTGCGCTCCAGGTTTTCTGAGACCTCAATGACACGCTCCCCGATGGGCTCGGTTCCCCCGCCCTCGATCACCACCATCATGCCCCCGGCAGCCTTGGTCTTCGGCACCTGCTCCACTTCAACCACGCGAATCCAGGGCTTCAACTTGATAGAAGAAAAATAAGCCGCCGCCGCTTTGACGTCGTCGTCGCTGACCGACTTCGAAAGCTTCACCATGTTGGTAACGGAAAGCATCTCGGGATCGGAGCCCGTGCGCAGTCCATTCTTGAAATCCGCCATTTGCTGAACGATGTAATCCGCAGGCAGCCCCGCAACACTTGCGTTCTCCGGACGCCCCTGGCCATTCGGCAGATGACAATGACCGCATGAGTACACATCGGGCTTGCGCCCGTGGGCAACGATCTCCGGCATCGGCGGGTGGGCATCCGGATACCAATCGGGAACGACAAAAATGTCGCCGATCTCCGCCCGGGTATAACTCGCTTTGCTACCAGGTAGATGCTCCGCCTCTGCATGTTTGGCCGCGGATGAGCCGCCACTCCCTTGGGAAAAATTATCAGGGTAGGCCCAGAGGGGCAGTTTTTCCTGGGCGCGGGGCCTGCGCCAACGCAGCAGCAGCGATCAAAATGAGGGTGGTAAAGCGAGATGGCGGCTTCTCAATCGAGTTCTCAGGCCTCCTGGCAGGAAGCCTGAGAATAGCAACGATTGCCGCCGGCGACAAACCGGGGTCAGTATTTCAGTGCACGCTGGGCCAACTTCAGCTCGACCCTCAGCTCCTGATTGCGCACCAGGAGATCGGCGACCAGCTTCTGCAGCCTGGCGTTTTCCAGCTCCAGCTCAATGTGCGTTGGTTTCTCGCAAACCGCGGGATTGGGTTCCATTGCATTCCTCTCTTGGCTTGAGGGCTCAGATCTTCTGCTCCTCTGGTTGAAAATCACGATAGCCACAACGGCCGCGCATGGCCCGGCTGAACTTCTCGCGCTCTTCGGGAGACATTCGCTCCCAACGCTCTGCCCACGCGGTGCCGCCAGCTCATTCCCCCGCGGCCGCGGAAGCCGCCGAAGAGAATCTTGCTCAGCAGCAGGATGCCGATCGCCTGCCAGAAGTCGATCGCATGCCAGCCCACAATGGTGGGTATGAGCCAGTTCCATAGATGCTGCACAATCAGACCGAAGAGTGCAACCGCCGCAATTACAATCAACACAATTCCAGGTGCCTTGTAGAGCCATTTCTTTCTCATGCTTTGCCTCATTTCTTTGCAAATTCCTCATGGATCGACCGCAGCCTGCGGCGGAGATGCAGCACCGCATAGCGCTTGCGCGACAACAACGTGTTGACGCTGACCCCGGTTTCAGCCGACAGCTCCTTGAAGCTGTAGCCTTCCCACTCATGCGCGATAAAGACAGAGCGCTGCTCTTCCGGCATCTCGTCCAGCGCTTCGTCGATTTCTTCCAGCAATACGCTGCGCGCATAGGCTGCCTCCGGCCCGCTTTCGGGCGAGGGCAGCAGATCTTCCAGCGAAACGGCCTCATCGTCATCTTCGCCATATTTCGGCTGGCTGAGCGATTCGACCTTGCGGCTGCGAAAGCGGTCGATGATCCGGTTTCTGGCCACCCGGAAGAGCCACGCGCTGACCTGCTCGATCGGCTTAACCAGCCGGTACGCCTCGATCAGCTCGCAGAAAACCTCCTGCAGAATGTCTTCCGTCGCCTCCAGATTGACCACGTGCTTGCGGATGTAGTTGCGCAGACGAAAGCCATCGCGCTCCACCGCCTGCGCGATCCATTGGTCCTGCTCCGCGGTTACCTGTTCCAGAGTCGACATCGGGTATATCTACAGTGAAGACGGAATTTCCTAGGCAATATTGTGCCCATAACGAAAAAGGGCCTCGCCGGTCGGCGAAGCCCCTTTTGAAAGTACTGAGCGCGAGGTCAGACGTTAAAAGAGGAGCCGCACCCACAGGTGCTTTTCACCGCGGGATTATCGAATTTGAAGCCGGCCGCTTCCAGGGTCTCGACGTAATCGACCACGCAGCCATTCAGGTACATCAGCGAGGTCGCGTCTACAAAGACCTTCAGGTCGTCGAACTTGAAGACCTTGTCCATCATGCCGGCCTGGTTCTCAAACGACATGGAATATTGAAATCCGGAGCAACCGCCGCCCACCACGCCAATGCGGAGGCCTGCCGGCAACGGATCCTGGGTTGCCATGATCTCGTGAACCTTAGCTACCGCCTGGGGCGAAAGCGTCAGGGGGCTGGATACGGGATTAAGGTTGGTTACCGGTTCGGCGACGCTTGACATCTGTTATCTCCCTTGGCTGACCTTCTAAGTTTAAACCGGATCCCGGGTGAGAACAAGGCGGAATCCTACAACCAATAGATGCATCAGGCGGCTCGCCGACTCACGCCGGGGATTTAACTCCTATCGAACGGTAACCTTAGGGGCGATGTCATCAAACTGCTGTTCCGTCAGCAGGCCGGAGGTCACCAGGTCATGCGGAGGAGGTGTAGGGGCGATGGTCGGTGATCTGCTTTGCTTTGACCAGGGAGATCCCGGGAGAGACGGCCAGAGTGACCACCGAGGCGGAATTCAGGTCGACGGGTGAACTTCCGGCAGGCGGGTTGTTGCTGTCCAAGCCCTGCTTTACCCCTGCAGCTACATCATTGACCGCCCGCTCGGCGTTGGCCGCAGCCACCCGGGCCTGGCGCAAGAGCCTCTTTCGATTGCTGTTTCGCGGTTTCGGTCGCCTGGGCGGCCTGCTCCTGCAGGTGCTGGTCAGAGGCGGGTGGATTGCAGGCGGCCAGAAACCCCAGCCCCGAGGTAATTGCTATTGCTAAAAGCCTCTTGCTCATTTTCGTGCTCCTTACATTGCTCACACTCTGAGAGCGTCCCAGACCGGGTATGAGTTGCCGGGAACATGCACGGTAAACCAGATATTTCTGGGCAACGCACCCTTCCCGGGACTATATTTCTTAGCCGTAAGCCCTCTTGCCCTCCGGGCTCCCCCAATTTCCGGACCCGCCTGGTATCTGGGATTGCTGCAGTAACTCCGGGAGGCCATTATGCATTTTGTTCCCATATTGTGGATAGTCTGGGCAGTATTCGCGGCGATTCTTTTGTCTCTTCTGCTATACCGCGGAACGATCACCCGCTACGAGGACGATCAACTGTTTCTGGATGATATTTCGGACCGGCAGCACAAGGAAAACGACGCGATCATTGCCAAATTGGCCAAGATCCAGCCGTTCCTGAAGGTTTTTACCGGCGTAACCAGCATTTTGACCGCTGCGATCATCGGAATCTACGCCTGGGACGCGATCAAGACCTTCTATATGTAGAAGGCGCCACCAGGCGAAGCGCGATGTTGTCCTGGTTAGGGTGCGTGTGCCCGCGGCTATTCCACTTGTTTGAGCGTTCCTTTGGCAGTGACTTCGATGTCCACCTGCTTGCTCACCCGGAGCAGGAATTTGCTCGGATCCTTCATTCCCCAGGCTACATAGGGCACGGTAAATTTCGTGGTGGCCGTGACCACGCCCGCGGCAACCTGCACCTTTAACGGCAAGGTGAACGGATGATCCGCCCCGTGGATGTTGAATGTGCCGACTCCTTCCAGCTCCTGCATCCCTTCTACCGTGCCGGAACTCTCCTTTGATCTGGCTGGGATGGAAAAAGATGGCGGGATAGCGATTGCTCTCCAGAACGTCTTGCTGCATGCGTTTGTCGCGGGCCTCGTCTCCGCTCTCGCCGCTGGTTGCATCGACCAGGATCTCGCCCTCGGCAACGCCGGTTGCCGGGTTGAAAAAGAACTCGCCGCTCTTCAGCTTGAAGGTGCCATGGGTCGCGTGCAGGCCCCCGCTGAGGGTCCAGTGGATCTCGGTTTGCGCCGGATCGAGGGTTATCTTGAGGCCCTTATTCTGTGCCTGTGCCAGCAGGGCACTGGCGATGACCAAACCTGCGATGATGCTTGACCGTTTTCTCAATGTCAGTTGTCGCTCTCGAAGCCAAGAGAGCGCTGCCCCAAATGAACAGCGAGCAGGTGGGTGAAGAGTTGTGGCTGAGCAGAGAGCAAAGCCAGAGCTCCCTCGCGCAACCCCCGCCAGGCATCCATGCGGAGCATCACCCTGGACATGAGATGCGGCATGCGCAGAATTGCCGGATGACCGGCCTGGTAGATAGCTAAATTATCGACTGCCACGGCCTCGGCCAGCAGCAGGGCCTGGCGGAATGACAGCGCGAGACCTTCGCCGGTGACGGCGTCGGCGGAGCCGGAAGCATCCCCAGTAAGAGCGATGTTTCCCGCCGTCACCCGGCGCAGCTTTCGGGTGGTGGTGAGCGCGCCGCGTAGCGTGCTCAACTGGTCCGCGCCTTCGAGACGGGCTCGCAGCGAGGGCAGACTTCTGAGGACTGCCTCCATCCTGATGGCGGAGTCGCGGGCCACCATGGCCACGCAGATTTCATCCGGGCCGACAGGGGTTACGTAGGCCTGGCCGAGGTCGCCCCAGTGCACCTCCACCATGCGGGTCCAGGGCTTGACGCGGTAATGACAGCGTGTGCCGAAGCGGCGGCTCAGGATCTTTCCCTGACCCAGACCGATCGACTGGCGGACCCGGGAAGATTGGCCATCTGCGCCGATGGCATAGCGATAGACGCAAGGTTCGCCATCCAGGAGAAATGGCTGGTTCTCCGCTACGCTTACTCGAGTACCCCAGGCCAATCGGACGCCTAGTTGCTCGCAGCGCTCAACCAGCAACGAGTGGAGATGCAGGCGGCGGATGCCGATGCCGCTACCGTGTGCGAAGTGCGCTGCGGCGTGGTGACGCTCGGAAAGGAAGGCGATGCCGTCGAAGGCGGCGCCGTCCTGCGCAGTTAGCTGGACGCCGAGCGCGGCCAGATCCTTTTGCGCATCCGGCATCAGGCCCTCGCCGCAGGCCTTGTCGATCGGCGGACGCAGCGCATCGGCGACCAGAACATCCAGGCCTTTTTGCCGCAAGGCGATGGCGGACGCCAGGCCGGCGGGACCGCCTCCGACAATGAGTGCGTCACAGCGAGTCATTTACCACTCCAGCAGCAACATCTCCGAGCAGAATCCGGGGCCCATGGCCGCCAGCACGCTGCGCGATCCCGGCTTGGGCCGGCGATGGGTCATGACTTCATCCAGCACTACCAACACCGAGGCCGAGGACAGGTTGCCGACGCGCTGCAGCGCTTCCCATGATAGCTTCAGTTCGCCGTTGTGCAGGCCCAGCGCATCGGCCACCGCCTCCAGCACCTTGGGGCCGCCGGGGTGCATGATCCAGGAGTCGACCTGGTCGCGAGTCATCTCGTGCTGGGCCAGGAAGGCATCCACATCGCGCCCCAGGTTTTCCCTCACGACCAGGGGAACATTAGGGGAGAGGACAACCTGGAATCCTTTTTCTGAGATCTTCCAGCCCATGACATCCTGGGTATCGGGATAGAAGGAGCAGGCGCTCCCCAGGATCTTCGGGCCCTTCAGCTTCACCTGTTCCCCAGCCACCAGCACCGCGGCTGCTCCGTCTCCAAAGAGGCCAGTCGCGATCAGGTTGGCGACGGTAAAGTCATCGCGTTGCCAGGTGAGGGAACATAGCTCGACGGAAAGCAGCACCGCGATCTGATCAGGGTAGGCGCGCACGTAATCGGCGGCGCGGGATAGGCCTGCGGCCCCGGCCACACAGCCCAAGCCAAAGATGGGGTTGCGCTTGATGCGCGGGGAAAGCCGCATCCGGTCCACCAGGCGGGCGTCCACCGACGGGCTGGATACCCCGGTGACGGAGACAAAAAACAGGGCGCCGATCTGATTTCGATCCACGCCGGCTTTGCTGAGCACGCAGTCGATTGCCTGCTCTCCCAAACGCTCCGCCGTTTCGATCCAGACGTCGTTGGCCTTGCCCCAGGTATCAAGCGGCGGATACTGCTCCAACGGGAGGGAAAAGTATCGGCCTCCCACACCCGTGCGGGAATGCAGCCTTTCGATGTACTGCTGCATTTTCCAGGCCTTTCTCCCATTGGGTGGTTAGCGCCTCCATCACTACCTCCTGCGGGAAGTAGTGCGGAGGGAAGGCGGTGGAGGTTGAGATGATTTGCATGTTTGGCCAGTATACGTGTACAGGATGAATCTGGGAGCGCTGCGATGGCGGAAGTTGATGGGCGAGAAACCTCATCGCGCTGATCCCGAGCAGAGCTGCCAGCGGCAAGTGGAATCCCAAGCTCGCTAGGATGCAGCCGAGCTGGGCAACCACCCGTTCGTGGCCGACGAATAGGCTGTAGGCACGGCTCGATTTCGCGATGCTTAACGCAGACGAGAGTGACTGCGAGTACTGACGCTGACTCGATGGGCTTTCATTGAGATCGACGGAGTGAAAGCGCGGTCATCGGATCGAGCAAACTGGTCCGGCTCGCGGCGCGGCAAAGGACAGCCTCGAATGCGTGGCCTACCAGTAACAGCGTCGGCGCTAGCGAGGTGGACATCTGAGCCAAGCCGCTCAATCGTGAAGCGGTGTACGCAGCCTCGGGGCGAGATGCATCGGTTACCGCTACACATGGCATGGCCCCGGGCAAGCCGCTGCGCATCAGCGAGGCCGCTACTTGAGCCAGATCTTGCCCTGGCATGTAGATGGCAAGGGTCGCATCCGTGGGCAAGGCGCCTGGCCAGAGATCCGGCTCGGGCACGGTTCGCGCAGCATGGTGCCCGCTTAAGACAATCAGCCGGGAAGCCCGCCTGCGGTCGGTGAGCGAAGCCTCCAAAAACGCTGCCGCGGAGGAGGCCGCAGTTACACCCGGAACCACTTCGAAGGGAATACCGGCCTCACGCAGGGCGTCCATTTCTTCGGCGGCCCGGCCGAAGACCATGGGATCTCCGGATTTCAGACGGATCACCGACAATCCTCTCCGCGCCGATACGATCATCAATTCATGGATCGCCGCCTGCGTGATCTTCTTCCGTCCACAACGCTTGCCGACGCTGATGATCAAAGCCTCCTTGCCAGCCAGGTTCAGGATGGATTGGGGCACCAGGTCGTCATGCAGCACCACGCCCGCCTGGGCCAGGAGCCTCGCGGCCTTGATGGTGAGCAGATCAGGGTCGCCAGGCCCCGCTCCCACCAAGTAGACCTTGCCCGCCTCCGCCTTGCTGAGGCACCGCGCCCGCGCCGGACAGAGCCGGCGAAGCGCAAACCTCGCGATGGGCCAGACTATGCAAGAGCGCCTTCCGCTCTGCTCCCGGAGGCATCACCTGCAGGACTTCACGGCGCAACTGCCCCAGCTGGTCGAGCCACGGTCCCAGATCCGGCGGTAGTTGGGCATCGATCTCGCGCCGCAGCCGCTGCGCCAGCGCGGGACTCTGGCCCGCGGTCGAAATAGCAATCTGCAGGTCGCCCCGGCGCACGATGGAAGCGAAGAAGAAGTCGCACAAGGGCGGATCATCGGCAGTGTTGCACAGGATCGAGCGGCGCGAGGCCTCTTCGAAGACGGCCCGATTGACCTCACGGTCATTGGTGGCCGCGATGACGAGATCGCATCCGGCTACGTCCTCAGGCCCATAGGGGCGCGGCAGCCACTCGATCTGCCCGGCCGCGCTCAGATCCTGGATCTTGGCCACGGCATGGGGAGCAACTACACGAAGGTGAGCTCCGCAACGCAACAAGGTCTCGACCTTCTCCAGGCCGATCAAGCCCGCACCCACCACCAGGCAGCTCTTCCCTTCCAGCTTCAGGAACAAGGGAAACAGGCTGTGCTCGCGCTCACTCAAGGTGTCTCCCCCCGACCGGAGCAGGATCCCTGGCCACCGCTTCGAGCACCACGCCGGCAAGCTGCTCCCGCAGCTGCTCGTCGCTCGAGCGGGCGAAATAAGCACGTAGATTTTCACCAGGCCGGCGCGCCTGCAGGTATCCGGTCAGCAGCCGTTCCAGCGCATCCGGAACCTCGGTTGCCAGGCAACGGTAACCTACCGGCCTGGCGGTTTGCTGATGCAGCCCCACTGCGCCGCCGACGCAAAAGTAATACGCGTCTTCCAGCTTGCCCTGGTGCTTGATCTTCTTGCCTTCCATCCCGATGTCGGCAATCCAATGCTGTCCGCAGCTGTTAGGACAGCCGGTCACGTGGAGTTTGAGCTGCTGGTCAAATCCCGGGAGCCGCTCCTCCAGCTCATCGACAATCCAACGGGTAAAGCCCTTGGTCTCGGTGATCGCCAGCTTGCAAAATTCGCTACCGGTGCAGGCGATCGCGCCCCTCCAGAACGAGGAACCCTGGACCGGCAAGCCAAGGGCTTCCAGTTCCCGCGCCAGCTCCTGCGCCTGGTTGGCGGGCACGTTCACCACCAGCAGATTCTGCATGACGGTGGTGCGCAACTGGCCATTGCCGTAGCGCTTCGCCAGCGCGGCCACGGCACTCAACTGGGTTCCGGTCATGCGTCCGCGCAACACGGAAAGACCCACATAGCAGAGCCCTGGCTGCTTCTGGCGGTGGATTCCCACGTGATCGCGGTAGATATCGTCGGGAATCTTTTCTTCGACCGCGGGATCGAGTTGATAGCCCAGCCGGCGGTTCAAGTCGGCGAGAAAGGTCTCGGCGGTCCAGCCTTCGCGGAGAAACAGATGCTTCATGCGCGCCCGGTCGCGGCTTTCGCGCAATCCCTGCTGATCGCGGAAGAGCTCGGTGATCTTACGCACCACCGCGGCGACCTGGTGCTGCTGCACAAACGCATTCAGGCGCACCGCCGAGATGCGGATCAGCAGAGAGACCGCCGCCCACGCGGACAGAAAATCCCACCTCATCTCCCGCGCAACGGCAGGGGTCAGGCCAATGTCATTGATCTCGGGATAGGAGCACCAAACGGAACAGCCGGTAATCGAGACCTTGAATTTTCGCGGCAGGTTGTAAAGCTCAGAGTTGCCGTTCAAGTCTCCGGCCGCAGCCAGGGCGAAGGGGGAGGCATCAATCACTTCGTCGGCATCCAGACCCGCCAGGGGGCAGCCCGTCACATTGCGAACCACGTCGCCGCAGGCGCCGCGCGGAGAGAGACCGGCGGCATCGAGGCGGTCGATGATCTGGGGAAGATCTTCAATGGTGAGCCAATGCAGTTGGATGGCCTGGCGCACGGTAATGTCGACCAGATCACGACCGTGCTTCGCGGGCGATGTCCGCGATCAGCTCGATCTGCTCCGAGGAAGCGACGCCGTTGGGGATCGCTATGCGCATCATGAAATACTCGGTGGCCTTGCCTTCGCCGCCCTTGCCCCCGAGTGCGCCGGCGCCATCCCCCTGGGTGTAGACTCCCCACCACTTGAAATAGGCGGAGGCCCACTCCGGGAGCACCGATTCCCTGCCCGCGGCGGCGAAGGCACGGACCTCATCCATGGCCTCCCACGGGTTCTTCTCCCGCTTAAGCCGCTCCATGCGCTGGGCTTTTGTTTCCTTGACCTCGGCCATCGATGCTTTCTCCCACTGCGAGCAAAACTACGATCTAAAACGAAAAAACCCGCGTGTCGCTGGTTGCCGACACCCGGGTTTCCGAAGAATGATGACTCGCTGAATGCGCTAGGACGGACCGGTACGGCGTGATGGGATCACGCAACAACCAGCGGTACGGCGGCAGCACAGAGACATAGTTTAACCGTAACCCCGCAGCTGGCCTAAGTCAATACTTCCCGGCAAAACGGGCAAAAACTCAATCGACTGCGGTACTTACCTGGTGCCGGATGTCGGCGCCGCGGATCCAGAAGATGACATCCCGGGAGATGTTGGTGGCGTGGTCGGCGATCCTTTCCAGGGCGCGGGCAACGATGATGGCGTTCAAGGCCTGCAGGCTGATCTCCGGCTGCTCCTCCATTACTTTCATGAGCGCGGCGCGGGCAACGTGATTCATCCGGTCGATCTCGTCGTCCATAACCACGACCGAGTCAGCGAATTGGGCATCGGCATCGAGCAGCGCCTGGACAGCCAAGCGAACCATGCGCGAAGCATGTTCGCCCATGCACGCGATATCCACCGGCAATTCGACCGCAGGGTACTGCAGCAGCTCCTGGGTGCGGATGGCAATGCTCATCGACTGGTCGCCGACGCGCTCCAAATCGCCGTTGATCTTGATAACGGCCAGAATGAAGCGCAGATCGATGGCCATGGGCTGTTCCTGAGCCAGCAGCTCATAGGCCATCTCGTCCACTTCGCGCTGGGCGGCGTTGATCGCGGTCTCGTTCTCGCGCACATACTGGCACAACCCGGCATCTCTCTGCAGGTAGGCGTCGACGGAGGAGAGCACCGCTTGCTGGGAGAGCGCCGCCATGGCCAACAACTTGTCTTTGAGCGCAGCGAGCTGCTGCTGAAAGTGGATGCGCGGCAAGTAACCCTCCTTTACCAAATCGTTAAAAAAATTGTGCACCATCCTTATGACAGTTTGAAGAAAATACCGGTATTGCCGGCTAAGTAATCAGGCTGGGCCGTGGCAAAGCCGGCGCTCGGCCTCGCGCGTGGCCTCATAAATCTGGTCGAAGGACTCAACCGCGTAGAGAACCGGTTGCATTTCCGAGGTGGAAAACTGCTGGTTCAGAACCTGGTCCACATCAAAGTCGCGAATTTCGGGTCGACCCTCGATCACGTAGTTGGACTCGCCCTGGGAGGAGATGAGCCCGCTTCCGTAGAGCCGGATAGCCTCCCTTTTGCCGGATCACTCCAAATTCGACCGTAAACCAGAACAGGCGGCCCATCTTCTCCAGCGCATCCTTGTCGGTCAAGGCCGCGCAGACGACGCCATAGTGCTGCAGGAAATCGGCAAAGACCGGATGCGCGTGCATGGGAACATGGCCGAAGACGTCGTGGAAAATGTCCGGTTCGGGGATGTAAGCGAGCGATTCCCGGCTCCGCAGCCAGGTGGTGGTGGGGAATTGACGCGCCGCGAGCATGGCAAAAAATGCGTCCGGAGGCAGAAAGCCGCTCACCGGGGTAGCGCTCCAACCGCTGCGGGGCGTAAGCCGCTGATTCACGTCCTGCAAGTTAGGGATCAGGTCGGTCCTGAGGCCGATCTGGTAAAAGCCCTGCAGATATTCCTCACAAGCATGTGTTTCTATCTGGGGCATGCGGCGGCCGACGAGTTCCGCCCAGGTCGCGTGTTGCTCTTGTGTGTACGCAGCCCAATCCTGTTGGATCAATAAGGCTCCGCCGCCCCCAGTGTTGCGGTACCAATAACCATGACCTTCCTCTTCCCGGGTGCAAGCCGGCCATTATATAAGACTCATTTTCGAGCATTTGGTCCCCGCCGCGCATCCTACAGGTGCGGGAGCCGATCCCGGAGATCGCCCGATGCAACGTACACCTCTCGTTATCTAGTAATCCTACCTTCGGGGGCCTATCCAAGTGATGCCCTTAAGGTATATCTTTCTTCCGGCCCTTATAGGTTTCACAATGGGTGATGGGTGAAGCAACCGGAGTCTACGTGGTTTTCTGCCAAGGAAAACCACTCCTCGCGATCTTTGCCACATCTCAGTAACTATGAAACCGTAAAGAGATGGGCGACCCAAGGAGTAACCAGGAATTTATGAGTACGCTTACGCACCTGGAACAACAGACAAGTGAAGACATTCTGCAGCTGAACGGCACTGACTACATTGAGTTCTACGTTGGCAACGCACGACAAGCCTCCTATTTCTACCGCATGGCCATGGGCTTCAGCCTGGTGGCGTATGCGGGCCCCGAGACCGGCCAGCGCGACCGCGCCTCCTACGTACTGCAACAAGGCAAGATCCGCTTTGTGCTCACCACCCCCCTCCGCCCGGACAATGAAATAGCCGAGCACATCCGGCTGCACGGCGACGGTGTTCGCGACGTCGCGCTGTGGGTGGATGATGCCAAACTGGCCTGGAAAGAGACCATACGGCGCGGCGCGCGGAGCGTACAGGAACCCTTCGAGACTGCGGACGAACACGGAAAAGCAAAAATGGCCTCGATCGCCATTTACGGGGATACGATCCACACGTTTGTCGAGCGCAAGAATTATCACGGGCCGTTCCTGCCCGGGTACAAGGCAATGAAGGACGACCACCTGGCCCGCCCCACCGGCCTGCTGCATGTGGACCACGTGGTGGGCAATGTGGGCTGGAATGAGATGAACCGCTGGGTTGAGTTTTATGCCTCGGTGATGGGTTTCTCTCTTTACCAGCACTTCGACGATAAAGACATCTCCACCGAATACTCCGCGCTGATGTCGAAGGTGATGGCGAATGGCAATGGGCGGGTTAAATTCCCTCTGAATGAGCCTGCCGAGGGGCGGAGAAAGTCGCAGATCGAGGAGTATCTGGAGTTTCATCACGGGCCGGGTGTGCAGCATATTGCGCTGGCCACCAACGATATTCTGCACACGGTGGGCCGCTTGCAGGCGCAAGGCATGGAGTTCCTGCGCGTGCCCCACTCCTACTACACGCAGTTGCAGACGCGCACCGGCCGGATCGATGAGCCGCTCGACGAACTGGAGAAACTGGGCATCCTGGTAGACCGGGACGACGAAGGGTACATGCTGCAGATATTCACCCGCCCGGTGGAAGACCGGCCCACCCTCTTCTTCGAGATCATCCAGCGGAAGGGGAGCCGCAGCTTCGGCAAGGGGAATTTCAAAGCGTTGTTCGAGGCGATCGAGAGGGAGCAGGCGGAGCGCGGCAACCTTTGAGCATGCTGGCGTTCGATCCCGGCAACCACTCTGCCGGCGATATCTACAAGCTGATGGTCGGGTCGATCGTGCCTCGGCCGATCGCCCTGGTCTCCAGTTTGGACGAGAAGAACGTGCGCAACCTTGCGCCCTTTAGCTATTTCACTGCTTGCAGCTCGAATCCGCCGGTGGTTGTGTTTTGTCCCATCCTGCGGCCGGCGCCGCCGCAGGCAAAGGACACGCTGCGAAACATCATGGCGACGCGGGAATTTGTCGTCAACATTGTGTCGGAGGATTTCGCCCAGGGCATGAATGCCACGGCCGCCCAAGTGCCTCCGGAGGTGGACGAGTTCGAGCTCTCCGGACTGACGCCGATCGCCAGCGAGCTGATCAAGCCTCCGCGTGTGGGGGAAAGCCACATCCATATGGAGTGCCGGCTGCTACAAACGGTACAGGTGAGCGACAAGCCGGGTGGAGGAACCCTGGTGCTGGGCGAGGTGCTGCGCTTTCATGTGCGCGAGGACCTCATCGAGGATTTCCGTATCGATCCGGACAAGCTCCGCGCAATCGGCCGGATGGCGGGCTCGACCTATGCGCGCACCACCGATCGTTTCGAGCTCGAACGACCGTAACTGTGCTGATTCTGGTTTCACTGGCGGAGAATGTACTAGGATCATTAGATTGAGGTTCTGATGCGAAGTCTGCTGACAGTCGGATTGAGCGGGCTGCTGTTGGCGGGAGGCGCCGGCGCCAAGCAGACGAACAAGCCCGATTTGAAGCTGGTGGCTTCGATCGACATGGCGGCGCCCGAGCAGCAGCCAATCCTGGTGATCCACATCATTAACGAATCGGGCCACACGCTGCACATCCCTGACCCGCCCCTGCTCTGCAAGGGCGCACCGGGTGCGTTTTCGCTCGAGGTAAAGTTTGTCGCTGAGAACTCGAACCAATCGCAGGCAGCCACCGATTGCGGCCTGGAAGTCGACGGCAGCGGGCTGCCCGACATACGCGAGCGGGCTAAGAATTGGATCACGCTGAAGGCCGGGCAGAATTACGAGGCAAGACGGCCGCTGGCCATGGGCGTCGACGCCAACGCGCATGGGACCTACGAATTCCGCGTTGTATATGACGGCCCGAGCGCAACACCGGCAGACGATGAGAAGCTGAAGGAAGCCGGCATTGCCGTACCCAGCGGACGATTCGAGTCGGACAAGCTCACCTACAAGATCAGCGCGCCGAAGCAGTAAGGATCACAACTTCCCTACATCGATCTGTCTCTTCGGACACCTAAAGTGTCCGCTTTTTCTGTGAGGAAGGTGCGAACTAAGCGAATTTATGCGAACTAAGCCCCCCTGCCGGCATCTTTTGCTCCCGGCGGGGGCCCAAAGGGTAGAGGGCCGTCCGGGCCCGGGCTCAGGTGGCAGTTGATCAGCCTTCGGGAACGCCGGCCTTACGAAAGACAGCAAGTGAGCTATCGAGGCCGGCTTTGGCGGCTGCTTCCGGAGTCATGTCTTTCGTTCGCCCGAAGACTTCTACGCTGAGCGCATCGTTGTACCGGATGCTATGGAGCGCCTGCAAGAAGCCGGTCAAATTGATGACACCTTCGCCAGGTAGCAGACGCTGATTATCGTGGATCTGCTCTGGAGGCAAGTTCGGCGAGTCATTGAAATGGACGTGCACGATGCGATCGCGGCCGGCGGCGATGATGTCCTCTGTGGTGGCTCCTGCGTGGTGCCAGTGCCACGAATCGAGCAGCAGTCCGACGTTGGGACCACATTCCTTGGCGAACGCGAGCATATCGTTCATGCGCCAAATGAATTCGTATTTGTGCGCTTTGCGCAGTTCGAGCGGACCTAGAAACTCGAGCCCGAGACGGACGTTGGAGCGCGCCAAAATCTGGGCACTTTCTGTAAACCGCTGCTTATAGGTTTGGCGCAGTTCGTCTTTTGGCGTATCGCTCGACGGCATGATGTAAGTGATCATGCGCGGGCAGTGGATGGCGGCCGCGAACTGGGCGGCTGCGTCGAGCTGGGCGAGCGAAGCATGGAAGGTTGCGTCGTCTTTCCGGAATTCGACCGGAAAATCGATGACGGCCGACCTGATCTTAAGGCCGGCAAGTAGGTCGTTGGTTGCGCTTACGCCGGCTTGCATGGCCGGGCGCAGCATGATGTCGGTGCCGGGAAAACCAATTTGCGCGGCCAAGCGCGCGAAGTCAGGCCAGTGGACACGACCTTGCAACAGGACGCTGTTCAAGGAGAGGAACATGTTGCGCTCGCCTGCGAAAGCTCTGGCGAGCGGGGCTGCGGCGAGCAGCTTACCAAATGATCGTCTGGATATCAAATAAGGCACGCGCAATCGATCATATCCGAGTAGCATGAAGTCGAGGAGGCGGAAGACATGAACAGGCGAGAAATGTTGACCACCACGGGTGCTGCGACCTTTGCGGCACTTTGCATGCCGAAGCTGATGCAGGCGGAGGCTCCGGCGAGCCAGGTTGCGATCGTGCGTTGCCGCGATTACGCGCAGTATGGGCAGCAACTCTCGAGCGCGTTCGATCAGATCGGCGGCCTCGATAAGTTGGTGCGCGGGAAGACCGTTGCGCTCAAGCTGAATCTCACGGGGAATCCGAAGAACTGGCCGCTGACGCCTGAGCTTCCTTATCGGACGAATCCGCAGACGGTGGCGGCGACCGTGCATCTGTTTGCCAGGGCGGGTGCGCGCCGCGTTCGCTTGATTGAAAGTTTCTTCCCGGCGGATCAGGATCTCTCACTGTGGGCACGCTACGGCCTGGACGTAAACGCGATTAACAACATGGGCGTGCCGGTGGTTTGGGAAAACGTGCAGAACCTGGGCAACTACAAGCAATATGTGCGCATGAAGGTGCCCTGGGGCGGGTACGCCTATCCGGCATACCATCTGAACCCGGCGTTTTATCAGTGCGACGTATACGCTTCGATGGCGAAGCTGAAGAACCATTGGATTGCAGGCGTGACCATGACGATGAAGAACAACTTCGGCAACACGCCCTGCTCGCTCTATGGCGGGGACTGCGGACCTAGCGGGAACGAGCGGCCGACGAAAGAGCGCGGAGAGGTGCTGCACAACGGAACGACGCCTGCGCCCTCTGGAGTCGATGCCGAGTTGCATCCTGATTCGCCGCGCGATCCGGGCTATCGGGTTCCGCGCATCCTGGTTGATCAGAACGGTATTCGGCCAATTGATATCGCGATCGTGGATGGCGTCGAGACGGTGCGGGGAGGGGAAGGTCCGTGGCTTCCTGGGCTGGAAAAGATGACACCGGGCGTGATCATTGCCGGCCGCAACGCCGTCTGCGTGGACGCTGTCGGGATGGCAGTGATGGGCTACGATCCGTATGCGGAGCGCGGCACTTCTCCGTTCATCCGAGGCGACAACTCGCTGCGTCTCGCGGAAGAAGCCGGGATCGGAACACGGGACCTGAAGCGTATCGAAGTAGTCGGACTTTCGATTAAGGACGCTCATATCAATTTCGGACCCGGCGCGGTTGGTAAGAAGCTGAGCGAATTGAACGCGTAGGTCGCACCCGTGAAGCGGGAAGAGTTAGAGGGACATGGCGTTTAACTCGTCCCTTTAACTCCCGACGGTAATTTCTCTTGATACTCTGCTGCGCCTCCTAAAAGGAAAATGGTCGCATGCGAGCCAAACGGCCCGAGTCGTTGGCATTTGCGGACAAGTATTTCCGGTAATTCCCGAAAACGGTTTTTGCCCTATCCGATGCTGCTTCAGGCACTCTTAATTCGGTTCTGGGGGTAATATGCGATTGATCATCGAGCAAGTGCACTCGCGGCGGCAGCCTGGCTTTCTTTCGATTTTCTCTTTGTCATTACCGGGCGAGGCTTCACTCCGGGAACGGCACCCCCAACATCAAATCAACGCGGCGGTTATTGAGTTCCGGCCAAACAATGATGGGGTGCGCTTCCAATCAAATACCCACCGCCTCGGTTCACAACGACCGCAGATCAGATACGGTAATTGAGCCTTTACGGCAAGCGACGATACTCCTGGCCCCCAACCGAAGAGCTGGCGGTCCAGGAAGCGTCCGGCACGGCAATCGCTAAGGACGAACGTGCTTTTGACCCATCTCGCCTCTAGCGCCTCCGTGTGTTCCCCTTCAGCGGCTTGCAATTCGACATCCTGGCCTCGGCCGATGGCGAGCATATTTCCATAAGTACGTGGAACCCTGACTTGCGGAGATACACCGCCTCTTCCTGTGTAATCGCTGTCTAGCTGGATCCGTCGTTTGGAATCGAGAGACGCCCATCGGGAAGTCGACCTCGATTGACCGGGCAACTTGATTGTGCCTCCCTCGATACCGAAATAGCCGGCGGTAGCGTCGAATCCTAGCGTGCGGCCACGGGGTGCGCGCGCGATCTCCATCGCGACACCTTCACCAGAGCTTCCTGGACCTGACCCGATGAGCGCGATGACGGGGCCGCTGAAATGTGGCCGGCGCGGCGTAACGTAAGGGCAAACCGAAACTTGCGCTGGTCTATTAGGCAGAATTCGGAGCGGCAGCCTAATTCTTTGAGCGTTCAGGAAGATGCGCCCTGCGGGACACCTCTGTTGGATCGACAAGTTCCTGCTGGAATCGCGGACTCACATGTATATCGATTTGCTTGAGAACTCCCGAACCGGCGTTGATAAAGCCGTGCGGAGTTCCTGCTTTTACCACAAGAATGTCTCCCGGTCCGGCCTCTTGGATTACATCGCCCATCACGAATCGCGAGTCGCCTTCCTGCAAGAGCACGATCTCGTCGTAGTCGTGAACATGCAGAGGCGCTCCCCGCCCGGGCGGCGCCTCGACCAGGAACATCGAGATGGCGACATCTCCCTGTTCTGCACCGACGAAGTTGTACGAACTGCCGATTAACGGGAGATCCTCTTTGCGAACCACATTCATGGATTTCTTCCTCTATCTCTTGGTACTTGATAGGTCATCGTAGCTTGTCAGCGGGCAATTTATTTTGGGGCCTCGCTATTTTTGGCGCGGGCGGGGCGGGCCGGAAGGGTGTTTGGGCGTTGGGCGCGAACCGGCGATGAGGATGTCGACGAGGCGTCGGGCACTGGGCTCCCAGCCGGGTAGAGCCGTGGTGTGGAACACGCCGACCAGGGCACGGACGAAGTCATTGGGGTCGATGTCGGAGCGGAGATCACCGCTGGCGACGGCCCGCTTGACGGAGGCTACAAAGGCGGCGTGGATCAGCGAGCGGGAGCCTTCGATGAGGCGCATGGAGCCGCCTGCGACGGTGTCCATCGCGGGAATGATGAGCGTCTTGGCGGAAACGTGGTCGATGAAGAGCAGCATCCAGGCGCGGAGGGCTTCGAGCGGCGGCAGGTGGGCGGCGAAGCGCTGCTCGGCGGCGGCGAGTTTTTCGACTTCGCTGCGGTAGACGGCTTCGATGAGGGCGTCGCGGGTGGGAAAGTGGCGGTAGAGCGTGCCCGGGCCGATGGCGGCCTGGCGCGCGATGTCGTCGAGGCTGGCGGCGCCACCGTTGCGGGTGAAGATCTCCTTGGCGACCTGAAGGATGCGCTCGCGGTTGCGCTGGGCATCGGCGCGAGGCTTGCGGGCGGGCGGAGGTGGGTTCTTTTTCGGCATACACAGGTTTGCGGAAAAGTTTTTGCAACCGGAGACAGCCTCCGTTTATCTCTTGATACGGAGACTGTCTCCGTTTTATTGGACGGGGACCCGGATGTCAATTCTGACGCGATCTCCATGGATAGCGTCCTAACAGCAGGAGGAGCAACGATGCGTGTATTTGTGACGGGAGCAACGGGTTTCATTGGAACGGAATTGGTGAAGGAACTTATCGCCGCAGGGCACCAGGTGCGCGGCCTTACGCGGAGCGATGCCGGCGTGGAGCAGTTGAAGGCGGCGGGCGCGGAGGTTCTTCGCGGCGATCTGCAGGACCTCGACAGTCTGCGCAAGGGCGCGTTGGGGATGGATGCGGTGGTGAACCTGGCGTTCAACCACGACTGGTCGAAGTTTGCGCAGAACGCGGCGGACGAGATCAAGGCGATCGAGGTGTTGGGAGCGGTGCTCGAATCGGGCAAGCTGCTGGTCGTCACCTCGGGGATCGGGATGACGAGCGGCGCGCCGGGTCAGGTGCGCAAGGAGACTGATCCTCCGACGGATTCGCCGACGATTCCGCGCAGGCCGGAACAGGCGGCGCAGGCGGTGGCGGCAAAGGGTGTGCATGTGGCGATTGTGCGTCTGCCGCAGGTGCATGACACGCGCAAGCAGGGGCTGGTGACGTGGGTGATTCAGATCGCGCGCGAGAAGGGCGTTTCGGCGTATGTGGGCGATGGCATGACCCGTTGGGCTGCGGGCCCGCTGAAGGATGTGGCGCACCTGTATCGGCTGGCGGTGGAGAAGACGGGCCCAGGGGTGACGACGTATCACGCGGTGGAGGAAGAAGGCGTGTCGCTGCGAGATGTTGCGGAGACGATCGGTAAGGGGCTGAAGGTGCCGCTGGTTTCGATCCCTGCTGAAAAGGCCGGCGAGCACTTCGGGATGTTCGGGCACTTTGTGACGCTGGATATGCCGGCTTCGAGCGAGTGGACGCGCAAGACGCTGGGGTGGGAGCCGAACGGGCCAGGGCTGATCGAGGATTTGGCGAATATGAAGTACTGACAAGTTGAAGGGACAGGCAAAAGGGTGGACGGAATGTCCACCTCAATCCGTCAGGTCCAAGCAGGCAGTTACGAATTGAGATTATGAACGCCCCCGTCGCCATAACTCCGATGACAACTATCGGCTGCAGCTGCAAAGAACAAGAACGCTGTGGGAAGATCTTCATCGTCTGCCACATCTGGTTCTCTCTGACGTTACTCTGGCCATGTGCACAAACATCATTGCGGGAAATGATCAAAACACGTGCTGCTTGCTACAAGTCTTAATCTGTTAAGATTAAATGTCAGGTACTTCTTTGAGAGCAGACTTGTTTGTGCCGCCTTCTTCAGAGGTTGCATTGAAGTGCTAATAACCAGGGTTGAGGGCCTATTGCGCACAACTACGGCTTACCTGAACCGCATCGCCACTGCCGTACCAGAGCACGATGTGCATGACGCCTTCGTCGTCTTCGCAGAGAAGATGCTTGCCGACCCGCGGCTGCGCCCGGTCTTCCGCCGCATGGTGAGCCGCGCCAACATCACGCATCGCTATTCATTCCTCGATCCGCAGAAAGGTTCCGGCCAATTCTCCTCGCATGACGCGCATGAGTTTTATCGGCTAGGCAACTTTCCCGACACGGCGCGGCGTATGGAGCTGTTTGAGCAGAGCGCTCCGCTGCTGATGAGGAAGGCCGTGGACCGGCTTACGCTCAATGAGAAGGAACGCTCGAGTATCACGCACGTGCTGGTGACCTGCTGCACGGGGCTCTATGCGCCGGGGCTGGACTTTGAGATCGTCGACCACGTCGGGCTTTCGGCGGGCGTGGAGCGCACGATGGTTGGATTCATGGGATGCTATGCCGCGATCAATGCGCTGAAGCTGGCGCGGCACATTGTGCGTTCAGATCCGAAGGCGGGTGTTCTGATGGTCAACGTGGAGCTGTGCACGCTTCACTTACAGGAGACGCAGGAGCTGGAGCAGGTGCTCTCCTTCCTGATCTTTGCCGATGGCGCGGCGGCGAGCCTGATTACCGCGTGCGAGCAGGGCTTTGCACTGGACAGCTTCAAGGCGGTGATGGTGCCCGAGACGAGGGGGCTGATTACGTGGAAGATCCGTGGGCTGGGTTTCGACATGTTCCTCTCTGGGCAGGTACCGGCGGAGTTGGCCCGCGCCCTGCATGAGGGCGAGCTGATGGCCGAGCGCGATGGCATCGACCTGTGGGCGGTGCATCCCGGCGGACGGTCGATTCTGGATGCGGTGGAGAAGGGACTGGAGCTGCCGGTCGGTGCGCTGGCGGCGTCGCGCGAGGTACTGTCGCGCTTCGGCAACATGTCGTCGGCGACGGTGATGTTTGTGCTGCAGCGGATGATGCAGCAGGCGCGGCCTGGGCAGCGTGGGTGTGCGATGTCGTTTGGGCCGGGGCTGACAGCGGAGACGATGCGCTTCTATGCGGTCTAGTGAGGAGATCGACTTCAAACGGCGGGTCTCTCCGCGTGAGTTGCCGGAGCTGATGGATGGTGACTGTAGCTATGAGGATTTCCGTGGCTGCCTGCGCAGTCTGGAGCAAGTCAACCGATGGCTGCTGGGCTATCGGCCGACGCTGGCTTGGCTGGAGCGGTTGCCGCGTGAACCGCATGAGCCAGTGCACATCGTTGATGTGGGCAGTGGCGGCGGCGACCTGTTGCGGCAGATTGCAGGTTGGGTTCGGCGGCGAGGAATTGCCGCGCAGCTGACTGGAATTGACCTGAACCCTTACGCAGCGCGGGCGGCAGCGGAGTCCACGCCGAAGGAATTGGGCATTGCTTGGGTGACCGGCGATGCGTTGGTGTATCGGCCGGAGAAGCCGGTGGATATCGTGGCGAGCTCGCTGACGGCACATCATCTGGAGGATGAGGAGATCGTCGCGCTGCTGCGGTGGATGGAGGCCACTGCTCGCGTGGGTTGGTTCTTGAATGATTTGGAGCGGTCGGAGCGGACTTGCAGGATGTTTGGGTGGGTGGCGGGGGTGGTGCGGTGGCACCGGTTTGTGCGGCATGATGGGCCGGTGTCGTTCCGGCGTGCCTTCCGGAAGGAAGATTGGGTACGGCTGCTGGCGGCGGCTGAGGTCCCGCGAGATGCTGTGACGGTGGAGCATTGGCGGCCGGGACGGTTGTGTGTGGGGCGGTGGAAGTGAGGTCGGTGGTGGTGGTTGCGGGCGAGCATTCTGAGGCTTCTCGTCAGACTAAAAACATGAAGTCTCTTTCGCGCCCGTCGCCCTCGTGGCGCACCTCATCACGTCTAACCATCTGAGAGGCGAATAATGCCAACTTCCACGCTGCTGGCGCCCAGCCCCGCCCGTTCCAGATCCAAAACTGTTATCTGGATCTCCCTCGGTCTCACCGCGCTCTTCGTCTTCATTACCTCAGAAGTTCTCCTCGTCACCGACTATCCCATGTACCACGCCTACCGTCTGCAGGTCATCGCCGACCGCCATCTCCTCATCCCGCATACGTTCTGCGGCCTCATCGCTCTCCTCAGCGGCCCCATCCAGTTCTCCTCACGATTTCGCCAGCGTCACCTCAAATTCCATCGCGTCCTCGGCCGCACCTACGTCGTCTCCGTCTTTATCGCCGCCGCAACCGGGGTTGCCCTCGCCACCGGCCGTCCGGGCTTCCCCGGAACCTCCATGCAGGCCGTCGCCTGGATCGTCTGCACCACAGCCGCCTTCCTCACCGCGCGCAACCGGCAAATCCTCCAGCACCGCCAATGGATGGCTCGCTCCTACGCAGTCACTTTCACCTTCGTCTCCAGCCGTGTGCTCAACCTCTGGCCCCGTTACTGGAGCCACCTCGGCGACACCTTCGCCGCTGTCGGCGTCATCGCCTTCACTCTTGCCTCGCTGCTTATCGTGGACCTCGGTCTCAACTGGCGTGAGCTCACCACTGGTAGTGACTGATGGTCACCCGCTATGAAACGTTATCGGAGCAGTACAACTCCACCCTGGCGGATCCGAAAGAGGAGATTCCCGTTAGAACGTCCACTCTGAATCGGATTCCTGTGCAGGACGAAGTTCTCATCCTTGGTGGTGGAGTGGCAGGCTGTGCCGCTTCGATCGCGCTCGCCCGCAAGCGACGGCGCGTCACGCTGATCGAACGCGAGCCCTACATCGCGCCATAAGGTCTGCGGAGAGTTCCTAAGCGGTGAGGCCCTTGAGGACCTGCACGCGCTCGGCATCGACGTGGCTTCGCTGGGCGCCGTGCCCATCGAATACGTTCGCCTCGCCGCCGCCAGGCGCGCCGCGGAGGCTCCCTTACCTTTTCCTGCAGCTTCGCTCACGCGCAAGGCGCTTGATACAGCGCTCATCGCCGAGGCCATCGCTGCGGGCGTCCGCGTAGAGCGTGGTCGCACTGTGCAGGCGCTCGGTCGCACGGCAAGCAACGCCTGGCAAGCTACGCTCGACGACGGTACTACCTATGAAGCTCCAACGGTCTTTCTCGCCACAGGCAAGCATGATCTCCGCGGCCACATGCGTCCGAAGGATCCACAGCGATGGGTCGCCTTCAAGATATATTTTCGCCTGGCGCCCGCGCAGGCTGCTCAGCTGGAGCGCGCCTCTGAGCTGATGCTCTATCCCGGAGGCTATGGTGGTATCCAGCCGGTGGAAGGCGGCATTGCAAACCTTTGCTGCGTGGTGCAGCAGCGGCATCTCGCACGTGCGGGTCATCGCTGGGAGAACTTCCTCGCGAAGATGCAGCAGGACTGTCCACACCTCGCGATGAGGCTTGCCGGTGCGGAGCCGTTGCTCGCCAGGCCAATCGCCATCACCCATATCCCATACGGTTACATCCGCCACACAACCGGGGATGGGCTCTACTGCATCGGCGATCAGGCAGCCGTCATCCCCTCGTTCACCGGTGACGGCATATCCATCGCCCTGCATACTGCCCGCTGTGCCGCCGCTGCCTATCTTGCAGCAGAACCGGCGCCGCTCTTCCAGGCTAAACTGCGTTCCGCAATGCTGGCCCAGATGCGCCTTGCCGAGTTCGCCGCCGATGGCTTGAACAACTCGCTCGCGCGTGCTGTATTGCCGTTTTGCCTCAGGGTCTGGCCCGGCGTGATGCGCGCTACGGCTAGGCTCACACGCGTCGCCCAGCACGCCGCGGTTGCTCCACAGGCAGTCGCCAGCTGAAATCGAGCCACGCCAAAACAACTCTTGTTCGTGAGAACACTCTAGGGGAGATGCAATGAAATCCTTCGCAGTCTTAGCCCTCGCGGGCTTACTCGCTCCAGCCGCACTTGCCCAGCAGCAGACCTTCGCCGTCAACCCCGACGCCAGCGAGGTCAAGATGACTCTCAAAACAACCCACGAGCTCGTCAACGGCGCCTTTCACATCCAATCCGGATCGGTTGAGTTTGACCGCAGCACTCTTAAGATGTTGGGTTCGGTGGTCGTCCTCGCCGGCAGCGGCAAGACCGGCAATGGCAGCCGCGACAAAAAAATGAACAAGGAGATCCTGCAGGTCGAACAGTACGCAACGGTCACGTTTGAGCCGAAGGCCTACGCCGGCGTCATCGTTCCATCAGGAGACTCGACCATCCAGGTAACTGGTATCTTCACATTGCTCGGCACGCCTCACCAGATCACCATCCCCATGCTTGTCCATCTTGAAAGCACAACCGCAACGGTCAAGGCTCATTTTGCCGTTCCGTACATCCAATGGGGACTGAAGGATCCAAGCTTCTTGTTCTGGAAAGCGGACCACGACGTCGCGATTGACCTCCTTCTTACCGGCCCGCTTTCACAATAGAGAACCGCCTTCTTTACACCCAAGGATGTCATGCGTCAGCATGAGGGCTGAAGTACACATATGTACTCCGGAGAATTCATGGCGAACACACAGACACTGATAGCTCAGGCCTACTCTGCCTTCAATCATCGGGATATCGACAGCGCCCTGGCGCTCATGAGTGAGAACGTTAGCTGGCCCAAGGCTTCGGAAGGAGGACGTGTCGTGGGGAAAGAAGCGATTCGGGCCTACTGGACCCGGCAGTGGCAAGAGTTTGATCCTCACGTGGAACCACTTGATGTAATCGAGCAGGAAGGCGGAACTACCGGCGTCAAAGTTCATCAGCTCGTGAAAAGCCTTGGTGGCGATGTCCTTTCTGATAGCGAGGTGTGGCACGTTTATACCATCGCGAACGGTCTCATTGAACGCATGGACCTCAAGGAAAGCGAACCAAGCTCGGACCCAAGCCCATCGACAGCATTCTCCAGACACTAGCATTTGCCAGGAATCTGCCGCTGTTACCTGATCGGGAACGCCATGCCGGCCGGCGTTCCCACCTTTTCGGCTCGCTGCGGCAGGATTCGGAGTTTGGTATCGTGTGCGTATAGATGCCCCCGGACACTAATGCCGTGCCAACAGCGGCCCCGGGTCCGGTGGTTTCGTGAGCTCCGTAATCCCCACCAACTGCTCAAACAGCCGCTCCAACCTATCCGCGAGCGAATCGTCTTCCGTAAGAATCCCCGTATGCACCGCCGACGTCTGGATGATTGTGCTGCGCGGCGCGATCAGCCACTGGAAGCGTTCTCTCTGCGAGAGCTTGGCGACCGGGCCGGCTGTCTCGTCGCCGGCGCAGATACGTACCACCGCGTCCGCGTGCTGCTTCACCGTTTCCAGGTCGAGCATCGGCCACAAGGTTCGCAGCCGTGTCTCGTCGACCTCGACCTTGGCTTCGAGCAGACGCTTCTCCAGGCAAAAGACGATGACGCCGATATTGAGGAACTCCTGCCGCTCCACGCGCGGGACCACGCGCAGCACGGCGTAGTCAAACGAAGCTTTGGTGAGCACGGATCGCCTCCTGTTCGAAGTTTACTGCTGCCGCCAGACGGTGACTCAAGTACGCAAGGTACTGTGCGCGCCGTTCCTCCGCAGTTGTGGAGCCGGACGCGATCCAGGCATCGGGGACCTGCTTAAGAATTGCGCGCAGCACGGCGGCCGTGAGGCGTTGATGGGCCAACGCCGACGAGTCTGCCATCGCGCTCGCCCACGGCAGCAGCACATGCTGCTGAATGGCCGCGAAGGGCGACTCCACCCTCTGCTCCGCCGTCCCCCAGTCGTGATGGAAGTACAGCGCTGCGCCGTGGTCGATGAAGTACAGCGAATGGTGCCACATCAGCAGATTCGGGTTACGCGGGTTGCGGTCTACATTCTGCACGAAGGCGTCAAACCACACCGCCAAAGACGCAATCTCGGGGTTCGCCCGGTCGCCTGCCGCAGGGTCGAACGTCGTCGAGCCGGGCAGATAGTCGAGCGCAAGATTCAGCCCCGTGCTGGCCTTGAGCAGATGACGAATCTCCGCGTCCGGTTCGTTGCGTCCCAGCGCTGCGTCCACTTCGGCAAAAACCAGCTCCGGCACGTTCAACCCCAGCGCGCGGCCGATCTCACCGGCGACCAGTTCCGCGACCAGCGCCAGCGGGCCTTGCCCTGCTCCTCGGAACTTCACCACGTAGAGTCCGAGGTCGTCCGCCTCAACGATCGCGGGCAGCGAGCCGCCCTCGCGCAGTGGGAGGACGTAGCGGATAGTCTGGACCGTACGCATCGGTTTAGTGTATCGATAACCGAGGCAGGAATTTCCTCTGGCAGTTGCACTGGAACTTTCCCTTTGTTCAGTTCTGGAACAGTTGACCGAAAGACGCTCGCTGCAATGGGCCCGCCCAGTTTATGCGCTGGCCATGCTGGTTGTGGGTGCGCTCATCGCTCCTACCGCGCTTCCGTTTTTGTCCGTCAAGGGCTATATCGCTTACACCAGGGCAATCGGGATTCAACAACAGAAGTTCGAGAATGAGCCGCAGAGCCAACTGCCACAAATCTATGCCGACATGTTTGGATGGGAAGAGCGCGTGAGAATTGTCGCGGCTTATTATCATTCTCTGTCCCCTGAGGAGCAACGCGTGACCGCGATAGGAGCGCCGAACTACGGCGAGGCGGGAGCGATTGATCTGTTCGGTCCGAAGTACGGCTTTCCCAAATGGATCAGCGGCAGCAATAATTTTTGGATATGGGGTCCGCGCAATTACACCGGCCAGAGCATCATTCTGCTTGACGAAGATTCTCCGGAGAAATACGTAGCCCACTGTCAATCCCTGCGCGAAGTTGCCCACCCCGTGGACCCGCATTCCCGTCCTGATGAGGGCTTTCCCATCTATCATTGCCGCGGGTTGACTCCTACCCTCCAGGTGCTGTGGCCAACGCTCATACCATGGAACTAATGATTTCCGAAGAAAAGCCGGTTTGGTAGGGGCAACCGTTGTCGTTGGAAGTTTGGAAGTTTCGTGGAAAGTCCCACATTCACAAGTCGGTCTATATGTTTATATGATATAGTCGTATACAAATGCCGTCTATATTGATCCAGCTGGACGAACCGCTCTTGCGATCGCTGAATAAGGTCGCGCCAGCCGCCAAACGGCAGCGCGCTGAATTCATCCGTCAGGCCGTGAGAGACGCAGTTCGGAAACGCGAATACGAAGCCATCCGCGAAGCATACTCGCGGCAGCCCGATTCGGCCGATGATGCCGATGACTGGTCCAACGCGGACGACTGGAAGCCTTGAAGCAGTACGAAATCTGGTGGGCGGACCTGCCGAAACCGGCTGGTCGCCGGCCTGTGCTTCTGCTGAGCCGTGATGACGCTTATCCGGTTCTCAACAAGTTTGTTGCGGCTGAAATCACGGCGACCATTCGCCATATTCCGATCGAAGTTCCTCTTGGCTCGATCGAGGGAATGTCCAGGCCCTGCGTCGTCAACTGCGACAATTTACGAACGATTTCGAAGGTTCACCTGGTGAAGAAGATTGCGAAACTCTCGCAAAAGCGAGTCCACGAGGTGAAGCGCGCGGTTGGCTATGCTTTGGCATGGGAAGAACTGATCGCTGCCGGGGAGTAGCGGGCCGCCACGCCCCGGGGACCGACGGGGGAGAGACGAAAGTCCAGTTCCCGACTCTCCATTACGCGGGCACCTTTATTTGCTTCGGACAGGAAAGCAGGACAGACGGAGTTTCCTCCCGAGTTTTCTCTAAATTCCGACCGTCGCCGAAAAGGGACCCAGTTCCTTAAACCTGCAAGCTCTTCAGGTAAGGAACGCTTTGCGCCATCGGTGCAGGATCCTGCTCCAGTTCGACAAAGTAGTTTTGGATGCGAGCCTTCCCTGCCGCAGTGAAGACATTTTTCCAGTCCACGACCCCACAAGGGCAGCAGCGCGCTGTTTGGTGGGATACGTTTCGTCCCGCGGTTCCAGGTTCGAAATGTGCTAAGGGCTGTTCTCTTCGAAGTGCTCTCGGAGCTGTCTTTGGTCCAGAAAAACTCGTCTTGACTAATATATATATATCTTGATATATATCTAGATTATGACACAGGCCCAGCTCCAAGCCTTCCTCCCTCTCAAATCGCAGTGGTTCCACATCATGCTCGCTCTCGCCGGCGGGGAACAGCACGGTTACGGCATTATGCAGGACGTCCTCGACCGCACCACCGGCAAGGTGCGCCTCTGGCCGGCCACGCTCTACGGCTCGATTAAGCGCCTGATTGAAGCCGACCTCATCGAGGAGTCCAACAAACGCCCTGCGCCTTCAGACGACGACGCCCGCCGCCGCTACTACCGCCTTACCTCGCTCGGCAAGCGTGTCCTCGATGCGGAGTGCGAGCGCCTCCAGGAATTAGTCCAAGCCATCAAGTCACAGCGCGCAATGGTGACAGAACAAGGGTGACCCTATGAAGATCGCGTGGCTTATTTACACGCGGCTGGCAGAAGCCTTCCCGCACGAATTTAAACTCGCCTTCGGCGACGAGATGATGCAGGCCGGTGAAGATTCCATCGGCGAAGTCGCCAAACGTCACGGCATCGCCGGAGTAGCCCGCCTCATCGGCGACCTCGCTCTCCGCCTGCCTCTGGAGTACCTCAGCGAGATGCGTCGCGATATGCAATACGCGGCCCGCGCCCTCGCCAAATCCCCGGGCTACGCCCTGGTCGGCATCGCCTCCATGGGACTCGGCATCGGCCTCACCACCAATGTCTACTCCCAAGCCTGGTTTCTGCTCACGCGCCCGCTGTCCGGCGTCGCGAATCCCAACCAGCTCGTCACCGCCGAAACTCCCACCTCCTACCCGTACATCGAGCGCTACCGCGAGCAGAAGGATCTCTTCACCGGCGTCGCTGCCGTCCAGAACAGCGTGCAGTTCAACGTCGCCCTTTCCGGCCAGTCCGGCAAGCCCGACCGCGTCTACGGACAGCTCGTCTCGCCCGATTACTTCTCCGTCCTCGGCATGGAGCCCCAGCGCGGCCGTCTGCTCAGCGCCGGCCTCGACAAAACCGGCGACGTCCCAGCAGTCGTTATCAGCGATCGCTACTGGCGCAGCCGCTTCAACTCCGACCCCGACACCATCGGCCGGACTATCCGCCTCAACGGACAAAACGCGACCGTTGTCGGCGTCACACCAGCGAAATTCGACGGCGCACTTACCCCCAGCCCCGTTGAGCTATTTGTTCCCATCACTGTTCCCGCAACTGTCGCTCCTGAACTCGGCAATGACACACTCCACAACCGCAGCCAAAAAACCTTCCAGTTCCTCGTGCGCCTTGCCCCGGGCGTTACCATCGATTCCGCCGAGTCCGCCCTCGACGGAATTACCCGCCGCCTCGACAAGGACGATCCCCTCGCACCGCCCCAGGCTGACAAAGCGAAGCGCGTTGTCCTCATGGGCGCGGGGACGCGCGTGCCGCTTCCCCGCGAAGTTCGGCCCAGAGTCCTCACCTTCTACACGGCGCTCATGGCCGTCGTCAGCGCCATCGCCTGCCTCAATCTCGCCACCATGGCCCTCGCGCGCGGCATCAACCGCCGCAGAGAATTGGCCATCCGCCTCGGCGTCGGCGCCAGCCGCTTCCGTCTCATCCGGCAAATGGTCACCGAAGGCATTTTGCTTTCCCTCCTCGGCGGCGTAGCAGGATTCGCCCTCGCTTGGGCTCTCGCGGCCATCGACGCACACCACCCCCTGCCCGCTGGTTCACCCCTCAATCCCGAGCGCCCCATGGACTGGCACGTCGCCCTCTTCGCCTTTCTCCTCGCAGTCGCCTGCGGCATCGGGTTCAGCGTCCTCCCTGCCCTCCAGGCCACCAATACCGACGTCGCTCCGGCGCTCAAGCAGGGCGCGGCTCTCCCGCTTTCCCGCCACAGGCGCTTCGGACTCCGCAATCTCGCCATGGGCGCGCAGGTCGCTGGCTCGCTCCTGCTCCTCCTGGTTACAGGATTCCTCGTCCTTGGCTTCATGAAGAGCAACAACATTCAAACCAATTTCAACCCCAAGACCATGGCCTTCCTCTTCATCGATCCGCTGCGCGACGGCTACTCCCCTGAAAAATCCCAGGCCTTTCTCGAGCGCCTGTCCGATCGGCTGCGAACCGCTCCTGCCATCACCAGCTTCGCTCTTGCAGCACAGCCGCCCTATCTTCTCGTCGACGAGGAAAACTTCCATCTCTCCGTCGACGATCCCCACCAGTCATCGCCCGTCCAGAGAAGCTTCGCCAGACAAACCGTGGGCGCGGGCTTCTTTTCCGTCCTCAACCAGCCCCTTCTTGTCGGCCGTGAATTCGACCAGCGCGATCAGCTTGTCGACCGGAACGCAACCGGCGCCCCCACCGCACGTCTGCCTCTTGTGCTGAACCAAAAAGCCGCCCACGCCCTCTTCGGCGGTAACAACGCCATCGGCAAACATCTCCGTGACAACCAGCACGCCTACGAAGTCGTCGGCGTCGTCCCCGACATGAAAGACGCGACCGGCGCCACCGTGGGCACCGCCTACCTTCGCCTCACGCCCCACGACTTTGCCCAGACCCCAAGCGGCGGCATCGTCATCGTCGCCCGCGGCCATTCCGCCGAAGACGCAATCGGCGCCGTGCGCAGCGTCGTCGCTTCCATGGATCCCAATCTGACCCTCTTCAACGTTCAAACTCTCAGCGAGTACCTTGAACTCAGTCGCACCGTCATGCGCTCGGCCCTCCGCATGTTCGGTGGCATCGGTCTTTTCGGCCTTCTCCTCTCCGCCATCGGGCTCGCCGGCGTCACCGGCTACGCGGTCGCGCAGCGGCGCAAGGAGATCGGCATCCGCATGGCTTTGGGCGCACGCAAATCCGAGGTTCTCAGTCTCGTGCTCCGCGAAGGCGCGACCCTCGTCGCCGTGGGAACGGTCATTGGATTCTTAGGTGCAGTCGCCCTTGCCAAAGCCCTGTCCGCGCTTACCACCGAGTTCTCCGACGCCTTTTCCTTAGGAGTGGACGATCCCCGTCTCCTTATCGGAGCGCCGCTTCTGCTCGGCGGGCTCGCCCTCCTCGCCTGCTACATTCCCGCGCACAGAGCCATGGCCATCGATCCGCTGAAGGCGCTGCGCACGGAGTGAAGTTGGAGGGACCAGACGGACTAACCACCATTGCATCGGCTTCAGAGCACCCTACGTTTGCATAGCGATTGCTCCGTCTGGCAGATTCCGTCCAGTCCGACTCTCCATTACGTGGGCACCTTTATTTCAGATCTGTCCAAATTGGGTTTTTGACAAACCCCTGACTGAGCGTCCGAACCGGTTTAACAGCAGGGTCCCTACGCTTCGCTCGGTCGGGATGACAAGTTTGTTTTGCAATCGGAGATTCTTCAGGAAATCTCTGTCTTTGCAACAGAATTTCATCCCGACCGAAGAAGTCATGGGCCGGGCGGCCCACCCAAGAGATGAAAAAAATGCTGGGGTGACCCATTCAAGCCTTTCTGTTGGCTTGAGTGGGATACGCTGCTATCCAGGTCCAGGTTTTTCGACAGGGGAGTCATGGGCCTGCGGCCCACCCAAGGTGATGAAAAGCGCCTTCTATCCAGCAACCACTCTCCATGGAAGCGTCCTCCTCCCCTTTGTCATCCCGAGCAGCTAACTTGCCTGCGGCAAGTTGAGGGAGGAATGACACGGCAAGCATCGCTATGGATGCAAGGCCCGGAGGGCCGGCCGCCAAACGTCAGCCCAGCCCGGGAGGGCTGGGAAAATCGATCCTGAAGATGATCCGAGCGCCGTAGGCGCGGCACTAAACCAATCGTCCGCGCTGTGTCATTCGGGAGCGCAGACGAGGGATCTGCAGTTCTACGGACCACTCCTGGGAACATTTTCGACCGAAGCGAACCCGGATTTCCTGCCACGCAGCATTGGACAGGACTGCGAATGCGCCTTTCCGTAAAGAAAGGCGCACGAAGTTTGCCAAAGCCAACAACTTCCACAGGAAATCCGGGGGAGCGAAGTGGAGGGACCTGCTGTTAAAGCTAGTTCTTCGAATCGTTCAATTCGGGCAACCTGATTTGGCTTTGGGCAAGCTTTCCTAATGAAACCAGCAAACTACATCGTTCGATGAGCGGTTTTTTGGGCTAATTTGGACAGCTCTGACCTTTATTTGCTTCGGACAGGAAAGCAAGACACACGTGAGTTTCCCCCCGAGTTTTCTCTAAATCCCGGCCGTCGCCGAAAACGGCCTCAGTTCCTTAAACCTGCAAGCTCTTCAGATACGGAACGCTTTGCGCCATCAGGGCAGGATCCTGCTCCAGTTCGACATAGTAGTTTTGGATGTGAGCCTTCCCTGCCGCGGTAAAGACCTTCTTCCAGTCCACGACGCCCTTACCGATCGCCACCTCTTTCGCTTTGCCGTCGGAGGTCATCACCCAGTCCTGGCAGTGCATGGAGATATAGCGGTGCGGATAGCGGGCGAAGTAATCCACCGGATCGAAGCCGTCCTGCATGGTGGAGACCTGAAACTGCAGTTTCACCGTCTTCGGGTCCAGCCGCTCGATCTCCATATCGTAGACCCGCTTGCCGTCGATGCTGGTTACCTCAAAGCCTTCGTTGTGCAGCACCGCAACAATGCCCGCAGCATGTGCCTTGGCCGCGAAGGTGTTGAAGAGATCGGTGACGCGGTTCACGTCACCCACGGTTGCCGGAACGTCCTTACGCAGCGTGCCGAAGCCAAGGCTGGCCGTGGCCATTTGGGTCAGGCCAAGCTCCTTGGCCCATGCGATCCGCTCCTCCGCATGGTTGAACAACTCCCCCGTGTCAAAGTGCGCGCTGATACAGGTAAGGCCGTAATCGTGCAGCATCCTGCGCAGCTCTTGCGGCTTGTACTTCGCCAGGCTGGAAAAATCCTCATATCCAAACGGCGAACAGAGCTCAACGGTCTGAAAGCCCGCTGCGGAAAGACCCCGCATCGTCCCGGCAAAATCCGGATTGATAGAGGCGCGGAGAGGATAGGTCTGGCAACCGATGGGGAGGCCCAGCGGATCGGCCAACAGGGTCGGGGTTGTGGTCAGAGCGACAGCAGCGGCCGTCCCCTGCTGAAGGAAATGACGTCGGGTCATCGGCATACGGTGTTCTCCTGATGCGTTTTCCAAGAAGATTACGACAGTCGCCCGTAGGCTGACGAGTGCTGTGGCGGATCTCCCCGAACTCGTCCGTATCTTCGGATCTCGATACCGTCGCCGGAATGCCGGGAGTCCGCAAAGAAAGAATCGGGAATAGGGATCATGTCCCTTTATCCTTCAAAGGATATCCAACTCATTCTTGACCAGATTCGTAATGTGATCACGGCTCTCGCTCCAAGCCTCCCATACCGATGCGCACCAACTATGGATCAGGGCATCTCTTGATGGACCTGGGGCAGCCGCCAAAACATTCCGCACCGTGATAGCACCGCGTTCTTTCGGCGAGCGCGGCCGGACCCACTGCCTACGGATCTTCGCCAGCCTCATATGAACCTTCTGTACCTGTCTGCCGGTGAAGTCTTTCTCGACGTGCAAGTACAGTCCGATCAGCCCGAAGACAACGGCGATTGGCTTTGTAGTCTCATCGGCATGTTGAGCCGCATACGCGTCCACGATGTGTTGATGGATAAACGAAGGATCTGGATGCGCCAACGTGTAGTACGACAGCTCGTGATAAAGGTCCTGGTCCGCCGTAATCATGGCCTCTTGACGAATCGAAGGACTAATTGGGAGGGCGAGGTGCCCCTCCACACCAACAATCGAGACACTCCTCTCCTGAGTGTATGACGAAGCGCGGGCGGGACAGACAGGACGTTTACCGATCCAATAGGATCATCGAAGCAACGGTAACGTTCCTTCCTGTCCCTCCGCGGTCCCGGACAAAACCGCAATGCCATTTTCCGGGAATTTGAGTGCCTTGCGCATCTAGAGTGGTCATATTATTATGACCATGTTGATGGGGGAGCCCGTATGCAGAAGATTCCAGCTGCGCAATTCAAAGCGCAGTGCCTCGCCGTGATGGATCAGGTCGCACAAAGCGGTCAGCCCGTCATTATTACGAAACATGGCAAACCAGTCGTGAAGCTGGTGCCAGTGGAAATCAATGGGAAGGACATCTTCGGGTTCATGGCCGGGAAGGCCAGGATAGTAGGAGATATCGAGACGTCTGCGCCGTTGAGCGATTGGAATCTTCGGTGATCCTCCTGGATACCCACGTCCTGGTGTGGCTGGCCCTACAGCCAAACAAGCTCTCCAGGAATGCCAAGGAGGCCATCAGGTCCGCTCGCCTTCATAGCCGCTTGACGATTGCCGCCATCACTCTTTGGGAGATAGCATGGCTCGTCGAAAACGGCCGGATCGAGTCGACGATGAGCATCGAATCGTTCATCAGGGAGTGTGTTTCCAAAGTGAGTGTGCTGCCCATTACCCCGGAAATCGCCGTGCGTGCGGTGAGTTTCCCCGAATCCTACCCAAAGGATCCTCAGGACCGGCTGATCGGGGCGACCGCGCTGGTCGAAGGAGCCGGCCTGGTTACGCACGACCGCGGCATCGCCAAGTCGGGCCTGGTTCCGGTCATATGGTGACGCGAAACCTGATCAAAACCGCACGAACGAGATGAAGGGACATGACGCCTATCCCCAGCCCTTATCCGCATTTCCTGTGGAACTTGGTGGCTTTGGCAAACTTCATGCGCCTTTCCTTACTGAAAGCGCACGCGCGGCCTCGTCCAGCGCTGCGTGCAGGAAATCCGGGTCCGGGCCTTGCATCCATAGCGATTTTTGCTGTGTCATTTCTCCCTCAACTTGCCGCAGGCAAGCTAGCTGGTCCTAATGACATAGTGCGGATCGCTTGGTCCGAAACAACCCCACTCAAGCCAAAACAAGACTTGAATTGGCCACCCTCGCTTTTCTCGCACGTTCGAAAAACCGGCAAGTCGTCTTTATCTGAATGTGGCACTGCAAAAGACAAGGGCTGCGCCTGAGCCCATGATCAAGCCTGTTGCAAGGTGGTAAGGCATAATAGAAAGGAGGCAGAACCATGGCAGGTATTGATTGGTCTAAATGCCCCGCCGTCGAGAGCATTCCGGGTAAGGTCAGTGGCGCTTGGGTATTGAAGGGCACTCGAATGCCAGTTTCCGCCATTTTTGAGAATCTGGAAGCCGGAGCGAACATCGATGACATCATGGAATGGTTTGACGGGCTGGACCGGGATCAGGTAAGAGCCGTCATCGAATTCGCCGCGCGTAGTCTCGACAAGCCCCCCGCTTACGCCTCGTGAGATGCGCGTCATCTTCGATCAGGCAACACCTCTGCCTCTCCGGACTTTTCTTGTAGGTCACTCGGTGCGTACTACCGCCCAGCAAGGCTGGGCTACTCTCAGGAATGGCGATCTCCTGACGGTTGCCGAGGAAGCGGGGTTCGATGTTTTACTGACCACGGACAAGAACATCCGCTACCAGCAGAATCTCACCGACCGGACGATCGCAATCGTGGTACTGGGTCAGCAGCAGTGGCCGCAACTTCGGCTCCACGTCCAACGTGTCATCGAAGCGATTCAGGCAGCCACCCCCGGCAGTTATGTCGAAATCGAACTTCCGTCGGAATAAGCTACGGCCCCTGTGCGCCCAGTGGAGTGAGAGTTTCTAGCCGATAGTGTTGATCAGCATTTCGCCAGCGTGGCAGGAAATCCGGGTGCGCTCGGGATCACAAAGCGGAGGGCGACGCTTCCAGCAGGAGCATCAATTTCCTAAGGATTGACCGTGGCGCAAGACCAGGAAGATATCGCAGACGCGGGCGAGCCGGTGATTCAAGCGTGCACGCAGGGGGGTAAGCAGCCCGCGGCAACGACGGAGTGGAAACAGCGAATTGAAGCTGACTGCGTCCGGTTAGCGACGCTGAAGCCATAGGAGACGGTACCGCCGCTCATTCTCGGCGTCGCATCTTTATTTGAACAGTCTAAACTTTTCTCCGCCAAATCGAATCTATACAGTTAAGCTCGCTTGCGCTTGAAGAGAATGTCTCAAGGGCAAAGCGCCGTCGTGCGTCTAGACCCAGCGTAAGTAAGAGACCGCCGAGCCCGAAGAATCCTCGGAGGAACCCGACTTACCGTGCTTACCGTGCACTTTTTAGCCATTTCCCGGACCCGGAGTTCCTGCCACGATGCACTCGAGAGAACCGCGTGTGCTGTTTTTTCTCAGAAAGCCGCATGAAGTTGACCGAAGCCACCAAATTCCACAGGAAATCCGGGGGAAAACCCCGGCCTCGGCCGCGGGACGCAGAAGGCGAATTACTGCGCATAGTGCGCACTTTTTAGCCATTTCCCGCGCCTCTTTGGGTGGCCCTCCTCCAGCAGGAGTCAACCCTTTCAGCCGACCGTGTTGATCAGAGTGCCGATGCCGCTGATGGTGATATGGATCTCATCCTGCTGCTGCAGGGTGAACTCATCGGGAGGAACGATACCTGTGCCGGTAAGCAGGAAACAGCCGCTGTGAAATGTATTGTCGCGGTAGAGATACTCGACCAGGGTGCTAAGCTTACGCTTCAGTTCGGTGAGGGCGGTGGAACCGGAGAAGACAGGTTTGCCTGCGCGCAGAATCTGCAGGCGTGATCCCGGTGGATGCCGGCAGCGGGTCGGCGGTAATCAGAATGCCTGGACCGAGGGCGCAGCTTCGGTCGTAGACCTTGGCTTGCGGCAGATACAAAGGGTTCTCGCCTTCGATATCCCGCGAGCTCATGTCGTTGCCGATCGTATAGCCCACGATTTTCCCCGCTGGGCTGGCCAGCAGCGTCAACTCTGGTTCCGGCACCGACCAACTGGCGTCTTGCCGGATGGCAACCTTGCCGCGATGGCCGACCACGCGATGAGGCATGGATTTGAAAAAAAGTTCAGGGCGCTCCGCGGAGTAGACCCGATCGTAGAAATCTCCACCCCCGGCGCTCTTTGATTCCTCCATCCGGGCATTGCGGCTGCGATAGTAGGTCACACCCGAGGCCCACACTTCCTGGGTGCCGATGGGCGGCAGCAGTGAACTCTCGATTTCCGCGAACGAGCTGGCGAGCGGTTTTTGATGCTGCAGAGTTTTTGTTAGATGGTCTTCGAGATTTTCCCGCGTAACAAGTTGGTCCCAGGATGTGTCCTTGCCTGCGTAGAACTTATCGTCGATGCTCGACAATGTAGCCGCTGGCGGTGCGATAAAGTTTCATTCGGGCTTCCTGCTCTTGGAGTTTATCGCGCCGGTGTGAAGAAGAAGAAACCGCGGTGTCCAATTTGGTTGGAGGAGATGCGCAGATGCCGATCACGGGAATGGATTGTGGGCGCGCAGCTCAGCCACGATTTCTGCGGCGGCGGCGCGAGCCAGGTCGCCCTTGTCGGGCGGGAAGGAGATGGCGCCGACACGGGCATGGCCTCCGCCACCGTAGCGCTCACAAATCTGGGCCAGGTTGACCATCTGCTCCGGACGCGCTTTGGTCCAGGGATTGGAACCAACCGCAACCTTAGTGCGAAAACTGGACTTGCTCAGGCCCACACTATAGGTTGCCTCAGGATGCAGGAAATAAGGAACGAACTTGTTGTAGCCCTCAAGCGGCTGATCGGTAATGTCAAAGTACAAGGTGCCATCCATCGACTCAGTGCGCTCAGCAATCAGAGCCAGCGACTTGCGGTGACGCTCAAGCAGAGGCGGAAGAAGCTCGGCCACAAAAGGCTGTTCCAAAACCTCGCGAAGACTCATCGTGGTGAGCAGGGGAATCAGTTTTGGAATAAATGCCGGATCCTGGCTCGATTCAATCACCAGGGTCAGCTTCATCGCCGGCTCCGCCATTTCAACCGCGGCTTTGGGACTCTCGTAAAGAGCGCCGTCCACAATGTCAGCCCAGTGGATCAGATCGGCAACCGGCGCGGCGTCAAAGCCGAAGCGGGTTTGAGCGATATGGGCGATGAAGCTGGTGCAGGAGGTGTAATCAGGGTCGTAGAACTGGCGGTCACGCGTGCTCCCGTCCTTCTGCCCGTCGAGAAAATGCTGCTGATCCGCAGGAGTAAGAAAGGCACTCAGATGGTGATCAAACCACCAGGTGATGCGAGGCGAAGCGCAGTACTTGAAGTCTACAATCGCGTTTTCGTCGCCGGTAAAATCAGACTCCTGAAAGAGCGCTCCAGCGCGATGCACCAGCCCGTGAAAATCGTAGTGCGCGTCCCCGCGGATGCATTCGCGGTGGAAACGCATGAAGAGCGAAGCCGAGCAGGCTCCGTCAAAGCACCGGTCGTGATAAAAAACGCCAACCTTCAAACAGGTATATTCCTCTCCTGGGACGAATGACTAGGATTGCCGGGAGGGGGCGATGTGTCAAGCTGCCCCCGCAGAAAACCCTCCCGCGATGAGACAATGAGCCGCAAGAAGACGAGATTCCATGATGGCCAGGGTTGAGGAGAGAGCCGCTCGGCGGCAAAAGTTGCCGGTGTGGCTGCGGATTGCGGCCGGCCTGATCGTTGGCGTGCTGATTGTGGCGGCGGTGGGGACAGCGGCCAGCGTGGCGTGGCTGAAGAAAGCCATGCGCGAGCAACTACCCACCCTGGACGGCGAACTGCAACTGCCGGGGCTTTCTGCCCCCGTGGTGGTACGGCGCGACGCCCGCGGAGTACCCCATATCCAGGCCGCAAACATGGAAGACCTGCTCGAGGCGCAGGGCTTTGTCGTGGCCCAGGACCGGCTGTGGCAGATGGATATGGCGCGCCGGTTTGCCGCCGGTGAGCTCGCCGAACTGCTGGGACCAGGGGTCGTGGAGCACGATAAGCTGCAACGGGTGCTACAGATGCGGCCCACCGCGGAGCGCCTGACGGCTTCCATGCCCGAGGACCAGAAGCGTCTGGTGGAAGCCTTTGCACGCGGCGTCAACGCATACATTGCGGCCCATCAGAACAACCTGCCGGCGGAGTTCGAGCTGCTGGACTACAAGCCCAGGCCCTGGCAACCGGTCGATTCCTGGCTGGTAACCCTGAACATGGTGGCGCGGCTGGATACCCTCTATCCCTGGAAACTGGAGCGGGAGAAGGTAGAGGCCAGGCTGGCCCCAAACCTGACGGCACAGTTGTACCCGACAACTACCTTCCGCGATCACCCGCCGACCGAGTCGATTCCCGACCTGACCGCGCCCCAGCAGAATGTGCCGGAAGCTCCGCTGGACGAGTCGCAAACCAGCCTGGAAGACCTGCTGCGGCTGCGCGCCATCCTCAACCTGGGTTCAGGCAACTGCGACACTTGCCGCCGCGGCTCCAACGAATGGGCGGTGAGCGGCGCCCGCACCGCCAGCGGAAAAGCGATGCTCTCCAACGACATGCACCTGGAGCACTCCATCCCCGACATCTGGCATGAAGAAGACCTGCAGGCAGGGAGCTTCCACGTAACCGGAGTCACGACCCCCGGGATTCCGCTGATTATTCAGGGCCATAACGAACACATAGCCTGGGGCTTTACCACGCTCAACGGGGATGTGCAGGATGTGTACGTCGAAAAGACGAACCCTCAAGGCGAGTACTGGGCAGGCACCGGATGGCGCCAGCCGGAGCATGACCGGGAGTATATCCACGTGCGTTTTGGCAAGGATGTGGTGCTGGACGTGGAAACTACCGATCATGGGCCGGTGATCACGCCACTCTTTCCCCACGAGACACGGATGCTGGCGCTCAAATGGACGCTTTACCAGTCCGCGGCTCGCGGCATGCCGCTGCAGGCCATGGACGCGGCCAGCAACTGGACAGAATTCCGCCAGGGATTAAGCACGTGGTGGGGCCCGACGCAGAACATAGCCTACGCGGATGACCAGGGCCATATCGGCTACCAGGCGGTGGGTCTTTTTCCCTTGCGTCCGGCCGGCCTGAGCGGGGTCCCGATCGTGGAAACGGGAACAGCGGCAGACAGCGAACATGAGTGGCAAGGGTACGTTCCCTTCCCGGAACTCCCGACCGTGCTGGACCCCGACACCGGCATTGTCGCCACCGCCAACGCGCGCATTACCCCCGACGGGTATCCTTACCCACTCGCGCTGAACTGGGACGCGCCGTATCGCAACGAGCGCATATGGAAGTGGCTGTCGAGCCATACCAAGCTCACGCCGGCGGATATGCTGACGCTGCAGACGGATACTTTTTCCGAGGTGGACCGGGAATTAGCGCAGCGCTTTGCGTATGCCCTCGACCGGTCAACCAACTCGGACCCAAGGCTACGCCAGGCCGCGGACCTGCTGCGCACCTGGGACGGGGTCATCACCACCGGTTCGGTTGCGGCGGAGATCGTAGACGCAACCAGGGCAGCGCTGTGGCCGCTGGTACTCGAGCCCAAGCTGGGCGCGGATTGGAAGCTCTACGATTGGCAAAGCAAGATCTTCGTGCAGGAAGAGATGGTGGAGAAAGCCCCGCCAGAGTGGCTGCCGGCGAACTACCGCAGCTGGGATGACCTGATCGCCGCTGCCGTGCTGCAGGGCATGGTCGATAAACACGCTCCAAGATCGCTGGGTGACTGGACTTATGGCAGTCAGCACGTGATCGATGTGAAACACCCTTTGTACGGGTTGCTGCCCTTCTTCCGCGGGTGGACCAGCACCGGACCCCACCAGCTCGCAGGCGATGAAACCACCGTCGACCACGTGCGCGACATTCTCGGCGCCAGCCAGCGCCTCACGGTGGACTGGAGCAACCTGGACGGCTCGACGGAAAACATTGTGATGGGCGAGTCCGGCGATCCGCTTAGCCCGTATTACCTGGACCAGTTCCCCTCCTGGTACAGCGGCAAGACCTTTCCCCTGCCCTTTACGGAAGGGGCCGTGGCCGCGGCAACCACGCATACGCTGCGACTTGTACCGTGACGTCTTCGGGGCTCAACCGTACCCCGGTTCTCCTGGTCGCCTGCACCGCTTTGCTTGCGACAGCCACGCTGTTCGTCCGCGGCAACTCGTGCGGTCATGATTTCGACTTCCACCTGCTCTCATGGATGGAGGTGGCGCGGGCATGGCATACGGGCCTGGTCTACCCGCACTGGGTACAGGATGCGAACTACGGCGCGGGTGAGCCGCGGTTGATCTTCTACCCGCCGGCTTCCTGGCTTCTGGGCGCCCTGCTGGGCGTCATCAGCTCGTGGCACGCCGCACCTACGCTCTTCGTCCTGCTGGCGTTGCTGGCCGGCGGAGGAAGCATGTACCTGCTGGCACGGGAGTGGGCGCCAGCCGAGGCCGCTAGCTTCGCTGCCTGTCTGTACATCGCCAATCCCTATGCGATGTTCGTGGCCTATGAGCGCGCCGCCTTTGGCGAGCTGCTGGCCAGCGCATGGATGCCGCTGATGGTGCTGTTCGCGCTCAGGAGCCGTGGCTATGCTCGGTTGCGCCGCTCGGCCTGTCGGTAGCTGCCTTATGGCTTACCAATTCGCCCGCCGCCGTGGTGGGCAGCTATCTGCTGGCAATGCTCGCGTTGGGGATGTCGATGGTGCAAGGCAAGCTGTGGCCGGCACTGCGCGCCGCGGGGGGAATGGCACTGGGGCTAGGGCTGGCGGCTTTCTACATCGTGCCCGCGGCATTCGAACAGCGATGGGTACAGATCGATCGCGCGATTACACCAGGGATGCGGGTGGAGGACAGCTTCCTGTTCACCCACACCGCCAACGATTTCCATAACCAGGTATTGTGGACAGCTTCATGGATCCTGCTGGGGGAACTCGCCGTAGCCGTCATCGTGGCCTACGTGGCGTGGAGAAAGCAAGCCGGCGGCGCAGCCAGGATCGTGCTCACTGCCACGCTTCCGGTCATCCTGTTGCTGCAGTTGCCGGTAAGCGATGCCATCTGGAAGCACACGCCGCACATGAAGTTTCTGCAATTTCCCTGGCGCTGGCTGGTAGCGCTGAGCGTTGTGGCCTGTGCGATGGCCGCCATGGCGTGGCCAAGAAGACGAAGCTGGGGAACGGCGATCGTGGCCGGAGTGGTGATCCTTGCCATGGCGGTTGGCGGCGGGCTGCTTTTCTTCCAGCCCTGCGATGAGGAGGACGCGGTGGCGGCGCAGGTGGCCGGGTTCCAGCAGGGCGGAGGCACCGAAGGCACCGACGAGTACACGCCCCTGGGGGCAGATAATGCGTCTATCCAACAGCACCTGCCGCTGGTGCGCGTGCTGCGGGGGGCACAGGATGACACCGCCGACAGCACCAACGGGGATAACCCGGAGTGGCGTGCTGGTGATCCTGGCAGCATCGCGGCGGCGGTCGATGCCATGCGGCGGAACGAGGAGCATTGGGTGGTGCGCGTCTCAACTCCGGAGACTGGTTATGCGGTGTTGCGTTTGATGGATTACCCTTCATGGCGAGTGACGGTCGACGGCAAAGTGGCGCCCGGCCGCCCCGTACGGGAGGATGGATTGATGGCAGTGCCGGTGGCAGCTGGGAATCACACGATCGAAGTGCAATGGAGCGCGACCAGGGATGTGATCGCTGGACGCGCCGTCTCGTCGATTAGCTTGCTGGCGCTGGTGTTGATGGCCACCTTCGGAGGCAAATTCCGTCGGGTATGATTACGAAAATGCAGCCAAACGTACGCGAGATTCTGGGCAGCGGTGCGGATCTGACCGATCTTGCCCTGGATCGACTGTTGCCCAGCGCGGACCAGACGCCGGTCTCGATTCACCGGGCCATGCGGCACAGCGTCTTTGCCGGAGGCAAACGGCTGCGGCCGGTGCTTTGCCTGGAAGCGGCAAGAATGATCGCGGCGCCGGGTGAGCTTCCCCGGGGAGTGGAAGAACTCGGCGCGGCGATCGAAATGCTGCACACGTATTCGCTGATCCATGATGACTTGCCGGCGCTGGACGACGATGATCTGCGCCGCGGCAAACCTACCTGCCATGTCGCCTTCGGCGAGGCCATCGCGATCCTGGCCGGGGATGCGCTGCAGACGCAGGCCTACGAGGTACTGGCTCGCTTGCAATGCCCGCCCGCGGAGACGGTGGAGATCGTGCGGTCCATCGCGCAGGCGACAGGAACGGTCGAGGGCATGATCGGAGGCCAGGTGATGGACCTGGAGGCGGAGGAGCATCAACCGACCCCGGAGATGGTAGAGGCCATCCATCGTGCCAAGACCGGCGCGTTGATTCGCGTCAGCCTGGTTGCGGGGGGCATTTACGCGGGCGGAACCGCCGATGACATCGAGCGGCTGCGGGAGTTTGGACGCAAAGCAGGGCTGGCGTTTCAAATCATGGATGATGTGCTGGATGTCACCCAGAATTCCTCCCAACTCGGGAAGACGGCGGGCAAGGACGTAGCCAGCGAGAAGGCCACCTGGCCCGCAGTGTATGGGGTGGAGCAAAGCATAAAGGATGCTGAGCAATTGATCGATGAGGCGTTCGCACAGTTAGCCGGTTACGGTGAGCGTGCCGATCGGTTGAAGGCATTGGCTCGTTACCTGGTGGAGCGCAAGAACTAGAGGCACTGTCGAAACATCCAGGAATGGTTACGCGGAACGTTCCTGGAGATGTTATGAGAATGGAGAAGATATGGCCCTCAGCGAAGAGGACGTTTTGCAGGCTTTGAGGGATTGCTACGATCCGGAACTCCCGGTGAACATCGTGGATCTGGGGTTGATCTACACGGTCACGCTGAGCCCGGACGCCAACTCCAAGCGAGCCTTCCCGAGGCAACGCGTGCAGGTAGAGATGACCATGACCTCGCCGGGCTGCCCATCCCACGTCACGATTATGGAACAGGTGCGTAACCGGCTGGCAGGCGTGCCTGAAATCAGCGAAGCCGTGGTCAACCTGGTATGGGAACCGGCGTGGACACCCGATCGCATCAGCCAAAAGGCACGCGAGCAACTTGGTATTGCTTAGGAACGCACAGCTTTTTCGAAGACGGTGCGCAGCTTCTCGCCCTGAACCGTGAGCTCGCCCACAAACTTTTCAAAGCGGCCTAACAAGCTGTGCCCGCTGTCGAGATAATCCGGGATGTTGTTCCAGACCTTCTTGACGCCCTCAGGATCTTCAACCAGCGCGAAGATGGTTCCCGCCGCAGCCACGGCTAATCCCGCCTTGCGCTTTCCAGTGGCCAGCAAAATAGCCCCGGTTACCAGCGACCCTGCGGCCACAGTGCGCACCCAGCTCTTGTCAAAGCCATTTTCGAGAATGCGGTTTCCCTGATACTTCAAGTTTTCGGCTGCGTCCTGCACGGTCGATGCTACTTGCTGCGGAATGTGTGTGATCCCCATAGGTGTCTCTCTTTCGCTGTCTTAGATGCGGAGAATTCCTTAATCGAGATCGAATTCGCGCAGGGGGCGTCCCTCGTCCGGGGTTTCTTTCGCCTTGCGCAACGCTTCCTCGAATCGCTTATCGAACAACTGCTGCTTATTCTTTTCTGCTTCGACCGACTGCCGAAATATATCTTCTTTGCGCACATCCTGCTCGCGCATCGCCTTGGCAGCCGCCTCAAAATCCTCGAACGTGCGCTTGCGCGGGGCGGATGAGTGCGACAGGATGGCCTTGGTCTCAGGATCGACCTTCAGGATCGCCCCGCAATCGGGACAGGTGACGTCAAAGGGCTTACTGTGGGTAGCCTTCATTGCTGCCAACATTCTAGACCATTCTGAACGGATTTCTACAGCCAGAGGGCTTTGTGACCGGGGCATTGCTGTCCGGCTTGCTCTACCAGCAACTCAGCAAGAGCGTCGCCGTAACGGCTGAGAAACCATGCGGCACCAAGAACCCGCTCCTGGGGATGGCGATCGGGGAAGAGATTGAGAGCGATCAGCCCGGCGTCACGGCCCAGAGACTGCTCCCGCCGCAGTTCATAGTTTGCCGCCAAACGGCGCATGCGGTTCATCTGATAGCGCATCTTGGAGCTGCTGACATCAGCAGCACGGCCCAGCCCGGGATCGAGGGAATGCATATAGGTGGCCAACGCCGAGAGCTCTGTGTCCAGCGCGCTACCGGCGGCGGCAAGCTTGCGCTTGCCCACCACAGAGATGGCCCGGGCGCCCAACCGCTGGGCCAGCTCGAGCGGATCCCGCAATCCACTTTGGATTACATCGGGAAGCGAAACCTCGTGCCTGGCAAGCAGACCGGCAATCGCAGGCTCAATCAGCGTCGCCGAGAGACGGGGAAGGATGGGGGTGGTACGGCCCAGAATGCGCTCATAAAGTACCTGCGACTGAGCAAAATAGGCGACTTCGGCCGGCCCACCTACATAAGCGGAAGTGGGCAGGATGGCATCCTGAAATACCGGCCGCAAGAGGGCATTGGGGCTGAGCCGCTCAGGCTCCGCATCCAGTATGGCAAGCAGCTCCGCGGTGGAATACGGCTGCCGCGCGGCTTGCCAGCCACCTTCCGCTGTTTTCCGCAGGGGAACTCGCGCCCCGGACTTACCGTCAAAGAGGAAGAGCAGGCTGGAAAGCGCGGGAACCAAGACCTGGGAGTGGTAGCCGGCGGCGGTCAATTGCTGGTCGCGGTCATTGAGGGCGACGCGCAGCTCGTCGGCACGCACAATCGCCTGACGGAGAACATCGCTGCCCAAGGCGTGAAAGCCGCGCGAGGAAGCATCGACGACCACCAGCCCTTGAGCGGCAAAGGTTTGGGAGATGAATTGCGCAAACGCCTCGCCTAAACTGCGGCCTTCCCGATAACAAGCGGCAAGTCTGTCGAGCACCGGGCCCGGGCCGAGGATCGCGCCCGCCTGGTCCAGCAGAGCCTCCACCTCCTTCCCCAGGACCACGCCGCCAACCGCCTCCCCTGGAGTGTGCCCGGGAGCCAGGCGCAACGTCTGCAGCTCATGCCGGCTGGGCAAGGTTACGTGATCGGCTTCCGCCAGGTCATGATCTTCGGTGGCCAACCAGAAGATCGGAACGTGCGGGTTGCCGGAGATGGAGGCGTCCTTTGCCTTGCGAATCGCGGTTGCCGCTTTGAGGATGGTGAAGAGGGGTCCGGCGAAGAGCGTGACTTGTTGGCCAGTGACCACCGTGGCCGCTCCATTGCGGAGGCGCGCGATGTTCTCGAAGACCGGGTCGGCCGCGCCAAAACCACGGTTCTGCTGCTCCAGCAGGTCGCATAGAGTGGCGCGATGAGCGGGGGCGAGAACCGGCGGCGCGGTCATCCACCCGGTGGAATAGGCGCTGGCGGGAAAGAACGGAGCAAGCGGTTCACGGCGCTCGGCGAAGTCGAGAAAGAGCCGGGTCAGACCAGGCAAGATGGAGATGGGATAACATTCCGTCTTCGCGGCCGATCCCTCGTCCATCTGCTCTCCTGCTCCCTACCCAGAGTAGTTTCTCATGCGGTCTGCTGCAGCACCCGGCGCAGCGCTCTCTTGCCCCGGGTGGGTAGCGCGTCCAGCGCATGAAGCGCCAGCGAGCGATACACACCCGCCAACATAGGATGGGGCTCCAGGGCCCGAAGATGCAGACGAATTGTCTCGGCGTCTCCGCGGGCAAGGGGACCGCTGAAACTCTTCCCTGCTCCCCTGCGGAAGACGTTGTCGAGGGTCGCCCGGGCGATGGGCTCAAGCAGCCGGCGCGCCTGACGCGGGGTGAATCCAGCCAGGCCGGCAAGCTGGTGTGCCACCGCCAAATGGCTAACCAGCAGCGGCGATGCCAGCACGCCTAACGCATGATAGAGCGCCTTGCTCTCAGCCTTGACAGGAAATGGGCGGCCGCCGATGCGGCGGATTATAGCGTTGAGAATACGGCGGCTAGCGGCATCCGCTTCCACGCCAAACGGCACACCCTGCAGGGGGACCGGGGTGCGGGTAGGAAAGCTCATCAGCGGATGAACCGAGGCCACGGAGGCGCCGGCATGAGCAGCGGGCTCGAGTACCTCGGAGCTGAGGGCACCGCTGGAATGAACGACGATTTTCCCCTTCAGGCTTAGGCCGCGTGCGGCCGCCCGCTGTACCAGGCGGCGGGTCACCTGGGCGATGGCGGCGTCGGGCACGCACAGCCACAGTACATCGGCCTGCAGTTGGGCGCGGCCGAGGGAAATGAGCGGAAGACCAGGGCGCCGGTGCGAACCGCGCGCGATGACCTCATGGAGCGGGACGCCGGCGAGCAATAAGCGCTCGTGCCAGCGAGCTACCCCAGTTGCCTGGCCCGATGATGGAAACGCTCTTCATTGCCGGCCGCTACCGGATGGTACTTTAAATCATCCGGCAAAGTGAGGAAGTGGTATGACCAGAAAAGAAAAGCCGCGCGCGAAGACGGCCAAGAAGGCACGCCCGAAAGTGGAAGTGCTGTCATCCAAGCTGAGCTACGAAGGCCCGCTCTTCCGCGTATACACCGATGAAATCCTGGAGAATGGCCGGAAAGTGACGCCGCGATGTGGTGCGGCATAACGGATCGGTCGTTATTCTTGCTATCGACGACACAAAAAGCAAGCGTGATCCGATGATTGTGATGGAGCGCCAGTATCGCCATGCCGCAAAAGAATATTTGCTGGAGGTTCCCGCGGGAAAAATGGAAGAGGGAGAAGACGCACTCGCGGGCGCCAAGCGCGAGCTGCTGGAAGAGACGGGATTCCAGGCCAAGCGGTGGCGGAAAATGGTGCGCTATTTCGCCAGCCCCGGCTTTCTGGGCGAGTGGATGCAAGTATTTATCGCCGAAGGACTGACATTGGGGGCGGCACAGCCTGAATACGATGAGCAGCTTGAAATCGAAATGATACCGCTCTCCAAACTGCTTCGGATGATCGAGGAGGGCAAGGTACACGACGGTAAGACACTGATTTCAGTGATGCTTTATGACCGCCTGCGGCGGGCGGCGGCGAAAAGGAACAAAAAATAGGGCACTGCCTGCCACTGGCCTGGAAGCCGCACGCAAAATCACGCGACATTCGGGGAAAACCAATCCAGCCTTCGATGCGTCTGTAAAGGAGAGCAGTTTGTGCTCTTTTGCTCTATCCGCATCGAGGAAGGCTGGCTAGTGGCTCAATACAAAGGCAAGGTGAAGTGGTTTAACAACGCAAAGGGCTACGGCTTTATCGGCCGGGACGACGGGCCCGATGTGTTTGTTCATTACAGCGCGATCCAACTTGATGGATACAAGAGCTTGAAAGAAGGCGACGAGGTTGAGTTCGACATCGTTCAAGGGCAGAAGGGACCTCAAGCCGACTCCGTAATTCGAGTGCAAGAAGTAGCCTGAATACCTCACACCGAAGAAAGTCTCAGGCTAGCCTGCGCGAGGTTGCGCCCAGGCTAGCGAGTGGCTCCTGCCGCCTACTCTGCTTATTTCCTGGGCAAGTACACTCACGTACGTTGGGTTGTTTACCGAGTAGGGCGAGCCGGGAGCATGGCTGAAGTTCGTTGGAGTTACGGTAAAAACAAATAGTTTGCCGGAGGACTCGCTGATGGCATACAGGTGATTGTCGTTGTCCCAGAAAATTTGGCTGACATCGTCTGTGGTGAGCAGTCCGGTGTAATGCGTAATCGGATCACTTCCGTTGAAATGAAAAACCTGTAAGCCCGCTGTTCCGCCCACCGCCAAAAGCTTGCCCGTAGGGAGAGATCGCAAGATCGCTGATCCCCCCTACGGCGGTATCGGGCATGTCGTCACGCGTGCTTTTGGTGCTCAGGTTGCCGGAGCTCTCGGCCGTGTAGGCTGCCAGCTGTGGCGGGCCATCCGGGTTGAACGATACGCCGTCGACTGGCTGGAGAGAGATGACCACATGATTCTTGGCATCCGCGGCAGTCAGAGAGGGACAATAGAAATCCTCTCCCTTTGCCGTGGGAGTCGGCACACTGATATTGGCCTCGGTCAGCATGCCGTCGCTATGACGCTGGAAGCCGTAAATCTCCCAATACATGTCGTAAAGACAGACCGCTCCGTAAGCGTAAGTATTGTTCCCAACAAAACTTAACGGGTAATCGAACCAGGCATCGGCACCATCGCTGCCGAGATAGTTGAGGGCGCCGTCCGCTTTGCCGATACGGAACGATTGGTATATGTTGTTGGCGCAAGCATTGCCGTTGACATCCAGATCGTACAAAGTTGCCCCGGTTCGATCGAGAAACAGCGGACCCAGACTGCCGCATTCGCCGCTGTTGTATTTTTGGGCGCTGATCGATGCCATGGCTTTGAGGCCGCCATCCGGCTCGATGGAGAAGGAGTGGATGTAAACATGCGCCGGGTCTGCGCCGAACAGATATTCTCCGTTCACCGCCATGCTCGAGACGTCGGCGGGAAAAGGCGAACCGGAGACGGCGGTGAGCTTGCCATCCGGCGCCGCGGCAAAAGCATAAATCTGGTTGACCTTTGCCGTCTTGCTGGACGCCACGTAGACATAGGCAACGGGTGGGGTGGGGTTATTGCTGTGTGCTTGCGTAGCTTCGAATTGAGCGAAGGATGCATCGGCACACAAGGCGAGGATCAGGCAGAAGAAGAACCGCAATTGGTGTTTCATTGAAAATCTCCATGTTCTAGGGACCTTATCGACGAGTTTATACGCGCTGTCTAAATTGCGCAGTATTTGCCTAGATGCGGGAAAGATAGGTTTGGTGGCCCAGCACGGCTGGATAAGATAAACGGATGGACAACCGATCGATTGCACAGCTGCTGGCCGAAACTGCTGACCTGCTTGAGATTGCGGCCGGAGACCCGTTCCGGATCCGCTCCTACCGGCGGGCTGCGGAAGCAGTCGAAAACAGTACCGAGCAACTCAGTTCCTTGGTTAACGAGCCCAGCCGCCTGCTGGAAATTCAAGGAATCGGCAAGGGCATGGCGGCGAACATTCAGGAAATCGAAACGCGGGGGAGCCTGAAGCTGCGGGATGAGCTGTTGTCGAAATATCGGCCCACCATGCTGGAACTGCTGAAGCTGCCGGGCATGGGACCGAAGACCGTGGCGTTGCTTTGGGAAGCGTTGCAGGTAAGCGACATAGAACAATTGCAGGCTGCGATCGACGCCGGAAAACTGGCGACGCTGCCGCGCTTTGGACAAAAACTGATCGAGAAGTTGTCGCGAGGGATCACAGAATATCGCAAGAACAGCGGCCGATTTCTGCTGGATGATGCGGAAGCCGCGGCCGAACGAGTGACCCTCTACCTGAAACAGTTCCCGGGAATTGACCGGGTAATGCCGGCGGGGTCACTGCGGCGCGGACGAGAGACAGTGGGCGATCTGGACCTGCTGGTGACCGGCCCGGCATGCGCCGAAGAGGTGGTCGCCGCCGCGGTCGAGTACACCGCTGCCTATCCCCCGATCGCCGAACTGCTGGCGAAAGGCCAGAACAAAGTGAGCTTTCGCTTGCGCAGCGGTCTGCAGGTGGATGTGCGTTTATTGCCTGAGGCGTCCTATGGTGCGGCGATGCAATATTTCACCGGATCGAAGATGCACAATGTCTCGCTGCGCCAGCGCGCGCTCAAGCGCGGTTACACCTTGAGCGAGTATGCGCTGGCACGTTTGGACGACGGCGCGGTGGTGGCCGCCGCATCGGAGGAGGAGATTTACCAGGCGCTGGGCATGGATTGGATAGCTCCGGAGCTGCGAGAAAACCAGGGCGAGCTTGAGGCGGCCGCGGAACGCCGGCTGCCCCAGCTGATCGAAGTGAGTGACGTGCGCGGCGACGTGCATATGCACACCCAAGCCACCGACGGAAAAAACACCATACTCGAGATGGCCGAGGCAGGTGTTGCACGGGGTTACGAGTACATCGCGATCACCGATCACTCTAAGAATCTCGCCATGGTCAATGGCCTCGATGATCAGCGCGCGCTTGAACACATACAACAGATTCGCGAAGCGGATGCGCGGATGGATGGCCGCATCCGCGTGCTGACTGGGATCGAAGTCGACATCCTGGGCGATGGCGCCATCGATCTCTCGAACGAAGTCCTGGCACAAATGGACGTGGTGATCGCCAGCGTTCACTCGCTGTTCCAGCAGCCCAAAGAACAGATGACGGAGCGGATCCTCAAGGCCATGGAGAATCCCTACGTCAGGATTCTTGGACATCTGACCGGACGGCTATTATTGCGCAGAGACAGTTACGAAATGGATTTAACCGCGGTGCTTAGGCAGGCGGCGAAGCTGGGTGTGGCGGTCGAGCACAATGCCTACCCCGACCGGCTGGACCTATGCGACCTGGACTTGCGCCGAGCTCGAGAAATGGGCTGCAGGATTGTGATCAATACCGACTCCCATCACATCGGCCATCTCGACGCAATGCATTACGGCATCCGGCAGCTGCGACGCGCCTGGCTGACAAAAGCAGACGTGCTGAATACGCAGCCAGTCGAGACATTCCTGGCGGAATTGCGTCCGCGTCCGTAACGATGGGTAAAAGAATACAGCTACGCTTCTGTCGAAAACATTTCCAGGAATGGTCCGCAGAACTGCAGATCCCTCCACTACGCTCCGCTCTCGGATTACAACTGTGGTATGCTTAGTGGCGTTGGCAAACTTCATGCGCCTCTTGCGGAAAGGCGCATACGCGGTTTTCTCCAGTGCCGCGTAGCAGGAATCAGGTGTGCGCCTTCGGTCAGGATGACAAATATGTTTCGTAACTGACGGTTCTACAAATGAATTGTCATCCCGACCGGGGTAGCGTAGTGGAGGGAGCTGCTGGTTTCTGCAATGCTTTAGAAGACACGCTCGTCGAGAACGGAGCGAAGATAGCGGCCGTAGCCACTCTTCGCTACCTTGGCGATCAGCTTTTCCAGGCGCGCGGCGTCGATCCAGCCCAGGCGATAAGCGATCTCTTCAGGACACGCAATCTTGAGCCCCTGCCGCTTCTCAATGGTCTCGATGAAGATGGCGGCCTCGATGAGCGAATCATGCGTCCCCGTATCCAGCCAGGCAAAGCCTCGTCCCAAGACCTGGGTGCGCAGCAGACCTCGTTCCAGGTACCAGCGGTTCACATCGGTAATTTCCAGTTCGCCGCGCGCGGAAGGCGCAATCTGACGGGCGACCTGCGAGGCCGCGCCGTCAAAAAAATAAAGGCCGGTGACCGCGTAACGGGATTTTGGCTTTTCTGGTTTTTCTTCAATCGATAACGCACGGCCGGAAGCGTCGAACTCCACCACTCCGTAGCGTTCCGGATCAGAGACCGGGTAGGCGAAGACGACAGCACCTTCCTTAATCTGCGCCGCTTCCTGCAGACTGTGGGCAAAATCGTGGCCGTAGAAAATGTTGTCACCCAAAATGAGCGAACAGGGCGCGCCGCCGATGAATTCTTCGCCGATAATCAGGGCCTGGGCGAGGCCGTCCGGCGTAGGCTGCACGGCGTATTCAAAGGAGATCCCCCACTGCTCACCCGTGCCCAGAAGCCGTTCAAAGAGAGCCGTATCCGCGGGCGTGGAGATGATCAGAACCTCGCGAATGCCGGCCAGCATCAGCACCGACAGCGGGTAGTAGATCATTGGCTTGTCGTAGACGGGGAGCAATTGCTTGGAGACGACATGGGTGACGGGATAAAGACGGGTTCCGGAACCGCCGGCGAGAATGATTCCCTTCATCGCGCGGAGCCTCCGCGGTGGGCATAATTCTGATCGATCCACTGCCGGTAGGCGCCGCTGGTCACCTGGGCGACCCAATCCTGATGCGCGAGATACCACTGGACGGTCCGCCGCAGGCCGGAAGCGAAGGTCTCGGCGGGACGCCAGCCCAGCTTCTGCTCGATCTTGTCCGCGTTGATGGCATAACGCCGGTCGTGGCCGGGCCGGTCCGTCACGAAGGTAATCAAGTTACGATGGGGCACATGGGGCGAGTTGGGCAGCAGCTCGTCGAGCAGGCTGCAGAGCAGCTCCACCGTATCCAGATTGGCTTGCTCATTGCGGCCGCCAATGTTGTAGGTTTCGCCGATCTCGCCGCGCTCCAGCACCACCCGCAGTGCGGAGCAGTGATCACCCACATAAAGCCAATCGCGCACCTGGCGGCCATCGCCGTACACCGGCAGCGGTTTTCCGGCTACCGCATTGGTCATCATCAGCGGCAGAAGCTTCTCGGGAAATTGATAAGGACCGTAGTTGTTGGAACAGTTGGTGGTTACCGCAGGCACTCCGTAACTGTGAACGTAGGCGCGTACGAGATGATCCGAGGCTGCCTTGGAAGCGGCGTAGGGACTGTTGGGCGCGTAGGCTGTGGTCTCCTCGAACGGCGGATCCTGAGGATGGAGGGTGCCATAAACCTCGTCGGTCGACACGTGCAGAAAACGAAATCGCTGACGCTCCTCCGGGGTGCACTTCGCCAGATATGCCCGGGTGGCTTCGAGCAAGCGAAACGTGCCGTCAATATTGGTGCGGACGAATGCCTCGGGGCCGGAAAGAGAACGATCGACATGACTCTCGGCGGCAAAATGGAGGATGGCGCGCGGCCGATAGAGGTCAAGTAAACGATCGAGCAACGCCGGGTCGCAGATATCCCCCTGCTCGAAACTGTAAGCGGGATGCTGCTGCAACGGAGGCAAGGTTCTGCAGGTTGCCCGCATAGGTGAGTTTGTCGAGATTGACCAGCGGAGTGCCCACCAGCGCGAGCCAATCGAGCACGAAGTTCGACCCGATAAAGCCGGCGCCGCCGGTAACCAGAATGGGCGACAAATCGTTTGGCATCCCTTACCTCTGGGCGATGGGTGAGTCCCATTGGATTGTAATGGAGTCTACATGCCGCAGGTAAGCGCCGGGGCGGGATCAACGCGACTGGGTGCGCGTAGGCAGGCTGGCGCGAAAGTATTCGAGCGACAGCTCGAGGCCCTGGCGGAGGGCGATCTTTGGCTCCCAGCCGAGAAGCGTTCTTGCCTTGGTAATGTCGGGGCAGCGTTGCATCGGATCGTCTACCGGCAGAGGCGTGTAGCGGATTTTGCTGCGCGAGCCAGTGACGGCCAGAACCTCGCGCGCACAGTCGTTGATGGTCCATTCCACCGGGTTGCCGATGTTCACCGGAAGATGCTCATTGGAGCGCGAGAGAAGAAGAATACCCGCGATCAAATCGGAGACATAGCAGAAGCTTCTGGTCTGGCTACCATCCCCATAGATGGTGAGATCTTCATCGAGCAGCGCCTGGATCATCAGGTTGGAGATGACGCGCCCGTCGGTTGGCTGCAAACGCGGGCCGTAGGTGTTGAAGATGCGCACCATGCGCGTATCCACGCTGTAATAGCGGTGGTAGGCCATGATGAGAGCCTCGGAGAATCGCTTGGCCTCATCGTAGACCGAACGTGGTCCGATCGGGTTGACGTGGCCCCAATAGCTTTCCTCCTGGGGGTGAACATCAGGGTCGCCGTAGCACTCAGAGGTGGAGGCATGGAGGAAACCGGCCTCATATTTACGGGCCAGGTCCAAAGTATTCCTGGTCCCGACGGAGCCGACATGCAGTGTCTCCGGACCGAGGCGGGCGTAATCAGCAGGGCTGGCGGGCGAGGCGAAGTTGAAAACGTAATCGACGTGGCCGGGATCGAAGGGCTCGCAGATGTCCTGCTCTACCAGGGTGAAATCGGGTTTCGTTGGCCAGGCCGGCGAGGTTGGCAGCGCGTCCGGTGGCAAAATTGTCCACGCCCACCACATGATGACCCTGGCCAACCAGTGCGTCGCACAGATGAGAGCCGAGGAAGCCGGCGGCGCCGGTGACCAGGACACGTTGAGTCGTCAAGATACGGGTTCCCCTTGATTGAAAGTAAATTCGTTCTTAAGGCCAGCGTTTGGTCGATGCCGATTCAACCGACGGTGTGCTGGGAAGGCCTGCCTACACTGAGATAAGTGAAGCCAAGCTCCTGCATTACCGAGGGATCGAAAAGATTGCGCCCATCGATGATGATAGGGTAGCGCAGGGTGTAGCGCAGCCGCTTGAGATCGAGACGGCTGAACTCCGCCCAGTCGGTCAGGATCAACAAGGCATCGGCGTTGTCCGCGGCCGCGTAGGGATCGTCGGTATATTGCAGGCTGGCGTGGGGAGGCATCTCCAGCTTGGCGCGCTCGATGGCGGCGGGATCATAGGCGCAAATCGTGCTTCCCGCATCGAGCAGCATGCGGATAATTTCCAGGGCGGGAGACTCGCGGATATCATCGGTCCCCCCCTTGAAGGCCAGGCCGAGCACACCCAGACGTTTTTTGCGCAGGGTCCACAGCGCGGAGCGAATCTTCTGAAAGAAGCGCTCTTTCTGCAGCTCGTTGATCTTTTCTACTTCCTCGAGCAAGCTAAAGTCGATACCCAGCTGTTGCGCGACATAGCGAAAGGCCGCGACATCCTTGGGGAAGCATGAGCCTCCGTAGCCTATGCCGGCGTTCAGGAATCGCTTGCCGATCCGCTTGATCCAACCCCATTCCACGCGCCACATCCTCCACATCCGCGTCGACCGCCTCACAGAGGTTGGCGACCACATTAACAAAGGAGATCTTCATGGCGAGGAAAGCATTGGAAGCGTGCTTGATGATTTCGGCCGCCTTGGTCGAGGTGCGCAGGATCGGCGGCAGATCGGCGGCAGAGCGGCTGCCGGGAACCGCGTCGGAGCGCTCGTAGTAGCTGCCTGAAGTGAGTGGCTCGTAAATGGCGCTCAGGATGCGGACGCGGCCCTTCACTGTCGGCGCCGAGAACGATCCTGTCAGGATGAAGAAAATCCTTGACCGCGGTGCCTTCGCGCAGGAATTCGGGATTCGACGTCACGTCGAAAAGCTCGCGCGGGACGCCGTTGCGTTCGATGGTGCGGCGAATCCAGTCGTTGGTGTACACCGGCACCGTGCTTTTCTCCACGATGACCTTGTAGGACTGAATGGAGCGCGCGATTTCGCTGGCCACGGCGTCTACATAGGACAGATCCGCGTTGCCGCCCTCGCTTTGCGGCGTACCTACCGCGATGAAGATGACCTGCGACTCCTGGGTGGCACGGCTAAGGTCGGTGGTGAACTGAATCATGCCGCTGGCCCGGTGTCTTCCCAGCAACTCGGGAAGAAACTCCTCGTGGATCGGCACCACGCCCTGGTTCAGTTGATTGACTTTGGCTTCGTCGTTGTCGACACACAAGCACGCGATGGCCGATCTCAGCAAAGCATGCGGCCGCCACCAAACCTACGTATCCCGATCCAACTACCGTGATTGCAATGGATTCGCTCATTTTGTTTTCTGCGCCGCCTGGGCATCGATGCCCTGAATGAAACTGCGTTTTCCGCGGGAAAACCATCCTCAAATCGTGTCAGACAGACGAAGACGGATAAGAAACCGTCGCGCACCGCGGAACTTGCCTTGAAATTTACACAGGTTCTAAACGGTGGCCCGTACGCTGTTCGGTGTTCTCGGCGGGGGATCCGGAGGCTCGGGCTTCATGCTTTGCTTCTTCCTCATGATATTCCATCTCGGTGTTGATTGACCAGACATTATCCTTTTCCCGGAGGCCCGCGAGGATGTTATCGACCGCGGTCATGGCGGTCAGCATGGAGTGGTCCTGATTGTTGTACTTGTGCATCCCATTACGGCCCACCAGATACAAATTGTCGAAACGGTCGAGAAATTCACGGATGATGTGAGAATCGGTCATAGGTACCGAAATAAGCAGGATAGGTCTTGGGGACGCGCACCACATGGGCGTCGGTTACATCGCAGGCCCGCAGAACCCCGATCTTTTCACTTCAGCGATGGCAAATTTCTTCAGATCCTCGTCCGCTCATCTTCCATAGATGCATCGGTCTGGTAGCAGAAATACTCGAGCCCAATCCAGGTCTTGGAAGGGTCGGCGACCATGTACGGGCTCCAGTTGTTGAAGATCTGCAGCCGCCCCACCAGTACATCCGGCTCCTGAATGTAGATCCAGTTGTCCTTGAGCGGGCCTCCATCGGCTTCGCGCACGGTCAGGCGATCGACCAGAAGCCCCACGGTGATGAAGTCGCGGTACTGCAGGCCGTCGCTCACCTCGCGGACCTCGCTGGGGATCGGGGTATCCATGGCAGTCAATCAATTCGCACACGGGCATGGTGGAGAAGACATAGTCTGCGGCGAAGCGGCGACGCTCCCCGCTATCGTTGACGGCCTCCACCGCGGTGATCCCATTGCCCTCGACAAACAGCCCGATGGCGCGCCAACCGAGAAGGATTTCTCCCCCCATGCCGCGAATCTGGTCGGCGGCATGCTCCCATAGCTGACCTGGGCCATATTTTGGGTAGAGGAATTTTTCAATCAGCGAAGTCTCGGTTCCCTTCTGCTGGATCGCGTCGTCCCGGCGAAAAGCAAAGGCCTTCTTGAGAAAATGCAGCACCGCGGTGGTAAGGGACAATCCCTTGATCCGCTGTGCGCCCCACTCGGCGCTAATCTGACTGGCATGGCACACCCCAGACTTTCTCGGTATAAGACTTGAAAAATGTCAGGTACAGTTGGCGGCCGAAGCGGTTGATCAGAAAATCTTCCAGCGACTTCTCCATCTTGCGCGGGAAAGAGCCTGGCCAACAGGTAGCTGATGCCGATCTTCAGGGTGCGGGTCAGGCCCAGTTTGCGTAGCGTATCCGCGGTTAGCTTGATGGGGTAGTCGAAGAATCTGCGCAGGAAATAGATGCGGCTCTTGCGCGAGCGGACCAGCATCACCAGGTCGGTGGTCTCGGGCGTCGGCCCCTGGTTGCTGGTCTTGAGGGTCCGCTGCTGATTCTGGTGGCGCAGGGCATGCTGCGTATCCGCGCTCGCCTCCGGCGGCATAAGATCCATCCACCAGTTCATGACCCGGTCGGACTTTGAGAAAAACCGATGACCGCCAATGTCGATACGATTCCCATTGTGCCGGACGGTGCGTGAGATGCCACCGATCTCATGGCTCGCCTCAAGCACAATGGGATGCACATCCGAACGGCGGAGAAACTCCAGCGCGGCCGTGAGGCCCGCGGGTCCGGCGCCGATCAGTATGGCGGTTTTAGGCATGAAAACTCCAGATGCTTGCGATCGAGCACCACTGCGCTATGAGGCTAGAGGATTTATGCCGACGACGCCAACTCACGATAAAATCCGCGCATCACACTCACACCATCGTAACCGGAGCGAAGCTTTGTGATGCGACGCGTTAACTTCGGAGCAAGCACGTTTCAGCACGAGAGAGGGACCCTGCTGGGATTCACGAACGCAAAGAGTGCTCTCAATGCTATTACCATGAAAGGTTCCGGCTGCTCTTAAAACCGCGCCAGATGAACCCGTCACTGTTTCGCATGCAGTCGCCGTGAAAAGCCTACCACGATGAGTCTTGCGCCGGGTTGCTGCTGATGGATCAGGTACCTCGCGCGCTAATTGTTTTCGCTGTTCTGTTCTGCACAACACTGTTTCTCTTCTAGACAGACGGGTACGTTTTGATTACCCTAAACGTGCATCAGCAGGAAAGCTGTTGCAAAACAAACTACTTCGCACTGTCGTTCATGGGTCGCTGCGAGGTTTCGTTCTTCCGGCTTCGAGAGCGGGTTTATCGTATTCAGTTCCGAAGCGGGATTCAGCCCCAAGCCGCCCTTTTCGGGCAACCTTATGTGTGGTATCGCTGCAACTATTGTTGTATTTGTAACCAGCGAGGTTACTTGGTAGAAACGAGTGGATGCAGCGCATGCTCTAATTATGTCTGTACTCTGCGTGACGAGATGGGACGGAACCCGGAGTGAAATGAGTCATCTCGCGCTTTCTGATATCTCCAGCAGGTATCAACATTGATTTCACGGGCGGATAACATGCGACTTCTCTCTAGAGCGCACTCGCTTTCGCAGTTCTCGTGGCGGGAGCCATACTGCCGATTGCATCTCATGCCCAGGTGGTGCCCGCAATCAAGGGCGGCGGAAGTCAGATCAACGTCTATGGGCTTTATGTGCTGGTGAAAACCGACTTCAATGCCACCCTCAACTATCCTGCCCGGGGATGCGCCGCCGGCCAATTTCTTCGCCTCCAAAGGCTGGAACCAAGGTTTTTCCGGCGGAGCTGATTTCCGCCTGGGACGGTTCATCTTTGGTCAGCCCGCGCTGGGCATCGCGCTTTACCTATAGCACGGCAGCTTCGGGAAACAAAGAACCTTTATGTTCGGCCCCGAAATGCACTACATTTACCGCCGTTTTCGTCCTTATGGCGACTTCCTGATCGGGTCCGGGAAACATTACCTACAAGACTGGCCAAACGGACAACAGCATCGTCTACGAGTTCGGCGGCGGCGTGGACTACCACAAGAGTCGAAGATTGAATTTTCGCCTGATTGACTTCCAGTATCAGTTTTGGGACCTGGGAACCCATTACTACCCGCCCGGAATTCTGCCTGGGGTGCCCGGCACTTCCATCGATACCAAGCTCAAGCCATATAGTCTCAGCTTCGGTGTTGTTATCCGGGTAAGATGAGCCGGGACAAACCTGCTGCCCTCTCATTGCAACAAGCTTTCCGGCCCCAACCGTTCAATAGCATTAATATTTGTTAATCCCACATCTCGCGGTCCGTTGCACGGGACGGGATTTCCTCGGTCTCTGCTGTCATCGTGAAGTAAAGATGTATCGAGCGACCCAAACCGCCGACCCTTACCTCAGAGCCTTCGTTTTCCTTGCCGAATCGCATGCGCAGGCTGGCATGGACGGTATGTTACGTGCTCTTGTTTCGCACCTCGCCCCGGCCCTTTCATGCGTGGCGCGCTTTTCTTCTGCGATGTTTCGGCGCTAAGCTGGGCCCGCATTGTCATTTTTATCCCAGGTCCCGGATCTGGGCTCCGTGGAATCTGGTGTGCGCGGATGGCGCTTCCCTGGGAGATGAGGCGGAGATCTATAACCCTTCGCTCGTATCCATGGGGTCGCATGCCATCGTTTCCCAACAGGCTTACATTTGCGGAGCCACGCACGACTACAACGATCCGTCGTTCCCGCTTATTTCGTTCCCCATGAGCCTGGGCGCCTACTCATGGGTGTGCGCCCGGGCCTCCGTTTCCCCGGGAGTGAATCTCGGTGAGGGGGCGGTGCTCGGCCTTGGCTCGGTGGCCACGCGCGATCTGGAGCCCTGGACTGTTTACGCCGGCGTTCCGGCGCAGCCGGTAAAGCGGAGAGCGGGACGCGAGCCAGGCAATACAGCCACGTAATGAGTTGAACTCCACCCCGTAGAGCAGGAATGCTTTCGCCCATTTCTGTTACTGTGATGTGATAGCGACCGGTTGTCCCATTCCTTCAGGAGATATTCTCTTAGCGATGCAGCCTGGGCATGCGAATCTTCGAACCTGGCAAGGCGGCCGGCGGCCGAGCTATCGAAGACCGATCACGGGAAATGTGCGGAACTCGGCCGCGTTGGGCAACCCTCGCGGTTCTGGCTGCCATTGGCATCCTGCAGCTTGCCCTATGCGCGGCGCGGGCTCAAGCACAAAATTCCGATAACGGCGGGCTGTCGCAAGCAGAATTCGGCGCCTATTGAGATCACCCCCGCGCCCAGCAATCCCTCGTCGAATTCGTCACCGTTGGAGCCTATCTTCCCGCAATCGACGCAGCCCGCTGCCCCGGCGGCGGCCCGGACTGCGAGAGGCGCGGCCCCATGGGCCCGGCATCGGGAGCGGGGCTGGGCTTATGGACCGATCCGTCCCGGAGACATCGTCGAGGTGCAGGTATTCGACGCCCCCGAGTACTCGGTGAGCATGCCGGTATCACCCGCCGGGGAGATCGCGATCCCGTACGCGGGCCTCTTTCACATCGAAGGAATGACCTCGATCGAGGCGGCCAAAGCGATCGCGCAGTTGTTTGTGCAACAGCAGATCCTGCGCGATCCACGGGTGATTGTCACTACGCAGCAATTCGGCTACAGCGTCACCGTGATGGGCGAGGTGCGCAGCCCGGGAATCTATGCCCTGGCAGGCAGGAAGCGACTGGTCGATATGCTCACCGAGGCGGGCGGCGTGACGGACCGGGCAGGACACGTCATCGAAATCTTCGCCGCCGGCTCGATGAAAAATCCGCAGACCGTTCTATGGGATCCGACGCTGCGCGAAAACGACAATGCCGAACTGCAACTGAAGACCGGAGAAACCGTTCTGGTGAGCCGTTGCGGCGTAGTCTACGTGGGCGGCAACGTGGGCAGGCCGGGAGCGTATCCACTGTGCGATTCCAACCACACCACGCTCTCCGAGGTCATTGCGCTCGCCCAGGGGGCCAAGCCGTCCTCGTGGGCGCAGCGTACTCTGCTGTTGAGAACCTCGGGAAGCGGTACGCGGGTGGTGCAAACGGTCAAGCTCGAAGACGTATTGCGAGGACGCAAAATGGACATCACCATGCAGCCGGACGACATTGTCTTTGTTCCGCCGAGCGCGCTCAAGGCGGCCTCGAAGGTTGCTTTGACGGCTGCCGTCGGATTCGCTTCGCAGGCGTATTTGTATCTCCGATAGCGCATTCCTTCTCCGCGAAGCGGTTTTGCAATCGATATAGACCGAACCAAGATTTCCTGTGGAGATTGGTGCTGCTATCGACACAGCGGCTTTCCTGAAGAGCCGACTATTGCGCTCGTGAGTACCGCGCGAAGAAATCCCGGAGGCGCCACATCGCTTCGTGTCTTCAAAGAAACTACTCTCGACTTTAGACCGCGTAATGCAACGCTGATCCCGATGATAGCGAATTGCCGATGAAGTTCAGCGTCGTCACCATCTCCTTCAATCAGCGACAGTATCTGGAGGAAGCGCTCAACTCCGTGCTGGCGCAGGATTACCCTGCGCTCGAATACATCGTGGTCGATCCAGGCTCGACCGACGGGAGCCGGGAACTCATCCAGGCCTTCGCCGGCCGGCTGGCGCGGGTGATTTTTGAACCGGACCAGGGAGCTGCCGACGGCCTGAACAAAGGGTTTGAGCATGCCTCGGGAGAGATTTTCGGGTTTCTGAACTCGGACGACGTGCTGCTGCCGGGAGCGATGAGAAGCGTCAGCCAGGCTCTTCGAGCAGAACCCCGATTGCGACATCGTGATGGGCAACGGCTTCACCATCGACGCCCGGGGCAAGCGCATTCGACGCATCCGGGCGGCCGGTTTCACCCTGGAGCGGTACTTCTATGGAGGAGCCACCTGGCTGCAACAGGCGACCTTTTTCCGCCGCGCGGCGTTTCAGGCGGTTGGGGGATTCAACATAAACAATCGCTCCTGTTGGGATGGCGAATTGGTGGTGGACATGGTGCGGCAGCGGCGCCAGGGTCGAAATACCTTAATCAGGACCTGGCACTTTTTCGCATCCACGCCACACTCCATTACCGGCTCGCGACGCCACAGCCAAATGATGAAGGCGGACGCAGACCGGATGTTCTCGCTTGCCTGCGGCCGCAGATGGACCGCGATGGATACGCTACGCGTCTATCTGTTCCGTATCGAACGCGTGCTCACCCATCCCGGCGCGGCTGAATCGGCCATCCGGGCGCGCGTGCGCAGGAGCCAGGAATAGCTATGGTTCCCCGCGCGAGAAAGATTGGTGAACGCGCTTATAGTCACTTTATAATCTTAGATCTAGAGCGGTTTCGCAATCACTGTGGTCTCATTAAGATTCGCGAGGAGTGGTTTTCGTTTGGGAGAAAACCACGAGAAGCTGGTAGGCTTCGGTCTACACCAATTGCGAAACCGTTTCAGCGGAAAGAATTCGACCACTTTCCGGTGGACATCTGCAATTTGCCGATTCGGTGAACCACCAAGCGCATGAGTGTCTTTCCCCCACCCTCGGAACCGGTCGTAATACCCGAGTATCGCGAGGGAAGTGAACGCGAGCGTTCTTTTCTCAGCCTCGGTTTGAACGACGGCCAAACCCTGCAGCACTTCCTCCTGATTGGCAGGAAATATATCTGGCTGGTGTTGACCTGCGCCGTGTTGGGCACGGGCGCGGGCTACGTAGAGAATGCCACCAGTCCCAAAGAATACCGCTCCACGGCAAACATTGAGATCACCCAGGATACTGCCGATCAGTTCCGGATGGACACCGGCGGAGGCTACGACAGCGGATATATCGACGTCACCAAGCTGGATACGGAGATCGCGATCCTGAAGAGCGCGACCTTGGCGATGGAAGACCATCATGTCGCTGCACCTTGATCGGAATCCGGATTTCTTGCCCCTGGGCTCGAAGTACGTTTGCGACGTAAACAAGATTCAGGATCGGCACGCGTTGATCGGGATGTTTGAAGGTGGTCTGTCGGCGGAGCGCTTTGGGCACACGAATATCCTCGACCTGAGCTATACGGCGCGCAACCCGCAACTGGCCGCCGACATCTGCAACACCCTGATCGGCAACTACGTGCAGCACAACTTCAGTGACAATTACGCCGCCACGCAGGAGGTCTCTGTCTGGCTGTCGGAGCAGTTAGGCGACCTGAAGAACAAGCTGGAGGCAAGCCAGGAGCACATGCTGACGGTGCAGAAGGATATCGGGCTGGTGGGCATCGACCAGACGCAGAGCATCGTGCTTTCCCGGTTGGTGGACATCAGCCACGATCTGACCCAGGCGGAATCGCAGCGCCTGGTTGCCCAAGCCAAGTTGATTACCATGCAGAGCGCGCCGCCCGAGGTACTGGCCACGCTCACCGCGGACCCTGTTCTGCTGAGCTTGAAACAGAGGATGACCGACCTGCAGGCCGAGTACGCCAGCCTGAACGCCAAGTATGGAGCCAAGAATCCCAGGCTGGTGGAGGTTCGCTCGGAACTGGATGAGATCACGCGGGCCATGAAGGTGGAGCAAGCGACGGTGCTGAACCGGGCCCAGGAAGAGGTAAACGCGGCTACGCAGAACCAGAATGCCCTGCAGAAAAGGTTGGATCAGGAAAAGAGCTCAGCTTACATGGGCAACTCCAAGGCTGTGGAGTATTCGCTGGCCCGGCGGGAATACGAATCCAACCGATCGCTGTACGATGGGCTGCAACAACGGCTGCAGGAAGCAGGCATCATCGCCGGCCTGCACTCCACCAACATCCGGCGCATCGATCCAGCGGATGCTCCCGACTTCCCCAGCTCGCCGCGCAAGTCGGTCAACCTGATGCTGGGCCTGCTCTCCGGCCTGGGAATTGGCTTGCTGCTGTCCTTCCTGGTGGAAGCTCTGGACACCAACATCAAAACGATTTTTGACATTGAGGAACGGCTTGGCCTGCCCATGCTGGGCGTGGTTCCGCAGGTCGACACCAAGCAGCTCTCGCCGGAGACCTTTGTCAGGGATGCCACCTCGACCGTTCCCGGCGCCTGGTCGCGGCTGGCCGAGGCCTATCGATCGTTGCGCACCACAATTCTTCTCTCCCGCGCGGGCACTCCGCCCCAGGTGATCCTGATCAGCAGCGCCAAGCCTTCCGAGGGCAAGACATCGATCACCACATTAGAGGCGATTGTCTTTGCGCTGAATGGCGCCCGCGTGCTGCTGATCGACTCTGACCTGAGACGGCCGTCTGTCCATCTGCGCTTCAGGATTGCCAATAAGATTGGGCTTACCTCGGTGTTGACGGGCAAGTCGTCGCTGCAGGAAGCAATCTTTGAGGTGCCCGCGGTGCCTTCCCTGCATATTCTTCCCGCGGGCCCCACTGCGCCGATGCCGGCCGAGTTGCTGGGCTCCCTGCAAATGCAGCGGCTGGTTGAAGGCTTGCGCGCCAGCTATGACTTCATCCTGATCGATACTCCGCCTATTTTGACGGTGACCGACGCGGCGGTTCTGGTGTCCATCAGCGACGGAGTGGTCCTGGTTCTGCGCTACGGGCAGGCGTCGAGAAATGTAGTCGCGCGAGCCAGCGAAATCCTGCTGCGTTCCGGAGCGCACCTGCTCGGCGTGGTGTTGAACGCAGTCGACCTGCAATCTTCGGATTACGCGGAATACTACGGCCGTGCCTATAACGACTACTACCAATCTCGTGTGGATGTCGAAGAGTAGGGTTTGAAAGCAATCATTGCCACGGGATTCGGCAAGCTCCACTTCCACGAAACAGCCCGCGCGCTGGCCGCCGCCGGAGTAGACGTAAACTTCCTGACCGGCTGGGTACCTAAAGACAATCAGTTGGCGCTGGTGGAGCTTCTGGGAAGGTTCCTGGGAGAAAAGCACCTGTCCGCGCGCATGGCGGCCAGGCAGATCAGCGGCGTCTCCGTCACCCCTGTCGCCTGGGCCGAGGTGGCCGGAACCTTCATCAAGCTGGTGCAGCGGACGCGGGTGATTCCTCTCGACCTGGCCTATGGCATGGAGTTTCGGCTCGCTGCCTGGGGCAGCCGGAGATATCTGAAGAATGCCGATGTATTACTGGTGCGCAGCGGAGCAGGGCAATCGGGGGCAATCAGGACGGCGCGCAAGAACGGACTGGCGATCGTCACCGACCATTCGATCGCCCATCCGGCTTTCATGCACCAGGCCCTGCGCGAAGAGTTTGCCCGTTTCGGACTGCCGGCGGGCTATGACCCGCGGGCAGATCTGTGGAAGCTGGTGTTGCGCGATTGCGCGGATGCCGACCTGCTGCTGGTGAACTCCGACTTCGTGAAGAAGACGTTTGTCGAGCAAGGCTATCCTGCGGGCAAGGTGCGGGTGGCTTATCTGGGAGTCCGCGAAGAGTTCTTCGACCTGAAGCGCGATTACCGCATCGATGGGCCGGTGCGCATTCTGTTTACCGGGAATTTCGATATTCGCAAGGGCGTGCGCCTGTTGTTGGAGGCGATTCGCTGCTGCCGGCGATCCGGGCTCGATGTTCGCCTGGAATTGATGGGGAATCTGGGTAACGGGGCGTCTTGTCTGCAACCGGAAGACGGCATATTTTTTACCCACACACCCTTCGCGCCTGCGGAACAGGTCGCGAAAGCATTTGCCCGGGCGGACCTATTCGTCTTCCCGACCTTTGCCGAAGGCTCATCGCGCTCCGGAATGGAAGCGGCGGCGGCCGGTTTGCCCATCATTACGACAGAGAATTGCGGCCTGCCGCTGGAACACGGCAAGAGCGCGATCTACGTTCCGGTTAACGATGCCGGCTCTCTCGCCGAAGCCATCGCCCGTGTTTCGTCGGATGAGGAGCTGCGGGTGTTGATCGGCAGAAACGCAATGAGAACCGTGACTGAGAACTATACCTGGGCGCAGTACGGGCAACAGGTAGCAGAGTGCCTCAAGGAAGCAGTCGCGTCTGCTAAGACGGAGAGTCCGTAGAGTTGCACGTAGCCACCGTTTCGAGCAGTCCCTGCGGGACTTCTCAGATTGCTTGAGGATGCCCAAGACTGACGTCCTGAGCTACATCGAGGTCGTCCCTACAGACTGGACTTCGGATCGAAGTCGGTGTTCAGGCCCAGGCACGCCGACCGTTTACAGCCTTAGGTGGGTTTCGACTGCTTGCAGCAGCGAGCCCGCAACCTCGTCAGCAAGCTCTGCCGCCTCGCTGGCTCCTGCCTTCTGGCGGTCTGCTTCCCCGTCGATAAAGATGGTCTTCATCCCCAGCCGGTGGCCGGCCTGGATGTCGGAAAGCGAATCGCCGATGACCAGGCTATTCTGCGCGTTGGCCTGCGGAAAGCGTTGCCAGGCCTGCTCAAAGAGGCCGGTTTCCGGCTTACGGCAATGGCACTCACCCTGGTCATGAGGACAGTAATAGATCGCGTCCAGCCGCGCGCCATGCCGCGCCAGATGGCTCTGCATGTTGGCATGAATCAGCTCCAACTGCTCAGGCGTGTACAGGCCCAACGCGATGCCGCGTTGGTTGCTGACCAGGATCACGGTCAATCCCGCGCGATTCATCCGGGCGACGGCCTCGATCGCTCCCGGCAGCCACTGGAATTGCGCCCAGTCGCAGACGTAAGCGCCCTCGGGCATCTTGCGGTTCAATACCCCATCGCGATCCAGAAACACGTACCGCACCAGCCGGGCATCCATCGCTATAATTACCAAGGCTAACATCGGAGATCCTGAGAGATTCATGTCCGGCCATGCCGTCCAGCGAATTACGTTGCTGAGTTTTCGCACATTTGGCGATTACGTGCTGAAGGCGCCCTTCCTCTTCGAGCTCGGCCGGCGATATCCCAATGCCGAGATCAGAATGATCACCAACCGCAAAGGCGGACAGGTATATCCCCTGGTGGACGCACGTCTGAAGATGGTCGTCGTCGACCATGGGGACAGCAAGCTGCATTTGCTGCGCACGCTCTTCGGCTTGCCCAGGGCGGACCTGGTCTTCGCCCTGGACGACAGCCGCACCACGCTCGTGCTCTCCCTGGTGGTACGCGGCAAACGGAAGACGGGATGGGTCCAGGGGATTAGCCGGCTCTATGCGGAAGGCGGCTTTTTTGAATGGAAGAGCGTTCGGCCCTGGCTTTCGTCGATCGTGAAGACCGTCTACCGCCCAGGCAAAGTTCGCCTGCCGGAAGACAAATACGATGGAGATGTGGAACTCGAACTCCTGGATCTGCAGGGGTCTGGCGAGCCGCTGGCCCGGTACCGCGGCGAATACGCATTCCCGCCGGCCGCGCGCTCCGACGAAGCCCTATATCTATTGCGCGGCAGAGGCAGGCTGGCAAGCAAGGCAGCTTACCGATGCGCAGTGGACGGGCATCATCGACGGCCTGCTGCGCGCTTTTCCAAAACATACAATCGTGGTCCACGGCGGGGCCGCGGCAGTGCAAGAGTTCGCGCTGGACCCACGCGTCGTTTCCTACGCCCAAGGCTCGGTCCAGGAACTGTTCGAGAAAGTCTCCGCCGCAGACCTGGTGATCGCTCCCGATAGTTTCGCCTTGCACCTGGCATCGTTTTACAACGTGCCGGCGATCGGGTACTTCGGTCCGGCTCATCCGCACCGCTTTCGGCCAACCGGCCCGGGCAGCACCAGCCTGTTCCACCAGCCGGAGTGTTCCCCATGCCTGCAGCGTCGAGGGAACAACGCGTGCCGCAAGGGACTCATCCAGTGCAGTTCGCTGGCCGCGATGACACCGGCTGAGTTCATCGCGGCGGCGCAGGTGGCGCTGGCGTAGCCATGGCCATTGTTTCGCTCACCCTGGAATTGGTCATCGAGCAGGCTCACTCGCTGAAGGACCGGCGGCAGGTTGTGCGCAGCCTGAAAGAGAAGCTGCGGCATGGCTTCAATATTTCGGTTGCCGAGTTGGACGAGGCGGTGACCTGGCAGTCGGCCACCATCGGCGTAACCGCCATCTCGCGCTCGCGCGACTACCTGACCGGCCTTATGCGGCAGGTGGAGAATGCCGCCGTACGCATTGCCAATGACCTGGGCGCCCAGGTAGCCGACTCCTGGTGCACTTTCCTCGAGGAAGAGACTGAGGAGTAGTTTTCAGGCATTTTTCTGATATTCTCAAGGGGTTTAGCACAAGGACTTTTGCATGGTAGAGCCACGGGCACGAAAGTACCATCGGGATCGCGTCGCGGAAACGCTGCGCGAAGAGATCAGTGGGATGATAGTGGGCGAACTCTCCGATCCGCGCATCAGCTTCGCCTATGTCAGCGAGGTGGTTCTTAACCCCGGAGGCAAGTCCGCCAGGGTCTATATCGCCGTCGATGGCGGCGAGGTGGAAGAAGAGAAGACACGAGAGGCGTTGACCGCGGCCCGTGGCTTCATCCGCCACGAATTGCTGGAGCGCATGGGCGTGCGGCACGTTCCTGAACTGTCGTTTCAGATCGACAAATCCAAAGATCTGAAGTTACGAATCGACGAGCTGCTGGGACGCACGAGAAAAACCAAGAAGGCGCGATGCGAAGCGATACCCCCACGAAAGGCAGGGAGTAACGGCAGCTCTGGCCAGCTGTACTGTCATGCAATTCACGCCACCCATCGACGCAGTACTCAACTCGATTATCAAGGCCGATCGCCTGCTGTTGACCTCGCATGCGCGTCCTGATGGCGACGCGATCGGCGGGCTGCTCGCCCTTTGGATGATGCTGCGGCAGATGGACAAGCACGCCGACATGGCGCTGAGCGACCGGGTGCCTTATATCTACCGCGGGCTGCCGTGCGCCTCGCAGATTCGGCACTGGAATCGGGTAGAGGGCGACTACGACACGGTCATCCTGCTGGAGTGTGATGGCATCGCGCGCACCCGCCTGGACGGGCTGGAGAACCGGTTTCTGATCAATATCGACCATCACACCAGCGGCCGTGCCTTCGCGGACGTGAACTGGATCGACAGCAGTGCCTGTGCCGTGGCGGAGCTGGTCTACCAGCTCGCGGGCGCGGCGGGTGTCGACATCACACCGGAGATGGCCACTTGCCTGTACACTGCCGTGCTCTCGGACACCGGATCCTTCTGCTACGAGGGAACCGACGCCCGCACCTTTGAGCTGGCGCGCGAGCTGGTTTGCCGAGGGGCCGACCCGGTGCTGATCGCCCAGGACGTTTATTTCTCCAACCCTGCCGCGAAGATGCTCCTGCTGGGCGCCGCGCTGGCCAACCTGCAACATGACGGACGCGTGGCCTGGCTCTGGGTCTCGCAGAACGATATGGACCGCACCCACGCGGCGGAAGAAGACTGCGAAGGGATCGTCAACTATGCCATCGGCATCCGGGGGATTGAGGTTGCTGTCTTTCTGAGAGAGCTGCGCGACCACCGGGTCCGCCTCAGCCTGCGCAGCAAGGGCCGGGTGAACGTCGCCACCGTCGCGGAGCGTTTTGGCGGCGGCGGCCACGAAAACGCCAGCGGCTGCACCCTGGATGGCCCGCTGCCAACGGCCACGGAACAAATCCTGACGTATCTCCGCAGCGAGCTGGAGGCGGTCAATTCTGTACCCGGCGTCGCATGAGCTTGCGCCGCGGCCCCTCTATTTGATGCCTCATAATCGAACACCCCACCCATCCTCTCGCCCGGGCAGTGAATCTGATAGCCTTGTGGCCGGAGACCCATCCTAGCTGCAGCATCTGGAGTCCTACTGCCTGGCAGAATCAATGGCTGAGAAAAAAACAATGCCGGAAGCGCCACAAGTGCTTAGTCGGCCAGGCACCGGCCTGCAGGCGCTGGAAGCGCGCTTCCCTGGCCTGCACGACACCCTGGAGGCGATCAGCCTTTTCGTCTTTACCCCTTTTTTCCTGTTCTATGGATTGGTGCCGGTCTTCGGCGGGGATGGACTCGGCCTGGTGGGCGCCGACGAACCCAGGTACGCGCAGATTGCGCGCGAGATGCTCTCACGGCATGACTACGTAACCCCAGTTCTATGGGGCCACCCCTGGCTCGAGAAGCCCGCCCTCTACTACTGGCGAGCGATGTTTGCCTTCCTTGAATTCGGCGTACACGACTGGTCGGCGCGTCTTCCGTCAGCCAGTTTTGCTTTCATCCTGGTGGCGTTGATCTATTTGCACCTGCGCCGCTTCCGGCCGGGGAGCCAGTTGGATGCCGCATTGATCACCGCTTCCTGCGCCGGCATTATCGGCTTTGCCCGCGGCGCCTCGACCGACATGCAACTGGCCGCGCCCTTCTGCATCGGCATGCTTGGCTGGTATGCGTGGTATGAGACGGGGAAAAAGTTCTGGCTCTTCGATCTCTATTTCTTTGTGGGCGTAGCCACGCTGGCCAAGGGCCCGGTGGCGCCCTTCATGGCCCTGGTGATTATCCTTAGCTTCGCCGCGACTGCGGCGCGAATGGTCGTTGCTTCGCCGCACCGTTTGGATTCCCGGTTTCCTTCTCTATTTCGCCATGGTGTTGCCCTGGTATATCGCGGTGCAGCGGCGTAATCCCGATTTTCTGCGCGTGTTCTTCCTGGAACACAACCTGGAACGCTTCGCCACCAACCGCTACATGCACGAGCATGCCTTTTGGTACTACATCCCCATCATGCTGGCGGCGCTTATGCCCTGGTCGGTCATCGCCATGCGGGCGCTGGCGGAGGCCATACAGCAATCGATCGCAGAATGGCGGGCGCGGTTTTCCAAGCACCATTACGTCGGTCATTCCCGGTGGGGCGATGCCTTTCCTGAATTCCTGGTTCTGTGGACGCTTTTCCCGATCATTATCTTTTCGCTTTCGCGCTCCAAGCTGCCGGGTTACATTCTGCCCTCGATTCCACCGCTCACCATTCTCACCGGCGATTACATCAATCGCATTCGCAAGAAGAATCTGAATGTATGGCTGCTTTTGCTGCATGCCCTGCTTTGCGCCGTCACCATCGTGCTGGTGCTGCTGGTGCCGTGGCGTATCGGGCATCCCGGGGTCCGGCCGCCCACCGGCATCCTGGTATCGGCGTTTTCCAGTGGGCTGGCGGCCGCGCTGCTCATTTTGGTAGTGGTGGCCCGCTTTGGGGTTTCACGCCTGCGCCTGGTTACCATGGTGCCGCTGGTCATCATGCTGCTGTTCATCTTCGGTGTCGGCCCATTCTTCGGCCTGCCGGCACTGTCTTCTACCAAGAAAAATATCCGTTTGCTGGACGCTGCCTATTCCGCCCGGCCGCTCGCCGCCATTATCAGCCAGATCGCGCGGCCTAACGAGCCCGTGGCCGTGTACAGGGTACGGCGCGACGTAGAATACGGCCTTTCGTTCTACCGCAATCACCTGGTCAACGACTACGACCAGGATGGCATTCCCGCCACGGAGCACATCCTCATCACCCGCGAAGCCTATGTCGGCCAATTGCATACGCTGCTCGCCGGCCGATCGTACCAACCGCTCTTTTCCTATCCGGCGCAAAATTTGGCGGTCTACCAGGTCTTCGCCAAGCCGTAAACAGAGAGCGAAGACGCTTCGTCGCAGGTAAGGTTCCCAATGGAGTGTCTTGTGCCGTAAACTCCTGTTGAAACATTGCGGGCACGATTAGAGCGGAATGACGCCAGCCCTAAACCTGGAAATTCTCGATTTGCGGCATTTCTCCGCCGGCAATCTCAAGCCGGTGCTGGAGGCGGAGAGCCGCGCCTGGAACGAGCGCCTGCGCTGGGATTTTCATGCTTCGGCTAATCTGCTGCTGCAATACCTCGACTCCCGTCTTCTGCCCGGCTATGTGGCCATTGAGAATGGCCGAATCTGCGGTTACGTCTTCTGTGTTTACGAGAGCGAGAAGGCCCTGGTAGGCGACGTGTTCGCCATGCCGTCCGCGACCAACTCCCAGCTGCCGGCTGACGTCGAGCGCTGTCTGCTCGAACATATGATCGAGTTGCTGCAACACTCTCCCGGTGTGGACCGCATCGAATCGCAACTGCTGCTGCGCCCGCACGGCACCCACGCGGAAATTCTTCGCAATGCCGGGTTCGAGATTTACGAAAGACTGTTTATGGAGCTGGAGCTCGGCTCCGCCAACCTGCCCGAAACGGCACCGGATTTGGACGGCTTGGTGCTGCGCGCCTGGAAAGACAGCGATTTTGCTGCTGCCGGCCATCTGATCGCGCAAGCCTACGAAGGCCACCTGGATGGTGTGATCAACGATCAGTACCGCTCCGTTTCCGGCTCCCTGCGGTTTCTGCACAACATCGTCCGCTTCCCGGGTTGTGGATTGTTCGACGCTTCCGCCTCGCGCGTGCTTGCCTATCGTAATCGCGAAGAGATCGCCGCACTGCTGCTTTGCTCGCGCGTCCGCGAAGAGGTGGGCCACGTGACCCAGATCTGCGTAAGCCGGGAGCATCGCGGACGCGGGCTCGGGGCATGGCTTCTGGCCGACTGCTCGCGGGCGCTGCGCAGCAGTGGTTTCCAGGCCCTCACCCTCACCGTAACCCGGCAGAATGCCGACGCGGTTGCCCTCTATCGACGTAGCGGATTCATCACCCGCCAAACCTTCGACGCTATGGTTTGGGACCGCCGCACGCGAGTGTATTCTTAGATGATGGCGCAAAGAGAAGACGCGGCAAAGAAATCAGCAGATTCGAAGGCGAACCGGTTGGGTTATATGGCCCTGATTGCCGGTTGGCTTATTCCCGGGGCAGGACATCTTTTGCTTAAACGTTGGGTTCGCGGCGCCCTGATATTGGCTTCGATCAGCTGCATGTTCGTGCTGGGCATCATGATGGGCGCCAGGCTCTACGCGCCCAACACCGCCGACCTTTTGGACATGCTGGGTTTTCTGGGTGATCTTGGATCGGGCCTGCTGTATCTTGTCGGCCACGGGCTTGGGCTGGGCCAGGCGCCAGTGCAGGTGGTGACGGCAGATTACGGCGCAAAGTTTGTCGTGGTCGCCGGCTTGTTGAACCTGATCTCCGCCGTGGACGCGCACAGTATCGCTGTGGGGAGAAAGCCATGAACCTGGCGCTTTCTCATTTCGCGACGGTTATTCTGTTTGCTACCTTCGCCTCGATTATCTTTGGCATTACGCAGCGCAGCTCGCCCAGGGCGATGGTTCGCTATGGAGCTTATTGCTTTGTTCTGTTTCTGGCGGCCGTGATCGCGGCGAGCTGGCTATGTATTTCATCCGGCATTAGATGCGGACCAGCTCGGTTTGTATGGGTCCGGTAACGACCGCGCCCGCCCTGCTCCGTCAACATATTTACTTCGCTGCGCACGCCGAATTCCGGCAGGTAGATGCCCGGCTCGACGGAAAAGCAGGTATAGGGCAGAAGCAGACGATCGTCGTGGGTTTCCAGATTGTCCAGATTGGCTCCGTTGCCATGGGTCTCGTACGAGATGCTGTGCCCGGTGCGGTGGGTGAAGTACTCAGCAAAACCCGCCTGGCGAATCACGTCGCGGGCCGCATCGTCGGCCTGCCATCCTGCCAGCGGCCGCCCTGCGGCAAATGCCTCCTGCACGGTCCTGATGGCCGCATCCCGCGCCTGCGCGACCAGGGAAAAGACCTGCTGCTCGCGTTCACTCGGGCTCGCGGCCAACCACCGCGGTCCAGGTGATGTCGTAGAAGCAACTACCCGGGCGATTCATGCGCCCCCATATATCGATGAGCAGGAAATCGCCTTCGCTGATCGGCTTGGAGCTCGCAGCGGTGGGTTCGTAATGGGAGTCAGAGCTGTTGGCATTCACAGAGACATTGGGCCCGTATCCTTCAGCAATGCCTGCGCGCCGCATCGCCTCCTGCAGCCACACCATCACTTCATATTCATTTACGGGAGGCCCGCCTGACCGCAGACGCGCGGCTATATGCTTCCAGGCTGCATGGAGAATTCCGTCGATGTGCCGCTGTGCCTCATAGTGGGTGGAGATCTGCTCCGCCGTCAGCACGGCCTCAAAGCGGCTCACCAGGTCGGCCGAACTGACAATGGTCTTACCCAGCTCGCGGAGCACTTCGATCGTGCCCGCATCCACCAAAGACACGTACATGATGGCGTTGCGCGGCGAGTACTGCATGGCTAGTTTTTTATATGGCTCGAGCATCGTCCGCAGGCCGGCTTCCAGCTCTTGCCACGATGAGTAGACTTGGCCACTGCCCGGCAACGACGCGAGCTTTCCGCTTTCAACCCGGTGGGTCAGCTTGCGCGGCTCCCCCTCCGCTGGAATGAGATAGTACCAGCGGCGGGAGACATGGAGGGAGTCACTTAGCCCGAGGATCCGATAGGCTATCGGATCCCGGTGATGATGGTCGTAGAAGAGCCAGCCATCCAACTGCTGCTCACGAAGCGCGGCTTGGATCTTTTCCAGATTCATGAGCTGACTACTGCGCAGTCAGCTCCGCGGCGACACGCTCGGTTACAAATGCCTCGACGGTGTCGCCCACCTGGATGTCATTGAAGTTGGCAATGCCCATGCCACACTCCATGCCGTTGGTCACCTCGCGCGCATCGTCTTTGAAGCGCTTGAGCGAAGAGAGCTTGCCCTTGAAGACCTGCTCCCCATCGCGCATGAGGCGAATCTCGGCATCGCGCTTGATGGAGCCGTCTACCACGCGGCAGCCGGCAATCGTTCCCACCTTGGGGATGCGGAAGATGTTGAGCACCTGCGCACGGCCAACGTAGTTCTCCTTGATGGTCGGCTCGAGCAAGCCCAGCATGGCTTTCTTGATCTCGTCCTGCAGCTCGTAAATGATCGAGTGCAGACGAATCTCGACGCCATCCTGTTCCGCCAGATCGGCTGCCTTGCGCTCGGGGCGCACGTTGAAGCCGATGACAATCGCATTGGAAGCCGATGCCAGCAGGATATCGCTTTCGGTGATTGCGCCTACGCCGGTGTGGAGCACCTTGATGCGCACCTTCTCGGTGGACATCTTCTGCAGCGAGTCGGCCAATACTTCGACCGATCCGGTCACGTCTCCTTTAAGGATCAGTGGCAGTTCCTTAACTCCAGCCTGCTTGATCTGCTCGGCCAGGCCTTCCAAGCGAAACCCGCGAAGATTTCGCCAGCTGCGACTCGCGTTCCTTCATCTTGCGATATTGCGCAATGCCCTTGGCCTTATCGCGGTCAGAAACAACGAGCACCGTGTCTCCAGCATCGGGCATGCCTTCCAATCCCAGAATCTCAACCGGGGTCGAGGGCACGGCCTCCTGGGTTGGGCGGCCGCGGTCGTCAAACATGGCGCGCACCTTGCCGAAGGTATTGCCCATGATGAAGCTGTCGCCCGCGCGCAAGGTACCGTTCTGTACCAGCACGGTAGCTACCGCGCCGCGCCCACGATCGAGTTTCGCTTCGATGACTGTGCCCACGGCAGGACGGTCTGGGCTGGCCTTCAGGTTGCCCAGATCCGCTACCAGGCAGATCATTTCCAGCAGCAGATCGAGGTTCTGCTTCTTCTTCGCCGAGACATCGACGAAAACGGTGGAACCTCCCCATGCTTCGGGCACCAGGCCGCGATCGCCCAACTGCTGTTTCACGCGATCCGGCTGCGCATCCGGCTTGTCGATCTTGTTCACGGCAACGATAATCGGCACGTTCGCCGCCTTGGCGTGGTCCACCGCTTCCAGCGTCTGCGGCATCACGCCGTCGTCTGCCGCGACCACGATTACGACAATGTCGGTTACCTTTGCACCGCGCGCACGCATGCGGGTGAAGGCCTCATGGCCTGGGGTATCGAGGAAGACGATCTCGCGCCCGAATGCAGGCGAGTCCGGCTTGGCAATGCGAACCTTGTAGGCACCAATGTGCTGGGTGATGCCGCCGGCCTCGCCGGAAGCAACATCGGTCTCGCGGATCGCGTCGAGCAGTGACGTCTTGCCGTGATCTACGTGGCCCATCACGGTCACGACCGGCGGCCGGGTCACTTCAATCTCGCTGACGTCGTCGTTGCTCATGAGGTTTTCCAACGCCTCATTGGCCATCTCGTCTTCAAAGGTGATGACCTGGGTGTCGGCACCGAACTGGGTGGCGACGTCCTTGACCAGCTCAGCATCGAGCGACTGGTTGACGGTGACAAAAACTCCGCGCATGAGCAGCGAAGCGATCAGGTCTTTGCCGCGAACGCCCAGCTTTTCCGCGAGATCCTTGACGCTGATGCCTTCGGTCACCGTGATGGTACGGGTGATGGGCACCGGTTCCTGGGGAATCTGCGCTCCGCCGAAACGAGGCGGTGGGGCAAAGCCCTTCATTGGGCCTTCTTTGGTTTTTGGATACTGCTGGCGTCCACGACGCTGTTGCGGAGCCGCTCTTTGCGGCCGGGGAGCTTCCCCTGGAGGCGGGGTCAAGCCACCCGCACCACCCACGCCTGGCCGGGGTGCGCCAAAGCCGGGACGCGCGCCAAAACCAGGACGCGGGGCGCCAAAGCCGGGACGTCCGCCGGCGCCGGGAGGTCCACCCGGCTGGGTCCGTGTTGGGTGCATGGGCCGGCGCGCACCGCCGGGTGCGTCCTGCTGGGGACGCGGGGTGTAACCCGATCCACCGGCTCCTGGTCCACCTGAGGGCCGGCCACGGTCGAAGATCGGCCGTCCGCGCTGAATCACCGCTCCCGGCGGTTGTGGGGCGCTCGATGCCGGCGCCACCGACTGGGCCACTGGCGGCGGAGGGGGAGCCTGGTAAACGGGACGCGGGCCGGTTTGCGGCATGATGACGCGCCGCGCTGCCGGTGGCGGAGGAGGAGCCTGCGGCGCTACATCCGGTGGGGGTATGGGAGTCGCTTCCACAGAAGCCTGCGCGCAGCGGAAGCGCTGGGCGCAGCTTGCAGACCTCGGGCGAGCTGGGTGATGGCGGCGGAGGCGGCGTCTGGGCTGGGGCTTAGGCTGCGCCGGTGCGGCAGCTACCACAGCCGCCGGGGGACGTGCCTCAATCCCCGGTACCGCAGGCTTCGCCATACCCGGCGCGGTGGCCGGCGGACGCACTTCGACACCCGGTGCAGGGGGCCTGGCGACAACTGGTCCAGCGGGCGGCTTGGCCGCGATGGCGGGCGCTGACACCACGATGCGGGGTTCCTGGCGGGGCTGGGGTACAATCCGGCGCGGCGCGGGCGGTGGTGGGGTCGGGATACGCTGTATGGGAACACCTGGGTTCGGCCGGGTCTGACCCTGCAAATTCTGGCTGGGCGACCCTTGCCCAGCGGGGGTGTAAGAGGCTGGCGGGGCAGCCGCGGCCGAGCTAGCGGGCGGCGCACTGGGAGACGGACGAGATATTGCCGGGGTCGCCGGAGACGCGGTTGAGGCTACCGGAGGCGGTGGAACGGATGGCTTGACTGCCTGGGGCGGGACAGGCTGAGACACAGGAGGCCGCTGGGCTACCGCCGCAGCTTCATCTTTTCTCTGCTGAATGGCCTTCAGCACGTCGCCCGGCTTCGATACCCGCGACCAGTCGATCTTCTGCTTGGGCTCGCTCTCTGCCTTGCGCCGCTCCCGCACCGTTCTTCCCGGCTACGGTGAAAGTGCTGGCGGACACGCTCCGCCTCATCCGCTTCCAACGAGCTGGAGTGGGTCTTTTTCTCGGTCACGCCGACTGCGGTCAGGGAATCAAGGATCGCCCTGCTCTTCACTTCCAGTTCGCGTGCTAAATCGTTAATCCGAACTTTGCTCATCCGTCCCTTTGTGTCCAACCCAATGCCGCTCAGACTTTCATAGCACCCTCACGGCCGTGGGAAAGACAGGTCTTATTATTATCCTCTGAAAACGTGGAATGTGGGCTACACAACCACGCGGTGGCGCTCATTTAAACGCCACCTTCGTCAATTTTTGGGTCCTGCCGGGTTTCCGCGCTGGCTTCTTCCACGTTGCCCTCATCCACGGTCTCCGACCTGGCTATTTCATAGTTCGGTACATGGCTGGCGAGGACTTCGCTGGTATCCTCCCGGCCTGGTGTTTCGGACTCTGCGCCGATCTCATCGAGATCCCGGCCGGATTCCGTCAGCTCTTCCATGCGCATGCGGGCCACATCGTCGCTGATCAGACCCGAACCGTCCACGGTGTCAGGGGCTTCCTGCTCCCCTTCCTGGTCCAGGGTAAGGGCGTCAATCTCCTCGGCCGACTGGGCTTCTTCGATCGCCCTGGCTTTCTCAACCTCTTCTTCGTCGGACTTGGCCAAAGCTCCCTCTGCAGCCGGACGCTCCTCGCCCGGCTCGTACTCGCCGAAATAGTGACGTACGGCGAGGCTGATTTTCTCCAAAGTCTTTTCGCCGATGCCGGGAATCTCTTCCAGCTGCTCCGGGGTCATGTCGGCCAGTGCCTCGACCGTGGTGATGCCCGCAACCACCAGCTTCTGGATGATCTGCTCGCCCAGCTCCGTCACCTGTTCGATGGGAGTGGAAGGGCCGCCGCTCATCGCCTGCATCTGCTGCTCGACTTCCTGGCGCTTCTCTTCCTCGCTCTTGATGTCGATCTTCCAGCCCAGCAGCTTGGCCGCCAGACGCACGTTCTGGCCCTTCTTGCCGATGGCCAAGGAGAGCTGCGAGTCGTCGACGATGACTTCAATCTGCTTCTCGCCTAAGTCTGTGATGCTCACGCGGCTGACCTTGGCCGGCTGTAGAGCCTTTTCGGCAAAAGTAGTGATCTCTTCACTGAACTCGATAATGTCGATCTTCTCGCCGCGCAGCTCGCGAATGATGGACTGCACCCGCATGCCCTTCATGCCTACGCAGGCGCCTACCGGATCTACATCCTTATCGCGCGAGAGCACGGCAATCTTGGTACGCTCGCCGGCTTCGCGGGCAATGGCCCGGATGACCACGGTGTTGTCGTAAATCTCCGGTACTTCGCTTTGGAAGAGGCTCTGCACCAGCTCCGGAACGGCCCGGGAAACGATAACCTGAGGGCCCTTGGCGGCGCGGTCTACGCGCTGCAGTACGACGCGGACCCGCTCTCCGATGGCAAACTGCTCCAGACGCGACTGCTCCCGCTTGGGCATTCTGGCTTCGGCCTTACCCAGATCGAAGATTACGTCCTGCAATTCGAGACGCTTCACGGTGGCGTTCAGCACTTCGCCGAGACGATGGGCGTACTCCTTGTAGACGGTATCCCGCTCGGCCTCCCGGACCTTCTGGAAGATGACTTGCTTGGCCATCTGGGCGGCGATGCGGCCCAGCACGTCGGTCGGTTTGTAATAGCGGATTTCGCCGCCCGTCTCCACTTCCGGAGCCAGGGCGCGCGCGTCTTCGAGGGTGATCTGGTTCACCGGATCTTCGAGTTGCTCCGGAGCCTCGACCACGGTCTTGTAGACATAGGCCCGAATCTCACCCGATTCCCGGTCCAGTTCGGCGCGCATGTTTTCCTGGGTCTTGTAGTACTTGCGCGTGGCCAGCGCAATGGCGTCTTCCACCGCGGAAACGACGATCTGCGGATCAATTCCCTTGTCCCGGCTTAACGCCTCGATGCTTTGATAAAGAACACTCGCCATGATTTCTTTTACCTAATTCCTAAATTTCAGGGACCAGATTGGCCTTCTCGATGTTGGCAAACGCAATCTCGACTGTTTGCACTGGAACCGAGGCCCTCTTGCTCCCCTTTTGCTTCTTTGCCGTCAGGTCGAGCACAATCCCCTCCGGCTTGACCTCTGTCAGCTTCCCCTGCCAATGGCGGTTGCCCGCGACCGGGGTGAACGTCCTTACCTTTACCGGGCTGGCCTGGAAGCGCTCGTAGTCGGAACGGGTTTCCAGCTTGCGGTCTAACCCCGGAGAGGAGACCTCCAGGGTGTAATCGCTTGCCGGCACCAGATTCTCTACGTCGATGACCGTGCCAAAGTCCCGGCTGAACCGTTCACAATCCTCGTGCGTTACCCAGGCCAGCTGATCCAGGGCGATGCCTTCGCCTTCCAGGTCGCGCAGGCTTTGCTGTTCGCCCGGAGCCGCTGCGGCCTCGGCAGCCCGCCGGGCTCGTTGTTCGGCGTTTTGCTCGATAAAAACCCGCAAAATCCTCTGCTTGCCGCCACCCAGGTATTCGATCTCCACCACGTCCAGCCCGTGCGATGCCGCTACCCGATCCGCCGTACGACGGATTTGCTCAAGACTCAATGACATAGCTGCCGCTTCAAAAGAAGATGGAACGCCCAAGCGGACCGGACCACTCGCAAAAATGCTCAGCGGAATCCCGGCCAAAAGAAAAGTGGGCTTTCGCCCACTCATTTCTCCGTGTTACTCCGCAGTTGCGCTGAAGGCGAAGCCAAAGGACAAATTCGCTGCAACTTAAGAATACGCCGTTTTCGGGTGGATTTCAACGCTTCCCGGGCCGCTGCGCCGCGAGCAGTTCTCCTGTTGGTTATAGGATTAACATAGCGTTCCCCATTATGATCCAGACACCCGTACCGGAAGCTCTTACCTTTGACGACGTCCTGCTGGTACCTGCCTATAGCGACGTTGTTCCTGCCCAAGTAAGCACCCAGACCCTGCTGACGCGTTCCATTTCCCTGAATACCCCGCTGCTCTCGGCTGCCATGGACACGGTGACCGAGTCGCGCCTGGCCATTGCCATGGCGCAGCAGGGCGGCCTCGGCGTGATTCACCGCAACCTTTCGATCGAACAACAGTCCAGCGAGGTGGACAAGGTAAAGCGCTCGGAGAGCGGGATGATCGTCGACCCGGTCACCATTGAGCCGCAACAGCTTATATCGGATGCGCTGGAGGTGATGCGGCGGTACAAGATCTCCGGCGTGCCGGTGACGCAAGGCAAAAAGCTGGTCGGCATTCTGACCAATCGCGACCTGCGTTTTGAGACGCGGACGGACATCCCGATCGGCGATGTGATGACCAAGGAACACCTGATCACGGTTCCGGTGGGGACGACGCTGGAAGAGGCAGAAAAGATCCTGCACAAGCACCGGGTGGAGAAACTGCTGGTGGTGAACGGCAATTATGAGCTTAAGGGACTGATCACGGTCAAAGACATCCAGAAGAAGCTGAAGTACCCCAACGCGGCGAAGGACGACCAGGGCCGGCTGCGGGTGGGCGCGGCCATTGGCGCGACCGGCGACTTTATGGAGCGGGCGGCGGAGCTGGTGCGTTTCCGGGCGGATGTGCTCTCGATTGACTCGGCGCACGGCCACTCCTCGCGGGTTCTGGAGGCTGTGCGCGCGGTGAAGAAGCGGTTTCCGAGCGTGGACCTGATGGCGGGCAATGTGGCTACCTATGAAGGGGCCAAGGCCTTGATTGAAGCCGGGGTGGATACGGTGAAGGTGGGGATCGGGCCGGGATCGATTTGCACCACGCGCATGGTCACGGGCGCCGGGATGCCGCAGATCACGGCCATCAGCGAGTGCTACCGGGCGGCACGGGAACACAACATTCCGGTGATTGCCGATGGCGGCATCAAGTACTCCGGCGATGTAACCAAGGCGATCGCCGCCGGGCGCGAGCGTGGTGATGATCGGTTCCCTGTTCGCGGGGGTCGACGAGAGCCCGGGAGAGACGATCCTTTACCAGGGGCGCAGTTTCAAGACCTACCGGGGCATGGGTTCGCTCTCGGCGATGTCGCAGGGCTCGGGCGAGCGCTACTTTCAGGGTAAGGGCGACATGGAGGAGAGAGCCTTCCAGCGAGGGAGTGGTGGCACGGGAGCGCAACGGGGAAAACCGGCTGGCCAAGTTCGTACCCGAAGGGATTGAAGGACGCGTGCCGCATCGCGGCCCACTGGAAGCAATGGTCTACCAGCTGGTGGGGGGATTGCGGTCGGGGATGGGGTATGTGGGGTGTAACAGCATCCAGGAACTGCAGGAGAAGTCGTGCTTCATCCGCATCTCCAGCGCCGGGCTGCGGGAGAGCCATGTCCACGATGTGATCATTACGCGCGAGGCTCCTAATTATCATGTGGAGTAAGGTGGCCCTCCGGCCGGGGTTTTCGGGAAATCGGTTGGAAAAAGTGCGTGGTAAGCATGGTAAGTCGGCTCCCTCGAGGATTCTTTGGGTGCGGCGATCTCTTCTTCCAACAGCCTCTCGTTTTCGTGATCGACGGCGGACAAGAGTGGTGGGGACAGCCGGGCCCGGCGGGGGTCACAGTCCGATTTTGTTCGAGGGTTAGCAAGCTTACAGGTATAGATCCAATTAGCGCTGGAAGAGTTTAGACTTCGTTGCCCTCAGGAAAGAATGTCCTGCCGGCGGGTCCAATTCTCCACCTTAAGCCCGGTGACTTGGGAGAAATGGCGCTCGTTATTGGTCACGAGGACGGTTCCCAGCGCGATCGCATGGCCGGCGATCATTGTGTCCATGATGCCGATCGGCGTCCCGGCTCGATGCAGCGCCGCCGCGACGGCCGCAAAGTGCTTGGCCGCAGCCGGATTCCAGGGAAGACACGAGATCCGCTTTAGAAATTGATGGACCAGAGGGGACAACCGGGGCGCTTCCGCCTTGAGCTTGATGCCGTAGAGCAACTCCCCACGGGTCACTGCCGAGATGCAGAGTTCCCGGCTTGCGACAGAAGCGATACGACTGTCCAGGGACGCCATCTTACCGCGGATTATGTATGTCGCGGTGTCCGTATCGAGCATGTACCGCGCCATCACTCGCCCTCGAACGGATCACGGATCGGCAGCGGCTCGTTCAAGGGTCGCTGCGCCAAAAAATCCGCCGGCGCCTGGGCCTCGCCGCGCAAGGCAAAGAAATCGTTCCACGCGCTGCCCGGTTTTGGTGAGAGGATCACCTCTCCTGAGACCTGATCGCGGCGGATGTAGACCTCGGATCCCTTAAAGCGAAATTCAGCCGGAAGACGCACGGCTTGGCTTCCCCCGTTCACGAACAGTTTGGCTGTTTTAGATGACATGCTGAGTCCTTTTAGAGTCGGATAGCGAAATCCTCGCTCTTCCGCAAAATTTCAGCGGTTGATTCATGGGCCACCCTTCGAGCGCCTGAAGTGGAGGTGCTGGTAAGTCTTTTGTTTCACGAAGATGATCAAATTTTTTGATTTTCCCGCCCCCCTAAATTGCTTAGGGAAACGAGAAGTTGGAAAGGGAGCGTCAGGCCAAACCGCGTCGCCTGGAGCATTTTCACTTCTACTCTGCACAGGGAAGCGCGGCGAAGTGTGGCTTTTCTTGAGGAAAAGCCACGGTCCGGACGGTTGCTCTGTAAGCACCAGAAGTGAAAATGCTGTAGGCCTGATCGGTAGAAGGACATGTGAGCCCCCTTCATGCATGAACTCCCTTGCTTTGAAGCCGAATCCATTTGCTTTTAGCGCGATCTTGCGCGCGTGCGGGGGAGTCGCGACGCAAGTCACAACTTCCGGTGGATCACTTGCTACGACGGTATTACGGCTTAGTTTTGGCGTCCATGGCGTTGGGAAAAAAGATGTGGAAGAACGGGGGGTAAACTCGCTTGCAACCGTTACTGTGTCCTGGAATGTTCTAACGGAGACCATGGAGCGCCGGCCAGATGTCAGTTTGGATTCCTACGACAGGTTTTTCCCAATCAAGACACTTTTCCGCAAGGCGGGTCCGAAACAGTGATTGCACTGCCATTGCAACGGAAACCCAGGCAGATAGACAACAGTTTATTTCTCGACGACAAACCCTCTCCGTATGAGGAACATTGGGCTTTTCCGTCGGAGGTTCGCAGATTCAGCCGTCCCGCGCAGCTCGTGCAGGTTTCTTCTCTTTGGGTAAGCAAGCGCGCCGATTGCAACATCATGCTGATGAAGAACTTTCGCTAAGGCAGTAAGTGGTGTTTAGGAAGAGGCGGTGGATTGGGGTCTACACTCGACTCTGTCCAGGTTTGCCGTATCTTCCTATTTGCACGCGAACAAGCCACCGCCGAAATGCATCGTCTTGCCCAGCAGCACGGGCCCTGGTAGCTGCTATCTCTGTCCCCGAGGCCGACGCCGACCTTTACGGTGGGACCCTGTGTGAGTTCCATAGGTTCGGGCGTGCCTCGCATGGTGCATTCGCGCCTGATCTGCGCTGCAACGTCGAAGCCGCGTTTTACGTGCCACGGACCCAGATAGGGTGATAATCGATATCCACTCGCTCGCGTTGGCCAATAACCGTCCGCCCACTTCAGCCGTGGCGATGTTTTAAGCACCAGTTGCCACTCCGCCATCGCGGCTCCAGAGTCGATCGAGCCTTTCGATCAAACCGGGCGACAAACCGGGCCACGAAGACGTACCACAGCAAACAGGCGAGGGGCGGGGAATAGGTATTCTGCCCCAGTCTCTTCTTGTCTTTCCAAAACTCCAGATCTGCCTACCGTCGCAAGTTCCTGGCAGTTTTCAGATGAGCATTATGTCTGCATCAAGACTCGCCCGTAGGTAAAATTCATGAACTTGCCCACTGAGATCCGCTTGGCGATCATGACGTGGTCAACACTTAGGTAAGCAAGATTATTGATCCTGCGCAGATTTGGGTGGCTAAGCAGTGAACGAATAGCCGACAGAGTAGCGGGTCGCGCCAAATGGGCCACGCAAACGAGAAGCCATCGGCCTCAAAAGAACCTCCGACGACGGAGGGGCGTGCCCGGCCAGCTCGCGTCTCGGGAACGAGTGTGAGGGCAGCCAAGCCGACTGCAGCCAGGCGGTTGGCACCGTGCTGCGTACCAGCTTTATTTGCGGAATCTGTGGGGTCTCCTGCCATAAGTGCGTACCGCATGTCCTCTTCGGGGTCCCAGCGGAAAGAGAAGGTAGGGTCCTGGCGCCGCCAGGGCGCGAACAACGCTTCGGCGAGACATTCTGCAGCAGAGAGGGTTTTTGCAGTTTTGCCTCTACCGCGTGGAGGAGGGGCCACTTCATTCGGGACTTTCATCAAACGTTCGAGGAAATGTTGATGGCCCTGGCCAAACAGAAGACAAAGCGGAGTTGGCTGAACGACGGCGGCCGAGGGATTCTTGTTTTCCTTGATCGCCCCATCGCTCATGAGGGCCGCGAGGAGATCGGCTTGGCCGTGTGCCGACGCGGTTGCAGTTCGGGCTGCATCCTGAAGTATTGCACGAGCTTCTATATACGGGTAGCTGAGGTCCGGTCGATTCGCTTTTCCCAAGTCATGGCTGACCGCCAGGGTAGCCAAGCCCGCTGCGGCCGCTTCGCTAATTGCCTGCTCTGAAGCAGGAACGGCGAGGCGCAGCACTGGTCGCGACGGGGAATTATCGAGGTCCCAGGCGGCGCGTGGATGCAGTTTCTCCCTTGCGGATCCCTCGTGGTCGGCGGCTTTGAGCGACCGCAACAAACCCAACAGGGCCAGAAATGCGAGCGGGTTATCCGGTTCCAGCCCTTCCAGTCGATGTTGGGTGTTCATCGATTGGTCCTTGTCTTGCTCTTTAAGGGCCCTGTGTTGTTCCTTTTCTGAGGCGCGATGATCGGCAAGGCGCAGGATAGCTTCCATCCGGGCTAGGTCCCACACTCCGTACCGTGTCTTCAGCCGATCATAAAGATCGCACCAATCGAGACCATTCCAGTCGTAAGCCAGCGATTGCGGGCCGTGACCGGGAGGCAAGGTAGAGGGAATACCGAGCACATTAGGTAAACGGTCGCGCATTTCGTTGTCATCCGGGTCGGAGTGGGGGAAAAATGGCCGTCCGTGACCGTGATGCGTGCCAATAAGCCACAGCACAAGTTCCTGATCCCTCGCTTCAGCGAAGCGAAGCATCGACGGCGCGAACCTCACGGATAAAGCTTCATGCCGCCACTTCTCCGGCAGACCAGAATGCACTCTGGCTTTGCGAGGGAGGGGTCGTGCCGATTTGGCAAGAATCTCCTCTGCGCAACCGGGATCGACGCCCAGCGGATCGCCGTAGGCCAACCACTCCTGAAAGCGCGGGTCGGCCTTGCCGGAATCATGCAGGTATCCCGCCAATTTCAGGTCGACAATGCGCTCTTCAGGAAGCCCGGCTAATATGGCGAGGCCGTTTGACATCTCCTCCACATCGAGACAGTGCTGCTGAAGAGAAAGCGAGAAACCTGGCAATGAACCGGATATATCGTCTTCGGTGGTGTCTGGGGAGTTGCTCTGCCCTTCTTTGGCACCCTTCAGGCCCAATGGCGCCACGAAGAACAACGCCGTAGGGGTTTTCGTTCTCGTCTTCTCCGTAAACGTCGAGGTAAGACTGGACTTTGCCTCTGGCACGGTCCAGCTTATTCAGAGCCTCTGTAAGTTCTTTAGACGTTAGAATTGCCTTGATAGCATTTCTCAACTCCTTCTCGTTGGCGGTGCCATTCGCTGCTATTGTCTTGGCAAGAGCTTCTGCATCGCTGTTCTCTGCAAGCAGCCCCGGCACCACTCGCACAGCAAAATGACGGCCCTCGAATGGAGTTGCCGCTGCTTCCGCAACGTCTTTCGCCGCCTTGGTATAGCTTGGATTTGGGTTCCAGCCGTATTCGTCAACGCCACCGTAGCGCGTCGGAACGATGACCGTATCCCCAGGGTGAATCTGTGCTGGGTTAACCCAAGCGGAGCGGTCATCGTCGCCCGCCCAGCGAAACACTGTTTGCTTATTGTTACTTTGCCGTGAAGTGTCTTCTTCCGTCGAAAGAGCCGGAATATCAGCGAGCGTGGATAGATCGGCTCTATCTCCGGTCAGCCATCGACGCACGGCCCACACGGGAAGCTCGATCGCTTCAGCAGCACGGGGTGGAACGAGTAGGAGAAGGCGACGAGCATCGAGCCCAGAACGGAGGTCCGCGCGCCATATGACGCTGACAGAATCGGCGGCGCGACCTGGCCCGTGCAGATAGAGTGATATGTCAGGATCAGCTGCAGGAACAGGGCTGGTCTGGCTTAAAAGATCGAGATGCGCAGGCAAGAGCACGGGAGCGTCCGGTTTGGGGGAAATTGCGGCACGGTCAACGGGGTGCTCCCTTATGCGCCTCTCAAAAGCTAAAAGTCCGAAATCAACTTTGGCGTCTTCCGCCCTGTTGGATGTTTGATCGGGGTAGTCAATTAGATACTTCCAGGCTTCGTTGGTAGCTTGGCCATAGACGGGGTCCTCAATTTGCGTCTTTGTCCCAACAACAGAGGCATACGGCTCGATCTTCCGTCCATCGCGATTAAGGCGTCCAAAGCGCTGGCGAAGAGCATCGATTGGAGCCGACTCGGTGATGAGGCCATCCAGATCGATGTCCACGCCCGCTTCAATGCACTGGGTGGCCACAATGACAAGAGGCTTCGTGAGATTGCGGGGTACCCCTGTGTGGATTGGCGCCAGTTTTGTGGCGAGCGCCTCGCGGTCAACTGGTCGGGAGGGGCCGATCATCAGGATGAGTTCGGCGGTTTCGGCATCGATATGCTTGCGGAGCTCCTCGAACACTGAGCGGGCTCGCGCGACCCGATTGACGACAACTGCCATTGCGTAGTGACCGGGTTTCTCCCGAGATTGCTGTAAAGCGTTAAGTCCCAGTCGTGCTTCATCAACCAGGCCGCTGATAAGCCCCTTGTCATTGGCAATCCCCCCGCCATCAAGCGCTGCGGGCTTTTCAGCGTCTTTGTATCTTGAGAGGTCCACTAGCCGCGCTGGCTTTGAAGCATTCAGCCTTCTGGCGAGGGTTGGGTCATCGCGATCATCGTCGCTCATCCTGAATATGTTTCCTGAATTATTCCCCGGTGTCGCGGTGAGCAACGCTACGCTCCAGGGGGCGGCAGATTTCCGGTCTTCGCGCCAAGCGTCGCCCTTATAACGTTCGACCCACTGCAGTGTCTGCCGGAATGGTTCGGAGAGATGCGCTTCGTCGAGCAGGATGAGGCAATCGGTGCCCATGAGCCCCGCGTGGATAGGTTTCATGGGGTCCGAGACGCCATAGCCCCGGAACAACAGGCGCGAACCGACCTGGTCGACCGTCGAACAAAGGATTGTTGGTTGAGAAGGTGTGTGCGCCCAGCTGTCTTCACGCGGAATGCCGCCCCGCAAGCGGTGGGCGAGCAACGGCGGAGCACCTTCACCTACCAACATTCGAAGCTGTTCCGCGGCGCGACCCGCCACCGTGTTCCGGCCAGCCTCGGCAAGAGCCTCTGCAATCTTTTTGGCTCGTTCAAATGCATCGTCCACTACCAGGCGCCTGTCTACAACCAGGGCGATCCGCACGGGCGCGCGGCGCTCAGCGCGATGGTGGGCTTCAATTGCTAGGTGGAATACGGCCACGTCTAGAGCCGCGGTTTTGCCCGAACCCGTGGGAAGATCCAGCACTTCGGGCCATTTCCCTTCCTCTGCGACCTTGCGCATGAGGTGGGTCTGCCATGGAAAAGGCGGACACTTGTGAACCTCTTGGAAGAAGGTTGGAAAGTCCTCCAGTCTTAGAGAAGCGCTCACGCGATGCGCTCCACATCTCCGGTAGGGCGGCAGAGGCCTAAGCCAACGAAACGTCCGGCCCGGAGAATTACGGGACCGGCTATTGGATTGGAGAAATAGATCACTGCATGAATGAGAGCGCGGCTGGCAAGTGATGCAGGCGTCCGCCAGCGCATCCATTCTGGAGCGCGGCCGGAAGGCTGGGCTGACGGCGCGCCCTCCATTGCAGAATGCTTGTCTGGGACAACTTCGACGGGCTCCGGTAATCCTATATTGCGGCACGCGGATTTGACTTGGGCGATTATTTCGTCTTCCCGCTCCGCGTTTTTCCCTTTGAGGTGCCTATCCAAGACGATGGGAGTAACCGTGGCAAAGACACGCGCCTTCCTTGTATAGAGGTCCGAAACCAAAGACTTTTTTAGAGGTTCGAACGTGGGTGAAAGTTTCAGGCCAAAGCGGCGCAGCCGGATCGTCTCCTTTGCCTCGCTCCATTGCAGGGTCCGCCGCCCTTCTTTGGATTCAAACGGAGCCACCTTCCGCATTGCCTGGAGAAAATCCGTATCCTCCAGCAGGTCGCTGCCGTGCGGTGGGACAAGGGCGAAACCAAGCACGTGTCCGTCAGCATACGGAAAGCCGACGAAGGCTAGCGGCACGATAGCTAGATGAGGTTCTGACGTAGGACGGCCATCGAGTGTGTGCCCGCTCACAAAAGCCGGGATGCGGTCTGCCATCCCGTTTTGCTGATAACCTGAAAGCACTGTGTTGCGAATTTCCTTCGCAACCAGAGCGGCGGCTCGAATATCCGGCACCTCGCCCTCGACATGCTCGAGCACGAGCCAACGGGAGGAGAAGCAGGTCCGGATCGCACTGTCTTCAACCTTAAAGGAAGAAGTTACGGGATCGCCGGGCCGGGGGCGGCCTATCTTACCGCCGGATTCAACAAATCTCTTGTAATCTCTGCACAGTTCCTTGAAACGCCCCTCGTAAATACGACGTTGCGATAGCTGTGCTTCCGCCGGCGGCGGTGTCTCCGAGCGCAGGAACTGACACCGGGTTAGGCTGGAAGAGTGTCCTACATAAGCGGTGCTTGCCGCGAGCCGGCTGAGGGCTGCAAGGATCTCTGCGTCCGGTGTGGCGCCTACCCAGTAAAGGCGGGCAATTGGGTCGCAAGGACGGCTTGCTTGAAACCGCCGCGCCTGGCGGCGGCGAAGAGTTGGCATAATCTCCTTGTTCCCTAACCTGCCCGTCTTCGGATCGTTGGGTGGGACAAAATGCAAAGCTGCTGTGCGCGGCGCCGCCCGCGATGCTGCAATCAGAGGCGTAGATTGTTTCTCCAGCCACTCTAGCGCCTCGCTTTCCTTGTTTCTTTCTCCGATCGCCCCCCAGCTGGCAACGAGCGCCGAAAAAACCCGGTCTGGTTGAGGAGGCCAATCAGGAACATCGCTGTCCGGGCTTTGAGCGGCGAAAGCCACCCCGGTAAGATATTCGATCTCCAATACAAGAGTCATACGTTTTCCTTGCCCTGTTCGTCTTCGCCTCCCTCGCCTTCAAGTGCCAATTCCTGACTCTTGCGCACGATCTCCACCAACTTATCCTGGGGAGTGAGCTGCAGAGCACCCGTGAACTGGAACCCAGCTTTCTTGCCTGCTTCAAAGACATCAGCATAGAGTGCGCGGACCTCGGAAGCGTCTAGGCTTACATTTTCTGTGGTTCCATCTGGATGGACCAGTTCGAGCGGTGCTCTGCCCTCGCACACAAGATCGCAGCGCGAACGAAGCGCATAACCGTGTTCATCCTGTTCAGAGATTGCCAACAAGCCAAGTGCTGCCAGCAGAGTCCGCCCGGCTGCATTCTTCTCGGTCGATCCAAAGCCCAGGCGTCGCAGAGCTGCAAAGCTCAACACAAACATATGCTCGAGATAATCACAGGTAACTCCGAGAGCTTGCACTGAAGGAGCGATATTGCCGTGGTTGATCTCAGAGGGTCGCACCTTCTTTGCCTTCTTGCCTGCTCCAGCTTCCGTGATGTCCCACCCACTTTCCCCTTTGAAGACCTCCACTTTGCGTAGCACGCCGAGCGGATCGATACGGCTGCCAGTTCGGCGGCCAGCGCTGATCGGTTCGACCGGAATCATCGAGTCGCTTGACGCGACCAGGAATGTCAGATCACCTGATTTAGTGTTGGAAAAATTAACTGGCGCGTCCACAGCTACGATCTCCGAAACAAGGCAGCGGGCGAATTTAGCTCCGATGCCTCCGCCCTCACCGGTAGAGTGCCAGCAACCAAGCAAGAGTGCCGTAGGAGAAATCTCCAACAATGCCGAAGCGTCAGTGTTGTTTGCTTTGGCAATGCGCTCGCCAATCGCGCTTCTCATGAATGGCTGGCCGTCCAGAAGGCTGTCGCGCAGGATGGCGTCATATACCCGGTGTGGGGCTTCCATCGAGGTGATCTTACTGATGCCAGCGAGTCCCGCGCCACTGAAGTCCACCACCACGTGCGGAATACTGACCTTTCCTTCCCGGATGAGTCCGAGCAGGCTCTCTTCCAGCCGATTGGCCTGTGATTGCACGCTATCCACGAGGACGCACCAGACGTCTTTATCCGCTAATCGACGACGTTCAAATACATGCCGGGGCGGAGGACTATTCCGTCCTTCTCCGGGGTAGGTGGGAGGGAAGATTTTATCCCCCTTGCCTCCGACTGGTTGAAGGCGTTGGCGGCGGCGTAAGGCAGCGTTTCCGGCAACCATCTGAGCGAGACCGGCAGCATTCATGGCTTTCTCTCCTCCTGACAAAAAGGTCGCATTCTTCAGCTTTAAAGCCTTGACAGCTTTTCTGCTACTTTTTCTTATTGACGATTAGTATCACGTAGATAGATTATTGTCATACCTTCCAAAGAAAAATGGCGGGCATGGATCTTATCCAGGCCCGCCATTCGGAGGCGTGGCAGAGTGGTCGAATGCACCGGTCTTATAAACCGGCAGGCGTGGTCGCGTCTCGTGGGTTCGAATCCCACCGCCTCCGCCCTTAGCCTCTTGACTTAAGAGAATAGAGTGGCAGAAGTGCGCTGCGCAAGATGCAAACGGAACAATCGTTACCTATGGGTTGGGCCTCATTGAAGGAAAGCATTGACCGCTTTGCATAGCAGTTACCTTTCCCAACCCTTACAGGCTGCTCCGTGGCAAAAACAAACGGAGCGGCCTGTCCTATTTAGGCCATACCAAGGGGCCGGGGAGTTAACGTATATCATGCGCAGCTCTTATCTGGTCTGTTACGACATCTCTGACGACAAACGCCTGCGTAAGGTCTTCAAGCTGATGCGTGGGTTTGGAGACCATCTCCAGTTCTCGATCTTCGAGTGTCAGTTCACAGCTTCGGACCTGGTTCGCTGCCGCGAGGCTCTGCGCGCCGTCATCCATTACAACGAAGATCAGGTCCTCTTTGTCAACCTTGGACCAGCAGAAGGCCGGGGGGATCGAGTCATTACGGCGCTTGGCAAGCCGTACACGAACGTGGATAGTCCGTGCATTGTTGTCTGATGTACATTGCTGCCGAAAGGGGGCCGCTCCTTGCCTTCCAGGGATCAACGCCGTCAAACCGATGACATCGATGAGGATCTGGTCCATCATCTCAAGCTGAAGCTGCCCGGCCTGCTTCCGGCGCGCATGCTGAACGAGTTCGTCTACTGTCCGCGACTCTTTTTCTACGAATGGGTGGAGGGCGTCTTCGAAAACAGTCCAGACACCCTCGATGGCCAGGCAAAACACTCACGGGTGGATTCGGGACCAGGCGCCATGCCCGAGGCTGAGGAAATGGATGGCGAAAAGATCCACTCCCGCTCGGTGACCCTATCGAGCGAACGCGTGGGGTTGACGGCTAAGCTGGATCTTATCGAAGGTGATGCAGACGCAGAACGTAATTCAGTGCGGCCGGTGGACTATAAACGCGGCAGGCCGCGCCAGGTTGATGGTTTGCCCACCCCCTGGCCCTCCGATCGAATACAGATAGCGGCCCAGGCCCTCGTGCTGCGCGACAACGGATACGCCTGCGACGAGGGCATTCTGTACTACGCGAGCACGAAGCAGCGCGTTCGCGTTGCGATCGACGACGCCCTCATCGCGGAGACGGAGAATGCCATCCTTCAGGCCCGAAGAGCGGCGCTGAATGACGAGATTCCTCCACCGCTGGTCGATAGCCCTAAGTGTCCCCGGTGCTCACTCGTCGGCATCTGCCTGCCAGACGAGACCAACGCGCTGCGTGCGCGAGCACTCCGATTCGAAGAGCGTCGCCCAGTGCAGTTTTCGCTCTTTGGCGGCCAGGAGCCTGAGGAGGGCCCGGAAGTTCGTCAGCTGGTGTCCGCACGTGACGATCTCAGGCCGTTGTATTTGAACTCACAGGGCTACCGTGTCGGCAAGTCGGGAGAAGTCGTCCAAGTCAAGGACGGAGATAATCTCAAACAAGAGATCCGCCTGGGCGAGATATCTCAGATTAACCTGTTCGGGAACGTTCAGATTTCGACACAGGCCATCCAGTCTTTCTGTGCGGCGGGAGTCCCGGTTTGTTACTTTTCCCAGGGCGGTTGGTTCTATGGCATCACCAATGGATTGAATGCTCGTAATGTGTTTCTGCGCCAGCAGCAGTTTATCTCGGCCGGTCATGACCCCACAGCCCTTCGCCTTGCGCGTGAGCTTGTTACCGGCAAGATCCGCAATCAGCGCACGCTGCTGCAGAGAAACCATATCGAGCCGCCGGCGACGGCTCTTCGCCAACTGAAAGTTCTGGCCGAAAAGGCCGAGGTGGCGACTGCGCTTGATTCATTGCTTGGTATAGAAGGCTCCGCCGCGCGCGTCTATTTCAGCGAATTTGCCGGGATGCTGAAATCGGACGAGGGGAGAGATACAGAACATGAGGGCTCACCGATAGAGTTCTCCTTCGACTTCACCCAACGGAACCGCCGTCCGCCGCGCGATCCTGTAAATGCCCTGTTGTCGTTGGCCTATAGCATTCTTGCGAAGGATCTAACAATCACCTGCTATGCCCTGGGCTTCGATCCGCATTGGGGCTTTTATCATCAACCGCGGTTTGGGCGGCCGGCGTTGGCACTCGATCTAATGGAACCATTCAGGCCGCTGATTGCCGACTCCGTTGTGCTCACTGCGATCAATACCCGCATGGTTACCATCGCAGATTTTATCCGGTCCGGGCCTTCCGTCGCGCTCAAGCCAAGCGGACGTAAGGGCTTCTTTCGCGCCTATGAGCTGCGCATGGATACGCTTGTCACACACCCCTTATTCGAATACCGTGTCAGCTATCGACGAGTCCTGGAAATTCAGGCGCGGCTCTTAGCGCGCTTCCTGAGCGGGGAAATCGACGACTACCCAGTATTCGTTACCCGTTAAGCTCTGCAGCGAGCGCCTGGGTCATGCACAAATCCCGCTACCCGCTCGCCGGATTTAACTTCAAAGAGGACAAGCACTTGAACCTCGCACCCGGCCTCTGCTACGCTCTCCGTCAGCCGCCCCAGGGTAGGCCCTCGCAAAATGCGCTGCAGATCTTTGAAATCACGTCAGATACAGCCGAGCCATATCCGCGATGAATTCATCGCGGCCTCATTGAAGCATTTGGCACGTATGCCTCAAAGATAAGCTGTATCCGCGATGAATTCATCGCGGCCTCATTGAAGCTATGACACATGCTATTCGCTGAATATCCGCGAATTCATCGCGGCCTCATTGAAGCGAAGGCACCAGGACAGCATACGCTGGAATGAGGTCAATTTCCGCGATGAATTCATCGCGGCCTCATTGAAGCTGAGCGAGCAGCTAGCGGCGTACGTGACTGCTCAGGCATATCCGCGATGAATTCATCGCGGCCTCATTGAAGCGGACAAAGCAGTTCGGAACCGGTCTCCATCAAGTCGCATTTCCGCGATGAATTCATCGCGGCCTCATTGAAGCACGAACCTTAACCGGCAATCCACCTACCGTGACAAATATCCGCGATGAATTCATCGCGGCCTCATTGAAGCCGCGACTCCCGCGTGGGCGACGACTTGGTATGCCACATATCCGCGATGAATTCATCGCGGCCTCATTGAAGCGACGAACCGTTGCGAGCCAGATTCAGCCGTCCGCAAATATCCGCGATGAATTCATCGCGGCCTCATTGAAGCACCTGGATCGGGTCGTTGGAGGTAGGTTGCCGATCTATATCCGCGATGAATTCATCGCGGCCTCATTGAAGCACAAACCAACGTGCCAGCCACAACGGCGAGTCCGACGACATATCCGCGATGAATTCATCGCGGCCTCATTGAAGCGAAGCGCGTCCTCCGATTGTTGGAGCAGTCCCAGGCCGATATCCGCGATGAATTCATCGCGGCCTCATTGAAGCGAGTACGCATCTGACCTTGCACATGCGATCGAGACTATATTTCCGCGATGAATTCATCGCGGCCTCATTGAAGCGATGACGACTACTGGTGGACCAGATCGTCGACGCCATATCCGCGATGAATTCATCGCGGCCTCATTGAAGCGCTCAGCTTCTGGCGTGACGCAGCACGTACCCAATCGATATCCGCGATGAATTCATCGCGGCCTCATTGAAGCGCGTTAGGCGCCGTGCTCGTACTCGCGGTCTGGCATGGCGACTCATATCCGCGATGAATTCATCGCGGCCTCATTGAAGCTCGCCAAGGGCATCCTGGCGGAAGCCGAGTACTCCATATCCGCGATGAATTCATCGCGGCCTCATTGAAGCTCCACGACGTCCTACCCGTACTGCCACTGGACGCGGATATCCGCGATGAATTCATCGCGGCCTCATTGAAGCCCATAACTATTCGCGATCAGCAGGAAATTCAAGTACAGGATATCCGCGATGAATTCATCGCGGCCTCATTGAAGCTGCCGGGCTGCCATCTGGCAGCGCATCATCGGCACATATCCGCGATGAATTCATCGCGGCCTCATTGAAGCACGTCAATATCGGACTGGGATCACCGCACGCTCGTGATATCCGCGATGAATTCATCGCGGCCTCATTGAAGCTCTGCTGCAATTTCGTCCACCTTGGCCGCAAGCTGGATATCCGCGATGAATTCATCGCGGCCTCATTGAAGCTGCCAAAGCGTCGCCCAGCGAAGATTCGTGCATTTCTGTATATCCGCGATGAATTCATCGCGGCCTCATTGAAGCCATCTAACGACGTTGTACTCACGGGCAAGGGCAAGATATCCGCGATGAATTCATCGCGGCCTCATTGAAGCACGCCCCACCACCAGCCGACGCGGTGCAGGCACCAGATTTCCGCGATGAATTCATCGCGGCCTCATTGAAGCTTGGCTACATCGCTCGGCTACTCACTGGAGAGTGCTCATATCCGCGATGAATTCATCGCGGCCTCATTGAAGCACTTCGCACTGCCTACCACGCCGCGGATCGGCATGACATATCCGCGATGAATTCATCGCGGCCTCATTGAAGCCAGCGCGGCATTGATCGCCTGCGAGATGCGGACCTCGTATATCCGCGATGAATTCATCGCGGCCTCATTGAAGCAGTGGTTATCGGCGATTGAAATAAGCGCCGACGAGCCCAAATTTCCGCGATGAATTCATCGCGGCCTCATTGAAGCCTGCTAATTCAGCATCGCTAATACAAGCGTGTACACATATCCGCGATGAATTCATCGCGGCCTCATTGAAGCATTACCTCTGCCGTGCTTATGATCAGAGGCTAAAACATTTCCGCGATGAATTCATCGCGGCCTCATTGAAGCCCAGAAACTGAACGGGGCGGCGGTCGACGAGAATCGATCATATCCGCGATGAATTCATCGCGGCCTCATTGAAGCAAGGTCCACTCGCCTGGCTTCAAGGGAACGATCTCTATTTCCGCGATGAATTCATCGCGGCCTCATTGAAGCGAGCATACCACGCGCACGTGTACGCGGATGTTTGGCTCATATCCGCGATGAATTCATCGCGGCCTCATTGAAGCACTATCACTTGCAGTGACCTCCGCATTTCGTGCAGCCGATTTCCGCGATGAATTCATCGCGGCCTCATTGAAGCAAAGGAACACTCGTCGGGATCTGCGTGCTGGACTATTGCATTTCCGCGATGAATTCATCGCGGCCTCATTGAAGCCTGCTCGGCGTCATCTCCGCCTGTTAGCTCCATTGCATCCATTTCCGCGATGAATTCATCGCGGCCTCATTGAAGCTCTAAAGCCTGTCAGCGGAGTACCAGCATTGACCGAGTCCATATCCGCGATGAATTCATCGCGGCCTCATTGAAGCAGGCACAGCCGAAAGCGCACGAATTGCATATCCTTAGGCATATCCGCGATGAATTCATCGCGGCCTCATTGAAGCCGGCAGAATCGCCTTCGTCTCTGCCGGCGCCGTCGAATTTCCGCGATGAATTCATCGCGGCCTCATTGAAGCTGGAATACCGCAGGGAATCGCAAACGCTCAGGCTATATCCGCGATGAATTCATCGCGGCCTCATTGAAGCCAATCTGGAGAGAAGCTCTGGTAGTCATCCCGGCATTTCCGCGATGAATTCATCGCGGCCTCATTGAAGCTCAAACGAGCGCTCGTTTGTGTCTCGCCATGGGGAATTTCCGCGATGAATTCATCGCGGCCTCATTGAAGCACCCGGAAGTGATCCCGGCATGCCCGCTGGATCAGCCATATCCGCGATGAATTCATCGCGGCCTCATTGAAGCTGACCCTGGACCATGAGTCTATGGACACCCTGCGGGAATATCCGCGATGAATTCATCGCGGCCTCATTGAAGCGCTTTCCTGCACGCCCACTACGGCGTCGAATACTTATATCCGCGATGAATTCATCGCGGCCTCATTGAAGCTACTCGCAGGCCGTGACGGTCCCCTTGTGACTTTTTGATTTCCCTCATAGGTTTTGGTCGGAAAGCCTAGAAGAGCATCTGCCAACAAGCATCGCCGGGGTCCTTCGACTCCGCGCCTAAACCCTTCTTTATGCGACGGATCTGCGAGACGCTTCGCTCAGGATGACGATTTTGTGGAGCGGTTGAAAACCTGGCTAGGTGTGCAGAAGGCGGAAAAGATCGAAAAGGTCACAGGCTCTCGGGATGACAAAGGGGAGCATACCTCAGGGGCTAAAGCCCACGATGACTTTATGACGCTTATGCCGGGGATAATGCTCGCTGCGGCGAGGTATCCCCAGCCTACGCTAAACAGAGTTTTTCCGCCCCATGCTTAGGCGTTGGTGCCGCTGCCGTCGGGTGGCGGATTTTCGGACATCGCCTTGTCAATTTCTTCACGACGCTTGGCCCGCGCTTCTGCACGCTTCTGACGCTTCTCGTCCAGCTCGGTCTCGGAACCAAGCAGCTCGATGAATGCCTTCTCTGCTCCATCGCCCTTCTGGAAGCCAGTGCGCACAATGCGCAGATAGCCGCCGGCGCGATCTCCATAACGGGGCGCCACGGTGTCGAACAGGCGGGAAACCGCTTCCCGCGTCTGCAGATACGACAGAGCCAGACGGCGGGAGTGCAGGTCGCCCCTCTTGCCCAAAGTGATCAGCTTTTCCACGTGAGGACGCGCAGCCTTGGCCTTGGTGATCGTCGTCTCCACCCGGTCCTCAAGAAGAATGGACGTGACCAGGTTCCGCAGCAACGCGCGGCGATGGCTGGTGTTTCGTCCGAGTTTGTATCCTGCATTGCGATGGCGCATGAGTTTCTCTTTCCTTAGCGAGAATTAAAGCAGTCGGCCGGTGAGCTGCCCCACCGGCCACTGCTCGATTTAGAAGTTCTCCGGCTCCGACTGGAGGGGAATGTCCACTCCCTCGAGATCTTCGTCGTCGTCGTCCTCTTCATCGTCGTAACGGTTATAGCTGGCCGCCAACGTCGCCGCCGGCAATACGCTGGTCGGACCAGGCACCGCGTTGCCATGCTCGTCGATCTTCATGCCCAAGCGACAAGCCCATCTGCGCCAGGATTTCCTTGATCTCGTTCAAGGACTTCCGGCCGAAGTTCTTGGTCTTCAGCATTTCCGGCTCGGTCTTCTGCACCAACTCGCCAATGGTCTGAATGTTCGCGTTCTTCAGGCAGTTGTAGCTGCGCACACTCAACTCAAGCTCCTCAACGGAACGGTTGAGGTTCTCGTTGCGCAACTGCATCCGGCCTTCGTCGTGCGCACTCTCGGCTTCGATCTCTTCCTCGAAGTTGATGAAGATGCTCATGTGATCCTTGAGCAGCTTGGCCGCGAGCCCCAACGAATCGGCAGGCAGCACCGAACGATTGGTCCAGACTTCAATGGTCAGCTTGTCGTAGTCGGTGATCTGACCCAGACGAGCAGCGTCCACGGTGTAGTTCACCTTGCGCACCGGGGAATGAACCGAGTCCACAGGAATGAAGCCGATACCCAGATCGGAATCAAAATTCTTATCGGCGGAAACATAGCCACGGCCGCGCTTGAGGCGCATTTCCATGTCCAGCTTGCCACCCTCACTTACCGTCGCAACGTAGACATCCTTGTCCAGGATCTCGACGTCTCCATCGGCCTCGATCATGCCGGAAGTCACCACACCCGGCTGGTCCGCACGCAGATAAAGCGCCTTAGGACCTTCCCCGTTCAGCTTGAAGGGAATCTGCTTGAGGTTCAGGATGATGTCGGTCGCGTCTTCCACCACGCCGGTGATCGATTGGAACTCGTGCAGCACGCCTTCGATCTTGACCGCGGTGACTGCCGCACCCTCGATCGAGGAAAGCAGCGTCCTGCGCAGCGCGTTGCCGATGGTGGTGCCGAAGCCGCGCTCAAAAGGCTGAGCGCTGAACTTGCCGTACTTCTCGGTGAGCGTCTCCGTGTCCACTGCAAGACGTTTTGGTTTTTGAAATCCTCTCCATAAGCATATCGGTATTCCTCTCCACGCACGGCAAGCGTCGCGAAGCATTTTGCAACGGCCGTGCCCGTTTCTCCTTCGTTGGTTATTTCTGGTGCTCTGCTGTCTTACTTGCTGTAAAGTTCGACGATCAACTGCTCGTTGACGGGCAGGTTAACGTCTTCCCGCTTCGGCAGCGCGAGTACCTTGCCGGAAAGATTGGCATGGTCCACCTGCAGCCAACGCGGGCGCTACCTGGTGGCTGGCGAACTCCGTCGAGGTCTCGAGCACCGTGAGCTTCTTGCTGCCCTCGCGGATCTTGATCTCGTCGCCCACACTTACCTGGAAGGAAGGAATGTTCACTTTGCGGCCGTTCACTTCCACATGGCCATGGCGCACGATCTGGCGCGACTGGCGCCGCGAGCTGGCAAAACCGAGACGGAAGGCCACGTTGTCAAGACGCCGCTCAAGCTGCTGCAAAAGCAACTCGCCGGTTACGCCCTGGGAGCGCGAAGCCTTCTCGTAGTAGGCGCGGAACTGGCTTTCCAGGGTGAAATAGATGCGCTTGGCTTTTTGCTTCTCGCGCAATTGCAGCCCATAGCCTACGATCTTGGGCTTGCGGTCGCGGCCGTGCTGGCCAGGGGCAAAGTTGCGCTTCTCAATCGGGCATTTTTCTGAGAAGCACTTGGTGCCCTTGAGAAAAAGCTTCATGCCTTCGCGACGGCAAAGGCGGCAGACTGGTCCGGTATAACGTGCCACGTAGTTTCTCCTTACTTCAGAGGCCGACCGGTTTACAGAGTGTCATCCTTCGTCCCGGTCCAGCAAATTGTTGTCAAACGCGTCTGCGCTTGGGCGGACGGCAACCATTGTGCGGAATCGGCGTAACGTCACGGATGGAGCGGACGTCAAGCCCCGCCGCAGCCAGAGCACGCACCGCAGACTCACGGCCGGAACCCGGACCACTTACCCGCACATCGACCGAACGCAGACCATGATCCCGCGCCTGGTTGGCAGCATTCATCGCAGCCTGCTGGGCGGCGAAGGGAGTGCCTTTACGCGAACCGCGAAAGCCGAGCGAACCTGAGCTCTTCCAGGAAAGCGTGTTGCCCTGGCCATCCGTGATGGTCACGATGGTGTTGTTGAACGATGCCTGGACGTAGACCAACCCATAGGGGACGTTCTTGCGCTCGCGCTTCTTGAACTTCTTGTTCTTGCCGGCCTTGCCGGCCGGCTTTTGCTCTTGTTTCGCCATTAGGTCTTCGCCGTCGCTTTCTTCTTGCCTGCGATTGTGCCCTTACGGGGTCCCTTGCGGGTACGCGCATTGGTGTGCGTGCGCTGGCCGCGGGTGGGCAGGTTGCGCCGATGGCGCAGTCCGCGATAGGACTGAATGTCAATGAGCCGCTTGATGTGCATCGAGACATCTTTGCGCAGATCGCCTTCGATCTCGCCTTCGTTCTCAATCACCTGGCGGATACGGTTGACCTCGTCTTCGCCCAGATCCTGGACTTTCTTGAACGGGTCCACATTGGCCGACTCCAGGATGTGTCGCGCACGAGGGTTGCCAATACCGAAAATGTAGGTGAGCGCGATTCTTGCCTGCTTGTGGCGGGGCAGATCGACGCCAGCAATACGTGCCATGCCTGATCCTTTATCCTTCGTTTGCTGCCAGCAGCTTCGCCGCTGCAGCGGTTTCTGGTGAAAGCAAGTGGAGAGGTTCAACGCAAGCCCTATTGGGCTAACTAGCCTCTTCAGTGCCGTTATCGAGGAAAAAGCCCTCAGTTTAGATTTGCGTATCCCACATCTCAAAAGCGAGATGTGGGGCACCCTTTGATTTTTTGCCCTACTAGCTTTCCAACAGCGACTGAGCTTAGCCTTGACGCTGCTTGTGCTTCGAGTTCTCGCAGATCACCCGCACCACACCGCGGCGATGGATGACCTTGCACTTGTCACAAATCTTCTTTACCGATGCCCGAACTTTCATTACTGCTCCTGACTTTTGAACTGCGCTACTTGTAGCGGTAAACGATCCGGCCACGGGTCAGATCGTAAGGGCTGAGCTCTACCGCCACCCGATCGCCGGGGAGAATGCGGATAAAATTCTTCCGCATGCGTCCCGAAACGTGCGCCAGAACCTGGTGCTTGTTCTCAAGCTCGACTTTAAACATCGCGTTGGGCAACGTCTCAACCACAGTTGCCATTACTTCAATCGCGTCTTCCTTCGACAAACCTTATCCCGATTCTGCCCGCGATGCGCGTCCCACAGGCTTTCGTTGCCTACTGCGTCAAAATTACGGCGCCCTCGGCCGTCACCGCGACGGTGTGCTCGAAATGAGCACTCAAGCTTCCATCCTCGGTTACCGCCGTCCAGCCGTCACTCAATACCTGCACACCCGGCTTGCCCACATTCACCATGGGCTCGATCGCCAGGACCATCCCTGCGCGCAGCTTGGTTCCCGCTCCCCGCTGCCCGTAGTTGGGAACCTGCGGATCTTCGTGCATCCGGGTCCCGATTCCATGGCCCGACAAATTCCCGCACTACGCTGAACCCGTCCGCTTCCACAACTTCCTGCACCGCGGCGCCGATATCCCCCAGCGTGGCACCCGGCCGCACCACCTTGATCGCGGTCTCGAGCGAAGCCTTGGTCACATCCAGCAGGCGCTTGGTCTTTCGGCGCTACCTCGGACTCCCACAGGAACCGTAATTGCGGAGTCGCTATAGTAGCCGTCCAGCACCACGCCGCAGTCGATGGAGACAATATCTCCGTCGCGCAGCACACCGGTCGCTGGAGGGGATGCCGTGCACCACCTGCTCGTTCACCGAAGTGCACAGAACACAGGGGTAGCCGCGGTAGCCCTTGAACGCGGAGGTGGCTCCCAACTCCGCTATCTTGCTTTCTGCCGCTACTTCCAGATCGAGCGTAGTTACGCCGGGCTTGACATGCGCCTTCACATGCTCCAGCACCTCGCGAACCGCCGCTCCGCTGCGCCGCATCTTTTCAATCTCCTGCGGCGTCTTGATCATGATGGCCATCGGCCTTATTCAACTCTCTCTTACTTAGGTCTGGGATCTGAGTCGCGCTACCGCGGCCATGATGCCCGCCATAACTTCGCCCGCCGGCTGCTCGCCATCCACTTCGACGAACCGGCTGCTGGCGCGGTAATGCTCCACTACCGGCGCCGTCAGCGCCGTATAAGTCCGCATCCGCTCATGGAAGACCGCTTCCACATCATCCGCGCGCTGGACCAACGGTGTGCCTTCTACATCGCATACCGTGTCCAATTTCGGCGGCTGCAGGTAAACGTTGTAAATACGCTGGCAGGATGGACAGCTGCGCCGACCCGTGATACGACGCAACAACTGAGTATAACTTACCTGAATGCTTACTGCAATCAGCGGAAGACCCGGGTCGCGCCCGGCCAACCGCTGGTCATCTAAATGTTGATCACGCAAGCGTTGATCAAGCCACTCCGCCTGGGCCAGGGTCCGCGGATACCCATCCAAAATGTAGCCGCGAGCGGTATCGGGCTGCTGCAGCCGCTCCGCCACCATCTGGTTGACCAGATCATCGGGAACCAGCTTGCCCTCGTCCATGAGCTGGTTCGCCTGCCACACCCAGCCGGGTTCCGCGATCCCTGTGGTCCCGCAGCAGATCACCCGTCGAAATCTGAGGGATGCCCCAGGCGGCCATGATTCCCTTGGCCTGGGTGCCCTTGCCCTACCCCCGGGGCACCCATCAGCAGCATGGGGCCGGGGATAATCAGCTTCCGATTCTCTTCTGGGTAGATGGCCCGGTCTTCACACCTTCCGCCACCGCTCTTTACCACGACCGCCTTCCGCGGACCCGGCCGCTGCGCGGCGAGAAGCCATCGTAGTGGCGCATGATCAGCTGCGACTCTACCTGGTTTACCGTATCCATGGCCACGCCCACCACAATCAGCAGCGAGGTGCCGCCGAAGTAGAAGCTGACGTTCAAGCCGTGGGTGACCCAGGTGGGCATCTGCTCGAAGAACCCGCCTACCAGCCAAAGGTCGTTCAGGTGAATGCCGCTGATCAAAATCTGCGGGATCAGCGAGATGACGATCAGGTAAAGCGCGCCGACCAGGGTAATGCGGGTGAGCACGTCGTTCACAAAGTCGGAGGTGCGCTTCCCGGGACGAATGCCGGGGATGAAGCCGCCATACTTGCGCATATTGTCGGCGATGTCATCGGGGCGGAAGACGATCGAGATGTAGAAGTAGGCAAAGAAAACGATGCCCACCATGTAGAGCAGCTCATACCAGGGCTCGCCCGTGCGCAGGCCGTCGAAAATGCGGGTCAGGAAACCGCTGCTGCGCACGTAATCGGAACCGGCAAAGAGCAGCGGGGCGGAGAGAATCGAACTGGCGAAGATGACCGGCATCACGCCGCCGGAGTTCACCTTGAGCGGCAGATGCGTGGACTGGCCGCCCATCAGGCGCCGGCCCACGATCCGCTTGGCGTACTGCACCGGGATGCGCCGTTCGCTACGCTCCACAAAGACAATGAAGGCCACGATGGCGATCATCATGACTACCAGCAGGATCACCAGCGCCGGGATGGTGAAGGAACCCCACGCCTGGGTTTGCGCCTTGTCGATCAGATCCTGTATACCGCGGGGTAGGCCGACCACGATGCCGGCAAAGATCAGCAGGCTCATGCCGTTGCCAATGCCGCGGTCGGTAATCTGCTCGCCCAGCCACATGATGAAGGCAGTGCCGGTGGTCAGCGTGACGATGGTCATGAAGATGAAGCCCGGCCCAGGGTTCAATACGTAGGAGACCCCGCCGGAGCCATGGGACAGCGTCAGGGCGATCGCCAAGCGACTGAATCGCACCCAGGACACCGTGACATAGCGCGTCCATTGGGTAATCTTGCGCCGCCCCAGCTCGCCTTCCTTCTGCAGCTTGGCCAGTGGCTCGTAAACCACGGTCAGCAGCTGAAAGATGATGGAGGCGGTGATGTAGGGCATGATGCCCAGGGCGAAGATGGTCAGCTTGCGAAGGTTTCCGCCGCTGAAGAGGTCGACCAGGCCGAGCGCGCTGCCCGCCTGCTGGTCGAAGAATTGCGCCAGCAGCTTGAGGTTGACTCCAGGGGTGGGGATCTGCGAGCCCAGACGATAAACGGCCAGAATGCCCAGGGTGAACAAGACCCGCTTGCGCAGGTCGGGGATGCGGAAGATATTGCGGATCTTCTCAAACATACGATTCCTGTGTCGTTACCGATCGTGAACTTGCTTTCCGGTCCCTCAGGGCTAAAGCCCTTGAGAGTATTCCGCATTTGCGCCTGGGATAATGCTCGCTGCGGCGAGGCATCCCCGGCCTTCCAGGCGACCAGAACAGCCTTGCCGCCGGCTTTCTCGATCTTTTCCTGGGCCGACTTGGAAAACTTGTGCGCGTGCACCGTAACCGCCACGGTCAACTCACCATCGCCGAGCACCTTGACCAGCCCATGCCGCTTCTTGAGCAGTCCCTTGGCGGTGAAGGCTTCCAGCGTCAATTCTGCGTGGCCAAGTTCCTCATGGAGTTCGGCAATGCGGCTCAGGTTGACCACCGAGTACTCGGTGCGGAAGATGTTGGTGAAGCCGCGCTTGGGCAAGACGGCGATGCAGCGGCATCTGGCCGCCTTCAAAGCCCCGCATCATATGGGAACCGGAACGGGAACGCTGTCCCTTGTGACCCCGGGTAGAGGTCTTGCCCATGCCCGAGCCCATACCGCGGCCGACACGCTTTTTGCCGGTGTTCGCCTGCTTGGGCGCCCGCAAATTGGAAAGATTCTTTGCCATTACATCCTCGCTCAACGCCGGTCTGGTCTCTCTGGTACGCCAGTCCGACTCGCTTTTCTTTTCCTCGGCTTACTTTACGATCCGCACCAGGTGCGGCACGGCCTTGACCATGCCCCGGACGGACGGCGTATCCTCACGCTCCACTATCTGATTGAGCCGGGTAAAGCCCAATCCCTTGACCACCCGCTTGTGCTTCTCCGGGGTGGAAATCGTGGACCGGTAGTACTCGAGCCGCATCATCAATTCGCTTGCTTCGCAGTGTCTGCCATTTCAATATAGCTCCTGTACCTGCTTGCCGCGAGCGGCCGCCACTTCGCCACGATCGCGCAACTGCACCAACGCATCGAAGGTGGCCTTGACCACATTGTGCGGGTTGGCCGAGCCCAGGCTCTTGGTCAGGATGTTCTGCACTCCGACCGAAGTCATGACCGCCCGCACCGCGCCGCCGGCAATCACGCCCGTGCCTTCCGGCGCCGGCTTCAGCAGCACATGCCCGGAACCAAAGCGCCCCAGCACCTGGTGAGGGATGGTCGTCTCCGACAGGTTCACGTGCACCAGATTCTTCTTGGCCGCCTCGATGCCCTTGCGGATCGCCTGCGGGACTTCCTTCGCCTTGCCCGAGCCAAAGCCCACCACGCCGGCCGAGGGATCGCCCACCACCACCAGCGCCGCGAAGGACATGTTCTTGCCGCCCTTGACCACTTTGGTCACACGATTGATGGACACCACCTGATCCTTCAGGTTGTATTGCCCGGCGTCCAGTTTCCGCTTGAGTATTGCCATGCTTTCTGCCTCGACTCCTTCCGATATGCTCTAAAACTCCAAACCTGCTTCGCGGGCCGCATCCGCCAGGGCCTTGATGCGCCCATGGTAGAGATAGCCGCCGCGGTCAAAGACCACCCGCTTGATTCCCTTTTCGATCGCCCGCTCGGCCACCAGCTTGCCCACTTCCTTGGCCGCAGCCACGTTGCCGCCGGTCTTGATCTTGGCGGAGAGAGTGGAGGCGGAGAGCAGCGTCTCCCCTTGGAGTCGTCGACAATCTGGGCATAGATGTGGTTCAGCGAGCGGTACACATTCAGCCGCGGACGCTCCGCGGTGCCTTCCATCTTCTGGCGAATGCGAAAGTGCACGCGCTGGCGAATTTCGTTTCTCTGTCTCAGCGGAATCATTGGTTGTTCCTTTCCTAAAAGCGGAGCTGCCCTGCAGCCCCGTTCGGTGCTTCTTACTTGGCGCCGGTCTTGCCGACCTTCTTCTTCAAGCGCTCGCCCACATAGCGCACACCCTTGTTCTTGTACGGATCGGGCTTACGCAGCGAGCGCATGTCGGCGGCCACCTGGCCTACCTTCTGGCGATCGATGCCGCTGATGGTCAGTGCGTCTGCTTGGGGTCAATGGCTACGTCGATGCCCGTGGGCAAGGGAAACTCAATGGGATGAGAGAAGCCCAGGGTAAAGACCACCGTGCCCTTGCCCTTGAGCTCGGCGCGATAGCCGATGCCGACAATGTCCAGCTCCTTGGTCCAGCCCTTGGTCACGCCTTCCACCGCATTCGAGACCAGCGCGCGAGTCAAACCATGCAGGGCCGCAAGCGATTCCTTCTCCCGCACCGCCAGCAGATTCCCATCCTTGGTCTCGAGGGTGATGCCCGCAGGCAACAGGGCGCTCAGCTTGCCCTTTGGCCCTTCGACCAGCACGGTGTTGCCCTGCACCTTGTACTTCACGGTTGCGGTTTCTGCCAACGCGACATACCCTCTGGCTTGCGAGTCCGTTTCAGACCGTTACACGGCGCGACATGCGTTACCAAACCTCACAGAGGATCTCGCCGCCGACGCCTTCGCGCCGCGCCTGCCGCCCGTCATCACGCCTCGCGGCGTGGTCATGATGCTGATGCCGAGCCCGCTCTGCACCCGCTTGATCTCGTCGTGGCCGACATACACCCGGCATCCAGGGCGGGAAATGCGCGACAGGTCGCGGATGGCGGCCTCGTTGTTGGCGCCGTACTTGAGATACACCCGCAGCACCGCGCGGCCATTCTCTTCCGCCGCCTTGTAGTTGGCGATGTAGCCTTCTTCCTTGAGGATGCGGGCAATCTCGGTCTTCAGCTTCGACGCCGGAACATCCAACTTTTGATGGCGCGCCCGGATGGAATTGCGGATGCGCGTCACAAAGTCGGCTACTGGATCGGTCAAACTCATTCTCTCTCCTCCACTCCCCGTTCGCTGCGGCCTGTTTCCAGCCGCAGAACCTGCGGGAATGTTGTGGTTACACGGTTACTACCAACTCGATTTCACGACCCCGGGGATTTCGCCTCGAAGCGCCAACTGGCGGAAGCACAAGCGGCAAAGACCAAACTTGCGCAGGTAGGCGCGCGGCCGGCCGCAGATCTTGCAACGATTGTGCTGGCGGCTGGAAAACTTCGGCTTCCGGGCGTCTTTAACACGTTTCGCTGTGGTTGACATTCGTCTCTCTCAATCCTCTCTGCTTATGCCGTCTGGCGGAAGGGTATGCCGAACTGGCGCAGCAAGGCACGTGCCTGGTTGTCGTCCTTGGCGGTGGTCACGATGGTCACGTTCATGCCCTTCAACTTTTCCACCCGCGCATAATCGACCTCGGGAAAAATCAACTGGTCGCGCATGCCCAGGGTGTAGTTGCCCCGGCCGTCAAAGCTCTTGGTCGATACACCGCTGAAATCACGCACGCGGGGAAGGGCGATCGAAACCAGCCGGTCGAGAAACTCGTACATGATGTCGCCGCGCAGCGTCACCATGGCGCCAATCGGCATGCCCTCGCGCACCTTGAAGGCGGCGATGGACTTCTTGGCCCGCGTGGTCACCGGCTTTTGCCCGGCTACGGAGGCCAGGTCAGCGACCAGCGGATCCATGATCTTGACGTTCTGCGTGGCTTCGCCCAGACCCATGTTCAGAACGATCTTTTCCAGGCGGGGCACGGCCATCAGGTTGTCGAGGCCAAGCTCCTTCTGCAATGCCGGCCTGATTTCCTCGTGGTACTTTTCCTTGAGTCTCGCGTTTACTTTCGCTGCCATATCCGTCTCTTCTTCCGCTTACTTCTTTTTCGGCGCCAGGGTCTGGTACCGCACTTCTTGCAGACCCGAACCTTGGTATCGCCTTCAAACTTGTGACCGACACGGGTTGGCCCGCAGGTGCCGCACACCAACATCACGTTGGAGATCTGGATGGCCGCTTCCTGCTCGGCAATGCCGCCCTTGATGTTGCGCTGCGGATTGGGATGGACGTGCTTCTTGACCATGCGCACGTGCTCGACCAGAACCCGATTCTTATCTCCCAGAACACGCAGCACCCGGCCCCGCTTGCCCTTATCGGTGCCCGTGATCACTTCCACCGTATCGTTGCGTTGTAACTTCAATGCCATAACTTTCCCTCACTTCCTTGGCCCGGCTTTAGATGACTTCCGGGGCCAGGGACACAATCTTCAAAAACTTCTTCTCGCGCAACTCGCGGGCCACGGGACCAAAGACGCGGGTGCCTACCGGCTCGCCGGCATCGTTGATCAATACCGCTGCGTTCTGGTCAAAGCGGATGTAGGTGCCGTCGCGGCGGCGATATTCCTTGCGCGTCCGCACCACGACCGCCTTCACCACCACGCCCTTCTTGACCTGCCCGTCAGGAGAAGCTTCCTTCACAGAGGCAGTAATCACATCGCCCAGGCCGGCCTTTTTTCCGCTCGAGCCACCCAGCGGCAGAATCATCTGCAGCTTGCGCGCGCCGGAATTATCGGCTACCTCCAGCATGGTTCTCATCTGCACTGCCATCGTCGTCTCTCCTTACTGCTCAATACCTGAAACTTTGTCGCGCTCAATTAGCTGGAACAGCAGGTCCCTCCACTACGCTTCGCTCCGGTCGGGATGACAAATTTGCTTGAGGGCCACAGTTCGATCCCTCGACCAATCGTTTGCACCTCAGTTGGCTAAACGCCACATACGCGAGTTTCTACATGGACGAGTGCTGAAGCCCGTCACCCATTCGAACACATTCCCCTAAACGACCGGCTGGCAGCTCTTCGTGCTGCGGCAGAGAGGAGCGGCGAACTACCTCTTCCAGCGTCCAGCGCTTCAGCTTGCTCAGCGGGCGGCTCTCACGAATCCGGACCACATCTCCCACACGGGCGGAGTTCTGCTCGTCATGGGCATAGAACTTCTTGCTCAGCTTGATCACGCGCTTGTACTTGGGATGGGTCTTGCGCATCTCCACTTCGACCACGATGGTCTTCTGCATCTTGGTGGAGACGACGTTGCCTATCTTTTCCGTGCGGCGTGACTCCGGCTTGTACTGCTGCTGCATCTGCCATGGCTTAACGTGCCTCTTTTCCGGCCGCCTTGGCCTTCTTGGTCTTTGCCGGCTTCGCGCCGGCTCGACGACTGGCTGAAGGGAGGAGCCCTTCAGACCCAACGCCCGCTCACGGGCAATGGTCTTGATGCGGGCCACATCCTTGCGCAGATCGCGCAGCTTCTTCACGCCTTCGTTCTGCCCCAGCTTCATCTGGAAGCGCAGGCGAAAGAGCTGCTCGGCGGATTGCTTCTCCTGCCGTACCAGCTCTTCATCGTTCAGATTGCGAATCTTTTCGGTTTCCATCGCTCTTCTCTCTCTACTTGACCACCGCGGTCGGCTTCACATCATGGCGCATCACAAAGCGAGTCTTGAGGGGCAGCTTGTTCGAAGCCAGCCGCATTGCCTCGGCCGCCATCTCCGGCGAAACCCCTTCCATCTCGAAGAGCACCTTGCCCGGGCGAACCACCGCCACCCAGTGATCAGGAGCTCCCTTGCCCTTGCCCATACGGGTTTCGGCGGGCTTCTTGGTGACCGGCTTGTCAGGAAACAGGCGCAGCCAGATCTTGCCGCCACGCTTGATGAAGCGCGTCATCGCCACACGGCTGGCTTCGATCTGCCGGTCCGTAATGTAGCCGCATTCCATCACCTTGAGCCCGTAGTCCCCGAAGGAGAGCTCGGAGCCGCGCCATGCCTTACCGCACATGCGGCCGCGCTGCTGCTTGCGGTACTTGACCTTCTTTGGCATCAACATAAAATCTCGCCCCTAAGACCTTCCGGTTTAGAAAACACCGCTTGTCGTGCCCGCTACCTGGGGCTGACGGCGCTTCTGCTCGTAAATGTCACCGCGATAGATCCAGGTCTTAACCCCGATCACGCCATAAGTGGTGCGCGCTTCGGCAAAGCCGTAATCGATATCGGCGCGCAGGGTGTGCAGCGGCAAACGCCCCTGCAGATACCACTCCGAACGCGCGATCTCGTTGCCATTCAAACGGCCGGAGACGCGAACCTTGATGCCCTTGCAGCCAAAGCGCAGCGCGGAATCGACCGCCTTGCGCATGGCGCGGCGGAAGCCAACCCGCTTCTCCAGCTGCAGCGCGATGTTCTCGGCTACCAACTGCGCGTCCAGCTCCGGCTTGTTCACCTCGAGAATGTCGATGAACACCTCGCGGTTGGTGCGCTTCTGCAGATCCAACTTGAGCTTCTCGATCTCGGCGCCCTTGCGGCCGATCACGATGCCCGGACGCGCGGTGCGGATGATGAGGCGCAGCTTGTTGCCAGGGCGCTCGATCTCAACCGAGCTGACGCCGGCCGCCTTGAGCTTTTCCCTCAGCTCCTTGCGCAGGTGCACATCTTCAATCAGCAACTTGTCGTAGTCGCGCTCGACGAACCAGCGTGACCGCCATGGCTTGTTGACGCCGAGTCGAAAGCCGTAAGGATGAACTTTTTGTCCCATAATTTCCTCGAACCTACTTGGCGGACTTCTTGCAGTTTTTCGCGCTCTTCTTGGCCGCAGCCTTCTTGGCCGCGGGCTTCTTCGCTGCCTTCTTGGCTGCTGCTGCACGCCCCAGCAGGCGCTTTTTCGGACTCGCCGTCTCCGGCTCCGCGGTCTCTACCAGGCCGGCCCGCTTGCGCTCCGCCACCGAGATCACAATGTGCGCCATCCTGCGCTGATAGCGGAAGGCCCGTGCCCATGGGCGCCGGACGAATGCGCTTCATGCGCGGTCCTTCGTTGGCCAGCGCGGTCTTGACATAGAGGTTGTCTACATCCAGATCGAGCTCCCGCTCCTGGCTGAGATAGTTCGCGTTCTGAATCGCCGCGCGCAGCACCTTCTCGACCAGCGGCGCGACACCCTTCTTGGTGAACGCGACGGTCTCCAGCGCTTCTCCCACGCGGCGGCCCTTGATCAGCTCCAGCACCAGGCGAGCCTTCTGCGGCGATACCCGCTGAAACTTTGCTTCGGCCCGGAATTCCTGTGTCTCCAGTTGCATTGGCTTCTTCCCTTAAACTTTCGTTTACCGCGGCTTGGCGGACGACTCAGCGGCTTTTGCCGAGTGACCCTTAAACGTCCGCGTGGCGGAAAATTCGCCCAGCTTGTGCCCGACCATGTTCTCCGTCACATAGACCGGAATAAACTTCCTGCCGTTGTGCACCGCAATGGTGTGTCCCACCATATCCGGATGAATGGTCGAGCGGCGCGACCAGGTACGAAGGACCTTCTTGTCGTTGGTCGCGTTCATCGCTTCTATCTTCACCATCAGGTGCCCGTCGATAAACGGACCCTTCTTTGTCGAACGTGCCATGCTTCGATGCTCCTGACTACTTCTTGGCGCGGCTGACGATGAACGTGTCGGTCCGCTTGTTGTTGCGTGTCTTGTAACCGCGGGTAGGCTGTCCCCACGGGGTGACCGGATGACGGCCTCCCGAGGTCTTGCCTTCACCGCCGCCATGGGGGTGATCCACCGGGTTCATGGAGACGCCGCGATTGCTGGGGCGAATGCCCTTCCAGCGGTTGCGACCGGCCTTGCCGATGGACACATTCTCGTGATCCGTATTGCCTACCTGGCCTACCGTCGCCATGCACGCCACCAGCACCCGGCGGGTTTCTCCGGAAGGCAGCTTGAGCAGCGCGTAATCGCCCTCTTTGGCCACCAGCTGCGCCGAGGCGCCGGCCGAGCGCACCATCTGCGCGCCCTTGCCCGGACGGAGCTCAACATTGTGCACCGTGGTGCCGGAGGGAATGTTCTTGAGCGGCAACGCATTGCCCACCAGGATGTCGGCCTCGGGCCCGCTCATGACGGTCTGCCCCACCTTCAGCCCGACCGGCTGGATGATGTAGCGCTTTTCGCCGTCCAGGTAATGCACCAGCGCGATGCGCGAGGAGCGGTTGGGATCGTACTCGATCGAGGCCACCTTGCCCGGCACGCCGAACTTGTCCCGCTTGAAATCGATCAGGCGAAGCTTCTGCTTATGGCCACCGCCATGGTGACGAATGGTCAGATCGCCGGAATTACGGCGGCCGCCGGTGCGCTGCTTGACTGCCAGCAACGGCTTGTGCGGCTTATTCGTCGTAATGTCGTCGTTTACCAGGGTCGTCTGGAAACGCAGCGTTGGGGTAATCGGTCTGTATGTCTTAATCGGCATCTTTTCAGCTCACTTACATCGCGTTGACGTAGTCGGGCATCTTCTCACCCGGCTGCAGACGAACGTAGGCCTTCTTCCAATCGGGGCGAAAGCCGGAAAACTTGCCCCGGCGCCGTTCCTTGCCCAGAAAATTAGCCGTACGCACGCTCCGTACCTTTACCTTGAACAAGGTCTCGACGGCCTGCTTGACCTCGGTCTTGGTCGCATCCGGGGCCACATCGAAGACCAGCGTGCTTTCTGTTTCCTTGACGCCCAATCCCTTTTCAGTGATCAGCGGGCGCTTGATTACGCTATAGAGAGTCGGCATCAGGCCACCTCCGAGCCGGCAAGCTTGCGCCGGGAAACAGTCTTCTTCAACGACTCCTGCAATTGCTCGATGGCGGCGCGAGAAAAGATAGCCCGCTCATAGCGCAGCAGATCGTAAGGATGCACTTCCTTGGTCACCATCAACTGCACCCGGTCGAGGTTGCGCGAACCCAGCAACAGTGCGCGGCCTGGTTCCTTCTCCACCAACAAGGTGGTCCGCTTGGCATCGAGCTTGTCGAGCGCCGCGCGATAGGCCTTGGTCTTGGCATCGGCGAGCTCCAGGCTCTCGACCACGGTCAGCTTGCCATCGGCCAGCTTCGAGGCCAGCGCGGAACGCAACGCACCGAGCAGCTTCTTGCGGGGAAAGGCGTAGTCGTGGCTGTGCGGCTGCGGTCCGTGGACCGTTCCGCCATGCCTCCAGATGGGCGAGCGGACGGAGCCAACGCGGGCCCGGCCTGTTCCCTTCTGCTTCCACAACTTCTTGCCGGAACCGGAGACCAGCTTCTTGTTCTTGGTGGCGGCGGTACCCTGCCGCAACGCGGCGCGATAGTGCTTCACCGCTTCCCACAGCAGCGCTTCGTTGATCTGGTCGGGCGCAAAAATCTCGTCCGCCAGCTCTAACGAGCCCACCTTCTGTCCACCGAGATCCACTACATCAATCTGTGCCATATGCAATTCCTTAAGATTTCTTCTTGCCCGCCGAGGGCTTGGCGCCGGAAGCCTTCTTGGAAGCCTTCAACGGATCGACCGTGCCCCCGCCGCCAAAGCCACGGCGCTCACGCGGCGGCGCTTTGGACTTGGAGATCATCACATACCCGTCGCGGGGGCCGGGAATCGCGCCCTCCACCATCAACAGGTTCTCGTCCAGGTCGATGCCGCGAATGCGCAGGTTGCGCACCGTGACCTGTTCCGCCCCAAAGTGCCCCGGCATACGCTGCCCGGGAAAGACGCGCGAGGGGAAGGAGGAAGCACCGATCGAGCCCTGCACCTGGAACATGTGCCCGTGGGCCTTCGGTCCACCGCCAAAATGGTGGCGGCGAACTACCCCGGCAAAACCGCGGCCCTTGCTGGTGCCAATCACATCCACGTACTTGGCGTCTTCGAAGATGTCGACCAGTACCTTGTCGCCGGCCTTCAATTCCTGGCTCTCGCCATCGGCGGAAGGCTTTTCCAACGGAACTTCGCGCATCAGCTTGACCGGCGGAACATTGTTCTTGGCGAAGTGGCCGGCCATCGGCTTATTCACCTTTCCACCCTTGACGAACTCGATCAGGCCGATCTGCGCTGCGCTGTAACCGTCGCCGGCCAATGTCTTCAGCTGGGTCACCACGCAGGGACCCGCCTGCAGCACGGTGACCGGGTGCACTTCACCCTTGTCATCGAACAGCTGCGTCATCCCGATCTTTTTGCCCAGAATCCCTGTCACCGACATCATGCTCTCCTTACTTCTCGAATGCCTTGATCTCGACATCGACGCCGGCAGGAAGATCGAGCTTCATCAGCGCGTCGATGGTCTGCTGGGTCGGCTCGAGGATATCGATCAGCCGCTTGTGGGTGCGGATCTCGAAGGCCTCGCGCGATTTCTTGTCGACGTGCGGGGAACGCAGCACGCAGTACTTGTTCTTGACGGTCGGCAACGGAATGGGACCCGCGACCTGGGCGCCGGTGCGCTTGGCCGTCTCGACAATTTCACCGGTCGAGGTATCGAGTACCCGATAGTCGTACGCCTTGAGCCGAATGCGAATTCTCTGTCCTACCATCTCAATTCCCTTCGTGCCACTGTCCAAATCTGTTTGGGCCATCCCCCAGGTCAAGTCAAAAGCAAGGCTTGAATGGGCCACCCATCAACGGCAAGGCGGAAGTCTTGCATGAGCCAATTTGCTACTTGATGATCTCGGTAATGGTGCCGGCGCCCACCGTGCGGCCGCCTTCGCGGATGGCAAAACGCAAGCCCTTCTCCATCGCCACCGGGGTATGCAGCTCAATCTCCAGCGACACATTGTCCCCAGGCATCACCATCTCCGTGCCTTCCGGCAGCTTCGCCGTACCCGTCACGTCGGTCGTGCGGAAGTAAAACTGCGGCCGGTAGCCATTGAAAAACGGCGTGTGGCGCCCACCCTCTTCCTTGCTCAACACGTAAATCTCGCCCTTGAACTTGGTGTGCGGGGTGATCGAGCCAGGCTTGGCCAACACCATCCCGCGCTCCACGTCTTCCTTGGCAATGCCGCGCAGCAACAAACCCGCATTGTCCCCGGCAAGTCCCTCGTCCAATTGCTTCTTGAACATCTCGACGCCGGTGACTACCGTCTTGCGCGTCTCCCTGAAAGCCGACGATCTCCGCCTCTTCGCCCACCTTGATCTTGCCCCGCTCGATCCTGCCCGTCACCACCGTGCCGCGGCCGGAAATGGAGAAGATGTCTTCAATCGGCATCAGGAACGGCTGGTCAATGGCGCGCGCCGGCAGCGGCACATTCTTGTCCACCGCGTCCATCAGCTCATCGATCTTGGCTTCCCACTGCGCTTCCCCGTTCAACCCACCCAGCGCCGAGCCGCGAATCACCGGCACATCGTCCCCAGGGAAGTTGTACTTCGACAGCAGCTCCCGCACTTCCATCTCCACCAGGTCGGTCAGCTCCTCGTCTTCCACCGCGTCGCACTTGTTCAAAAACACCACAATGTAGGGAACCCCTACCTGGCGGGCCAGCAACACGTGCTCCTTGGTTTGCGGCATCGGACCATCGGTCGCCGCCACCACCAGGATCGCTCCATCCATCTGCGCCGCGCCGGTGATCATGTTCTTGATGTAGTCGGCGTGGCCCGGGCAATCCACGTGCGCATAGTGACGGTTCGCCGTCTCGTACTCCACGTGCGCCGTGGCAATCGTGATGCCCCGCTCCCGCTCCTCAGGCGCATTGTCAATCGAGTCAAACGAACGAAACAAAATCTTCGGGTTGTGCTTGGACAATACCTTGGTGATCGCCGCCGTCAACGTCGTCTTGCCGTGATCAATGTGCCCAATCGTCCCCACGTTCACGTGCGGCTTGGTCCGGTCAAACTTCTCCTTCGCCATCTCGTCCCTCTCTCCTGCTTAAATCAAAATCCCTCAGGGGCTAAAGCCCCCATATCCCTTTTCCCTAGTGGCACGACTAAAGTCGTACCCTACACCAAGTAAGGCGCGAGGTGCGCCTTACTTGCCCTGGTTGCGGCCAATGATCTCTTCCGACACCGACCGCGGCGCTTCTTCGTAGCGGTTGAAGTGCATGGAGTAGTTGGCCCGGCCCTGGGTCGAAGAGCGCATGTGGGTGGCATACCCGAACATCTCGCTCAACGGCACATTGGCCTTGATTACCTGCGATCCGGCACGGTGCTCCATGCCCTCGATCCGGCCGCGGCGCGAGTTCAGGTCGCCAATGATGGTGCCCATGTACTCCTCCGGGACCACCACTTCGACCGACATGACCGGCTCCAGCAATACCGGGGTTGCCTTGCGGGCTGCTTCCTTGAAGGCCATCGATCCGGCAATCTTGAAGGCCATTTCGTTGGAGTCGACATCGTGGTAGCTGCCGTCAAAGAGCGTCGCCTTGACGTCGACGATCTCGTAGCCGGCCAGCACCCCACCCTGCAGCGCCTCACGAATGCCCTGCTCGGTGGGCTTGATGTATTCCTTGGGAACCACACCACCCTTGATGTCGTTGATAAACTCGAAGCCCTTGCCGGCCTCGTTCGGCTCGACGCGGATCTTCACGTGGCCATAGTTGCCCGAGCCACCGGTCTGGCGGATGTACTTGCCTTCCGCCTCCGCGTGCTTGCGGATGGTCTCGCGATAGGCCACCTGGGGCTTGCCCACATTGGCCTCAACCTTGTACTCGCGCATCATGCGGTCGACGATGATTTCCAGATGCAGCTCGCCCATGCCGCTGATGATGGTCTGGCCCGAGTCAGGATCGGTATGCACCTTGAAGGTGGGGTCTTCCTGCGCCAGCTTGGCCAGCGCCATGCCCATCTTCTCCTGATCGGCCTTGGTCTTGGGCTCCACCGCAACGTGAATCACCGGCGCCGGGAAGTCAATCGATTCCAGCACGATCGGCGACTTGTCGGTGCAGATGGTGTCCCCCGTAACCAGGTTCTTCAGGCCCACGCAGGCGCAAATGTCGCCGGCATAGATCTCGACAATCTCTTCCCGCTTGTTGGCATGCATCTTGAGCAGGCGCCCGATGCGCTCGCTCCTGCCGGTGCGCGGGTTGAGCACCGTGTCGCCGGTTTTCAGATGGCCGGAATAGAGCCGGACAAAGATCAGCTGCCCGACAAAGGGTCGGTCATGATCTTGAAGCCCAGCGCAGTCAGCGGCTCGCTAGTCGTCAGCATGGCGGCAGGATTACCTGCTCCATGTTGTCCGGGTTGTGGCCCTCGATGGGAGGAACGTCGAGCGGGCTGGGGAGGTATTCCACCACCGCATCGAGCAGCGTCTGCACACCCTTGTTCTTGAAGGAGCTGCCGCACAGCACGGGGAAGAGCTTCATCCCGATAACCGCGCCGCGCAATGCCTTGCGCAGCTCGGCGGGCGTGGGCGTTTCGCCTTCGAGAAACTTGTGCAGCATCTCGTCGTCGTTCTCGGCTACCGATTCGACCAGCTGCATGCGGAAGGCTTCCGCCTTCTTGAGCAGGTTGGCGGGAATCTCTTCGACGTCGTACTTGGCTCCCATGGTCTCGTCGTGCCACAAAATGGCGCGCATCTCGATCAGGTCGATCACGCCCTTGAAGGCGGCTTCCTGGCCGATGGGGATTTGAATGGCTACCGGCCGGGCGTTCAGCCGCTTGCGGATAGTGTCGATGGCATGCTCAAAATCGGCGCCCATCTTGTCCATCTTGTTGATAAAGCAAATGCGCGGCACGCAGTACTTGTCCGCCTGGCGCCATACGGTCTCTGATTGCGGCTCGACGCCGTGCACGGCGTCAAAGACGGCTACTGCGCCGTCGAGCACGCGCAGGCTGCGCTCCACCTCGGCGGTAAAGTCCACGTGGCCCGGGGTGTCGATGATGTTGATGCGGATATCCCGCCAGGTGCAGGTGGTGGCGGCCGAGGTAATGGTGATGCCGCGCTCCTGCTCCTGCTCCATCCAGTCCATCGTCGCCGTGCCTTCATGCACTTCGCCGATGCGATGGGTGATGCCGGTGTAAAACAAAATACGCTCCGTCGTTGTGGTCTTCCCGGCGTCGATGTGCGCCATGATTCCGATATTCCGGCAACGATCGAGTGGTACTAGACGAGGCACGGTATTCTCTCACTCTCGCGCGAGACAAAAGACTCGCGATTCTTCTTGCTTCCCCTGGTCTTGCCCGCTACCTTGCGGTATCAGGCCCTGCTTGCGCTTACCAGCGGTAATGCGCAAATGCTTTGTTCGCTTCAGCCATGCGATGAACGTCTTCCTTCTTCTTCATGGCCGCGCCGCGGCCATTGGCCGCATCCAGCAATTCGCTGGTCAACTTGTCGATCATGCCCTTTTCGCCCCGGGCCCGGCCGTACGTCACCAGCCAGCGGATAGCGAGGGAGGTGCGCCGCTCAGGATTGACTTCGATCGGCACCTGGTAGTTGGCGCCGCCCACGCGACGGGTCTTAACTTCCAGCAGCGGCTTGCAGTTCTCTACCGCCTTCTTGAACAGCTTCAAGGCTTCGTCGCCACCCTTTTGCTCCAGGTTGGTCATCGCCTGGTAGAAGATGCCCTGGGCGGTCGACTTCTTGCCGTCCCACATCATGGAGTTGACGAACTTCGTGACCAGCGACGAGTTGTACACCGGATCGGCGGCAACTTCCCGTTTCGCGATATGTCCTTTTCTCGGCATTGCTTTCCTTCCCGCTAAATCCTGGTGTTACTTGGCGCCGTTACTTTGCCCGCTCTTGGGGCGCTTGGCGCCGTACTTGGAACGGCTCTGTTTGCGGTTCGCCACGCCCACGGAATCCAGGGTGCCGCGGACCACGTGGTAGCGTACGCCCGGCAGATCCTTCACGCGGCCCCCGCGGATGAGCACAATCGAGTGCTCCTGCAGGTTGTGGCCGATGCCGGGAATGTAGGTGGTCACTTCCACGCCGTTGGTCAGGCGGACACGCGCGACCTTGCGCAGCGCGGAGTTCGGCTTCTTGGGCGTTTGCGTGTAGACGCGGGTACAGACGCCGCGCCGCTGCGGCGATCCCTGCAGTGCCGGAGATGCCGTCTTGTACCGGGCCGCAGTCCGGCCTTTTCTCACGAGCTGACTAAATGTAGGCAAACCTTAACTCCTTAAAAACACCACTGCACCGCATTGGGTGGGCGCAATTTGCCCGCCTTCTGAGCGCCTGCCTGCTTCATACCAGACGAGAACGTCGACGGTGACCGCGCGTTTCTTTCCCATCGGGCACATTCGCGCTCGCGCGCTGTTGCGCCTCGTGCCGAACAAGCGGAAGGCACTTGGAAAGAAGCCAGTTCCGTTTCGAAGTTCCGGCCCGCATAGCCTCCCCAGGCGGGAGGTGTCGCAAAGGCCGATGCGATTGTTCCCCTACATCACGCGAACGTTTTGAAGGGACCCTGTTGAATGGGCCGCAAGGTGCTGCTGCTGGTCGTAAGACTAGCTCATGCGGAACCTTCTAAAGATACCAAGATGCGCTCCTGGCGTCAAATACCGGGAAGACAAGTCGTCAACGGGGCCAGGCGTTAGGCGAGACGATACGGAAGAGGATTCAGTCGTCCCTGACGGGACTCACATTCTGCTGGATTTCTAACCCAGGACTGCCGTCCTGGGCTAACTTGCAGGTCGCCCCTCTCCGGGATTTCCGTGCGAAACTTCGCTCTTTGGCAAACTTCATGCGCCTATCCTTACTGAAGAGGCGCACGCACGACACTCGTCGAAGTGGCTGCGTGAGAGCAGAAATCACGAGGTTCGGGGCAGACACCGAAAGTGAAGTCAGTCTTCGGTTGCTCGCGCAGAAGTGATAGGATAGTCCGTCGCGAACAAACGACCTTGAATGATGAGCGTCCTGGGCGTTTGTGCTAGCATCCTGCTGAATGTTCGCGCGCCTTCCCGCCATTTGCCTATGCGTTGCCGTGCTATCGGCAGTGCCTCTCACCGCCGGCACGGCGGTCGATCCCCGCATCGCCAATGTCCTCTCCGAGCTGGAGAGGACCCGCACCATCCACCAGGCCGCGCTCTCACCCGACGGCCAAACCATTGCCTGGGTGGCGGACGCGGATGGCGCCACCGAGATCAAGATCGCACCCGTGGCCGACCCCTCCCGCTCTCACCGGCTGACCGCCGGAGCTGGGGCGCCTTGCATCGAGCAAAGCCTGGCCTGGTCACCTGACAGCAAAGAGCTGGCCTTCACCTCCGATTGCAATGCGCCCGCAGGCTCAATGAATCAACCGGACGTCTATATTGCCGTCGCTGCTGCCCCTTCTGCTCCCCGGCGGCTAACCCACCTGCATGGCGGAGTCACCAGCCTGGCTTTTGCCCCCGACGGCCTGCATATCGCTTGCCTGTACATCGAAGGCGCCACCCGGCCGGCAGGCGCACTGGCTGCGATGAAGCCGCCGGCTGGTGTTATCGGGGTTGAGGGCCTCGAAATCCAGCGCATCGCCGCTATCGAAACCGCATCCGGCGAAGTGCGCGAGATCACCCCAGCCAAGCTCCATGTTTATGAATACGACTGGGCACCCGACAGCCGGCAATTGGCCTACATAGCTGCACCGCCGCCCGGAGAAAACAATTGGTGGGTGGCACAGCTCTATACCCAGCAGCTGGCAGGGGGCCCGCCTCGAGCCATCCTCGACCCCGAACACACTCCTGGGCCGCTGCACGGTCTGCAGATCGCGGTGCCGCGCTGGTCGCCGGATGGCCGGAAGATCGCGTTTATCGGTGGGCTGATGAGCGACCAGGGAGCCACGGGCGGGGATATCTATCTGATATCCGCCACCGGGGGCGAGGCGAAAGACATCACGCCCGATACAGATAAGACCGCGGCCTGGATTGACTGGCGCAAACCTTCCACAGGTCAGTTGCTGGTTTCCTGGGTCGACTCGGGACAAGTCGAGCTCGGGGAAGTGTCTGCATACGATGGGAGGGTCACGGCCAAATACGCAAGCATCCCCGCTTCGGTCGCCGACGGACGCCTGGAACAAAGCCTCTCCGTCGCTGCCAATGGCAGAGTGGCCTACATCAAGAGCTCCTTCTCGGAAGCTCCCGAGGTGTACGTCGGCCCAGTTGGGGGGTCCAGCGCACCAGGTTACCCACTACAACGACGCCCTCAAGCCCCTGTGGGGGAGGTCCGAATCGATCCGCTGGACGAGCGATACGTTCGCCGTCCAGGGCTGGCTGCTCTACCCGGCCCACTACGATCCGGGCAAGAAGTATCCCCTGATCGTCAGCGTGCACGGCGGCCCTTCCAGTGCGGTGCAGCCTCGCTGGCCGGATCTGGGCTACAACGCCATCGCCTTTTCTGCGCTGGATTATTTTGTCCTCATGCCTAACCCGCGCGGCAGCTATGGAGAGGGTGAGGCCTTTACCCAGGCCAACCGCAAGGATTTCGGCTACGGGGATCTGCGCGACATCCTGGCCGGGGTGGACGCAGTCAGCGCGAAGCTGCCCATCGACCAGCAGCGTATCGGCCTGACCGGGTGGAGTTACGGCGGCTTCATGACCATGTTCGCCGTGACCCAGACCCAGCGCTTTCACGCCGCCGTGGCCGGGGCCGGCATCTCCGACTGGAAGAGCTATTACGGGGAAAACTCCATCGACCAATGGATGACACCGTTCTTCGGCGCCTCGGTGTATGACGACCCGGGAGTCTACGCCAGGAGTTCGGCCATCGACTTCATCCGCAACGTAAAGACGCCTACGCTGGTGGTGGTGGGCGACCGGGATGGAGAGTGTCCTGCGCCGCAGTCGTTCGAGTTCTGGCATGCGCTGCGCGCCGAGCACGTGCCCACCGAGCTGGTGGTCTACCCGGAGGAGGGTCACCGCTTCGAATCGCCGCAGCATCGCCGCGATGTGCTGGCACGGGCGCTCGCGTGGTTCGAGCAGTACATGCCGCAGAGCTAGCCCTGTTGCCTCATGGCCCAGTCCCCTCTACACTTAGAACGTTGACCACGCACAACTCTGCAAGCAAGCATCGAGGCGGCTCCTCGAGCGGCTTCGCAATGACGAAGCCGCCGGAGGAGCTAGCGATAGGGCAACGTTCAGTCGCACTCCCCCAGAAATTGGAAGAGTTAAAGCGGCTTCGCAATTACTGTGGTCCGTTAAGGTTCGCGAGGAGTGGTTTTCCTTGGGAGAAAACCACGACAAGCTCTTTGGCTTCGGTCTGCGCCGATTGCGAAGCCGCTGTAGCCTGGAAATCAGTCGTTCATTAACCGCCGGGAGCGGCGACGCCCGGCGGGGAGGTTTCATGCAGCGGTTTTTGACGTTTGTGGTTTTGGCTTTCCTTACCGTCCCCGTGGGTCTTTCTATCCAGGGCTGCGCTAACAAGAACTCGACTTACTGCAACGGGTCCGGCTACGGCTACAACAATAGCCAGCCGGTCTCCATCTCGCTGCAGCCGCAGACCACGGGTCTTTCGGTAGCGTTTTCGCAAACCACGCAACTGCAAGCTCCCACTTCGCAGAACTGCAAAGGCGGGACGGCTTCAGTAAAGACCTACACCTACGGCACCTCGGACCGCACCATCGCGGACGTCTCGCCCACCGGCGCTGTCTGTGGCGGCACGTGGAACCTGACTACCCCCGCGGTCGCCGCTTACACCACCTGCCTTCCCACCGGCAAGACCGGCATCGCGTACATGACCGCCAGCGCCGCAGGATTTACCAGCAACCAGGTCGCGGTGTATTCCCACCCGGCCATCACCAGCCTTTCGGTCAACGGCCCGACCAACCCCACCAGTGGGCAGCCGGCGTGTCTCTCGCAGGGCCTAACCTCGCAGCTGGATGCCACGGCGTACACCACCAACAGCGCCGGCCAGCAAGTGCTTCTCTGCAGCCCGGACATCCTGCCGGGTGGAGGCTATGGCCCCACCGATTGCAACAATGTCATCGGCCACCTCGACCTACGCGCCCGCCAGCGCCGGCATTGTCACCATCGATCAGAACGGCGTGGCCACGGCCCAAGCGCCGGGCTCTACCCTGATTACGGGCACTATTTCCCAGACCAGCAGCAACGCCGGCTACTTCTACACCTGCCCGCCCGCCAAGATTGCGCTGAGCGTCGCCTCGACCGGAGCCACCAGCGCCAGCGTCACGCTCAATACCCCGTTGGCGCTCACCGCGACGGTGACGGACGTCAACAACAACGTGATCAACGGGCTGCCCCTGAGCTACGTGTCCACCAATCCGGGCGCCATCGCCGTCAGTTCCACCGGCGCGGTCACTGCGTCATTCCCTTCCAACTCGGCAATTACCGCGATCTGTCAGCCCACCGCCTGCAACCCGGCCCCGATCAATGTCATGGGAACGCTGGGCACGGGCGTCCCGGTGATCAGCAATTTTGTGCAGATCGCCTCGCCGGGCAAGAACAGCAATTACATTTGGGTATCGAGCCCGGGTTCGCCCTACTTTGTGCCTATCGATCTCTCGACCGGGACCATAGGCAATCCGATCAAGATGCCCTACTCGCCTAACTCCATGGTCCTCGATCCGACCGGGACAACTCTTTATTTCGGCAGCTATCACGAGATGATGACGTACAGCGCGGCCACCAACAGCCTGAGCATCGGAGACGCCCAACACTCCCGGGATAGTGCTCGCGGTCTCTCCGACCAACAGCCAGGTGGTGATTAACGATCAGTTGCGCGGGGTTCTCTACCTGTACACGCCGGCCTCGGGAGCCTACACCTCCTTCGCAGGGATTGCGGAGAAAGCCGCGTTCACCGCCGATGGACAAACCGTTTACATGGTGGGCGACGGGGTGCTCTATATCCACAACAGCTTCACCGGCTGGTCGGTCGAGCCCCTGCCTGCAGGCCAGGCCACGGCGACCTCAGGTATCTGCCCGCCGACCAACACCACCAGTCCCATTCCGACGAACCCTACCACCTATCCGCCCAACACCACGGCAAACCCCAACAACACCTACAACATGTTCTGTTCTCCGGATCTGGCGGTGACTATCCCGGCAGCCGCGGTATTTCTCTCCGGATCGACGACCTCCGCCTACGGAGAGTGCCCGGAGACCACGGTCAAGCCGGTGGTGAATTATCCGGAAGCGACCACGGTCGCCGTTGCCTCGGACCATGTGGCCTCGACCACCGATGGCAAGCACATCATCGGCGCCTCGGCCAATCCGCCGATGCTGACGGATCTTTCCATCACCGTGCCGATCGATGCCTGTCCCTCGGATGCCAACGGGCAAACCACGGGCATCGTCTTCGATCCCCCGCCCGTCGCCAACCAGATCCCGCTGGCCGCATACGGCCTTACCAACATCAACGAAGTGGTGGCCGCCACCAACTCGCTCGAGGCCTTCATTACCTATGGGACGAGCGCCACGACGACGCCCGCCGGAGGCGCGTTGTTGCCGGTCTATCAGCCCTCGACCCAAGCGGGAGCGGTGGGAACGCTGAGCAGCGTCACGCTCGCAGGCAATGCAATCGCCCCCGTAGCCGGCATCTTTTCTCCGGATAACACCATCTTCTTTGCCGGCACGAGCGGGGATAATCTGTTGCACCTGATCGACACCAAGACCCTGCTCGATACGCAGCAGATCAACCCGAAACTTACCGATATCAATGGGGTGCCGTTGCCGCCGGTTTTTCTGGCGGTCAAGCCCCGGCCCACGACGTAACCGGCTGCGGAACAAGTCGGGGCCTTCTGCATGACCCCAGGTCTCAAAAGCGAGACCTGGGCACCCACTCATGGTTTTGGATTTATGGCGGTGATTCTCACGCGGGCTCTAATGCTCGCTGCGGCGAAGGCTCGCTGCGGCGAAGATGCGCGACGTATTCTGAATCATTTACGGCAAAACTAAAAGCGAGATGGGGTGGGCTTTTAGCGGGGCGGAAATGCGGTCAGTTGCCGGCGAGCGACACAGCGCCTGGCGTTGAAATGCCGCCTCGTTCCCAGCCGAGGACCTCGGATATCTGGTCGGCAAGCGTCAAGGGATCGAAGGGCTTGGAGAGGATCGCAGCCGCTCCCAGTTCATCGAGCTTCCGCCGATCCTGCCCTTGCACCTTGGCCGTGAGCAGAAGCACGGGAATATGCGCGGTGTTCCCGTTCTGCTTGAGAATCTGATAAGTAGTCGGACCGTCGATGTCCGGCATCATGACGTCGAGCAAAATGGCGTCCGGTTGTTCCAGGGAAGCGCGCCGGATACCCTGCGCTCCGGAAGGAGCCAGGATCACCTGCCAGCCGGCAACTGTCTCCAGGCTAAGCGCGGTTACTTCGCGAATATCAGCTTCATCATCGATGATCAAAATGCGTGGGATCATACGGGCGCCCGCTCTCGGTGTGTAGTTATCACTCTAGGTTCGCGGCCCCCGAGCGTACATAACACTTGCTGTGCATTACCTTGATACTAGGCCGTTTAGGGCATTCATCGCGATTTGGATACTATCCGTTACGGTTACGTAATAGCCCGCGGGCCCGGGGCCAGCAAGAGCTTTGATTACAGTGTCATCACGCAGATCGGGTATGCTAGCGTCTGGCCGGGCCAACCCGGCAAAGACGCGAGGAACCGAAATGACCAGATTGCTCAGGATGTGCATAGGCGTGATGACGCTGCCGGCGGTGCTGGCGCTGTCGGGGGCGATGTTCAAAAAACAGGGGCTGGAAGTGGATTTCAAGACGAGCCAGGGCCAGGATGCGGGAACGGCCACGCTGACTCCCGCGGGCAACGGGGTGAAGGTCAAGTTGGACCTGATGAATCTTCCCGAAGGGGAACATGCGATCCACGTTCACCAGAACGCGAAATGCGATGCACCGGATTTCAAGACGGCGGGCGGCCATCTTAACCCCGATGGCAAGGAGCATGGAATCAAGAATCCCAAGGGCGCCCATGCGGGCGACATGCCGATCAACCTGCAAGTGATGGCCGACGGCACCGACCATGTCTCGTTTGTGACGCAAAGTATCTCGCTCAAAAAGGACGCCAAGAACTCGGTGTTTGCCAACGGCGGCACGGCGTTCATCATTCACGAGAAAGCGGACGATATGGTGACCGACCCGACGGGCAATGCCGGCGCGAGAATCGCGTGCGGGGCCATTGTCGCGCCCTGAAACTTTTTCACAAATGGTGATTGCGAAGAAGCGGCACTCGACACAGGCGTTCCGCCGAAGAACGCCTGTACATAGCTACTCCAAAGACAGCGCCGTATTTGTGAAAACGCTTTAAAACTCCGGGCCGTGGAGCAGGTCAGCGGCGCGAAGGTTTGGCGACCGGGGGTGCGGCAGGGACCAGGTACTTGGGAATACTGGCCGCGGGCAGGACAGGAGCCAGAAGAGAACCCTGCAAAGAATCACAACCGAGGGTGCGCAGGCACTCCATCTGGTCGGCGCGCTCCACGCCTTCGGCTACCACCCTCAGGCCAAGACCGTGGGCCAGCGCAATGATGGCCTGCACGATGGTATAGGTCCCGTTGGGATCGGAAACGCGCTCGACAAAGGAACAGTCGATCTTAAGCGTGCTCACGGGAAGCTGGTGCAGATGGCTCAAGCAGGAGTAGCTGCTGCCAAAGTCGGCCACGGAAAAGTGGACGCCCAATGCCGCCAGACTGCGCATCTGGTGTGCGACCTCAGGGCGGTTGCGCATGACTGTGCTCTCGGTAACGATCAGTTCGAGCAGCCGGGGGTCGAGGCCGTGCTGGCCCAGGATGGCCAGTACCCGGGCAGCGAAATCCGAGTGCAGAAACTGCAGCGGAGAGACGCAAAACGATATGCGCGGCGTGGTGAGGTGTTGGTCTTGCCACTCCTTGATCTGACGGCAAACCTCGTCCAGCAGCCAGTTGCCTAAGGGAACGATGAGGCCGCTCTCCTCGGCAATGGGCAGGAAGCGGTCGGGCGCGATGGCGCCCAGTTGGGGATGGTTGAGCCGCGGAACCGCTTGCAGACCGCAGAGATTGCCGGCTATGGAGTATTGCGGCTGGTAATGAACCTCCATTCCGCCGACGGTGAGCGCGCTGCGCATGAATTGCTCCAGCTCGGTTATCTCGCTGGCCGCGGGATTGAGCTGAGAAGAGACCAGAAGATATTGGTCTCCACCCGCCTGCTTGGCGCGATACATCGCGGCGTCGGCCGAACGCCGCAGCTGGGAGGGGTCGGTTCCATCCTCGGGATAGATGGCAATACCGATCGAGGCGGAGATGTCGAAGGAGAAATCATCGGCTTCGATGGGCTTGCTGATGCTTTCCAGCACGCTGCGAGCAACCATCAGGGCACTGTTCCGGTTGACCAGCTCGCCCAGAATAATCACGAACTCATCGCCCCCGGTGCGGGCAAATGTATCCACGGCGCGCAGCCGCGCGGCGATCCGGGCCACCACTTGTTGCAGGCATAGGTCACCGGCGGCATGGCCAAAGGTGTCGTTGATCTGCTTGAAACCATCCAGATCGAGGCAGAGCACCGCAGCTTGTTGTCCGTGACGGGCGGCCTGTGCCAGACTCTGCTGCATTCGATCCTCGAGCAGAAGGCGATTGGGCAGCCCGGTGAGCAGGTCGTGGTGCGCCTGGTAAACCAGTTGCTCATGCATCTGCTGGCGATCGGTGACGTCCTGCACCAGCACGAAGCTGCACTTGCAGCCCATGTAGTCGATGGAGTGGGACGCCATATCCACCTGGATGTAGGAACCATCCTTGCGGCGGTGGCGCCAGGGGCCGGAGAGCTTGGTAGAGGTAGCTCCGGAATTTTCTTGGAGAATCGTTCCTGCGTCTTCCGTAGGCCGCAGATCGCGCAGGGTCAGGCTCACGAATTCCTCGCGCGAGTAACCGTAGTGGGCGACGGCGGCATCGTTGACCTCGAGGATGCGGAGGGTCTCCGGATCCTGCACCCACATGGGATGGGGACTGGCGGCAAAGAGCAGCCGATAGTGCTCGGTGGCGCGCGCCGCGGCCAGGAACTCGTCCTCCAGCAGGGTCAGGATCATGCCGAAAGCGACGAAGAATTTGGGGACATTCCACAGTCCCGGAGGAATCTGCGTGGCCGGGATCAGATACTCGCAAAGCAGGCGCAACAGGAAAGACCGAGGCCCAGGCCACCAAGCCGAGGATCGAGGTCAGAACGCCGGTGGAGAGACGGCGGAAATCGAACCAGTAGAGCGCGGCAAAGGTAAGGAAGATTTCGAAGAGAATCGCCAGGATTCCCTGATCCGGCTGATGGTGCGCGATGGAGAGAACGGTGCAGATCCCGCTCACCGAAAAGGCCAGGGTGATAGCGGCCCCAACCCGGCTGCGTCCGCGGCACAACCTCCACGCCAACACCATGCCGGAGGCAGCAATGGTGGCCGCCGCGGCATATTGGGGCCACTGGTGCGAACCGTGGAAGATCACATAGTTGGTGTAAAAGATCGCCGGAAGGCCGATGCCGCACGCGGTCAAAACGCTGCCCGGTGCGCTCTCGGAGATGGCGGAAGCGGAAAACAGGAAGCACAGCCCGGAAAGAATCAACGCGCTGATGCTCAGGCTATCGACCAGCTCTTGCCCCCAGCTCGAAACCGCCGGGAACAGCAGCACGGCGAAGTGCAGGAGTACCAGGATCCAGCCGGCAAGCCAGCAGCGCACGCGCGAGGTAGCGCGCTTGCGGTAGATCGAGGCAAACAGCACCACGAGTAGACCCAGGATAAGAATGTCGAGAACTTCGTTTTTCATGACTTGAGAGAGGCGGCAGAAAAAAGAAAAACAAAAAAAGTAGTACAGGGAAATAAAACTATCGGTTTTCCCTGTTGTCAAGTATCGCCGAAGCCGGGCAAGACTCAAGATAACCGAAGTGTGACCGGACTGGGGAGGGTTGGCAGGCGAGGGGAAAACGCTCCCACGAAGGGGGGATCAGGGTTGGCGGGTTATGGACCAGCCGCCTTTTCCGGAGGGAAATCGCTGCGCTGGCCACAGGTCTGGGGATCGCGGGTTGTCAGGCAAGCGGACCACGGTGATACTCGTTGCAGTCGCCGCGCCCGCGGTAGCGCTCGGATCTGTCCACGGTATCCGCATATCCGAGCCCATCCACGGCATTTAACCTGCAACAACTTGCTAGTCTTGGCAAACGGCTTGAATGGGCCATGCATTTCCTGCCAGGTACAGAGGGCCTGCTCGCAGCGCTCCCTCGGGCGCGATGCACACGAAGGCGTAATCGCGTCTCGGCGACGGACGGACGAAGCCTACGGCATGCTAGAGGCACTTTGATTTTTGCTTATCTCGGGCGGGCAGGGCTGAAACCATGCCGGAGAACGACCGGGCCCTCCGTCCCCTAGGAAGCTGTTTTAAGTTCCTGCTCCGCGCGCAGCCAGTCCTGCTCGGGCGAACCCTCTGGCCAGCCACGCTCAGCCCAAAACTTCTCCGCCAGACGAGCGATCTCCTCCCGCGAAGGGGCGGGTGGGGCTGCGACCGTCTTCTTGGCAGCCGGCTTGCGGCGCTTGGCGGTTCCGTTTGGTGCTTCTGAGCTCTTGGTAGTCATCGGTGTCTCCTTGTCGCCCGTCATCTACGCAGGCACACCTCTATGATACGGAAGGAGTGAGTGGGAATCCAGCCGATCTGCTAGTAACTTTCGGGTTACCTGGAGACGAAAGTTTTTTCGCCGGGCGTCGATTGGCCCGTCAGGTTCCCGAGGCAGGACTTTCAAAGCGCTCCTGCCGGCGGGTGATGGCATTGGCCAGGGTGATGGGCGGCTCGGCGTGCAGCAACTGGATCGCCCAGTCCTTCATCGCCGGTTTAGCCTGCTGCAGTTCGCCCAGGTCCGCTCGCCAATTTCTAAGATGAACCTTGGAGTCGAGCATGCGGATCCAGAAGGCGCGGTATTCGGCCTGGTTGAGCCGCTCGACGTTGGCGAACAGCTCCTCGTCGCCCAGCAGCCATTGCCACAGGAAGCGGTCCTGGGAGTTGGGCTGGCGTGCCGCCAGCGCCTCATCAGCCAGCTCCTCGTCGCTGGGAAACGAATTCAAGGCATAGCCGAAATCAGAGAAATCGCTTTTCTCGCCGGTCTGCTCGGCGATCCGCTTGAGGCAGCGCGCAAGGTTGCGCCGCGACGGGCCGCGATAGGACCGTTCCTCGATCAATCCCTTGTAAAGGCTGACGGCGCGGCGCAATCCGCGGACGGAAAGGTCGCTGCGCGAGGTGTTGTCGGCGCTTTCCGGGGGGTAAAAGCGGCTGCAGAGCAAGGCCTCAACAAAGGTGGTGTGCCGCCAATCCGGGATCCACCGATGCGGCCTGGGTGACGTCCGCAAAAGCCTGTTTGGACAGGGAGTCGACCTGGGCTCGCTCCGCTTTTCGCAGCCAGGACGGTTCCCTATCCTGGGCCTCAAGCACCTGGTAGGCGGCCAGCGCCCGGTAGGAATAGCCCTGGGCAATGCGGCGCCGGTCCAAGGCTTCGGGGAAACGCGCCAACTGCGCGAAAAACTGGTCCAGGCGGGCAAATGCCGTCCATGCATCCGAGCGGGAAAGGTGGGAAGCCGCAGAAAGCAACAGACCGTTGAGGTAAACTGCCGCCTCCGGCTGCGAGGGCAGGTCGCGAAAGGCGAGGCGGCCCGTGGCCGACGTAGGCAAGTTGGTCAATGTCATCGATAATGACCGATGCGCGCGGAGTAAAGGCGGTGCCCTCCTCCTGGTAGCTCAGGGGCTGCTCGCCCACCTCCTGCAGCAATCCGGGCAGAGCATTCCGAGCTTCCTCCCGGGCGTCGCGCATCACTTCCAATTGGGTGGCAACGTCTTCGACCTCGGCGACGCCCCGGAACGCATCCTTGTCCCAGGCGCGCGCCTGAACATAGACCTGGATCACGATCAGGGCTGCGATGACGGCAAAGACGGCCAAAAACAATGCGGACGCGATGCGGATCCGGTGCTGTTCCTGGGCAGCTTCGCGCAGATTTTCCTGCGACTCCCGCAGTTCGTCGCGCACCTCTGTGCGCTCCGTCTGCCATTCATCGCTGCCCGCTTCGAAGGCTGCGGAGCAGGACCGTCGCCGGCGGGAGTGACCGCCTGCGCAACAACCATGGGCAGTTGACGGCGAAGCGGCTGGGGCTGGGCGGAGGAGACGGTGGCGGAGCCCGGGGTGGGCACCTCCTGGGCCGCGGCGGGAAATCCAATCAGAACGTAGAGGCAGGCCAACAGGCCGGCGGCGAGGAAGCCCAGCGCCATTACGGTTATCCAGCCGTTCGCATGCTTCCGCGACGCACTGCTGGCGGAATCCCTTTCCATTCTGCCTCCGGATTACGAAGCTAACCCACTTTGGAGTCGATCGCGGCCAGGAGGCGGCCGCGGCTGTTCCGCAAAAGAACGGCTGCACCGGCCTGATGACGACCGTAACTCAGACGAATGCTCCAAAGTATCTGCAACTTCAAGCAGCATCGCAATCCCACTTCCGCAACAGCATGGGGATGGCCGGCTTCGCTCTGCCTCCGGTGGTGCAAAACGCTGTTAAGCAGTTTCGCAATTATTGCGGCCCGCCTAGAGACCGCGAGGTGTGGCTTTCCTTGGGAGAACACCACGAAAAGGCCTACCGGCTTCGGTCTATACCTATTGCGAACTGCTGGCTGACTCTCCAGCGTCACCGTGAAGGGCGCCGTCAGGTTGAAGGTGACGACGCTTTCTGCCGGCACGGTGACATCTTTATTCCCGGTGAAGGCCGCGCCCGCCGTTCCCGCGCCCGCTCCTATCAAGCCGCCGATCAACGCGCCCTTGCCGCCGCCGGCGAGACCGCCAATCAGCGCCCCGCCGCCGCCGCCACCGGCAATGAACCCGGTGCTGCGTTTACCTTTGCCGGAAACGGACTTCTCATAGGAAGACGTGGTCACCGAGAAATGGCCGACCCTATTGACCGCAATGCCCAGGGCTCCGTCGCCCTTGAACCTTCCCTGTCCCTTGGATGCAACCACGGTTCCCGTGACGGGGGCACCGGCCTTAACGACAGTCACGCCCTGCACCCGTACCGACTGCGCCAGCACTCCGGTAAAGGTGTCGCCAACATTGCTGTTCTTGGCACTGATTGTCTGCTCGATGCGGACCACCAGAGGGGTGCCCGCAGCCACGGTGTACACCTTGGGTGGGGGCGGTGGAGGCGGGGGCGGCGGGGCCGCGGGAGCCGGAGGCGGAGCTGCAGCGGCCGGCGCCGGGGTGGTTTCCGCGGGAGGATTGGCGGCGGGGGCTGGCGGCGGGCGTAGCCTGGGCGGTGGTGTCCGCAGCCGGAGCCGGGAGCCGGCGCTTTATTGCATCCGCCTAGAAGCAACAGGCCTGCCAGCATGCTAGCGAGAGCACCGGCTGTTGCCCGGGTGCAAACCCGCGGTTGATATAACTTGCGCTCAGTATCGCCTGCTTTTTCATCCTCTATCCCTCAATGCAAATTTGCTATGCGCTGCCTTTGCGGGCCCCGGGGTTGCAGATGCTCACGGAAATCCCGAGTTACGTTGACCTGGTCCTCGTACCGGATAAAGGATCAGGACACGGATGAGGTCACGGGAGCAGCCGTTCTTAAGATTGGCTTTCCGGGGACGGAACCCCACATCAGAAACCATGGATTGGGAAATCCGGGAACCCCGAATCGTGACGCCCTATTCGTAACTGCGACTCGTAAATTATGGATCAACGGGACGGTCGCGTTGAGAACGACCTTTAGCTTACACCAACTCTAAATTTTTTTGAGGAAGCGGCGGTGGACAGCCACGAGCACATCTCCCGGGTGGCGTAGCGCTCGAGGGAGGAGAGAAGTGTTTTCTGGCGCGATGATTGATGGGCGGGCGGGCGGGGCACGCCGGAAACGCGCGCCCCGTCCGAGGGAGAAGCGTGGGCACACCTCTAGTACATGGCGAGGGGAGGAGTGGTTTTGCCCATGGCTCCTTCGAGCCTTTGACGGAGGCTGCCCGCGAGTTCCGCGACCAGGGTTAACTTGCCGGTCAGTTTAGCGGTCAGCTCCGGTTCGGCGAGCGCCAATTGCGACTGCAGCAGCAGCCCGGTGACGGTGGATTTCAATTCGCTTTCCAGCTGGGAGACGGCGGCGCGCAGGGCCACGGCCTGCTGCTGTTCTCGGCGGGCAATGGCCGCTTGCACTTCGCGGGTTAGTCTCGAGGCGCCGGCAATGGCGAAGTTGATCTGAACCGGAACGGCCATGCCGAAGCTTTGCCACAACAGGTCGGCAGCGGCAGGATTGCTTTCCGCCAGGCAGTCGTCCACCACGACCACCGAGTACTCCTGGTGGCGAAGGGCCATCAACCCGCTTCGGTAGGTGGGGGCAACGCTTACCGCACACTCCAGAGTGCTACCCAGCGAGGCAGCAAACCCCGCGGCGTCGGCCATGGAACTGATGATCAGGACACTATGCTGGACGGGTGAAGACACGATTCCCTGCTTCATGATTACCTCGCTCCTACTGCGATTTGGTTTGCGTTCGTTTGGATCGATGACCGGCGTGACCCAGCTAGGCGGCTGGGCTGGGCAGAGGCGGGTCAGGTTGGCGTCGTCAGTTGGCGTCGGGGGCGCTGATACCGTATTCCTTCAGCTTGCGGTAGAGCGTGGTTTTCCCAATGCCCAAGAGCCGCGCCGCCAGAAGCTTGTCGCCGTTCAGTTTGCGCAGGGTCTCAAGAATGGCCTGCTTCTCCAGTTGGGCCAAAGGGGTCACTGGCCCGCGTGCGGTCCCGGCGTTGGCCAGAGCCGGGGCTGTCACCACCACCGGACGACGATTCTGCAGGTGAAAGTTCTGCAGCTGGGTGGGCAGATCGCCCAGGTGCAGAACGGGGCCGGAGGAAAGGGTGCAGGCACGATCAATCGAGTGCTCGAGCTCGCGCACGTTGCCCGGCCAGTCGTATTCCATCGAGAGTGCGCAGAGCATCGTCGCTCAAGGTGTGAGGCGGTGCCGGTTTCACGTGCCATCCGCTCCAGAAAGTGGGCGGCCAGCAAGGGAATGTCCTTGCTTGCGCTCGCGCAGCGGAGGAATACGCAGGTTGACCACACTCAGCCGGTAGTAGAGATCCTTGCGGAAGCGGCCCTGTTCCACCATGGCTGCGAGATCGCGATTGGTAGCTGCCAGAATACGAACGTTGATGGCAATGCGGTGGGTCGCACCCACCGGGCGGATCTCTTTCTCCTGCAGGGCGCGCAGCAACTTGGCCTGCAAGTCGAGCGGCAGCTCGCCAATCTCGTCGAGAAAGACGGTTCCGCCCTGGGCCGAGGCCAGGAGCCCATCTTTGGAGCGAGAGGCCCCGGTGAATGCTCCCTTTACATAGCCGAACAGCTCGCTCTCCATCAATGTGGGCACCAGCGAACCACAGTCGACGGGAACAAACGGACGGTCGGAGAGGGGACCGTTGGTGTGAATCGAGCGCGCAACCAGCTCCTTGCCAACG
>CAWJAB010000054.1:0-169926 GCA_963840675.1 uncultured Acidobacteriaceae bacterium
TGTGCGGATTAAGAGGACGCTGAAAAAGCGGGTTTGTTTCCCAAAACAATTGGACAGACATTCAGCGGCCTTTATGGATTTCGCAATAGCGGCCGAGGGGTAGCGCACGGAGCCGCTTCAGGCGGAGCTGTGACGCCCGAACTTTCTGAATACATCCTCGGGACGGCAGCTTCGCAAATAGTGTTTCTCGCCGATCTGGCGAAGAATGATGAAGAACCTCCCTTCTAAAACTGCCGTGATCAGGGAGTAATCCATAGAGCAAGATAGATGCGGGCAAAAGCGTTTTTCTCCACCTGGCCGAGAAGTCGTTAGCCTTGATCGGACAGATGACCGCACTGACGCCGAGTTCCTTTATCTCCCCGCGTTGTTCCCGTCAATACTCTCTCTTACTGCGGCAAATCTCAGGGCAGATCGCGCTACGCGACCAGCGCGCCCGTGACCTATGTGATCCAATGACGCTATGGAGACAACAGCCAAGCCGGTCATCCCGGTAAAAGAATACCCCAGCGTTGGGCAACGGTTCAGACCATGATGGATCGGGAGAAACTCGATCTGCTGGTAGCCTACGCCGATGATCGTGCGGTTTTCGGAGCCGCCCATGCGCGCTGGCTGGCCAATTTTCCGGTCCATTTTGAGCCCGTCTGCGTTCTCCTGTTCCGGCATGGTCCACCCGTCATGCTATGCGGTCCGGAGACAATCGAGTACGCGCTGCTGGCTGGTCGCATCTCCGACGTGCGCGTGTTGCGCGAGTTCACGCACCCCAATGAGGACTATCCTTTCAGCATCATCCAAAGCTTGGGTGAGATCGTCGAGAAAACCATCCAGGATCGCGCTTCGATCCGCAGAATCGGCCTGGCCGGACGGGGGCTGATGAGCGCCGGCCTGCTGTCTTCCTTTGAGGCGAACATCCCATACGCAGAATGGGTAGACGTTGAGAACGCGATGTGTGATGTTCGGGCACAGAAGTCGCAGGCAGAGATCGCCGTCCTACGGTACGCCTACCGAATCGCGGAGGCGGGATTGATCGCCGCGGTAGAGGCAATTGGTGTGGGGGCAGTGGAGCGCGAAGTGGCGGCCGCGGCGGAATGTGCAATGCGTCGCATGGGCGCCGAAGGCACAGGCATTGATACGATTGTCGCCTCCGGCCCGAACTCGCGGCCCATCTTGGCGCGCTCGACTTTTCGGACGATCCAGGCGGACGAATTGGTGCTGCTTACGGTCGCTCCGCGTTATGAGGGATATCACGCGGCCATCGGTAGGCCGGTGCTGGTAGGGGATCCGGGGGAAGAGATCCGGCGTGCGGTGGAAGTGGCCTGCAAGGCGCAGGAGGCCTGCTTCCACGCGATGCGGCCTGGCGCCGAAGGGCGTAAAGTAGAGGCGATTGGGCGCCGCATTGTGGAGGACGCCGGCTTGGGACCATATTTTCTTTACTCCGGCGTGCACAGCGTGGGCGTTATCGAATTCGAACCCCCTATTTTTGGACCCAGCAGCGCCGCGCTCCTCCAGCCCAAGATGGTGATTTCGGTGGATATTCCGCTGTTCAACGCGCCCTGGGGTGGCCTGCGGATCGAAGATGGTTTCCTGATTACGGAGAGCGGCGCTGAGCGGCTCAACCACACGCCATACCACATCGCACGGTGATGGTGTGGCGGGTGACCATTTCCCCGTGCTTGGAGCATGGCGCAAGCATTCCATGGCGCATGCTCCAGGCATTACCCGTCGCACCCTCCTGCTTGTTCCCGAATGGGATCAATAACGCCGCAATGAAGTTCAGCCTTCGGGTTCAGAACTCGTCTCTTGGATGGCCCGATCCTGGATTGCTTGCCGCTTCGCTATAGGATGACGGATTTGTGAGGGGTTCAAGAAACATCCGGTTAGTTGGTCGAAAAACACGAAAAGTCGAAAAAGTCGCAGGCTCTCTAATGACACAGCGCCGCTTAGTGCCGCACCTACGGCGCTCGGATCATCTTCGATTGATTTCCCAGCCCTTCCGGGTTGGGCTGACGTTTGGTTGCCGGCCCTCCGGGCCTCGGCTCAGTAGCGATTTTGCCGTATCATTTTCTCTCAAGTTGCCGCAGGCAAGTGAGGTGCTCAGGATGACGGCTTTGTGACGTTTTACGGCCACTTGTGACCAACGAGCGACTCAAGGTCTGACTTGGCCTGTTCACGTCAACGCACAGCGGAGATCCACCTTGCGGAGATTGGTTTGTGACCGGTGGAATCCGGTTACCCTTCTTGCCAACCAGGTGGAGCGCCACGCGTACCCCGAATCCGTTCAATTCGCGTCGAGTCCGAGCTGCGGCTTACAGTTCGCGAATCGCAGTCACAGGGTTTCGGCGCATCGCTCGATGCGCCGGAAGATAGCATGCTGCCAAAGACATTGCTCCCAGGAGCATGACGACGGAAACTACGGTGACGGGATCGTTGGCGCCGATGCCGTACAACAGCCGGGCGATGAAACGTGTCAGTCCCAACGCAAACGCCAGTCCCAGCGCCAGCCCAATGCCCGTGAGCCACAATCCCTGCAACAGCACGAGTCTCAGCACATCGACGCGCGAAGCGCCCAGAGCCATTCGTACTCCGATCTCGTGGGTCCGCATTTGGGTTCGATAGGCCACAACTCCGTAGATCCCGGTTACCGCAAGAACCAGCCCGATCAGCGCGAACATTCCCGCCAGGGCGCTCTGTATGACGGCGAAACTGCTCGCCATCTGGGTACTCTCTCGCATGGGACGCACATCGAAAACTGGCAGCCGTGTATCGATTTCGTGGATGGCGTTTTCCACCGCCGGCGCAAGGTCGACCGGATTTCCCTCGGTCTTCACCTGCACGATAGTCTCATACCCCACCTGGAAAAAGCTCATATACACGATGGGCTCCGGTGACTCATTCACGAATATATGTGTCGAATTTCTCGCGACGCCGACAACCGTGAAAAGGCCGCCCCATATCCTGAGTTTCTTTCCCAGCGGATCCTGTCCCGGCCAGTATCGCCTCGCCGCGGTCTGATCCACGATGAGTACCCGCGGGGCCTTTTCATCGTCATCCGGTGTAAACTCGCGTCCTTCCAGAATGGGTATATGAAGGGATTCGAAATACCGCGGGGCCACTTCGGCGTGGTACACCTGCAAAGATTCATGGGGGTGTGGCACATACCCTTCCGGATACGCATCGTCCCCCTTGTGGCCCAAGGTCATCGGAATCCAGTCCGTAAGAGACGCAACCTTCACGCCAGGCAATGCCGACACGCGATCAAGAATCTTGTGACGGATCACCTGTTCCTCGTCGTGGCTGTAGCCGGCAATATTCAGCCCCACGGACGCAGTGAGAATGTGGTCCTGTTCAAATCCGGGATTCGCGCCGGCGAGATTCCGCAGTGTTCGCAGAAATAGCCCGGAGCAGACCAGCAGAGGAAGTGAAAGCGCGATTTGCGCCACTACCAGCCCGCTGAGCAATTTCCGGTTGCGTGAGCCGCCGGAGATGCTTGCAGACTCTGCCTTCAGTACCTCAATGGCCGGCGCGTGGGCCGAACGCCAGGCGGGGAGCGCGCCGCACAGCATGCCGGCCAACAGGGACGACACCGCAATCCCGATTACCACCTTATGGTCCATGCTCCCGTTGAGTATGAGGGGATTCGAGTTCGCCGGAAAGAACCATGCGAATGTCTTCGATGTCCACGATGTCAACACAAGGGCCACGGCTCCTGCGACGATGGAAAGCACCACGCCCTCCAGCACCATCTGCCGCACCAGTTGAATACGATTCGCCCCGAGCGACTGCCGGATGGCAAGCTCACGCCGCCGGGATACAAACCGCACCAGCGTGAGCGTAGCCACGTTCGCGCTGGTCAGCAACAGCACCACAGCGGCGAAGGCCAGCAGAATGGGCAGCGTCGCCGCCATGTATCCGTTGGCGCCGAATGGTGAGCGCCACATGGGATCCAGCGTGATCCGGTTATCGCCCAGATGCTCATCCGGAAATGCCGCGACAATATTGTGCATCACGGTGTCGAGGTCCTGGGCTGCCTGGCCACGGCTCACGCCGGGCCGCAATCTTCCTATTACGTTCAGCCAGACCGCACCACCACTGCGATGCGTCATCCGCCACACATCCGTCCCGAGGGGATCGAGCGTTACCCACAGATCTTCACGGATCCCGGGCATTGCTCCGACAACCCCCTCCGGCGCTACACCGATCACGGTCACAGGATGCCGGGCGATCTCGATCGACTTGCCCACAATTGCCGGGTCTGCGGCATAGCGCGTCTTCCAAAGCGAGTAACCCAGGACCACGTTGGGAACAGCACCTGGACGTGACTCCTCTTCAGCCAGAAAGAATCGTCCCAGCGCCGGCTTGATGCCGAGCACATCGAAATAGTTCGCCGTCACGTTCGCTATATAGACACGCTCCGGCTGTGCACCGCCGGTCAGCGTGATCCAATCGTGATGATAGGCGAGTATTCCGGTGAAGGTGTGGTTCTGCTCGCGCAGATCGCGATAGTCGAGATACGAGAAGGGCGGAGTCGGTGAGATGCTCCGTTCCCCCCGCTGCAGGCTCACAAGATCGCCCGTGTCCCGCGCGCCAGGAATCGGACGCAACATTGTGCCGTCAATCCAACTGAATACGGTGCTGTTGGCGCAGATAGCTACTACCAGCATCGCCGTCGCGGTGATCGTAAAACCGGGGCTCTTGCGCAGTTGCCGCAGGGCATAACGGACATCCCGCCCCAATTGTTCAAGCCAGCCTCGACCCCACATCTCGCGCGTCACATCTTGCAGCAAAGGAATGTTTCCGAACTCCCGCGCTGCTGCTTGTCGCGCTGTCTCCGCCGTCTCGCCTCGCGCAACTCGATCTGCAATTGCCATCTGCAGGTGAGCATCCATCTCTTCCTGCAATTCGCGCTTGCGCCGCTGAAAACCGATGCTCGGAAACCACTTCACGACTCACTCTCCTTCGGCTTGACGTACATCACCGACCCAATCGCTTCGACGATCCGCTCCCATCGGCCCAGATCCGAGGCCAACTGCTTTTTCCCCTTGGCCGTGATTCGGTAGTATCGGGCTTTTTTGCTTGCTCTCTGACTGCTTCCACTCAGACTGCACCCAGCTCTGACGCTCCAATCGATGGAGAGCCGGATACAGTGATCCGGTCTCCACCTGAAGCACATCTCCGGATCGCAAACGTAACGCCTGGACAATGCCATATCCATGCTGCGGCCCCCACTGCAGCATTTGAAGAATGAGCATGTCGAGTGTTCCCTGCAACAGCTCAATCCGGTTCTTATACTGGTCTTTTTCGCTCATAGATGTAGACACTCTACTCCCACTGGAGGTAGATCGTCTACTTTGTTTTGTATAGCGCAGCGAGCAGCCTTGCCCACTCAGCAGATTTAAAAGTACGTCAGTTCTGAGGACGAAAATTGGTCATTCTGCATTGGCGCTCAATCGCCAATGCACTCATTGATGTTTGCGAACCACATGGCCGAGTAGTCGTTCGAGCCTTGATCGGAACAGGCAACACACGTTTCCAGAGGCGCAACGAGGGGCGTTCCGCTCGGAATTGCGGGCGCGAAGCGCGCTCCCGGTACTAATCACGGCTTCAAGCCTTAGCTTGACTGCTTTTCGGAGGCGTCGCGATCGACTTGAATTTCGATTCCGGAGAGATTTTCGACCGAGTTGAAACATCAGGTGACGATGCAGAAAAGCGTGAAGAAATGAGAGGTACGGGCTTGCCGATGATCAGAACTGGGATTGCGGTGACTTGGGTGCTGGTCGGGCGAACAGCAGGTCCCCTACGCGCTACGCTGGCCGGACAAGTTCATTGACCCGAAGAGCATCTGCAACGGGCATCGCCGGGTTCGCTCGGATGACAAAGGGAAGAGTAGCGCTCTTCGATTGGTGGCATAACCGTCCGTAATCCGATAGATCCGCGCGGCGCTTGCTCAGGATGACGGATTCTGTGAGGCGCGCGGTTTGCCGAACGACAAAAACATCCCAAGTAGGTTAACGCTATCGGGGCTGCCCTTGAGCTAGGCCACGGTAGCTGCATGCGCCTTTCTAACGGAAGGCGCCATGAAGTTCTCTCCAGTGCAGCGTGGCAGGAAATCCGGGTCCGGGCCTCGGCTCAGTGGCGATTCTGCCGGTCATTTCTCTCTCAAGTGCCGAGGCAAGTCACAGGTTCTCAGGATGACGGCTTTGCTTGGGGTTGAAAAACATCCGCTTAGGCGTGCAGACAACAGGCAAAGATAAGGGACTAGTCTCAGCTAGCCCAGGACGTTAGTCCTGGTAGGCCGGGGATAATGCTCGCTGCGGCGAGGTATCCCCGGCTTACCTAAACAGCTTTGTCCCGCAGCCTGTTTAGCCCTTGGGCGCAAACTGCACAAAGACCCAGAACAGGCCGGCCGACATAAGAGCCGCCACCGGTAAGGTGAAGACCCACGCCGCCGCGATATTCCGGATGGTGGACCACTGGAGCCCGCTCTTGTTCGCCATCATGGTGCCGGCGACCCCGGAAGAGAGCACGTGCGTGGTACTGACCGGCATCCCATACATATCCGCGGCAAGAATCGTGCACATGGCAACCAGCTCAGCAGAAGCGCCCTGGGCGTAGGTGAGATGGGTTTTCCCGATCTTCTCGCCTACGGTGACGACAATGCGCTTCCAGCCAACCATGGTGCCCAACCCAAGGGCAATCGCAACCGAAACCTTGACCCAGATGGGGATGAACTTGGTTGCAAGATCGAGCTTCTTCTTGTAGTTCGCCATCACCGCGGTTTCCTCCGCGAGTAAAGGCCGGCGTCTTGGCCTTGGCCATAAGGCGGAGAGCTTCGCTGGAGATGTACATGTCGTTACGTACGTTGGATTGCTGCTTGGGCGGCACACCCTTCAGCGTCTTGTAGTAGGCAACCTCATGTTCGATCTCGAGGATCATTTGCCGTTCCGCCAAAATAGTGGTCGGCGTCTGTTTTTTGGTCTGGAGGTATTCGGTGAGGTCTTTACGGGGATCGTCCATGACCGCATTGACGTCCACGTGCGCACTCATGACCTTGACGGCCTGCTCCGATACGGCAACAAAATCCTGAACCTGGGAATAACCTACAGCGTGGTTTAGAGCGTACGCGGTGGGCACCGTGCCGATGAGGATCAGCATGATGAGCCCCATGCCCTTCTGGCCGTCGTTGGAGCCGTGGGCAAAGCTCACACCTGTGCAGGTGAGGACCAGCAGGGCGCGAATCCAGAATGGCGGCGGCGCGTCTCCCTTGGGAGCCTCGAAGAGCCGCGGGTCTTTGATCACGACTTTGATCAGCAGCAGCAACAGCGCCGCAAAGACGAAACCGACGACCGGCGAAATCAGGAGCGCCCGGAAGACGTTGCCTACCTGCGTCCAATCCACGCCCGTGGTGCCATTCGAGCCTGCCATCAACTGGTTGGCTAGACCGACGCCGATGATGGAACCGATGAGGGTATGCGAGCTGGAGGCCGGCAGGCCATACCACCAGGTGCTCAGGTTCCAAAGGATGGCCGACACCAGCAAGGCGAAGACCATGGCGAAACCGGCGCCTGATCCAACTTTGAGGATAAGCTCTACCGGCAACAGCGAGACGACCGCGAAGGCCACCGCACCGGAGGACAGCAATACCCCGATGAGGTTCCACATGCCGGACCACATCACGGCAATATGCGGTTCAAGGGAGTGGGTGTAGATAACCGTTGCCACCGCGTTGGCGGTGTCGTGAAAGCCGTTGACGAATTCAAACCCCAGCGCGATCAGCAAGGCAACAGCCAGCAGAAAATAGGCCATTGCAGAGGCTGAGCTTCCGGTGGCGAACAAGTCTCCGAGAAGCTGTGAGGCGGCCCAGCCTATGCCGCCGACGAGAACAAGCCCGAAGATGATCATCGGGATCTTGCCCTGTTTTCGGTTCATTTTCTGTTCGAGAAGAGAATTCTTCCCAGGGGCGGCCAAAACCGCAGAGGATCCTTCAGTCACGCGAGCACACTCCACACTACAGGTGTTCGCACGGTACCAAAGGCGGACGACTGAGATGATGAATTGTGGTGTTGGGGAATGTTAAAGTTCTGCGAATTTGATGGGTGGGTGCTTCGCAGTAGCCTTGATGCCGGTTTAGGAACTGCTTCGCATTAGTGTCAGGCGTCATCGAGACTGCAGGGCTCACTACGCTTCGCTCCGGTTTGGCGATGACAAAGCTGGACCTGCGGTCTGCACCATTACGGAATCAGCGCCAGTCGTCGGTGGCTTGCATCATGCCCTGATTCATTACTGACTCGAAGGATGGATGCTTCTTGATGTAAACCTCGCTGAAGTTGTTGTCCTGCCTGAGCAAGACCGCCTGCAGACGGACCAGCTCAAGGAGCGCCAGGAACATGCAGATAAGCGCCCGCTCCGAACGGGTGTTCCTGAGCAGGCTGCTCAGCGATACCGGCCGGTCTTCCATGATCAGACGACGCCGCACATAATCCAACATCTGGGAGACAGTGACGGCCTCCTCATCGACCTGCAGCACCGGCCTTTGCCGCGCCCGGTCGAGAATTTCGCGGAAGACCCGTACCAGGTCCACCGTGTCCGCCGCGATCTCAGGCTCGGTTTCCTCCTCGTTGCGAAACTGGCGGATCGCCGGGTTGGTCCAGGTAGCGGCCTCGATCTGCTGCTTCTGCAGTAACATCTGAGCCGCATTCTTGAAGCGCTCATGCTCCAGCAGGCGCTCCACCAGCTCCCGCCGGGGATCCTCCTGCTCTCCTTCGGCCCCCTCGGCTCCAGTGCGGGGTAGAAGCATGCGGCTCTTGATGTGGATCAGCAGCGAAGCTACATAAATGAAGTCGGCGGCCGCATCGACCTCTGTCTGCTTAAGACCCTCTACATAGGCGAGAAATTGGGCCGTGATCCGGCCGATGGGAATGTCATAGATGTCGATGTCCTGCTTGCGGATGAGGTCGAGCAGCAGGTCCAGGGGCCCATCGTAGACCTGGCCCACGCTGATGCTGTAAGGGGATGCGCTCTCCGCCGCTTCCCTCTTCCTGGCCTGCTGGTCAGTTTCGCTGCGCGGTTCATCGGTCATAGAGCACGCTCTCCCTGCTCCGGGTGCACCAGGTGCATCGCTTCCCTTACCTGCTCCATGGTCTCCTCCGCCCGGGCCCGGGCCAGCTCTGAGCCACTATGCAGAATGTCATGCACCAGGCGGGGCTGGTCTTCATATTGGCGGCGGCGCTGCTGCATGGGCAGCAGTTCGGCCACAATCGCATCCGCAGCCCAGCCCTTGCACTGGATACAACCGATGCCCGCCGACCGGCAGCCAACGTAGACCTCCTCCAGGACTGCCGAGGTGGAGAAAACCTTGTGCAGGTCGCCCACCGGGCATACATCGGGATCGCCGGGATCGGTGCGGCGGACGCGCGCCGGATCGGTCACCATGGTCTTCAGCTTCTGCCGCACCACCGGCTCCGGATCGGTGAGCAGGATGGTGTTGCCATAGCTCTTCGACATCTTTCGCCCATCGGTGCCCGGCAACTTGGGCGAGGGAGTCAACAGCACCTGGGGTTCGGGCAGTATGGGCTCGCCCGAACCGGGATAGAAGTGGTTGAAGCGCCTGGCCACTTCCCGGGTTACTTCCACATGCGCCACCTGGTCCTGCCCCACGGGCACAAAGTCCGCCTGGTAGATCAGAATATCCGTTGCCATCAGCAAGGGATAGCCCAGGAAGCCGTAGGTAGTCAGATCCTTCTCGGTGATCTGCTGCTGTTGCTCTTTGTACGTCGGCACCCGCTCCAGCCAGCCGAGGGGCATGATCATGGAGAGCAGCAGGTGCAACTCAGCGTGCTGGGGCACCAGGGACTGCACAAAGAGGACACAGCGCTCCGGATCCAACCCGGCCGCCAGCCAGTCGAGCGCCACATCCTGGGTGTTTTGCCGCAGGTTGGTGGTGTCAGCGTAGTCGGTGGTGAGGGCGTGCCAGTCGGCGATAAAAAAGTAACAGTTGTATTCGTGCTGCAGGCGCACCCAGTTGTAAAGGGCGCCCATGTAATTGCCCAGATGCAGTTTGCCGGTGGGGCGCATGCCGCTCAGCACACGCTTGAGTTGGGGAGGGTGTTGGTTCACTGGCTTGATTGTACGGAAAACCTTCACATGGAGAGCAGCAAAACGCGGAAGAAGCCGAGCACAGGATTCACCATCGCCATGGTGACGCCGCCGCCAAATAACAGCATCAGGAAGAGGCTCAGGATGCCCAGACGGTCATAGACCGGCAGCCAGCGATGGGGCAGCATGTGGCGGAAGATGTGGCTTCCGTCCAGCGGCGGCAATGGAAGTAGATTGAATGCGGCGAGAAACAGATTCAGCAGCATACCGATATAGAAAATCAAAGACAGCGGGTAGGCCACCGGGCTCACAGCCAGGAGCTGGGGATCGAGCCCGCTTATGCCGCGCATGGCGACCGAGCGCACCGAGACCAAGCCGACGGGAGAGGTCTTGGCGATGACGATCAACACCAGAAGCGAGACCACGGATCCAATGACATTGCTGACTGGACCAGCCAGGGTGGTGAGGATGTCGTCGCGCACGAAGTTTTTGAAGTTGCGGGTGTTCACCGGCGTCGGCTTGGCCCAGCCGATCAGGGGAACGCGAGTCACCATTGCCACCAGGGGCAGAATGATGGTGCCCATGGGATCGATATGCTTGATGGGGTTGAGTGTAATCCGGCCCAGCATGCGTGCGGTCTGGTCGCCCAGCCGCGAAGCCATCCACCCATGTGCCGATTCGTGAAGACTGAGCGCGAACAGCAAGACCACAAATTCACAGACGTTCAGAGCAATCTCAGGAGTTCCCATGGGAAGCCTGATGGTAGCACGCCGGCCAGGGCTAAGTACGTTTGCAATGTTGGCGGTGACTTACTTCTTGACTCTGATTTCGCGGGCCGGCACGCCTCCCCAGACGGCATGTGGCGGCACGTTATGGGTAGCGACGCCCATCGCACCCAACATAGCGTCTTCACCCACCTTGACGCCGGCCATCACCGACGAGTGATAGGTAAGGCGCGCGGCAGGGCCGACTTCGGTGATGCGGTTCTCGATATCGTGAGAATCCGACGTGTCGTGCCAGTGGGAATATAACGCCGCATAGTCGGAAATGGATGTTCCCTTGCGGATGATGAGTTCGCCGCGGTCATCCAGCATCACGTATTTATGAATGGTGCAGTCGTCTTCCACGGTCAGGTTGTAGCCGAAACTGAACTCAACCCCGTGAAAGATCTTCACGTTCTTGCCCACGTGCTTGAAGATGTGTTTGGCCAGCATCTTGCGGAAGCGAAAACCGAGCCAGTGGTTCAACCCCAGGGGCGACCGGTCGAACATCTGCCAGAAATAGATCAACGGCTTGCGCTCGCAATACTTCTCCACATCCACGTCGCCGTAGTACTCCGGCTCGAGCGTCACGTTGGCCGGGTCGAAGCTGAACTGCAGAACATTGCCAGGCAATTCTGAGATCAGCGAGGTGTTGAGCTTGCCGCCATGGGGGCGGCCCAGGTAAATCTGGTGCAGCGCATCGCGCACGATCTCACCCCGCAGGCGAGATTCCTTGTGCCGGGTGAATTCCTCATCCAGATGGCATACCCAGCGGCGATAAATTTCTTCTGCTTCGACTGTTGGTTTCAATTCACGATATTGATATCTCGCCATGGGCTAACATCCTTTTCATCCCAGCATACGACGTCCGCTACTGAATACTGAACACGGCGTAGACAGTAGCGGAAGCCGTCACCTTTTGCGCGCTGACGCTGAGCGGCTCTACCTTTGGGGACTGTGGGGGCGGCGCAGCCATAGCCTGGGCCCTCATCATGATCGGCCCCGGTTCCCGTGCCGGCGCCTCATTGCTGGCATAGACCAGCGGGCCCAGCGTGGCGTTCAGGCCCCCGGCCATCTGCTGCGCGATCTGCCGGGCACGGTCGAGCGCCAGCTTAGCGGCCTTGGCCTGCAGGCCGTCCTGGTCGGCCACGCTCCAGGTCATCTGCCCGCTCTGGTTGGCGCCCGCCTTGACCGCGATATCCAGGACTTTGGCGCCGTTTGCAGCCGCGGTTTTCACGTTCCAGCTTTGCTGAACCTGGAACTTGCGTTCGGCTTTTTCGGCCGGGGTCCAGTCCTGGTTGCCGTACTGCTGCACCGGGGCTATGCTCTGCGACTCACTCTGAATCGCGTCCGGCGGAATGGAGGCAGCTTTCAGCGCCGCGGCAATGGCATTCGAGGTCTTCGAACCCAGAGCATAGGCTGAATCCTGGTCTTCCCCGTAGACCAGGAAGCCAATCTGCACGGTCACCGTGTCCGCATCGGCGGTGGCGTCGGCGCTGGTGGTCACTGCGATGGTCCGGTTGTCTTTGCTGACGACGATCTGCTGGGCGTGGCTGGGTAGCGCTACCGCGGCAAGAACCAGCGCGGCGCAGCAAGCGGCGATGGGTTGCTTTTGCTTGGGCATGGGGCAAACTCCCTTACGGATCAGGCTTTCTGCTGGGAGGAAGCCGCGTTGCCGGCGAATTTGCGCAACTGGGCCAGCAGTTCCAGGCCAGCACCTGAGTCTATCGCGTTGGCGGCGCAGCGCACACCGCCGGCAAAATCGACGGCAACACCGGCAATCACCAGGGCCGCCGCGGCATTCAGCAACACCACGTCCCGCCTGGGCCCAGGCTCGCCGCGCAGAATCGATTCGATGTGGCGGGCATTCTCCTGCGCATCGCCACCAGCAAGCGCATGGAGCGGGGCGGCCGGGAGGCCCAGCTCACCCGGTTCCAGGGTGAAGTCGCGCACCATAGGCCCGCGCACCTCAGCCACATCGCTCAGGCCGTTCAGAGTAAGTTCGTCCAGACCGTCTCTTCCATGGACCACAAATGCATGCCTCACATCCAGTCGAGCCAGGGTCTCCGCTACCAGGCTAACCGCCGTGGGAGCGAAGACGCCGACTACCTGGGCCCTGGCTCCTGCAGGATTAGTAAGCGGACCGGCGAGATTGAAGATGGTGCGAAAGCCCAGGGCGCGGCGCAGGGGTTGCACCCGCTTCATGGCGGGGTGCAGCGCCGGGGCATAGAGAAACATGAAGCCGGTCTGGCGCAGACACGCTACCGCCATTTCGGGTTCTAACTCGACCGGAATGCCGAGCGCCTGGAGCACGTCGGCCGAACCGCACTTCGAGGTGACACCCCGATTGCCGTGCTTGGCTATCCTGGCCCCCGCGGCAGCTGCCACCAGGGCGGCAGCGCTGGATATATTAAAGGTGCCCCGGCCATCGCCGCCGGTTCCGCAGGTGTCGACCAGTTGCTCCCGTTCCTGCTCGCTCAAGGGAACGGGCCGGCTCATGATCCGCATCGCCTGGACAAAACCCGACAGCTCGTCAACGGTGGCGCCGCGGGTGGCAATCGCGGTCAACAGCGAGGCGATCTCCACATCGGTGGCATCGCCCTCAAGCATCTCCCGGAGGGCTGAAGAGGCCTGCTGTTGGGTGAGGGTGCCTCGATCTTCGGCCACATGCTGCAGCAGGCCGGCCAGATGGGACATGGGTGTTTCCTTCCTGCACAATCGTAGAGCATCTGCTGGAACCCAGCCCAGCTTTGCCCTGCAGGCCAATCCCCTTTAGTATGGAGGTTCTGTCCGAAGACCAAACGTATGAAAATTCACGAGTATCAGGCAAAAGACATCCTGGAGAGATACGGGGTCGCCGTCCCCAAGGGTGAAGTGGCCAATACGCTGGAAGAAGCGCTGGACGTGGCCAAACGGCTGTTTAGCGGGGGCGCGAAGGGCGTGGTGGTCAAAGCGCAGATCCATGCCGGCGGCCGGGGCAAGGGCGGCGGCGTCAAGGTGGCCAAGACCCTGGAAGAGGCGGAGGAATACACCAAGAAGATCCTCGGCATGCAGCTGGTGACCCACCAGACCGGACCCCAGGGCCAGAAGGTGCAGCGCCTGCTGATTGAAGAGACGGCGCCCATCGCCCGCGAGCTTTACCTTGGGATCGTGCTCGACCGCGCCACCGCCAAGCTGGTCTTCATGGCCTCCCAGGCAGGGGGCATGGAAATTGAAGAAGTGGCCGCCAAGGATCCCGACGCGATTTTCAAGGCGTACATCGATCCCGCAGTTGGCTTCCAGCCCTACCAGGCCCGAAAACTCGCCTTCGCGCTGGGCCTCAAGCCGACGCAGATCAACGAGGCAGTCAAGTTCATGACCGGCCTCTACAAGGTATTTCTGGAGACGGACGCTTCCCTGCTGGAGATCAATCCCTTCATCACCACCACCGACGACCGGCTGCTGGCGCTGGATTGCAAGATCAACTTCGACGACAACGCCATCTTCCGCCACAAGGAACTGAAGGAGATTGCGCGACACGGCCGAGGAAGATCCTTTGGAAGTGGAAGCCTCGAAGTACGCGCTCAATTACATCAAGCTCGACGGCAATATCGCCTGCATGGTCAACGGCGCCGGGTTGGCCATGGCGACCATGGACATCATCCAGTATGCCGGCGGCTCACCGGCAAACTTTCTGGACGTGGGGGGCGGCGCCAACCAGCAGCAGATTGAGCACGCCTTTGAAATCCTGCTCTCGGACCAGAATGTGCAGGCCGTGTTCATCAACATTTTCGGCGGCATCCTGCGGGTGGACACGCTGGCGCATGGGGTGGTGGAAGCCGCCAAGAAAGACCAACGTTCAGGTTCCCGTGGTTCTTCGCCTGGAAGGCACCAATGTGGAGCAGGGACGAGAGATCCTGAAGAACTCGGGCCTCAACTTCATCATCGGCGAGACCATGCAGGACGCTGCGGCCAAGGTGGTCAAGGCGGCCAAAGAAAAAGCCGCAAAGAAAAAGTAAAGTCTGGAGCAATTTATGTCTGTGTTAGTGGACGAACATACGCGGCTGATCGTGCAGGGCATCACCGGCAAAGAAGGCACCTTCCATGCCAAGGGCTGCGCCGAATATGGGACCAAGGTAGTGGGCGGAGTGACGCCGGGCAAAGGAGGCACGGTACACGAGGGCTGGCCGGTATTCGACACAGTGAGCGAGGCCGTTGCCAAGACAGGCGCCAATGTCACCGTGATCTTCGTGCCGCCGCCGTTTGCCGCGGATGCCATCCTGGAGGCCGAGGATGCGGGGCTGCCGCTGATTATCTGCATCACCGAGGGAATTCCCACCAACGACATGGTCAAGGTATGGAGCGTGATCAAGGACTCCAAATCGCGCCTGATCGGTCCGAACTGCCCGGGTGTGATCTCTCCGGGCAAGGCGAAGGTTGGGATCATGCCGGGCCGAATCCACAAGCAGGGCAGCGTCGGTATTGTTTCCCGCTCCGGCACCCTGACCTATGAAGCGGTGTATCAGCTCACGCAACGAGGGATTGGGCAGTCCACGGCGATCGGCATCGGCGGCGATCCCATCATCGGCACCACCCACGTGGACGCGCTCAAGCTGCTCAATGAGGATCCGCAGACCGAGTCCATCATCCTGATCGGCGAAATCGGAGGCACGGCCGAAGAGGCCGCGGCCGCCTACGTGAAAGCCCATGTCAAGAAGCCGGTGGTGGGCTTTATCGCCGGGCAGACCGCACCCCCCGGACGGCGCATGGGGCACGCCGGAGCCATCATCTCGGGCGGCCAGGGTACCGCAGCCGACAAGATGAAGGCGCTCACCGCCGCCGGTATCCACGTAGTGCAGTCCCCCGCCGCTATCGGCGAAACATTGGCCAAGGTCATTGGGAAATAGGTTAGGCATGCAACGGACATTCAGCATCATCAAGCCCGACGCGGTTCGCAAAGGCTACTCCGCCGCGATTCTTGCGGAGCTCGAAAAGGCGGGCTTCAAGATCGTGGCCATCAAGAAGTTGTTCTTGTCGAAGACGCAAGCCGAGGGCTTTTACGCGGTACACGCCAAGCGGCCATTCTTCGATTCGCTCACCAGCTTTATGTCCTCCGGCTCCATCATCGCCATGGTTCTGGAGAAAGAGGATGCGATCGCCGACCTGCGCAAGCTGATGGGCGCCACCAATCCGGCCAACGCGGAAGCGGGCACCATCCGCAAGCAATTCGCCGGCTCCATCGAAGAGAATGCCATTCACGGCTCGGACGCCGAGGATACGGCGGCCTTCGAAATTGGTTACTTCTTTGCCGGGTACGAGCTGATATAGGGCGATTTGCTGGGGTTGCGGCCGGGCCAAGCTCTGAATGTGCCTTGACATGAGGCTGCAGGCCAAGCAAACTTGCCCACAAGGGCCTTTGGTCGGTAAAGCCCAGCGCGTCACACGAGGTCAGGCAATTGGGTGGATCACAGGCTAGCAAGATAACCTACACACTTGAGTCCTCGCTTGACAGCGTCAACCGCGTGGAAGCCACGGCGGAAGAGATGGCTAGAAAGGCCGGACTGGAAGAAGAGGAAATCTACAGGGTAGCCATGGCCGTCCGCGAAGCCGCAGTCAATGCCGTGCTCCATGGCAATTCCTACGATCCCGAGAAGCGTATTACGGTTTACTTTGAGTCGACGCCGGAATCCCTGTTATTTCGCATCGCCGACCAGGGAAAAGGGCTGAACCCGGATACCCTGCCCGACCCGCTGGCGCCGGAGAATCTGCTGCGAGGATCAGGACGAGGTATCTTTCTGATCCGCTCGTTCATGGATGAGGTACACTTTCGACAATTGCAACCCGGCACCGAACTTACCCTCATCAAACATTTAGGAACTGCCCGTTCGACAATTTAAGGAGAACTTTCGTGAGCATGAAAATCAAGTCCCGCCAGGTGGACGGGATCACAATAATGGATTGCAGTGGCCGGATTACCCTGGGAGAAGGCAGCGTACAACTGCGCGACGCCGTGCGGGATCTGCTCAGCAAGGGCTCCAAACAGATTCTGCTCAATCTGGGTGACGTAACCTATATCGACAGCTCAGGGATCGGCGAACTGGTGAGCGCATTTACCACCGTCCGCAATCAGGGCGGAGACCTCAAGCTGCTGAATCTCACCAAGAAGGTCCACGACCTGCTGCAAATCACCAAGCTGTACACCGTTTTCGACGTCAAGGACGACGAAGCCAGCGCAGTGGCTTCCTTCGCTCGGGCCTAGAAGCTTTCTTCGCTCTTGTGAATCCACCGACGGCGGGTGCTCCACTCTTCGCACGCAAACCGAAGATGTGGCACCCGCCTTCTGCTTGGGCCACCCACCGCTCTACTGGAAGTTGACCTTGGGCACGGTCTGAGCCCCGGGGCTCGCCTGGAAGTAGTCGTTGTTCCGTTGGAAACCGCCCATCCCCGCCCAAATGCTGTTGGGAAATTGCCCGATAAAGGTGTTGTAGTCCTGAATGTTCTGGTTGTAGCGCATTCTCGCTACGCTGATGCGGTTTTCGGTGCCCGCCAGCTCATCGGACAGACGCTGGAAGTTGCCATTGGACTTGAGGTCGGGATAATTTTCCGTCAAAACCAGGAGCCGTCCCAGAGCCGAATCGAGCGCCCCGTTGGCCTGGATGGTGGCATGCGGATCGCCGTGCGCGTTGAGTAGACCGGCCCGGGCGTTGGCGATATCGCCGAATACGGTTGTCTCCTGCTTGGCATACCCCTTCACGGTCTCGACCAGGTTGGGGATCAGATCGGCACGCCGCTGCAGTTGATTATTGACTTCACCCCAGGATTCGGTGACTGCCTCCCGCTTTTGGACCATCTGATTTTTCGCGCTCACATAGCTGCCGAAAACCAGCAGCACCGCCAGAAAAATTACCACCAATGCCGCGATTCCTACCCAAAGCCCGCGTCTCATTCCAACGTTCTCCTTCTCTTACTCGTGTAGAAGTAGCCTACCAACTTCCGGAGGCGCCGCCGCCGCCGGAACTTCCGCCGCCAAACCCGCCAAACCGCCGCCGTCACCTCCGCCGCCACCCCCACCACCGCCGCTCCAGCCGCCTCCTCCCCCGCCACCCATGAACATCCCAATCAGGAAGCCGAGCAGTCCGGAACCACCGAAACGCGCCAGGAAAAAGATAACCGCCAGCAGGATGAGGCCCAACACCACCACTTCGCCCAGCGTGAGCGGCTGCGGCTGGGCGGCCGCTGCGCCGGCCGGTCCACGACGAGGCCCGGTATTGAGCGCCACGCCGGCGTCTGCAGCGATCACGCCGGCGATTTGCTGCACGGCCAGGGTGACGGCCGCGTCATAGTTATTCTGTCGCAGATAGGGCACGATCTGCCTGCCGATATCGCCTACCCTGCCATCGGGCAGAATGCCCTCGAGGCCATAGCCCACCTCGATGCGGTACTGGCGATCGCTGGTGGCAAATATAAGAAGGAGACCGCGATCCGTGCCCTTCTTGCCTACTTTCCACTTGTCTTCCAGCGCGGTGGCGAAGTTCTCGATCGGTTCACCCTCAAGCGACTTGATGGTGACGACGGCAATCTGCGCGTGGGCCTGGAGGTCTACCTGCCGGCACAGCGCGTTCAGGGACGCCAGGGTTTCAGGGGACAAGACACCGGCGAAATCACTGACGTAATTCGTGGGCTTGGGTAAGTCCTGCACTCGCTCGGCCAGCACCAGGCTGGAGCAGGCGAACAGAAGCAGGAAGAACCCAAGCAGACGCTTACGCATGGCCCCATTGTACGCAGACGCAGTTGTGCCCGCTGCCCGGCGATGATCGGCCGGACGAGCGGGCACGAGGGGAGAAACTCCGGTAGAGGCTCTACTTACTGCCCGGGCGCGGTTACGTTCTGATCTTTGGCCAGCTGCTGCGCCATCTGCAGATGCTGCGCAATCACCTTGCTGCCTTGCGCGGCCGCATCCTTCACAGTCTGGTCCTGACCGGAAGAAGCTTCCGTTTGAAACTCACTCAGATCGCCTTTGTGATCCTTGACCATGTCTTTGATGTAGGCTTGGTCGTAGGCAGGCCCGGAGAGCGCCTGCAGCTTGTTCATGATCTTGCTGTCTTTCTTCGAGACCTGGGTCGGTATCATCCACGCCCAGCTGCTGGGCAACGGGCTTCATCTCCTCATTCAACTTGGTGTGGTCGTCGATCATGTGTTGAGCAAACTGTTTCACCTGGTCGTTATTGCTCTTCTGCAGCGTGAGCTGGCCAAGTTGAACTTCAGCCATGCTGCCCTGCATCGCGTTCTTTACGAACATCCGGTCTGTAACTGAGGGCTCCTGTCTGCGTACCGTTCATCCGGGGATCCATACTGGGGTTTTGCGCCCGGGGGCTGGTGGCATCGGGACGCTGGAATTAGGCACCTGGGCCAAGCCCATGCTTCCGCAAAGCAGCAATGCACTGGCGAGGGCCGCCGTCCTCGAGTAAATTGATTGATTCATTAGGCTTATCTCCTCCCTGATATAGGATGCCCGATACCGCGAGCACGGTCAACTGGGATCGGATATCCTTGATTCATATATGACTTCTACCCAGCCCATTCTGGTTCAGCCGCCCATCGCCCGCCGCCAGGAAACCGTAACCACGATCCACGGACAGCCGGTTGACCGACGACTACGGGTGGCTGCGCGAAAAGACCAACCCCGAAGTGATTGCATTTCTGGAACAGGAGAATGCCTACACCGCCGCCGTGATGAAGCCGACGGCCGAGCTGCAGGCCAGCCTTTATGCCGAAATGATTAGCCACATCAAGGAGGACGACGTCTCGGTGCCGTTTCGAGACGGGGATTATTTCTACTACACGCGGACGGAGCAGGGCGCGCAGTATCCCATCTACTGCCGCAAGCACGGCTCGCTGGAGGCGAGCGAAGAGGTCATTCTGGATATGAACCAGATGGCCACCGGCTTCCTCGCGCTGGGAGCCTTTACCGTCTCCGACGACGGCAATCTTCTTGCCTATTCGACCGATACCACGGGTTTCCGGCAATACACCCTGCACATCAAAGACCTGAGGACGGGTGAAGTACTCAGCGATTCGGCAGAGCGCGTGGGTTCGGTGGTGTGGGCGGCCGGCAATCAAACGCTCTTCTACACGGTTGAGGATGAGGCTACCAAGCGGCAGTTCCAGCTCTTCCGCCACATCGTGGGACAGCCACAAGGCGAGGACGTGCTGGTTTACGAGGAAAGCGACGAACGCTTCAATATCGGCGCCGGGCGCACGCGCGACGACAAATACCTCATCCTGGAGAGCGCCAGCCATACCACCAGCGAAGAACAGTTTCTGCGCGCCGATGATCCGGAAGGACGCTGGACGCTGATCGAACCGCGGCGCGACAACATCGAGTACTACGCGGACCACCGGGATGGGCTTTGGTATCTTCGCGTGAACGACACGGCAAGGACCTTCCGCCTGGTCACCGCTCCGGTTGCCACTCCCGGGCGCGCCCACTGGCGCGAGTTGATGGCCCACCGCGAGGACGTGATGCTGGAGGATCTGGATATTTTTCAGTCCTTCGCCGTAGTCGTGGAACGGGCGAACGGGCTACCGCAAATGCGCGTGATGTCCTGGGACAAGGAGGGCGCGTTTGCCGAGGATTCCCGGCAGATCGCATTTCCTGAGCCTACGTATTCGGCCCATCCCCACGTGAACCGCGAATTCGTAACCGGCAAGTTTCGTTATGGGTATCAATCACTGGTCTCGCCTACTTCGGTGTATGAATACGACGTGCAGACGAGCCAGTCGACGCTGCTCAAGGAGCTGGAGGTGCCGGGCGGATTTGATCGCTCGCGATATCGCTCGGAGCGGGTATTTGCCACGGCGCCTGACGGCACACGTATTCCCATCTCCCTGGTCTACCGCCGCGACAAGAAGGGCGAAGGGACGAATCCTCTTTATGTCTATGGCTACGGGTCTTATGGGTATTCCCTTCCCGTGGGTTTCAACTCGAACCGCCTGAGCTTGCTGGACCGGGGATTTGTGCTGGCGTACGCGCACATCCGCGGCGGCGGGGATATGGGCAAGCCATGGCACGACGCCGGGCGGCTGATGCAGAAGATGAACACCTTTACGGATTTCATCGCGGTCACGGAATACCTGGTAGCCCATGGCTATGGAGACCCACGCCGAGTCGCCATGGAAGGGGGCAGCGCCGGCGGGCTGCTGATGGGCGCGGTGGCCAATATGCGTCCCGACCTTTACCGCGCCGTTCTTTCCCACGTGCCTTTCGTGGATGTGATGAACACCATGCTCGACCCCACGCTACCGCTGACCATCGCGGAGTACGAGGAATGGGGAGACCCAAACCAGGCGGAGGCATTCGACTACATGCTGCAGTACTCGCCCTACGACAACCTGGAGCGTAAGGATTACCCGGCGATGCTGGTGAAGACCTCGTTGCACGACAGCCAGGTGATGTACTGGGAGCCGGCCAAGTATGTCGCGAAGCTGCGGAGGCTGAAGACCGACGGCAACCTGCTGCTGCTGGAGACCAACATGAGCGCGGGACATGGGGGCGCTTCCGGCCGGTATGACTACCTGAAGGAGATTGCCCTGGATTACGCCTTCCTGATGCAGGAGCTGGGCGAGGGCGGGGCCTCGGCTTACGCCGCTAGAGCTCGACAGTTGCCGGTTGAACGAACAGCAGGTCGCTCTGCCGTTGCGACTTCTGTCGAGCAAAAGCAACCTGGCCCGCAGCAGATGCTGCGGGCCGTCGTTGCACGGGCAATATCTGTCCAGTTAGCGGTGTTCGCTGCCCCCCGCCGCTCGCAGAGTGCTGCGGGCCGGTTGCGGGCTGCTTTCAGTTAGCTCGTGCCGCCGCCCCGTGGGGTTCGTTGTGGGTTGGCCGCCACCCTTCGGCTCGGAGTACTTCGCTGCTGTTATGAGGCGCCGGCTCTTTATACGCATTGTTGTTAGCCGGCGCCTTATAGGCGTTGGTGTTGGCCGGGTGACTGCCATTGTTACTGTTATAGGCCGGCCGGCTGTTGTTGTAAGCCGTATTGTGAGCCGCGACGTTTGCGGAGGTCATGGGGTGGCTTACCGCCGCCGTGGCTGGCCTTCCGCCATTGACAGAGGCGAAGTTGGCCCGGTTGGTGCTGGCAAAGTTCTCATGGGACATCTGCTCGGAAGTCGGCTGGATATGCTGTTCACGCATAGCCGCCTGCTCCTGCGCCGCCGGTCTGGCATTGATGCCGCCAGGTCCATTGAAGCTGGTACGGTTGATGACCGTGGTGTTATGGATCACGGTGTTGTCAATGTAGGTGTTGTGGACCACCGTCGTGTTCACGTGCATCACAGCGGTGTTATAGGCGAAGTGTCCACCCTCCCAGCGTCCGCCATAGAAGCCTGACGCCGCCATATCCGTATCCATAGTTAACCCCACCGTAGAAGCCGACGTGGGGGCCCCAATAACCGCCATGCCAGGCATAAAAGCCGCCGCCCCAGCCCCAGTAGCCAGGAGTCCACAGAAAGCCGGGCCGCGGAGCCATCACCCAGGTTCCAGGCACCCAGAAGTAGCCGGCATCGCCGTAAGCCCAATACCCAGGGGTCCATAGATAGCCGTCCCCGGGGCAAACGGGCTGCGCGTACACCGGCAGTATGGGCGGTGCCACGGTTATGGAAAGAAAAACGCCCGCGAAGGAAGAGGCGGGGATAAGAGACACCAGAAATGCGAGAAAGAGAGTACGCATCGCTCGGATAGCACGCATTTGATTGCTCCTTGCTTCTCCCCGCCGTCTGATCCGGCCGGGGCGCTAGCCAGCCGGCTGAAAACCGGCTCGCTCTGTACTAACGCGGCGCCCGGCATTATGTTGCTGAGAGGTAACCGGACGGGTAACAAACCACCGTGCTGAGGTTATCGACGAAGGATGTACGTGGCTATCCCACGTTCGCAGCAAAGAGCTTTAGCGGCGGCTGTTACCGCCGAGGAGCGAACCGAGCAAGCCGCGCACCAGCTGCCGGCCTACGGTGCTGCCGAGCGTGCGGGCGGCGCTCTTGGCCACGGTCTCGACCAGGCTGTCTCCACGCCGTCCCCCGGAGGAGCCCGAGCCGAGGGAGGTAAGGCCGTCCAGCCAGCCCGTGGGCTTCGGCTGCAGACTGTTGAGCAGGCACGGGTTGCGCCGCCCGATCGCGCAAGCGCTCGTAAGCCGATTCGCGATCGACTACTTTTTCATATACCCCAGCCACGACGGAGTCGCGGATGATCTGCTGGCGTTGCTCGGGGGTAATGGGCCCGATCTGGCTGTGCGGTGGGCAGACCAGGGCGCGTTCCACCACGCCCGGCGTCCCCTTTTCATCCAAAAATGACACCAGTGCCTCGCCCACGCCCAGTTCGAGAATGACCTGCTCCACATTGATCTCCGGGTTGGCGCGAAAGGTTTGAGCGGCTGCCTTAACCGCCTTTTGGTCCTTGGGGGTGAACGCGCGCACCGCATGCTGGACGCGGTTGCCAAGCTGGCCGAGGATCCCATCCGGGACATCAATCGGATTCTGGGTCACGAAGAAGACGCCCACACCCTTGGAGCGGACGAGGCGAACTACCTGGTGCACCTTGTCTTCGATCACTTTGGGCAGATCGGAGAAGAGGAGGTGCGCCTCATCGAAGAAAAAGACCAGCTTGGGCTTTTCCGCGTCGCCCACCTCGGGCAGCTTTTCAAAGAGCTCGCTGAGCAGCCACAGCAGGAAGGTGGCATAGAGTTTGGGCGAGTTGATCAGTTTGTCGGCGGCCAGGATATTGACCACGCCATGACCCTGGGCATCGGTCTGGATCAGGTCGTCGAGGTTGAGCGCCGGCTCGCCTAGAAATTTGTCTCCGCCCTGCTGCTCCAAGGCAAGCAAGCCCCGCTGCATCGCCCCCACGCTGGCCGCCGAGATATTGCCGTATTGGGTCTGGAACTGTTTGGCATTCTCGGCCGCGTACTGCAGCATCGCCTGCAGGTCTTTGAGGTCGAGCAGCAGCAGGCCCTGGTCGTCAGCGATCTTGAAGACGGCCGTCAGCACGCCGGCCTGCGTATCGTTCAGATTCAACAGGCGGCTAAAGAGCAAGGGACCCATTTCCGAAACCGTAGCCCGAACCGGGTGACCCTCTTCTCCGAAGACGTCCCAAAAAGTTACCGGGCATCCGGAGAAGGTGAAATCAGCCAGGTTGAGCTTCTTCACCCGGTCGGCAATCTTGGGGTTTTCAACGCCTGGCTGGCTGATGCCGGAGAGATCGCCCTTGACATCCGCGGCGAAGACCGGGACACCGATGCGGCTGAAAGCCTCGGCCATTACCTGCAAGGTCACCGTTTTGCCGGTGCCGGTCGCTCCGGCAATCAAACCATGACGATTCGACATGGCCGGCAGCAGATAGAGGGGGCTCTTGCCCTGGGCGATCAGCATTGGTTCGGGCATAGTCGAAAAGATCTCCTGATCCCGGCTGCTTTGCCGAAGGAGTTCAATTCTATATTGTCCGAAAAAACAAACGCCCGTGAGCAGTTTGCCCACAGGCGCGCGAAGAGCAGCCCTCCCCCAGAACTGATCCTCGAGGATGACAATAGCGGCGGCTCGCCGGGTTGGCTACATCACGCCGGTTACACCTAACGGTGACTCAGGGGTCGATTACCCTGCCGCCTGCCGCAGCAGCAGCGTGCCCATATCCGCAGTTGTGTGATACATCCTTGTGGTGGCCGCAGAGGGCCTCCTCGCCGATTCGCCAACTGCCATGAAGCTTCTCCGCTCCCTATACGCGGTCACGATCTTCCTCAGCGCGTTTCTGCTCTTTGTCGTGGAACCGATGGCGGCGAAGCAACTGCTGCCCACCCTGGGCGGATCGTCCGCGGTATGGACGACCTGCCTGGTCTTTTTCTCGGTGGTGCTGCTGCTGGGCTACCTCTATGCGCACTGGATCTCGGTGCGATTCACCCCGGCGCGCCAGGCGGTGATCCATATCCTGCTGCTCACGGTGGCGCTGCTGGTGCTGGGCATTCATACCAGTCCTAATCCAGCGGCCGTGACCTATCATCCGGCGCTGACGGTATTCCGGGTATTGGCAACCGTGATTGGTTTGCCCTACCTGGCGCTCTCGGCCACTACGCCTTTGCTGACGGGCTGGTATGCAGCCAGCTTCGAGGGCCGGTCGCCGTACGGGCTCTTCTCGCTCTCGAACCTTGCTTCCCTGCTGGCCCTGGGCAGCTATCCGCTGCTGATCGAGCCGCGGCTGACCATGAACCGGCAGACGGCGTGGTGGAGTGGGGGATTCCTGGTCTTCTCCGTGATCTGCGGGGCGATCGCCTGGCAGGGCCGCAGACGCATGCCTGCCGCGAAGCACATCCGAGGTGGCTGGGCAAGGAAGCGACCGGGGCCCGCAGATGGTCCTGTGGTTTTTGCTGGCCCTGGGCGGCGGCATGATGCTGACAGCGGTGACCAACCACATGAGCGCGAACATCGCCGCCATTCCCCTGCTGTGGCTGCCGCCGTTGGCGCTGTATCTGCTGTCGTTCATCCTGGCCTTTCAGGGAGCATGGCAGCCGGTACGCCAGTCGATGCTGCGGCTGGTGCTGGTGGCGGTGGCCTCCATGGCTTATGTCATGCGGGATATCCGCATCCAGTTTCCGATTGCCGTAAGCGTGCCGCTGTTCCTTATCGGGCTGTTTGTGACCTGCTTTTTTCTTCATGGCGAACTCTATGCGCGACGCCCCGGGACCGCGGGTCTGACCCGGTTTTATCTGGTCGCCGCGGCAGGCAGCGCTGCTGGAACACTGCTGGTGGGGGTGATCGCTCCCCTGGTGCTGCGCGCGAACTACGACCTGGCCTGCACCCTGGTGGTGGTGGCGTTGATTGCCCTGGCGGCGACGTGGCACGACGGCTGGGGGCTGCGCATGCTCTGGATCGCGGGGGTGATCGCCGCCATCGTGGTGGTGAGCAACCAGGTGCGGCAATACGATGACGACGCGGTCGCCCTGATGCGCAACTTCTATGGAACGCTGCGGGTGAGGGAATCGCACCTGCCGCCGCAGTCCGATACCGACCGGCAGCTTTTAAACGGAACCATCGAGCACGGCGCGGAGTGGTTCGCTCCCCAGTTTCGTGGGCAGCCATTGACTTATTACGCCGCCAACTCCGGGCTGGGCCTGGCCATGCGGCTGTGCTGCGGATCAGGCACCAAGCGCGTGGGGGTGATTGGGCTGGGAACGGGCACGGTCGCGGTCTATGGCAATGCCGGTGACGTGATCCGCTTCTACGAGATCAATCCGCTGGTGGAAAGGCTGGCGCGGCACTGGTTCACCTTCCTGCACGACAGCCCCGCGCAGATCGACGTGGTGCTGGGGGACGCGCGCTTGTCTCTCGCCGCGGAGACCCCGCAACACTTCAATGTAATCGTCATTGATGCTTTTTCCGGGGATGCCATCCCGGTGCATCTGTTGACCCGGGAAGCGCTCGCGCTCTACCGCCGGCATCTGCAGCCAGACGGAATTGTCGCGTTTCACGTATCCAATCAGTACATCGATCTGGAACCGGTGATCGCCGGAATCGCCCGCAATGCGGGGCTGCGTGCCATGTCGGTGCACTCGCATGGCGACGAACAGAATGGCCTGTATTACGCGGATTGGATTCTGGTGACCTCGAACCAGAGCTTTCTGGCGCAACCGGAGATTGTCAATACTGCCTTCCCGACGCCTTTGCGTGCGGACGTGAGATTGTGGACGGACAATTACAGCAGTGTGTTTCCGCTGCTCAAGTGGCAGAGCAGGTAGATTAGTGGCGCGGAAAGCAACAGTCATGGTCCTTCGCTGAAAATGACGCTGTCATCACCGAATCTGAGCTCTTAATCTCCGAAGTTGATGCGCAGGCCGAATCTGGCGACGCGCGGCGACGCTAAGGTAAGGGTGGGCGTCTTGCCGGCTTCAATCGAGCGATCGAAGAGATTATCTCCGGCCGCGAAGGCTACCAGGTGGCGACCGAAATCATGGGATGCGTAGGCGCCGAAACGGAAGTAGCTGTGCAACAGATATTGATTGGCATCGTCGTCAAACTGGCGTCCACTGATGCGTCCCTGCAGGCTTAGCAGGCCCAGCGCGCCGTTGCGAAAAACGCAGCTGGGTGGTCGCCATGTTGCGGGCTACCTGGGGAATCCAGTTGCCCACCAGGCTCGGCTCCTTGAGCGTTGGCGGTTACGGTGGCATCCGCGTATTGATAGCCGCCTTCGATACCAATCCAGCTCGCCGGCCGGGACGCGAAGTCGAGCGACACCCCGCGACTCTCAATCTGGCCCAGGTTCTCGCGCTTGAGCAGCTCGCTGGTAGGGGTAGTACTCAACGTCAGAGCGGTGATGGGCCGGTTGATCTGGGTCCAGAAGTAACTAACCCGGACCGTGCCAATCGCCGGCAGATCCGCATGGACACCCGTCTCCCACCCGGTGGCGCGCTCGGAGAGCAGATCGGGATTGGGCAGCGTGGTTTGCGAGCCCACCTGCCCGGTGCGGTAGAGCTCATTCTCGGTCGGCGCGCGGTAGGCGCGAAATGCCGACGCATTGACGGCCAGCACGCTGGTGAGACGCCGCGTAATGCCAATACGAGGATCGAAGACCGTCTGGTTCAAGTTCGGCAATTGGACCGGGGCCGTGGCACGTCTTGTACTGGCTGGCATCGAAATTGGAGAAGTGGTCCACCCGCGCCGAAGCGCTGACGGTCCACGCCTGCGGCGTAAAGAGGACTTCTCCATACACGCCGCTCTGACGCTGCCGGGCGGTGGTGTCGAGGTAGCCCTTCGATGCGGGATACAGGGTTTCGTAATCGGCGGCACGCACATCATGAATGTCGGCGCCGGCCAACAGAAGCAGATGCGTGCCCACCGGCTGATGCCAATGTCCGGCAGCGCCCAGCTCATCAGCCGGGTCTTTCCCGATGCGGGTCAACGTCTCAGAGTCGCGCGAGGGGGCAATGGTCGAGAAGGTCTGCGAGTAGTGTTCATTGTCGCCAAAGAGGCGGAGCACCAGATTGCTCCAATCGGCGCCCCCGGCATAGCGCCAGAGACGGGTGCTGTTGATCTGGATCGGGGTGCCGTTGTGGCGATCTTCATTGAGTACGCCGCCGCGGAGAAAGATCCGCCCGGAGTGGGTCAGCCCGTGGTCGAACTCCGTCAATCGCATTTTGCGCATGCACATTGGACGGCTGATCGATGGGGCCGCGAAGGTCAGGGGCGACCAGAATATAGCCATCGGTGGCGATGAGCTGTGCGCTGGCCAGACCCGACCACTTGCCCAGCTGCAAAGTTCCCAGCAGGGAGTCGTCGGTGGTCGCTTCGGAACCGTAGCTGGTGGAGACCTGAAGCCGGTTGGCTATCGGGCTTAACCGGGACAATGCTGATGACGCCGCCGATGGCGCTGGAGCCATAGAGATCCGAAGCGCCTCCACGCACCAGCTCGACGGAATGGATGGCGAGCGCAGGCAGTTCCTCCCAGTGGATCCAGCCTCCAAAGGGATCGTCGATGGGAATCTCGTCGAATACCACCAGCGACCGGCTGGCCGCGGTCGACCCAAGCCCGCGCAGGGATACCCCTTCGGTGGTGGGGTTTGCCACCAGGGAGCTGGTGCGGCGGAAGAGCTCGAAGCCGGGGACCTGGCGCAGCTTGTCATCGAGGGAGATCCCCGCGGCCTGGCGCAAATGCTGGGTGGTGAGAATGCGCGTGCTGGCGGGACTGTCTCCCGAAGCGAGGGGCGACCGGTAAGCCGTGACCACGACGCTCTCCAATGGATGCTCCAGCAACACGTGTACCGGGGAAGGGCCTTCCAGGTTCACCGATGTGGATTCAAAATGAGGAGCGATGATCTGCACCCGGCTGGTTCCCGCGGGCACAGTGAAACTGCCGTCAGCCGCGGTGGTGGCGAGCAGCTGACCCTGCAGCGTCGGTGATCTGCGCCCCGGCGACCGGTTGATTGCGCGCATCGACGACAGTGCCGGAGATGGCGCCCGCTGCCGGACGGGCTGCTGCGCCCGGCCTGGCGGGAACGGCAGAAAGAGAAGCAACGCTAAGAGGATCAGGAAGCGGTTGCGAAAGCCAGAGCTGGGAAAAATATCGGACACGTAGAAAGCCGAATCCTCAGAACCAATATAACTGCCGTCGAACTGGTAGAGGCTTATTATTTTGCCGGGTGGTTTGCTATGGTCAGGAAGCTAAGCAAGCAGGAACGCCTGGACGCGCTGGTAAAGATTTGTCTTGCGCTGCCACGGACAAGCCGTGAAGAGAAAGGGTCTCACTCAGCCTTTCTGGTCGGCAAGAAGATCTTCGCTTATTACCTGGACAATCATCACGATGACGGCATCATCAGCGTTTGCTGCAAGGTTTTGCCGGGTGAGAACCGGTTCCTCGTCGAATCGGCTCCGGGCCGATTTTATCTACCGGCATACATCGGGCCCAGAGGGTGGATCGGTCTGCGCATGGATCTTGCGACGCTGAATTGGACCGAGGTCAAAGAATTGATCCACGGCAGCTACCTCCAGGTTGCGCCAAAGAAACTGGCCTCGCTGGTAAACCCTTGAAAGTTACTTCAGCTCTTCAAAGAGCTTTTCGCCTTCGCCCGGGGCGAGAAAGCGATTGGCCTCGAGCCCGTGCTGGCGGGTGTAGAGATCGTGATAGCGGCCTTCCAGGGCATAGAGAGTGCTGTGCGTGCCGCGCTCCAGAATCAGGCCGCCCTCCACCACCAGGATCTGATCGGCCCTGCGGATGGTTGACAGGCGGTGGGCAATCACGAAGGTGGTGCGCCCCTGCATCAAGTAACTGAGACCGTTCTGAATCATGGCCTCGGACTCGGAGTCGAGCGAAGACGTCGCTTCATCGAGGATAAGAATGCGCGGGTCAGCCAGAATGGCGCGCGCGATGGAGAGGCGCTGGCGCTGGCCACCCGACAGCTTGACTCCGCGCTCGCCGACCACGGTGTCATAGCCATCAGGAAAGCGCTGGGCGAACTCGTCGACGCGGGCAATGGCGCAGGCGTTGAGAAATTGCTCTTCCGTCGCATGGGGGCGAGAGAAGACTACATTCTCCCGGATGGTGCCATCGAACAGGAAAGATTCCTGCAGGACCACGCCCAGCTGGCTGCGATAGCTGTTGAGGCGCACCGTGGAAAGGTCGGTGCCGTCGACCAGCACCTGGCCGGATGTGGGCTTATGAAAGGCGCAGATCAGGCTGATGATGGTGGATTTGCCCGATCCCGAAGAGCCCACCAGCGCGGTCACCGTGCCGGGGCGGGCATGAAACGAAATGCCGTGGAGGACGGGCTTGTCGGGTTCGTAGGCGAAGTCGTACGTCTTCGAAGCGGACATCGCCGTTAATCGGTCCCAGGCTGACGGTGCGGTCGGGCTCAGTCGTCTTCTTCTTTTTCCGCGAGGATCTCGCTGGTTCGGTCAAGGCCGGCAATGGCCTCGGTCAATTGCGTGCCGACATTGACCACCTGAAAGACCGGGGCCACCATGAAGGCCAAAAACATGGTGTAGGTGAAGTAATCGCCGAGAGTGATCTTGTGGGCCATCTCCTGCCGGGCGCCAAGCCACATGACGACGGCGCCGACGATGCCCAAAATGGCGGTCGCAGCCAGAGACAGCAACGAGGTGGCGGTAAGGGAGCGGACGACGTTCTGATAAAGCCGTTCCACTCCCGTGGCAAAGACACCGGCTTCGCGCTCTTCGGCGTGGTAGCCCTTGACCACGCGCACGCCGCCCAGCGACTCGGTCAGCCGCCCGGTAACTTCGGCATTGATGCGGCCGCGTTCGCGGAAGATAGGGCGGATCACGGCGAATGCCTTGCGCAGGATGAAGACGAAGGTAAGCACGAAGGCGAAAGAGATGAGGGTGATCTTGGCGCTGATGCGCATGAGGATGAAGAAGGCGAGAACGGCGGTAAGCAGACCGCCGACAAAGTCGACCAGGCCGGTGCCGATCAGGTTACGCACCCCTTCGACGTCGGTCATGATGCGGGAGACCAGGACACCGGTTCGGGTGGCGTCGTAGAAGCTGACGGAGAGACGGCCGATGTGCTGCTGGACCTGCATGCGCAGGTCCGCGATGAGGCGCTGGGCTGCCTTGGAGAGCAACTGGGTCAGGGAAAACGAGGTGACTGCCTGGATGGCGGTTGCCAGCAGAACCGCGCCGACGATCCATGGCAGTTTGTCGGCTTGTCTCTTTACCAGGACGTTGTCCACCAGAAACTTGGTGGACGCAGGCAGAACCAGGCCGCAGACACGATTGATGACCATCAGCACAAAGCCAAAGGCCAAAAGCCATCTGCGGGGCTTGATAAGTGTCCAGATTTCGGGCAACACCTTACGCAGGGGCGGCCGTTTTCGCTTAACTTCGCCCGTATCGGCGGCTGCCCCCGAGCGTGAACGGTTGGTCCGTTCGGCGCGGATGGACATTCCTGCTCCGGCGCTGGATCGCAGACTCACTATGCAGAACTCCTAGACTCTGGAGCGGCGCGCGGCAATGAACGAGCGCACGCAGAGTACTACATAGATGAGCAGGAGCACCGACATCGCTGCTTTTTCTTCAATGGCCGCAGGGTAGGGGAAGAGCTTGCCTTTGAAGAGCTGAAAGGCAGAGACCAGGGCGGGAGCGGTGGCAAGGAAGCCCAGAAGGCCAACCGTTACCGCTATATGCATGAACAGCATGCGGCGGCGCGTCTCCGGAGTTTCGGCCATGCCGCCAAAGGTAACCAGAAGAATGCCGAAGGCGACGGGAATGAGCGAAGTGGGAAATTTGTGGCCGGTAAGAATGAAGCTGGCCGCGCCGAGAATAATGAGCAGAACACCAAAGAGAACCGTAATTTTCGCCATTAGGACGAGACGCCTCCGGGAGCTCAAATCTCATAACACCGCCAAACCTCATCGAGATCCAGGGTGAAGCCTTCCACAGGCCCTTTGCCGTGGATGACCTTTCCCGAAGCGGCCGAGGCTTTGCGGCCAGGTTCATAGACGTAGACCTTCCGCTGATAAGGATGGATCAGCCAACCCAGCGCCGCGCCGTTTTCAATCCACCGCTCCATCTTGTCTTTGGCCTCGGGAAGACTGTCGGATTTCGAAAATAACTCAACGACGAAATCGGGACAGAGGCGCGGGAAGCCGGTCAGGTCGTCCTTGGTTAATCCTTTCAGCTTCTTCGGCAGGACGTAAGCGGCATCTGGACTCAGCATGGACCCATCGGGAAGGAAGAAGCCTCCGTTCGAATCGAACACCCTTCCCCGCCGGTGAGTCTTCCACCAGACGCGAAGTTGGGAATCGATCTCGGAATTTCCGTCGCTGGTGAATCCGCCAGCAGGTGGGTGCATCAGAATCTTTCCTTCCCTGGTGCGCTCAAAGTGAACGATGTCGTTGGCGGCGCAGAGGGCTTCGAACTCAGCATCGGTCAGGGGAGGATCCAGGACCATGCTGCGGGGCATTGTTTCTAGCGCTGACCGGAAGAAGTGTGCTCACAGCTCAATGTTACCTCTTTGATCGAATGGCGGGCCAGATTCCCCAGAGCGCTAAACCTGTTAGGGATGTTTTTCGTCCAAACTCCCACAAAATCGTAATCCTGAGCAGCAAACTTGCCTGCGGCAAGTTGAGGGAGAAATGACACGGCAAAAACCGCGATGAATGCAAGGCCCGGACCCGGATTTCCTGCCTCGCTGGACTGGAGAGAACCGCGTGTGCGCCTTTCCATGAAGAAAGGCGCATGAAGCTCACCGAAGCCTCCAAGTTCCACAGGAAATCCGGGGGAGGGCCGACCGCCAAACGTCAGCCCAACCCGGAAGGGCTGGGAATTTCGAAGATCCGAGCGCCGTAGGCGCGGCACTAAACCGATCGTCTCCCTAGACCTCGGTCTTGCCTTCCACGACCAGGAGCTTGTCGAGGATCTGCTGCACGATCTGCTTCGGCGGTCCATCTGCGGGCACCCGCATGAGGTCGGGCGTGATTTCAAGGGTATCGAGCTGGCTCTGCAGCAAACCTGGATTCATGTAGTGGTTCTTGCGCGCTGCAAGACGCCGCGCCAGCTCCTGGGGCGAGACCTCGAGCAGGATGAAAAGGATGTTGACCGGGGGAATCTGGTCCAGCAGTAGATCCCGGTAACTCTTGCGTAGCGCAGAGCAGCCCAGAATGCCACTTGTACCCCCCTCGTACCAGCCCAGCAGGAGCTGGTGAAGGCTCGCCAGCCATGGCATGCGGTCCTCATCGGTCAGGGGAATGTTGTCGTGCATTTTTTTCTTGTTGGCTGGGGAATGAAAGTCATCCGCGTCGGCGAACTGCCAGCCCGTCTCCGCGGCCAGCAGTTGGCCGACGGTGGTCTTACCGGAACCGGTTACTCCCATGAGCACAAGAATCATAGCTACTTTTGCCCCTACGTTTGCTGGAACGGCTAGGTCAAAATCTACCTTGTGATCAGGCGCACGGCAAATGCAACGTGATGCATCAGCCAGGGTGAGAACCACCCTGGGCGAGGGCTTGCTTGACGTCATCAACAATCGCTGACGGGGTCCACTCGTTGCTCGGATACCAACGAAAGATCGTGCCGTTGGGCGCGATGACGGCGGTGGAGAGGGAGTGGGTGAGGGTGTTGTTGCTGCCGGCGCTCACGCCCACGTCAAAAAACTGGTCCACCGAATCCAGCTCAGAGGAGCCGGGCACGGCAAAGTCCCAGTGGGAAAAGGCCTGGTTGCCATGTTCCCCGGTGTAGGCGGTGCCGTAACTGCGCAGCACCTGCGGCGTGTCATAGGCGGGATCGAAGCTGACACTCAGCAGATGGGTCTTGTTATAGAGCTGAGGATCGGCGGCAAGCTGGTGCTGGATGTCGGCGAAGTTGCGGCTCATGCGTATGCAGTAATCCGGCAGTGGGCAACGGGTGTAGATGAAGGTGACCAGCAGGACCTTGCCGCGAAACTGGTCGATCGCAATGGTCTTGCCATTCTGATTGAGAAACTTGAAATCGGGCACCTGCTGCCCGGCTTGGGGAACGTTATAGATCTTAGCCGGCTTGTAGTCCGGCTGGGCCTGTTGGATCACATCGATCTGATCCAGCACGCTGGCGGCGTCTGAGATCTGCAGCCTGGCGGTAATGTGGTCTCCGGGATGAAGCTCGGCGGCAACACCGGGCTGGGCCAGCTTGTAGGGCATGGTCATGGCGCCCATGAGACCGGGGATGGCTTCCGCGTCGACCGAGACCACCCCTTTTGCCGGATCTGAGGAAACCACGATTCCCCTGAGCTGATAGGTCGCCGTGGGGCTGGCCATCGTGGCTGGGTGCTCATCGGGAGTGGAATCTCCGCTACGGCAGCCCTGCAATGCGCCCAGACCGCAAAGAAAGAAAATCCAAAGAAAGAAGATCTTGGAGTGCCAAACCAGGAACCGGCGACCCCGCGCAAAAGAAAGCTGCATGTTCCCCTCTCCTCTCTATCCTAGAGCCTGCGGCGGCCGCAGTCTTTGCGGTATAAAACAAGGATGCCACTCCCCCCGGTAATCGCGGCAGCAATCCAGGCCGGCGATACCGTGATCGCCTCGAGTGCCCGCGCCGCCCGCGCCCTGCGGCGGCTGCATGGGGAAGCACAACGCGAGCAGGGGCGGGAAGCCTGGCAATCGCCGGATATTTTGGACTGGGATAGCTGGCTGAACCGCTTGTGGCAGAAGCGGCTGCGTTCGGGCAGCGAAACACGCCTCTTGCTCACAGCTCTCCAGGAACAACAGGTTTGGGTGCGGCTGGTAAGGCCCAGGATCGAGGGGCGGCGCCTCATCTCCGTGCCCGGCGTCGCCGAGCTGGCGCAGCAGGCCTACGCCCTGCTCTGCACCTATGGCGCGCTCGATTTTCTGCGAGGAGAGAGACTGGGCGGCCCGGACGTGGAGAGCTTTCGCGAATGGGCGCGTGATTTTGTGCGCATATGCCACAAAGAGGAGTGGCTGAGCCGAAGCATGCTGCCGCTGGAGTTACGCGATGCCGTGCTGGCGCGGCCAGTTGGAAACCGCCCGGCTGGTGCTGACCGGCTTCGATCGCACCACGCCGGCGCAACAGGCACCTGATCGAAGCCTTCCGCGAACAAGGTCATGAGGTCGAAATGGCCGAAGCCGGCGAGGTCCCCGCGGCGGAGGCCGCTTTGCTGGTCGAAGCTGTCGATAAGCGAGACGAGATCGCTACCTGCGCTCGCTGGGTGCAGCGCCAGCTTGCGGCGCCACGGCGGTGGCTCCCCGCATCGCGGTCGTGGTGCCCAGCGTCTCCAGCGTGCGCCCCGAGATCGAGGGAATCTTTCGCCGGATACTCGCACCCGAGACGGTTACAATTGGAGCGCGCGACCTGCCGCTTCCCTTCGAGTTTTCTCTTGGTGTTCCCCTGGCCAACATGCCTATGGCGCGGGCCGCGCTGTTGCTGTTGCGCTGGATGCACGAGGCGCTACCCCAGGACGATCTGAGCTGGCTGATTCTCTCCGGTTTCCTTTGCGAGCACGAAGACGAACTGCTGCCGATCGCGGCGTTTGACGCCAGGCTGCGGCGACTGGCTATGAGACAGCCGGAGATGGAACTGGACACCTTCGTGCAGTTTCTAAGCGAAAACTGGCGAGAAGCCATACCGTTGCACAACCTTCGGCGGAGGCTGCGGGCGGGCCGTAACCTGCTTCCCCAGGGTGGATTGGCTGAGCTTCGCGGAATGGGTCGCTCTGGCCGAACGAATATTGGAGACGGTCCATTGGCCCGGAGCTCATTTGCTGCAGAGTGAAGATTTCCAGGTGCAGGCCAGGTGGTCGCAGTTGCTCGACAGCGTGGCCACGCTCTCCTTTGACGGCCGCAAAGTCGGCTACGCTGAGTTTCTCGAGGTGATGCAGCGGCATGCCGGGCAGATGATCTTCGCGCCGGAGTCGCGGGATGCGCCGGTGCAGATCCTGGGGCCGCTGGAAGCGGCGGGGCTCACCTTCGACGCGCTGTGGTTTCTCGGCGCGGACGACGCAAGCTGGCCGGCGCCGGCAAGACCGCATGCGTTTCTCACCCGATCGCTGCAGCGCAAGCACCGGATGCCGCACGGGGATAGCACCGTGGATTGGGAGCTTGCGCAGCAGGTGACCCTGCGGCTGGAGAGGAGCGCGGCCAGGTGCGTCTTCAGCTATCCGTCACAGAATGCCGAGGGCGTTTGCCGGCCATCGACGCTGGTGACCTCCGGAGGATGACGCGGAAGATGAAGGCCAAAGCACTGCGCAAATCGATCGGCGCGCATGATGGGACCGCCGAGGATGACGTTCCACTCCTGATTACCGATGAGGAGCAGGCGGCGGTGGTTCCCTGGCCGGTGGAACAGGAGGCCGGTGGGTCGGAAATACTCAAGATGCAGGCGGCTTGTCCTTTTCAATGCTTTGCCACAAACGGCTGGCGGCCAGGCCAATGGACGAAACCGACTGGGGCCTCGAACCGCGCGAACGGGGCACGGCGGTGCACAGGATACTGCAGGGGCTGTGGGACGAGCTGAAAAGCCTGGAAGGGCTGCGCACAGCTCGCAAAGAAGGCCGCCTGCCGGCGATGATCGAGCAGCAGGTGAAGGCCGCCTTGCAGAGCTACGGCAAGCAGATCGATGCGCGCAAGCAGGGCTGGAGCCGCGCCTATCTCGAGGCGGAAGAGGAGCGCATCTCCTCGCTCATCGATGAGTGGCTGGTTTATGAAGAGCGGCGTGCTCCGTTTACCTTTGAGGCGGGCGAAATGAAGCTCCCCGCTTTGGTGGGAGAGCTGAAGCTGCAGGTTCGAGTCGACCGTATCGATGGGGTACGCGGCGGACGCGTCATCATCGATTACAAGACAGGCAAAGTGAAGAAGGATGCATGGGAGGGTGCGCGGCCGGACGAGCCGCAGCTTCTGCTGTATGCCGGGCAGGTCGAAGAGCTGCAGGGGCTTTTGCTGGGACAGGTGCGCGCCGGCGAGGTTAAATTTATCGGCCGGGTGGAGCATAGCGATGCCGTCATGCCGGGGAACACGAAATTGTCAAAGCCGCCTCTGAGCGCGAAAATGCTGCAGGAATGGCACAAACTCTTGCTCGACGTAGGCCAACAGTTTCTCAACGGCGAAGCGCAGGTAGATCCCAAGCAGTATCCCAAGACCTGCGCGTATTGCAAGTTGCCCGGGCTGTGCCGGATTGCCGAGAGCGACCGCGCCAATAGCGGCGAGGATGCGGACGATGCCGACGATTGAGCATGATGCGCCGCCCATCGATCAAACAGACCGCGCGCTGACGCTGGATACCAGCCGCTCCTTTCTCGTCCAGGCGCCGGCCGGGTCGGGCAAAACGGAGCTGCTGACTCGCCGCTTGCTCAAGCTGCTGGCCGAGGTGGATGAGCCGGAACAGATCCTGGCGATCACCTTCACCCTCGCAGCCACCGCCGAGATGCGGGCAAGGGTGCTGACGGCGCTGCGAGCAAGCAGCGGCAAATCCCGGCGATGAACGCGAGGAGGTGCAGCTGGCCCGGGCTGCGCTCGCCAACGATAAAGAGCGGGGATGGAATCTGCTGCAACAGCCGCAGAGACTGAATATCCAAACCATCGATTCCGTTTGCCTGGCAATCGCCCACGAGACTCCCCTGCTCTCGCGGCTGGGGGGATCCCTTACCCCGACTGATAAGCCACAGCCGCTGTACACCACTGCGGCACGGCGGACGCTGGCCCGGCTGGGCGGTGACCCGGTGCTCTCCGACGCGCTGCGTGCCCTGTTGCAGCTGCGCGGAACCAGCCTGGGCGATTGCGAAAAGCTGATCGCCGACATGCTGGACAAGCGGGATCAGTGGGGACGCGTGCTGCCCCTCGGCCGGCCGGACGATTGGCCGCGGGTTCGCGACGCACTCGAAGCTCCGCTGCGCCGAATCCATCAGGAGGCGCTCGACAAAGCACAGTCACTGTTTGCGCTCCATCCCGAGCTGGCGCAGGAGCTGGTGGAAGTACTGGGCTATGCATGCGGCAACGTGGACCCGGACTCGGATCTGCTTGCACTCAAAGATGTCGCACATATCCGTGAGCTCACCGATCACGCGCAATGGAATTGCCTGTGCGATTTTCTGCTGACCAAAGACGAGCGACTGGCGCAAGAGCCCGCCGCGCTAATAGTGGATTCAGTTCCGGCAATGGCGGCAAGGCGGCGAAGGAACGGTTTCGCTTCTCTCACTCGAGTCCTTCGGCGAAGAGCCTGATCTGCCTGCCGTGCTACGCGAGCTGCGGGCGCTTCCACCGCAGCATTACAACGAGGAAGAGTCGCAGATGCTGCAGCACATGCTGGTCATCCTGCGCCATGCCATCGGCCGAGCTTCGGGTTGTCTTTGCCGAGCGCGGCATCGTGGACTTTGTCGAATTAGGCCTCGCCGCGCGGGAGGTTCTGCTGCGATGAGGAGGGCGAGCTCAGTGAATTGGCTGCCGAGGTCGCCGGGCGATGGCGCCATTTGCTGGTAGACGAATTTCAGGATACTTCGCGCAGCCAATATGAGCTGCTTACGCTGCTTGCCGGAGGCTGGGAATCCGCGGGCCAGGGTACCTGCTTCCTGGTGGGCGATCCGATGCAATCGATCTATATGTTTCGCCAGGCGGAAGTCGAGCTGTTTGAGCGAACCCGGCGTTCACGGCCTGGGCGAGGGAACGGCCGCGTTGCAATTGGCACCGTTGCAGTTGCAGGTTAACTTCCGCTCCCATGCCGGGCTGGTAGACCGCCTGAATGAACTCTTCACCCGGATCTTCGTGCGCAATGCCGGCGGACGGATGACTACCAGGTTCCCTTTGTGCCTTCCACGGCGCAAAAGGCGGCCCCACCCGGCGGCCCGGGGGTCCGCATCTGGCCTTTCTTCCGCAGTGCGCAAGCGAGCCCGGAGGAAAAGCGCAGGGTGGCCAATAGTGAGGCCGCGAAGGTGGTCAGCATCATCCAGGACAACTGGCCCAAAGTGAAAGCAGCACAGAAGGCCGGAGGCGAGTATCGGATTGCCGTGCTGGTTCGCGCCCGGCCACACCTGGCTCTGATCGTGCAGTAAACTCCGCGAGGCAGAAATTCCCTTCCGCGCGGTGGAGATTGAGCAGCTGGGCGATCGCCAGGAGGTGAAGGACCTGACTGCGCTGACGCGTGCGCTGCTGCAGCCGATGGATCGCATCGCATGGCTCACGGTTCTGCGCGCGCCCTGGTGCGGTCTCACGCTCAGAGACCTGCACACGCTCTGCGGCGCCGATCTTAAGGAATTTGCTTCGCGGCCCATGCTTACCCTGCTGCGCGAGCGGGTGTCTTCGCTTAGCGAAGACGGGCAAACCAGGGCGAAGCGTGTGCATGCCGTGCTCGAAACCGCGCTGCGCGGCAAACATCGCCAGGTATCGCTGGCGCGATGGGTGGAGCGTACCTGGGCGACACTCGGCGGACGAGCTTGCGTTGACAGCGCCGGTTATGAGAACGTGCGCGCATTTTTTGCCATGCTCGAGGATCTGGGCCCGGAAGCAGCCGGCCTGGAGGACCGAATTGCCGAGCTGTGCGCGCAACCCGACCCGCTCGCGGATGAGCGCTGCGGGGTGCAGCTGATGACCATCCACAAGGCGAAGGGACTTGGTTTTGACGTCGTAGTAGTTCCCGGATTGGAAGGCGGGACGCGACCGGATCAGCAAGCCTTACTTCGCTGGATGGAGCAGACCAGGCTGGTCGGGGAGTCGGAGCAGGAGGAGCGTGAGTTCGTAGTTGCTCCCATCGGCCGCAACGGCGAGGAGGGCGGCATCTACCGGTGGATCGGTGACCAACAGGCGAAGCGGGAAAATCAAGAGGCCAGGCGGCTGCTCTACGTGGCAGCTACGCGTGCCCGCCAGGAGCTGCATTTGCTGGGAACGGCTAACATCAAGAAAGATACCCATGAGTTAAGCCCGGGTTCCAGCCGAAGCCTGCTGGGGATTGCGTGGCCGGCGCTGGCTGGTGAGTTTGAGCAGGCACGAGAGGAACAGGTCGAGACGCCGGCCGTTCCGCCGCGACAGACGTCGCTTGCCTTTCCGCCTCCGATTCTGTTGCACCGCTTGCCGGCTGACTGGAAGCCGCCCGGTGATGTAACCGTTGATGTGCCAGATAGCCTCGAACAGGCAGGGACGATTGAGCGGCCGCGCGGATCGCTGGCCGCGCGCGCCTTTGGCACCGTGGTGCACGCGCTGCTGGAAGAGTTGGCCCGTCTGCCAGGCATCGATCCTGACGAATTACGCGGGTGGCGTGGTCGTGCTTTGGCTATGCTGCGCTCGGCTGGGCTACCCAGGGTGGAGGCTGAACCACAATCAGCAGAGGTGGTGCGGGCCCTGCGTCGCGGTGCTCCAGGATCCAACCGGGCGCTGGATTCTGGGAGCACGCGCGGATGCGCAAACTGAAATCTCCTGGTCAAGCTGGTCTGCGCCGGAGGGGGCCGGCGGAGTCGTGCAGACGCTGCGTGGCGATCGCATCTTTCGCGCGGGAGAAGAACCCGGCTCCGTAGCAGAAACCCACCTGTGGATCGTGGATTACAAGACCGCACGGCACGGCACGTCCGGGTTGGATGCTTTTCTGCAAAGTGAGAAGCAAAAGTACCTGCGCCAACTGGAGGCGTATGCCGAAGTCATGCGTAGAGGTTCACGGGGAGAACTTAACCCTTCGCCTGGCGCTCTACTATCCGTTGTTGACCAGGCTGGTGTGGTGGGACCCGATCGCAGTTGAGTAACTAGGGGCCCCGCTGGTCGCCTGCACATTGTCGGGCAAGCCGCCCCACCCCTCCGGGAAGAAAAAACCTGGGCGCACCCAAACTAAGCGACACCAGAATGTATCTATATGGGTGTGGAGGCAATCACGCCAATTCGCTCAAAACCATGCCCTTCCAGGTGAGCGGCCGGACTTAATACGCTTAATACGCACTTTTTAGCCATTTCCCGAGCGAGCTGTGGGTTGTTGCGGACCCAAACCTAGAGAGCGCAGCCGAGAACCTGCAGATCGCGATTGCAGGACCCTCAGTAATAGAGGTATTTGCGCCACTTCTGGTCGGAGTGGCCGATCATGCGCATGATGTGGCGGCTGGTATGCAGGGAGAAAGGACGCGGCTCGCGCAAGAGCTTGATGTCGCTTATCTCGCTGAGCAGATGATTGCCCTTTTTGCGATTGCAGGCATGGCAGCAGGCGACCAGGTTTTCCCAGGTGGAAAGGCCGCCGCGCGAACGGGGCAAAACATGGTCGAGCGTAAGTTCTCCGGCGGGCAGAACAACCCCGCAGTACTGGCAGCTGTTGCGGTCGCGCAGCAGGATGTTCTTGCGAGAAAGGGCACGGGTCTGATGCGGGATGCGGCGGTACTCCAGCAGGCGAATGACCGAGGGCATAGGGATGCGCAGCAACGCCGCGTGCAAAATGGCGCCTTGCTCTTCCTCTGTCTTGGCCACGCCCTTAAGAACCAGGATCAGCGCCCGCCGAGCACCACAAATATTGATCGGTTCGTAAGACGCGTTCAACACCAGCACCGGCTTCTGCATGGTGTAGGCAGAGGAAACCCGCTGGCCCGGCCACCCTTCATGCGGCTCAGAGGGTTCGTGAGGCACCCGCAGTGCGTTTGCTTTCGGCTTGCGTGCGTGGATCATGGACTTTCCCAAAGACATCTTGATCCCTCCGTCTCAGTTCACTCTCTGCGTGGTTCGCAGAAAACCTGGATCCCAGAAAGCAACTCCCTCGCGCTGCGCCCGGGCCACAGTCGCCACCCGAACCGACGCGGCGCCGGCATTTCTCAATACCCGGCTGCAGGCGCGGGCCGTAGCCCCCGTGGTGTAAATGTCGTCGATCAGCAAAACGTGCCGTCCAGCCAGATGGGCGGGCCGGGGCACAAAAAAAGCGCCACGCAGATTCTGCCGGCGCTGGTGGGTGGTCAGGCCTGCCTGACTCACCGTAACTCTCACGCGTTTCAACAAACTCGTTTCCAGCTTCAGCACCCATTGGGGATGGCGCCGGCGCATCTCGACCATGGCCGCGCGGGCCAGCAGCTCGGCATGGTTGAAGCCACGCTGGCGCTGCTTGCTGGGGTGCATCGGCACCGGGATAACCAACATTGCGCTGAGGCGACAACAAAGGATTCAAGGCTGTCGGCCAGGAGAGTACCCAGACGACCGGCTACCGGCTGCATGCCGTCGTACTTGAGCAGGTGAACCATCTCGCGAAGCCGGCCCTGGTAGCTGCCATAGGCTACCGCTTTCACGAAAGCCGGAGGGGCCAGCCGACAGGGCTGGCACAGGGGCTGCAGAATCGTCATCGGGCAATGGAGAGAGATTGGCAATGCCCAGGTCTTCCCCGCAACAAGCGCAGAGGACGCCGGTTTGGGCGGGAAGTTGCGCACAGCAGAAATCGCAGATTGGGACACGGGTCAAACGCAGGAGGGAGCCGCCACAAAGGGCGCAGGAGCAGGGGAACAAGGCACAGGAGAGGCAATCCGCTGGACTTCGAAGCACGCGGACAACAGCGCGCCAAACCGAAGTTTGCGGCAGCGGGACGTCGAGAGTCAGGGGTAAATTCTGACCAGAAAAGACGCACCTCACAGCCGGCCAGCGAGGCTCCGCAGCTGCCTTGCCGCCGATGTGGAGAGTATACGGGTAAGTTCAGCCTGAATGCCAGCCCGTGTTTAGGACACTTTCTCGGCTTGTTCACGCCGCGCAACACGCTTGCCGGCGATGGTCGATGCCACCCCGGCCACCACCAGGGCGGCTCCCGCGTACTGCACGGGCGTAGGCCGCTCGTGGGCCAGGAGCGAGCCGAGCAGCAGGGCAATCAACGGGTTTACATAGGCATAGCTCGCAACCCGGGTGGTCGGATCCCGGGCAATCAGCCAGACATAGGCGGTAAACGCGATGATGGAGGCGAACAGGATGAGGTAGGCCATGGCGAACGCAATCTGCCAGTTCCATTGATGGGAGAGAGCGGGCAACGCGCCCAGTTCACCCGTGCCCGCGGAGAGCAGGAGCAGAAACAGACCGCCCCAGCACATCTGCAGGCCTGAACTCATGCTGAGTTGCCGCGGCAGGTCGAGATGGCGGCTGGCAACCGTCCCACCTGCCCAAAAGAACGTGCCCAGCAGCAGGACCAACGCCGAGATGCTGAACCGGCTGTGATGAAGTCCTGCAGGAAGCATCAGCAAGATAACCCCCGCTATCCCCAGGGCAACGCCAGCCAGGGCCTTCGCGCTGGGCCGCTGCGAGCTGGAGACGATCCACTCCGCAACCATGACCCACACCGGAATGGTCGCGGCGATCACCGCCGCCAAACCCGAGGGCACTTCCTTCTCCGCCCAGAAGAGGCAACCGTAGTCGGCGGCAAACATGACCAGGCCCAGCACGGCCGTACTGGTCAATTGCCGTTTGTTGGGCTGTGGGATTCCTCGCCAGCGGCTGTAACCGTAGAGAATTGCTCCGGCGCACAGAAATCGGAAGGATGCAGAAAAGAAGGGCGGAGCCACCGCAACCACCTGGCGGATGGCCAGGAACGATGCGCCCCATAGGACGTAGATTGCGGCGTAGGCAAGAAGCTTGCGAATTGCCATAGGTCAATTGAGGACTTCGACTTATAGATTAGAGTGTTTGCACGGTGTAGCGAGGAACACAATTGCAAGAAACTCCAGCAAGCTTTTGAGCCCTACGTCTCCCCCACCCAAAACCGCCCTGAACTGACGCCCCGCGCGCTGGTGCTGGGCTGTATTTTTGGGCTGCTGTTTGGCGCGGTGACCGTCTATGTCGGCTTGCGCGCGGGACTGACGGTCGGGGCGTCGATCCCGATTGCCGTGCTTTCGATTAGTATCCTGCGGGTGTTCGGCCGGGCGTCGATTCTGGAAAACAACATCGTTCAGACTACGGGCAATTCGGGACAGTCGATCGCATCGGGTGTGATCTTTACTTTGCCGGCGTTGATCTTTCTCGGTTTCAACCTGGAGTACTCGCGCATTTTTCTGTTGGCGCTGCTGGGTGGGCTGCTGGGCGTGCTCTTCATGATCCCGCTACGGCGACAATTGATCGTCGAGGAGCACGGCCGGCTCACCTACCCCGAAGGTACGGCGTGCGCGGATGTGCTGCTGGCCGGCGAGCGCGGCGGTTCCTTTGCCGGGCGCGTATTTCTGGGGCTTGGCTTGGGCGGGATCTATACCTTGTTTCAGAATGACAACTTGTTCGGTGTCTGGCCGGGCACTCCGGACTACCAGCCACAGTGGCTGAAAGGTTCCGCGATCCGTGCCGACGTCACTCCCGAATACCTCGGCGTGGGTTACATCATCGGACCAAGGATTGCCGGATTGCTCTTCGCCGGTGGGGTCTTCTCCTGGCTGGTCCTGATGCCGGCTATTTATTTTTTTGGCTCTCACTATCCCCAGGCGATTTATCCCGGGACCAAACCGATCGCGCAGATGTCTCCCAGCGATCTGTGGGCCTCTTATATCCGCCCCATGGGCGCCGGCGCAGTTGCAGCATCCGGGCTGATCACCCTGCTCAAGACCATGCCCACGATCTTCGGCGCCTTGCGCGCCGCGGCCGGCAACCTGCGCCAGGCCGGCGGAGTCAAGAGCACTCCGCTGCGCACCGACGATGACCTTCCCTTCAGCGTGGTGGTCGGAGGATCGGTGGTTCTGGTGTTGATGATGTTCTTTTTTCTTACTTTCAAACCAGTGCCCGGCGCGCAGGTGAGTTTGCTGGCCAACCTCTCCGCTGCGCTTCTGGTGGCTTTCTTCGGATTTCTGTTTGTCACTGTCTCCTCCCGCATCGTGGGGCTGATTGGCAGTTCTTCGAACCCTGTCTCCGGTATGACGATCGCGACGCTGATGGCAACGTCCGCGATCTTCCTGGTGAAAGGATGGACCGCTCCTGCCTTCGGCGCGCTGGCCATCACCATCGGCGGCGTGGTGTGCATCGCGGCGGCGAATGCGGGCGATACTTCGCAGGATCTCAAGACCGGCTACCTGATCGGCGCCACGCCGCGCAAGCAGCAGATCGCGTTGGTGGTCGGCGCCTTCGTCTCGACGCTGGCCATTGGGGCTACGCTGCAGTTGATGAATCAGGGGCTGGCGGAGTTCCGGCAGACCGCGCGGCCGTGGGATATGGCAGTGGCTCACAGCGGCGTCCAGGTCGAGGAGCCGCACTTTCACCAGGCGCAGATTCGGGTCATCAACTCCGACAAGACAGTGGATACGCGCCCCGGCAATCAGTATGTGTTGCTGAACGCGCTGAACTCGCCGGAGCTGGCGGACGGCAAGTATCTCTACAATCCGCAGACGCAGCAGATTGAGGTGCAGTGGATCCAGGGGATCGGCAGCGAAAAGGCGGCGGCGCCGCAGGCGCGGCTGATGGCCACGGTGGTCAACGGAATCCTGGGCCGCAAGCTGCCCTGGGGCCTGGTGCTGCTGGGCGTCTTTCTGGTCATTGCGGTGGAGCTGCTGGGGGTTCGCTCACTCTCTTTCGCTGTGGGTGCGTATCTTTCGATCGCGACCACACTGGCAATCTTTGCCGGTGGCGTGGTGCGGTGGATGATCGATCGGGCGGTCGAGAAAGCGGGCGAAACAGAAGGTGAGAGTGAGATCAGCCCGGGCTCGCTCTACGCCAGCGGACTGATTGCGGCCGGGGGGATCGTGGGATTGATGGGGGTCGCGCTGAAGCTTTATGAAACCGCCGTCGGCAAGCAGGATGTGCTGCTGTTGCCGGCCACCAATCCCCTGCACCACGACTGGGTTTCGGTGTTGATGTTCGTGCTGCTGGCAGGCTCACTTTATTATTTCGCCCGCAAGCCGCTTAAATCCGGCGAGTGAAGATCTTGACGTGCTACAGAAGCCCCGGGAGCGATAAAGAGTCGCTCGCAGCCTGCTCACGACGCTTGTAGAAAAAAGGCAGATGCCAGGTGGATGCAGCGCGAATAAAGCGCGCTTCAAGATCGCCAGGCGCGCGATTGACCGCCTGGTCTCCTCCCTAACTTACCCATATGAATTGAAATGCTTGGCCGACGGATCGGTTGCATCACCCGAGGCATTACCCGATACGATAAGCGCGCTTTTTCCAGGTGACCTGCTGGCCCGCGATCTTGCGCAGCAGGGCATACCACTGAAGAGCCAGCAATATAGTCACGCCGAGCGGATGCAGCAAGGCGCTGAGCAGAGGCTGACGATATCTCCAGACGGAAAGCAGACGGGGCAGGAACGACGCTGCCAATGCGGCAAGGATGAACGAGCGTCCATACCGGCCGTACGATGCCGGCGCTACGACCAGCGACAGAGTCAATAAAAGGGGAAGAATCTGACCGCAGAAGAGCAGGAACGAGAAAGGCAGAATACGCGCCGGCGCAGCCATGCCTTCCGTCGCATTCTTGGAGAGACCGTGCCAAACCTCAGAAGCATTGTGATACATGCGGCAAGTGGCCAGATAGGTCAGGTCGGCAATATCGGTGCGCAGGCCGTGACGGCGAAAGAGCTGCGGCAGCAACAACCCGTCATGCATCGTGGTGCGGATCTGCGCGTGGCCGCCCGTCTTGCGGTACGCCTCGCGGCGCACCATAAGGAACTGACCGCAGCCCACCGCAAAGGCGGGCGAGGGCAAGGCGCGCATGCCGGCCAGCGGCAGATACGAAAGCAGCACGAAGTGGATCAGCGGCAGCAATAACCACTCCAGAGGAGTTTCCGTTTCCTGACGAGGAAATCCACTGACCAGATCCGAGCCGGTGCGGGCCAGGAATACGGACATCGAGACGAGCGCTTCGGGCGCAAGACGCACATCCGCATCCAGAAAACAGAGGATACTCGAGCGGGCCATGCCGGCAAGCGCATAGCAGGCGTGCTGCTTGCCGTTCCAACCGACCGGGCAACGATGGCGCAGACTCCAGGCGCACGCGCGGATCACGGGCGGCAAAGCCGAGAACGATTTCCGCGGTGCGATCGGTGGAAGCGTCATCGAGCACAATGATTTCGATGGCCACCCCGCGCGAAGCGAGCAGGCTGGTAAGGGATGCGGCGATGGCCCGCTCCTCATTGCGAGCTGGGATCAGCACCGAGACAGCATCCGGCAGAACGCAGTGGCCCATTTCCGCACAGCTGCCGGCAGTCGGCTCGCGATAAAGCACCATGTTCCACACCCAAAGCAAGGCGGGGACGGTGGCGCAGCCAAAGGCGAGTCCAATGAGCAATGTGGTCATAAGCGGCGAATGCTCCCATGGCTCCCCTGGTAGACGCGCCCGCTCAGCAATGCAACGAGCCGCTTCCAGGCGTCATAGACGCCACTCACGCCCACCCGGCCCGAAAGGATGGTGGTAAAGTGCGCGGGATCGCGAAGCTTGGCCAGCGCCGCGAGCTCATCCTGGGTGGCCGCCAGGGCGGAGGCTAGCCGCTCGCTCCACTCCTCAGTGCTATGCAGGCGCCCATCTGCGACCTCAATCGCCTGGCCGCAGGAAAGCAAAATCTCCGGCAGCCGCTCATCCCAAAAGGTGTACTCGAAGGCCAGCGGCACAAGCGTGCATGGACCGAGCCGCGCGACCAGCGCTGCCAGCCCGGGGCGGAAGATGGCCGGACGGGTGCGCATATCGGTGAATTGCCCCTCAGGAGTGACCCAGAGTACCGCGTTCGGCGTGGAAAGAATCTCGCGCGCGGTGCGCAAAAACTGGGCGGCGCCGCGCGGCGTTCCGGCTTCGATGCCAAACAGACCCAGCTTGCGGAGAAATCCGTAGTGCTTCAAGGCAACGGCGTCCATGGGCGCATAGTGGCAGGCAGTGGGGAGAAAGTAGCGCGAAATCACAATGAAAGCAAGCGGATCCCACCACGAAGCATGGTTGGCATAGACGATCAGCGGGCCGGCGGTGCTGGGGAAACGGCGGGCGTTCGCCAGGCGCATGGCGTGAAAATGGCGGCCGATATACCAGTGGAGATAATTCGCGAACAGGGAAAGCAAACCCCGCGACGGCTGGACCAGTGCGGATTTATCCCGCGTCGCCATACTCTTTTCCCCATCCTGTGCCTCAGGCATGAGCCAGCAGCTGCTCTGCCTGCTTGCGCGCGGCAACGGCAGCGTCCGCCCCGCGATAGTGCTCATCCAGTGCATCGGCGGCGATCCAGCCGCTCATCATCACCATTGGCATCCCCGGGCCGGGATGCGCTGCCCCTCCTGCCAGGTACAGTCCCTCCACATCAGGGCTGGCATTGGCCGGTTTGAAGGCGCCATTCCAACGGCCGTGGCTCGAAATGCCGTAGATCGCTCCATTCAGCACGCGATAACGATTGTGAATATCGACCGGCGTGAGCGCGCGCTCGAAGACAATGCGCTCTTCAATATCAGTAAGACCCGCAGTGCGCTTCAGCTTGTTCAGAATCACCTGGCGATACGCGGGGAACATCTTCGTCCAGTCGTGCTTCGGGCGCAGAAAGGGGGTGTGCACCAGCACATAAAGTGCGTCGCCTCCCGCGGGCGCAGTGGTCGAATCGGTGGCCGCAGTCGAAGCGAGGTAGCAGGTTGGGTCCGGAGCAGGCTCGGCGAGATCGTAGATGTGGTGAAACTCCTCGTGCGGGTCGCGGGAAAAAACAAAGTCGTGGTGAGCAAGATGCTCGTAGCGCTGCCTGAGGCCCAAATAGAGCACCACGCCGGAACAGGCGGGCTCATACTCCCTCCGTTTGTCGAAGCGCTCGGCGACGGAACCACCCAGCAACTCGCGATAAGTGCGCACTGCGTCTTCATTGGAAACTACGGCGTCAAAGCGATACATTTCTCCGTCGCTGGTTTCGAGGCCGGCAATGGCCCCTCCTTCGGTGAGCAGGCGGCGAATCTCAATCGAGGTGTGGTAGCGCACGCCCAGTTCGCTCCCCAGGCGGACCAGGGCCTGCGGGACGGCGCGGGTTCCTCCCTTGGGATACCAGATACCTTGTTCCGCCTGCATGTGGCCGATGGAACAAAGGATCGCGGGAGAATTATCGGGAGCCGAGCCCACGTACTGCACATAGTGATCGAGCATCTGGGCTACACGGGGATCTTTGATGAACTCGCGAATCGTCCCGGATACGCTTTGTCCCAGGCGCATGCTGAGAACATCCTTAAGCACGGAGAGCTGGAAGCTTCCGCCGATATCGAAGGTGTCGCGCATCGAGCCTACAGACTTCCAGAAGAAAAACTTGTCAGAGATGGTGTGCAGTTTTTCAGAAAGCGCCATGAACTCCGTAAAGCGAGCGCCCAGGCCCGGTTCCCTGCCCTCGAGCGATGCAGCCATCTCGCGGACATCGTCTTTCAGATCTAAAACGGTGCCGTCATCGAAAAAGCAGCGCCACTGCGGATCGAGACGGACCATGTCGAGATAGTCGCTCATGTTGCGCCCGGCTTCGCAGAAGATACGCCGCAGCACCGAGGGCTGAATCAGGATGGTGGGGCCCATATCGAAGCGGAAACCCTGCTCCTCGAGCACCGCGGCCTTGCCCCCAAGCCATGGATTCTTCTCGAAGACTTCGACCTCGTAGCCCCGCGCCGCCAGCGTGCACGCGGCGGAGAGCCCTCCTAATCCTGAACCGATTACGGCAACACGCATGTTCTCCTCAATCTCAATCGAGCCGGGTGGCCGCGCGCAGAAACCGTAGAAAGCCCTTGCAGCGATCGAGCCAGTTACGACCATGAACCGCCTCAATGTAGCCGGCAAAGAATGACTGATGACCGGGCGTTGTGGGCTGATAGGCACGTAGGTCACGGCTGCGCCGGGTGATCACGGTCTTAAGTGCCGTCATTTCCAGCAAGCCTTCGCGCCCCCGGGTGACGCCGAAGCCGCTTGATTTTCGCCCGCCAAAGGCGACGCGCGGATCGGCGGTGGCGACGATCAGGTCGTTGATCAGCACCGTACCAACCGGGAGCCGCGAGGCCAGGGCGCGCGCTTCAGGCTCGGGTCCGAAGATAGCCGCGGTGAGCGCATAAAGGCAGGGCGCGTGCGCGGCGATCGCGGCCTCCACGTCCGGCACATTGAAAATGCAGAGCACGGGGGCAAAGATATCGCTCTGCGCGATGCGCATTTTGGCGGTAGCCCGGCTGATAACGACGAAGCGCGGTTGCTCAATCGAGCCATCCATCAGCACCAAACCGCCCAGCCGGCGTGCATCCGCCAGCAGGTCGGAAAGCTGCGCCTGGGTCTCGGCGGGCAGCGGCAAGGCAGGCAGAGTCTTAAGCTGATCGAGCAGTGCCGGCACTGTGTCAGGATGGCTGCCCACCAGGAAGAGACGGCGCGGTGCCATACAGGTGGCCGATCCGTTGAGCCGTAAACCGAAGGTCAGCGCCGCAATCGCATGATCCATTCTGGCGCCAGGCAGCACAAAGACAGCATCGCAGCCGGAGAGTTCCATGACCGCGGGCGTCAGATGCGGGGCTAGCTGGCTTAGAACCTCCCTGCCCGTGGCGGCGGAACCGGTGAGGAAGACTTTGTCGACGCCCGCTGCGATGGCATCGACGGCAGCGTGGGGTGATTCGTCCAGCAGCTGCAGCAAAGCCGGATCGAGGCCGCATTGCACCAGCACCCCGCGCAGGGCCTCGGCCGCGGCACCGCCGCCGGCCGCCGGTTTCCAGAGAACGGCATTGCCGGCCGCAAGCGCCTGAAACACCTGCACCCCAGGGAGGAACAGCGGATAGTTCGCGGGTCCGATGATGAGCACCACACCGAGCGGCTCACGGGTGGTTTCCGCGGTAACCCGGCGTAGCCAAAAGGGACGGGTGTGCGTGCTAAGACGCTGGGGAGCAAGAATCCACCGCGCCTCGCGCTCGAGAAAGCGGCAGGCTTCGACCAGCGGCAGCACCTCGGAGACCAGGGTATCGGCCACACTGCGATGCAAAGCGCCGGGCTGCTCACAGGGAACACTCTGCGCTATTTCGACCGCACTTGCGGCGATGATGTGGCGAGCCCGGCGCAGGATGGCAAGACGCGCCCGCAAGCCCTTCCGCGCCCAGATCTGTTGCGCGGCTCGCGCCTGCCCCAGCGACGGCTCAACACGGACAGGCACGGAGCTGAGGGACCTATGCAGCCGCATACTGTTAATTGTGCACCCTGCGTCCATTTAAGAGGCAGCTTCGTACATGGCATCTTCGTCCAGCACCGGCGCGGTATCCCACTGGGGATCGACCTTCAGGTCTTCCAGCAGCAGCCGTGCGGTAATGCGGGCAGACTCGAAGATCACCGGCAACCCGCTGCCCGGATGGGTGCCCCCGCCTACCAGATATACGCGGTCAAGATCCTCAAACCGGTTGTGCGGCCGCAGGTGGAGCATCTGCCTTAGATTGTGCGCCATGCTGAAAGTAGAGCCTTTATGCAGCGCATAGCCGGTGCGCCATTCCGCCGGCGTGACCACTTTCTCGAAGCGAATCCTGCGTTCTACGTCTTTAATGCCGATCTTTTCCAGCTGCCGCAAGGCCAGAGATCGAAAGCGGGCTCGTTCCACTTCCCAATCAACATTACGATGCTCGTGGGTGACCGGTAACAGCACGTAGAGAGTGCTCATGTTCCTCGGCGCCAGCGTGCAGTCGGTTACAGAAGCATTCTGCACGTAGAACGACGGGTCGTCGGAGAGCTGATGCAGCTGCTCAATATCGCGCAGGTTCTGGCGGTAATCGGCGGCGAGGTAAATGGTGTGGTGCGAGACCTCGTCGTAACGCCCTTCAATGCCCAGGTACAGCATGAAGGTGGAGCAGGAGAAGCGCTTCTTCTCGATCCTGCGGTTGGTCCAGCGGCGCCGAATGCTATCCGGCACCATGCGCTGCATCGCCTGCGCGAAGTCTGCGTTGACCACCACGGCGTCGGCAGCCAGAGTGCGGCCGGCGGTGCGCACGGCGACGCATTTGCGATTCTCAAAAATCATCTCTTCCACCGGCTCGTTGAGCAATACGCGAGCGCCTAGCTCCTCCGCAATGCGCGCCATGGTCCTGGTCACCGCTCCGCAGCCACCCACCGGATGAAAGACGCCGTGCTCGTATTCGAGGAACGAGAGGATGCTGAACAAGCTCGGACAGGTGAAGGGCGACATGCCGAGATACTTGGATTGAAAGCTGAAACCGAGACGGATGCGCTCATCTTTGAAATAGCTACGCAAGTCGGAGTCGAGCGAGCGCCAAGGCCGCAAGAGCGGTAGCAGCTTGAGCATGTCAAGCTTGGCCAGGTCTCTCCAGCTCTCGAAGTGCGACTCCAGAAACGGCGTGAATTTCTCCAGCTTGTTGCGGTTGTCGCAGAAGAAACGGTGGAAGCCACCAGCGTCATCAGGACTGAGCTGAGTGATCGCGCGCTCCATGCGTTCGAGGTCTGGGGTGGCCAGCAACTCTCCGCCGGAGCCGAAGACCAGGCGGTACTGGGGATCGAGCCGATACATGGGGATCTCTTCATCGAGGTCTCTGCCGGCCGCTGCAAAGATCTCGCGGAGGACCCTGGGATAGAGAAAGAAGGTTGGCCCGGTATCGAATTTGAAGCCGTCCCGCTCCATGGTGGCGGTGCGGCCTCCGACGACATCCCGCCGTTCGACAACGGTGACGTCGACCCCCGACCGGGCTAACAAAATAGCAGCGGCCAAGCCGCCTGGACCGGCCCCGACAATGATGACTTTATGCGATGGCTTAATCATTCTGCTTTCGATGGTGAGATGCCAGCTGGATTAAGAACGGGGTTAGCCCTTTAGTTATCGGCAACTTAACGCCGATACTTTAATTTTTCACAACTGGCACCATCGTGCCACGCGCAGTGGCAACCGATTCCAGCCGGTATGGATTTGCAGGGATTCTTTTTGCTCCTGCCAAAGTTATGCCGCGAGCAGTCGCGCCGTTGCCCGACCCTGACGGATAAGGTCGGGAAGCCCGACCCCGTAGTAGGCACTTCCTACAAGGTGGAGACCTGGCATGGTGCGAAGAATCGACTCCAACTCCGCCATACGGTCCAGGTGGCCGACGGCATATTGTGGCAGTGACTGAGGCCAGCGACGCACCACCGTTTCCGCGGCTTCCGGCAAGGGGCCGAGAATGCGGCTAAGTTGCAGGCGGGCGCGTTCGACGAGCTTGTCCTCCGCTTCGCCCTGAAGCGTCTCCCCGGAGTGGCCGCCGAAGAAAGCGCGGAGCAGCACAGCCGCCTGGCGGCGCTCGGCCGGGAAACTTCTGATGCACAAAGGTACAGGCCAACAGAGGGTGCCTGTCCGAGCTTGCGTAACCCGGAGGAACGACAAAGCCAAATCCGCGCGGTATACGCAAGCGAGCCGCTTGCTCGGCGGTGAAGGCCAGCGCCACCACGATGGCCGATGTAGCCTGCCGGGGCAGCAGGCCGGCCATATGGTTCGTTTAGAGGCTGCAGCAAAGCACGGGTGACGTGAGGCGGGGTCGCCAGTACCACCGCATCAAAATGTTCTGTGCCGGCAGCGGTGGTAAGCCGCCAGTCCCCACCATGAGCCTCGATCTGCAGCACCGGCTCACGCCTACGCACAGAAGCGGGCGGCAAGCTCAGAACCATGCGATCAATCAGGGTCTGCAGGCCGCCGGCGAGGCTGGTAAAGATGGCTTGAGGAGACTGCCGCGCGCGCCGTTGCACAGCCTGGATAAGACTGCCCTCCTCGGCTTCCATGCGGACGAAAGCAGGCATGACGGCGCGAACACTGAGTTGGGCAATGTCTCCTCCGAAGACCGCGGCCAGCAGCGGCCCGGCAATGGTGCCGGTGACTTCCTCCCCGAAGTGGCGGCGCACAAAGTCGGCCACCGATTCGTCCTGGGCGGGCGCGGAGGCCTTGAGCTCCGCCGCGCGCTTGGGCTCGCGCAGGTAGGCAAGGCGGGCCTGCCAGCTGAAGAGTGGCGACTCCAGCAGCGGACCCCATTTGGCCGGGACCATCATGCGCATTCCGTCAGGTATGGGGACGAGGTGAGCGAGGCGTTCGCCACCCACCTGCACGTAGGTGCGGCGCCATTGATCGTTGGAGGGGATGATCTGGTCTCCGAGGCCAAGCTCTACCGCCAGCTCGGCGGCCCAGGGCTTTTCCGTCACCCAGGAGTCCGGGCCGCACTCGATAACGAAACCCTGGCGGTGAACGGTCTCTACGATGCCGCCGAGGCGCTCCGAGGCCTCAAAAAGGACGAAACTCTACTCCGTCGCAGGCAAGTTGATAAGCCGTCGCCAGGCCACTGATGCCGCCCCCTGCAATGGCAATGCGCGGAGCCCCGCCACTCATAGAGCGGCAACGGGGGTGGAGAGAGACGGGGCTTTCGTGGCGAGACGGGCGAAGCCTTTGCGGGCCAGATCCTGGAGAGCCGCGGTAAGCAGCGCAGAGTCGTTGAGCGACTGCGGGCGTACCACTTCAAGGCCGATGCCGGCGGCGAAGTCGCGAAAGCCGATATCGATGTCGTAAAGGATCTCGACATGGTCGCAGAGGAAGCCGATGGGCTGGATCACGACCGCGGAGTGGCCTTCCTGGCGCAGCGCGGTGAGGGTGTCCTCGACGGTGGGACCGATCCAGGTGGCACCGGACATGCCCTGGCTTTGGAAGGCAAAAAACCAGTCGGCAGGGGTGAGGTCGAAGGGCGCCAGCAACGCGGCCACATTGGCTGCGGTCCGCTTGGCCTCCACCGGGTAGGGGTCGGCCGGCCCTTCCGACGCCTGGATGGTTCTGCAGGGGACGCTGTGCGCGGTAAAGAGCACCGGCGCCATAGATCCGATGCGCGCCGAAAGGTTTTGCCACACCGGCTGCAGCCGTTCGGCGAAGGCCTTGGCGAGAAGTGGATGGTCGGCCCAGCCGTCGATGAAGTCCATTTCAATTGCGCCCGCGGCCTCGGCAAAGGCGGCGCGGCGATAGAGTCCCACGCTGGTGCGGGAGTTCTGCGGCGCCAGGCAGATCACCACTGCTGAGGTAATGCCATCCGCACGCATCTGGCGCACCACGTCGGCGATATAGGGCTTCCAGTTGCGCATGCCGGCATACACCGGCAGGTCAAGTGCCTGGGAGAGCAGCCGCCCCTGCTGGAGAGTGAGCTCCGTAAGCGGGCTCGAGCCGATGAGACTGTAGCGGTGACGAATTTCCTCGACGGCCGATTCGGGCATGGGCCGGCCGCCGGTGATATTGCGCAGGTACTCCGGGATCTGATCCAACGATTCGGGGGTTCCATGCGCAAGCAACAGAACGGCCTGACGCTGCGCTGCGAGCTCAGGCACGGGAATGCCCTCCGCTGAACTCGCGCACATACTGCACCACCTTCTGCACATTTTCCACCGGCGTCCCGGGGACGATGCCATGCCCGAGATTGAAGATGTGGCCGGGACGGCCTCCGGCCTGGGCGAGGATCTGGCGGACCCGTTGGCGCAGCAGTGGGTCCTCAGCGAAGAGCAGGATGGGGTCCAGATTGCCTTGCACCGCAACCGCGTGGCCGAGAGCGGACCAGCCTTCATCCAGAGGCACGCGCCAATCGAGGCCGATCACATCGGCTCCGGTTTCGCGCATAGCCGGGAGCAGGGTCGCGGTATCTACACCAAAGTAGATGACCGGCACGCCCAGCGCCTGCACCTGCTGGACTAAACGGGTCGTGACAGGCAGGACGAAGTCGCGGTAATCGGTGGGGCTGAGGGCGCCGGCCCAACTATCGAAAATCTGGATCACGTCGGCTCCGGCATCTACCTGCTGCGCGGCGTACTCGGCCAGGACCGAAGCCAGCTTTTCCAGCAGAAGCTGCCACACGGAAGGCTCGCGGTACATCAGCGACTTGGTGCAAATGTAATTGCGGGATCCGCCACCTTCGATCATGTAGCTGGCCAGCGTGAAGGGGGCTCCACAGAAGCCGACGATGCCGATGCGATCGTTGAAGTGGGCGACAACTTTGCGTATGGCCTCGGCAACGTAGCCCAACTCCTGGGCACGGTCCGTGCGCAAATTCTCCACGTCGGCCGCGGTGCGTACCGGGTGATGAATCACCGGTCCTTCGCCGGCCAGGAACTCGAAATCGAGTCCCATGCCTTCCAGCGGCAGAAGCAGGTCGGCAAAGATGATGGCCGCATCTACGTCAAGCTTCTCCGCGGCGGTGATGGTCACCTCGGCGGCCAGCTCGGGATTCTTGCAGATCTGCAGCAGGGAGTGGTGGCGGCGCACGGCCTGGTACTCCGGCATATAGCGGCCGGCCTGGCGCAGGAACCACACCGGGGTCTGGTCCACTGGCTGGCGCAGGCAGGCGCGCAAAAAGCGGCTACCCGGAGTGAGACCGGAAGTCAATTCCGGGGAGGCGTGCTGCAATACGGTTTCTTCTGACATGCTGGCCTTCAATTTGAAGGGTAGCATCCCGGTTACTCCCCGGGGCGGCGGCTCGGTGGTTCGATTCTCTGCTATGAAGACCTCACCGTTTTCACGGGGCGGTAGAGAACTTGAATATCGTCACTTCATGGTAGGTTTGCCCGGGCTTGAGCTCCGTGGTGGGGAATTTGGGGTGGTTGGGAGAATCGGGAAAATGCTGTGTTTCCAGGCAGAAGCCGGTGCGTAGGGCATAGACGTGACCGTGTTTGCCGTGCAGCGTTCCATCCAGAAAATTGCCGGAATAGAACTGCACTCCCGGCTGCGTTGTCTCCACCGTCAGGACCCGCCCAGTGGTGGGTTCGGTCACCCGCGCAGCCTCCTGCAGCGTTCCGATCTTCTCATTGAGGACGTAGTTGTGATCGTAACCTCGACCTAGCTTGAGTTGCTCGTTGTTGTCGTTGATCCGCGCCCCGATGGCGGTTGCCTTGCGGAAGTCCAACGGCGTTCCGGCCACCGGAGCCAGCTCTCCGGTAGGGATCAGACCCGAATCGACGGGAGTGTAGCGGTCTGCAGGAATCATGACCAGGTGTTTGAGAATATCTCCTTGCCCTTCGCCGGCAAGGTTGAAGTAACTGTGATTGGTCAGATTCAGGACTGTGTCCTTATCGGTGGTGGCAAAGTACTCGATCTTGAGCGCGTGCGCTTCCAGGGTATAGCGGACGCGCGCCGTCAGGGTACCGGGAAAGCCCTGATCGCCATCCTTGCTGACCAGGGTAAGCTCCACCCCATGGGGAATCTCATGCCCTTGCCAGACGAGTTTATCGAAGCCAATGATTCCCCCGTGCAAGGTGTTGACGCCGTCGTTCGCCGGAAGCTGATAGCGCTTGCCGTCAAGGCTGAAAGTGGCATGGGCAATACGGTTGCCGTAGCGCCCGACAATGGATCCGAAGTAGCTCTTGGAGTCGGCAGTGTAGCCCGCCAGGTCATCGTACCCGAGGACAATGTCGGCGACTTTGCCGCTGCGGTCGGGCACCTGGAGAGACACCAGCCGCGCGCCGTAGGTCATAATGCGCGCCTTTATGGCGCCCTCTTCCAGGGTGTAGATCTCCACCTTGGTTCCGTCAGGCATATCGCCGAATACTGACTTGGTCACCTTTGCCTCCAGATGCGATGCCAGCGGCACCAGGGTTAAAAACCAACAAATACAGATAAGGGCATTGATTCGCATCGAGCGATTGGCCATCAAACAGACTCCTTGCATCTCTTTTCGCGCCCTCAGTGCAGCGACGCGAGTTGCGTCTTCGAACCGTAAAGGATACTAAAGCATTTATCCCTTCGGCGTTGTGGCGGCAAGACACAGTTACTGAGAAATTGCTCTAAAGCCCTGATTCAAAGGGTGAAAGCGTCACTTGCGACATTCGGACGCCGGTCCGTGAGCCACCCCCGCCCGGGGACCAGCTTGGGAAAGCCCGCAAACGGTTCGTCCATTACCGGTCGGGAGTACTTTTATCCCGCACATTGTTACCCAAAAGTTGTAGCCAGGAGCGTGTGAGCAGCTATGCTTTGTTTCAAGCGGTGGTTCTGGACGACTGCTTGTTGATTCTTCGGGGGAGGGATTCAATTGAAGCAGCCGGCTACGAATCACCGCGAATTCATTTCTACCAGCGTCGAAGTCACGCTGGACGATGCCCGGGCTACGGCCCTGGAGCGAATCGTCAGCCTGTCGATGGACTACCAGCGCGGGGTTGGCCTGGTGCAATTTCGCAATGGGGTGGACGCGGTCATCGCCTCCACCGGATACCCGCAACTGATCGAGAAACTGCTTGAAATACTCTAACCTCAAAACCACGCTGCAATCGACCGCACGGAGCAGGGTGCTTGCCGGCTACCACGAGCGAATCGTGTCTCTCTTGTGGACCGAGCCCGTTCAGCTCAGCTTGCGTATCGCAAAGCTTAACCTCTAAAAAGCAGTTCTGCGATTGAGCCGCCGGCTCCCTCAACTGCATGACCCGCCTGCAAATCCTGCCATCTAGGTTATGATAAAGCGGCTGCGAAGCCGTTGCCGGAATCCCGCCTGTCGCGCAGCCCTCATGAGGACGAAAATTCATGGTCAACTATCTTGAACTTCCGGTTGGGGAGAAGTGCCCCGAGGTCATCAACACGGTCATTGAGATTCCAGCCGAGGGCATCAACAAATACGAGTACGACAAGACGCTGCACGTCTTCCGGCTCGACCGCAACCTCTATTCCCCAGTGCATTATCCCGGGGACTACGGCTTTATCCCCTCCACTCTGAGTGAGGATGGCGATCCGTTGGATGTGCTGGTGCTGGTGGACGCGCCCAGCTTCCCTGGCTGCGTGATGCAGGTAAGGCCGATCGGCCTGCTTGAAATGCTCGATCAGGGGGTGCCGGATGAGAAGGTTCTGGCGGTAGGAAAAAACAACCCGCGCTACGCCGATGTGTGGAACTACTCGGAAATCTACCCGCATATGCTCAAAGAAATGACCCACTTCTTCGCCATCTACAAGGACCTTGAGGGGAAGCGGGTGGAAGTGAAGGGCTGGCACGATGCGGCATATGCCCGCGACAAGGTGGTCGAAGCAGTGAATCGCTTCAAAGACAAGAAGGTCTCCTCCGAGGTGGGCGGAAACCGCTAGGGCCGTGCCGGCTTCAGATATAATCCCTGCAGCGAAGCCTGGAGAGATGGCCGAGTGGCTGAAGGCGGCGGTTTGCTAAACCGTTGTAGGGGCTAACACCTCTACCGGGGGTTCGAATCCCCCTCTCTCCGCCAGCATTCCTTCGCGCTGCAGCGGACGGTATCTCGGAAAAACAATCCAGCCTGCAAATAACTACCGGCGTGCTTCGTTTACCGTGAGATCCCAAGCCTCGAAAACATTGCGTCTTCCCGATCCAGAAAAATGAGCATTGCCGACACCAGGTCCTTGATATTGCCCTGTACGCCCGCAACGCACTGCAGCGATCGCAGGCACGCCCTTACGGCAATCAGTCTCGGCAGGATCTAATCTCCCGGGGTGCCGCTCGACGTCAATCCTGTACATCGTCTTTCTTGCGTGCTCCCAAACGCCAAAGACAGTGGCTGAAATATCCCGTCTCAACTGTACCGCGCGTGCCTCCTGGGCTGCCTCCTCCGGGCTGGCGGCGTGAATCTCGATCTCCCATATCACCCGAAATTCCAATGTCACTCCCAGGCGCAGCCGCTCAGGGATGAATACGTGAGCGGTGGGTCACGCGCTATGACCCGGAGGTGTGACTCTATAGGAAAGGCCTGCCGCATTACAAAGTGCGGTGTCCTAAGGTACTTACAGCGTCCAGCCTTCATACGCATCTGCCACCACGACACCAGCCGCGCAGGCAACGTTCTTACCAAGGTTCACTGGCTTTGGTCTAACAGACCGGCGTTGCGCAGAATACGCCGCACCTTCTTGGGCGAAATCGACAGCCGGCCCGCAACCCGGGAAACTTTCTTCCCTTCCCTCGCCCAAACCTTAGGGATAACAATCTCCGCAAACTCTTCGGCGACCTGCTGAAAGGTTTTATCTCCTATCATTCCTTCCGACCACGCGCGAAGCGTCTCGTTAATGCCAGAAGCGCGTAAGATATGCGACGAACTATCGCCTAAAGGTGGACGGTGGATTCCTATGGGCATAACATTGCGGGGATCGCCAGACGTAAATACTCGATCGAAAAATCGCGACTTACCCGCAGTTCTCGGCACTAGTCAGCGCTGAAAATTTTCTACCTATCGCTTAGCCAATAGTCAGTCAGCACCGACCGTAGGTGCCCTAACCCCTTGCTGGCCGGGTTCCGGCGCCTATCCGGGCCGCCTGCGACCGTTCCGGAGATGATACCCGTGAATAAATTCTGTAACACTTTGGACGATCTCCACACTATGTATGCGTGGGTTAGTAGCCACGGTTACCAGGTTATAGTTGAATTCCGCTCGGTCACTCCCCCTCACCTTCGGCCCTAACACCCTGATGACCTTGAGAGATGCTTCTCTCAAGGATAGATTGAAAGGCTAAAACCATCATGAAAATTCTGTCGTCAACGATTGCCGTGTTGCTTGTGCTTGCTGCGCCCTTAAGCAGTAAGGCACAAAGCCAGAATCCAAACGAAATTCCCACCAACCTTGCGGGAGCAACCACCATTGCCGCTCCGCCCGCGGGTTTCGACGTATTAACAGCTTCGGACGATCAACTCGCCGATTACGGTTTTCCTCCGCGCCCGGACCAGGCCTCTTCACCAGACGAGTACGCATCCTGGGCGAAGGCGATGCTTGCTTCGAAAACCCGTATCGTTCCGAACCTGGTACAAACTAACATCTTTCATGGCCCCGCCCGACTCAAGGCGGAAAGCGAATCCAGCGAGGAGAACACCCTCGAATTCTACAACTGGAGCGGCTACATAGGTCTCAGTGGCGCCAAGAGCTACGGGTCTTCATCCTTCTACTACGTTGAGACCGACTACGTCGTTCCCGTGGCGCGCCAGGCATTCGGCGCATGTACAGGAAACTGGGACTACGGTTCGTCCTGGGTAGGCATTGACGGATACCAATCCAACGACGTACTCCAAGCCGGCATCGAGTTCGATGCACTCTGCAGCGGTGGCACTCCTACCGTTTTCTACTCGCCGTGGTACGAGTGGTACCCCTTCGGGGAAGTTCGCATCACCAACCTGCCCATCGCCCCAGGCGACGACTACTTCGTGGAAGTCTGGCATACGTCGGCCACGCAAGGTCTAGCGTACCTGGTTAACTTCAACACAAATCAAGCGGTAGAGGTGGGCTTCACCGCTCCTTCAGGAACCAAATTGCTTGGGAACTCCGCGGAATGGATTACGGAACGCCCGGAAGTGGGCGATTCACTCGCAACCTTGACCAACTACATCGCCGATATTTACTGGAATGCCGTTGCTTACACAGAGAAAAACAAGAAGTTTGATCCGGGCGACGCAAAAGCGATCGACATGGTGGATAACAATGGCAAAAAGATCTCGGTGCCTGCACTGCTGAACAGCAAATCCTTCATCGTGACCGACGAAGGATCGGCCTACTAGACGAAAACAACAAGTCGTCTCGCAGTCGCAACGAAAGAAGGGCGATGGCCAACCAGCCATCGCCCTTCTTTTTAGGGCTCGTGAGGTAGGGTCATGACCGGGTTTTCGGAGAAGAAGTTTATCGGCCGGATCATGAACTCATGCCATAAGGTCGGCATCACCGGCCAATCCTCAATGCGCACCACATGGTGGAAGCCCAGCGTGTACCAGGCCACGATGTCGGTGTTTTCAATGGGCCGGTCGGCCTTGGTCCATGCCGGCAGGCCTTCCCCACCCTTGCTGTTAGTTACATAAACGCCGGCGGCGTAGCGTTCATCCGGCTTGTACGGGGTAACCCAAAGCTGATGCTCTGCGAATGCCCCAACCTTCAAAGACGGGTCATCGGGGGAAAGAAAATCAACTGCCGTCGCCTCCGGCATGATCTCAAAACCCGTGGGATAACCCAGAGGTCCGCGCTCCGTGCCGCTGACAAAGTGCCACATAGCCGGCTTACGCGGATCGATATCCATGATGGCCTGGCTCTCGGTTTTGGCAGGCGTCGATTCTACGCCCCAGATACTGGTTCGGGTACGGGCGCTAATCTTTTCCGGGACCAATCGATCCACCATAAACGTGTTGTTCTGGCCATCGACATCCATATCCAGCCGGAAGCAGAGATAGTGGTCGTGATATACCGCCACGGTGTTGGGGGCGACCAAAGTCCCGTGTTCCGGGGTGGGCTTGCCGTCGGTCATGGTTGGCTCCGGAGCGACCACATCTTTGCTGCCCTTCACCTCCACAATCCCGGTGGCGCCGACGCGCACGCGGATGGTCCCATCCTGCTGAAAGATCCAGTCCATCATGTAGTCGTAGTTGCCGATCGCCGCAGCGGTGCGCAGCACCAGCTCACGGCTCGGGCGGCCGGCCAGGATGTTGTTTTCATTGTGCCGCCATGCCGGGTCGCCGATAGCCCGCTCAAACAGGCATGCCTCTTTCTGCCGGAACAGGGGCGTTCCGGTGTCCGTCGTCGATAGCCCGGAGATGAAGTGCGCGTTGGCCGGGCAATCGTCGGTATCGATCTCCCGCAGCAGGCCGTCACGGGTAAACTCCCCCGCATCCAGAAACGAACGTGAATTCCATCCCTCGTCCGTATCCATGTAGGGCACGTACATCTCGGAGAAAGATCCTTCGTAGAGGATGGAGCGCAGCCGCGAACCATCCTGATAGCTGACCAGGTTCAACACCGGGCCCACACGCGAATCCAGCCTGAGGCGGAAGTGCCAGTTCTGCCAGATGATTTCGCCTTTATCGATTTTGAAGGAGGGGCCCAGCGGCTGGCTCACCACGATCGGGCTTTGTGCCCTCGCGCGGTATCTCCGCCGCCTCTTCAAAATCGCCGACGTACTTCGCGGTGGGAATAACGCCCGTGTCGATGACCTGAAGAACCTTCTTCCCCGTGATATCCACCACCACCCACAGGCCTTCTATGTTTCGACCCCAGGTGTGGTACTGGCCGTCAGCATCGGTGCAACCACCGTAGCCGATGCGCATGTGCTCCTGCTCAGGAAAGACCCTCAACGCTAGAGGGCCGTTGCCGCAGTGGATGGTGGTCATGTCGGTCAAGCCGCGCTTCTTGAAGGCAGCCTGCACCCGCGGGTCGCTCTTGATCATGTCGCTGAAGGCGTGCAATTCCGTGGTGGTAAACGGAGCCTGCACGCCGGGGATCACGTTCCACGACTCCAGCTTTCCCCCAGTGATATCTACCCGGGCCTCGATCGTCTGGCCCTTATCCTCCAGGATCACGTCGGCTTCGCGTTCAATGGGATCGCCCGGCTTCCAGGCCAGCACCGTGCTCTTGAGCGGCTCATGCAGCACCAGCGTGGAGACACCTGTATCCGGCGTCATGTGACCGCTCTTGTGCAGAATGTCGTGCACCGCCCAGTACTCTGAGCTGGTAAGCCCGTCCAGGGGGTGCTGCGGCGCCGGCGATTGCGCGTAAAGGAGGGCAGCGTACAGTGCCGGTAAGCAAACGACGAGGCGGGAGATACGGATTTGCATCCTGGGGCTCCTCGAAAGGCATTCAGCGGTGGTGAGATTGTAATGCGCGGGGAAAAGTTGGGGATGCGAATAAGTGCGAAAATCCAGTTGCGGAGGAGCCGCTCGAGATCGAACAGCAGGCCCCTGCGCTTCGCTCCGGTCGGGATGACAATTGGAGTCGAGTTCTACGAGTTTCACCTTCGACAATTGTCATCCCGACCGAAGCGAACGCAGGACGCTCGCTCAATGGCAGCAACTTTTGACCGGGGGCGGGGGCACATCCATGGCCGGGCTGCGCTCGAAAAAGCCATCCGGTTTGAACTGGAACCCAATCATGGCCGCGGGCATTACCGGCCAATCTTCCATGCGGGGCACATGGTTGTGGGCAAAAACGTACCAAAGAGTAAGCTCTGCATTCTCCACATTCCGGTTAGCCCTGGTCCAGAGCGGAAGCCCGTCTCCCGTGGGGTGCTGATTAGGATATTCGCCTGCTGCATAGCGCTCCTGCGGGCTGTAAGGTGTAACCCAAAGATGATTGGCGATGAATCCCGCCCGCCGCATCACTGCGGCATCGGGTTGCACCATGGGTGCGCTGTTTTCCCCGGGAACCAGGCGGTATCCCACAGGCCGCCCCAGGCGATTCTTCTTGCTCGGGTTGATCACCCGCCAGAAACGCGCGGATGACGAATTAACTTTCCGCTGCGCTTCCTTCTCTGTCGCCAGCAGCGTCTCCTGCGCCACAAAAGCATTTCCGTGAGGATTTTCCGGGCCAGTGGGAATGCCCAGCGTGTCTACCTCGTATACGGAGTTGTTATTTCCGTCCACGGTCGTGACCAGCCGAGCCGCAAAGATGTGCTGGTGCAGCGGCGCGTTCAACTGAGGAGCTATCTCCACGCCATATTTCGGAACCTCACCGGCTGCCAGTGACGTAGTGTTCATTATTCCGGTTAGCTTGATCTCGCACTGGATCGATCCGTCCTGGTAGAAGTACCAATAGAATCCGTACTCGTAGTTCCCCACCGTAGCAATAAATGAAATGGACAACCGCCGTGATCGTCTCACCTCCGACTGGCCGGTTCGCCAATCGGTGTGCTTCCAAAGAATCCCGTAGTCTTCCTCATGCAGGCATACCACGTTGTTCAGCGGTGTAACTCGGCCGTGGCTATCGACCAGGGGAAAATCGAAATAGTGAATCACGCCCAGGCAATCGCAGCCCAGGGTGAGCGAGTTTGCCAGCGTTCCCAGGCCGTATTCCCCGATATCGAATGCGTTCTTGCGGTAGTACTGCTCACGCGGATCCCCATAAGGAACCACCATCTCGCAGATCGAGGCACGATACAGGATAGGCCGCTCCAGGCCGTCGTCGGTATAGCTGATGGTGTGCAGCACCAGGCCTTCGCGAGCCGTGAAACCTACCCGGAACTTCCATTTCTGCCAACTGACGTGGTTGCCCTCTACGGTAAAACTGGGGCCTTCCGCCTGGATGATCTCTATCGGCTTGAGGTCTGTCCGCAGGTTGGGAATGTATTCACGCGCCCAGTTGCTGCTCTCCGGCGGCAGTTGGTTGATGGGATACTCCTCAATCCGGATAATCTCCATTTTGTAGAGATCCACCACCACCACCAGGCTATCGAGCGGCCGGGCGTAGCCATTGTCTTTGCTCTCCGAGCGGACAAAGCACAACGCCCGCATCCGCCGCAGCCCGCTATCCTCGGGTAATTCGCTGCCGTACATGCCGGCAGACCAGGGCTCAACCATCACCAGGTCAATCTCGGTCACTCCGCGCTTGGCTAGCTCCGCCTGAAAAACAGGCGAGCGCCGCACCGCCTGTTCGCACTCAGCGAACTCGTCCAGCATGATGGAAGGCTGGATCCCGCTGGGCAGTCTGGTAGCTGAGACCACCGAGTGGCGCAGAAGGTCGACCACCACTTCGTATGCGGCCTGGTCCGCTCGATCCACCAACACCGCAAGCGCTTTCCGCTCCAGCTGATCGCCGGGCCGCAGTGCCTCGACCGCATGCTTTTCCGGCTCGATCAGGCTGATGGATGCGATGCGAACTCCCTCGCCAAGACGACCGCCCTCGCTGAGAATTTGCACGGCATGGCCAAGTTCCGCGGCGGTTAGCGGATCCAACGGATGGCCGGCGGAAGGGGTCGTTCCATTCGGCGAAAGGGGCGGTTGGCTGACGCCGGTTGCGTGTGCCATGTTCATCCTCAAAATACGGGTTAATGGATCGCCATGCGGGACTCAGGCAACACCTGCCCGCCATCGACAACAATTGTTTGTCCGGAGATGAAAGCCGCCTCCTCGCTGGCGAGAAACAGCGCAGCATAGGCCACATCTTCCACCGAACCCAGCCTGCCCGCCGGGATTGCGGATTTCATGCTGGCAATGTATTCGCTGCCCAGCTGCTCCACTCCTTCGGTCAGAATGTTCCCGGGAAGTACGGCGTTCACCGTGATCTTAAAGGGGGCGAGCTCAATGGCCGCGGCGCGCATGAAACCCAGCTGCCCAGCCTTGCTGGCTCCATAGTGGCTCCAGCCTGGATTGCCGGTGATCGGGCCGGTGATCGAAGAGGTCAGCACGATGCGCCCCTTGCCGCTGGCTTTCAGCGCAGGCAAACAGGCGTGGACCGAGAGAAAGGTCCCTTTGAGATTGATATCCATCACCTGGTTCCAATCGGCCACACTCATCTCGGCAAGTTTCGCCTCGGGAAAAACCCCGGCGTTACAACAGAGTATGTCGATGCCCCCGTGGCGCGCGATCGCCGCCTCGGCCATCACCGCATTGCCTTCTACGGTAGAAACATCGGCTGCTACAGCGCTCGCGATCCCTCCGCCGGCCCGGATGTCAGCGGCGGCAGCTTCTGCTTGCGTCAGGTCCCTCGCGGTGATAAGCACGCTGGCCCCTTTGCTCGCGAACACGCGGGCCATGCCTTTCCCGATTCCCTTGCTTCCGCCGGTCACGATGACCGAACGCCCCTGGAGAGATGTCAGCATGTATGATTGCGATTTTCGCGAGCAGCATGATGAGTATAAACTGGCCGTACTCACCAAGTCTGCATCACCCAAGGCAGTCTACTGGCTAAGATAAGCTCACTCTTCTCACTTACCGGATATTTCCTGGCGGCTTGTTCCCTGGCGCAAAGCCCGCACACTTCCTGGCGCAACTACGGCGGCGCTCGCAGACGCATCGCAGTATTCCGCGCTGAGTCAGATCAACCGCGCCAACGTGAGCCGGCTGCGGGTTGCGTGGAAATATGACACCGCCGACGGGAACAAATATCTATTCAATCCTATTGTTGTCGACGGCGTGATGTATGTATCTGGCGAAACACAATTCCATCGTGGCGCTCGATGCCGCGACCGGACGCGAGTTGTGGATCCACCCGACAGATCCGCAATCCAGACTGATCACCAACCGCGGTATTAACTACTGGGAAAGCGCCGATCGATCGGACCGGCGTCTGTTATTCGCCGCTGACAACTACTTACAGGAAATCGATGCGCGGACAGGTAAATCAATTTCGCATTTTGGCGAAAATGGCCTGGTGGATCTGCGGGCCGGCCTGGGGCGCGATCCCGGGAGCCTCCGGCTGGTGCAGTCGGCAACCCCCGGCTGTATTTTTGGAAACCTGATCATCCTCGGCTCGGCAACCAACGAGGAATATGAATCGGGGCCCGGCGACATTCGGGCCTACGACGTGCTTACCGGGCAGTTGGTCTGGACTTTCCATGTCATTCCCCATCCTGGAGAGCCTGGATACGAAACCTGGCCGAAAGACGCATGGAAGACGGTCGGAGGCGCTAACGCCTGGAGCGGTTTGTCGCTGGACGAGAAGCGCGGCATCGTCTACGTGCCGACGGCCAGCCCAAAATATAACTTTTACGGAGCGAATCGATCGGGCGCAAACCTCTATGGCGATTGCCTGCTCGCCATCGATGCCCGGACGGGAAAGCTTATCTGGCATTTCCAGATGGTGCATCACGATATCTGGGACTACGACAACTCCACCGCGCCGCAGCTATTAACCGTCCGCCACAATGGCAAGATGGTCGACGTGGTCGCGGAAGCCGGCAAAGAGGGCTTCGTGTGGGTCTTCAACCGCGAAACGGGAGAGCCTCTGTGGCCGATTGAAGAGCGCCCGGTGCCGCGTTCCGACATGCCAGGGGAAGAAACGTGGCCCACGCAGCCTTTTCCTACCAAGCCCCCTCCGTTCGCCCGCCAGAGCTTCACCGCAAAAGACCTCAGCCCCTTTATGCCATCCGAAGAGCGGGAGCAATTTCGCAAAGAGATGGAAGGGGCGCGCAACCAGGGACTGTTCACGCCGCCGAGCACGCAGAATACCGTGGAAATGCCGGGAAATAACGGCGGCGCCAACTTTGGCGGCGTGGCCGCGGATCCCTCACACGGATTTCTATACGTGGTCTCCAAGGATCTCCCCGCCATGCTCAAACTGGAGTTGGATCAAGCGGAGGAGCTCGACCGACGGTCCTCCCGAGCAGCGTGGCCGTGCAGTCTTTGCGGCAAATTGCCGGCTGTGCCACGGGGCTGACCTGAAAGGACAACCGCCCGCCGTTCCCTCGTTGGTCGATATAGGATCGCGACTCACCCCGAAAGAGATCCGCTCGATCGTGACCCAGGGAAACGGCCTTATGCCGGCATTTTCAAAGCTCTCCGATGCGTCTCTGGATTCCCTGCTGGCCTATCTCGCCAACCCCGGCGCTGTGGGGCCGGAGACCAAGAGCACGACTCCAGCCGCCGCCGCGAATAGCCGCTACAAGAGCGGCTTTGGCTTCATGTTTACGAGTAGCGGGCTGCCTGCCATCACGCCTCCCTGGACTTCGCTTACGGCCTACGATCTGAACTCAGGAACCATTCGCTGGCAGATCCCTCTCGGCGAGGTTCCTGAGTTGGCGGCTCAGGGTTTCCACGACACTGGTTCACACTTTCCCAAAACCGGCCCAGTGGCCACCGCTGGAGGTTTGATTTTCACCGGCACGCGCGATCGCAAGGTGCGGGCAATCGACTCGCAAACGGGCAAGGTAATTTGGGAGACTACGCTCGACGCGGCGTTGGAAGGAATGCCGGCTGTGTATGAAGTAGATGGGCGCGAGTATGTTGTCTTCTGCGCGGCGGCGCAGGCCACCACCCACACGCACGACCTGCCAGGACACCCGGCATTGAAGGCCCCCATCCCAGGCGCCTACGTTGCCTTTGCCTTGCCCTGATGCGACTTTTGTCACTGCGACAGAAGCGTTGGATGAGCCGTCCTACAAACGGCGGGCTAAGGTCCGGAGGGTTTGAGCTGTTTTGTTGCTCCGTGAAAACACAGGCGGGAAAACTAACTGAGAGCGACGCGGTTTGGGCTGTAGCGCGGCAGCCCAACCTGATCCACCACTTCTTTGAACTCGGCGTGATGGCGAAGGGAATCGAAGCGCGGATCGTGCATCAAGGTGAAAACTTTCATGTTTCGCTCGTTGCACGCGCGATGCAGCCAGAAACCCATCTGCTTCGATTCCCCAAGCGCGGCGTGGGTCGCGGCAATGTCATAGGAGGGCATGCATTTGCGATTGCCAGAGCTCTTCAGTCCATGCAGTATCTGCCGGGCAGCAGTTTTGTCGCCCGCTTTGGCGTGGGTATGAGCCTTCATGGCGAGCACGCAGTTACTGCCCCCGGCAAGCTTGATGGTGTTCTCAAACTCACGCACCGCTTCCTTGTAGTCCCCCTTCTGCTCCAATGCCTGCGCCAGGTACATGTGGGTCCACACAAAATATGGATCCAGCTCGAGAGCGCTCTTGTAGTGCTTGATAGCGTCATCGAAACGATGGGCCAAATGGGATGTGACGCCCGCCCAGACCAGGGTGATCAAGGAGACGGGATCGATCTCAAGCGCATGCATGATGGCGATATGTGCAGCTTCGTGCTGTCCCTTGGCCGCTAAAAGATTGGCATACCAGTGATAGCTGAGAGCGTAGCCCGGATTACATTCAATCGCTCGCCGATACTCCAGATCCGCCCCGTGCCAGTCGCGATCGAAGTGAAATTGGATATCGGCCAACGACGCGTGAGCCTCGGCCAGATCAGGATCGAGCTCGATCGCCTTAAGCGCCGCCCGCCGCGCCGCCGGCATGGCCTGAGCAGGAGGCACAATCTCATAAAACGAGAGCAGCGTCAGGGAATCCGCAAGGCCGGAGTAGGGCAAGGCGAAATCGGGGTCTTCCCGGACTGCGGCTTCGAAACATTGGATGGCCTTGCGCATCCCTTCTTCGTTTCGTTGCTTTAAGAAGTACCGGCCCTTAACGTATGCTTCCCGGGCGCCCCGCTTCTCGGCGCGCCGAGTGACGCGATCCGATGCCGGCGACGAAATGACCTTCAGCCAAACGCACAACACGATCTGGTCCGCCAGATAGCCAGGCATGGCGTCGCTATCGCTCCGGCGATATTGATAAACCTGCGACCAAACTACAGTCCTGCTTTCAACCAGCAAAAGCTCCGCATTCACGCGCAGGCCGCCGCAGTGATCCTGAATGCCCCACTTCAATAGGTAGTCGGCCTGCGAATCCTTCCCCGGCTGTGCCACTGCAACATGCAACTGCGCCGGATTCAGTTGACCCAGAACGGCAATGGTCTTAGCGGCAATTGCATCGCAAAGGATTTGCTCCCCGGGCGTCTGGTTATGCAGCGGTTCCACACAAATAGTGATGCGGCCCTGCGCAGGCCGCTCGGCCATCGCTCAGATTGCTTTGCCGGCTTCAGGTCCCAGCCACCCCTGAGCGAAACCTGTTCATTCCAAGCGTCCAGTTCCGAACGGAAGGCGAAGACGCTCCCCAGTTGCCGGTGAAAGTGGCGATGAACGGGAAGGCCTTCCCGTTTTTCCCATAGTTGAACGGTGCGAACCTCTCGCCGAAAGTAGTTCGCGATTTCTTTCCAGGAATCCAAACGGCCATGATCGCTCCTCAATCCATTGGATTGAGGCATGTTCGAGGATGTCGACACCAACTCTTTACTCATAAGGGTCAGCGGAATCTCAAATTGAACATAAAAGCCGAAGCTTTTTAGGAGGCGGCAGCGCAACACACCAGGCCGAACAGCCTACAACCGCCCGAGGAATCGTTGGGCCGGATCGCTACGTGCCATAGAGCTGTTACGGGGAGATTACACTCCCTTGAGCTTTCGTACAAGAACTTTCATTACAAAGTCCCCCTTGCGGCCAAACCGGTTTTTTTTGATCGGGCCGCCGAATCGAAATCCGCCAGCAATTACAGCGCATCCGCGGCCTCGCTAGCAGCTTCTGAAGCATCGCCGCCGCATGCACAATGTTTCGTACTATTTCGCTTGTTGGGTATGCAAAAACTTGTTTTTCTATATGGGCTTCGCGGTCAGAAAAGGACAGCCGTGCCTCAGGAACAGCGTTCAGAGCAGTCGCCGCTACCGGCTTCGTTTGACTACACCGATAGCCATGACTTCATGGAAAGAGTCCGTGCGGGGATGCCTCCCCTGATCATTTGCGTCGCTTGCAACGGCGGCATCCAGGGAAAGGAAGCCAACGAGGTCATCCCCGAAACCGCCGACGAAATTGCCGAATCCGTCGGAGCCGCCTATGACGCCGGTGCGGCCATGGTTCACATCCATGCCCGCGATCCCGAAGATCTTACCCGGGGCGCACGCAACGCGGCTCCCTGGCGGGAAGTCCTGCGCAAAGTGCGGCAGCGGTGCCCCGAGATCATCATCAACGCAACCACCGGAGGCGGTCCCGGAATGACCATGGAGGAGCGCGCCTCCTCGCTCCAGGCAGGACCCGAAGTCGCATCGCTGAACCTGGCTCCGGACATGAGCCGCTTTCGCTTAAAGGAACGCCGCGCACCGTTGCCCAACCCGCGGCCGGCTCTGGACATCGATGAATGCATATCCTTTACCTACGGTCAGATCCAGCAGTTCGCCGAGATGATGAAGGTGCACAAAGTCAAACCCGAGCTGGAGATGTACCATCCCGGCTGTGCATGGGTAGTGCAATATCTGATTGACAATGGTTTGGTGCAGAGGCCCTATTGGATTCAGACCGTGATGGGGTATCAGACCGGCAGCTACCCGACGGTGGAGAACGTTCTGCATCTGCTGAAGGATTTCCCCGAGGATGCGCTGTGGCTATGCTCAGCCATCGGCCCATTTCAGCTCCCGCTGACCACGCTCGCCACCCTGATGGGCGGCCATGTGCGGGTCGGCCTGGAAGACAATGTCTATTACGCTCGCGGGCAGAAAGCCGTAAGCAATGCGCAGCTGGTGCAGCGCACGGTGCGCATCGCACATGAGCTCAACCGGGCGGTGGCCACGCCCGCCCAGGCCCGCTCCATCCTGGGCCTCTGCAGCAAGCCCAGCCAGTACTCTTAGAGCGGTATGCCGAAGCTCGCGCTCCATGACTTTTCAATCTATTACGAGAGTTATGGATCCGGGCAACCCATCGTCTTGATACCCGGCGCACTCGGCGCCGGAAAGACAGACTTCGAGCACCAGCTCCCATGGTTTAGCCAGACCCACCGGTCATTGCTCTCGATCCCAGAGGTTACGGCGAATCACGGCCGCCAGAGCGCGACTACCCTCTCGACTTCTATCAGCGGGATGCCGCGGATGTGCTCGCCTTGATGACAGCGCTGGGCCACGACGAGTTCACCGTCTTTGGTTGGAGCGATGGAGCTAATATCGGCACCATCATGGCCGCGACCTCTCCCCAGCGAGTTCAACGACTTGTCGTATGGGGCGGAAACTCCTACCTCAGCGCGGAAGAGATCGCTGCCTTCCAGGCCATGCGTTCCATCTCGTCATGGTCGCCACGAGAGGCGGATGCGATGCGCCAAACCTACGGTGCATCGCTCGACGCTTTGTGGGAGCGCTATGTCGTGGGATTGGAGAACCTCTATGCGGCCGGGGGGGACATCTATCGCTCTCAGCTCAGCCGGGTCAAGTGTCCCACATTGATACTGCACGGGGAGAAGGACCCGCTCGTGCCATCGTTCCATCCAAGAATCATTGCTGAGGGCATTCGCGGATCATCGCTGCATGTTTTCCCTGAAGGCAGGCACAAGATCCACGCGAAGTATGCAGCGGAGTTCAATCAACTGACCTCAGCCTTCCTGCAAGAGCAGTAGATATTCGCTGCAAATTCCCATATCGTAGTCGCTTGAGCCTCTCAAACGACAGCATCGAGGTGCAGGCCGGCGCGGAGCACCGCCACCTGAACCGCAGCCTCGGTCTCTTTGACTCGACGATGATTGTCGCCGGCTCGATGATCGGCTCGGGAATTTTCATCGTTGCCGCCGAGATGGCCCGGGAGATCGGCAGTGCCGGCTGGATGTTGGTGGCCTGGGTCATCGCCGGCGTACTCACGCTGGCCGCCGCGCTTTCCTACGGCGAGCTGGCAGCCATGATGCCGCACGCCGGCGGCCAGTATGTTTACCTGCGTGAAGCCTATTCGCCGCTCTGGGGATTTCTCTACGGCTGGACCCTCTTTCTTGTCATTCAGACCGGCACCATTGCCGCTTCATCGATCGGCTTTTCGCGCTATATCGGTGTGCTATGGCCGCGCATTGCAGAGAACAACTACATCATCCCGCCGATTCATATTCTGCCCACCTATGCGGTTTCTCTTTCGACCGCGCAGGTCGTCGCGCCTGTTGGTGATCGCGTTTCTCACCTGGACCAACACCAATGGCCTCAAATACGGCAAGGGCGTGCAAAACGTCTTTACTACCATGAAGCTCGGCTCGCTGCTTGCCGTGATTGCCATTGGATTACTCATTGGCTGGAAGGCTTCTGTGGTCAAAGCGAATTTCGGCGATGCGTGGACTCCGCACGGCTTCACCTTGAGCGGTTATACTCCTTCTCCGCTGACCGCCTTCGGCATGCTGGTTGCGCTTTGTGTCGCGCAAATCGGTTCTCTGTTTGCGGCCGATGCCTGGAACAACATCACCTTTAGCGCCGGAGAGGTCAGGAACCCGGCCCGAAACGTACCCTTGTCTTTGGCGCTTGGTACCTTCATCGTGATCGGCCTTTACCTGGCGGCGAACTTCGCGTACATGGTCGTTTTGCCGTTCAGCGCCATACAGCACGCGCCCTCCGATCGCGTGGCCGCGGCCATGATGCAGGCTGTCTTTCCCACCGCCGGCGCGGAGCTGATCGCGGTTGCGATTGTGATCTCGGCCTTTGGCTGTATGAATTCTTTAATCCTCACCGGGGCTCGAGCCTACTACGCGATGGCGCTCGACGGAGTGTTCTTCAAGAAAGCCGCCACTCTGAATCGGGCGAATGTGCCCAGCTCGGCTTTGGTCATGCAGGGTGTTTGGTCAGCCATCCTGGTGTTGATCCGAACCTACCAGCCGGCGACCGGAACCTACGGAAACCTTTACAGCAATCTGCTGGATTACGTTATCTCCGCCGCGCTCATCTTCTACATTCTCACCATCGCCGGGGTATTTCGCCTGCGCAAGCGCCGTCCCGATGCTGAGCGGCCCTACCGCGCTTTCGGGTACCCGCTGGTCCCCGCGCTCTACATTGTTTGCGCGAGTGTAATTCTGCTGATTCTGTTTGCCTACCGCCCGGCAACAACCTTTCCCGGCGTCTTGATCGTCCTGATCGGCGTGCCCGTGTACTTCCTCTTTCGCTTTCGCCTGCAGCGCGACCGCGCTAACGCAAACAAACTCGAGTAGATAGGAACCGAGTCCCTCCACTCCGCTACGCTCCGGTTTGGATGAAAAGGGGGCGGAGCGCTTGCGTTTGCGTTTGTTGCAGGTTAAGCGAACTGCAGATCCCTCGGCTCGCTCGGGATGACAAGGGAGAGCTGCGCTTCCATTTACTGGGATGGTGGTCAGCAGGTCCCTCCACTACGCTGCGCTTCGGTCGGGATGACAATTTGTTTGCAAGACAATATATGCCTTGCGAATGAATTGTCATCCCGACCGAGCGCAGCGTAGTGGAGGGACCTGCTGTTCTCCTTGGTGCCAGACGAATACTATTGCTTATCAAAAACCACCAACTCGGTGAAGGGTTTGCCGTCCTTGTCGGTGCCTGACATATGAAAGGTCTGGGTCTTGCCGTCCTTGGAAAGAGTGGCGTAGCTCTTGGCGGCCCTCCCGTTGTAGTTCCAGACTTGTGTCGTCTTCCACGGATTCACCTTGGTCGCAATAACCGTTACATTGTCTCCACGGCCTACGACCGGCACTGCCTTACCCTGCACGGGCTTATACGACCAGCTGCTCTGCTTGCCGGTTGAGCTGGTCTCCTGCACCGTGATGGTGAAGTCCGGATCGATCGTGACCTGGTCTGCCTGGGGCGGGTTTCCCGGGAACTTCGACTTTTCCGGGTTGAACTTCCAGGTGCCGGCCCAGGCGCCGGCAGCTGTGTCTTGCGCGTGGACGTGAAACGGGATCGCCAGCAACAAGACCGGCATTGCTAAGAGTGAAAACGCCGCCTTCATCACGCTTGATTTCATTTGGTTGCTCCTTTACTGCTTTTCGTACACTACGACTTCGCTGAACGGCTTGGCCGTCGTTGCTCCGGGAGCTCGATAGGTTCCTGGCGCCCCGTAGAAGGTCTGTACCTTGCCGTCCTGCGACAACGTGGAATGGGTATGAGTGATCTTGCCCTCATGGTTCCAGATCTGGTTGTTCCGGTAGTCGTTCACTTTCACGACCTCTACCGTTGTGTTATCTCTCCCCTGAATCGGAACGGCTTTACCAAGTTGCGGTTTGTAAGACCAGTCACTTGTCTTTCCGTCCGCGCTCACGACATGGACGGCGACCGTGCCATCCGGCTGGATGGTGACCTGGTCCATCGTGGGTGGGGGTCCGGGAAATTTGGACTTCGTGTTACTCGCTACCCAGGTACCAGCCCACGCGCCGGCGGGCATATCCTGCGCGACTGCGAACAGTGGCGCCGCGAACAGAAGCAGCGAAGCGGCACAACGAAATAGTTTCATTATTTTTCCTCCGGAACTGGATAACGCAGTTTCACTTTACTTCCTAAAATGGCTTTGAGATCGAGCGCCAGCTTATCCAGGCCGCTCTTCGCGGACTCCTTGCCGGTCACGATCTCAGAGAGGCGCCGTTCCGCTGCCTCGGTCATCTGGGAAGCTTCGGGTATCGTCGGTTTCTCTCTCGCGATAGGAACGCTTCCCAGGAAGGCCGGTGTATACGGTTGCTGTTTGACGCTGGGATCGTCATACACCGATTGTCGTATCGAAGTGCTCCCGTCGAGCGTCTGCTGAGTCTGCACCTGGGCAGACATGGCCCATTCGATGAACCGGTATGCCTCCTGCGGATGCTGTGACTGGGTGGGGACCAGGTAGGTTAGACCTTCCAGCTGGCTGGATCGCTGCGAGGTGTTCGAGGGAATCAGGCTGTAACCGATCTTGCCCGCCACCTTCGAGGTCGCCTGGTCTTCCAGAAGATAAGCCTGATCACTCCACAGCAGCCCCATAAAGGCATGCCCCTGTTGCAACGCGGCCTGCGCTTCATTCCAACCATAACTGAGCGTATCGGGCGGACTGAGCGGAATCAGCTTGCGATATTGCTCCGTAGCTGCGACGTTTTGCGGGGAGTTGACGACGATGTCGCCGTACTCCCAACCGTGTTGCGTGTCGAGGACATCTCCGCCGAATGAATATACAAAGTTCAGCCACTCGTACCAAAGCGCCAGCCCCTGCTTGCCGGAGATATAAGTTCCGTAGAAGTGCTCGTCAGGGCGAGTGAAGAACTCAGCTAACTGCATATATTCTTTCCAATTGGCGGGAACCGCAATCTCACGGTGATAGCGGGCTTTGAACTTGCGCCTGTTCTCCGGATCGTCCAGAAGATCTTTGCGGTAGCACAGATAGGCTGTCAGGCCGGTATAGGGGTAACCGTAAACCTTGTCGCCATACCAGCTAAGCTCTCGCCACCAGTTGGGAAAGAGCTGCTGTTGGGGCTGAAAGCTCGTATCGTGGACCGCTGGATCTGCCAACAGCGGATCGATGGGTTGCACCTGGTGCTTCTGTATCAGCGCGCCTAGCAGTCTGTGCCGCATCACCACCACGTCATAACCGGAATCCGCCTTGCCCTGATCCAGGTCTTTCATGATCGTGCGGTCATTGCGGTTGAGTACTTCAACATGCACGCCCGTTTTCTGTTCATAACCCGCAATCATCCCGGTCTTCACCAGGCTCTTCAGGAACCACTCATCGCCTGCCAACCTGATGGTCAGCGGGGGTTGACTCTTGTTGCAGCCAACCTGCAACAAGACCAGGATGAGCAGCGTTACGTTTCTGCCCAGCGACTTCATTTAGGCATGGAGGAGCCGGCAAACCAGAGGAATTTGACTGGAGTGTCGCCGGAATTGATATTGGAGTGGGTCATGCTCATATCGGGCCTGATCATGTAGGCCATCCCCGGCGGCTGCACTCGCAGCTGCGTGCCGATGAAGGCCAGGCTTGTGCCGTCGATCGCGACCCAAATCTCTTCCTGCCCCAGGTTATGCGGGTGCGGCTCGCCCATCTGCATGGGATTGATGGTGACGGTAATGATGTCGCCCAGCGTCGCCAGGCCGTCGGTCCGCGAAAAAAGATCCCGGACGATATGCGCCCAGTGCCCGGAAGCGCCAGGGAGCGTATAGGGCGACGCTTCCATCGGCGTTCTTACGGGAACCGTCCTCTCATCCGTCACCAGCATGTCTTTACGAGGAGTGAAGCCTTTAGGAACAGGCTCGTTCACTACATACATCGTAAGATCTTCGCTGCCGGTATTCTTCATCGAGAACTCCAGCCCTTCGGGCACGAAGACAGCGATGTCTTTGTGCAGTTGGGCAGTCTTTCCACCGCCGGTTATCTCTCCCGTCCCGCCGTCGATGTAGTAGATCTCCTGCTGCCCATCGAGCTGCTCAGGTGTGGTTACATCGCGCGGCTGCAGACGCCCATAGGCCACGAAGTTGGTCGCTTGCAGCACAGCGCCCGGTTGCGGCGGGTTCAGGTTGTTGCCGTGGGTCAGAATGTCCCGCAGGACCAGCGAGCCATGTTCATGGCGAGGCATCGAGTCGTGCCAGTCGCCCATGAATTTGTCGATCAGTCTGGGCTGCTGGTCGGTGCCATCCTCGTAGCGGATGGCATTGGGACCGGGGAAGCTGTTACCGCCCGATGCCGGCGTCTTCACCGAAGGCTTGGCAACGACTTGCGCGGATCCGGAAGAGAGCACGACGCCGAAGAGAGACAGCGCCAGCGCACCACGACGTTTTCCGGATGGCGAGATCATTACTTTCCCCATTATCAGCCAAACGTTAAGCCTGTTCCCCAGCCGGAACAAGCGAAATTGTACGAAAGCCTCCTAAGACTGGCGCGGAACAAACTGGATACAGACCGGCACCTGGAGCTCGATCTCGTTTCCGGTCTTCGTCAAGCGGCCAGTGGCCCTGTCAATCTTGAATACAACAACGTTGTTCGAATACTGGTGGGCAACCAGCATAAAGGAACCGGTCGGATCGATGGCGAAATTACGGGGCATGATTGCGCCTGAGAGCGTTTGCTCAACCAGGGTAAGCGTGCCCTTCTCAGGATCGATGGCAAATATGCCGATGGTATCGGGACCCCACCCCGTATCCCCTGTATTGCGTCGATTGGACTCATACAGGAATTTTCCATCCGGGCTGACCGCGATCTCCGCGCTGTGGTTTTCGCCGGCGAAATCGTGGGGCTTGGTCTCGACACTCTGCAGGTTGGTCAAGGTTCCAGCGGTCGGGTTCCAGGCGAAAGCGTCGACCGTGCCGCTCATCTCACTCAACTGGTAGGCGAATTTACCCGACGGGCTAAAGGCGAAGTGCCGCGGACCACCGCCGGGGTGCACGGTCGCAAAGGGCGGATCGGGCGGCGTGAGCTCTCCGGTCTTCTCATCAAAATGAAAGATGAGGATCTTATCCAACCCCAGGTCGGAGACGATGACATATTTATTGTCGGGCGAGACGAGGATGGAATGAGGGTGAGGCCCATTCTGGATTGCAGGGTTTACGCTGTGCCCGATGTCCTGGATGAAGGAGGTAAGTTCTCCCAGGGAGCCGTCCTCCTTGACTCGGATGACCGAGACGCTTCCGCTCCCGAAATTGGCCATCAGCACATACTTGCCGGTCTTATCCATCGAGATGAAGCAGGTGCTCGTTCCCCCTGTCGGCAGAGTATTCAGCAAGCGCAGCTTCCCGGTCGACCCATCGATGGCAAAGGCGCTCACGAAGGAGACATGATCGAGCGGCGGCCCGACCGAGAGCGGATCCTCCGTGACCGCATAGAGGAAGTGATCATCAGGGCGAGATGGTAAGGAACGACGGATTGGTAATTTCGGCGGCCAGCTGCGGCTCGCTGAGAGCGCCGGTCGCAGCGTTGAAGCGGCTGACGTAGATTCCCTTGCTGCGGCTCTCTCCCACACCCTGCGTCTTGCTGTGGCGCACAAAACGGAACCCGGTATAGGTGCCAAAGTAAACAAAGTAATCCTTGGCCTGGGCTGAGGCTGTGCGGCCGGGGAGGAGCGCCAGCATACAGAGGAAAATCAAGCAGAGCGAATACCGGACTTGTTGCACTGAGCTGAGAGCCTCCTTGGCCAGGATTAACCTTATACCACCGGCACAAACTGCAGGCAGACGGGCGTGTCGACCTTGATTTCGCGCCCGGTCGTAGACAGCATCCCCGTCGCAGGATCGACTTTGAATTGCACCACATTGTTAGACAACTGGTTCAAGGCGATCAAGTAGTGACCGGTGGGATCGATGGCAAAGTGGCGCGGCATAACTCCCCCCGAAGGAACCTGCTGGATCTGAGACAGCGTGTGCTTCTGCGGGTCGATGGCGAATACAGAGATGGTGCCGGGCAGCCGGTCGATCTTGGTTGGATCTTGAGCATTGAAGCGGCTAAGCCGGTTCGACGCGTAAAGAAACCCAGCGTTTATCTGCATCTCAGCGCCGGCGTTTCTGAAGCCGGGCGGCGTGATCGAGATCTCCTGAAGCCGGGTCAAACTACCCTGGGCGGGGTCCCAGGCAAAGGTGATCAGCGTGCTTCCCATCTCGTTGAGCTGATAGCCAAACCCGCCTGCGGGATCGAAGATAAACCGGCGTGGGCCGCCGCCCGGCTCGACCGCCGCAAAGGGAGGATCGAGCGGGGAAAGCCTTCCCGTTACGGCGTCGAAGTGATAGATGAACACCTTATCGACCCCGAGGTCGGAGACGATGACATACCGGTTATCGGGCGACACCACGATGGTGTGCGGATGCGGCCCCGATTGAACAGGCAGATCGGCGCGCCCATGCCCCAGATGCTGCACGAATGCAGTCTGCTCTCCCAGAGACCCGTCGTCCTTCACCCGCACCACCGAGATGCTGCCGCTGCCGAAATTGGCCATCAGGACGAACTTGCCGGTTTTGTCCATGGAGACGTGGCAGGTGCTTGTTCCGCCGGTAGGCACGGTATTCAGCAGCCGCAGCTTGCCCGTCGCGTGGTCGATGGCAAAGGCGCTCACGTAGGATGCGTGGTCGAGCGGCGGCCCCAGGGAGAGCGGATCTTCCGACACCGCATACAGAAATTGATGATTGGGGTGAACCGTCAGAAAGGAGGGATTCAATATCTTAGCGGCAAGCTCCGGCTCGTCCATCTCACCCGTGGCCGCATGGAAGCGGCTGACATAGATCCCTTTGCTGTGGCTCTCTCCAACTCCCAGGGTGGCGCTGTGAGCCACGAACTTGAAGCCGGTATAAGTACCGAAGTACATGTAGAAGTCTTGTGCGTGGCACGCCAGGGTGGCGAACGCAAAGACAAAAAGCAGGCAGAAGGTGCGGGGGCGGTTGACCATCACTTCTTGGCGGTAACCGCGTGGGTCCAGTTGTCACCCTGAGGGAATCGAGCGAAGTACAGAAACTTCACCGTCGTGTCGCCGTCGTTGATATTGGAGTGGACCGTGATTCCATCCGGCCGCAGCATGTAAGCCATCCCCGGCTTTTGGACTCGCAACTCCGTACCTAAGAGCACGAGACTGCTGCCATCGATGGCCGCCCACACTTCCTCCTGCCCCGGCCTATGGGGATGCGGCTCGCCCATGGTCTTGGGGTTGATCTCGACCGTGATCACACTCTGTTCCGTTGCCAGCCCATCTGCCGGAGAAAATAGCTCTTTGACGATGTGCGCCCAGTGGCCCGAAGCGCCTCCGACGATAAAAGGATCGCCGCCCGCGGGAGTTCTTTGCCGCGCAGCTGCCTCATCCTTCACCGCCATCTTGGTTTTCGGATGAAAGGCAATACGCCCTGGGTTCCCTACGATTCCGTTATCGTCCGGCAGCGGCTCATTGATGACATACATGGTCAGGGGCTCGTCGCCGATCGATCGCATCACGAATTCAAGTCCGACGGGCATGAGCACGGCAATATTCTTGTGCAGCTTGGCAGTGTCACCTCCGGCGGTGATTTCGCCCTCGCCGCCGAGAATGTAGTAGATCTCCTGCTGGCCTTCGAGCTTCGACGGAGTTGTCCAGGCGCCCGGCGCAAGCCTGCCGTACGCGAAAAAATTGGTGTAATGCAGGACAGCGCCCTTCTCTGCAGGATCGAAGTGATCGCCCTTGGTAAGGATGTCGCGCAGGATCAGCGAGCCATGTTCGACCCGCGGCATGGAACCCTGCCAATCGCTGATGAACATGTCGATGCGGCGATTCAACGGGTCCGGAGTGCTCTGGTACTTTACCAGGCCGGGCCCGGGGTAGGAGTTGATGCCGTTAATGGCGTTCGCCGTCCCGCTGCTTTGCGGCACGGTCTGAGCCAATGTCAGAGAACCCAGAGCGAGCAAAAGTCCGGAGATAGTGCCAACGCGCCGCATATTCACGGTCTCCTTTTCGCCTGCTACTTTCTGGTCTCATGCGGATGATAGCGGCCGAAGTAGAGGAATTTTACCTGTGAGTCTTCATTCTGGTTCACGTTGGTATGGGGCGTCAGGTTATCCGGAACATGATAGAACGCCATCCCGGGAGTCTGCTTGCGCAGCGCATTGCTGACGAATGCCAGGCTTGTTCCGTAGAGCGCGGTCCACACTTCTTCGATGTCGGTATGGTCAACCACGTGCGGTTTGCCGATGGTGAGCGGGTCCAGGGTAACCGTCAGCACGCTCTGCAGAGTCCCCAGGCCATCCGAGGTCACGAACAGCGTCTTGACAATGTGGCACCATAAACCGGTTGTCGAGGTGACTGGGAGCTTGTTTTCGTCCCTGACCAGCATGGCATCATTCGGCCGGAAGCCCGGAGGGGTCGGCTCGTTGATCACGTACATGGCAAGCGGCTGGTCTCCCGCTGCTCTTGATGGTGAACTCCAGATTGGCCGGCATCAGGACTGCGATATTCCTATACAGGTCGGCGGTCTGGCCGCCCGCCGTCACCGTGCCCTGGCCGGACTCGACAAAATAAATCTCCTGCTGGCCATCAAGCCGGGTGGGCTTGGTCGATGCCTGCGGCGCCAGCGTGTCGTAGGTGTAGGAGTTGACGTAGCGGAGAACGGCGCCCTTTTTCGAGGGATTGGCCGCGTCGCCGCGGGTAAAAATGTCGCGCTCCTCGAGCGATCCGCGCACCGTTCGCGGCGTTGCGTTGTGCCAGTCTCCAAAGTAGAGATCGATCTTGTCACCGGTTATCTGCGCCACGGCGAGCGGCGCCAGCAGGGCGCTTAGAGCCAGGGATGCGAGCATCCTCCTTACCATCGATAGTCTCCCTATTCCTCGATCTTGCCGGGGCCGCCAGAAGTTTGCGTTTTGCTGACCATGCTACGTAAACAAGTTTTGCCCCGGCAAACAAGCGAAATAGTGCGAAACGCAGAATCCCGACGGAGCGCGCGGCTTACCTCCTGGTTTCGTGGGGCCGGTATCGGGCAAAGTAAAGAAACTTCGCCTGAGACTCGCCGCTGGGGTTGATGTTGGTATGAGGAGTAAGATTGTCGGGAATGTGGTAGTACGCCATCCCAGGAGTCTGCTCATGCAGCTGGTTGCCTACCAGCGCCAGGCTGCTCCCGTACAACGCCGACCACACTTCTTCGATGTCGCTCGTATCCTCGTTGGGCGCGGGATGCGGCTTGCCGATGGTCAGCGGATCGAGCGTGACCGTCAATACGCTCTCGAGGGTGCCAAGACCGTCCGCGGTTACAAACAGCGGCTTGACGATATGCGCCCAAAACCCATTGCTCGACGAGATGGAGAGGGTATTTTCATCCCGGACAAGCATGTTCGCGTTTGGCCGGAATCCCGGGGGGATCGGTTCGTTGATGACGTACATCGCGAGCGGAGCATCGCCGATGCTCTTGAGCGTGAACTCCAAATTGGCCGGCATCAGCACGGCGATATTCCGATATAGGTCCGCGGTTTGGCCGCCCGCCGTCACCGTGCCCTGACCTGACTCGACGAAATAAATCTCCTGCTGCGCGTCGAGACGCGCCGTCTGGGTGGATGCGCCTGCCGCCAGGGTTGCATACGAGTAAGAGTTGATGAACCGAAAAACAGCTCCAGGGCGCGTCGGATTGAGGCCGTCCCCGCGGCTGAGGATTTCTCTCTCTTCCAGCGATCCGCGGATGGTATGCGGCGCCGCAGTATGCCAGTCGCCAAAGTACAGGCTGATGCGATCCCCGGTGGTCTGCGCCGGTGCTGCACGGGAAAGAGCGACGCTAAAGATTAGAAAGACCAGAGTCTTCATATCACGTTCATTCTCCGCTGGTTTCGCGGCCGCCGACAAACCCGTTTCGTACTATTTCGCTTGTTGTCACAGGAAATACTTGTTTAGGTAGAAGTGCGGCAAAGAAAGCTGCTTTATGGCGACGGTCATGCGTAGTACCACGCTGCTGCTTTCCCTTCTCATCATGGCGCCTCATTTATTGCATGCCCAGGGCACGTCTTTTCACAATGCCCCGGCAAGCGCAGCAGCCGAGAAAAACCCTTTGAGCGGACAGGCGTCCGTGCTGTCCGCCGGCAAGACCAGCTACGCCAGCCATTGCGCAGCCTGCCATGGAGTTTCCGGAGAAGGCACAGGCAATGTTCCACCGCTCGCCCACGGAGCGCTGCAAGGCGTGCCGGATGGCGCAATCTTCTGGTACATCACCCAGGGTGGAATGGAAAATGGAATGCCTTCCTGGGCAGCTCTGCCCGCGGAGGAGCGTTGGCAGCTGGTCAGCTTTATAAAGTCAATGAGCGCTTCGGCGTCAGCCGCCCCACCAGCCGCAACCGCACCAACCACGAGCGAGATCTCCACCCCGCCCCCGCCCGAGCCGCCTTTTACCGATTACCGTTTTGAGAAGCCGGGAACCATCCGCCACATTACGCTCGCTGACCTTCCCCCGCCTTACGCTTCCAAATCCGCCATCGGCGGCCCGACGATCGTTGCTCGCCCGGCGAATGCGTGGCCCAAGGCGCCGCAGGGTTTCAAAGTTGGCCTGTACGCGACGGGGCTCACCAATCCGCGGATCCTGCGCAGGGCCCCCAACGGCGACATGTTCCTGGCCGAAACAACCGCCGGCGACATCAAGGTCTTCCGCGGGATGACCAAGGACGGCAAGCCAGAGCAGGTGCACGTCTTCGCCACCGGCCTGAATACACCTTTCGGCATCGCGTTTTACCCACTGGGCGCAAACCCGCAATGGGTCTATGTTGCCAACATGAACTCCGTGGTGCGGTTTCCTTATCACAACGGGGATCTCGAAGCCACCGGCCCGGCGGAGCATCTCGATGATCTGCCCAGCGGCGGGCACCACCGTTCCAGAGATATTCAGTTCTCCCCCGACGGCAAGACCATGTTTGTCTCCGTGGGCTCGCAGGAAAACGTCGACGATTCACCCGCGGAAAAAGACCGGGCCGACATCCTGGCGTTCGATCCTGACGGTTCCGGCAAGCGCGTCTACGCCTACGGCATTCGCAATCCGGTCGGCATTGCAATTAATCCCAAAACCGGCGAGCTTTGGTGTTCCACTAACGAGCGCGATGAGCTGGGCAATAACCTCGTCCCCGACTACATCACGCACGTCGAACCCGGTGGTTTCTATGGATGGCCGTGGTGGTACATGGGCCCGCACCAGGATCCCCGTCTACCCGGGCAACGCCCCGACCTGAAAAGCAAAGTCATTACGCCCGATGTGATCCTGCAGCCGCACAACGCCTCGCTGGAGATGACTTTTTATGACGGCAAGCAATTCCCCGCGGCGTATGAAGGCGATATCTTTGCGGCCGAGCACGGCTCCTGGAACCGTTTTCCCAGGACGGGGTATGAAGTGATTCGAGTGCCGCTCCACCACACTGGGCATGCAACCGGCGAGTACGAGGATTTTCTCACTGGCTTTGTCGTGGACGACAAGAGCGTGTGGGGCCGGCCGGTCGGCGTGGCCACTGCTCCCGATGGTTCCCTGCTGGTAAGCGACGACGGCTCCGGCTCGATTTGGCGCATCACTTACGAGGGAAGGAGACGGAAATGAATTTGCTGAAACGGGTCGCCTGTTGGTCCGCTGTAGCGCTGTCAGCCGCTACATCGCAGGCGCAACTTGCCGATAAAAAAGCGCTGACTCTGCAGATTGCCAGGCAGGTGGCCGCCGCTGCCGAACAAACCGCCACGGCCAACCATTTCCACATGTTCGTGCTCATCGTGGATGACGGAGGCAACCTCATGTACCTGGAGCGCATGGATGATGCGCAGCTGGGCAGCTTTGAAGTAGCCATGGCAAAAGCGCGCAGCGCAGTCTTCTTCAAAAGGCCGACCAAGATGTTTGAGGACGCCGTGGTGAAGAACGGTTACACCCCGGTGCTCAAAGTTCCAGGGGCGATGCCGATTGAGGGGGGCATTCCTCTTCTGGTCGACGGCCACATCGTAGGCGCGATTGGAGTAAGCGGCGGAACTCCGCAGGAAGACGGTAAAGTAGCCCAGGCGGGCGCGGACGCGTTTCCCGGCATTGTGCAGGCTCACTAGAGATGAACGGAGTTTGATATGCGACGTTGGCAAGCTGCCCTGACCCTGTCTTCCCTGATGGCTCTCTCCTGTTTCCTGTGGGCGCGCACCCCGGTGCGCGCCGGGCTCCTGCTGGTTGCGGTCAAAGGAGACCAGAGTGTCGGCATCGTCGACTCCGGGACGAACGAAAAGGTGGCCGAGGTCCCGGAGGGTGGCGTAACCGGCCACGAGCTCACGGTTTCGCCGGACGGCCGCACCGCTTACGTGCCAATCTACGGGAACGCCGGGGTCGGCGAACCAGGAACGGACGGGCACAACATGGTGGTGATCGATCTTGTCTCCCGCAAAGTGACTGGCAATGTCGATTTCGGCAAAGGCGTCAGGCCGCACTGCCCGGTTTTCGGGCCGAAGAACGGTTTGCTCTATGTCACTACGGAGCTTAATCGTTCGGTCACCATCATCGACCCTAAAACTTTGCGCATCATCGGCTCCGTTCCCACCGATCAGGACCAGTCACACATGCTGGTTATTTCTCGCGATGGGCACCGCGGATACACAGCCAATGTTGGGCCTGGGACCGTCTCAGTCCTGGACCTTGACGCGCGCAAGACAATCGCCGTCATCCCTGTCTCTGGCCAGGTTCAGCGCATCGCAATGTCCGTCGACGGCAGCAAGGTGTTCACCTCAGACCAGACAAAACCTCAGCTGGCGGTGATCGACACCGCCACCAATAAAGTGGGCCAGTGGGTGCCCCTCCCCGATCTTGGGTACGGAACGGCGGTGACCCCCGACGGCAAGTGGCTGATCATCGCGAATCCCTTGATCCACAAAGTGTCTGCACTGAACCTCAGCACCATGAAGGTTGAGCACATCATCGATGTGCCCGTCAGGCCGCAGGCGATCCTGGTGAACCCCAACAACCAGGTCGCCTACGCCTCGTGCGACAAGAGCCGCAAGGTTGCGGTCATCAACCTCTCCGATTGGACCGTCAAGGATCTTATCGACGTAGGCCCCGGCGCGGATGGCATGGCGTGGGCAAAAGCAGAGTAAAGCTACTTTCCAATGGTGTAGTAGTCGTAAGTGTATTTCCAGGTAAAGTCTTTTCCGGGCTCAATCGACATATGGATAAAGGGCTCCATGGCAAGGATGGATCGAATGGACCATAACTCTTCGCTTTCGAGAGGCCGGTCGCCGGTGATCTTCATGCCGGCGCCGACGTGCTTGTTCTCGATCGTGATCTGATAATCGGCAGCGGTCTTGCCGAATCCTTCGATGCCCATTGCGAACTGGTCGTGCCCCTCAAGCTTCTTTACGTAAGAAATAGTTTTTCCATTCACCGCGCCGAGTGTGGCGTTCACCGGCTTGGCGGGGCGAATCTCAAAAGGCAGGGTGATGGTGAAGTCAGGCCCGATCCCCTGATTGTCGAGAACCAGGAAATTATGGTCGTAAACACTGCTCACGATCGTCCGCTTGCCAATATTGGTCAGGCGATGCTCGATCACCATCTGCGGCTTGCCGGGAACCAGGCGCACTAGCTTTTTCGTAAAGATAGCCGTAGCCCGAGGAAGGATCGGTGACTCTCTGCGAAAAGGCAACCGAGTCCGGCTTCGCCTGCACCGACCATTCGCCGTGATCGACAATGTCATAGAGGCGGAACATACTGTATTTCTCATCGTCGGGCTTGCGCAGAACGCCTACACCGATTTTGAGGAACGTCCCGCCAGACTTAGCCTCACTGAAGCCGAGGCCTTCCCCGTTGGTGGAGAATTCTTCCACTGGTCCGGTAATCGCGCTGCAGGGACCGGCGACAATATCCTCGCCCTGATAGATATAGTCCACGACAGCCGGATCGGTCTTTGTAAACCACGGACCGTAGTAATTATGGCCGGCATACGTCAGGCTCCCGATCACGCCGGACCAGTCAAAGCGCGTTCCCTGATAGAAGCCGCTGATCGGATCGGGAGGATGAATCGTTGCCTGGATCATGCCGTTGGTGATCTGCAGGTCGTGGGTTTCAGCCGAGCTCATGCAGGAGAACCCCAGCAGGGCTGCGAGAAGAATGCGCACTGGAAAACCTGTCGCGATTGGTTGAGATTGCGCAACCATTTTCCTGCAGAGGGTAGACATTTGCTGACCTCCTTTGAAGCGGCGCAGTCGTGAGCCGGCGACGGTGCGAAATATTGCGAAATCGCCGGCAGCAAGGTGAAGAGAAATTGTCTGTGCGCCTGCCAGCATAATATGATCGGGCTACAGCTAAGGGGCATCAGTATTTTGAAACCTCGGGTGTTTATCGCGGTCGCTGTCGCGGCTGCCGGTGCAATCCTTCTTACCATATCACCGGCATGGTGCCAGTCAGACTGGCCGATGTACGGCCACGATGATAGCCAGCACGCGGTATTCCCCGTTGAAGCAGGTAAACACCAGCAACGTGCAAAACCTGACACTGGCGTGGACCTACCATCTTAAAAGGACCGGACCACGGCCGCAGAAGATGGGGGCGGCCAGCAGGGGCGGCGGCAGGCGCTTGTCAGAGGCGACGCCGATCGTGGTGAACGATACGTTGTTTATGCCCACTCCCTATAGCACCATCGTCGCGCTCAACCCTGAAACTGGCGACGAGATATGGACCTATAAGTTCGACAAAAGTCGTCCCGCACCCCGCGGCGTCTCTTACTGGCCGGGAGATAAAGTAACGCCTGCGTCTATCTTGTGCGGAACGGGCGACGGAAGACTTCTGTCTCTCGATGCGAAGACCGGGAAACCTACGGCCGGCTTCGGTACCGATGGATTTGTGGATTTAAAGGCCGGCGTCGACAATGGTTTCCCGCACGCTCAATACAATGTGAACTCGCCACCGATGGTCTACAAAGACCTGGTGATTACCGGGGCCGAAGTTCAGGAGTCACCCGGGGCCGGGGCTTCGGGTGACATTCGTGCATGGGATCTGCACACCGGCAAGTTAGTCTGGCGGTTTCATTCTGTACCGCTCCCGGGAGAAGTTGGCCACGATACCTGGCCGGGCGATAGCTGGAGGAACCGCTCGGGAACCAACGTATGGGGTTTGATGAGTGTGGATCTTAAGCAGGGCTTGGTGTTTCTTCCTTTCGGCTCGCCGAGCTACGATTTCTACGCTCCTGACAGAAAAGGCAAAGGTCTCTTCGGCAATGCCATCGTCGCGCTCAATGCGGATACGGGCAAACTGGTGTGGTATTACCAGACGGTCCACCACGATATCTTCGACTACGATCTGGAATCGGCTCCTGTTTTGATCGACATTAAGAAAGGGGGAGCGAAGATTCCCGCGGTCGCCGTCCTGGGAAAGAACGGCCTCCTCTTTATTTTGGATCGCCGCGACGGTACGCCTATCTTTGGCGTGGAAGAGCGGCCGGTGCCTGCGAGCAAGGCGCCCGATGAGGCGGCGTGGCCAACCCAGCCCTTCCCTTTGAAGCCTCCTCCTCTGGGGCGGATGAGCTTCACTCCGGATGAGATCGCCACGGTAACCCCGGAACAGAAGAAAGTCTGCGAAGACTTGTACGCGACCGATGGTGGCATGGAGAACTACGGGGCATACACTCCGTTCGGATTGAAGATGACCATTCAGTTCCCGGGCACCATCGGGGCTGCCAACTGGCCGGGAATGTCGTTCGATCCAAAGCTGGGATATCTTTTCGTCAACACCAACAACCTGGCCGATGTTGGAAAGCTCATCAAGAATCCTGCTGGCCCGGATCCGCTTTACGAGCGGAAAAGTCCGTGGGGTGACTATGCCCGTTTTTGGAACAACGAAAAATTCTGGCCGTGCCAGCAACCGCCCTGGGGACAGCTTTGGGCAATCAATGCCAACACCGGCGATGTTGCCTGGAAGATTCCTTTTGGAACCATCCCTGAGCTTGACGCGAAGGGGGTTCACGACACAGGAAGCTTGAATTTCGGCGGCCCGATTTCAACCGCGGGCGGATTGCTGTTTATCACGGCAACCACCGATCATCTCTTCCATGCGTACGAGGCCAAAACCGGCAAACTGTTGTGGCAGACGACGATGGAGTCCGGGTCGTATACAACGCCCATGACTTATCTGGGCAAGAACGGCAAACAGTACGTGGTCACGGTCGCCACCGGCGGCAGTTTTTTTGACACCACTGCCGGCGATTCGGTATTCGCCTATGCGCTGCCGTAAAGGGGGGTCGAATGATGAGGCTGGTTGCAGTTTTCCTGGTAGTGGGACTGGGCAGCGCATCCGCTCAGACGAGTCCTCGCCGCTGCCGCGATGCCGGAGGGCGCGGGCAAACCGATCGTGCAACGAGCATGCAGCGCCTGCCACGCGCTCACCGTGGTCACTTCGAAACACGCCTCGCAAAAAGAATGGGATCAAGTGGTAAACCAGATGGTTTCGCGCGGGGCGGATCTTACCGACGATGAGATCGATACGGTGATCGAGTATCTCGCCAAGAACTATGGCCCTCTCGACCAGAAGACCACGCCATCGACCGATGCCGCAGCTTCTCCTTCCGATACAGCGGCTCCGCCGGATGCCGATACGACCCCAGTGAATGTGAACAAGGCGAATGCGCAGGAATTGGAATCCTCTCTTGGCCTGGAAAAGTCAGAGGCGGAAGCGCTGGTGAAGTATCGAGAGCAAAACGGCAATTTCAAAACCTGGCACGACGTCGCAGCCGTCCCTGGAATTTCGGCCGCCAAAATAGAAGGAATGCAGAAGCGCATCACGTTCTAGAGTAAAGGCTAGTCTCATGCAGACTCCAGACCGCGCGGCTACCCCTCTACGACCTACGCTCGCCCGCCACGTTGTGCTCGCGCTCATTGTTGCCGCTTACATCATCACTTACATGGACCGGGTCAACATTTCGTCGGCCATGCCTGTGATCCAGCGTAACCTTGGGCTTTCAGCGATCGCGGTGGGATGGATCTTCAGCTCGTTCCGCTCGGGATACGCCCTGTTTCAAATTCCGGGAGGTTGGTTTGGCGACAAGGTTGGACCACGGCGCGCCCTCGCCTGCATCGTATGTTGGTGGTCGCTCTTCACCTCGTTGACCGCGCTTTGTTGGAGTGCCGTTTCGCTCGGCGCCTGCAGATTTCTCTTCGGCGTGGGCGAAGCGGGAGCCTTTCCCATTGCCACCCGTTCACTTTCTTATTGGATGCCCCCGGAAGAACGTGGCTTCTCGCAGGGGCTACCCCATGCGGCTTCTCGCTTAGGCGCAGCGCTCACTCCGCCGCTGGTTGTCATCCTTATGATCCACTTCGGCTGGCGTATGCCCTTTTTTCTTTTTGGGTTACTGGGTCTCACCTGGGCGGCCACATGGTATTGGTACTATCGCGATCGGCCCGCCGATCATCGCAAGCGTCAACGCCGCGGAAATTGCCGTCATCAACCAGCCCGAAGCTTCCGCCAAAGATTGCTTCGCGCTCCGTGCCATGGCGGATAATTTTGAGAAACCGCACGGTCTGGATGCTGGCCATGATGTATTTTTGCTACGGCTATAGTATCGATATCTATCTCGACTGGTTCCCTAAATACCTCTACGATTCGCGCGGGGTGAATCTTAAGCAGATGGGCTTCTATGCCAGCCTTCCATTTATTGCGGGCGCTGCGGGCAACCTGCTAGGCGGTTGGCTTTCAGATCTCTGGGCGGCGCGCACTGGCAATCTTACAACCGCGCGCCGAGTGATCGCGGTGCTTGGGTTTCTGATTGCGGCAGCATCGATCCTGCCCGCTACGTTTACCCGCCACACTACGGCATCTGTTCTCTTTTCGTGCGTCTCGGTCTTCGGGCTGGAGTTGACGGTGGGGGTATCGTGGGCCATTCCGCTCGATATCGGTGGGGACTTTGCCGGTTCCATCGCATCGATCATGAACACCTTCGGCAATCTGGGTGGCGCCATTTCGCCCGTCCTATTGGGCTATCTCCTGGGGTCGTACGGCTGGAACGTGCCGTTTATTGTCTCCTCCATCCTGTGCATCGTAGCTATCTTCTTCTGCTTCGGCATTGATCCCTCCCACGCTGTTTTGACGGAAGTTACGATCGCCTCATGAACACTCACACCCTCCCCGATCCCGCTCCGGTGCTTGCGCTTATCGACGCGTTTCGTTCGTCGAAAGCAATGTTTGTCGCTGTTTCGCTCGGCATATTCGATTCGCTCGAGAGAGAGCCGGCGTCCGCGGAGAAGCTTGCGGCCGAGACTCCCTGTGCAATGCGACCCACTGGAACGGCTGTTGGATGCATGTGCCGGGCTCGGGCTTCTGCACAAGCAAGACGGCATCTATAAGAACCAGCCAGTGGCCAGCACGTATCTCTGCCGCGGTACGGCGAACACCGTCGCCGGCTACATTCTCTACTCCGATCGGGTCCTCTTTCAGCTGTGGGCCCACCTGGAAAATGCGATTCGCCATGGCGGCCCGCAATGGAAGCAGGCGTTCCATCAAGAGGGCGGCATCTTCGACCACTTCTTCCGCACCGACGAGGCCATGCAGGATTTTCTTCAAGGCATGGATGGTTTCGGAAAGCTGAGTTCTCCGCTGGTGGTCTCTGCCTTCGATTTATCGCGTTTCAAGAGATTCGTAGATCTTGGCGGCGCCACTGGTCATTTGGCTATCGCCGCCTGCGAGCGATATCCGGCAATGAACGCGATACTCTTTGATCTTCCCCGCGTCATCGACGCGGTCGGTCCCCGGATCGCTCTATCCTCCGTCGCCTCACGCATCGAGATGGAAAGGGGCGACTTCTTCCACGCGGGAGATCTTCCCCATGGCGACTTGTTTGGCCTGGGAAGAATCTTGCACGACTGGCCGGACGATAAAGTAAGCGGCCTGCTGCGATCCATCCACCAGCGCTTGTCTTCCGGCGGTGGAATCCTGTTGGCAGAGAAGCTGTTGCAGGAAGACAAGGCGGGCCCGGTAGCAGCCCAACTGCAATCGTTGAACATGCTGGTCTGCACTGAGGGCAAGGAGAGAACGCTGGGCGAATTTCGTGCGCTTCTGGAGTCTGCGGGCTTTACTGATGCACGCGGTTGCGTTACTGGCGCGCCGCTGGACGCAATCTTTGCCGTGAAAGCGTAAGAGTAGAAAGGAAAACGTTGTGTTCCTTCGACGCCTTACTGTCCTTTACTTCGTTCTGTTCCTCTTCATAGCTCCTGCGGCCCATGCGCAGTTCGTGCATACGCAAGGAACTGGGATCGTGAACGGTTCCGGCAAGCCGCTCCTGATTCGCGGGATCAGCATTGGCAATTGGTTAGTGCTCGAAGGCTACTTCTGGCGCTTTGGCGGCCTCAGCCAGGCGCAGACAGAAGTTGAGATGATCTTTACCGACCTGCTGGGATCGACACACGCACAGGAATTCCTTTACAACTGGCGTCAGAACTTCATGTCTGAGGCAGATGTCCATCGCATTAAGCAGGACGGATTCAACACCATCCGCATCCCTTTGCACAGCAAATATTTCAAGAGCGATGACGACGAGGGCTTCAAACTCATCGATCAGCTGTCTCAGTGGTGCAGCCAGGAACATATTTATATCGTTTTGATGTTGGAGTCCGGTATCGGCGGTTTTACCGGCGAGGCTAGTGACGACGGTCCTGGTTATCCGTGGCTGTTGAAGGACGCCGGCATGCAGAATTATGTCTCGGAAGTCTGGCAGCGGATCGCCAACCACTATAAAGACGATCCCACGATTCTGGGCTACGATCTTCTCAACGAGCCGTTGCTATGGTCTGGGTATCTCGATATGGAGCCTCTTATCGAGCCGGAGTATCGTCGTTTAACCGAGGCCATCCGCAAGGTCGACACCCATCACATGATCATTCTGCAGCCTCCTCTTGGACGCTTCAGCGCGTTTGGCAAGCCCTTCGACAACAACACTGCGTACAGCTTCCACAGCTACAGCGCCACCCCGCGGGTTGAGTTCTTGCAGCAATACCTCGATTTCCGCGCCAAGTATCAAGTGCCGATCTTCTATTCTGAGATCTATGCGGAGCGCATGCCGGAGTGGCTGACTGCCCACGTCAACCTGGCCGAGAAGTACAACATCGGCTGGATGATCTGGCCCTATAAAAAGATGGCGGGTGACTCGCCTGGTCCGTATACCTTTCCTTCCCCCGCTGATTGGCCAAAGATCATCACTTTTGCTCATCAGCCTCGCGACGATCGGGCCGTCAGAGACAGGAATGCATTGCGGCCACCCCAGAAAGACACGGATGCCATGTTTGCAGAGATCCTCGAGAACGAGAAGAACGAGCATCTCACCGTGCATCCTGAATATCTTGAGCTACCGGGTATTACTGCGCACTAAGAAATCTAATAAGCTGTTGGAGGGACTCCCTTGAGCAAAGCTAATAACAGAAATGCGCTCTCGACTGTTGCGGCGGTCACGTTGTTCTCCGTTGCGCTCTCCGCCCAAACGCCTTCTGCGGCGCCCGGGGCTATCGTCCCGCCGGGAAAGGCACCCCACATTGGCGGCAACAGCTTCGAGGGGCCAAAGGATGTCGTCTATCTACCCACCCGTCCGTTGGAAGATACCCGCGTGAACATGTACTTCGGGGACTGGCGCAACTCTGAGCCACGCGTCATGTTCGGTTCGCTTGTGGTGCGCGACATTCTGACTCCAGGGGACAACCTCAGCCCGCCTTACCCCGGCGCGGTACTCGAGCGGGCAAAATTCCTATCCCTCGGCAAGCTTGAGCCGGGGGCACGGACGGTTCCCTCCACGCTTCAAGGGGTGCAGGTTTTCTTCTACGTGAGCTGCGGGCGAGGGTGAGGTGTCGGGCGGCGGCAAGACTGAGTCAATCCACAAAGGCAGCGCCATCCTTATACCAGAGGGCCTGGAATTTACCCTGCACAACACGGGAGAGACGCAGCTCGAGACTTACATGATCGGCGACCCTACGTTTCCCGGATTCCAGCCGCTTACTTCCTTCCAGGTCAAAGACGAAGATAAACTGCCGCATAGCAAGCCGGCCGAAGAGTCACCTTTTACCAACCCTGGCGCGGGCGGGCACTGGGCTCACATCACCCACGGTTTCTACAACAACAAGAATGGCCTGGCCACGGTGGGGGCCATCATCACCGTGCAGATCCTGCCCCTGCAACTGGGTGAGCCGCACCCACACTTCCCTGGTCATGAAGAGATCTGGTGCGAAGTGGAGGGCAAGAGCCTCGCCTTTTATGGGTCTCAGCTGCGCATGCAGCACCCCGGGGAGGCCTATATGTTGCGTCCGGATAACCTCACAACGCATTCCAATATCAATTTTGAGGAACGCGGAGACGCGCCGATCAAGTTCCTGTGGTTCAGCACCAGCAATCATGTTTCTACAACGCCGCACTGACTGACTTGAGAAACTGCAGATCCCTCGGCTTCGCTCGGGATGACAAAGGAGATGGCGACGCTTCCATGGAGAGCGGTCGCCAGATTGAGATAACCGCAGGTCCCTACGCTGCGCTCCGGTCGGGATGACAAGTTTGTTTTGAAATCGACGATTTTTCGGGAAAGATTCGCTTCAGCAATCGCTCTCGATGGAAGCGCCACGCTCCCCTTTGTCATCCCGAGGAGCGTAGCCGAGGGATCTGCAGTTCCGCGGACGATTCCTGGAAATGTTTTTCGACAGAGCGCAGCGTAGTGGAGGGACCTGCGGTTCTTTTCCTTTTCGAATTACTTGTCCTCGGTGGCCACGAGAAGAAGCTTAATCTGGCTGTCTTCTGAGTAGTTGACGTTGGAGGTGGGAGCGAGATTGTCGGGCGGGTGCTCGTAGGCCATGCCAGGGGGTTGACGGCGAAGGTAGGGACCGATGAAAGCAATGCTGGTGCCGGAGAGCTCCATCCATAGATGCTCGGTGTTTGGCTTGGTGCCCAGAAAGGGCCGGGTGATCGTCAGGTTATCGAGGGTCACCGTCTCGACGCTGCTGATCGTCGCCAGACCGTCGCTCGCAGTGAAGAGCGGCCTCACCAGGCGAGACCACTCCTGCTCCGCCGTGCTGATCGGCGTGATCTTCTCATCCTTAACCACGAGCTTGCCGCCCGGCTGAAAGCCGCCGCGGGTGGGCTCGGTAATGACGTATGCGCCCAGAGGGACCGTCCCCGTGTTCTTGATGGTGAACGCCAGATTGGCGGGAACCAGCACCGCGATGTTGACCGAAACCGGAATTGAATCACCAGCGGCCGAGATCACGCCTATGCCGGAAGTAAAGTAATACACCCGCTGTTTGCCCGAAAGAGTAACGGACGGCGAGGAAGCACCCGGAGCCAGCGTGGCATACACATAGGAGTCAACATAGCGGAGGATGGCTCCCTTGGTGGTGGGCTTGATTGGGTCTCCCTTGGTGAAGACGGTGTACTCCGTTACTGGACCCGTGGTTTGACCCTTCGATGCGTGCCAGTCGGCAAAATACATGTCGACATAGGCGTTGCTGCCTACCTGAAGCTCTTGCGCGGGCGCCAGAGGCGAAAGCGAGGTCACCGCGAGCAGAGCGGCCGCCAGCATCTTGCCTGTCATAGATTCTCCTTGTCTTTCGTCCCCAACATTTAACGTCTTTGCCTGGCCTTGGCAAGCGAAGTAGTGCGAAATCCGCTCATTGATTGGGAACTACGTTCCAGCCGTCTACCTCCACCGTCGGCTTGCCCTGCCCGTTCGCCCAGCTCGGCGTGTCGCCCGATCTGCTTTCCAGCTGCAGGTCAGCCTTACGATAAGTTGCTGTTATCTCTCTTTTTTCGCCGGGCATCAGCGGGAAATAGTTGTCCTGCCAGATCACTGGAAGAATTTCCAGCTCGTTGTTCTCGGATTCAGGGTCAATGAAACGCGAGGGCTTCATTACCTTCAGATGAACCGCGAAAGCCAGTTCCTTGTCAGGATTCTCAATCGTGACCCGCGTAATGCCAACGTCGCCGTCGATCTCAGAATCGCTGGTGACGTTCAGCTTGACCTTGGGCAGAGTGTTGAGCGCTGTAAGGTCGGAAAAGGACTTTGTGGGCGTGGTGTACCAGGTCGACTTATCCCAGTCGAGGACGTCCGGCTTAGTCGAGAGCCAGTAGAAATTCGAACTGATCTGCTTACCGGTTGCATCCTGCAACAACAGGTCCACAAAGTACGTCGTCGAGAGGCCGTCGATCTCAGGAATGGTAAAGATCTTCTGCACGCCGTCGGCGGGAATATCGACGGTCGTCTCCTGAGAGTTCTTCACCGTCAGATCCAGGTTGTACACCTTGGCGGTTGCCTTCAGACCTTTGAAATCGGTGTAGTAGGAATTCACGATGGCGATCGAATGATCATCGTAGGAGTACTGAATGTGCAACGTCTCACAACCCTTCTTTGCCCCGAAATACCCGCCGCCGGGACGCAGATAGTAATCGTACAAATGCCAGATGGTGGAGGGCCATGCATTGTTGAGCATCCATTGAATCACTCCGGTGGACGTGTACTTGTTGCGGCCAAACGCCTCGAACATAGCCCGTTCACCCTCGTAGGCCATTACCTGCGCCTTCATCGCATAATCCTCCACGTTGGCCGCTGGCCCGTAGCGGCGGCTCATCGCTTCGGTAAAGACATTGAGGTTCCTGAATGCGCTGCCGCCGGCGTGGTAATCCCAAAAGGAGTCCATCGGCCAAAGATGGTCGGGGGGCAGCATGCGAACCAGGCTGTCGACCGGAGGCACGGCCGGACCCGGGCTGGTTTCGGTGTTGAAGCCGTGCGCGCCGCCGTATTGCGTATCCAGCAGCCAGTAGGAGGGCGCAACGTATTCGTAGGGCCCGGTCATCTTTACCCCGGTATCACCCGTCACCGTCGTCGGCTTGGCCATGGCGGACGATTCGTACGGGTTGGGCCAGTTCAGCTGCTTCAGAATGTCGACGTAGCGCTGCTCCACGTCGGGCGGAGGCGGACCATCACTTCCGTTCATCCAGTTGAAGACCGCCGGATGGCTCCTCAGGCGCCGTATCTGATCTTTCAGCGATTCCCCTGAGATCACGTGATCTTCGTCGTCCCATTTCTCCCACTGCTCCCAGTGGCTGCAGCAGGTCCAGCCCGCCATGATGAGGATGCCCTGGTGGTCGGCGAGCTCAAGGAAGTGGTCGCTTACGATCTTGCCTTCCAACCGCACCGCGTTCAGGTTCATGTCTTTGACGTACTTTAGTTCTTGTTCTTCCCGGAGCGGCGACTCGCGAAGCAACATATCTGGCGTGTACCCGGCGCCGCGAATGAGAATTCTCTTTCCATTAATACTGAAGACCCGATGAGTCTCCGAGTAACCCTCGTCGTGGCCGCTGAACACCTGCGAAGGATGCGCGGGCTTCTCTACCTCACTGGTTATTTCCCGAATGCCAAAACTCGTTTCACTCTCGTCCGAATTGGAACCACCGACTTCGAACTGCAACTTTAACTTGTACAGATTCTGCGGTCCCACCTGGGTCGGCCACCATAGCCGAGGATTCGCCAGATTCAACTCAGCAAATTGATCGGGCGAAAAGATGACCACCTTTGTTTGCTTGCTGTCGAGAGTAACCGGTTGCGAAAATCGAATACCTTCGATCTGCCCGTGCAAGACTCCCTTCACCGCATGGTTGGTGGTGTTGCTTACCTCGGCGGTGACCGTCAGGCGGGCTTTGTCCACTGCCGGTAGATTCAGCTTGGTCATCACCTGCGGAAAGCGGACGGTCACCGCACCGCTGGTCGTGAGGTAAACGGGACGCCAAATGCCCAGATTCTTGTCCGGTGGAGTGGGGTTCCAGTCCACCCAACTGAGGCCAAGGTCTTCCGGCGTTTGCGGAAAGACCTCAACCGCGAGAGCATTCACGGTTCCCGGAACAACAAGATCGGTCACGTCGAATTCAAAGAGCCTCCAAGTGCCGGCCATCGTTTTCGAATCGGCAACCAGCCGTCCATTCAGCCACACGTTGGCGCGGAAATTAATGCCCTCGAAGTGCAGCTGGACGCTTTTGCCGCGATAGCCGGCCGGAACGGTGAACTGCGTTCGATACCACCACGACGAACGGAACGGACTTCCTGGCGGCATCGGAATAGAAGAAAAGGTTGTTCCGATGGTGTAAGTCGTTCCGGGAATCGATCGCAGGTTCATACTGAAGTAGGGGTCGGCATACACCCGCTCGGCTGCCAACGCCGCCACCACCGTGGATGGCATCGTGGCGCGGTACCACTGTTGCGGCTGATAGCCGGCTGTCGAGAGAACGCTTCCCTTCTCTGCAACATCCTGCGATGGCTGGATTCTCCATCCATCGGCAAGCACGAGCTTATCGGCCTGACCATGTAATGGGGTCACAAAGCTCAACAACGACAGAATAAGAATGGTCCAACTTGCGCGCTTTTCCAGGGTCATTTTCCGATCCAATCTATTTTGAAGGGAGTGCGAAGGCGAGGATCGAATCGCCTCCAATCGGACTGTGCTGCAAGCGGGAGCTGGCAACACAGAGCTGCCGTCGCTACCCACATCAGGCGATGTCCCAAAGAGTGTTCTCCTCGTAACTACCGGGCAGGGGGATAGCTGTGCAGCAGCGGTCCCACGGTGTTTGAGTAGCGGAAATCTTCCAGGCGATCATCATCGATCGTCCAGAACATCGCACCGAGGAAGGCGGGATATCCATTCGGCTGCAGCAGCTTGTATTTCACCGGCGTGCTGGACTTGCCAGTGATCATGTAACTCATCGTCTCCGATACGATCTGGGGCGTGGTATCGCTATTCAGGTAGCCGATCGCGACCTTGCCGGCCGGCAGCGGGTCGAAGTGGTGCTTTGGATCGCGGCCCACATCGAAGCCGTGCAGCATCAACTCCGTCGCGGCTGCATGGTAAGCCACCGAGCCCGGCATGTAGAACTCGCCATCTAATCCTTCGATCGGCGGGCAGTTGTAGTCCTGCGTATCCACAAAGGCCAGAATGTCGCGAATACCTTGAACGATGGGAATATACGAGCCGAATTGGCCACCGTAGCCCGGATAGGCCGCGGGAATCTGGGTTCCTTCCGGCACCAGGCTGAGCATGAAGTCTTTGCCGAAGTGGTCGTGAATCGCGCGCATTGCCGCGATCAGATTGACGGTCGAGGGGGTCGTCGGATGCTTGAAGTCGGTATCACCCGGGTCGAGCTCGAGCGACGAGGTTTCAAAATCGATGTCGATGCCGTCGAAGCCGAACTCCGCGCAGATGTCCTCGACTGTGCGGATGAAGTTCTGTGTTCCCTCCTGGGTCATCAGCGCAAAGTGCTGGCCGCCTCCGCCCAGCGAGATCATAACCTTCTTGCCCTGGCTCTGCTTCTGCTTGATGTCGGCCTTGAATTGCTCGGGTGTGATATCTCCCCGCACCTGGTAGTGCATGGTTCCTTCGGGAGCACCGGGGACGGGTGTGGCAAAGGCAACGATGATCACATCCCACTGCGGGGAGACATCGCGAATCGGTCCCAGGCCACTCCAGTATCCGATCAGCCAGTGCCCGTTTGGACCACCGGTGAGCGCAACCGGTGCGACGTTGGCCGGAGGGGTATCGGTCACCGCGCCAAATGGCCCGTGATGATTGCGCACCGGGCAAGGCTTCGCGGGCTCGCTCAGCACCTGCGCATCCGGGAAGCTATATGGGGCGGCCGAGCCGGCGTACCACGAGACCAAAGCCACGTTCTGCAGGTGATACTGTGTTCCTCCCACATTCGCAACGTACGCCTTCGACTCCGGAACCCGGTTCTTCCAGTTGATGTCTGTGGGGTCGTTCAGGAACAGGTCGATTGCCACCCCTGTTCCACCACAGCTGCTGTTGTCTCTTGGCAACTCGGTCGAGCTCGGGGGCGGGACGCGCAGCCAGCTGGGAAAGATATTCCCCGGGGGAACCATGCCCCGGCGCACCTGCAGCACTGGGTCGTGCAGTGGATCGCGGAAAAACTGGGCCAGCTGCTGGGTCAGCGGCTGCACATCGCTCTCCTCGACGGTGCCGGGATCGAGATAGGTTCCCAGAACGAACGGCTGGCGCGAACCCTGGCTCGTATCCACTCCATGCGTCCCCCACGAGCAGCACTCGGTCGCGTCGGCGCTGGTGTAGTAGGTGACATTTCGGGTCATTGCGATCACCAGCTTGCCCAGGCCTATGTCTTCCTTCGGCAGTTGCTTGAAGATCTCCTGCTGCATGAACACGACATCCACCATGGCAAGCATCCGGCCGGTCTTCTTCGAGGTCAGCACATACCCTTTGCCCACCGGCACGTCGATCTTCAGCGCCACCACCTTCGGTTTACCCAGAAGCGTATGCCAATCCTTCGCCGCCTCTTTGGAGAAATCGGTCCGCATCATTGCGTCCGTGTACTGGGTCTTCCCCGATGGGAAGGCGTACTTTGCGAAGATCGGCGAATGCATCACCCTGGCCACATCCGTGCTTGCATCCAACACTGCCTTTTTGCCGGCCGCGTCCATGGGCGCTTCGATGGTCAGCGTAATAGGCACCAGCACCGTCGGGATAGTTGTGGTGCCCCCTTTCGCGGGGTCGCCGCCGATCACGGTGTAGGAGTAGTCTTTTCCTGCGGCGTTATAGTTGCGGGTAAACGTGGGCAGGTAGATTGTTGCCGGGGCGCTATCCTGGGCAAAGGCTATCGATGGCGGCAGAAGAAAGAGCGCGATACACAGCGAACGAAGAGCCAAGAACGACCTCCAAGAAGCCTGAACGTCTTACCCCCCCATTTAGCCACTGGAGATAAGTGTCAAAAAATACGCACTAAAGCACTAAGTTATCTTTAGTTACCTTTGCTGTTACATTGAGATTACTGACTGGTGATGCTCTTGTTTGGAAAAAATGAATTCAGGGTCACACTTGTATAGATTCGGTTTTCCACCATTCTGCGCAGGAAAAACATAAAGAAACCATGATCAGGCATATTGTTGCACCTATCTTTGCAATCGTCCTCATAAGCGGGATTGCTTTCGCTCAGACGGAGCCGACACCACCGCCGCCCTTGCCGCCACCGGCTTCGCGGACCTGCGAGAATGTGCCCCACGCCGACCATCCGCGCGCGCGCCTCACCCATGGGCGAATGGATGCCGTGGTGTTTCTCCCGGATGTGGAGAAGGGCTACTACCGTGGAGCACGCTTCGACTGGTCGGGTCTGGTGGCCTGTGTTTCGCTCAACGGGCATACTTTCTTCGGCGAGTGGTTCAATCGTTATGATCCGCTGATCAATGATGCCGTGACCGGACCGGCCGAAGAGTTTCGCGAGCCGATCGGCTACGACAATGCGAAAACCGGGGATCCGTTTGTCAAGATTGGAGCCGGCGTGCTGAAGCGGATCGACGACCAGCCCTACACGATCGGCGGAGCGTATCCGATTCTGGACCACGGAAAGTGGACCGTAAAGGTTCATAAGGACTCGATCACTTTCCGCCACGAACTTCACTCCACCATCGGCTACGCCTACCTCTACGAGAAGACGCTCTCGCTGGATAAGAAGACGAATGGTTTGCAACTAACCCATAGCTTGAAGAACATTGGAACCAAGCCGCTCCATACTACCGTCTACGACCACGACTTCTACATACTGGATAACCTTCCGACGGGACCGGGCATGCAGGTTCATTTTCCCTTTGTTCCGGCGCCGGCCAAGCCGCTCCCCGAGTCAGTGCAGATCGATGGCACAACCCTGAAATGGGTGGCGCAGATGGAACCGCACCACGCTCCCAGCGGCGAGATGACGGGCTTTTCCGATAAAGCTTCCGACTTCGACTTCACTTTTGAAGATACCGCGCATGACCTCGGTGTCGAAGAGACTTCGGATTCGCCGATGGTGAAGCTGTTCTTCTGGTCGACCCCGAAGACAGTATGCCCGGAGGGCTTCATCGCCATTCATGTGGGCCCCGGCGAAACTCAGAAGTGGAGCATTCACTACCGTTTCTTCACCCATATTCGTCCGGAGACGAAACAGGCTGCGCAAAAAGCCTCAGACGAAGGGCACGGCTTTTAACCGTGCCGCAGCGAGCCTCGGTCAGTGAGGGCTTTAGCCCCCGAGGTACGCTTTTCCGTGTTTGTACCTGCGCGGAACGACTGTGAAAAACCGTACCCCAGCGGCTAAAGCCGTCCATCGCGCAGTTTATGTGTTTATGGCACGGCTGAAGCCGTGCCCTTCGTCAAGCTTTCTCCCTTTGCAACCGCAGCGGAGCGGACACAACTAGATAACCACGATGCTGATTGGCTTGGGAACTGACGCGCGCTTGACCGGGCCGGCGAGCACGCGGCCGGCTTCATCGATCTTCATCCCCAGGACCGCATCGTGGCTCAAGGCCAATAAACTTCTGCCGTGCGGCATTACATGCAACCTGCTTACGTTAATGCCTTCTACTCCGGGCAATGCCTCCATCCCACCGTCGGGTGCAATCTTCCACACCCGCACACCATGGCCGTGCGCGGTATACAGTGTCTCGCCCGAAGGATGCATCGCCAGCCCGGCCACCTCACTCCCAAGGGAAATGGTTCGCACGTGATCCAGTGTGCCCCCGTCATAGCTGGACAGCGTCCCATTCAATGCGTTCGCCACGTAGAGCCGGTCGCCGTCGGGATGCAGCACGATACTACTCGGCCCGGAGCCCGCAGGGACTTCCCGGCGCCCGGTTGCAGTAAGCTGGCCGTTGCTGAGCGAAAACACACTGAGCTTGTCGCTGCCCTCATCCGCCGTCAACACACGACCCGCTGCGTCAAAGATCACGGCGGAAGGATGCGCCGCCGACTGCAACACGTGCGGACCCGAACCTGTTTCCTTGAAGATGCCCGACACCTTTCCCAGGCGCCCGTCCTCCTGGAGTAACAGCACGTTGTACGCGCCACCACCATGGACCGCGACCACAATGCTACGACCATCCGGGGCAACTGCCAGGTCTCGCGGCAAGATAGCCGAGAGCGACAACGGCACGCGGTTTTTGAAGTCCAGCCGGCCGGTTGCAGCGTCGATTGCATAGGAATCCACGCTGCCGCGCGGCAAATTGCCGTACTCAGAGATGCCGTTGGCCACATATAAATGGCCACCGCTGATCGCCATCGCCACGGGATGGGCGCTGGCAATCGTCTGCTCGTAGATAAAATGCTGGTCTGCGGTGATTGAGTAGACGTGGATCCCGTCCGGTGCCCCGATATAGACAAACCTGGACTGGGGCGACGCCCAGCCAAACCGGGCTACGCCCAACAATGACGCACTCCCCACCACTTGCAGAAAGCGTCTGCGGTTCATCTCCATCTCTCCTCAGGCGCGAATCGACATCGCGTGATGGAACACGTTATTCGGATCATACTTCTTCTTCACCTGCTGCAGGAACTCGTAGTTCGGCCCGTAGTAAAGCCGCGGCCAGTACGCATACCCGATCATGTCCGCGTCGGGATAATTGATATAGCACCCCTCATAGCGGTCGCCCGGGAAAGGTGCGCTGGCGTACAGCTCCTGGTAGAACTCCCGTATCCATGCGATGTGTCCCTCGTCCTCCGCCGGGTTAGACCAGTAGGTCTGGAACTGCATCTTCATGACGCTCGATCGCTGGAAGGCCACGGTCTGGTCGAGCATCTCTTTGCGATTCATCGCGCCACCGTAAGAATCAACCTCCACGACGCTATGCGAAAGGTCGACCCCGGGAATGGCTCGCGTCAAATGCTTATAAAACACCTCGATCTCGCGCGCCGTATAGTTTTTCTTCATATACACGGACTTGTACTTGGCGCGTGTCGATCCGCGGCGCACGCCTCCCGCAGCTTGCGTGTCAGCCCAGGATACGCGCGTCATCATATGCGGCCCAAACCCCTGAACGGCGGGCACAGGCGGAGAAGGCGATTCGGCCAGGGGTTTGCAGGCATCGAACAAGGCGAGAAACTGGTCGAGCACTTTTGTGTTCTTGCAGGTGCCGTCCGGATTGCAGAACTGCACCGAGATTCGCATATACCCTCTGGCCTGGTGATTGGCCTCGATGATGGAGAACAATCCCCAGGTCTCAGGATCCTGGCCGCGGGTAGCAAAGTAACCTCCGAAGGTGTCGAAGATCCGACCAAATTTCTCCTGGCTCATCTCCGCCCAGGGAAAGATCATATTCGCGGACATCACCTCCTGCGGTGCGGGGGGCAGATGGTCAAAGAGATAGTCGACGATCACGCCAAAATTTCCCCCACCGCCGCCGCGGCAGGCACGGAGCAAGTCGGCGTCCTGCTTCGCTGTACAGCTGCGAAGCGCAACCTTGCCCTTCGAATCCACGGTGAGAATGTCCACTCCGCTCACCCAGTCGGCTGTGGTCCCGTACAACCGGGAAACCAGCCCATAGCCACCGCCGGTGATATGCCCACCCGCGCCGACACTGGGACACGTGCCGCCGGGCAGGGTCACGTTGTAGAGCTTGTAGAGCTCCTGATAAGCCGGTCCCAACGTTGCACCCGCAGCCACGCGATAGCCCGGATCATGAGACCGGTCGCCAACCTGATTCATCATGGACATGTCAATGAGTGTGCCGTTGGGATTGTTGGCGTAGAAGTCTTCGTAGCAATGACCACCGGAACGGATGGTCGGCCGCTGCCCTGCGCTGACTACTCGCTGCAGTGCTTCTGCGGTGTCCTCAGCATTTAAACAGAGGGCTACACTGCTGACACCATCCGCGGGTTTCGCCGGCCAGCGGCCATTCCTTGGCCTCTTCAGGTTGTCGAAGCGCGGATCATCGCGAGTTACGAAAATCGCCACTGTGGTTGCTCACTTGAAGTTTACAGCTGCAAGCAGAGAGGGGATGCGATGGCTCGCATCCCCCTGGTGGTTAGGGCCGCGTGTTGGATTAGAAGATAAACTTGCCGCTTATCTGGCCGACTCGAGCCGGTGCGGTGTTCGTGACCTGACCGAACTGGCCGCTGTTAGCATTGCCCACCGTTGCGTTGGTGAGGAAGTTGGCATGGTTGAAGACATTGAACATCTCGAGGCGGAAATTGAGTTGCATTCTCTCAGTGAGTTTCGTATCTTTTTCCACGCCAGCGTCGGTGTTGATCGTTCCCGGCCCGTGGAAGAGGAACTGCTTCGCGGTGCCGGTCACCCCACACATTTCGTAGCCACAGCTGAGGTTACTGGCAAAGGATGATGTATCGAAGTAAGTATGTGCCGGAGCATGCGGATTGAGCTTCTTGAATGGAGCTACCTGGTTAGGATAGTCCAGGCCGATGTTGGTCAGAGCGAAATCACCGCCGCTCGCCAGGCTCACTGGGGTGCCTGTGTTGAAGCGGCTGATTCCCGTAATCTGCCATCCCTCGCTATATCGATGGGCGCCCATGAAGCGGTAAAAAGGTATATTCCAGTTGTAACTGGCTACGAAGTTGTGCCGCATGTCGAACCCGGATTGGCCGTAGTTGCTTCCCGGAGTGCGCGGGTCGTAGATGGCAGAGTAGGTATCCAGCGACTTGGCGTAGGTATAGGAGAGCAGGTAGGTGACGTCGCGAGCGCGCCGTTCCGCCGAGATCTGCAGCGAGTTGTAGTTAGAGTTTCCCGAGTTCTGGTTATAGCTCGACTCAGCGAAGGCTACAACCGGACCGCCGGCAGAGTTCTTGTAGTTCGGGCTGATGGTCTGGTTGTCGATCGGCCCTACGAGCGTACCGTAGACGTTCTGACCATTTTGCTGGTAGACGCCACCCTCACCACCCGGGCCGCAGCCTGCGAGCGACTGGCAGAGCGAGGCACTGCCATAGATTATGTTCACGTCATGCTCCACGTGGTGGGCCAGGGTTCCTACGTAAGCCACGGTCAGAACAGTCGCCTTGTCGAGCTGCCGCTGCATGGAGAAGTTAAAGTGCTGAGCCCCCATGGTTTTATTCTTGTTGTAGTAGCCCGGCACGTAAAGAGGCATGAGGTTTCCGAACTGGAAGTTCGGAAAGGGCCCAGGGCCCGAGGGGAAGGTAAAGGGGAAGTGCTGTCCCTGGGTAACTCCGTTGGCCCGGGTGATGTAGGGGCTGCCGAACTCCGTCTGTTGCGGCGATGACCAGTAAAGGCCCCAGGGGGCATCCCCAAGAATGCCGAAGTTCCCGTTATCCGCGACGCCCAGGTAGTAGATACCGTAGGCCGCACGGATGCTGGTCTTGCCGGCCGCGCCCCATATGCCGCCGGCGGGCGCATAGGCGACACCAAAACGAGGTCCAAAGTTCCTATAGCGGGTTGGCGAGATCGTGCTGGGAACGGTCGGATCTCCCGGAACAAGGTTGCCCAGTGGGGAGTTGGGGAACTTGACGGATTGCACTCCCGGAACGGGTGTGGTCAAACGGCCATAGACATCGCTCCACGGCCTGGCGATATCCCAACGAAGGCCGTAGTTAATGGTCAACTGGGGAGTCGCTTTCCAGGAGTCCTGGCCATAAAAACCACAGTATCTAGACCGGTTATCCAGAAGCTGGATAGAGCATTGGACGAATTGGCCGGGCGCGCCGATAAAGTAATCGGAAACGTCCGCACCCGTCTCTTGCCCGCTAAAGGCGAAATATCCGTTAGGTCCGCAGGTGTTTCGAGCATTCAGCTGGTAGTAGCGGAATTCCGCACCAAAGCTGAGCGAGTGGTTGCCGACGGTCTTGCTCACGGTGTCGCCTGCGGTGTAGGTGGTATCGGGCTGAAAGAGATTCAACCAGTTGTTGCCGATGGTAAAACTATTGAAGAACAGGCTGGGCACCGACGAGGGGTATCCTGCAGGGCCGGTGTTGATGAGCCCACCGTTTGCGGGATCGGTGTTGAATCCATATTGAGAATAAGAGGAGATCGTCGAGCTCGCAGACGGTTGTGCGGTGTGAACGGCGGTGCGGAAAAACGAGATGCGCGCGGTATTCACCGTGGTGGCGCCGATCGTTTTGGTGTTGCTCCCCATGAATAGCTGGTTGCGTGATGGCACAGTGACGGGAAAGCCCGGCAGATTTTCCTGGCCAAAGTATTGCTGGTTGTAGATGGGATTCAGCGCGGTCGCATCGTCGTAGTGATAGTAGAACGCCCAATCCCCAGTCTTTTGATTGACGAAATCGATCCGCTCCGCCATGTTGGTGTCGACGAGGTTACCCTTGTGGCTTGAGTCATCGTAGTCGAAGCCGCCAGCCTGATTTGAGGCCGGAATAAGCGGCAATGTCAACTCGGAAACGGGATCGATATAGGCGGAGATATTGTGGCCGGGCACTTGATTGCCATTGCTGTCCGTGGTCATGACCGCTGTGCCGAGCTGGTTGTACAAAGTAGGCGTGCAGGCCGGAGGCTGACAAACGCCGCCCGCGCCGTTGATCGTTCCGCCGCCGCGGGATTCGAGGGTGGCGGCCCAGGCATCACCCTGGACTGGTTTATCCAGGATGGCATCGGTAAAGATACCGTTCCGTTCGTCATTACTAAGAACCTGCACCACTCCCGTGCTTTGGCCCGCTACCTGACGGGTTTGCTGAAAGTCGGTAAAGGTGAAGAGCTTGTCTTTGAGGATCGGACCACCCACGACCCCGCCGTACTGATGACGCTTTAACTCGGCCTTTGTGCTGTCGAAGTAGTTAATCGCGTCCATCTTCTGGTTGCGGTAGAACTCGAAGAGCGTTCCATGGAAGCTGTTGGTTCCGGACTTGGTCACGGTGTTCATCACGGAACCGGTGAACTTGCCGTACTCCGCGCTGAAGCTATTGGTGATGAGGCGAAACTCAGCGACCGAGTCAGCATCTGGAATCAAGCCGGCGCCCATATTCTTGGTTTCGCTCACATCGGCGCCGTTCACCAGGAAAGCGTTGGCAAACTCCGGCATACCGTCGGTGGAGACATTGCCCGACGAGCTGTAAAGGCCGGAGGCGGGCGAGCGATCGTTGTAGCCGCTGTTGGTATTCGCAGGCGCGACACCCGGTTGCAGTGAGAGCAGATCGAGGTAGGAACGTCCGTTGAGCGGCATGGCCAGAATCTGCGAAGAGGTGATGGTGGTGCCCATCGACGTGCTCGCGGTCTCAACCTGCAGAGTGCTGGCGTCGACGGAGACGGTCTGGCTTACGTTGCCCACTTTCAACGCGAAATCGAATTTCAGCGCGTCGTTGACGTTGAGCTCGATATTGTCAACGACTCCATTCTCGAACCCGGCGTCAGCGGCGGTCAGGCGATAGCTTCCGGGAGGCAAAGCAAGAATGCTGTAGTGACCGGACGAATCCGTCGTGGCCGTACGGGTATAGCCGGTGGAGGCTTGAATGATGGTCAAGGTCGCGTTTGGAAGCACCGCGCCGGAGCTGTCGCGAACGTAGCCGCCAATCGATCCAGTCACGTCTGCCCGCAGGTGCAGGGTGCCAAGCAGCACGATCAAACCGAGAAAAAAATAACGACAACGACGAAAGTTCATGTGACACGCCTCCCGAAAAATGCTGCAATTCCGCTGTTTTTACGACGATACCGATATTTAACAATCCCACAAGCGAAATAGTGCGAAACCGCCCTGCCTCGCGTGTCGGTTTCGGCTTCGGAAAAAGTCCCTACCGGGAACTGTAGAGCGCGCGCGTCGTGGTAATTAACTAGTCAGGCGCAAGCTTCGCCATAGCCGTAACAGAAAGGCCCACATGCCGGACGATGCCAGCAAGGAATCCTTTGCCCTGGGAATGAAGCAAGACATATCCCGCCGCGATTTCATGAATGCCACGCTGCTCGCTTCCGGCGGCGCGTTGCTCGGCGGACTTACACCGCACCAGTTACTGGCCCAGATGGGCAAGGATAACTGGACGGGCTACGGCGGCATCGGCGATTACTCTGAATCGAATGGCAATACCTTCGAGGTGATGTCGGCCGGTCATCAGATTCGGGATCATGTCTTCGCCGATCCACCGCACGAGGTGGAGGAGACGGGCGAGGTGTTGGATTGCGTGATTGCCGGCGGCGGCCTCAGCGGCCTGGCAGCCGCGCTTTACCTGCAACAACACGCTCCACAGGCGAAGTGCCTGGTGTTGGAAAACCATCCCATCTTCGGCGGCGAGGCAAAGCGGAACGAGTTTATGGTGGACGGTCACCGGCTGATGGCGCCGCAGGGCTCCGACCATTTCGATACCCCGCAGCCGGGCAGCCCACTGGCCGCCTTCTATGAATCGATCGGCGTGGACGCCCGCAAGTTCGAGTATCAGTCGTGGCAAAGCTCGTCGCCGGAGATCCCCGTGGGCCGGAGCTTCGAGCACATTCAGTCCCCCTACGGCATCTATTTCGGCGCTAACTCCGGCCAGCCCGGTAAGTGGGTGGTGAATCCCTGGGCTAACAAGCTAGAGGACGCGCCTATGCCGGCAGCGATGCGGGCCGAGATCCTGAAGTATCGCCGACTAGGCGCGGCGTCCGCGGGCGAAGAGAACCCCCACCAACTGGATGCCATCACCATGGAAGAGTTCATGATGCAGAAGTTTGGGCTGAGCCAGGAGACGATTCGCAAGTTTCTCATGCCTGGGCCGGCCGATGGCTTCGGCATTGGCCCGGATGTGCTCTCCGCCTACGCCTTCGGCTTTGGCGGCGACCCCATGAATTACGGGGAGGAAGCTGCGCTGCAATCCTTTCCCGGAGGCAACGGCGGTTTCGCGCGGCACATGGTAAAGACGCTGCTTCCTGCGTCCATCCCGGGGCCCCGCACGCTTGAGGCGGTGTGCCGCGGCCGGGTGAATTTCACCACCCTCGACCAGCCCGGCGCGCGCACCCGCATTCGCCTGGGCTCAACCGTGGTGCGGGTGGAACACGAGGGTCCTGCTGCGCAAAGCGAGTTTGTCCGCATCACTTATACCCGCAACGGCAAAGTCTACCGCCTGAAAGCGCGGGCGGCCGTCATGGCGGGAGGCAGCTGGACCACAAAACATGTGGTGACTGACCTACCTTCGGAACAGCGCGAAGCCTACGCGCAGTTCTTTCGTTCGCCCTGCATGCTGGTGAATGTTGCTTTGCGGAACTGGCGGTTCCTCTACAAGCGCGGTATCTCCGGAGCGTTCTGGTACGGCGGCCTGGGCATCTATGGCTCGGTCCGCAAGTCTCCTACCTTCTCCACTAATGACAAAACCATCGGACCGGATTCACCGGTGGTAATGACCATCAAGGTGCTGTTCTGCCGCCCCGGACTGCCTATGCAGGAGCAGCAGAACGCCGGCCGCGCGGAGCTGCTCTCGACCTCCTTCCGTGACTACGAGCGACGAGTGCGGGAGCAGCTTACTGAGATGTTCGCGTCTTCGGGATTTGACGCCAGGCGGGATATCGCCGGCATCGTTCTCAATCGCTGGGGGCACGCGTATTGCAGCCCGCAGCCAGGCTTCTTCTTTGGCAAGGATGGGCAGCCGGCGCCGCGCGAGATTCTGCGACGAGCACCCTTCGGGCGGATTGCTTTCGCCAATACCGATCTTTCGGGAGATCCCGGGCACCACACGGCGGTGGCAGAGGGCCAGCGCGCCGCCAGCCAGCTGCTTGATCGCATCTAGCCTGCTCTGACACAGCGATGGCGGCCGGCTTGAGGCCGCGGAACCCCACTCAAGCCAAACCCAGGCTTGCATGGGCCACCCCGGCTTTGCTGGCGGTGCAGAGAGCCACGGCGAGTCAGTCTGGAGACCAGGCGATTTATAATCAACCACCATGAAGGCGCATGTTTATGTCACGCTGAAGCGCACTGTCCTCGACCCCCAGGGGCAAACCATCCACGGCGCGCTCAAACGCATGCAGTACACCGGCGTAGAGGATGTGCGCCAGGGAAAATACTTTCAACTCACCCTGCGCGCCATGGAGACGGCCGATGCGCGTAGCGAAGTGGAACGCATCGCCCGCGAAGTGCTCACCAATCCAGTGATCGAAGAATTCACCTACCGCCTCGAAGAGTAACCCCGACCGTACAATGAGCTTATGTGTGGAATCGTGGGGTATGTGGGCCCGAAAGACGTCGTTTCCGTAATTCTGGAAGGCTTGAGGCGGTTGGAGTATCGGGGATATGACTCGGCCGGCATCGCCGTGGGGAGCGCGGGACATGGGCTGGAACTGCGCCGCGCGCCAGGCAAGCTGCGCAACCTGGAAGAAGTGATCCGGCAGCACCCACTGCACGGCACCTACGGCATCGGCCACACCCGCTGGGCGACGCATGGCCGGCCTACAGAAGAGAACGCTCATCCCCATCGCGACTGCACCGGGCGCATCGTGGTGGTGCATAACGGCATCGTGGAAAATTACCTGGAACTCAAGCGCGAGCTGGTGGAAGAAGGCCACGCCTTCGTCACCGAGACCGATACCGAGGTCATCGCCCACCTGATCGAGCAGGAGCTGCGCTCCGCCGAGAGCTCCGGCAAAACCATGTTGCTGGAGGAGGGGGTACGGCGCGCGGCGCGAAGGCTGACCGGCGCATACGCCATCAGCGTGATCTCCGCCGACGCGCCCGACACCATCGTGACCGCGCGCAATGGTCCGCCGGCGGTGATCGGCGTGGGCGAAGGCGAATCGTTCGTCGCCTCCGATGTGCCCGGTATCCTGCACCATACCCGCATGATGTATTTTCTGGCCGACGGCGATGTAGCCGTCCTCACGCCGCAGGGAGTGAAGTTCACCAACCTGGAAGGCGCTCACGTGGAGCGCAAGGTGGAGAAGATTCTCTGGGACCCGATCCAGGCGGAAAAGGGCGGCTACAAGCACTTCATGCTGAAGGAGATCTTCGAGCAGCCGCGGGCCGTACGCGACACCACGCTGGGCCGTATCTCGCTGGAGACGGGCGAGGTTTTTCTGGGCGAGATGAAGATCACCGACGATCACTTCCGCGCGGCCACGCAAGTGAATATCGCAGCCTGCGGCACCAGCTGGCATTCCGCGCTGGCGGGCAAGTACATGATCGAGCGGCTGGCGCGCATCCCGGTGGAGGTGGACTACGCCAGCGAGTACCGCTATCGCGATCCGATTGCCGATCCTCACGCGCTGGGCATGCTGATTACGCAGTCGGGCGAAACCGCGGATACGCTCGCTGCGCAGCGGGAGATGATCGCCAAGGGATCGATGACCATCGCCATCTGCAACGTGGTGGGCTCGATGGTCGCGCGGGAAGCGCATGGCACCATCTACACCCACGCCGGGCCCGAGATCGGCGTGGCCTCGACCAAAGCCTTCACCGCCCAATTGACGGCGTTGTTTCTCTTTGCGCTGCACATGGCGCAGAAGCGGGGGACGATTGCGGCCGCCGAAAGCGCCGCCCTGGTGGACGAGCTCAGCCGCATCCCGGGAAAGATCGAAGAGGTGCTGCGGCAGCGTGACGGCACGTGCCGGCAACTGGCCAAGGTGTTTGCCTCCGCGTCCAACTTTCTCTTCCTGGGCCGCGGAATTCATTTTCCGATCGCGCTTGAGGGAGCGCTGAAGCTCAAGGAGATCTCGTACATCCATGCGGAAGGCTACCCTGCAGGGGAGATGAAGCACGGACCGAACGCGCTGATCGATGAGGCTTTGCCGGTGGTGGTGCTGGCCACCAGCGACGAATCCAGCCCGGAGTCTATGCTGCGGTACGAGAAGACGCTTTCCAATATCCAGGAAGTCACGGCACGCTCGGGCCGGGTGATCGCGGTGGCTACCGAGGGCAACCAGCAGATTCGCGAGCTGGTGGAGCATGTGATCTACGTGCCCCACGCGCCTGAACTGCTGCTGCCGCTGCTGGAGGTGGTTCCGCTGCAGTTGCTGGCTTACTACATTGCCGTGCGGCGAGGTTGCGACGTGGATCAGCCGCGAAACCTGGCCAAGTCAGTAACCGTCGAATAGATGCTATTGCCTATAATAATAATGGTAGACAAGGCAAGTTCTATTCCACCGAGGTGAGGGCTATTGGGACGTCAACTTTATACTGCGCGGCTTCAGCGCAGGCTTCTGCTTTCGGAACGGGCCGCGTGTTTCCATCTTGAATTCACGGTCGACGGGCTGGAGAAGTTCGATTTCGAGCCCGGGCAGTTCGTCTCCTTTGTCGCCCATGACGACGCGGGAAAGCAACAGACCCGAGCCTACTCCATCGCCTCGGCGCCTCGGGCCAACCAGTTTGACGTATGCGTCAACCGGGTGGAGGGCGGGTTCTTCTCCAATTTGCTGTGCGATCTCGAGGTGGGACAGACCCTGGAGTTCCACGGACCGCATGGCTTGTTCCTGCTGCGCGCGCCGCTGACCGACAGCATCTTCATCGCCACCGGGACCGGGATCGCACCCATGCGGGGCTTCGTTGAGCACCTCTTTCCCGAGGATGGCGAGGATCGAAGCCAGGGACGAAAGATTTGGCTGGTCTATGGCACACGGTACGCATCCGAGCTTTACTACGAGGAGTATTTCGAGAGGATCGCCGCCAGCAGGGCGAATTTCTTCTACCACAAGACGCTGAGCCGGGCCCATGAGGAATGGGAAGGCACGCGCGGGTACGTGCAGGACTTAGTAGGGCAGATCGCCGCAGAGCATGCGCGCGACAGCGTGCAAAATCCGCAGCCCGTGGAAGGAGCCCTTTATAGCGTCCACGCGTACATTTGCGGGTTGAACGAAATGGTTGCAGCTAACCGGGACTGCCTGAAGGGTTTGGGTTGGGAGCGCAAGCAAATCATCTTCGAACGCTACGATTGATAGGGCAATCCGGGTCTTTCCTTTGCATCGGATGATGATTTGAGCGAACTGCAGATCCCTCGGCTACGCTCGGGATGACAAAGGCAGGGGCGACGCTTCCATTTAGATTGGTTGCTACATGAGGGTAACCGCAGGTCCCTCCGGTTACAGAAAGGCCAGCTTCACGACGGAATCCTCTAAGGCAGCGCGAAGGCGACGTATAGACCGCCCGAGGGCTTTCTGCTGGATTGTCCTCCGCCGGCGGCGATCACTACATATTGCTTCCCGTTCACCATGTAGGTCGAAGGCGTGGCCAGACCGGAGAACGGCAATTGCGTTTCCCATAGCAGCTTGCCGGTGCTCTTGTCATAAGCGTGGAACTTCTCGTCAAAAACACTGGCGCCGATAAAGAGTAGTCCTCCATCCGTGACCACCGGGCCGCCGTAATTATCCGATCCGGTGTCAGCCATGCCTTTGGCCACCAGCTCCGGATACTCGCCGAAAGGAATCTTCCACAAATACTTTCCGGTATTCAAGTCGATCGCGCTGAGTGTGCCCCAGGGCGGAGCGGTGGCAGGATAACCCTCCGGATCGGTAAAGCGGCGAAAGCCAATGGTCTTGTATGGCATGTCGTCATTGGCATGCCCGCCGGCACCCTCCGCTGCTACGGGCTCCGCAGCGGCCTTGGCTTTCGACCCGTGGCCTTGCCTGCTCTTGTTGCGGCGCCTTGGTCAGGTAGCGCACCACGGCTTGCACCTCAGCATCGCTTAGGTTGTTGAACGGGCGGCATGCGGCCTCTTCCCTGCCGGATGATGCCTGCGATCTCCTGCTCGGTCAGAATCCCCTCAATGCCCCACAAAGCGGGGATGGCGGGCGGAGAGCCGGCCCGGTTCATGCCATGGCATCCGCTGCATTGGTTCTGGTAAACACGCTCGCCCAAACTTCCGGGCGGCGGTGGAACGGTCAAGCCAACCAGCCACGCAGTGTCATTGGCATTGACATACAAGACTCCGGTCGACGGGTCGACCGCGGTGCCACCCCACTCTCCGCCGCCGGCAAAACCCGGCAAGTCGATGGTGAGCTTGTCCACGCTGGGCGGAATGAACTGGCCGCCGCCGATCATGGCCTTGAATTGCTTCACTGCCCACGCATGCGCTTCGGGCGTACGGTTGGTTAGGGTATCTTCCGTGGTGCTCTGCTGGGTGTATGGCGCGGGCGCGGTAGGCAGCGGCTGGGTGGGCGAAGTAACTTCACCCGGAACGGTGCTGGCAGGATAAGCAGATTCCTGGATGGGGAAGAGCGGCTTGCCGTTCGCGCGGTCGAAGACGTAAAGGAAACCGGACTTGGTGGTCTGTGCGATCGCATCCACCCGCTGTCCGTCGCGCGTGACTGTCAGCAGTGCGGGAGGCGCAGGAAAATCGCGGTCCCACAGGTCGTGGTGCACGCCCTGGAAATGCCAGATGCGCTTGCCGGTCTCCGCATCGAGGGCAATCAGCGAGTCGGCAAACAAATCGTTGCCCACACGGTCCCCGCCATAGAAGTCGAAGACTGCGGAGCCGGTCGGCACATAGACGATGCCACGGCTGGTATCGATCGTCATCCCGGCCCAGTTATTGGCGGCTCCCGCATTCTTCCAGGCGTCTTTGGGCCAGGTGTCATAGCCGAACTCTCCCGGCCGGGGAATGGTGTGGAAAGTCCAGCGCAAGGCGCCGGTGTGTACATCGAAGGCGCGAATGTCTCCCGGAGGCGCCGGATGGGTTTCAGGATTGGCCCCACCGACGATGATCAGATCCTTGTAGATGCTGCCCGGCGAGGTGAGCTCGACGGACTGTGCCTGGTAGGGCTCGCGCAGACCCTTACGTAAGTCGATGCGCCCGTTCTCTCCGAAGCCGGGAATCGGCTTGCCCGTGGCCGCATCGAGCGCGTAGAGATAGTTGCGAGCACCGGCAAAGATGCGGCTCTTATGGCCATCGGTCCAGTAGGAAACACCGCGTGACAGCACCCGCCCAGGCAAGTCTGCCTGGAACCGCCACATCAGCTTGCCCGTGGCGGCATCGAGCGCGATTACGCTGCGGCCCGGGGTGCAGGTGTACAAAACCTTGCCGACAATTATGGGATTCGCTTCCAGGCCGCCTTTTTCTCCGGTGTCATACATCCATGCCACTTTGAGATTCTTTACGTTGTCGCGATTGATCTGCGACAACGTGGAGTAGTGAGTCCCGTCGTGGCCCCCGTAAGCCGGCCAATCCTGCGTTGCCTCTTCGTTCGCTGGCCCTGTGCCGTGTGCCGTGAATGACCCGAAAACTAACAAAACTAGTGCCGCTGCCCTGAACCTTCCCATTCGCCCCCGCCCCATTCGCCCCCTCAACCCCAATTACGCTTTCATTTGAGCATTGGCTCGATTGAGCAACGCCTTCATGTACGCGAAGCCATAAGCCTGCTCGGCGTTGTGACCGCCTTCGAGCGAAGGCGTGTGGTCCAGGATGACGATGCCGTCGAAGTTGACCTCGTGCAGGGCCTCCATGATTTTGTACATGTCATAGTAGCCGTTATCCATGAACGTCTCGACGAAGTGGGGCAGCGGCGCGCTTACATTGCGAAAGTGGATCTTCCAGATTTTCTCCGGACCAAACGCACGAATCATCTCCGCCGGATCTTTGTGCATGAGCGCGGGGCCGCCTTCGTTCCAGCAACCGCAACAGAGGCATATGCCGACGTTGGGGCTGTTGGCGATCTCCATCGCACGCTTGTAGCCCTCATAGTTGGCAAAGATGCAGCGCGGAACGCCTGCCAGCTCGGGTTCCGGAGGATCATCCGGATGGATGCCGATGCGCACGTTGACCTCTTCCGCGACCGGCGCAACCTGCTTGATGAAATAGGTGTAGTTCTCCCAAATTTCATCGGTTGAAAATTTCCGGCCGTGAGAGAGCGGCTCGTAAAACAACTTTCCATCCCAGCTGCCCACTTTGTTGGGGCTTGCCATGTCGAATTCGCGGGCGGAGGATCCGCGGATAACGGCTCTGCCGCTGCTCCAGATACCGTTGCCCATGTGCGCGTAAGTGGTGTAGTAAATCCCTGCCTGCCCAAGATTACGAAGGTACTGCTTGTACTCCTCAATCTTCTGGTCGCGTCCCGGCAGGTTCAGGGTTACCTCGGGCATGTTATGCACGCTGGTGTTGCCAATGTTCCATACCGTGATGCCGGCGTCGGCATAGCGCTTCTTGATTTGCAGAAAGCCTTCCGCGGTTCTCAGGTCGGGCGTGGAACCCACGCTGACGTACTCGGCGCCAATCTGCTTGAGGAACAGGAGCTCATCATCGGTGGGCTTGGCCGAACTCTGCGCGCAGAGTTTGATGCCCGGCGCGTTCTTGTGTACAGCCGCCGAGGCCGTACGGCCCGATGACAGGAACGCACGCGCGCCCAGGGCGCCGCCCACAGCGAGCTTGAAGAATTCTCTCCGGTCAGGGTCTTGATTGCCCACGCTGCATCTCCTCCAAGTTGCAGTGACCATTGTATGCCTGGAGTAAAGTGGATGCGTGCCGGTCGGGAGGAGAGAGGATGACTACTGATTTTTCAAGAAGAACACTGATCAAGGGGATCTGTTCGAGTGCTGCGTTGTCGGCTGCCGCGGTGTTGCCTGCTGCCGCCGCAGACGGGGAATACAAGGGCCCACACGGCCCGGGGATGCCGCAGGAAGGGCCCAACACGCCCAAGCTTTGCGCCCCGCTCGGCGGCCCGATTAACGATGAACAGATGCGTCGCGTCAAGCAGTTGGGAGTCAACAATGTGCTGATGGGCGGCCCGCAGATGCCCTGGCAAGAGGCCGATCTGCAGGCCACGGTGGACAAGCTCAAGACAGGCGGCCTGACCGTGGGCAACATGATGATCTCCGGATTTCCGAACTGCATCTACGGGCGCCCCGGCGCGGCCCGCGATAAGGAGATTGAAGACTTCAAGAGCTCGGTTCGCGCCGCAGGCAAGGTGGGCCTGCCGGTGGTCGAGTACAACTGGTATGCCCACCGGGCCATCGAGGGCTACTACCTGGAAGAGGGACGCGGCGGAGCGGGTCTGACCGGGTTCAACATCAACAAGGTGGAGAACCTGCCTACTGTTCCTGAAGAGGGAGTGCATTCCGATGAGGAACTGTGGAGGAACATCACTTATTTTTTGCAGGCGGTTATTCCCACCTGCGAGCAGTCGAATGTGCGTTTGGCGCTGCACCCCAATGACCCCCCGATCGCGATAACCCGCGGATCGGGACAGATCATGGCTTCTCTTGATGGCTGGAAGAAGCTGATCACGGTTGTGAACAGCCCGGCCAACGGCATCACTTATGAATGCGGCGTGTCACGGGAAATGGAGGTCGATCCGGTCGAGGTTTGTAAATACTTTGGCACGCGCGACCGCATCAACCACGTGCACTACCGTAATCCAGTTGTGCGGGTCCCGCATAACGACTACACCGAGACCTTTATCGACCAGGGTGAAAACAACATGCTGGCCGTGATGCGCGAGCTGATCAAGGTGAAATACACGCGGCTGATTTATCCCGAGCACGAGCGCGCATTGGATTACGATCGCGCGGTCGGCATCCACAATGGATATCCGGGCGGCGGCGGATATACGGGGATGGTCTTTGATATCGCCTATGCGCGGGCGATGTTCCAGGCCGCCATCATGCTGGAACAAGGCACCGAGTGGAAGGAGTTCTGATTTCTAGGGTTCGGGCGCGGGTGCAGGAGGCGTATGCGGGTGCGGCTTGATCGCGTCCGCCAGCAGCGCGTCGAATTCAGAACGCGGCATCTTCAGCTTCTCAGGATGGGCATCGATGTATTTGCCAAGCCCTTCAAACTTCGCCGGCGTCCAACCACCTTCGAACTCGGCCCCGTTCTTGCCTTCACGGTTCAATTCGAAGTTGTAGTCATCCATCAGGTTGGTGAACTCCGCCTTGCTGATTGCGGATTCGGCGAGAATCGCAGGAATGAAGATGACTCCGTCCGTCTTGGCTAAGACCAGGTCTCCGGGCAACACAGTCGCGCGCCCGATGCGAATAGGGGAATTGATTGCCGTCAAGGTCATCTGCGCCCACGCGGAGGGATCGTAGCCTTTATAGAATCCGTTGAAGTTGGGGATCTCGCGGTTCTCCTCCTGGTCGCGTATGCCCCCGTAGAACACAAACCCGGTATGGGTGTGCGCGGCAATGCCGTTGCCCAGGTTGGAGCCAATCAACGTACCTTCAATGATCTTGCCAAAGCCGTCGGCAACGTACACATCGTTGAGCTGCAGTTCGTTGATTGGCCAACTATTGTTTCCGCTAACGCGGCCTTCGGCCTTTCCCTCCGCGGCAATGGCCCTGGCCATATCCGCCCGCACCGGCATGTATTGCGCGGTGAGCGCCCGGCCGGCAAACGGCTTTTCGATATGCAATGCCTCCCAATTCCCTTCAAACTGGTTGGCATAGCCATGCGCTCGCAGGTAATCCCACACGTCTTCAATCGAGACATCCAAAGCACGCTTGAGCAGATCGTCGGGAACCTTCGGCCGTCCGTCAGGGAAGCGTTCGCCTTTCCAGTCTGACGTGTAGAACATCATCTGTTCCTTCGTCATCTTTACCTGAGAAAAGGCAGCCGAAGCTCCCAACAAAGTCCAGGTAATCACCACCGCTACAATCAATTTTTTCATGGGAGTCTCCTGCCTCGAACACCATATCATTGCGGGGAAATTCGCGCCAAACGCAAGACTAGTACGGAGGCGGCCGGTTGCTGAACTTGCGGCCAATCGCCGCCGTCTCCGGGCTGGCGGGCCCCACCATCACGCCTTCTTTGATCAGGGAAATTACGTCTTTGGAGGTGAACGCGTTCAGGAAAAATATATGGTTCGCTTTGCAGGCGGCAAAGACCCTGCTGCGCGCGGCAACCATCCTGGGATCCTGCATCGCCGCCTCACCGCGTGCAACCACTTCCAACGACATCGCCATATCTCCAGGCCCCCACTCGGCCATGCCGATGCCGGGAACTTTCAGGTTCTGGTCGACATTGGCAAGCGCGTATTTGTCTTCTTCCTTGACGCCGAGCAGCAGTTCGCCGTTCGGATTCAACGGCCAGGGATCTGCCTTTTCCTCGTATTCCTGCTCCGAGACTCCCCAGATCTGCGCGGCAGTAGGAACCCCGTGCACACCCCGGCGCCCTTCAGGGAGCCCATCTTCGCCCACGCCCTGGTGATGAATGGGAAAGCGCACCGCTTCTACAAAGGCGCGGATCGCGCCCGGGTCGTCGGCGTGGGTAAGCATAATGCCATGCACGCCCGTCGCCAGCACCTGGCTGAACATCCAGGCATTGGCATGCACGGCGGCGGCATCCAGGCCATTCACCGGCACATTGACAATCACGGCCGGCGTACGATGGCCGCTGCGGTCAGGACCGCCGGCCACCAGCCCGCGCATGTACTCCTGCAGCCCCTTTACGTCGTAGGGGGCGTGCTCCATGTCGTAGCTTATGTAGTCCGCGTAGGTTTGCGCGTCCTTGACTCCCTGCTCATAGGTGCCGGCGGTTCCCGAATGCGACCCGGCGTAGTAGATGGGCTGGCCTTTCGCCAGCAACTCGATGGCCTGGTTGATGCGCTTGGGCTTCGCCGGTTGCGCCGCGATGGTAATAGTGACCGCGGCCAGCAGAACAGATGCCGATACAAGGAACTTTGCCTTTCCAGTCTTCTTCACAAGCCATCCCCCTAACCATTCAGGCCACGCGAATACTATTGCAGCCGGGCGATCAACACAAGAACTCTTCGGCAGGTGTACCCTTCTTCGAGAGCATTCATCGCCATCATGGCTAAGAAGAGGGTCCGTGAAACGTCGTGAACTATTGAAGTCCATCGGAGGTGTCAGCCTGTGCGGTCTGGCTTCGCCTCTCTTGCGGTCGCAGGAGCAGGTTGCCCGCGCCACCCGGGGCATGGCCACGCCTCGCATCAAGGATATTAGCGTGATCGAGTGTGAGCCCGCCGGCACGCGGCTTACCGTAGTCAAAATCACCACCGACCAGGATGGCCTCTACGGCTATGGCTGCGCCACCTTCACCCAGCGCGCCGACCTGGTCAAACCGGCAGTCGAGAAATATCTGAAACCGTTCCTGCTTAATAAGACCACGGACCGGATCGAAGATATCTGGCAATCGTGTTACGACAGCTCGTACTGGAAGAACGGGCCGGTGCTGAACAACGCCATCAGCGGCGTCGATCAGGCGCTGTGGGATATCAAGGGCCGGCAGGCGGGCATGCCCGTCTATCAGCTTGCCGGCGGCAAATGCCGGGAAGCCGTCGATGCCTATACCCATGCCGATGGCCCTGACTTTCAGGCCGTGGTTGAGAGCGCGAAGGGTTTTATCGCCCAGGGATTCCGCAACGTTCGGGTGCAGGTTGGCATTCCCGGCATGGCGGGCTATGGCTCGAGACGAGGCGGCAGCACCACGCTGAAGGCGCTGCACGATAAACCGCTCTTCGAGCCGGCCTACGATTTTCGCCGCTCCCTGAAGCTGCTTGAAGTCTGCCGCCAGGAACTAGGCGACGAGGTCGAGCTGCTGCACGATATGCACGAGCGGCTCACACCCAACCAGGCGGTGCAGTTCTGCAAAGAGGCGGAAAAGTTTCACATGTTCTTTCTCGAAGATCCGCTGTCGCCGGAAGACTTGGCCTACTTCCAGCAGATTCGCCAGAACTGCGCCACGCCCATTGCGATGGGTGAGCTCTTCAACAACCCACACGAATGGCAGCCTTTAATCGAGGGGCGGCTTATCGATTACATCCGGGTGCATGTTTCGCAGGCAGGCGGCTTCACGCCCGTCACGCAAGATCGCGATCCTGGCGGAGCAGTACGGGGTCAAGACCGCATGGCACGGTCCAGGCGATGTCTCACCCGTAGGCCATATGGCCAACGTGACCCTGGATATTGTCAGCTATAACTTCGGCATTCAGGAGTACTCGCCCTTCAACGAACAGACCCAGGAGATTTTTCACGGCTGCCCGGTAATGAAGGACGGATACATGTGGGTGAACGAAACACCGGGCTGGGGAATCGAGATCGACGAGAAAGCCGCGGCCAAGGCGCCGTTTAATCCTGGACAAAACAACCTGAACGGCGGATGGGGAGAAGTGCGGAAGCGCGACGGCACTGTGATCAAGCAGTAATCAATGTGCAAGCGCTGTACGCACAGAAACCGGCGCCAGCTGGATCGTAACTACGGTGATGTCGTCCGACTGGCCATAAGTCTGCGCGGCCTGAGCGATCGCGGCAGCAGGCAAGACCGACAGCTCTTGTGTGCGCGCGAAGCCGAGAAGTTCGCGTCGCGCATTCGTTGCTTCCACCACTCCGTCGGAAACAAAGGTAAGCCGAGCCGCTTCGGGCAGCTCCACGGTCTGCTCGGTGTAGTCCGCCGTGCTGCTGATGCCCAGCGGAAGACCATTTGCCAGGTTCACCTCAGCGCCGTTGAGGTAGGGTGCGAGATGACCCGCGTTGGAGATAGTCATGGTTCCACTAGCGGTAATGCGGGCGCAGAGACAGGTGACGAAGCCTCCGTCTGTCTGCCCCGTGAGCTGCTGGTTGAGCAGCGTGAGCGAGCGGGCCGGGGATAGTCGTTGAGCCGCGAGCGCCCGGATGGCGCCTACAATCAGCGTGCCGATCATGGCTGCGCTGAGCCCTTTGCCGCTCACATCTCCAATGTAGAAAAGCAACCCGCCGTCCGGCTCGGGAAAGGCCTGGTAGAAATCGCCGCCCACTTCCGCGGCCGCGATGTACGCCGCCTCGATGGAAAACCTCCCCAGCGCCGGAAATGTTACCGGCACCAGCCGGCTCTGCACGCGATGCGCCGCCGCTAGTTCCGCTGCAGAGCGCTCCTGCTCCCGATTGGTGGAAAGGAAACGGTAGCCCAAGATTACGGGAAAGCTCAGCATATAAAAGCAGATCGCGATGCTGGAAAAGACGAAGTGCACCGGCCCCAGATGAAGGTCCGGAATGAGGCTATTGGGAGTTTTTGTCCATCCCATTACATAGACTACGTAGGAAAAGAAATCCAGCGGCAAGGCAAGGCCGAAGAACACCACAGGCGGCAGGAGGATGGCAGCTTCCCGCTTGCCGCGCAGGTACCAGACCACCAACAGCACAAAAGAAAGAACGGCATAGGAGAACGTCACTACCCCTGCTGTTGAATTGAGGGTGACTCCATTGACCAGCCCGTAGTACGCGAGCACTCCCAGGCTGGCGCATGCCAGCAGCGCCACCTGGTAGAGGCGCACAATCATTCCCGGCCGCTGACCGATGAAGCGGAAAAGGAATTCAATCCCCGCCACGATACTGGCGTAACCCAAAGCGATGTAGCTTATCTCGAAGGACCTCAGTGGCAGCACGCCGAGGGCGCCGAGAACGCCGTCGGCATAGTAGAGGCCGATCAACGCCAGGCTGATGCCCGCCCACAGATACTCGCGGTGCGGGCGCTCCGCGAGGAAAAGGCAGATAAGGCCGCCGCCGATCAGCATACCCAGCAGCGCAACCACGATATCGTCGAACTGGTAGATGACCTGCGTGCTGCGAATCGCTGTCTGCTGAGTATTGATGGCTGTCGAGGGCCCGATCCAAACCGTGCGCGGCCTGATCATAGCGATGGGGCGATGTTGCGGCGCCCAGAGGCGAATCGCCAGCACGGCCGCCGTCCCGGTGGCTGTGTCTCCCAAAGGAAACACCAGCGGCGCCGGCAGGCGATAACCGTAAATCGATCCGAAACTGCCGTAGTTGCCGATCGATTGTCCGTTGGAAAAAACCTGATAACTGTTCCCCACCTGGTCCAGGAGAAGGCTGAGTGGCCCGCGGGCCAAAGGAAGGCGCAAGTGGATCCGCAGCCACACGAAACCGCGGGAGGTGGCGAAGTTTTGATCGTCGATACCCCTCTGCGGATCGAATGGCCGCCAGGCCGCGTCGTCATACGCGAGGCTGGACCATTGGGGATCGTCGCCGGTGTGGAAGCGCCAGCCCTGATCAAGGGCGACCGGCTCGCCCATACGGGTGGCATCCACCACCGAGGGCTGAGCTAAAGTTTGGCCGGGCGTATCACGGCGAGTCTCGCTTGGGGCTTCGCCGGGAGTATGACCGAAAGCCGGAAAGGCGGATGCCACCAAGATCGCCAACGCGATGGGCGGGATCGGTAACCAGCTCGTGAGCCTTCGCCGTGCATTCATGGCTGGTGGGTGTCTCTCTGGCCTGGTTACAGCTTGAAGAGCTCGCGGAGGCGGCGGGTCTGCGCCCGGCTGACCGGAATCTCGGTCTGTTTGCGATCATCCATGCGCAGCTGGTAGCTGCTCTTGAACCAAGGCACCACTTCCTTGATGTGGTTGATGTTCACCACGTAGGAGCGGTGGGCTCGCCAGAACACAGACGGATCGAGTAGCTCCAACAGCTCTTCAATCGTGCGGCACTTGGAGTGACCTTCGAGGGTAGGCGTCACCACCGAGATGATGCCCTCTTCGATGGCCGCGAAGCAGATATCCTTCTGGTCGGCCAGAAAGAGCCGGTTATGAGCCTGCAGAATAATCTTTCCGCTGCGTGGGCGAACTCCGGCCTGTTGTTGTTCCATCAGACGGAGCAAGGCATCCAGACGCGCATCCGACGGCCTGACGTCGGCACCGTTCTCCGGTGCTGGCTCAGAGTCGAGCGGGTGGGCCTCATGCAAGCGGTGGCGGGCTCGCTCCAGAGCCTGCAACACCCGGGCGCGGTCAAACGGCTTGAGCAGATAATCGATGGCGTTCACATCGAAGGCGCGCACGGCGTACTGGTCAAAAGCAGTGGCGAAAATAATCTGAGGCATGCGATCGGCGTGGTCACGCTCCAGCAGCTTTTTCAGCACGGCGAAGCCGTCCAGGCCTGGCATCTGCACGTCCAGAAACACTACATCCGGATGGTGCGTACGAATCAGGTCCACCGCCTCGATGCCGTTCTGCCCCTGCGCGATCACCTCAACCCCTCCCACCGAGTCCAGAAGGTATTTGAGTTCTTCGCGCGCGAGCCGTTCATCATCGACGATGAGCGCAGTCATGGGCATGGCTTATTAGAGCATCTTTCGCAATGCGATGAAATCTCTGACGGTTGTTACGAGCAGCTTTCCTTGTCGGAAAGCTGCGCAAACCTCTGTGGCTTCGGCCTACATCTTTGCGAAAATGCTCTCGGCACTTTCACTACAACTATGTACGGCGGGTCTTCCTGGGGGGACTCAGGATTGAAAGGCACGCAGGCGAGCGGGCATATTATCCGCGGCCAGTTCGTGGCCGCAGTAGACGCAATAGAGGTCGGTGACGCGAACGCCACGGTGGCAATTGCCGCAGGACGCGGAGACCTGGTAGGCGCATTGCGGGCAGAAATGGAACTCGGTGTGAATGCTGGTGCCGCACGAGGGGCAGCGCGCAACCACCGGTTGGCGGAGCAGAAAGTAGAGCACCGGGCCGGGGCCGCCCGGCATGACCAGGCAGATCACCACCCACAAGCGCGTGCTCATGCTGCGCCGCGGCGCATCCCGGCTCACGTAGCCGACCATGAGCATATACATTGCCGCCAGCGTGCTCCAGGAGAGCGCGAAGTAAAAGCGCAGGCCAAAGGGCGCAGTGGACGGCTTCAAACGATGGGCCGGAAGAATGACCCAGAAAAGATACTGCATGAACATGAACGCCAGCGCAGCCGAGGCGATCGACCAGGACGGAATCAGCTTCATCTCGTCGGTGAGGCAAGAGGCCTTTTCCGCGTTGTGTGAGGGAATAATCATTTTTCTATCGGACGGAAGATCTCAAAGCCACCCCTGTCGTGCTCCACGTCCCGCTGCCCTTTCCACACCGCGATCAAAGCAGCCAGCATCGCTAGAAAAAGCATCAGGGCGGAAAAGGCCAGCAGGGTGGGCAAATCGAAGAGACGTTCTCCGGCCAGAAGATCTTCCATACCGATCCAGAGGGAAGGCCCAAGCATCACCAGCAGGAAGACGAAACCTAAAATAGCGAGGCCCAGACTCCGGCGTTGGCGTACGCGCCGTTCCTGGGTAGAGATGACCTCATCGCGCACCGCACGGCGGGTCTTTTGCGCCACTACAAGGTTGGCATCGGAGTCCATCCAGGCAAGCGAGCGAGCGACATCCTTGGGGGGACCCTGAGGGCCCCTTGGTTGCGTTCCACTCATCGCGCCTCTCCCTCCCCCACAGCCTGGGCTGCGGCGATGCGAGGTTTGAGTGCAGAAAGGCCGCGATACAGCCGTGACTTTACCGTGGAAAGCGGGGAACGGGTAACCTGCGCGATCTCTTCCAAAGAAAGTTCTTCGTGGAAGCGGAGGACGAGCACCTCACGATGAAGCGGTTCCAACGTCAACAAAGCCTCTGCCACCCGCTGCCCGTTCTCGCTGGTCTGATACGAGTCGAAGGGAGAGGGCCCATCGGCGGCCACATCGAAGGAGCGGCCATCTTCTCCTGCTTCGCGCATCGCCTCCAGGCTGCTCATGGTTCGCTTGCGCCGAACGTCGATGACCAGGTTGCGGGCGATGGTAAACAGCCATGTATCGAAACGGGACTTACCGTTGAACTGGTCACCGCGCTTGAGCACCCGCATCCAGGTTTCCTGAAAAATATCTTCCGCGGTCTCGCGGTTCCCGGTGAGGTAGAGCAGGTAGCGCAGCAGCCGATGCTGGTACTGCACGATCAGCTGATCGAGCAGCTCCGGATCATGGCGTTTCAATCCCTGGGCAACGATGCTGTTCTCGTTGCTTGACTGATCCGTGAGGGTAAGCGACGCGATGCGCATATGCTCCTCTAAGACGTGGACAGGCTGCCCAAAGACGCCGTTTGCAACTACTTTTTGAGCTGACGGCAAGGACCATGCGACGGCTCCTTTGCCCGGACCAACCCGCTTGCTTGCAAGGATATAAGAAACGGCTTCCGTACGCTATCTTGTATGCTTTTGGGGAGGGGTTCGGCCTTTAGGACCCTCATTAGCCGAAGTAACCGTCTAAAGCCCTCAATATCCAGTCCCGCAGGGACGACCTGAAAGTAGTCCAGGACGTCAGTCCTGGGGACACTTCCCGGAATTTGACTAGTCCCGTAGGGACGACTGAGACGGGTGGAATGATTCAACCGTCCCTGCGGGACTTCTCCGGACTGGTTACCAAAACCCAGGACTGACCGTCTTGGGCTACTTTCAAGTCGTCCCTGCGGGACTGGACTCCGCACGAGCGGATGTTCTTACCTAAAGCGTCTAAACTTGAGGATATGGAAATTTTGTTCGGCCTCCATCCCGTGGAGGAGGCTTTGCGCTCCGGGACGCGAAAGTTTGACCACATTTGCATCGCCCGGGAGCGGCAGGATGCACGGCTCGAAAAGCTGATTCAGGCCTGCCGTGACGCAGGAGTGAGGCTGCGCATCGACACCCGCGACCAACTCACCAAGCTGGCTCGGACCGAGGCGCACCAGGGTGTGGTGGCCATCGTTCGCGCACGCCAGTTCCTGGAGCTGGATGACCTGCTCCAGGGCCCCAGCCGAAACCGCTTGTTGCTGGCCCTGGATGGGGTGGAAGACCCGCAAAATCTGGGTGCGCTGCTGCGTACCGCCGAAGGCGCGGGGGTGGATGGGGTGGTGGTGACGGAGCGGCGGTCGGCGCCGCTGAGCCCAGTGGCCGTGAAGGCATCCGCCGGCGCCGCCGAGCACATAAAAATCGCCCGGGTGGTGAACCTGGTGCGCACCCTGGAAGAGCTGAAGCAACGCGACCTGTGGTGCATCGGGCTCGACGAGCGGGGCACCATGGACTATGACCAGTTCGATTTCTCCGTGGGTTGCGTGCTGGTGCTGGGCCGGGAAGGCGCCGGCCTGCATGACCTGGTGCGGCGTACCTGCGATCACCTGCTGCGCATTCCGATGGCCGGCCGGGTGCACTCGCTCAATGTAAGCGCCGCGGGGGCAGTGGTCCTTTACGAGGCGGCGCGGCAACGCCGCAGGGCCGCGCAAGGGGAGTCTTCCCCGCCCGCCCCGGCAAAGTTGAAGAAGCAGAAGGGTTTGGGTTCATGAGGGTTTTGTGGTTTGCCGCCGTGGCTGCCGTCCTGGCGTTCCCGGCTCCTCGCGCTGGGGCGCAACAAACGCCCGCGCCAGCCGCGGACCCTGCCGAGCATCCCGGCAAGGTGATTCTTTCCCGCTCCATCGAAGACAGCGGCAGTGGGCCAGTCGCGGCTGCCCCCACGGCAAAAGAAGCAGCGGCTCGCGACCGATGCCGAAAGGCAGGCGATTACTTTCCTGGCCTACGATCTCGAGGTTCACTTGCACCCCCGAGAGCACAGCATGGCAGTGCGCGCGCGGGTCCAGGTGCGCAATGACTCGGACCGTCCGCTGCGCCGGCTCCCCTTGCAGATCTCTTCTACCTTGCAGTGGACCGGGGTTCGGGTGGCCGATGCGCCAGCTGCGTTCTCCCAGCAACTGGTGGACAGCGATATTGACCACACCGGAGCCCTGCGAGAGGTGCTCATCCCACTGGCGCAGCCGCTTGCTCCCCAGCAGAGCCTGGTCCTCGACCTTAGCTACGAAGGGCCCGTCGCGCTTTCCGCCGACCGGTTGGAACAGATCGGTACCCCGGCGGATGTGGCGGAAGCATCCGACTGGGATCGCGTCTCCGAAGAGTTTGTCGGGCTGAGAGGCTTCGGCAACGGGGCCTGGTATCCCGTGGCCTCGGTCCCGGTCAGGTTGGGAGACGGAGCGAAGTTTTTCACCGAAGCGGCCGCGGAACGGCAACGCCAGAGCCAGGCCACGGTGACCATGAGGGTGACCGAGGAGTTTTTTGGCGAGGCGCCCAACCTGGCGGTTCTCGATGGAGAAACCATCACTCTCACTCCTTCTTCCCTGCCGACGGATCGCCTGGGTGTGCCGGGAATCGTGACCTGTGAGCTGCCACCGACCAGGTTGGGCTTTGCTTCCCCCAGCCTGTTTCTGCTTACCCGCTCTCCGCTGGAGGGGAATGGTGTTACCGTCTTCGCACGCACCGAAGATGCCGGGAATGCGCAGGCCTACATCAGCGCGGCTGCGCTGGTCACCCCACTGATCCATCTTTGGCTGGGCTCGGAGCCCAAGGGCACGCTGAACATCGTCGATCTGCCGGAGGCGAATGACGCTCCTTTTGAAGATGGCGCCGTGCTCTTTACCGACGTGCGGAGCACCGAGCCGGAGAAGCTGGCCGATGTTCTCGTCCATTCTTTAACCCATGTTTACTTTCCGCTCGCCCTACGCCTGGCTACAGGAGGGCGTGCCCTCATTCATGGGGTCATTGTGGTTGGAGAAAAATCACGGGCGCGACTTTGCCATTCAGCAGTTGGACAATACCCGCGGGGCGCTCTCGCTCGCCGAGCCAGGCGATGTTGCCGGCACTGACCAGCAAGCCTTGCTCATGGCGAGAGACCCGGTGTACTACCGCATCAAGGCGACTTACGTCCTCTGGATGTTGCGCGAATTGGCCGGGGATGCCGCTCTTGCACGAGCCCTGCGCGCCTATCAGCCAGGGTCAGACACTGCAGGAACCGGGTTTGAGCAGGTGCTCGAGCGAGAGTCAGGCAAAGACCTGAAGTGGTTCTTTGAGAACTGGGTCAACCACGATCGCGGTCTTCCTGACCTTTCGATTGCCGGCGTCTATCCCAACAAAGCCAGCGTGCCGGGCTCCTATATTGTCGCAGTCGATGTAGCCAATAACGGGACCGCCGAGGCTGAGGTTCCCGTGTCCGTTTCCTCGATTACAACCACGGTTACGGAAAGGCTGCGAATCCCCGCAAAATCAAGGATAAGCCACCGCTTTCTGCTGGAGGGCCAGCCGGCGGAGGTCGCGGTGAACGACGGAACGGTTCCCGAAGTAGAGGCCAGCGTCCACCGGCAGACGGTGGCTGTTCCGGCCACCTCGGAGTAGCGGCATCGCCCAAACCGCAGATCTCTCCACTCCGCCGCGCTCTGTCGAAAACATATCTAGGAGTGGTCCGCGGAACTGCAGATCCCCGGCTGCCGGGATGAAAAGGAAGGGCTGTGCACTTCTACTCGCATGTGAACAAGCGAACAGCGGCTCCCTCCAGCCGCTACGCTACGGTCGGATGACAATCTGTATGCAAATGGGAGCTGTTGCCAAGAATCATCGATCTCAAAAAATTTGTCATCCCGACCGTAGCGTAGCGACCCAGGGATATGCCTTGTTGCCTGCGGGTATTGAAAGCCGGGATTTCCCCGTGGCCATGCACCACGGACCTAAGTTCAGTTTTCTACTTCCTCTGCGCTTGCTTTCACTTCGGGGTGCTGCAATGTGCCGGTTACGGTGAAGGCGTGGGCCGCCGGGCCGCCGGTCATGTCGATCTCGCGGTCGAAAGAGATGGTGCCCGATAGCGGGATAGCCTCCTGGCCGCGGGCCAGCAGGCTATGAGTGATTTTGATGGTGCTGTCCGCGACGGTGGCATCCGCGCTCCATTGATCGAAGTGGACAAAGGGCTGCGCGGCGACGGGCAGCGGGTCGTCCGCGGCCAGTCCCCCCTTGGTCCAGTCCCAGCGCAAAGTACCCGTGGTGGAGCGGGCCAGATCCCGCGCGTCAAAGCCCGACATCCTGAGCTGGGCGGAGAAGTTGGCCAGGCCGCCACCCCAGCGCTCTTCGAAAATACTCGCCAGCGCGCTGGGCGCGGCGTTGGTGACCTGCACATCGATCCGGTACTCAGGCTGGTCACCGGACGCGTCCACCGCGCCGGTCAGGTGAATGGTTCCGTTTGCCAGATGGCCGTTCAGTGAGCGGATCTTGATCAGGTTTCCGCTGATATCGACCGCGCCAATGGCGTCATGCACCACCAACTTCCCGGTCGAGAGTGCGCCAATCTGGACGGTACCCGAGAGGTCGGGCCACTGCACGGAATGACGATCGATACGAGCGAGAATCTGGCGCAGCAGCTCACCCCCTTCACTGGCGCCCAGCAATGTGGATTGAAGCGCGGCCAGGTCAAGGGCCGGGGAATTGAGCGCGAAGTGGCCCGTGCATAGGGTGCTCCCCGTGCACAGCGTCGGGTATTCGAGCGTTCCCTGGGCCTCCAGCTTGCCGTAGCTAAACGACGCATTCGTCCATGCAACCTGGGTGGGGCTAACGATTCCCTGGGCGGAAGCAATCTTGAGCGGCTGGGACAAATACGACGTAGTAAGCTCGGCGTTCTTGATGGAGATGCTGCCTTCCACAGTGGATGAGGCGATGGGATGTTCCGAGTCCGGCACGGGGAGCAACCACTTACCGCGCACGCCCAGGTCGAGCGTCGCGGCCCCCGCACCGCCCAGCACCGCCGCGTGCGCGCCAAGCAATCCCAGCCCCTTGCTGAAGGCTTGCAACCGAGCCAGGCTGGTGGCGCCGCCGAAGTGGAGGTCGAAGCCGGCGGGTGTGAACCGGCCGTCCACCGTTACGGGAACGGGAGCGCCCATCGCCAGGCGCACCGGCTGCAACAACAATGCGGGCGATCCCGCCTCGCAGCGCACGCGCACAGGGGCAAAAAGGAATGGCTTGCCTCCACTGGGAGGAGTGAGGCTCAGCGAATCCACGGCCATTTCGCCGGTGATCAACGGCGCGCGGCCACTCTGGGTTGCGTAGTCGAAATGCCCGTCGAGGTCTCCCACGACCTGAACCCCCGCGCCCAGGCCGTTGCGCACCTCCTGCAAGCCGGCCAGCACGGCCGAGGCGGGGACGCGATCGATCCCCAGCTTGAGCTGGGTTTGCGCCTCCTGCATCGAGCCGGTGAGCTGCAGCCCGCCATCGCCCACAGGGGACGCACACGAGATGTCTTCCAGGGACCTTGCTTGTTTGCGGAACGACGCCCGGCAAGTGGCAGCCAGATCCAACGGGCGGGCCGGAGTAAATTCAGATCGATGCAGTCCAGCGACCTTCAGCCTGGAGTTGATCTGGGCCAGCTCGGCGGTGCCGCCTACCTGGGCCTCCACATCAAGGCCACCGCGCCAGCCTGTATCGTCGCCCATGGTCAGCCGGCTTAGCTGGCCCAACGGCACACCGCTCCACTCCAGCTTGAGATTCAATGGCATCTGGCCCAGCATCGCGGCCCGATGCAGCGTGCCGTCCACCCGCAACACACCGGTGTCGGCGAGATCAATGTCCAGGTCGGTGCGCACCGGTTGCGCGCGAAAGTGCAGCTCCCACTCATCGCCAGGAGCCAGCGAGAAAGAAAGGTCGGAGTTCAAAAACGAGAGCGGCTTCTTCTCGTTGCCTTCTTTGAAATTGATGCGCGAGTTCTCCGCCTCGACATACGGGAACCGCGGAGCACTACCGGCAAAGCGCTGGCCGGTGGGCGCATTTGGGATATGCGCTGCCTGCAACAGGATCGAAGCAAAGTTCCAGCCCCCTCCCGGTTCGCGGACAAGATTCAAGCTGGCCTCGTCGAACTGAATGCGCGAGACCTCAAGCTTGCCCCGCCACAACGACAAGAGCCGCAGGTAGGCGACGACGCTGTTGGCGTGAAGGATAGGCTCGGAGCCGAATTGCGGATTCTCTTCGACGGAAAAGTCGGAGAACTCAAAGCCGGGCAGGGGCAGCAGCCGCAGCTTGACCGAGGACATATGGACCGGCCGGCCGATGCTGCGGCCGATGCTGTTGGCAATCCTGTGCTGATAGCGGCTGATGTTGACCAGCGGCGGCAGGACAAAGGCCACGACCGGCAACACCACGGCTGCCAGCAGAATCCAGCGCCTGGGCGAAGGACGCTTCCCTGCGCCACCCATCCTAACGCACCAGATGAAACGTTCGGCGCCAGCGGGTCTGATCGAAGAAGTGCAGGATCACGTGGGTATAGAACGAGATTTTGTCGCCCACTCCCTCTTTTTCATACTGGTTGTCGGGCTCGATGAAAGACCAGTAAACGAACAGCGGACGGCCGACGATGTTGGCGCGCGGGACGAATCCCCAGTAGCGGCCATCGAGACTGACGGTGCGGTTATCTCCCATGGCAAAGTAGCGGCCTTCAGGAACCACCAGGTCTTGCCCCTGGATGTAATTGGGAAGTTCGAGCGCCCAGGTTGGCGTCACGTCTCCGCTCTGCGAGGGAGGCACCGCGGGAAAATCATCGCGGTAGGGGAAGTAGTTGCCGTAGTCCGGCATGGCTGCCTGGGGCTCATGTTGCGGCTGTCCATTCAGATAGACCACGCCGTTGCGCAGGTGGATATGGTCGCCAGGGACGCCGATGACCCGCTTCACCAGGTACAGGTCAGGCTCGCCGGGCTTGAAGAAGACGATGATGTCGCCGCGGCGCACATCGCGGTAGTAGATGAAGGGAGCCCAGTGGGTACGAGGCGCCAGGGTGATCCGGTCCACCAGCACATGGTCGCCCACCAGCAGCGTCTTCTCCATGGAGGAGGAAGGAATCTCAAAGTTCTGAAAGATGAAAGTCAGGGCAAAGAGCCCAATGACGAGCACCGTACAGATAGAAGCAAACGCCTCCAGTGGCGTCTCTTCCCTTGCCTGCTCGGTTTTGATCTCGGTTTCCGTGGCTTCCATGGTAGTGGGAAAGTATCAGTGAATGACCCGGAACATGCGGCTCCATCGTGCGAAGTCCATGACTGTGTCGAGCGGGCTCTTCTCGTGTCCGAGTCTATCATCCGGCAAGGTGCTGACATCGGTGGCCGAGGGCTCGTGCAGGGAGAAGTAAATGACAAAGGGCAAACCCACAACATTGGCGCGCGGAACAAAACCCCAGTAGCGGCTATCGCGGCTGTGGTTGCGGTTGTCGCCCAGCACGAAATACAGGCCCGGGGGCACCACTAATTCGCCGTTCTGCACATCGTGGCGCATCTGTATCCACCAGTGCGTATCCACTCCCGGGTCGGTGTAGAGCTTGGCAGGAAATTGATCGCGGAAGTTGTCCTGGTATGCACCCTCAAAAATTGCGAAGGGCTCATTCTGCTTCTGTCCGTTGATGCAGACCACTCCGTTCTGCAGGCGGATCCGGTCGCCGGGCACACCCACCACCCGCTTGACCACGTGGTCGGATGGATCGAGCGGGAAATGGAACACAATCACGTCGCCCCGCCGCACCGGCTCGTAAGGCAGCAGCCATTGCCAGACACCCGGCTTGCCGTAGACAGATTTGTTCACCAGCAGAAAGTCGCCCACCAGCAGAGTGCGCTCCATGGATTCAGAGGGAATGCGAAAGGGCTGCACGATAAAGGTGAGCACAAAGAGCGCCATCACGATGATGGACAGCAAAGAGCGAAAGGTGTCGAGCAGGTTGGGAAAGACCAGGTGGGTGTGATGCGCGGCCCCGCGCGGGATCGCAGGCACGGTAACAGCGGCGGTAACGACCGCCGCTTCTTCCGTGGTGACGCGGAAGAACTCTGCTGGTGGCTGGCCGGTCAAGAACCGTTACCTTCCGCCAGCGGTTCCCGGGCCTGCTTTCGCAGCTTGTCAAAGGCCCGCCGCGCCGCCTCCTGCTCTGCTCGTTTCTTGGTGGTGCCCACGCCCCGCGCCAGGGCCTTGGCCAGCCCGCTCCCCTCCGCAATCCTTACCTCCACCAGGAAGCGCTTGCGGTGGTCCGGCCCGCTTTCCGCCTTCAGCACATAATCCGGCGGTCCGGTCTTCTTGGCCTGCAGCAGCTCTTGCAATGCGGTCTTGTGGTCACCCAGGGAGACGCCCCGATCCAGCGCCTGGCGCAAGTCGTTCACGTAGGGCGCCACCACCTGCGCGTTGACAAAGGCTTCGACCGGAACAAGGCCGCCGTCCAGGTAAAGCGCGGCAATGATCGCTTCGACGCAGTTGGCCAGCAGCGTGGACTTCTTGCGCCCGCCGCCCCGTTCTTCTCCCCGGCCAAGGCGGAGATAACTTCCCAAATCAAGCGACGCAGCCACCTGCGCTAAATGGCGGCGGCTCACCAGGCTGGCGCGCAGGCGTGTCCATTCCCCTTCATGGAGATCGGGAAAGCGACGGAACAGGATCTCCGCCACCACCAGGCCCAGAACCGCGTCTCCCAGAAATTCCAGTTGCTCATTGTCTTCTTCCCGCGTGCAGTTCATCCCCTCGGCCTGGCGGCCTTCCAGGGTCTGCTCGTACGCGAGCGAGCTATGGGTCAGCGCCTTCACCAGCAGTTGCGGCTCGCGGAAGGTATAACCCAGTGCTGCCTGAAGCGTGTTGGGAGCCGGCTGTGCCATAGAAACTTTGGATGCCCTTTCTCCTACTGTATTGCATAGCAGAAGAGATTCGCGGGCCGATAACACTATTGCGGTAGGCGGCGTCACCAGGGAATTGGAGCAGGCGGAGCTCAGTCTTGAAGCCTCATACTTAGTTCGGGCTCCCTGCACTCGGCTGTGCTTCGGGTGCGGCGTCGTCATCACCCTCGGAATGTTCCTGCTTGGGCACAGCGTAGGGCTGCTTCAGGCCCTTTTCCGCCGCCAGCCTGGTGTCGGACTGGCCATCACGCACGGTCAGCGCAGCCCGGTACTCGTTGACCGCCTGGTCACGCTGATCCTGGATGTCGTAGATGCGTCCCAGGTAGATGTGCGACCAGGCCAACATACGGGGATCCTTCGAGAGCCGGATCGTCTCTTCAAAATCGTGCTGAGCTACCGGGACATCGCGATGCATAATGGCCACCCTCGCCAGAATGAAGTTCGCTCTTGCCGGATCCCCGGACTTGTCCGCGACCGACTGTTGCGCCAGCGCGCCGGCGCCATCGGTGTCGCCTTTCATTAATTTCATCTCTGCCAGATCCAGACCTCTCAGCTCCTTGGGCGTCCGATGCACGATGTCGGAGGAGCTTTGCTGGGCAAAGGTGATCCCCTTCACATGATTCAGTTGCGAGCTCACGTCCATTCCATAGACCATCTCGCCGATACTTTCTTTGAAGCTCTGGGGCTGCCTGCTCGAATGCAGCGAAGGCGTAATAGAAGTACTCCGTGAGCACATAGCCTTCCACCATGGACTGCTGGACGGCGCGACGGCGAGCCATTTCGGCAGCCTCGACCGAGGCATTGTGCTGACGGGTGGCCTCTTCCAGATCGCTGCGCCGGATATCGGCGGGAATTTTATAGATCGCGACGCCGGTATCCATGGTGCGGGCCTCAATTGCCCGAATCATGCACTCCACCACCAGGGCCACAATGTCGCTGCGATAGGTGTAGTCGAGGGGCGCATCGCGCACGGTTTTGAGAAATGGCAAGAACCTGTCCAGCTCCCCGGCGCGAGCATAGAGCAGCGGCTCGATCTGGTAATGAAGGTACGCGTGCCGCACCTCCCGCATATGGATGACTCCATTGACGGGCGACGCGACCACCACGTAATCGGATCCATAAACACGGGCATTGGTCTGCGCCGGGTCCAGCAGGGGCTCGACCACCACCAGAAAGCGCCGGCCGACCGAGGTGCCGGCAGCCGTCTTGAGATAGATGCCGGTATCGCTGATCATCTTGGTCAGGGAATCGTGCAGCTGGGCTAGCTGCTTGTCGTATTCCGGCCGAACGTGGACCCAGATCACATGCAGGTCGACAAGCCGGCTAAAACGGCGCAGCTCAGGCAACATATGTTCCACGCCGCTGGCGTCGGGAGGCAAATCGGCGCCTTCGGCGCTCGGTTCAAGATCAGGAGGGGGCGAGATGAAGAGGGCAAGGGAGATGTACTGCGCCAGGTCGGCCCCGCTATCGGAAAGCCGATGTTGCTCGATGAAGGTGCACAACTGATCGCGCGCGTCCCGGGCGTCCGAGGAGCCCTGCAGCGCCTGGTTGACCTGCTCGCGGACCTGCTGGCGCACCGGGTCAGAGGCGGCAAGCCCCTGATCATAACCGCACGCATTCAGCGCAACGGCAATGTCAAACAACGCCTCGCTATTCTGCAGGGTGATATCAGGGCCAGGGCTGTTCAGCAAAGCCGGCGCGTTAACCGGGGTTGCTCCGCCGGCGGCGGCTTGCGGATCGGAGGGGGCTTGCGCGCGGACGTAAGGCCCACCCAACGAAATCAAAAGAGCAAACGGGACAAGCGTCAGGAGCGCGGAGAGAAGCCGGTGCGATTTAGCGGACTGCTGGCCGTGAAACTGCATAGAGCGGGGGGTAAACCCCTCCACAAGTCTATGCACTCGTACAAGGCAGGGTCAAACCAGGCTGCGAAATGGGTTTGCCAGGACTGATCAGGACCAATCGTCGTGGGCAACGTGCGAAAACGCCGGTTGCCTCTAACCGGGAACCGACACGCCGGAGAAGGAAAGCAATACCGTGCCAGGCACCGGCTTTCCAAAGACCTGCGCCGGGGCGAAAACGCTGAAGAGCAGGGTGTCTTCCACCTGGGCACGCGTCTTCTGGTCCGCGTTGCCGGAGACGATGGTGTAGTCGTATACCCGGCCCTCTCCGTTTACGAAAGCCTGCACGATGACCGGGGTCTCACCATCTCCAACCGCTCCCGCGGGTTCCAGCGAGGTGTACAGAAAACGCGGGCTGGTGGCCTTGCCAAGGGGTTCGTCATTGGCCAGCGCGGGTTCCGGATAAACGAACATGCTCATCAGGAACGCCGCCACACCGGTCAGGGCGACGGTACTGGCGAAACCGGCTGTAATTTGCCATACCAGGGGGCGAAAGTTTTGCCAGCGAACCCACCCGCGGGCGAATTTCTCCTCGACGGTGTTGGCCGATTGCTGCGACAACGCGACACGAAGGCGAAGGCCGAGGTTGGCCGGCGCCTTCGCCGGCCCGATGGAACTGATCAGCGATTGCGCCACCCGCCATTGGGCAAACTCAGCCGCACAGCCGGTACAAACTTCAAGGTGCGCGGCGATCTCATGCATGGCTGTGCCGGTCAGGGCGCCATCAAGGTATTCAGAGAATTGATCGCGAAAATGTACGCACTCTTTCACTTGGCCCCCTCGGCGCTGAGCGTTTCCATCGCCAAAATGGCGGAGGACGGGCGCTTCGCAGCCGCCTCGGCAAATCCCGCCAGCCGAGCCTTGAGATGAGCACGCCCACGCATTAGACGCGACTTGACGGTGCCCAGATTCACACCTAGGATTTCCGCCACCTCTTCGTAGGAAAAGCCCTCAATATCGCGCAGCACCACGACCGCATGGAACGGCTCGGGAATCTGACGCAACTCCTCTTCAACCCGGGCCCGTACCTCTTCGTGGGCGGCCAGGTCGAAGGGCGACTCATGCCCATCGACCAGGGTGTCTTTGAGGCAGAGCGTCTGCCCGTCGTTGCCCTCGCCGAACTCGGTCTCGATGGTTACTTCCTGCCGCTTGTGGCGCCTCCACCAACGACGCTGGTTGCTGGCCTCGCGCAGCGCGATGCGGTAGATCCAGGTGCGCAGGCTGGCATCTCCGTTGAAGCTGCCGATGCCGCGGTAAATCTTGATAAATACGTCCTGGGTCAGGTCGGCGGCGTCCGCGGGGTCGGGGATAGTGCGGGCGATCACGCTGTAGATGGGCTGGTGATACTTGGCGATCAACCAGGCGAACGCCTCCTCCGAACCGGCTTTCAGTTCAGCGACAATTCCGGCTTCTTCTGAAGGAACGTTAAGGACGCTCGCAATATTTCCCAAGGCAATGCCCGCCTGCACGCGAAAGTTGTCCATAACATAACAGGAAGCGGTCACTTGCGTCTCCCAATTGCACGCGCAACCGGCGAGGAACCGGAAGCTTTCTCTTTACTTTAGACACCGCCGGAAGGACAAGCGGCTCCGGAAAAGAGGTTACTGTGGTGCCTGGGTTGGCTTCTTTTTGCGCGGTTTGGTGGTGTCGGGGCCGTCGTTGACCACAATTTTGGCGGGCGCCGCGGGTGCCGCCGCGACGTGAGGAGCCGGCGCCTGCAGGTGGGCAATCTGGGCATCCTGGGCGCTTATGGACTGGAGCAGCCAGGCGCCAAGTTTGGCCCTGCCCGTCCTCCAGCCCGGCGCGGGCCTCTTCCAGGGAGCTAGCGTCGGACTCGGAACCGGCGAGCGCCGCCGTCTCCGTGACCCGAAGCAGCACGTCATAAAGGGCATCGATATTGCGGAAAACGGCAAACGATGGAGAGAGTGCTGCGCTTGCCCCTTCTGCCTGCGTCATGAGCTCCGGCAGGGTGGCGCTAAGGTCCCGCTGCATCGAGGCAACGTCCTGCTGGGTGGCGGCGCGCGTCGCACTGGGGGCCTTCCAGTGGGAGATGCTTAGACCCGAGATCGCGTTCTGGACATTGGCCAGTGCGGGGCGCAAGTTCGCAAACGCAAACCCAGCCGGCGCCGGCGCTGCAGCAGGGGCAGGCCCGGGAGCTGCGGCGGGGGGCGGGTTCCCTTGCGCCGCGGCGGGCCAGACCGCGGCGAGCAACGCCAGGGTGAAAAACGCAAGTTTGGCGGAGTGGGGGGGCATTGTTTCTCCCGGGGATATCGGTGGAGGAGTCGCCATGGTGTGCAGCGTTTGACGGATTAGGCATGCTCCAGCAGAATAAAGGATGTTCTTCCCTTTGTGGGCCTGTGGCGCAGCTGGGAGCGCGCTTCCATGGCATGGAAGAGGTCATCGGTTCGATCCCGATCAGGTCCACCAATCCATTCAACAACTTAGACCTCAGCAAACCTTAATGGCTGGAGCGTTTGTGCCACTGTGTTGGGGGCGGGAGCTGAGCTAGTTCTCCGCACTGCATAGGGTGCAGTTTTGCCGATGGGCCAGCATAAGATAAGCAATTCGAGCTTGAACGGCACGGTGCCCGGTCGGCACAGCACGTCTTTCGGTTGTTGGTGTGACCATTTTGGCCCGCCGCTCGGCATATTTGTCGCGGCGTATCTGGAGTTCCTTCATTTCCGTACAACACATTTTTATGGACTCCGTTGAAAGCAGTTATCTTCTTGAATCCAGTTCAGATCGCACACCATGATTGCGGCGGTCGAATGCTCCCGCTTACAGCGCGCAAGCTCCTGGTCCAAATGCATCGACAGGGCCCGCGCATTCGGCATCCCGGTCAGGAAATCGCTGATGGCCGATTTCTCCGCCTGGCGATACTTCAAGGCATTCTCAATGAAAAGCGCAAGCTTGGAAGTAATCACCTGCAGCACGCGCAGGTGGTCGCTGGTGAAGGCATTGGCCTCGGCCTGGTAAAGCGCCAGGACACCTACCGGCCCGTTGATACCTTCCAGTGGCACAGCCAAAGCAGAGCGGAGTTCGGAGGCCTTTCTCGCGTCCTGCGCGAAGCCGGTTTCGACCGACGGGTTGCCATTCACGATGGGCCTCGCGTTCTGCGCGACCCAGCCGCAGAGGCCGGTCCCTACCGTGATCTCCAGCGATGAAAGCAGCCTGAAGTTTTCTCCACTTACGAACTCGGGCACCAGCAGATCGCCCTTGCGGATGAAGGCGACAATGGAGTCGTAAGGCACCAGCTTGCGCAGCCTCATAGCAAAAAGGGAAAGGGTCTCGTCCAGACTGAGCGAGTTTCCCAAATCCTGGCTTAGTTCGAAAAGAGTGTGTGCCTCTTGCCGGGCGGATGCGATGGAAGAGAGGAAATCTGTCTGGCTGCCGGGGCGACGGTTGAGGTTAAGTTCAAACCCGGCATCCGGTTGTTCGCCCCGTTCCACGCTGTAGTTGAAACTGTGTGCATCGGTTTGCGACTCTTGCAGGCTGCGCACCGCCAGGCTCTCCAGTTCAAGGTAACGACGCTGAAGAATCTCGACCACCTTTGGGTCAAAGGACGTGCCCGCCCCGGCTGCGACCTTCTTCATCGCCTCATCCAGGGGCAGGGCTTTACGATATTGGCGATCCGAGGACAGTGCATCCAGACAATCCACCGCCGCCAGGATACGCGCGCCAATGGGGATTTCTTCTCCTTTGAGCCCGTAGGGATAGCCCTGGCCGTTCCATTTCTCGTGATGCGCCCTGACAATCGAGGCCACAGGATAGTTGAAGGCGATTTTGTCCAGGATATCCGCGCCGACGGTGGGATGAATCTTCATCTTCTCGAACTCTTCGGGACTCAGACGGCCGGGCTTGTTAATGATGTGATCGGGCACCGCCAGCTTGCCGATGTCGTGCAGCAGCGTCGCGGCGCGAATCGCTTCCATCTCCTGCTCGCTCAGTCCGAGTTCCAGGGCGATCGCTACCGCGTAGGTGCGCACGCGATGCAGATGCTGATGGGTGGTGTGATCCTTGGCGTCAATGGCGAGGGCCAGGCCCTCAATGGTGCGCTGCAGGACGCCGGAGACCTCCTGCACATGGCGTCTCTCGGCGTGTGCTTGCTGCTCTTCGATCTCTGCGCGCCTCTTTTCATCCTCCAGGCGGCCCAGGTACATCTGATAAGTCCGGTAGATCCAGTACATGACGGGCAAGATGAAAAGCGCGTTCTGCCAACCGACATAGCGCGTGGAGAAGTTAACGAAACCCACCATGGCAGCGCCGACCAGGTAATACGGAAACGACCAGAAGAAGGTTTCTGCCCAGATCTTGCGCGCTGAGAGGTTTTCACTGAGCGCGATGACGATGGCAACCGTGACGGTGTTGCTGAGGAAATAGGTACAGGCAGCGACCAGCAGCAAGAGAGTGGTACTGTCTTTGATAACCTGGGCGGATAGGTGATAGGCGAAGTAAGTCAGGCTGACAGCAAAGGGGGTCATGCCCAGGACGTTGAAGATCACCTTCACCGCTTGCGGCCGATGCTTTGTTTTCCATAAGCTCTGCACCAATGCGGCCGCGCTCCCAATGACCAGGGTCTCGCCCAGTGACAGTTGCAAAACGCCTAAGAGGATTACCAGGAAGTGCACCGACATGGTGCTCTCCATGCCCGGCAACCTCACCTTCATGGTCGAGGCGAGCATGGCAATCAGAACGAAGCATCCGAACTGCAGCAGGCTGTTGTCGTGCCAGTGCAGGAAGGCTGTCCCAAATAGCGCGGCTCCGGCCGCTGTAATTATGGCTATAAATATCTTTGCTCGTATCGGCATGGAAAGCTTTCTCCTGGTCACCCGTGTTGCAAGCAGCTATACGTTAGGTTCAATTTTGACCGTAGGCGCCGGCCGTGGTCGGGTCCCCGGTAGCTTCCGTGGCGCTGCCCCAAAGCACGCTCGAATCCCAAAGCTCGTTCGAGCCCCAAAGCACGCTCGAACCCCAAAGCACGCTCGAGCCCCAGAGTACGCTTGAGCCCTGTATCGAGCCCACGATCGAGTTGCGGCCCCAGCCAGCGTCAAGGCCCCAAAGCAAGGATTGGCCGTTGACAGTCGCGCCACCGAGCACCGCATTCCCCCACACTGCGGAGTTGCTCCAGGTTGGAGAGCTGCCCCAGATCGCGGAGGAGCCGTCCACCAGCAGAAGGTCTCCGCGCCGATCTATCGTCACCGTGGGTGACAAGGCGCTGCCTGCTTGCCCGGGAGCCAGGTCGGTGTTACCCAAGGCGGCCTGGATGTCGAGCAAACCGGCGCCCACGGTTAAGATGTCCGCCTCTTCGTTGTAGACGGCGTGGGGGCCGGATCGGTGACGGTACTGTAAGGGATGAGATCCTTATAAGCCGTCTTCATGAGCCGCGCTTTGATTTGATCGGGCGCCAGATTGGGGTTTTGTTCGAGCAGGATCGCCGCGGCCCCACTTACCACGGCTGTGCTCATGCTCGTGCCGCTCAGGATGAAGTAGGTGCCGGAAGGGTTGCTATTGCCATTCACCTCGTAGAGATAGTCGGGAATCTCATTCCCGCTGTAAAGCTGATTCAAAGTCTCCGCTGGACTGTACAGGGAAATGATGCGGTTGCCGGGAGCCACGACGTCGGGTTTCACCACCCAGTCGAAGATTGCCGGACCTTTGGAGCTGTAACTCGCGATCACATCATGAGCGCGATTGGGCGATCCCATGGTATTCATCGCGCCCACGGTGATCACATAAGGGTCGTTGCCGGGAGCGGAGATGGTGTCATAGCCAGAGGTGAGGGCATAGTGGTCGCGGCCGCCGTTGCCCGCTGCCACCACCACGACTATGCCGGCCTTCCAGGCCTGTTCCACTGCCTGGCAGAGTGGATCACGCTGGTAGCTTTCAAACACCTGCCTGCCCAGGGAAATATTGATGACGCGGATGTTGAACTGGTCCTTCAACTGGATGGCAGTGTCAATGGCAGCGATGACCCGGCTATCGGTACCTTCGCCATTCTGGTCGAGCACGCGGAGGTTGATAAGGCTCACGTTGTCGGCAACACCGAGGAAAGTATAGGAGTAGTTGCTGCCGGTGGACATGGCGCCGGTTCCAGCGATGATGCCGGCGACATGAGTGCCGTGGCCGTACTGGTCGGTGGCGCTACCCGAAGGGTCGCCGGTGAAGTCCTGGCTATAGGCGACCAGGCTTCCGGCATTGTTGTCCAGGTCGGGGAGATCGGTGATTCCGCTGTCGATCACCGCCACCCCGATGCCGGCGCCATTCAGGCCCTGGGTCCAGGCCGCGGGTGCATTGACCGTTTCGTTGCGGTAGTCGAGGACGGGGGTAAACGAATCGTCATTGGCGCCGTGCAGCGGGCGATCGGGGGAGATGTAAACCACATCGGGATCAGCGGCGAGATCGGCCAACGCCGAAGCAGGCAATGAGTAAGCGCCGCCCTTGACCAGGCCGAGCTCCCGGCGCAGCTTTCCCCCACGGCTCAGGACCTTCTGGTGGTACCGCGCGGTCGGCGCCTGGTTGAACTGCACGATCACGTCTACCTGGTCAGCACCGTTCTTCCCGCCCAGGTCTTTGGATATTTTGGCTGAGTCGGCGAAGGCCGTGCCGGCGCTCAGGATCGCCGCGCACACTGCGAGGAGTGCTCGTTTTTTCCACTTAGCTTTGCGAGGAATGGCTCTTCCCCACATAGCGCTCTTGTAACGTGCAGGTTTGGTCACACTTTCCCCCGATTGATCTATTACCTTGCAATCCTGAAGAACAATGCTCAGATCGCAAGTTAAGTTAAGGGGGAGAGCTGTTGTGTGTCAGAACGACACAGATGCATTCTCAGGGTAATGGGGCGTTCCCTCCATTACACGAAGGTGGGAGGTTCGCAGGCTTTCCCATCCGCTGGCGGGAAAGGAAGCCGCGAGTGGCGGCTGGGCGGGGGATGGTTGCCGCACTGGTTCCTGGGTTTGATTCGCTGCATGGCAATGAGACAACATAACGCCAACCGGGACAGGAAGAGCATGGAGGAGGGAAAGAGTCGCGGGATGTTGCGCCTGCTCAACCTGGGCAACCGGCACGCACTCGGCGATGGCGCCCGAGTGCAGCACGGCGAGCCGGTCGCACAACTGCAAGACAGACACCAGGTCGTGGGAGATGTAGAGCAGAGCGGTCCCGTTGCGACGGTTCAACTGCCGCAACAGCCGGATGATCTCGGCCTGGGTTACGGGGTCCAGGGCGCTGGTCGGCTCATCCGCGATAAGGATCGAGGGACGATGCAGGAGTGCCAGCGCGATCAGGACCCTCTGCGCCTGGCCAACGCTGATTTGCCCGGGCTTGCTGCGCAGGAAGTCATTATCACCGGCCGGCAGTTGCACCTCATGCATCAGCTCCCGCAGGCGTGACTCCAGCGCCGTCCGTCCGCTGGTCTCGTGGGCACGCCATGCCTCCTCAAAATGCGCGCGCAAAGAAACCGCTGCGTTGAGTGCGGTCATGGGACTCTGGGGAACCATGGCAATTTTTTTACCGCGAATGCGCCGCGCTTCACGGGCCGGCATGGTCAGCAGATTGCATCCATCGATGAGAACTTCTCCGGAGGCCTTACCGCCGCGCCACGGAAGCAGGCCCAGCAGCGCCATCACCAGCGTCGTCTTGCCCGCGCCGCTCGTCCCGACCATCCCCAATGCCTCCCCGGCGCACAGGTCGAACTGCACATCCTGCAGCACACAGCGCTTTCCATAATCCGCCCGTAAGCGAACCTGCATCACCGGTGCGCTCATCGCGCACCTCCCTGGCGGCAGATGGAGTCGATGTGCCAGACCGGGCCGGGCGAGAGGGTCGACGCTTGCACACCTTGCAATTGCGGCGAGATGGCTTGAAGAGCATTGGGATATACCAGGTAAATAAATGGCTGCTGGTCGGCCACGATCTGTTGCACCCGGTCCACGGCCAGCTTGCGGTCGTGCTGCGAAGAACTGGATGCCTGTAGCTGCATTTGCCTGTCAATCTCCGCTTCCCATTCGGTTGCGGGAGTCTTTTCCGAGGGATTCCACTGGTGGTTGGGCGAAGAGCTCAGCCACGTATTCATCATCGAGTTGGGATCTGGCTCAACATCCGATAGCCCAAGTAAACATGCTTCATAGTCCTGCTTGTGCATCAGCCGCTCGATCAGCGCGGGGAAATCCAGGGGAACGATGGTCACCTGCATTCCGATTGCAGCCAGGTCCTGCTGGATCATCGCGGCCATCTTCTGCCGCGCTGCATTACCAGAGTTAGTCACGATGGAAAACTTTACCGGGTTGCCGGCCGAGTCATACAGCTGATTTCCGCTACGATGAAATCCTGACGCGGCCAGCATCCGATTGGCCTCGGCGATGCTTTCATGGGGATACTGCAAATCGTCGTTATGCCATAGCTTGTTGGCCGGCGAGATGAAGCTGTAAGCCGGCGTGGCGTGGCCGTCGTAAGCGATACGCGCCAGGTCAGCACGATGGATCGCCGCGGAGACGGCAACGCGGAAGCCCTGGTTCTGGAACCACGCTGTCTCGAAGGCGGGCAGGGGAGCGGCCGAAGATTGGTTGAACCAGAGCTGCTCGGTATTGAGCGAGGCGCCAAGATCGTGGACGGATTGCGGCGACTTTTGCGCCAGCACGGCGAAGTAGGCCGGAGAGAGTCCATCGATCAGGTCGTACTCCCCGCGCAGGAATAGGGAAATCTCCTGCTCGCGGTTATTGAGAATATCGAGCCGCACACCCGTCGCGTAAGGTAGTTGCGCCCCGGCGGCGTCGCGGCGCCAGTAGTTCGGATTGCGGCGCAAGCGCACATATTGACCGCGCTGATACTCTGCCACCGTGAATGGTCCGGAAGTCACACGGCCTTCGCTGGGACGATCGGCCGGCTCGATGGCGATCTCATCGAAGATCTGGCCAATGCCGATGATCCGTTTCGGCAGGTGGATCCTCACCGTGAGCTTGTCCGGCGTATCGACGGTGACTTCGCTGGGCGAAAGAAACTCCTGGGCGACCACGGCTTGGGTGGAAGGCGCAAGCACGCGCCGCAGCGACCACGCGACATCCGCTGAGGTCAACGGGGTGCCGTCGGAAAAGCGCAGCCCATCGCGCAGCTTGAACACAATCAATGTGCCTTGAGCCGAGACGTGAAAGCTCTCAGCGAGCTGGGGCTCGGGCTCTTGCGTTTGACGGTTGAGCCTTAAGAGCACGCCGCCCGTCAGGTAACGCACGAGTTCGGATGCCTGTTCATCCACCTTCGCCGGGTCGAAGGTCTTTGGGTCATAGTGAATCGCCCACGCGAGTTCGCCGGGCTGCCTGGGAGCAGCCTGGCCTGAGGCAGATATTGGCTCAGAGATCACCAGCAGCGCCATGAGACCAGCAGACACCAACGACGAACGCAGTACGCTACGCATGCGTTTCGGCCTCGGTGGTGAAGGACTCAAGAAGCAGCAGTACTGCGACGAGAAGGGCAATCGGCAGGTAGACCCAATGGGACCGGGCCAGCAGGGCGGAGTTGTCGAGTTCCAGCAGCATCGCACCCCAGGAGGGCATCGGCTCCGCCACACCCAGTCCGAGCGCGCCCAGGTTTGCCTCTGCCATGATGAACGCCGGGATGCATATCAGAAACTGTGGCAGGAACAGTGGACGGAGATGGGGCACGAGGTGCAGACGCATAAGTTGCCGGGTCTTGAGACCGCACGCGCGGCCCTGAATCATCCAATCGGCCGAACGAAGGACCAGCGCGCCACGATAGATGGCTCGGGCGCAAGCCGGCCAGCCGAGGGCGGCGAGAACAAGGAAGGTGGTTACGGCCGTCTGCAGCGGCGAGGCGGTCAGCGGTAAGACAGAGCGAACCATCATCAACAGGAAGAGCCAGGGCAGAGACAGAAAGGCGTCGCTCAGGAACATAAGGATGGCAGCAACCCATCGGGGACTAAAGGCCGCAAGCAAGCCGAAAGACGCAGCCATGGTGGTGGTGACGGCTGCAGCGACGGTGGCGCCGGTCAAATCAATGAGGAGCGCTGCGGCGACGCGAACCGTGCGGTCGCGGCCGAGTTCGTCGGTCCCCGTCCAGTGGCGGACGGTCGACGGAGCCATGGTCGCATCGCGGTCCTGGAAGGCGTAGTCATAGCGCGATAACCGGAGTGCAACCACGCCACCAAGCATGAGCAGCAAAAGAATGGCAGCAGGCAGCCGCTTCTTCATGCCGCCTCCAACGTCACCGTGCGGGTCGAGAGCATCCCGGCAAAGTCCTACGACGCACGCCATCAGCAAACTGACCGCAACCAGCACCGGAAGGTCGCGGTTCATCACCGCGGACCACGCCAGCTGGCCCAGGCCGGGAACGGTGAAGATCACCTCAATGGGAACCAGGGCTCCCAGCGCGGTTACGATGGACAGCGTCGTGAGTGCGCACAATTGCGGGGTTACATTGGGAAGTATGTGCATCCTCAGCAAAGCCCGCGCCGGCAGGCCCTGCGCTCTGCCCTGCAGAAGATGGGGCGAGCGCCACGCGCGGTGCAACATGCTGCGAAGAAACTTGAAGTCCCGCGCGGCGATGAGGAGCGAAAGCACCAGCACCGGGCCGCCCGCATCCGAAAGAATGCAGGCCGTCGCCATGGCCGCGGTTGGAATGGACAGGAGCAGGGTGAAGGGCGCACCCCACAGAAGTCCGCCCTGTGACAGACGGCTGATCGGTAAGGCAGTGCAGGCCGCCAGCAGCCATCCAAGAAAAATGCCCTGGGCGAGAAGCACGGCCGAGACCCTCGCACGAGCGCCGATCAGTTGCACGACCGGCACGTTATATTGACGTGATTGGCCCAGGTCGCCGTGGAGCCAGCTCTTCACCTGGTGAATGGCGATCAGGGGAACGGCTTGTTGCTGGTTGTTTTGCGCCTGCATTTCCGATCGGGCCGCGGTGGCATATTTGGCATCCATTTCACGGGAATCGGAGAAGAAGCCGGGAGCGAAGCGCACCAGCAGGATGGTTCCTGCGCCGGCGAAAAGCATGAGGAGCAGGGTACGCCCAGCTCGTGTCACGATGGTCATCCGTAGACCCATGACACCTCAGTGAGCAAATAGGCTAACGGGTCGCCCCTTCCCGAGGTATCCCACGTTTAGGGACGCATATCGTCAGGCCCCCCCCGCACAAGCAAACCGTTAGGGAATTCGGAGGGCCGAAAATTGAAAAGCGGCGGGCAGACTGCCGATAGGGAGACCACAGCATGCCCGCGCTTGTGTCGGTTTTTGGGGCAGAAAGGCTGCTATTGTGATCCTTCAGCCCACCGGTGAACCCGAAGAAGGAGTGACCTTCGCAAGCAGGGAGCGCAGGCTAAGCCGTCGTGTCGGTTGCAAAGGATTCGCCGACGCCTTTGTTATTGAGACGGGGTATCTGTTTCGCGGGGAGATTCGGGACATCAGCGAAACCGGATGCTACATCATGACCGATGCCCGGATGCGATTGGAACTCCTCACCGAGGTGGACCTTCTCTTCGTGTTGAACAATCGTAAGTATCAGACTCTTGCGCGCGTCATGAAGATCCGGCCTGGAAAGGGTGTGGGTCTTGAGTTCCTTTTTTCCGATCAGTCGGCAGAAGAGTCGTTCAAGGAGTTGAATCGCGGTTTGGGGGGCCGGTACTTTCCTGTTAAGTCCGGATGTTTATCAGACGGTGCTGCGGGTTAACGCTAACTCATTCGCACGCTTCCTACGGCCGCCGGCGAATCCAGCCTGCTTCCATATCGCGCCCAATGGCGATCGGTTGATATACGAACTCATGTGGAATCTGCTCGACCAGACTTCTATCCAGCAGAAGGATGCGGGGCTCCGAGACTACCTCCGTATCCAGCGCCACGGGCGCAAAGGTATATCGGTCGAAGGGCGCATCCCCGGGAGGCTTGCCGGGTAAAACCTGCTGCACCTGGCGGCCGGAATAGAACACGCTGGTGGCGATGGACCGGTCAGTCCCCTCCCACCAGGTGAGCACAGGGCCGGGCGGCCCCTGCCCGCCGTGGAAAATCCCGCGCAGAAGCGTGGCTGGCTCTCGACCGTCAGGGACTACCCTTCCATTCGCTTCCAGGGGGCTATGCAGCCGCTTTCGGCCTCCGCCGGTAAGCAGCACGCCGGCGACGTACAGCGAGATGGCCATCCCGGCAAACACCATCCAGACCCGCAAGGAGTGTCGCCTGGTCAGCCACGCCCCGTTTGCATGCGCCAAATAAAGTCCCGTCAGCACGGCGAACGCCGGATAAGAGGGCGCGATGTAGTGCGGGAGCCGCGTCTGCACCAGGGTGAAAAAGCCGACTACGACCAGCGCGAAGACCGCCCAGACGCGCAACTCCGCCCTGCGCACAGCGGCGGCAAGGGCAAACGGATACAGAAGAACGAACGGCGGTGCGGAGACCAGAAGCACCCAAAGGTAGTACCAGCCATGCGTGATGTGCCCTTCGAGCGGGGCACTCGCGCGCGCCAGCACATGAAACCCTACATACTCTCTCAGAAATCCCTGGCCAAAGCGCACCACCATGTACAGATGCCAGGGGAGAACCAGCAACAGAAAAAGCAGACATCCCCAACAGCTGTGTTTGCCAAAACGGCGGAGGTCCCAGCGTTCGATCAGGGCTAAGAGAAGCACGGTAAAGAGCAGAACGATGCTGGCCCCGCCCTTGGTCATAGCGGCGATCGCGAAGCCGCCCCAGAACAGGTACCATCCCCAGAGCTTGCGCTCCTCGACGGCCGAAAGCCCGCACAACGCGACACAACACCCCAGGGAAAGCAGCACATCCATCTCGCCCACGCGGCATACATGGAGGAAGCCGAAGGTGGCCAACAGCATCACGGTACTCAGCCATGCGGCCGCGGCCTCCTGCTTATGGGCCAGCCAGCCGTGCAGCAGAGCGACGATCGCGATCCCGGAAAACGCCGATCCCGCCCGTGCACAAAACTCGTTCACGCCGAAAATCCTGAAGAAGCCCGCAGTGATCCAGAGCATCAGCGGAGGCTTTTCAAACCACGGTTGATGATTCCAGGAAGGGACCAGCCAGCTGCCGGAAAGCATCTCACGCGAAACTTCCGCGTAGATCCCTTCGTCCCAGTTCGTCAGCAGCTTGTGCCCCAGCAATGGCAGAAGGACGAGCCCGGCCAGCAAGGCCGCCAGCAGCGTAGATACCAGTGGGTTGTGCAGCCGTATCCGGCGGCCAGACTCTATAGCCGGCAGGTTCATCCGGCACAGTGCGTTGTACGAGTCCGCATACCGTGATTCTAAGGCGTGTGATTGGTTCGCAAACAAAGGTAAAATCACAACATCGGGCCCACAGATCTGCGGTGAGCTGATGCGATGAACAGTTTGCTGTCGTCCCTCGACGTCCTGGCCCATCTGACCGATGCCGTCATCGCCATCGATCTCGAAGGACGTGTGCTCTTCTGGAACCAAGGCGCTGAGAAGCTTTATGGCTGGACTTCCCGGGAAGCGCTCGGGCAAGCTGCCAACGGCCTGCTGAAGACCCGCTTCGTGCCTCCTGCGGACTCCGCCCGGACGCTGGAGGCGCTGGTCGACTCGCTGCTGCGCGATGGCAGCTGGCAAGGGGAACTGACCCGCTGCAGCCGGGCGGGCGAGCCAATCGATGTACTCAGCCGCTGGGCCATCCTGCGCGACAGTGCCGGCGCCTCCATCGGCAGGCTCATCATCGATACCGATCTGACCGAGACGCGGCTACGCTTCCACGAGCTTCGCCTGGCCGAAGAGCGCGCTCGCGAATACGCCGAACAGGCCTCCAGTCGCGAGGCCCTGCTCGCCTGCCTCATCGACGGGATCAGCGACTATGCGTTCATGAAGGATCGCGACGGGCGCTACATCGCAATCAATCCTGCGACCGCCGGCTTCTTCGGCAAGGAAGTCTCCGAGGTGATCGGCAAAAGCGATTTTGAGCTGTTTCCCCAGGCGATTGCGCAGCGCCTGGTGGAGGAGGACCGCGAAGTCTTCGCCAGCGGTGGTTCGCTTGGCTTCGAACAGGAGCTGCCCGGGGCGGGCGGTCCAAACCAGGTTCACACCATCAAGACCGTCTGTCGCGACCGCGCAGGGCTAGTCATCGGGTTGGTTGGCATCTCGCGCGACATGCGCGAGCGTAGGCAATTGTTGGATGCTCTTCGCGAGCGCGAGCGCGACCTCATGGAAGCCCATCGCATCGCCGGCATCGGAACCTGGCGCTGGCTGCGTGCCACCGACACCGTAACCTGGTCTGACGAGATTTACCGCATCTATGGTGTCGATAAAACGCACCGGCCGCTGAGCTATGCCGAGATGCGCGACAAGAAGGACGCGCCTCCGACGCAAAAGCTCTTTGTGCAGGCCTTCGAACGCGCCGAAAAATTCGGCGAGCCCTTCGCTATGGACGTCGAAATCACACCTCCCGATGGATCCACCCGCTGGATCGTGGTCCGCGGCGAAGTAGAGACATGGGAGAAGGGCCAGGTGGCAAGCCTGCGTGGAACCGTCCACGAGATCACAGAGCGAAAACGGTACGAGCAACAACTTGCCCTCAGCGAAAATCGCTATCGCTCCCTGGTGCATGCTTCTGCGCAGATCGTCTGGGTCGCCAGCTGGGACGGCCAGCAATTGGGGAACTCGCCCGAGTGGCAGGCGTTTACCGGCCAGACCGCCGAGGAGGCGAGCGGCTTCGGATGGGCAAACGCAATCCACCCGGGAGACCGCGAGGAAATCCTCGAGCTGTGGCAGGAAGCTGTCCGCACAGGCACTCCGCTGGAGTTCAGGAAGCGCCTGCGGCGCCATGATGGCGCGTACCGCACGATGGCCGTGCGTGCCGTGCCTGTACGTGATGAAACCGGCAGCATCGTTGAGTGGGTGGGCAGTTGTACTGACATTCACGATCAGAAGCTCGCCCAGGAGGCCCTGCGCCGCTCGGAGAAGCTGGCCGCTACCGGACGCCTGGCCGCCAGCATCGCCCACGAGATCAACAACCCGCTTGAGGCGGTGACCAATTCTCTTTACCTGGCGTTGCGAGATCCGGCGCTTGCGGCCGATACGCGAAACTTTCTCCAGGTTGCCGAACAGGAACTCTCCCGCGTCGCCCAGATCACTACCCAGACGTTACGCTTTCACAAGCAGTCAAAATCTTCGTCAAACGCCGACCTCTGCGACATTATGGAGTCGGTCCTGATGCTCTTTGGCCCGCGCCTGCAGGCCCGGCATATTTTGATCCAGCGCGAGTTTGAGGCCGGCGCCACGATTCAGTGCTTCGAAGATGAACTCCGGCAGGTCTTCGCCAACCTGGTAAGCAATTCGCTCGACGCAACCGCAGACGGCGGATGCCTGCGGGTCCGCATTCGCAAGACTATTGCCGCTGCCACCGACAGAGCACCCGGAGTTCGCGTCACCGTCGCTGACACCGGCAGCGGCATCTCCAAGGAAATGCGCAAGAGTATCTTCGAGCCGTTTGTCTCCACCAAGAGCGACACCGGGCTTGGACTCGGGCTCTGGGTAAGCGCCGGCATTATCCGCAAGCACCAGGCTCGCCTCCTGCTTCACAGCAGCGACGATCCCCGCTTGCACGGCACAGTGATGTCCCTCTTCTTTCCGGCCAGCGGCATCAGGCCCCAGATGCCTGATGTGACCGGCTAAACTGGACGAATGGCGCTCCACTTTACCACCTCATACATCGAAGATTCCCTGGCATTATTCCGCCAATACAAGATGCTTGCCGACCGAGCGATGGAGCAGGTCACGGACGAAAAGCTGTTTGCCGCGATCGATCCCGAGGCAAATTCGATCGCGATCATCGTCAAGCATCTGTCGGGCAATATGCGTTCCCGCTGGACTGATTTTCTTACCACGGATGGGGAAAAGCCGGATCGTGACCGCGACTCTGAGTTTGCGGATCCGCCGGCGACGCGCCAAGCCGTGCTGGATGCCTGGGAAGATGGCTGGGCGAGGCTGTTCCAGGCCTTTGCACCCCTATCCGATGCGGACCTGGGACGCACGGTGACCATCCGCGGCGAAGCGCACTCCGTCATGCAGGCGATCAACCGCCAGGTGGCGCATTATGGGCTTCACGTGGGGCAGATCGTGCTGCTGGCCAAACATTTCGCAGGGCCCGGCTGGCAATCGCTGAGCGTGCCCAAGAATCGGTCTGTGGAGTTTAATCGCCGGGTTGCTGCAGGAGAGCTAAGCCAGAGGTAGGCAGGCCTTGCATACTGCGGAAACTACGAACGGTGACTCTCCTCGTCGCACTTCATCGAATCCCTCCCCCGAAAGAATCGCTGAAGTGTTCCGCGGAGAATCACCGCTTGAAAAGAGCATAGCGGTTCCTGGCGAATAAGCTACTGTTCTTGAGTAACAGAACGGTTAATTGTAGTAACTCGATGTGGTAATGGTGCAAACTTGCCATCACGTGGCACGACATTTGGATCAATGGGTCATCGCGTATACCACGTAGTTCACGCCAAGGCGCATGCCAAGGTCAGAAAACTTGAGAGGATACTCCGGAGTGTCTGACCATTCCCAGGAGTCGCCGATGTCTGAATTTAACGAGATTGCCACCATGACGCGGCCCCTATCGTCGTAGATGCCCTGCCAGCGGGCAACTATTCCATCTTTCTTGTAGCCGGTGGCGAGGTGCTCCGCGCCCGTGATCCGGTAGCGGTCGTCGAGGTCAAAGACGGTGTGGAAGATGGGGTCGTTGTTGGGGATGTCCACGATGGGTCGGTCCGGGAAAACCATTTTCATCGTCTGTTCGAAATAGGCCTGTTCCTCGGACCCGTGAAAATCGTCCGCCATGAAGAAACCGCCGCGGAGCAGATAGTCGCGCATCTTCCTTGCCTGGGCCTGAGTGAGACCCCACTCGCCTACCTGGACGGCGTAGAGCCAGGGCCAGTTGTAGACCTCGTCGCCATCATCCAGGTTCACGGCTTGCTCAACCGACCGGGCATCCACCCGGGTCAAACGCCGGACCGCCTGTGCGAAGGACCGGTCTGCGCGCGGATAGTCCTGTGTCCACAGGGAAAGACCCTGCCGCCAATCGCCGTCAAATCTGCCCCGGTAGCCATTCAGGGGGCCCGGGGGATACATCAGGCGGGCGAAGGCCCACTCGGCCGGCCGGCGCCAGTCCGCAGGTAGCGGCACCGATTCGCCATCGCCATACTCGACCGAAGGGTATTGACGGAAAGGACGCTGGGCGTTCAGTACGCCGAGCAGAGTTGCCGCGAAAACAAGCGCGCTGCATGCTCGCAGCAAAACCTGCCGGGCACTCATTGCAAACCGCCAACTATGCTTAATACGGTGTCCCCGCGGCCCGATTGAATCTCCGGCAAGTCCGAAGCAGAGAGTGCCATCGCGCGTAGCGTCCTTCTCGCGGCGGCCAACATCAAGTTCAACCACCCGTTTTCTCATCGTACCGGTCTTCACCGGACAGACGCGAACATGATTACGGCCTTACGAAAACGGCCGACAAGATCCTGCAAAAATCTGCCCAGTTCTTCGAGCATTCCGCGCGCGGTGCGATACAAGTCCCCACCTCGAGCACGTAGAATGGTGCTGCACGTAAAATGGTGTTGCCCATGAAAACCAATATCACGCTAAAGATCGAAGCAGATCCCGTGATGCATGCAAAACGTGCCGTCAGGATTTTGTTCGCGGCAGCTTGCGTAACCAGCCTCGCGCTCAGCGTGAATTATGCCGCTGCCCAGTTTCCGCCAAACCCGCAGTCCGCCGCCTTTACCGGCGCGTGGTGCGCCCAGGGAGATCCCACCAAACATGCCTCGATCAGCGACAACGGGGCATTTCTTACATTGACGAATGAAAATGGCGATACGTCAACGGGGCAGTACCAGGGGAAAACCGGCATTGTCGCGCCAGGATGGCAATTCGTGAGCGGTACCCTCAGCCCGGACGGCAGCCAGATCAACTGGTCAAACGGTACGTTCTGGGCGCGGTGTAATTCAGGAGGAGGCGGCAATAATCGGCTGAATCTGACCGGCACCTGGTACGCCCAGGGGAACCGCTCGCAGTCCTGCTCCATTCGGCAGCATGGCAAATTTCTGCAGCTTAGCAATGAATCCGGCACCACAGCCAACGGGCAGATGACCGGGAAACGGCAACTTTCGACCAACTGGAACGGTTCCAGCATTGGGGGGACGGTCACCTCCAATGGCAACCGCATCAACTGGGATAACGGAACCTATTGGACGCGCTTCCGGGTTTACGGATCGCAGAACAATTGAGGACTTGCCTGAGTCTGGATGACTCGGGACTCAGGCGCTAAACGCTCAACTCCTTATGCTCTGACCCTCTCCAACTTGGTCACGCGCCCCGATTGATTCCAGTCCGACACGTAGATGTTGGCATCCTTGTCGATGTGGCATCCGTGCGCCGCGCTAAAGTTGGTGAGAGCTATGTCGGCGGGAGGCAATTTGTAGTTTGCCCACTGGTCCTTGTGCGGATTGTCACCCAGGAAGGCCACCGGCACATTGTCTTTGTCGAGGACGGTGACTCGTCCTTCCAACTCGGAAGTAATCACGTAGTCGCCCCAAAAGCTCACCTGGCAAGGACGGCGCAGGTGGAGCGTGATATTGCTCACGAACTTGCCATCAAGGTCGTAATGGCTAAGACGCCGGTTCTCACGGTCGCACACCAGCAGGAGCGGCTGATCGTATCGCGTGTCGACCGCCATCCCGTGGCTGCAGTCACACAGGCCATCTGTCTTTCCCTTGCCAGAGTAAGCCGCCTGGTAATTGCCGCCCTTGTCAAACTTGAAGATGCGCGAATCGCCGTATCCATTGGCAATGTAGATGGAACCGTCCGGCCCCGGCAAAGCGGCGGTCAGGCGCCACTCATTCGGCGTATGAAAGCCCGCTTCGCCCGGAGCCGTGATCTTCTGCACCACGGTTCCGTCAGTCTTCATCTTGACAAAAAGCCAGTTTTCTTTGGGCGTCCCCTTCTGCACCGTAACGTAAAAGTACTCTTCATTGTTTTCGTTTGCGTACACCAGGGAATGGATCTCCGGATACTCATTGGCGATCGTCTTCAGCAGCTTTCCATCCCGGTCATAAACCAGCACACCGGTCGTGCTTTGTGTGCTGACGTAGAGAAGCCCGGCTTTATCGGTGGCAATGCCGCCGTGCGTGCCGCCGAAGATTTTACCCTCGGGCAGTAGTCCCCAGTTTGATACCACACGATAGGTCCATTCGCCATTCCCGGTCTGCAGTTGTGATGAGTCCAAAGAGCGTTCCTCCGATCCCGTATCTGCCTGCGCCTTGCGGCCCAGCAGGCTCCCCATCGCAGCGACTCCTGTTATCGCACAAAAATCACGGCGGTTGAGCATCTTCATGGTGCGTTCTCCCGGGTTTCTCGATACCGGCACAAGTGTAACCCCCAGACTTTACCTACGGCAGAGGTTTCTGGCTCTGCTCTTCAGGCACGACGACGCCTTCCAGGGATTTGAGCTCGGGAGACGCCCCCTGGGCGATCCAGGCTCGGATCCATGCGATCTCCTCCGGCTTCAAGGGGGGCTTGCCTTCTCCCGGCATGAACTTTTTGTGGTCCGGGGGCAGCGTGATGCGCTGCAGCAAGATACTCCGCTCCGGCTTTCCGGGAATAATGACCGCCCCTTCGCTCCCGCCTCTCATCAACAAGTCGTAGGAGTCAACCCGGAGGCCACCCTTGACCTTCTGCTCTCCATGACAGACCACGCACTTAGCATCCAAGATTGGATAGATATGACGGGCATAAAACGAATCAGGAAACTCAGGGGGCCTCGCCGGCAGCCTTCCGCCGACTGCTAACCGCTTAAGGGGCTCGGGCATGTACTCCGAAAGGTATTTATCACCATGGGTGAGCGATCCACCCTGGTGGGCAGTCAAAGCCAGCAGCAGCAGTACGCAAGCCAGCAGGTACGGGTAAAACCCACGCAACCCGCCGGTTAATCCGCGGAGCAAAGCGCAGAGACTCACCGCGATGGTGAGCGCGATACCGCTCCACATGTGGCGCGAAACACCGGCGCCCGCATCCCCACTGCCATATGCCAGCAAATACCCCAGCGTCACGGCGAGCAGGCAGCTGAAAACGCTCAACCCCAGCACAAACATCGCGGCCTCTCGCAAGGCCGGGCGGGTTCTGCCGGCGAGTTCCAGCACGGGAACGAGCAGAATCAAGGCGACAGGAAGATGCACTACAAAGGGGTGGAAGCGTCCCAGGAACTGCTGCCAGTCCGCATGCGCTTTTCCGTCCAGCCTGAAAACGAAAGGCAGAAGCAGCAAGGCCACGCTCACCAGAAGAGATGCAACCCAGACCAGCGCTATTCCTCGCTTTCGGAAACTGTCAACGAGGCTCATACGTCTCATGCTAAGCCATTGATAGTAAGTTACTTTCGCGGATGGGTTGGTGGACGCCCCAAAAACGCGGGTATAGTGTTGCAGACGCCAATTCGGGCGGCCCCGTGCGGCGCTCTGAGGGGGATAAGGACGAGCCATGGTAAATCGGCGTGAGTTTCTCGATGTGCTGGCGGTGGGAGCGGCGGGGCTGGCTATCCGGTCCAGCGCCCGGAGTTATGGCCAGATTCCAGGCGCCAACAGCCGCCTTAACTTTGCTGTGATCGGGCTCAACAGCCGCGGGTATGCACACCTGTCTTCGCTTAAGGCGAACAAGCAGAGCGCTTGCATCTCGTACGTGTGCGACGTAGACAGCAAAATCCTTAACAAGTTTGCTGCCGCAACCCAGCAGGCGATGGGATCTGCGCCGGCCACGGAGAAGGATTTTCGCAAGATCCTCGAGCAGAAGGACGTAGACGCGATAAGCATCGCCAGCCCTGACCACTGGCATACTCCGATGGCCATTGCCGGGCTTCAGGCGGGCAAGCACGTGTATGTAGAAAAGCCGTGCAGCCACAACCCGGCCGAGGGCGCGCTGCTGGTGGAGGCGCAAAAGAAGTATGGCAAGGTGGTGCAAATGGGCACCCAACAGCGCTCCTCGCCCCACACCATCGAGATCGTCGACAAGATTCATGGCGGCCTGATCGGCCGGGCCTATTACGCCAAGGCTTGGTACAGCAACACCAGAAAATCGATTGGCTACGGCAAGCCTGCGCCGGTACCGGCGCAGCTCGATTGGGAGCTGTGGCAGGGCCCGGCGCCGCGCAGGCCCTATACCGACAATGTGCAGCCGTATAACTGGCACTGGTTCCGCACTTATGGCACGGGAGAAGCGCTCAACAATGGAACCCACGAAGTCGATGTCTGCCGTTGGGCGCTCGACGTCGATTATCCCCAGCGGGTTACCTCTACCGGGGGGAGATATCAGTTCAAGGACGATTGGCAGTTCTATGACACGCTGGTGACCAGCTTCGACTACCCGGACAAGATGATCTCGTGGGAGGGTAAAAGCTGCAGTGGCATGAAGTTTTACAACCGCGACCGTGGCGCGGCGATTATGGGGACTACGGGCACCGTGATTGTGGACCGCGACGGTTACGAGATCTACGACCTCAACGGAAAAAAGACCAGCGAATTCAAGACGGGAAAGGCAACAGAGTCTTCTGACCTGATCGGCCGCGATTCCATGACGGATGCCCATTTCGCAAACTTCATTGCGGCCATCCGCACGGGAGAAAAGCTGAACGCACCGATTGCCGTAGGCAACGTCTCGGTGACGATGCTGCAACTTTCCAACATCGCCTGGGAAGTAAACCGCGAGTTACAGCTCGACACCAAGGACGGGAAAATTCAAGGCGATGCCCCGGCGATGAAGATGTGGGGCCGCGAATATGAGAAGGGCTGGGCTCCGCACCTCTAGGTAACCACTTATGGAAAAGTTCCTATCCCGTCGCGATTTCGTCCGCTCCAGTCTTGTGGCCGGGGCGGCTTACGCTGCCTCGAGCGCTGTGCCCGCAGCCGGGCAGGCATCGTCACCTGCCGGCGCCCCCTTGCCGGTTCACTTAGGCCTGGCAAGCTATACCTTTCGCAATTTCAATCGCGCCCAGTTGATTGGGTTTATGAAGCAGCTCAACGTGCTCGCGTTGAATGCCAAGGACGTCAAAGATCATCTCCCCATGGATCCCCCGGAGGAGGCGAAAGCGGTCGAAGACTACCATGCAGCGGGTATTCAGCTGCATGCCGCTGGAACGATCTACTTCGATAAAGATGAAGACACTGACATCCGCAATAAGTTCGAGTACTGCAAGCGAGCGGGTATCGGGGTGATTGTCGCTGGAGACCCCGCGCCGGGTACTCTTCCGCGCATCGAGAAATTTGTCAAGGAGTACGACATACGCTTCGCCATCCACAATCACGGGCCGGAGGATAAGTTGTGGCATTCTCCGCTCGATGTTCTGAAGGCAGTGGGGAATATGGACCCACGCATGGGATGCTGCATCGATGTGGGGCACACGGTGCGCGCCGGCACGGATGTGATTGAGGCGATCCAGCAGGTGGGTCCACGGCTTTTCGACATGCACATCAAGGACCTTACCGACTTCCATTCCAAGGAGAGCCAGGTCGCGGTGGGCGACGGCATGATGCCTGTGCGGCAGATCTTTGAGACGCTGATTGCGATGAAGTACAACGGGTTCGTCGATCTGGAGTACGAGGTGCACGGCGACGACCCGATGCCGGGCGTGATCAGCAGCTTTGCCTATATGCGCGGCGTTCTGGCAGGCATGGGTTATCCCAGCCACGGCTGAAGCGCCGCGCCACCTGGAGCCGGGGAAGGCCGGTAGACCTCCGGGCGTTCCTTCACTGCGCCGTTGACAGATCGATATTGACCAACTGCGTATATTGTTGGCTGATGTTGCCGGCATTATCGAGTACCCGTACGCCTACCGTGTGCGCACCGGCGCCGATAACGCTGACGCTGGCGGACGAGGTCGCCGCGCTGCTCACCGGACCGCGGTCGACCCAATAGAGAATCTGGCGGACACCGCTGCCTGTGTCGCCGGCAGTGATTTTGACCGAGACCGGAGAACTGTTATTCACGCCGTTGCTGTTGGCTGCGGGCATAAGGCTCAGGCTCGCGGTAGGCGGCGTGAGGTCGACAGAAGCCGGCGCGGGCAGCAGGAGGACGCCGCTGATAGGGTTCAAGGTCAAACTCAGGTTGCCGCCCGAGACAGTGTAGGTGACGCCCCCGATAACGTCCTGCAGCAGTGTGCCGTCGGGATAATACGCGCCCACGGGGATTGCCGGCGCATTTGCACTGGAGCCGTTGTTTAGCGCCACGATGGCGGTCTCGCCGCCGGGAATGGACCGCGCAAAGGCGTAAGTGTTGGCGGCCGCGGGCTGCTGGGCATCGCCGGTAAGCAGCGTGACGAAGGTTCCGCTGACCAGCGAGGGGTGCTGTTTGCGCAGATGACCCAGAGCCGTGTAGTAGGCGATGACACTCTGGTCCGGCGGACCGTAGATAGTGGGATCGCCTGGTTGATCGGTCCACGGATATGGCGCTCGCGTGTAAGGGTCGGCAAGCGGCCCGTTCGAATCATTGGCAAATGACGGGGCGTTCATGGCAGCCTCGTCGCCATAGAAGCACCGTCGGGGCTCCCATGTACGTGAACTGAAAGAGAGCCGCAAGCTTCAGCCGTTGCTTGGCCTGTACCAAGCCGTTGTCGCCCAGTTCCGTCATGACATAGAGCGCACGATTTGTGTCGTGCGAATCGATCAGGTCCATCATGGCGGCGGTCGCTTGCAGAGGATAGTCGTCGCGGACCGCGCGATTGGCCGTGTCGAACTGACTGGGTGTCAGCGGGATGATCGCATCGTTGCCATTATCGTTGGTGTCCACCCAGTTGTTAGGCCAACGCACAAAACCCGTCACATTACGACGGAAGCGGTAGTTCATCACCGAATCCATTTGATCGCCGGCCAGCCACTGGCTTGCGTTTGACCAGATTTCGCCGATCAGCGGTCCGTTGGGGTTGTAAGTCTTTGCAAAGGGGCGCAACGCGTGCCAGAAGGAGCTTGGCAGGTTCGATGCGCTGTCGAATCGCCACCCGCCAGCGCCCGCGTTATACCAGTGCTGTATCACGTTGTCGGGCGTTCCGCTGTAGAAGAATTGTTGTACGGGAGTTTGCGAAGGGTCGAGCAGCGGCAAGGTATTCACGCCACTCCAACCTTTATAGTCGGCGACAGTGCACGGCACGTTTTTGTCCAGGAATTGAAACCAGCTCCGCCATTGCGAGGTCAGCGACTGGCAGGCGCCAATCGTCGAAAATCTGCTGTATTCGTTGAAGTAGGTGCTGTCGGAAGAGGCGTCTTCGAAGGTTCCGTCGAGAATGACGCGCATGCCGCGCTGGTTCATGGCAGTCAGCAGTGAGGTCAGCGCCCCATTTCCGCCCAGCGCCGGATCGATGTTCAGAAAGTCGTCGGTATCATAGCGGTGATTGGAACTGGCGTAGAAGATGGGATTCAGGTACAGAGTATCGAAGCCGAGGCCCTGAATATAATCCAACTCGTTCTCTATGCCGAGCAGGTCGCCGCCATAGAAGATGCCGCCGAAATTGCCGGAGCAGGTTACGTTCTGTTGGCGGGGATCGCACAGCTTGGTATTCCAAGGCGTGACCGCAACCGTGCTTGTGGCCGGAGCGCCGTAAAACGAGGGGCAGCCGGACGTGCTTCCGGTCACGCAGTAGTCGTTGGTGGGATCACCGTTGCGGAAGCGGTCCGGGAATATCTGGTAGACGTTGGCGTTGGCCATCCAGGCGGGTGTCTGGAAACCTGGGGCGTACGCCGTGATCTGGAAGGAATCGAGAGGTTCCGCGGCGGTTGCCGCGCCCATGCCATCCTTCTTGAGATTGTCGTAATCGTCAATGTAATCGTCGCTGTAGAAGGCGGTGCCGGGGCCGTTGAAATCAGGAATTTGTAGTACACGACTGCGGGTGTGCTGGGAGTGGTGTAGGCGATGCTGTACTCGTCGTAGAGCGCGCCGTTGACGGTTTGGGTTTCGAGGAATGCCATGGTCGAATCGATTGGTCCCGTGGTATTCCCCGAGGCGGCATCGAACAGATAGACCCTCAGCTTGACTCCGGTGGCGCCCAGATGGGCTGTCCTGAGGCGCAGTGTCACCGTGCTTCCCGCCGGAACCGAGCCTTCCTGGCTGCGGTAGTAGGGATCGAACGTGTTGTGGTACAGCGCTGAGTAGTTCACTGCATTGCTGGAGTTCTCGATTGAAAACGGCGGAGTGCTGGAGCCATTGGCTGTGCTGTTGACGAGGAAATATTGCGTGTACGCAGTCGAGGTGCCAATCAGGCCCCCGCCATTGTCGTTTGGAACCTGGCCATACACCGAGCCGGCACTTGAGGTCAGCAGCCCGAGAAAAAGGAACGACGACGGTTTGCCGCCACCCGTGATGACTGACCACGGGATGGCGAATTCGCGGAGTTGGCTCGTTGGAGGCATACGTGCCATAGGAGGAAACCGCATTGGTCCAGTTACCGTTTCCATCCGACTTCCGGTATTCGTTGTATCCGTTCTTGAAATACGTGACGAACTGCGCCCGGAAGGGCAGCGTGCCGACCTGTTCGCTATCGTAATTGAAGCCGGTGAGACTGCCATTGACGCTTGTGCCCCCGTTGGGCGGATTGACAGGGTTGGCATCAATATAGAGGACGGCGCCTTCGCTCAGATTGGCATTGGCGATGCCCACGTAGAGGTTGAGACGCATCCCAGGTCATGTACCAGGTTTGGCCAGTGTTCGTCACAATCTGGTTTGTGCCGTTCTGGGTATTCCCGAATTCGCCTGGCTGGATAACACCATCGATCGACGGCGTATTGAATTGCGCATTGAGAGGCGTGCGACACGCCGTCAGGGCAATCGCGACAAGAGCAACGCGCACAGCGACGGTGCGTAACTTTGAGATCACCGTACCCTTCCAATCTCTGCCGTCAGGCGCAACGCTTGGGTTGAAAGAAAGGCGCTGCAGCTGGGTGGGGAAATCGTACCACGGCTTCGTGCCCGGTCAAATTAAGCTATTTTCATCTTGTTTGAGTCAGAGCGTCTCACTCCGACTGCGAGCGTGTCACGAGGGGAGAGCTAATTCACATCCGCATCGATGGATGGACTGTGCACACGCCGCCCGCGCACACTCTGGGGAATGCGCGCCAGCGGCGTCACGCGCACCTTGATGCCGGAGCTGATTCCATAGGGTTAAAGGATCCGTAGGGGAACTGCGGCCTACGAGGCGGGCCCCTCGCCCAGGACTTGATAATCTCGCACAGTCTCAACATGTTGACATTCAACCTGTCTCGGCGCACTGTATGTGTAGAACGGCAACAGGAATCAACGGGAGATCAGCGCTTATGGACTGACGTCCCGGGCTAAGTTCGGGACTGGACATCAAAGGCTCGCTGAGGAGCCGAGCGCCCTTTGTTCATCGGGAGTGATTTTATGGAGTTGATACGCATTGTGCTGAGCCGCTGTGCAGCTCTCTTCCGCAAGCGCAACCTGGATGAAGACCTGGACGCTGAGTTGCGTTCCCATATTGAATCCTCCGTGGAAGAAAAGATGAAACGCGGCATGCCTGCGCGGGAGGCGCGGACCATGGCACTGCGCGAGTTTGGCGGCGTCACGCAGACCAGGGAGGCATATCGTGTGCAGCGAGGGCTTCCTCTTCTGGAGGCAGCTCTCAGCGACGTGCGTTATGGAATCCGGCAGTTGCGTAAGTCGCCGGCCTTTGCCATCACTGCGATATTGACATTAGCGCTGGGAATCGGCGGCATGACGGCAGTCTTTTCCATTGTGGAAGCCGTTCTATTGAGGCCTCTCCCGTTCAAAGATTCCGGGCAGCTTCTCAGCTTGCATGAATCGGTTCGCGAGGACCCTCACGAGTTCAGAGTGACTGCTCCCGATGTTCTCATCTTTCAGCGGGAGAGCAAGGCTTTCTCCGGTGAGGGTGGGTATATCAGCGCCGGCTACGATGTGACCGGTGCGGGTGCGCCATTTCATGCGGCCGCAGAACGAGTGACTGCATCGCTTTTTCCAGTCCTTGGAATCAACCCATTGTTGGGCCGCACCTTCACACCGGAAGAAGACGAGAACGCCGCCCCGGTGACCGTGATCAGCTATCCGCTTTGGAAAGAGCGATTCCAGAGTGGTCCGGGAGTATTGGGCAAGACGATTGATCTGGACCGGCGCCCGTACACCATTATCGGAGTCATGCCGCGAAATTTCGAGTTCCCTCTGGACGCCGGTCGATTGAGCCGCCACGATCTTTGGGTTCCCATGAGTTTTACTCCGGTTGAAAAGAACTCTGAAGGAGAGAATTACGATTACGGTCTCGTGGCGCGCTTGAAACCGGGTGTCACCACGACGCAGGCGCAAATCGACGTTGACCGGGTGATCGCAGGCATCCAACCCAGATACACGTCAATCTCCACCGGTCTGCACCTGCAAGGATACTTCAGGACCCTGAAGGAGGAAACGGTGCACACTGCGCGCCCGTTCCTGGGAATCCTGCTGGGCGCAGTCGCTCTCATCATGCTGATTGCCTGCGTGAACATCGCAAATCTGTTGCTGGTTCGAGCAGCATCACGGAAGCGCGAATTCGGAGTCCGTCTGGCGTTGGGCGCTGCACGACGCGTGGTGATAAGGCAATTACTGACAGAGAGTCTCTTGCTGAGCGCGATTGGCGGTTCAGCCGGCGTTGCACTTGCGGTCGCGTTGGTGCGCGCGGCCGCTGTTCATTTGCCGGACTCGCTGCCGCGCCTGGGTGAGATTGCGGTTCGATGGCCGGTGTTCGCTGCAGCGTCTGCATTTGCAGTTGTGACCGGCATGCTGTGCGGAGTAGCACCCGCTCTTGCCGGCATGCGCGCAGATATTCTTGATTCCTTGCGTGATGGAAGTCCTGCAGCGGGACAGGGGCGCGCGCAATACAAGCTGCAGAGCACGCTGGTAATACTTGAGATAGCTTTGGCGCTGCTGCTGCTGGTGGCGTCAGGCCTGCTGCTGCGCAGTTTTGCCCGGATGCTCGAAACCGATCCGGGTTTTCAGCCACAACATGTCCTGACTGCTGCTCTGTCGTTGCCAAGACACGATTACCCGACACAGCAGAATGTGGATGAGTTCTACGCAGAATTGCAGAGAAGACTGGAAGCTTTGCCTGGAGTAATGACCGTAGGCTTCTCTTCCAACATCCCGATCGTCGGCCAGAATGGTGGGCGCTTGATTACACCGGAGGGCCATGTACGCTCTGCGGGCGAGGGCTTTCTCATTGCGTCGACCTATCTCGTGCAGGGTAACTATTTTCAGGCACTCCACATTCCGCTGATCCGTGGCCGTTATCTCGAAGATCGAGATCAGCGGGCGGGCGCTCCGCTGGTGGCGATCATTAGCCAGTCCTTTGCTAAAAGTTATTTCCGCGGCAAAGATCCGATCGGTTTGCGCATGAAGGTAGGCGATCGGTTTGAAGGCCCAATGCCGGCCATCACCGTCGTGGGCGTCGTCGGGGATGTGAAACAAGGCGGGCTCGATCAGCCGACAGTAGAGCAGATGTATGAGCCGATCACGCAAGCCGCGGCTGCCTTGGGACCCATGGCAGCAATGTTGGGCGTGGCGGGCAATATGGACGTGGTAATACGGACAGCAGACGATCCAACGCCGCTGGTACCGAGCCTGGAGAAAATCGTTCATCAACTTGACCCGCGGCTGGTGTTATCGCGGGTGCATACGATGGATGAGATTGTGGCGGCGACCGAGTCCTCGCGCCGATTCAACACCGCGATTCTGACGGTATTTGCGGCAATCGCACTCCTGCTGTCTTTGCTGGGAATTTATGGAGTGCTTGCGTATGCGGTGGCACAGCGCACGCGTGAAACCGCAATCCGCATGGCATTGGGAGCCTCGCGGAAGGTTGTGCTGCTGCAAACGTTGCGCTATGCCTTGACGGTAGCTGTAACGGGATTGGCCGGCGGGCTGATCGCGTCCGTCGGACTTATGCGGTTTCTTAAGAGCCTGCTGTATGGCGTCACACCTCAGGACAGCGCGACGATTGGCGGCGCGGTACTCGTTCTATTGTGCTGTTCCGTTTTGGCGGCCTTGATCCCGGCACGACGGGCGGCTTCCATCGATCCTATGCAGGCGTTACGAGCGGAATAGAGTGGCAGAAATTCCGGGTACGCTCCCTATGAACAAGCGGGTCGGCTGCTGCTTGCCAAGGAGTCTTCGTTGCTAATTAGGAGAACTGCAGATCCCTCGGCTTCGCTCCCGATGAACAAAACGGTTTCCCCCCGTAAGCATTTGATACTGGGAGGCCAAACTGCAGATATCCTCGGCTTCCCAGGATTTCCTGTTGAACTTAGTCGCGCTGGCGAACTTCATGCGCCTTCCCTTACAGAAAGGCGCACACGCGGCCCTGTCCTGTGCTGCGTGGCAGGAAATCCGGCTTCGCTCGGAATGACAAAGGGGAGAGTAGTGCTCTCATTGGATGTGGTGGTGGCAACAACTGCCTGTGGATGCTGTTCATTCCTTTCGCAACTTTCCGCAGGCAAGTCAGGGTGCTCCTAATGACACAGCGCGGACGATCGGTTGAGTGCCGCGCCTACGGCGCTCGGATCATCTTCGGGATTGTACGGCTGGGGAGATAGTTGACAGTTTAGACCGGGCACTTGGTTGACACATTCAGCCCAGGTTGAGGTTAATGGTTCTTTTGTAAATTGTTTAGGTTTCCAGCAGTCGTGGGACGGGAATGTGGGAATCTCGCCGAGTTTGGCGAGATTTCCAAGGGGCGGTGGGAAGGAGGGAAAGCGTTGTTTGCTTTTCCACCTTCCCAGCCGACCCGTCATTTCCGTCCCTTGGCTGGCCCATCTTCCGACGGTAAATCTTGGATGGAGAATTTATAGCTGTCGAACAGCGCTATGGGAAAAGTGGCAAAGTACACCAGCCAAAAATCATCTTCGATCAACTCGAACCCAATCGGCTCGTTTCGTAATACCTCGCTGATAAAGATTTTCCGGCCTTTCCAGCTGAATCCTCCGCAGGCTCGTACCCTGCGGACCTGGAAGTCGCCATCGTACTGCGGTTCCGGCAGTCGCGAGGGATAGGCCCGCGGCGAGGGCACATAACAGCGAGCTGGAGTCTTCATGCCCAAGGCCTCGTGCGGCCGCTCCTCGTTGTAGCACAATTTGAAGCGATCGAAGCTCCGCTGCTGCGCCCGGCGATCCGCCGCCGGGGGGCGGCCCGTCTCCGCCTTCAAGGTGCGATGAATGCGCTCGTGTCTGCCGTTCTGTTCCGGATGACCAGGGGCAATCCGCTCCGGGGTGATCCCCAGCTTCATCCAATACAACGACAGAACAGACAGTCCGGCTACGGCTTTGGAGGCGAAGGGTGGTCCGTTGTCGGTGCGCATCGCCAGCGGCAGACCATACTCTCGGAAGGCCGCCTCGTAAATGGCACGCACGTGCTGGGTATTGGCCTTTTCCACCGCCTGGCAGCGTAGCAGATATCGGCTCGCGGCATCACTGATGGTCAACGGGTCGATACGCTGCTGGTCTTGCGTCCGGAACCATCCCTTGAAATCGGCACACCACAACTGATTGGGCTGCTGTGCGTTTTGAAAGGGTTGGGTGTAAGGCGGCGTCTTTCGCCGCCGTCGTCGAGACACCGTCAGCCCAGCGCGCTTTAATATCGCCCCTACGGTGCTGAGCGCCGGCCAATGCAGCTGCGGCTGCTTGTTCTGCAGATGGTAAAGCAGCTTGCGTGGTCCCCAGCTAGCGTATCGTTGACGCAATTCCAATACCTGCTGCTCGATCTTGTCTTCGGTCTGATTGGGATGGCTTGCAGGTGCTCGACTCCGATCCGCCAACCCCACCTCGCCTTGCTCTCGAATCCGCTTGATCCACTTATAACCGCTCTCGCGAGAAATTTCATAAACTCGGCACAGTTCCGCCATCGTCCATCTCCCGCTCTCATACTCCTGTACAAACTTCTTCCGTTGGTCCACTACACCACTCGCTTTCCAGGCCATACCCTCTTCTACAGGCCTTCGGTGTTGGGACTGAAGTGTCAACCATGTGCCCGGTCTAAACTGTCAACCATGTGCCCGGTCCGTACCATCGATTTCCCAGCCCTTCCGGGCTGGGCTGACGTTTGGCGGCCGGCCCTCCGGGCCTTGCATCGATGCCGATCTTTGCGGTGTCATTTCTCCCTCAACTTGCCGCAGGCAAGTCAGGTCTCCTAATGACAGCTCGTTCGGAGTCGAATGCACAAAGATCATGGCCCCGTCATGCGTGGAAAAAGACATCTGATGGTGAGCGAGGCGGCGGGTCGTAACCATCACGGTTAGATTTTGTCCCGTTCCCTGGATTGCCGGTCGGCGCAGCGGGTTCGTATTTCTAAAAGAAGATGCGCGAAAAGCGCGATAAGCGCGATAAGCCCCCCTATTCCTCTTCTGCCGGTTCGTCGTGCGCCGGCGATTCTTCCATTTCCATGCTGTGATTCCGTTCCGAGGCGGACCAGAGGGTGGAGGATCGACCTGTTGTGGGCTGACTATTGACGCCGAGTGCGCCGAGGGCCACGAGTTTCTCGAGGGCTTCGTCGATACGGCGGGATTCGAGGTGGCCGTGGAAGAGGCGTCTGATCTGATTCTTCGACATGAGTCCGTCGGGGGATGACTCGATGGCCTCGCGGATGCGATCGGCCACGGGATCGCCGGTGGACATGCCGAAGAGGAGGGCGGCGCTATCGTAGCAATAATCCCAAACGGCGAGGGCAGCCTGGAGATGGGGCAGAGTGATGACAGGGGTAGAGTCGAGGGCGGCGTAGATCGCGCTAAGACGGAGGACCTGGGCTTCGGCCCGGCTGGTGGCGGCGCCACGCATGCCTGCGCGGAGCTGGCTGAGGATGGGATAGCGATGCTGCCAGAGTTCGCCGGCCGAGGCGTCGCGGCGAAAGAGGATTTCGGGAGTGGCGGTTGCCCAGTCTATTGCGCGGCGGACCTCGACGGCGAGGTTAGATAGATCTTCCTGGGTGAGGTTACCGCCCTCGGGAAGACACTTGCTGCGTTCCACCCAGGCCCATAGGCAGCGGTTGGCAAAGCCGTCGTGCGCCTCGGTACGGGGAAGATTGTGAGCGAGCTCGCGCTGCGTGATGTGCGCGATGAGGCTGGTGTGGGTTGCGGTGGCGGTCAGTTGCTGCTGCGCATCGAGGGCAGGGAGATTGCCGTGATCCCAGGCACAGCGGAGCAGGGGCGACAGGTTTCCGCCGCCGCGCTTGAGCATATGGAGGACGGAGGCGAACTCCTCGGAGAGAGCAAGGAGCCGGCGATCGGTAGGCGGCTGCTGATCGCGCAGAGCATAGACGAGGCCGGCGGCGGTCAGGCGAGCGGTGGTGACGCGGGAGGAGAGCCAAGGCATGTCTACATGGGCGAAGAGGCGGGCGATCTGGTTCCAACTGGTTCCCTTGCGGGCTTTGCTGGATTCACCGACGAGCACGACAAAAAGGTTAAGGCCATGCCGAGTGGCGTCGACCATGCAGTGGGGTCCGCGCCCGACCAGGTTGCCGAAGGCGGCGAGGAACTGGAAGAGGATGGCGGCGGGGTGAGCCTCGGTGTGAGGGGCGATGGTGCGGACGACGAGTCCGGCGAGGCCATGAAGCGCCGCTTCGGCGAGCACAGGTTGCGGGCATTGCGGGAGCGCGTGGGGCGATTGCTTTGGAGGGTAAGGATCGATCTCCGGCTCAGGAGGTTGAAGACGCGATTTGGGTTGAGGCCGATTCGCAAGCCGGAGCAGTTCGGCTCTGCGTTGTTCCACTTCGGCGAGGGTGGGTAGATGGGGGCGATTCGCGGTGCTTGTGTTTTGCAACATGTCTCGACGATTCCCTTTTTTTGCGAGTGGCCGCGCCGGCAACCAGCGGTGGAAAGCCGGGTTGCGGAGATAGCCTTTGCGTGTATGGTGACCGAAATGGCCTGAACCCGCTACGGGTTTGAGAAAGAAAGATGTGGATGGAGGGTAGGTAATCTGCCGGTGGTTACCGGAAGGGGATCGAGGATTGCTTGTAGTAGAAATTCTGGGTTGCCCATCACGGCTCAATGAGTGCATTGGCGATGATGTGCTCATTGACGCCCGATTAAACGGCAGGGACAAAAAAAACCGTTTGTCGTTACTGATCGTCCTGGGCGACCGTCAATATAATCTCCGCAATGGACTTGCTGATAACAGTATTGACTCTTATCGCCGCTGTTCTTCCCATCACTCCACGTGAGCGGCTGCTGGACATCCGCGTACGGGTCCGAAACTTCGATTTGCTTGTCATCGTCGCTTCCGCGCTCTTGGTCATCAGTGTGACAGA
>CAWJAB010000055.1:0-131037 GCA_963840675.1 uncultured Acidobacteriaceae bacterium
AGGTCGCAACTTTTTTGCTCGGCGCGGTGCTCTGTGTAGCCGACGCGACGGTAGCTATTCCGTCCCCCAACTTCCCTCGGGCACTTTGTTTTGTAGGTCGTCTTCTCAAACGATGTGATTACTTCCGGTTAGCCGATCACTCGCGAGTTGCCGAATCGTAAATGCTGCCCTGTCGATTCGTTGCTCACCGGCCTGCTCTGCGGACTGGCCCCTGCCTTCGCCGCCATCCACACCAGCGTCAACGGAACCCTGAAAGAAACCGGCCGCATCGGCACCACCGGCAGCGGCCTTGCCCGTCTGCGGTCCGTGCTGGTCGCCGCGGAGATCGCCATCGCGCTGGTGCTGCTCACCGCCTCAGGCTTGCTGCTGCGCAGTTTCGAAAAGATGCGCGCGGTCGGTAGGCTTCCGGCCCGACCACACGCTTACCGCGCTCTACGAGCTGCCCAGCTATCAATATCCAACCCAGGCAAGCGTCGACACGTTCGATGAGCAAGCGCTGCGCAACCTGCGCCAGTTGCCGGGTGTCGAAGCTGTTGCTGGCTCTCGCAGCCTCGGCACTGCCGGCCAGGCGGGTTGCCCGAACGGATCCTATGCTGGCGCTCCGTGGAGAGTAAGAGCCCCTGATGTTTTGCAGATGGACGGGCTTGCCTGCGCGCCGGCAGAGGACATAAGCGGTTTTCTTGCCAATTTGGACAGCTCTGGCCCCGCCCGGGCACTCTCAACGTATTTCCACGAGTCGGCCTGCCGCCGGGCCAGCACAACCTGCCGATCGAGTTGCTGGACGCCAACCACGAGGTCTTTCCTGGACAATCCAAAACCATGACGTTTACAGTGCCTAGCACTGCTTCTCATTCGCATTGAAAAGGAGACACTATGAAAAAAGGCTATTGGGTTGTTGTCTATCGATCGGTCCCGGATGAAGCGGCGGTAAAGGCCTATGGTGGACTGGCGCTGCCGGCAGTTGAGGCATTCGGTGGGCGTTTTTTGACCAGATCCACGAGCCAGATTCAAACCCACGAAGCCGGCTTGCAGCTGCGGACGATACTTGTCGAATTCGACAGCTACGAGATGGCCCTCGCGGCTCATGAAAGCGAGGCATACCAGAAGGCGCTTCAGGCACTCGGTTCCGGAGCGGAACGCGACTTTCGCATCGTCGAGGGTGCGTAAGGTCCCAACTTGCCAGATTGGTACGCCGAGTACATGGTGCGCGAACAATCCGGCGAAGAGCCGGGAGCATCTTGAGCAAAGATGAGCCATTCCTCAAGAAAGGCAGGCTATGTAGTATGCTGTAGCGCAAAGTTTGACGGCTTCGCAATCAGCCGCCACCGTCGACAGACTGGAAGACAATCATGCTTAGCCAATCTCTTCGAACGGAACGACGAAATGGCACCCTGAAAGGTGCGACAAACATGTTTGCTCTGACGTTCATGAGCATAGGCGGCACGCTGCCATTCTTGAAAGGGCAAGACGACAATCGCAAGCGTCTGCCCACGCTCATCTCTCTGACGCTGTTCGGCTCTCTGATCGGTGCGTTCCTGCTGCTTATGATTCCTTCTCGCTCGGTGCCTATTGTGGTATCGGTTGCGGTGATGGCAGTTGCGGTATTCGCCCTGATTTACCGAAAATCTGGAGTGGCGCGACCCTCAATACAACCGCCTGCTGGGGCCGAACTAATTGGATATCTCTTTACACTTATTCTAGCGATATATGGAGGGTTTTTCAGCGGTGGATACATAACGATTCTGACTGGCGTTCTTCCGCTCGTCATTTGTTGAAGCGATAGCCATGACCAAGCTGATAAATGCCTTTTCATCTGCCGTTGCTACGGGTGTTTTTATGTGTCACGGGCTTGTTGACTACCGACTCGGTCTAATCCTCGGAGTCACTATGTTCGTGGGTGCGCTGGTCGGTGCCCGGCTCGCAATTAAGTTAGGAAACGAGTGGCTCAGGCGCATCTTCCTTACTGCCGTTTGGCGGCTCGGACTGAAGGTTCTCTTTTGACGCACTCGGATATAGGGCAGGCTGCAATGCTTCAACGCACGCGAGTGAATGATGGACGTTGTGCACAGAAAACGGGATCTACACTCGACCCCCTGGATTGCGCTATCATGGGAACCCGAGGAGATTCCGAGAACGGCCGGCAAAGTCTCGTTATCGGTAGGTCCGATCCTGACGGCAAAGCCTGACTTGCACGGTGCGCGGCCGGGGATTCGAATGTCGAATAGTGATTGAGTCAAGCATTGTGGAGACGAGGACTTGGTTTTACCATTAGATGGAGAATTCGTCTCTGCTACCCGACTTGTTGTTTATCCCGCTTCTCTACAGGATTGAGAAGCGAATTTTGATGGTATGCAGGGCCAGATATTCAGGGCCAGCTTTAGGTTTTTGACGGAGTGAACAGATGCTCACCAAATTGACTGTCAACAACGTGGCCGCGACGGTGGACGTGTCACCGGATATGCCCCTGCTGTGGGTGCTGCGCGATGTATTGAACATCAAAGGTCCCAAGTACGGCTGTGGCGTAGGGCTATGCGGGGCTTGCACGGTGATCGTTGGCGGCGAGGCCATCCGCTCCTGCGTGACGACTCTGAGCAGTGTCGGCAGCCAACCGGTCACTACGATTGAAGGGCTTTCGCCGGATGGCCTGCATCCGGTACAGGTGGCCTGGGAATCAATCGACGTGCCGCAGTGCGGCTACTGCCAGGCAGGCCAGATCATGTCGGCGGCCGCCCTGCTGCAGCATACACCGCACCCTACCGATGCAGAAATCGATGCGGCGATGAGTGGGAATATCTGCCGTTGCGGAACGTATACGCGTATTCGCCAGGCGATCCATCAAGCCGCACAAGCGGGCGCGGTAACCAGCAAACTGTAAAGGACGGGCATACTTATGCGCATGCACCGGAGATCGTTTCTGCAGTTGACGGCCCTTGCGGGCGGCGGGCTTGCCCTGGGTCTTTATCGCTCCCCGCTGGCTGTGGCCCAGGGTCCGGAGAAGCCGCCGGAACTGACGCCGCAGGCCTTCATCCACATCGCCCCGGATGGCGCGGTCACTATCATGGCGCGCGCCTCGGAGTCAGGCCAGGGCATGCGGAACATGCTGCCGATGCTGATTGCCGAGGAACTGGATGTGGACTGGAAGGACGTTCGAGTGCAGCAGGCCGACCTGAACGAAAAAATATACGGGCGACAGTTTTCCGGAGGCTCCGCGAACACGCCGATGGGCTGGGAGCCGATGCGCCGCGTTGGCGCAGCCGGACGCCAGTTGCTGGTCACGGCCGCTGCGCAAACCTGGGCTGTGCCCGCGGCTGAATGCACGACTCAATCCGGCCGCGTGATGCACGCCGCCTCGGGGCGCTCCGCGAGCTATGGAGAGTTTGCCGCCAAAGCTGCTGCGCTGCCCGCGCCCGACCTGAGTAGCGTGAAGCTCAAAGATCCCAAGGATTACTGCATCATCGGCCACTCGCAGCAGGGGGTCGACACGCGTAAGATTGTGACCGGCAAGCCGCTCTTCGGCATCGATGTCGAACTGCCCGGGATGTTGTACGCAAGCATTGAAAAGGCCCCGGTATTTGCCGGCAAGGTGAAGAGCGCTAATCTCGATGAGATCAAAGCGCTGCCCGGCGTACGCCATGTCCTGGTTATCGATGGCGGAATCACCCCCGCAGCCTTTACCCCATGGGAGCCAGGCATGGAACCGGGCATCGCCGTCGTTGCCGACACCTGGTGGCAAGCACAGCAGGCGCGCAAGAAACTCAAGGTCGACTGGGACCTGGGCCCCGCGGCTACACAGAGCAGTCAAGGATTCGCAACCAAGGCGGCTGAGTTGCTGAAGGCGCCGCCAGAGAATACCGTGCGCCGATACGGAGATATGGACGCGGCGCTCAAGTCATCGGCGAAGGTGGTCGAGGCGACTTACGAATTTCCCTTCATTGCCCATGTCACGCTCGAGCCGCAGGGCGCCACTGCGCACTGGAAAGACGGCAAGCTTGAGATGTGGTCGCCCAGCACGCTGCCGGCTGATGGTTGCGCACTGGTGGCCAAGACACTTGGCATCCAGGAGAGCGACATCACAACGCACATGGTGCGCTCAGGAGGCAGCTTTGGCCGACGGCTGCAGAACGACTACCTGGTCGAGGCCGCGTGGATCGCGAAACGGGTGGACGCCCCAGTCAAGCTGCTCTGGTCGCGCGAAGATGACATCGCCCACGACCCCTTTCGTCCAGGCGGAACGGTTGGCCTGAAGGCAGGCCTTGATGCGCAAGGAAAGATGAGTGCATGGCACCAGCATTTCGTCACCTTTGGAGACGGCAAGCACGCAACATCCGGCGGGGGCATCGGGCAGGACAGCTATCCAGCCGGCTTCCCTCCCGCCTATGCGCTTTACACATCCATGCAGCCCCTCATGCTGCGGACGGGAGCGATGCGCGCGCCCGGCGACAACGCTTATTGCTGGGTGGCGCAGTCCTTCCTTGACGAGGTGGCTTGTGCCGTTGGGCGCGATCCGCTCGAATTCCAGCTCGACCTGCTCAGTAACAAGCTCAGCCCCTGGTCCTCAGGTGTACATGACGCCGTGGGCGATCATGAACCGACGGGACAGTCGGTTCTCATCCCGGAGCGGTACAAAGGCGTGTTGGAGTTAGTCGCAGAAAAGTCAGGCTGGGCGAAGCGGGCGAAAGCACCTGGCCGCGGAATGGGAATCGCCGCGTGGTTTTGCCACCTGGGGTACTTCGCCGAGGTTGCCGACGTCAGCGTTGACGACCAGAACCGGGTCACGGTGCATCGGGTCTGGGCGGTTGGAGATGTGGGCAGCCAAATCATCAATCCCAACGCGGCCGAGAGCATGGCGCAAGGTGGAATCATGGAAGGCCTGGGGCACCTGGCCCAGGAAATCACGCTCAAGGATGGCCGGATACAGCAGGCAAACTTTTATAACTACCCACTTATGCGCATGAGGCAAGTACCAAAAATCGAAGTCTATTGGCGCAAGACCGACTACGCACCAACTGGGCTTGGCGAACCGACTCTGCCGCCTATTCTACCTGCGGTTGGGAATGCCATCTTTGCGGCTACCGGCAAGAGAATACGCACCTTGCCGCTTCAGCGCAGCGGATTCAGTTGGGCCTAGAGATTTCTCGGCTCTTTGATAGGTATTGGAAGTGGGGCCCCTTGGAGTGCGACAAACTTCGCCGGCGTGCAGCATGCCCTCGATAGTCGCGCGCGATCCGCCTGCATAGCTCGATCCTCGGTAAGCCATCCAAGCGTCTGCTTAAGGATTTGCGTTGCTCCAATATGAGGCGGCATCACGATTCGATAATGCATCCACTTTCCCTCTCGTCTGGCGGACACGATGCCAGCACTTCGAAGGTATGCGAGATGTCGCGAAATCTTTGGTTGAGGCTGGCCCAGGATCTCGACAAAGTAGCACACGCAAAGTTCCTGCTCTCCCATAAGGTTCAGGAGCCGTAGGCGGGTGTTGTCGCCCAGAGCCTGAAAGAAGCGTTCCACGCTGAATCCTTGCCTCGCAGCCATACTATCAATATATTCGCGTTGACAGATGTATTGCAAGGCAATATATTCGCATACACGGATGTGAGGAGGATTCAAATGCCAGAAGGAACGTTATCAGAGAGGGTGTGTTGCGGTGCGGACGGGGCGGGGACCGTTACTAATCGCTTGGTGGACGCGGTGAAATCCAGGTACGGTTCGGTTGCCGACAGTTCACTTTCGAACGATCACGACGGAGTAAGAGCCGTCGCAGAAGCTTTCGGTTACACCGCTGAGGAATTGACCTCAATACCTGCGGGGGCGAACATGGGCCTTTCGTGCGGCAATCCGACAGCTGCCGCTCGCCTGAGAAAGGGTGAGGTTGTGGTCGATCTCGGCTCAGGCGGTGGACTGGATGTCTTTCTCGCGTCGAAGCTGGTCGGGCCAGAGGGCCTTGCCATCGGAATCGATATGACACTACCCATGATTGAGCGAGCGAGAGCGAACGCGCAGGCAGGCAACTACACAAACGTCGAGTTCCATCTCGCCAATATCGACAAACTACCGCTCGTTGATGCGTCAGTAGATTGTGTCATCAGCAATTGTGTAATCAACCTTGCTCCCGACAAACCCGCCGTATTTCGTGAGATCGCTCGGGTCTTGAAGCCAGGAGGACGGCTCGCAATCAGCGACATCGCGTTAAAGGGCGAACTTCCAGAAGCCATCGCTTCTAGTCTTGCCGCTTATGTCGGCTGCATCAGCGGGGCCATCCACATCGACACGTACCGTAGTGAGCTTCTAAAAAGTGGCTTCGAGTTCGTGGAGATCGTAGAGAGTGGATCAGATCTAAACGCCTACGCCAAGATCGACAATCAATCCGCCTGCTGTTCTCCTGCGATGGCTTCGACGGCAGTTCCTGACACGGCCCTCCACGAGGATCTTTCATCCCTGCTATCCACGTATGACATCAATCAGGCTGCCGCGAGCGTTAAGGTTTACGCCCTAAAGCCTGGGGCCTCAGCTTTGAGGTCTTGCTGCGGTGCCGATTGTTGTTCGTGAGGGAGCCTTGGAGGAGACAACGATTATGCCGCACTATAGTGTGATGTTTCTCTGTACGGGCAACTCCGCACGTTCGATCATGGCTGAGGCAATCATGAATCGTAAGGGCGCGCCAACCTTTACTGCCTACAGCGCTGGGAGTCGCCCGACAGGCAAGGTGAGACCCGAGGCTATGAGGCAAATCGAGGATGCTGGTTTTAACACCCAGCATCTTCGAAGTAAGTCCTGGGAGGAATTCTCGAAGGCGGATTCCCCTCATCTTGATTTTGTGTTCACGGTCTGTGACAACGCAGCGAAAGAGGCTTGTCCCTTTTGGCCGGGACAACCCCTGACGGCCCATTGGGGTGTCCCCGATCCCGCCGCAGTGCAAGGAAGCCGGGAAGAGGTTGAGCGTGCTTTCCATCACGCGTTCGTCATACTCGACAGGCGCATTACCCTATTCTTAAGCCTGCCCCTCGCGACGCTCGATTCTTTGGCACTGCAAAAGGAGATCGACAATATCGGGAAGCAATAGCTGTCTTGTCCCAGGCAGTTTCTCGACGAGGAAAGATGGTCGTGACGGTGAAAGCGCCCGCGAAAACCCAAAGTGCCACTTTCGTCTGTTTCTCGCGTGTCACCTTTCTCGCGTCCGATGCCTTTTCCGGACCCATCCAGGAAATACGAGTAAAATTCCGTTGACATGCTTTTGGGCCAATTTGACGTGCTGGTCGTCTAGGCCGTCAGTTGGAGCACGGAGTTGGGCGTCCCACATGTCTCGACTGAACAGAACCGGGAGTGAATCGAAAGCCGGCGAGGGCAAATATGGCAAGCATTTCGCTTCAAGTCAACGGCAAAGCGCAGGTGGTCAACGCCGCGCCGGACATTCCGCTGCTCTGGGTATTGCGCGACGTTCTCCATCTGACGGGCACGAAGTTCGGCTGCGGTATCGCGATGTGCGGAGCGTGTACGGTCCTGGTGGATGGGCATCCAATTCGATCCTGCGTGACTCCGGCGGCGACTCTGGTGGGGAAGCGCATCACCACCATTGAAGGTCTCTCGAGCGACGTCAGCCATCCCGTGCAACGGGCCTGGTTAGAGGAAGACGTCCCGCAGTGCGGCTACTGCCAGTCGGGCCAAATTCTAACGGCGGTCTCCCTGCTGACGCGAACCGCGCAACCGACCGATGCTGATATCGATGAAGCACTTAACGGCAACATCTGCCGCTGCGGCACCTACAATCAGATCCGCGCGGCGATCCACCGCGCCGCCGACATACAGCGCCAGGTAACGGAAGCGCCGGCCACTCACAAACGAAGCGGAGAAAGCGCATGAGCGGCGAAACTATTCTGAAGATCGATTTGCTCAATCGCCGCGATGTGTTGCTCGGGCTGGGCGGGTTGCTGGTCGGCTTTGTGCTGCCCAGTGGGCGGAATGCAGAAGCACAGCGCTATGGTGCTCCGCTTCCGGTGAAGCCAAACGCCTACATTCATATCGATTCCGACAATGTCGTGACCTTTGTGATTACCAAGTGTGAGATGGGGCAAGGCACGGTAACGTCGCTGTCGCAGATTCTGGCGGATGAACTCGACTGCGACTGGAATTGCGTTCGAACCGAGTTCGCCCCAGTCGATCCCTCGTGCTATGGCCCGATGCAGGGCGTTTTCGGCAGCACTAGTATCCGTACGCAGTGGATGCCGCTGCGCAACGCCGGCGCAGCAGCGCGTCAGATGTTGATGAAGGCAGCAGCGCAGAAGTGGAATATCGATGTGACACAAGTGCGTACGGAGCAAGGCTTTCTGCTGGCAAACGGGCAGCGCATCACCTATGGCAGCGTGGCAGAAGCCGCGGCGAAGTTGACTCTGCCGGCAAACATTCAGCTCAAAGACGCGAAGGATTTCAAGTTGATCGGCACGCCTGCGAAACGGCTGGATACGCGGGACAAGATTAGCGGTGCAACAAAGTTCGGCATCGATGCGGAAGTTCCGGGAATGCTTTACGCTACGCTCGTCCGCTGTCCGGTCTTTGGTGGCAAGGTGGCGAGCTATGATGCAGACAAAGCGAAGGCCGTGTCAGGCGTTCGCCAGGTTGTGCAAGTGTCAAACGGCGTCGCTGTGGTGGCAGACAACACGTGGGCGGCGATACAAGGCCGCAAGGCTCTCAACATCACCTGGGACGAAGGTCCGAATGCCACGCTGTCCAGTGCCATCATTCGCTCACGCATGGCAGAGCTGGCGGAAAAGCCGGGTGTTGCCGGCAGAACCGACGGTGACGCGGCGGGTACTTTGGCACGCGCTGCGAAGCGCGTAGAAGCGGTGTATGAAGCGCCTTATCTGGCGCACGCCTGCATGGAGCCGCTGAACTGCACGGCCAGCGTTCGCCCTGACAGTTGCGAAATTTGGGCGTCCACGCAAATGCAATCCGGCGCGCGGCAAACGGCTGCCCGCCTCACCGGTTTAGATCCTGCGCGCATCGAGGTGCACAGCATGTACATGGGCGGCGGGTTCGGACGCCGCGGCGGCACCGATTTCATTTCCGAGGCCGTGGAAATCTCGAAGGCCTTAGGCGCTCCGGTGAAGCTGACCTGGATGCGTGAAGACGACATTCAAACAGGACCATATCGGCCCGCGGCCTACGTCAAATTCGCCGGATCCCTTGATGCGCAAGGTTGGCCTGAAGCATTTATGGCGCGGGTGGTCTGCCCTTCTTTCGGAGGCGGTCGCGGGGGCGAGGAACTCGATCGCACCGCAGTGGAGGGTATTAATGACCTGGAGTATCGCTTTCCCAACTGCGCGGTTGAGTTTCATCGAGCCGACGGCGCGGTTCCAACCTCGTACTGGCGCTCCGTTGGCTACTCGCAGAACACCTTCTTTGCGGAATGTTTTTTGGATGAACTGGCGGCGGCCGGCGGGAAAGATCCCGTAGAAGTGCGGCGGCGCCTGCTGGCGGACTCGCCGCGTATGGTCGCGGCACTCAACCTGGTTGCGGAAAAGGCTAACTGGGGCAAGCCCACACCGGGGCATTACCAAGGCGTTGCATTGGTAAACAACCTGGGCAGTTTCACCGCAGAGGTTGCAGAGGTCTCCCTCGCAGGCGGTAAGGTCAAAGTGCATCGCGTGGTGTGCGCCATCGATTGCGGCCAAGTGGTGAATCCTGCCATCCTCAAACAACAGGTGGAAGGCGGGATTGCCTATGGTCTCACGGCGGCGCTTAAGGGCGCCATCACCATCGACAGGGGACGCGTGCAACAAGGCAATTTCAATACCTACGACATGCTGCGCATCAGCGAAATGCCGAAGATCGATGTGCACATTGTGCGCAGCAGCGAAGCGCCCGGCGGTGCAGGTGAGGCAAGCGTACCACCTATCGCACCGGCTATCGCGAACGCGATCTTTGCGGCCACGCGACGTCCGGTTCGCAAGCTGCCCATTGGAGTTCCCGTATAGCGGCTGTTTCGCCTAGCAGCGTGGGCATCTCCCGTACACCACTGGAAGTCAGAGTGTTTTGCCACTGGGAACGCCGATAGCAAGTTAGAACTACTGCACCATCGGATCCATGCCCCGGACGGTGGGGAAATTATCCGTGACAAGTGACGAAAAGTCTTGACCGAGGCCGCCGCGGAAACGATCAGAAGGCGAACCGACCACCGACTGTCGGAGCAAAGTTGCTGTTGTGGAGATAGGGGACGCCGGGGCCATGAGGAATGGCGATGGCCAGACCGCCGGTGACGAAGGAATACGCAAGTCCGGCAAAACCGTCGAAACGCTTGGTGAAGTGATGATCGACATAGAGCGACCCCTCCTCGAGGTCGCCCGCGCAGGAACTGCGGAAGCCGGCTGCGACCGAGCAAATCGACGGAACACGGAAGGTGTTCTGCACTTGCCCATACCAGGCGAAAGTGATGTCGGTTTTGCGGTCGTAAGCGTATTTCACGCCCGTCCACCAGACCTGCACCTTCTTTTCAGAATCAAGATTGTTGTCTTCGACTCCGCTCATGATGTAACCGCCCTGGACCGAGGCGCCCACGCCCAACGGGTCCGTCGGGTTATTCTGCCAGATGTATTCGTAGCCGCCAAAGAACTTGAACGGATCCCACGTGTACTTGATAGCGCCCATAATGGCCTTGTTGTCGGTCACGATGCCATATACAGTGTTGGTCGTTCCGATCAGATTGACCCCGGTGATGGGGTTTGTATTGATGCTGTTGGTGGTCGACTGATACGGCGCCGACGGACTTTGAGGCCCCAGCAAGGGGTTCAATACGCTGATCGCCTGGTTGTAAAGTTGGAAGACCACGTCGGCGGAGAACCTGCCGTGGCCTCCGCCGCCGGCGAATCCAAAGGCGTTGTTATGCGCCGATTCCGGCGTACAGTTGGCAGCCGTCCAGGTTGAGGAGGCCGAGTAGCAGCCGCCATTCCCATCGGCAAATTTATACATCGCCCCGAAATGGACCGGGCCATAGGTGAGGCGATACTTCACCGCGGAGTCCCAACGGCTGTTTTCGGTGTCGCCGCCGCCGGCCATCGTGCCGTTATACCCGATGTACGAAAAGGCATAGCTGCCGCCGGCCGGATCGTAAAGGAGCATCGCATCGGTACCGAGAGAGCGCTGACGACCGAAGGTCAGCGTGCCGAAATGCTCGGACGATATACCGCCATAGATTTCGTCATTGAAAGGTTGTCCCGCGCGCGCGCCGTCGATGGCGTACGAATAGCTACTCCTGGGAAGGCCGTTGTTGATGGTCTGGGTGGCCGACGCGTTGGCGAGCAGGCCGGACTGCGGATTGATGCCAGTTAAAGCGTTGAACACAACGGACCACCCAGGCAGAAACTCTTCCTTGCCCCTGATGCCCAGACCTGTCTGCTGCAAGTTGTTTGGTGCGATCAGGAATCGATGTTCATCGCCGTTTCGGTTCACCAGAGATGCGCCTTCATAGTTATAGCCGTTTTCCGGTAAGCCGTGGCTGACCCAGCCGACGCCGACGTCATACGCACCGTACAGCGTGATGCCGTGCCAGGTCAGCGTGCAATCGGTGGTGGCGAACTCGTGGCCGCTCGCGCAGGCGTCGGGAGTGCTCCGCTGCATCTTAATGTCGATCGCGGCTTCCTGGCCAACCGCCACGCTGATTTCCGTGCGCGTTTCATCGGCGAACCCTTGTTTCGCCGCTCGTATCTCGAAGCGCCCCGGAGGCAGGCCGGACGCCTGATAGTGCCCCTCGCCGTCGGTTGCGATGGTGCGCGTTGCACCTGTGTCTACGCTCTTGATGGTCACCGCCACATCGCGGAGGGCTGCGCCGGCTTGGTCCGTCACCACGCCGGAAAGGCTCGCTCCCGTTTGGGCCCACGCCGGGAACGCTCCCATCGCAAGCCACAAAAGCAGCAACAAGGTTTGGGGCAGCGGCAGTGAGGCAGCGGTTGGAATGTAGCCGGAGCGCGTCAACGTTTTCCATCGCCCCCCGTACCGGAAGAGGATCTGCGAGCGGTCAGAGAGTTTCACGATGGACCACCTTTCCTGAGAATCCGTCAACGCTGATCTGTCTCCTTATTCGCGCCCTCCCGCATGGGGTTCACGCCGGTAGCGTTTTGAATGAGGCAACCACTTCTCAGTAGCAATTTTGGTGAGTCAATGCATGAGACCGCCGGACCTCTTGAATCGCGCGCAATTTTTCCTATTCGTATCGTCTTCGGGAATCGGGTCCTGAGCTTGGCCGAGATATAGGAATTTAAACGAATATATTCGTTAATGTCAATCGTATCTAGCCGAGTGGCATGATCGTGACGTCCGTCGATTTGATGAGAGCAATTGCCGTCTGGCCCTTCTTTAGCGCAGTTTCGCAATTACTGTGCTCCCATAAAGGTTGCGAGGAGTGGTTTTCCTTGGGAGAAAACTACGAAAGGCGACGTGGCTCCCCCGGATTTCCTGCGCGCGGCACTATCCGAGGGCAACGACGTTTTTGTGGGTGAGTTGAAGATGCAAAAAACCAGCGCTGCTTTCCTGAACGGCCGTTTCGATGTCGTCTTCGACACGGCAGGGACGGTCTCCGCGGAAGACTCATCCGGCGAAGGACGCTCAGCATCCATCCGTCGTCCATTATTTTTACGAACGGCGATTGTTGCAGTTGGATCGTCAAGGCTTACCGAATAACGTTTCGTACGGCGGCGAACAGGTATTAGGTCACCGCATTAGGCAAGCCCACGCAAACCAAACGGAACGTAACCGATACAGTGCGTCTCATAGCAAGTTGCTAGTTGGGTCCACCTCACTGGATGCGGTGCCAAAGCGCGTAATCGTCCATCGCGATCTCCCTAGACTATTCGCCGCTTCGGACTTCCAATGGCGAAGTGTGAGGTATCTTGACGTACACAAAACGGATGAGCCAACTCTCCGCTAAAAGAACAATCACGGCGACCAATATGAACAGCAGATCGCCCTTGAGGAGCATCAGCCCCAAAGGGATCAGCGCCCCGGCAGCGATGAGCACGCCAACGCGCCATTGTTGCTCGCGGGTATAGAGCAGCGCATGGGCCGGCCGAAGGTTCGCAAACAACAACCCTAAGGGAATCACATTGAGCACGAGCAGCACGATAAAGGCGGTGCGGAGGATGGCGGTCGCCTGCGTTTGCCCCATCAGGGCGGACAGGACAAGCAGCTCGGCGCAGCCCATCAGGAGGGCCGAATTGGTGAGATAACCTCCCAACCAGCGCGCGTCTTTCCAACCTGGTTGCGCGTTCGTGCTGAGCAAGACGCCCTTGTAGGCCGCAGAGGCGAAGCCAGGCAGCAGTCCCACGACCACCGCGGTTATGCGAGCCCACTCGAAGTCCCACCCCAGTTCGGCCAGCAGGCTGAACCCCGCCGCCGCGGTCAGCGGGAGCGAAAAGATGGTCAGACACCACGTCCCCAACGACATGGGCGAGCTGGGCTTGAAAACCCTGAGCATGTGATGGAAACGCAACGGATCGCCCAGATCCAACACCAGCAATCCGAGGTCAACGAGCAAAAGCACGAGAGCGACCGGATAAGCCACTTTCGCCACGCGCATGAAGACCGCGGGCGCCGCCAACTCGCTGACCGCGGCGGCCAGGAACAGTCCGGTCGCCATGCCGTTGAGCAAAGCGTCCCAGGCGATGATGCCGTGCCACCCCGGCACCTTGGTCACTGGCATATTCTCATAGCCGCTCTGGCCCCCTCGTTCCGGCAAGGGAGGTTTGGTGAGAGCGTGCTGCGGTCTGGAGTCTGCGTGCATTCAGGGCTTCAAAAGAAACACCACCACGAGCAGTACGGCGATAGCGGCCAAGCCGCCCGCGACGGAACGAACGTAATCTCCCATCATGTGCAGCCACGGATTGAATGGAGCATCCGGCAGGCCATAAACGGAAGGGCGATCGACCAGCAGATAGAAGGAATGCATTTCGGAATAGGTCTCACTCGGGACGTCGCCATAAAGGTACGCCTGCGGGACGCCGCGCTGGTGAAGTTGCTCCACACGTTTGCGGGCCTGCTCGCGAAGCTCGTCGACCGGGCCGAAGTGGATGGACTGGGTTGGACATGCCTTGGCGCAGGCCGGCTCCAGACCGTCGCGCTGGCGGTCATAGCAGAGCGTGCATTTGTGCGAATGACCGCCCATGTCGCTGCGCGTGATGACGCCGAACGGGCAGGCCGCTATGCAGCACGAGCAACCGTTGCAGATGTCAGCCTGTATATAAACGTTCTCGAACTCATTTTGAATAATGGCGCCGGTCGGGCAAGCCTGATGGCAAGGGGCCGCCAGGCAATGCTTGCAATGGTCGCTCATCATGAGCCAGCGGTTAAGAGGCGACTCGTTGGACACCGTGTCCAGGGAAACAAGCTGGTCCAGAGAAGCAAGGGTGCCGGAAGTAAGGGTGCTTGACGATTCGTGGGAGAATTGCTCAATGAATTTCACATGGCGCCAGGTGGTCGCCGACAACTCATTCGTATTGTCATAGCTATTGCCGGACCAGTTAAAGCCATCCGAGGGTAGTTGGTTCCACTGCTTGCACGCCACCTCGCAAGCCTTGCAGCCGATGCATACGGTGGTGTCGGTGTAAAAGCCAGTAGGCGTTTGGGGCTTGGGCGCTTCACCACGCAGGAACGGATAGATCAGGCGTCGCAGCAGCTCTGCCAGCCGGCCGCGCGGCGGATCGCTGGTCTGGGGCAAGGCGGACAGTTCCTGTTCTCTACTTGCCATGTCCGATTCTCCCTTCTGGTTGGGCGCTGGCCGGCGTGTCCGGGATCGGATCGAGGGTCGGCCAGTGCGCTGTGGGCACCGTCGGGTGCAGAGCCTGGCCTTCGAGCCGCCCGGCTTGGACCTGGCAGGTGAACGCCTTGCTTTCGTGCATGCTCACGTTCGGGTCGGCCAAGAGCGCGGTCAGGTCGTTGGCGTTGCCGCCGACGATCTCCCCGGCGAAAGCCCAGTGGAACGGGAGGCCGATCTGGTGGACCACGCGCCCCTCGACGACAAAGGGCCGCAGCCGCCGGGTCACCATCGCACGGGCCTCGATTCGACCGCGCGGCGTTTGGATCGTCATCCAGCCGCCGTGAACAATACCGCGCTCGGCGGCCAGCTCGTAGCTCAGCTCGGCGAACATCTCCGGTTGCAATTCGTTGAGCCAGCTATTGAAGCGGCTCATCGGCCCACTGAGGTAATGCTCGGTGAGACGGAACGTCGTGGCCACCACGGGATACTCGGCTGTCGGCATGTGGGCGATGTGGTTCAGCGGTCCTGCGAAAAAGCGTACCGTCGGGTTGGTATTGTGTTTGGGATAGAGCAGGTTGCCAAACGGCGACTCGACCGGCTCGTAATGCGTCGGAAGAGGCCCGTCCTTAATGGCGGGGGAGTACAGCCAGCCCAGTCCGTCGGCCTTGGTGATGAAGGGGTGTGTGCCGGCGATGGCGGCCATGCCCGTCGCGCCTGGAGGCGGTTGGTAATCGGGCGGCTTGTTCAGCTCGAAGTCCGGTTTGTCGAGTCCGACCCAGCTCCGCTTCTCGGCGTCCCACCAGACCAATTTCTTACGCTCCGACCAGGGCCGCCCTTCGGGGTCGGCCGAGGCGCGGTTGTACAGGACGCGGACATTGTTCGGCCAGGCGAAGCCCCATTCCGGTTGGATTGGGTTATCCGTGATCTTGCGTTCGTCGGCACGGTTGCGGCCCGGCTCGGGGAAGACGCCGCTGTAGACCCAGCAGCCGCATGCCGTCGTGCCGTCGTCCTTCAACTCCGAGTAGCCGCTGACAAGACGAGGCCGCCCGGTGCGCGGGTCGGTTTCATCCAGCCGGTGACCGTTTATCTCCATGAGGACCTTCTCCAGGTCCGGTTCCCCTTCAATGCGGCTGAGCGTTCCATCGGGCAGACGCGGCTGCTCGTCGAAGTCGTAGTCCCAGGTGAGGTTCAGCAGCCCCTGATCCCTGGGATCGGTCGAGCCGGCGTAGAGCTGCTTGAGGCGCTTACCCAGGTTGTAGAAAAACCAGGCGTCGGAACGGCAATCGCCGGACGGATCGATGGCTTTCTTGTGCCATTGGATCAGCCGCTGCGTCTGGGTTAAGCTGCCCTCCTTCTCCTGAGCGGCCGCCGCGGGGATGAAGAAGACCTCGGTCCCGATCTCGGAGGGCGGCGGCGCATTCCGGTCGTTCTTCCAGAAGGTGGCGCTTTCCGTCTCGAACCAGTCGAGAACCACCAGCCACTCGAGGTTGCGCAGGCCGGCACGGTGCAGACTGGCGTTGGGTCCGCCGCCGGCGGGGTTCTGACCGGCCAGGAAGTAGCCCTTCACCCCACCCTTTGACATGCGATCGAAGTAGGCCAGTTGCGAGTAGTCGCCGTCCACGCGCGGCACCCAGGAGAACCCGAAGTCGTTGTCCGGCGTTGCTGCGTCGCCGTACCACGCCTTGAGCAGGCTGACAATGAATTTGCTGAAGTTCGCCCAGTAGCCGGTGGGCATCCCTCCATACTCGATATAACAACTCAAATCCTCGTGCGTCGGGGTCGTGTGCAGCGGGTTGCGGCAGGTAGCCGGGCAGTGAGTCGTACAAAGTCGAGATGTCGGTCGCGCCCTGGATGGTAGAGTGGCCGCGCAGGGCCATAATGCCGCCGCCAGGCCGGCCCATGTTGCCGAGCAACAATTGCAGGATGCCGGCAGTGCGTATGATCTGCACGCCGGTGGTGTGCTGCGTCCAGCCCAGCGCGTAGGCAATGCAAGTGGTCCGCTCGCGTCCGGAGTTGGTGCAGAGCAATTCCGCGACGCGCACAAACTCTTCCGGCTTGCAGCCGCACACCTGGGAAACGACCTCCGGCGTGTAGCGGGCGAAGTGCCGGCGCAGAATCTGCATAACGCAGCGCGGATGCTGCAAGGTCGGGTCGCGCTGTGCGTTTGTCATGTCCTTGTACGGCGAGGTATATGGTTCGCCGCTGCCATCCTTGGAGTGGCCATGAGGGCCGTGCTGGCGCGCGGACTTCGCCTGAGGCGTATGCTTCGAACCGTCCTGCTCCGCGTGGCCGTTCCCGGACTCCTCGTAGCCCCAATGGCCCTGCTTGGAATCATAGGACTCGTGCTGCTGGTCGAAGCCGCTAAACATCCCTGCCAGATCTTCGGTATCCCGGAAACCTTCGTCGATGATGGTCGAAGCATTGGTGTAGGCCAGGACGTATTCATGAAACCAACGGTCGTTCGTTAAGACGTAATTCACCAGGCCGCCGAGGAAGGCAATGTCGCTCCCGGAGCGGATGCCCACGTAAAGATCGCACACGGCCGACATGCGGGTGAAGCGCGGATCGACATGGATCAGGGTCGCGCCTTTCAGCTTGGCCTCCATGGGCCAGCGGAAGCCGACAGGTTGAGCCTCCGCCATGTTCGATCCCATGAACAGGATGCAATCGCTATTGGCCATGTCCTGCTGATAATTTGTGGCCGCGCCGCGGCCGAACGAGGCGCCCAGACCGGGCACCGAGGCGCTGTGTCATATTCGCGCCTGGTTCTCGATCGACACCACTCCCAACCCGCCGCCGAGCAGCTTCTTGATGAGGTAGTTCTCCTCGTTGTCAATCGTTGCCCCGCCCAACGAGCCGATGCTGCGCACCGAGTTGAGCAAACGGCCTTGCTCGTCGCGAGTCGTGAAATCGGCGTCGCGGGTCGCCTTGACGCGCTGGGCAATCTGGTCCAGCGCCCACTCCATCGTCCGCGTCTCCCATTGATCGGAGTAGGGAGCGCGGTAGAGGACATTGCGGACGCGATGCGAATTGACGGAGAGCTGGTAGGCGTTGGCCCCTTTGGGGCATAGGTGGCCCGCGCTGATGGGACTATCAGGATCGCCCTCAATGTCGATGAGTTCGCCGCCCTTGCTGAAGATGAGCTGCCCGCAGCCGACGGCGCAGTAAGGACAAATGCCCTGGGTGACATTGGCGCCGCGCAGCCGCGAAGCCTTCGCCAGCGTCTCTACGCTGAACGGTTCCCGAGAAGTTTTTGGTTTCTGGGTGAGTGGGAAGCGGAACATGGCACCCTCCTCCTTGCCTCCTGCATTCTCAGATGTCTGAGAGCGGCGCTTAGTTGCGGATGGTAGCACAAATGCTTCCAAACACCGGTATTTCGCACACGAATAGGGCCTGCCCCTCTATCTCCCCGACAAGCGGCTTCTCAAGTGGGGCAACTTCTCGGCAAACAGGATCGCCGACATCTTGAGCGGTATGGTTTAGCCGGGTTCGTCATACACACCGATTTCGGCGATGTGCGGCATTTGCTGGCCGCATTCGAACTGGAGCCGCACCTTCTGCGATGACACGCGCGGGATGCGATGGATTGTGGTTCGGCTCGGCGTTTTACCGCCCGTCAGGGTAATCCAAGCCTCTCCGTTCCAGTGCTCAAAGCGATAATTCCGAATGCGGCTTTCCGAGTAGTTATCCCATAGACCCACGGGCTCCACGAGCGAGACAGTGTTGAAGCTCACCGGCTTTTTCAGATCCACTTCTAACCAGCCCGAGGATTGCGCTTCATCCACGTGCCAGCTCGATCGGAAGTCGCCATCGTTGGCTTGATCCGGTCCTACAGTATCCGGGTAGGAGCTGGCGTGAATGGGCTTCCCCGTCGCCAGATTCTGCGTCGTGATCACTGCGTGCTCGCTGAGCTGTGCCACGGGTCCAGTATGCCTCCATGCCTTGCCAATCTCTTCCAAACGGCTCACTACGTTGGGTGAGAGGCGCCCTTCACGTGTCGGAGGAGCATTCAAAATCAGATTGCATTGTCTGCGATTCAGCGGCTCAAGCCATTCATCCACGATGGTCGTGACCGCCTTGAGATGTCCATCCGCGTCACGCTGCTTCCAGAACCATCCATCGGTAAGGGTCACACAAGAAAGAGCCGGCACGTCGCTACCTTCTGGGACCTTCTGCCCAGCATTCTGCTCAAAGGCCTTCACATCGGAATAGTAGAGTCCCCCAGGAGGATATTGACTGGCGTTGAGGTCGCAGATCAAGCAGTTGGGTTGCAGGTTCTTGATATGCTCATAAATCTCATGGAACGGCACCTCTTCATACGTGATGCGGCTCCACGGAGCGTCCCAGCCATCGGTGATGAGGATGTCGACCTCCCCATAGCCACTGAACAGCTCCGTCAACTGATCTTTGATGAGCTGAACCTTGGCCGGTGTCACGTTGAAGTGGCGAATGTCATCGCGCAGCGATAGGATCGAATAATAGAGCCCCACCCGCAGACCAGCTTTGCGGAACGAATTCACGTAGGCACGTACAACGTCGATAGAACCCGATGTCTGTCTCACGCTTGCAGCTGCCGTCTTTGTCGGCCAGATGCAGAAGCCATCGTGATGCCGGGTCGTAAGACATCCCCAGGTCATGTTGGCAGACCGCGCAGCTGCGGCCCACTGATCCGTATCGAGAGCGGTGGGACGAAATAGATCGGGAGACGATGTGGGATCACCCCATTCGCGATCCTGAAATGTAGCCATATTGAAGTGCAGGAACATGCCGAAACGCAAATCAACGAATCGTTGCTGCAATTCCAGGAGCTGTTGTCCGCGGCGAGGATTCACGCGACGCGCTTCGCTCTGTGCAGCAGCAGCGCCGCGATGATCCAACAGCATCGTGGCAGTCGCAGTTTTGCCAACCAATTGAAGGAGCTCTCTCCTTGTCGTCATTTTCAATACCTACCCTCGGGACGGTATGAGTCCCATTTACAGATAGACAAATAACCTGGGGCCGACTACGCACCAACTGGACAGCAATCCGGTGACAGGATACATATTTACCTGAATTGGTGATAGTTTTGCCGGCATGACGCGCGTGGCCCGGATGGTCATCCCAGGTCTCCCTCACCACCTGACCCAGCGTGGCAATCGTCGCGAGGCCATTTTCTTCGAGGATGGGGATCACAAGATTGATTGCGATATGCTTGCGGAGCCGAAAGGAGCTTAATATGGCTGACACATCCACGATTGATCCGGCCCACACTGCCGTCTTGAGCATGGATTGTCAAGCCGGCATCGTTTCCATTTACACCCGAGATGCCAAAGACGCTTTTCTGGTTAGAGTCGCAAGTGTTCTCAATCATGCTCGTGCTACTGGCATGACCATAATCCACGTCCAGGTAGGTTTTCGACCGGGACTCCCCGAGATCAGCTCCCGAAATGCACTCCTCGGCGCCATTAAATCCTCAGAGCAACATCAGCGGCTATTCCGAGAACCGCTTGGAGCGATCCCGGATACTATCGCACCGCAAGACGATGAAATCGTTATAACAAAGCACCGAATCAGTGCCTTCGCCGGCACGGATCTCGCTATGATTCTTCGCGCCAATGACATCGATACATTGGTTCTCTACGGCATTGCGACCAGTGGTGTCGTCCTTTCCACGCTTACCGAGGCTGCTGACGCCGATTACCGTCTAGCGGTCGTCGGCGATTGTTGCGCTGACCTGGACTCACCGCTTCACGATTGCCTCATCCAGCGATTCTTCCCTACACGCGGGCCGGTCTTCTCTTCTGAGGGTTTTATCGCCGCCTCATCGAGAACGGATAAACAATCGTGAACAGTTCTTCCTGAACAGATCGGATGCATTGACACAGACCGGCATTCTCAACTGTCATGTCGGCAGGTTCTCCTGTAATGTTGTTGCGCGTGAGTTGCGCCTAGGCTACTGGCGATCGAAAAGGCATCCACATCAGCTTTAAGGCGAAATATTTGGGACTGCTGATTTCAGTTCATCCAGGGATATAAGCATATTGGAGGGAGGAACCCTTATGAAACGCTTCACATTCTTCCTGCTTGCAGTTGCAGCAATGGCCGGCCTTGTCGTCCTCATTGCCCCTGCCCCAGGACACGCGAGTGGGGAATCCGCCCCGGCCTTCGTTACGGAAATCCCTCACGGGTACCGCGACTGGAGTTGGGTCTCCTCGGCCCATGAAGCAGGCAACCTCAACAGTATAGGTGCCGTCCTGGGCAACGATGTAGCGATCAAGGCCTACCGGGATGGGAAGCTTCCGTTCCCGGACGGCACGATCCTTGCTGCTTTGCATTACCGTTACGTGCCATCAGAGGAAAACAACAAAGTCTTTAGCCAAGCGCAATCTTTCGTTCCCGGGGCCCCCACGAACATTCAGTTTATGGTCAAGGACTCAACCAAGTATGCTGCAACCGGCGGCTGGGGGTTCGGTCACTTCGCAGACGGCAAACCTGGCGACGCGGCGTTTATGAAAAGCTGCTTCCCCTGCCACGAGAAGGCCAGAGCGACCGACCTTGTCTTTACTCACTATGCACCTTGATGCTGAAGGCTAGAGCAGAAAGGAATGAGACGATGGCCACAGACAAATCAAATCGAGCCGTGTGCCTGTAATGATTGGCGTGACATCGCCAACTCGCACTCAAAGATGTTGACTTTGGTTCATTCCTTCTCGTCTGCGGCGGATTGCGTTTCTTGCGCATGGACACTCCGCGCATCTCGATGCGGTGGCATTGTGAACCAGGCGGTCGAGGATGCCGTCAGCGCCAGGTGCGGGCTTCGGTGGTTGAAAAGCTCCGAGCGGCATGGGCGACTTCTATCTCAGCATGCGATCTCTTCGCAAGCGCGCGGCGCAAGAATTCGAGAGAGCATGAAAAACCTGCTCTCTCGAGATGGTTGATCGTATTCGGTGGCCCTGGGCGGCGTCCCGAATCCCACATTCCCCGCTTGTTCCGCCTTTGCTACTCACCAGCCGGAATCAGTTCATATCCGTGATATGCCATGGTGTTTTACGTCATACGCCAATCCAAGGATCTCCCCGCGGGAGTTGATCGAGCAGCCAAAGAGCAGGGACAGCGAAGAGCCGGCAGGGATAAATTTGTTCAGGTCCATAGCCACGCCATGCTTCCAGATGGTCGCGATCAGGGCCGAAAAGTTTGCACTGATCGAAGACCCGACGACGTCATCGCTTTCATTGAGGGCGATGGCGATACTGTTTGCCACTCCTTAATTGGTTTCAGGTCCTGCATCTTGCCCTTTTCCCTGGTCCAGAGAAAGGCGTGGATGGTCGCATTGTCCGACAGCGAGGAGTAGCCTGCAACGTGGCCGGAACCATTGATATCTTTGGCCGCATTTCCCAACGCGCTGCTCTCATTTCCACCCAGCGACTTGAGATCGATGGGCGTGCCATCCTTCTCCCATAGCACGGCGTGCAACGGATTCATGTAATAGCCCAACACCAGACTGAAGGCACCGCAGGTACCCGTCATCCCCACCGTTTGTCCATGATTGTTGATGGCCACGGCCGTGCCGACCGGATCTCCTCCCACGGTAGCCAGTTCCTCTATCGCGTGATCCCGCCAGAGGACGGGCTTGTATTGGTAATACTGGTTCAGATATGCCGTTGGGTTTTGGGTGGGGCAGCCGGGGGTTGTGTTTTCCGCCGCGCCGACCACCTCGCCCAAGTCGTTGATCGCGGCAGCGACGCCATTGTTGCCACGATTGTTGTCGAGAGTCGGAAGTGCGGTCATTTGGCCGTCCCACCACAGAAACGGCCGGCAACTGGCCGTCGCGGTAGCGATTCCCAGTGACTGGAATCCGCAGAAGTCCTCTTTCTTGGGGTCAACATTGGCAATGTTGGCTCCGCCCACGACTTCACCCCAGGGGTTGTTTCCAAATGCAATGGCTGTTCGCTCCCCCAAGGCCGGGTTTGCCGATGTCAATGAGGTGTTGGTCGAAATAGATCACCGCATGGTCGTGGCCGCCGGAACCCTGGACCGAGCCGACGCTGATGTCATTGTTGGTGATATGGTTTGGGCCGCCTGCGTTACCCACCGGGCCAAGATCCACTAGCCTGTAGGGAGCTGCGGAAGCGCAAAGCGGCCAGCAAAGGGCCGCCACCACCACACCGGCTCCCTTCAAAACGATCTGCTTCTTTACTGTGTCGATCATCGTCCTTCTCCTTTGTTGGCGAGCTCGCTCGTGGTTTAAACGTCGTTGGATTGTGAGCGCTGCACCAGGGATCGGAGGCAGATAAGGACAGGGCCTTCAGGCGGGCCCCAAACGTGCAAGGCGCCCGTTGGCAGCCCGCTCAGGAGTTGAGCCGTGTCCTCCCCCAGAAGCACTACGTCTACCTCGGCCTGACAACCAGGGCACCAGGTCACCACCGTTCGTGCCTGGCGTATGACTAAGAGGCCTTCGGTTTCGATCGTGATCTTTGTTGTCCTCACCGCCATCGCTTCGCTCCGGAATTCGCCGTCTGTGCGGCGGCTTCGAATGACCGCATCCTGAGCGGAGCCGGAAGGAAAAGTCCTTAATGAGCATTTCAATGTTTCTTAAAGAATCTGAATGAGGGCCTTGATATCGGTGAATCAACAACTTAGCGAAGCCTCTGAATGCGCGGGCTTCTTTAAGGCGCGGAAAGCCCGGAGGGCTATGTTGGATTTCCGGTGCGTTCCTCCCTGGCCGGGTATACGTTGTTCCCTATGCCATGAACACGGATCCCAAGGTCGTCTACGAGTTCGGCCCATTCCGCATGGACCCGGACAAGCAGGTCCTGCTGCGCGACGGCCAACTCATTGCGGTGACTCCGAAGTCCTTTGAGACGCTGCTGGTGTTGGTGCGCCGCGGGCGGGAAGTTGTCTCCAAGGAGGAGCTGCTAAAGGAGATCTGGCCGGACTCTTTCGTCGAGGAAGCCAACCTGAGCCAGCACATCTTCAAGCTGCGCAAGGCGCTCGGCGACACTCTCGAAGGAGAGCATTACATCGTCACCCTGCCGGGCCGCGGCTATCGATTCGCGGTTCCGGTCCGTACGATCACCGAGGGAGGCGAGGTGCTGATTGCGCAGATGCGCTCGCGCGCCCAGATTGTGATCGAGGAGCACGCGCCGGAGCCCGTCGAGACCCCGCCCGCCGCGCTTCCGCCACCTGCGCACGCCAAGCCGAAATGGCGGAAATGGCTGCTCCCCGCAGGAGCCGCTGCCGCGATTGCAGGCCTTGGACTGCTACTGCTTATGCGCCATCATCAGACCATTCCCCTGAATGCCAGGGATTCCGTCGTGGTCGCCCCCGGCACCTGGGAGGTTCTAACCTTATTCAATCGAAGCAGGGCTCTCAGCGAAACCGATACGGTGGTGCTCGCCGACTTCGCCAATTCGACCGGCGACCCTGTATTTGACGGCACTCTTCGCCAGGGCCTGGCTATCGAACTGGAACAATCGCCGTTTCTAAAAATCATGGACGACGAACAGGTGCAGCAAGCTCTTCGCCTGATGAGTCTTCTTCCGGGCGCACGCATTACCAATCAGATCGCGCACGAAGTCTGCGTGCGTGAAGGAGCCGCGGCCACCATCGACGGCACGATCGCGAGTCTGGGGAAAAGCTATGTCATCACGCTCCAGGCAATCGCCTGTCAGGACGGAGCAACGCTCGCCCGGGAGCAGATTCAAGCAGTCGATAAAGAGCACGTATTGAATTCGCTGGGAACCGCCGCGACTGCCATGCGCAGCAAGCTGGGAGAATCGCGCAGCTCGATCCAGAAATGGAATCGTCCGCTGGAACAGGCGACTACGCCTTCGCTGGAGGCTCTGCAAACCTTCACCGCAGGCTCTGACCAAATGGCCCAGGGTCATTTTCTAGCCACCATTCCTTTGGCTGAACGCGCCATCGCGTTGGATCCGAATTTCGCCATGGCTTATACCCTGCTTGCCGGCGCTTTCCAAAACGCCGGAGACATAGGGCGCCAGCGCGAATACATCGATAAGGCTTTCGCTTTGATCGACCGCGTCTCCCCGTTTGAGCGGGACTTCATCCAGGGCCACTACTACAACTTCAATGGCGAGTCGGATAAAGCGATTGACGCATATCGGTTGGGTAGCCAGGACTATCCCCGCTTTTGGATGTTCTCTAACGATTTGAGCGAAAGGTTGATAGCCCTGGGGCGATTCGAAGAGGGGCTGAAGGCGGGTCAGGAAGCGGTTCGGCTGGAGCCGCGTGTGGAATTTGGGTACAGGCGTCTCTTGGACGCCTACATCTGCCTTGATCGGCTAGTTGAGGCCGGGGAAGTGGAGCAGAAAGCTGCGAGCGCTGGGAATCGGCGGAGCGAGGATTCACCAGCGTTTCCTCGAAATGGCCTATCTCCAAGGCGACCAGGCAGCCGTCGCCAGGGAAACCGAATGGTATGCGGGCAGGCCGGAGGAGTACCTCAGCTTTGGTTTGCAGGCGGCCTCCCGGAATGTTCTGGGCCAGCGCCGTGAGTCGAGCAAGTTGTACGAGCGAGCCGCGCAGACAGCGCTGCGCCAAGGGCTCCGCGATGTCGCGGCCGAACTCGAAGAGGCGGATGCACGCGCAGACGCGCTGTCGGGCAATTGCCAGACCGTGCACCGTCTGCGGCGTCCCGCTCTGGCGCTGGCGATGTGCGGCGATGCGGCCCACGCGGGGAAGCTGGCCGCGGAGACATCAAAGCTTTCTCCAAATGATACCGTCTGGAATGCAGTGCAGCTCCCCGCTATTCGCGCCGCGATCGAGCTCAAGGGTGACCAGCCGGCAAAAACGGTGGAACTGCTGGCATCGGCCTCGCCATACGAGCGTGCTTATCCCGAGGTAGCGTACTTGCGCGGTTTGGCTTACCTGCGTCTGCGCAAGGGTGCGGATGCGGTGGCCGAGTTTCAGAAAATCGTGGACCACAAGGGCGCCAATTGGGGCAGTACCTGGCAACACCCAAACTGGGGACAGTTCTATTCGCTTTCCTTTGTAGGGATGGCGCGCGGCTTCGCGCTGGCGGGCGACACGGCGAAAGCCAAAAAGGCGTTCCAGGACTTCCTGGAATTGTGGAAAAACGCTGACCCCGATATCCCCGTCCTGAAGCAAGCCAAAGCGGAGTACGCAAAACTGCAGTAGTTCCCCTGGCTTTCACGCCAGGCCCGGAGGGCTGTGGTAGATTTCCGGTACGTTTCGGGCCTCGGCTGTGACTCCTGAATGCACCGGCACTCTCGCTTCCCCCACCCGCGACAAACTGGCTGAGTTCTTCCCCTCTCCGCATCCGTTCAGGAGGAATCCCGGTTGAAACGTTCCCAAATCGAAAAGCACTATCGAGGTGGGACAGGAAGAAGGAGCGAGCGAGTATGAGTGAGCACATAGAGGATTACAGCCATCTCGTTCAGCAAGTGGAGCTGCGCCACGGGATCGACCGCAAAGGCGCGGCTGACAGCATTGTCGAAGCTAGTTGGATCTCCTGGATGCTCAAGTCAAAAGCACAGGGAGCGAGGCGCGGCTCAAAAGGCATTTCTCTACGTCTTTGGGATCGGCTAGCATCTTCAAATCGAATAGCCTGAAAACAGGGATGCGGTACCTTACCCGGCCCGGGCTCTCTGAGCTGGGGAAATTTTACTGAAATCCGACCTCTCAGGCACCCCAGCGGAGCACCTCTGCTTCCCCGGCTATCGTTGCCGCGGATTCGCGCAGAGGAGTGTTTGCCAAACGATTGCGCGCGTCTCTCGCTGTCCCGGTCGCTGAAGAAAACCCGGAGCTAAGCCAGGCGCAACCGAACTACGACATGCTGCATCGCACTGAGCCGCCCACCGCGGCGGCGACGAGTCAATCGCAACGATGGGTGAGGTGTTGGGCAAGCTCGCTTCCGGTGATATGGGCGACGATGCTGAGGTGCGGGTTGGTGGCCTGGAGGAAATAGGACCCATTGCTGGTGGAAAGGTCGAGACCATCCCAGGCACAGCGGAGCAGAGGGGAGAGCTCGCCGGTGCGTTGGCCGAGCATATGGAGAACGGAAGCAAATTCCTCGGCGAGGAGGAAGAGGCGGCGATCGGTGGGGGGTTCTTGATCGCGCAAAGCGCGGGTGATGCCGTGGGCGGTGGGGCGGGCGGTGGTGATGCGGCGCGCGACCCAGAGGGGGTCTACTTCGGAGAAGAGGCTGGCGATCTGACGCCAGCTGGTTCCTTTACGGGCTTTGCTGGATTCGCCGACCAGGACGACGAAGAGGTTGAGGCCGTGACGGGTGGCACCGACGGTGCAGTGAGGCGCGGGGCCGAGGTTATTGGAAGGATCGGCGGACGGCGCCCGATGGGCGGCTTGCCAGGCAAGCAGCTCCCGGCGGCGTTGTTCGATGGCGGCGAGCGAGGGGATGGAAGCGCGGAGGGTGTTGTTTGCAGGTGCCATGATTCGGCACTAGTACGCTTTGTTGTTTTGCGTTAGTGGGTAAGCGCATTTTTATTGAACTAAATAGTCATGTTGGAGGCGTGACTAAATATTGTTCAATCTGGTTAATCTTTTTACCGAGTTGCCAAGTTAGTTAATCAGGCGGTCACAGTGGATAGGCATTTCTTTGAGGATGCTCAGAATAGTTTTGGGGTTAGTGGATTATCGCGTGACCTTTGCGATGTATAACTTATGACCTACCCTAAATGGCGCGCAAGATGCGCAAACCATATTGCCGTCAAAGCCGACGCAGGCCATCGATCAGCGAGTAGTCCCTTTTAAGTGCATGACTAGTGCCTCGGGGGGATAGCATTTGTCCGGCACCCTGCTTACTGTTGTTTCGTTGTTAGCCCGCTTGTGATGTGGCTGGGGCCTCGTTCTTCGCATCTCGCCTTCATAGGAGGCATTCGATGCAGACCATCGTCAGCGCGCAGCCTGACCATAAACTGAGACCATTTGTACGCGCGTATGCCGTTACAGATTCTTTCCACGCGCCCTAAAGAATGGTGGGATTACACGATCAAGTCAGGTGTATAGTTGCCCCTGCCTTATGGAAACTGTCATTCGAACCGCCAGGGCACGCATTCTACAGAGGTGCTATATGGTTACGAGCCAGAAGAATAAGAGCAAACCCACAGGATCCGCGAACACTTCATTCGCCGAGGAGTATGTTGAGCAACTCAGCAAAAGGACCGACCTGGCGGCAGCTACGCCCATAATAACTGCAAGCGGACCCATCGACTATATTCCGGGACTGATGAGGATTATGCCGCCCGAGGTCGGCTTCCTGCGGCTCCTGCAGTTTCACCGTCGGGTGACGGGGTCCAGGGGTCCATTCCTGATAAGTTCGACAAGCAGACTCAGCCAGAGCGCTGCTGCGCTGGCATATGGCAACGGGCTGATTGCGTTGCTCGCACAGATCGCTGTGATACCGCGAGTCGGATGCGAACGAATTCTCGATCATCTTTGCACATTCATGTCCAATGTCGGCGAAATGGATGGGCTTGAAGCCGTCTGGTTAAGCGCATTGATGGGCGCGCAAAGCCCATCAGTAATTAGCAAGGCCGTCGAGACTTTTGAGAAATTGGGATCCCCCCGCACTCTCGGAAGCGGTGTTGCGCACGTGCCCTTTGTCGATCCGATCAGAAGCCGTCTTTGCTTTGCAGATACGCACACATTCTCGACGCTGCGGAAAAATATCGTCAGGAATAACGATGAAACGTTGTCACTGCCTGATCTTACGTTGGTTGCCGGACAGAGTGGACCCTTCGCAAATGGACCACTTTCGAGAATCGGGATAGGCGACGCCGACTCTGCGCTCGACCAATGGTTTGGACGTTGTAGCAGCTACATACAAGTGACAGTCACAGTTGGGGCTACGATCGGCGGGTTCATCGGTTTACTTTCCCCTCCGGGAGACATCCCGGCAGGCCTCGTAGGGGCTGGCGTTGGCGGCTGGCTCGGAGGGGATTTTGGCATCGGGATGTGCCTCGGCGACGCCGTCAGTACTGCCATGAATGCCGGTAGCGACACTCAATCGAGCACAACCAGCACACAGGCGACCGACTACTCATCGGGGCCCGTGCAGGATACGCAGTCGACGAATAATTCCGATAACTCAAACGACGACGGAGACAAAAGCGACGATGACAAGGACACCGTTAAATGCGGAGGAACCGGACCGGGCGGCTATCCATCACCAGATGATCCCGGGGGCAATGATGGTGGGGCGACGATCCCAGGTTTCATTCCAAAAGGCTCCGGTCTGGCGGCAGCGTTCAGTTTGACTGCATCTGGATTTGTACAGTTCGGTGCATTTCCGCAATTGGACAGTAAGGCGAACATTGTTTCTGCCGGCTTCGCTTCAGTTTAATTTGAGACCGGTTTCTCTAACCGCGTCCCTGTCAGATTCAAGGGTGTATTCAACAGAAAGGACCATTCTATGTGGAATCTATGCATCACGATCGGCGGAAAACAGCACTGTTTTCCCCTACCAATTCTTGTTGAGCGAATACATTTGCCTGGCCCGGGCCCGGTCAACTTCCCTGAGCTTGAGCTGGCCACGACTGTGCTGGAACTAATAAGAGCCGTCAAGCCGGTTGCAGGGTCGTCACAGTTGACTGATCAGCTCGGAGAGGTTGCTACGCGGTTCATTCAACAGGTACAGAAGGGCTTGCCTCAGGGAGTTGAGCTCAAACAAGCAGAACTGGCCTGACATACCGGGGCTGCAGATTGCTCCTCCCGCAGCGTCCGCGCCCCGGTTCAATTCCGGCGATCCCAAGTGTCGGCACAATCGCACTGTTTCTGCACCCTTCTGTCCGTGGTGCAAAGACGTTCGGCAGTGATGCCGAGTTCCCGTGAAACCGGATTCACCTGACTCGGGGTGGTTCCGCAACTCTTCGATCACGAATCGCACAATCCGCTTGAACAAGGACCAAGCAGAAACCTCTAGCGCCTCGCCGGTGCACCATCATTCACACCCAAACGGCCAATATAAAACGACTTGAACGACTGCCTGGCGCGGTGTAACAACACTCTCAAATATTCGCGGGTGATGCCGAACTCGGCGCAAACCTCATCTTTATTGCGTTCTTCCAGCAACACCGATTGAAGCAGGCGCCGGTCGCGTTCCGGCAATTGGTTAAGAATCTGGCGAACCACTCGCTCGGTGTCCTTGGCTTCCAGCAGACTCAACGCACTTGGTTCGCGACCAGCAATGGTGGCCTCCACTTCGTCGTCGAACGTCGCCTCCATTCTTCTTTTCGAACGATAATGCTCGAACAAGACATGGTTGCAAACCGAATTGACGAAGGGTCCCAATCGATCCGGCTGCCGCAGGCCTTTTTTGCCGCGCAACAGTGTCAGTACGCGTATGAAGGTTTCCTGCCTGACATCTTCGATTGCTTCCTTGGAATTCAAGCGCGAGCGCAGCTTGAGACGGATCAGTTCGCTGAAGTAGCTCACGAAGTGTCCCTCTATATGCGCATCTCCCGCTCGAAGTTTCTCGACGTAAGACACATCGAACGCAAAGAATTCCAAGCCCTGTTCCCCCACGGCGACAGCGAGCGCGTTCAAGTGGAAACCGCCGCGTGAACCCGTTAAGCAGCTCTTCGATCTCCCGTTCATGGATGCCGTCCTTCTACTTATCCTGCGCGATCACATTCCAGGCTTCGTTGATCGGATCTACAGCGTCACTCGAAGTGACGTTAACTGCTTACGCGGTACCTTAGTTACATTTGGCGTGCCAAATTCGGCCCACTTCTGAAAAATTCTTCAAGTGATTGAAAACAGCGGTTCGAGCGACAAACATCTCATTCGCGACGCCTCGTCGCGTCCTCGGAGCTAAGCAGGAAATGGTTAGTTTTTAACCCATATGGGGTTAATATTTAACCACCTCAAGCACAGTTCGACCGGGAATGCGAGTTGAGGGGTGACAGGCTAAGTGGGGTTCTGCGACCGACGAAAGTTTCTTCGGACTCTTTAGAAGTTGAGAAAGGATCGTCTCATCTCGTAATAAAACCAATTGGGCAAGAAGCCATTGCAGTGTAGGGGCGACCACCACTTCGCCGTCTGGCCGACCCTGAAAGAGTCGACACTACACCTTCATTCATTTACGGATGGCTGAGATGAGCCGTGAGCAGACCAACAAGATACCAGGCACTGTTGCAATTTCCTGAGCCGTTGGGCGTTTGCCGCGACACCCGGTACTCAGCCGCCACGCCAGTCTTCTGTTCACCAACCTTGACATGCCTCCGAATCTCCTCCACCTGTTCTGCCTAAGAGCGGTTTTCTCCCCCTGTATGCCCCGGCCTCCTGACACCGATCACGGTCACCCGGGAGCGACGCCTCGTCTCCGGGCTTCACCGTCTGGCTGGTTTCAAGGCTAAGGCGCGCCACACGATTCCCGCCGTCGTCCGTGTGCTCGATCGGGAGGAAGCAAAGCTCTGCGAGATCGATGAAAACCTGGCTCGGATCAGTTTTCATGGACGATTTCAACAAAATCCACACTACGTGTGTGCCTCGGCGAATGGCGTTAACTGACATGTCGTCGGTTGGCCACTCCTAAATCGCGAGCGAGGTCTTCAGCCTGCTGGAGAGCTGAAGGTGTCGAGGGGGCGTAAGGCGACGTTCCGTGTTTCGAGAGGAGGTTCGAGGGAACGAATCGAAACGGAGCTAGTCTTTGCTGAAAAAGTAATTTGCCTGCTTGAGTTCCGGAAGATCGGAATCGGCGTGGCTGCAGTTCGTGAGCAGCCTGCGGTAATGCCGCCCCGCGGCGGGTCGCAGTCCTGCCTCCTGGGCGGCAACAGCGGCCCCGTATTCTGCTCTGAGGCGTCCAGGGGTGGATTTCAGGGCCGATTCATATGCCGTCAACGCGAGCTTTGGCTGCTTTGCCAAAAGCAACATATCGCCCAGCATCTCCGGCGCGGGAGCGATGGAGCCTGGACTGACAGGCGATTTTTGGGTTGCGTCTTCCATCGCTGCGGCGGTTCTCATCTCTTGCACGGCCGCATCGTGATCACCATCTGACCACTTGATCCAGGCGCTCACAATCTTTAATTGAACATTCACCTGATCCGCATCGCGGTCGCCGCTCTGCGCGAGTGCGTCGCGCAAGGAAAGCAGCGGTTGCATTGCCGCCTGCACCGCCTTAATGTCCCCGAGCCTCGATGCGCCAAGCGCGCGGGCGAAATAAAGAGTCGCCTGAGTCGACGCATATGCGTCCCCTGGGGAGGTTTGTGGAGGTAAGGGAAGTTCCGCGGCAGCATCCCACTGCTGACGCTCGATGAAATACCGGGCTGGTATCGCAGCTGTCGCGTATCGCCCGGCATAGAGGGCCGCATCGCCCGGTTCGACAACGGGAAGTTGTTGGGTCAGTTTGCGGGCTTCCGTTATGCGCCCGGTTTGCAGATACGCATAGACAAGGTAATCCAGAGCATGTAACTCGTCGCCAGCCACCTTCTGTTTGCGAGCGCTGTCGGCCGAGGCGAGGTTTGAGGCAATAGAGTCGTCCCATAAACCGAGCCTTGTAAAAATGTGAGAGGGCATATGCAGGGCGTGAGGCGAGTCAGGGGCAATCTGGGAATAGTTCTTCGCCGCATCCAAAGCCAGCGGCGCCAGCACCGGATTATCGTCGGCATGGATGATATAGTGCGCGAGACCCGGATGTCGCGGCTGTTGCAGAAGGATCGGTTCGAGAATTTGGGTCGCCTTCTTCTGATTTGCGTAAGTCTTGTCATTGAGCGGAGCATTCGCGATCAAAGACAGGGCATAAAAGATGGCAGCTTCGCCGTCCTGCGGATACCGGCTGTGCAGCGACTCCATCGCAGTCTCATATCGTTTGGCCCGGATGCTGTGACTTTCTGAGCCGGCATTCTGATAGAAACCCTGAATAGCGCCCAGATAGTCGCGCTCCCTTTGACTCTTCGGTCCCATCGACAAACCTTCTTGAGCGGCTTCCAGGCCGATCCTTAGATCGTCCTTCGTCGGCGGATCCCACAATTGGCGGTAGTGGCTCATCGCAATGCCCCACTCTGCCATGCTGCAATTGGGATCTGTGCTCAAAACGTCAGCAAATAACTGTGCTGACTTCCGGTAGCCAAAGGAATGTAAAGTCGCCACCGCCAGATCGAATTCGTCGCGCACCTCAGGACTGCATGACGTGACGAAGTGGACTGTTCCCATCCGGACCGGCTGGTCCGACGCATGGTCATGCTGCGGTGCACATTTTGCCCGGGCTGGTGTGAATACCAAGAAGGCCAGGAACCAAGCGAAAACGAAACGCAGCATAACCCGTGTCTCCTCGATCCATGGATCATGGTAGCTAAAATCGGCTTCTCCGAGACTTGACTCCGAACCTCCTGCAAAGTCGCGTTTTCGGTAAGCTGCCCGCAGGGCGAAGCCGTGGAGTACGCAAAACTGCAGTAATTCCAAGATTCCCTCAAGGGCTAATGCTCGCTGCGGCGAGGCAGCCCGACGTATTCTCAATCGTTTACGGCCCGGCTAAAGTCATGCCCTGATACAAAACAATAGTTTTGCCGCAGCCTGTAAAGCCGTGCCCATCGTGCCAAGTCTCTACGCGACCTACCCGCGCAACACTCAAAAACAATAGGGGCTGCGTAGGCAAGCTGAGCACATTGCAGTACCGGGCGGGGCACGGTAACATCAAAGACGATGCGTTCCGCCTACCCTCAGGCGAACGCTGTGTGCTGTTGAACCGTCTCCTGGCTCTGCGTCGCAGAAAGCCCAGCGGGGAATCCAGCAAGCGACTGAAAATAAAGCGGTTTTGAGCGGAAGTGGTGAAATTGGCAGACACACCATCTTGAGGGGGTGGCGCCGAGAGGCATGGGGGTTCAAGTCCCCCCTTCCGCACCATTCGATTGGGGTTCGGCATGATCTGGTTTCTCGGTACGATTCACGTGATTGTTTGCATCATTTTGATTGGTGTTGTTCTTCTCCAGCAGGGCAAGAGTGCCGATCTCGCCGGCGCATTTGGCGGCCAGGGGTCACAGACCGCGTTCGGTCCCCGCGGAGCGGCCAACCTGCTGACCAAAGTGACGACCTGGTCGGCGATTCTCTTCATGTTTACTTCCATTGGACTGACGGTTCTGATCCAGCGAAGCAGCGGCTCCCGTTCGGTGCTTTCCGGGATCAAGGCCACGCATACGACTCCCGCCAAGCCCGCATCTCCGGGCAAATAAAGCTCGCGGTTGTTTGAGGCCGCGTAGCCCACTCAAGCCAAAAGACCAAAAGAAGGCTTGAATGGGGCACCCAGCTTTTTGTTACTAGTGCAGAGAAACCGCAGGTACGCTCCGGTCGGGATGACAATTTGCTTGTAAAACCGGCAGCGGGACCGTCTGCTGCGACTGAGCAGCACGGCTAGTAGATGCGGAAGTTTACTTCGATGTTGACTTCCACGGGCACCGGCTTGCCTTGCAGCGTGGCAGGCTTGAAACGATATTGACGCACCGCTTCCACGGCCTTCTCGTCCAATCCCATGCCCAGGTGGCGGACTACCTGAACCCGCTGCGGATTGCCCTGTGCGTCCACAATCAGCGACACCACGCACACACCCTGGTACTTGGCACGACGAGCCTCGTCGGAAAACTCAGGGTCGGGCGCAAACACCAGCTGCGGAGCAGAGACACCCCCGCCTACGTGATAAAGGCCGCCGCCGTAGCCGCCACCTTCACCCGGACCATAGCCGTTCCCCTTGCCCGACCCAATGCCACCGCCGGAACCAGTGCCCATGCCCGCTCCGCTGCCGGACCCGTTGGATTCCGGGCCAACAATGCTGGTGCGCGGATCTCCCAGGTTAGGCAGGTTGTTGGTGGGTAGCTGGATGTCCTTGGGCATCATGATGGCAGGCTCAGCCGTCAGCTTGGGATGGTCGTTCTTGATCACCATCGGCGGGACGATGGGCTGCTCTTTAAACTCGGGCAACTTGCCCTTGGGCGCCTGAATAATGTCGTGGGAACCGCCACCACCGCCACCACCCATCTGCGGCCCATTGGGCGCAATCGGCATGAACGGGGGCACCTCGACGTTGGTCACCGTCTGGCTCTTCTTGGTCACAACATTCTTTACGGCCAGGAAGGCCCACAGGATGATGGCGATAATCACCACGTGGGTCGCGATCGAAATGATGGACGAAGCACGACCGCGGTCCTCTTTCATCGGGTCGATGACCGGGATGGGCGTGGAGGTCAGTACAAGAGGAGGCAGCTTCCTGGGATACAGGAGATCGTAGATGTTGTGGGCGATGGTCTTCCACGCCGGCTCATCAATGATCTCGGCAAGCAACTTCGGCTCCCTTGCCTGATCGTTCTGCTTTAGATCCGGGGGTAACAACACCTGATTGGCCATAGAACCTATGAGAAAAGAGGGCCAGTAAGCCTCTCTCCGCCTATCTCCTCATTATGGGCAAGTTTCGCCCGGCTTGTCTCTTCATGAATACGGAGCCCGTATTCATGAAGATCCATTAAAACGTATTAGACACCTTTTTGGGGCCTGAGGTAAGCCACTCGTTCACTTTTGGCGTTCGCAGGGCTAAAGCCCCTCCCGAACCCCTTGCAGCGCAACACAGATACAATATAACCTTGCCCATTTTTACTGGAGAAATAATGCCGGCTACGCCCGAACTCAAGGCGACTCTGAACCTTCCCCACACCGATTTCCCCATGAAGGCCAATCTGCCGCAAAGCGAACCGCGGCGGCTGGCCTCCTGGGAGCAGGATGAACTCTACCAGCAGATTCGCAGTGTACGCCAGGACGCCCCCAGCTACGTGCTGCACGACGGCCCCCCGTACGCCAACGGCCCGCTCCACCTGGGACATGCGCTCAACAAGTGCCTGAAAGACTTCGTGGTGAAATCGAAGACCATGGCCGGCTTCGATGCCCCTTATGTTCCTGGTTGGGACTGCCATGGCCTGCCAATCGAAATCAAAGTGGACGAACGGTTGGGCCGCAAGAAGCTGGAGATGCCGGCCATCGCGGTGCGCCGCGCCTGCCGCGAGTATGCCCAGAAATACCTGGACCTGCAGCGGACACAGTTCCAGCGGTTGGGGGTTTTCGGGCGGTGGAACCAGCCGTACTCCACCATGACGCCGGAATATGAATCCAAGATCATCGAAACGTTCTTTCGCTTTTTGGAGAAGGACTTCGTCTACAAGGGCCTGAAGCCGGTGCTGTGGTGCATGCACGACCGCACGGCGCTGGCCGAAGCGGAGGTGGAATATGAGATGCACACCAGCCCCAGTGTGTATGTCCGCTATCGGCTGACCAGCCCGCCGGAGTTAATCGATGCCCGCCTGGCGGGAAAACGGGTGTGGACCATCATCTGGACCACGACGCCGTGGACCCTGCCCGCCTCACTGGCGGTCGCTTTCCATCCGGAGTTCGAATACGTGGCCCTGGAGCAGGATGGGGAGGTCTATATCGTGGCCGAGGCGCTGGCCGCGGCGACCAAGGCTGCCTGCTCGCTGGAGAGCGCTCACGAGATTGCCCGCTTTCCCGGCTCGCGGATGGAGCGGGTCACCTTCGCTCATCCTTTCCTGGAACGTTCGGTTCTGGGCGTGGTGGCAACCTACGTCACCACCGACCAGGGCACCGGCGCGGTGCATACAGCGCCTGCGCATGGGGTGGACGACTTTGCCACCGGCGCGCGCTACGGGTTGAGCCAGTTGGTCGATGTGGACGAGGGCGGCCGGCTGCGTAATGGGCTGCCCGAATATGACGGGCTTTTTGTATTCAAGGCCAACGGACCCATCATCGACTTGCTGGTTGCACGTCACGCGCTGATGGGGCGGCAGGAGGTGTACCACTCCTACCCGCACTGCTGGCGCTGCCACAACCCGGTTATTTTCCGGGCCACGGAGCAGTGGTTTATCCGCATGGAAACTCCCATGACGCACGCGGATGGGTCGGTGACCAGCTTCCGCGAGCGGGCGCTGGAGGAGATCGGGCGGGTGAAGTGGGACCCCGCATGGGGCCAGGAGCGGATCGCCAACATGGTGTCGTCGCGTCCCGACTGGTGTATCTCCCGGCAGCGGATCTGGGGGGTGCCGATCGCAGTCTTTCTGTGCGCAGGATGCCGCCGGCCGCTGAACCAGCCCACGGTCAACCAGCGCATCGTGGATCTATTTGCGGCGGAAGGGGCGGATGCCTGGTACGTGCGCGAGGTTGCGGAGATCCTGCCGGCGGGGACGACTTGCGATTCCTGCGGCGCTACCGAGTTCAAGAAGGAGATGGATATTCTCGACGTGTGGTTCGAGAGCGGCGCCAGCCAGGCGGCGGTGCTGGGGGTAGAGCCGGATCTTCCCTGGCCTGCCGATCTCTATATCGAGGGCGGGGACCAGCATCGCGGGTGGTTCCAGTCTTCCCTGCTCTGTGCGGTGGGCACGCGGGACGCTGCGCCTTACCGGATGGCGGCCACCTGCGGTTGGACGCTCGACGAGCAGGGGCGGGCCATGTCCAAGAGCCTGGGCAATGGGGTCGACCCGGTGGATGTAGCGCAACGGCTGGGCGCGGAGATTGTCCGTCTGTGGGTGGCGTCGGTCGACTTCCGCGAGGATGTAGCGGCCAGCGAGAACCTGATGCAGCGGGTGGCGGAGACCTACCGCAAGCTGCGCAATACCTTCCGCTTTCTGCTGAGCAACCTGAACGACTTCGAGCCTGCGCGGGATGCGGTGGCCTGGGAGCAGATGCCGCCGCTCGACCAATACATGCTGGTGCGCACGCGGGAGCTGACGGAAAAGATCCTGCGCTGGTATGAGGCGTTTGAGTTCCACCGCATTTATCACGCGCTGAATGAATTTGCGGTGGCCGAGCTGAGCGCGCTCTACCTGGATGCGGTGAAGGACCGGATCTACACCTTTGCGCCGCAGAATCCGGCGCGGCGTTCCGCGCAGACGGTATTGTGGACCATCGCCGAGGCGCTGGTGCGGCTGGTGGCTCCGCTGCTCAGCTTTACCGCGGACGAGATCTGGCAATACATGCCGGAGATCGCCAACCGCCTGCCCAGCGTGCACCTGGAGCTCTTCCCTCAGCCGGCGAGTCTTGCGCCCACGGTGGACGCGGCGTTCATGAGCGACTGGAGCACTTTGCTGTTGGTTCGCGATGAGGCGCTGAAGAGCCTGGAGGAGGCGCGCAAGGCGAAGCAGATCGGCAAGGCGCTGGATGCCCGGCTGGTGCTGGAGGTCTCCGAGCAGACGGGGGCTTTGCTGGAGCGCTATTGGGGGAGCCTGAAGGAGCTGTTGAACGTGTCCCAGGTGGAAGTGGTGAGTGGGCCCTCGCCGGGGATCACGGCGACGACGCTGCCGGCATTGGGAAAGAAGTGTGAGCGGTGCTGGAACTACTCGGTGCGAGTTGGTGAGGATTGGCGCTGGCCAACGGTGTGCGAACGCTGCTCGGCCGCGCTCGACCAGATGGGCGTTCCTCCGGAAGAAAGCGCATGACCAACACGAGGGATTCCAGAGCGTGGCTGCTGGTGGTTTCGATCTTTATCGTGGCCGCCGACCGGCTGACCAAATGGCTGGCGTCGACCCGGATTGAGATGGGCAATAACCTGCAGGTGATTCCGCATGTCTTCGCCATCAGCCACGTGGAGAACCCAGGGGCGGCGTTCAGCCTGTTCAACGATTCGAGCTCGCCGGAGCGGGTGCGCTGGTTGCTGCTGATCTTTTCCCTGGTGGCGGCGGTCGCGGTGCTGGTCGCGTTGGTGAAGCTCGGCCGCAGAATCACCGCGACTTCGCTGGGCCTGGCGCTCATCCTTGGAGGGGCTTTGGGCAACGCGTACGACAGATTGCGCTTCGGCTACGTTATCGATTTTCTCGAAGTACACATCATTCACTACCACTGGCCGGACTTCAATGTTGCCGACTCCGCAATTGTGGTGGGCGGTATCCTGCTGCTCTACGATGCCATGTTCGCGGGGAAAGAACAGCTGACGGTGAGCGAGGCGGCGATTCGTAACCATCACGGTTAGATTTTGTCCGGTTCCCTTTTCGTCAAAACTCCCACAAAATCGTCATCCTGAGCGGCTGTGACTTTTTCGATTTTTTCGTGCCTTTTGCGCACCTATACCAGGTCTTCGACCGCTCCACAAAATCGTCGTCCCGAGCGAAGTGACCTTGCAGATCCGTCCCATAAAGAAGGGTTTACGCCGCGGAGTCGAAGGACCCCGGCGATGCTCGTTGGTCGGTCAACGTCATGGAGGGTTGACCGTACACCTGGCTGGGGTCTTGGGTGCCTGGTGTTACCAGAACTCCGACTTTCCCGTCAGGCGAAAGCTCATCATGAGTAGCTCTCGTCTTGCTGCGCGCCAGGGCTTCCATGTGGTGGGGGACCATGGGCCGCAGCCGCTCCCAGCTCTCGCCCCTGCTGCGCTGCGCCTGGGATAGCGCAACCCTGCGCATGCTCGACCGTGATCGCCTCATGCAGGCCAGCGGAGGCCACCTCAGCCTCATCGGCCACATAACCCAGCGCGAGCTCGCCGAGTCGCTCCACCGCACCGAAGCCCACAACGGTTTCCCCAACCGCTGCCTTTGGGCCTGCGTCGAGCGCAGCCAATGCCTGCCCGATGGCGGCAACGTCGACCCGCAAGACTCCGCGGCCTCCCTCTTCGGCACCTGCGTCGGAGACTCCATTGCCGATCGCATACTCGAGGCCCTTCGGTCTGCGGACAGCGGCCTCACCCGAAAACAGATCCGGGATCTCTTCCATGGCAACATCAGCAGCAGCTCGATCGACCAGGCGCTCGAAAAACTGAGCTCTCTCGGAGCAGCCACTTGTCGCTTCACCGGCGCGGGCCGGGGCAGACCCGCCACCCTCTGGTCGGCCATCGGTCACGAATACGCAGAGCCGATAGAAGAAGAAACCCCAGAAGAGTCCTTGAGCCGGCGACTTAGTGCGTTAGTGCGTACTTTTTAGCCACTTCCCGAACCCGAATTTCCTGCCACGCAGCGCTGGACGAGGCCGCGCGTGCGCCTTTCCGTAAAGAAAGCCGCATGGAGTTTGCCAAAGCCACCAAGTTCGACAGGAAATCCGGAGCCCCCGGCTTTCCCGCCACGCAGCGCTGAACGAGGCCGCGCCTGGAGTTTCTACATTTCATGTGCGAGGTGGCTCATACTTAAACCAGGGAAGACACTTTGGATGCTGTGTTTTGGCTTTGTATCAGGGCACGAATTTAATCGGGCCGTACAGGAATGAAACAGAATTGGGCTTCCTCGCCGCAGCAAGCATCAGCCCCTGCTACCCTTAGCTGCCAAAGAAAAACCGAGGGGCTAGAAGCTCGACCGGGCTTACCCACCTACTTCGAAGGCGGAGCCGCACTCTTGGGCTCTTCGACCTCCTCCCGGGTAAAGACCCTTGAACAATGCCCTCGTCATTCGCGAACCCAATATTGCGTACGACCCAGCAGGGAGACGCCAATGAACCCGCGCACCTTCAGCTTCTTCCCGCCGTCCTCAACAGAGAGCAGACACTTGTAGATCTTGCCGTTCGCCGGATCGAGTATCGAGCCTCCAGACCATCCATCGCCGTCCTTCTGGAGATCCCAGAGAATCCGCAGCCCGATTACCCGCTTCCCTTTCTGGTCGCCGGCGCAGTCGTCGCAAGTGGGATTTGGGTCCTTGGGATCCGGATCGACAATCTTCTGGATCCGCCCGTACAACTTGTTGTTTTCTACCCAGATACTGACCACCGACTTAACCTTGCCTGTCGCGTCGTCGACGGTCTTCCATAGGCCAACCGGCGAATTGCCGGACGAGTTTTGTGCTCCCGTTTCCGCCACTGCCGCCGGGGTGTACACGAAACCAAACAACATCGATAGGGCTAGACACAAGGTGAGCGATGATCCCATGAGGGTCCTCATATTCCTTCCTTGCCTGGTTGGATACCCGGGATGGCTCCGGCGCTGCCTGCGCCGAAACTTTGTATCACCTTTATACCTGCGGCATTTGGGCATTTCGAGATCTATCTCGCATTTTTTTGAACAGAAAAACTCCGGGAACAAATTGCGCACGATCTCGCTCATTGCTTATCTGTTCAGTGAGAAACAGATATTGCCGCCTCCCACTGGTGAGCGAAAACGTACTTCGCCATCGGATAAATCCTCGCTACGCAGGAAGGCCAGGTGCGTTACTCGATTCGCAACGTTCCCTCAATGACTTTGACCCCGCGACCAGCCAGCCGCACTACCCTGCCGTGCACCTCTACGCGCAATAAGCTCGGACGCTTCATCTCATATCCCTGTTCAATGATCACCGTTGCACCGTCTTCAGCAATCCCATGCCGGATTAACTGGCATGCGAGAGGACCGGCAGCGGTCCCGGTAGCTGAGTCCTCCACAATTCCCATGGTCGGATTAAAAAACCTTGCATGAGCGGTGGACGATGGCAAAACCGGGTCCAGGGAATACAGGTAGCAGCCTTCCCCACCCACCGCCTCTAAAATCTTAGCCAGCCGCTGGGAATCGGGATGGGCAGCGACAATGTCCGCCCGGTTCCGGACAGGCACCAGAAGGTGCCCAGCACCCGTGGAAACCACTTGCGCCGGTAACAATTGCGAAAGATCCTCCTGCTCCAGTCCCAGAGATTCTGCCAGACCCCGAACATCTTCACAGATAGTGCCGAATTCAGGTGCTGACTGAGTCAATACCACGGAGACAAGCTGCTTCCCTTCGCACTGGATCTCAACGGGCAGGAGACTGTCTCCTATCTCCTGGAGGAAATGGTTTGGTCCGTCGCTCAGATTCAGCTGTCCAGATTCCGCAAGCCACCACCACGCCCCAAGCGAATTATGCCCTGCGCCGAAGATTTCATGTCCCGGAGCGGTGAACGAACGCAAACGCCAGTCTGCGGATTTGCTTCTTGCGGGGAGGATAAAGGTTGTCTCAGCCTGGTTGAGTTCGGCCGCAATCCGCTGCATCGTCGCATCGTCAAGGATCTCAGCATGCGGAACAATGGCAAGCGGGTTTCCGGTCAACGGCAGTTGCGCAAAGACATCGACAAAATAAAACGGGATATGCATTACGCCCTCTCACGTACTGGAAACTTTTTGGCTTCTGAAATGTGGAGTCGCCATAGAAAAGCTTTTCTTGTGGTGGAGGACACGAGCTAGGGTCATAGTCCTCTCCCAAACTTGCCGCAGGCAAGTTGAGATGCTCGGGATAACACAAAGGGGAGAGTAGCGCGTTCAGTTGGTTCGGTTACTCATTCAGTGAACTGCACATCCCTGGGCTCAGCCGGATTTCCGGGTTCGCCAAGATTTTCTTGCGGGGGCTGGGTCATTTCTCTCTCAACTTGCGCATGCAGGTCTGCTGCTCTGAACCTGAGGAAACCTTGCAACAACCCTCAATGTTGAGGTAGGGGCACAACGATTCGACTTCCCATTCCGCGATGATTCGCAAGATTGCCTCCTTTTGCGGCTGGGCGTGCACCTTCAACTCGAAAGCCCCACCTCTCACCGTGTAGCCGATCCAGTCACTCGGACGGCCTGCAAGCCAAACCTTCACATGCCAACTCGCATCCCCCGGATGCCTCCACCCGGTCATCTCATAGCCACCAAACGTTCCACTCCGGATGACCCTTCCTTTTAAGTCTTCCATCTGTTCGCCTGTGCTTTCCTACATTTCATTTGGTTCAGTTACTTGCTCGGATCGCACTCATAGCAGTGCCAGCACCAGAGGCCCCTGGCTCCAGGGGAGGAATTCTTCGGTCGTGTAATCGCCATGAAAGAGCGGGCGTGTCGTTTTTTGGGACAGACCTTCGCGCAACGATCGGCAGTGTCAATTTGTTCCTTTCCTGGTAGCGCCCCCGGAACCAAACTGAAATAGCCGTATTGTTCTCTGTAGTAGCGCCCCCGGCTGTTTAGGGAAGCACATTTGAAAACGATACCGGACAAAGGAGACGAATCCTCAGGTTGCATCCTGACATGATGGCAATCACATAAAGGTACGTTCTCTGCGCGCATATATTGAGTATGCTCCGAGTTGATCGCGTTGACGAGGGCGATGCAAAGGAGGGAAAGGACAAAACCGGACGGCCAAGGTCACAAGAGTGCCGGGAACGTAGCATTTGCCCATCGGTTTCTTGCCAACCACTCCAAGGGCCACAACCACAAGAGCCACCATGATCTGGGTTAAGCTGGAAGAGCACAATGAGGCACACGATGGTAGAAGTCTTCTACAAGACCAAGGTTATCGAAGAGCAGATGAAGCAGCAGACGGAGTACTTCACGCTCGTACTGACTCCTGTTCCCCCAGAGTCGTTTGTTGTCATACAGTTTCATGGAACCTGGGATATCGATCTGAATCAGGCACGGCGTGACGTGATGGTATGGAGTTGCAGGGACTATGAGGGCGATGCGATACGCGAATACGACAAGCTGCGTGCCGTTCTTCAAAGTAAAGGATTTGTCCACGTCATTGCCGCTGGAGAGCTTCGCTTAGTGCCACCCGTCGCGGCTGCCGTAAAACCAAAGCGCAGGGATCAAGTCCTGAGAACGGCGCCGAGGCGAGTCACCATCATGGTTGACAGCCCTGAAGACGAAAGCATCACGGTCTAGAAAGAGATGCCTGCAGCGATTCGCTCCTAAGCGCATCCTGCCGACAAGCAGCCATGTTTCAGATCATGCGCTCTCAGAAGGTGTATGACGTCTGCATCATCGGCTCGGGGGCCGCAGGCGGAGGAGCCGCAAAAGTGCTGACGGAAGGCGGGCTCGACGTGGTGATGCTCGAGGCCGGACCGCTGCTGAATCCTAAGAAGCACTTCAGCGAGCACCTGTGGCCTTATCAGCTTGCTCATCGCGGCGCCGGCATCGGCGGCAGTGGCGACGATGGTTCCGGCAGCCGCGAATTGGACGTCGCGTTCATCTCAGGTCATGTTCCGGGCGAGCCGTACACCAACGCACCAGGCTCACCCTTCGGGTGGGACCGCGCGCGCATTCTTGGAGGCCGGACGAACCACTTTACCCGGGTCTGGCTGCGCATGGCCGAGGCGGACTTCCAAGGACACTCGCTCGACGGCGCCGGCTACGACTGGCCCATTCGCTACCAGGACCTGGCACCGTACTACGACAAGTCAGACGCCTACATTGGCGTGTACGGCACCCCGGAGCACATCTCGAGCGCACCGGACGGTATCTTTCAGCCGCCTCCTCTGCCCCGCTGCTCGGACGTGGTCATTGAAAGCGGCTGTAAGAAACTCGGTATCCCCTGCATCCCCGGACGCGCCGCTATCCTCACCCGAAGCCTGAACGGCCGGCCGCCGTGCCACTACTGCAACCAGTGCGAACGGGGCTGCATACTGAATTCGAATTTCAGTTCCAGCCAAACCTTGATTCCCGCTGCGTTCGCTACCGGCCGCCTGACAATCATTCCGAACGCCATGGCGCGGGAAATCCTGGTGGGCGCGGACGGCAAAGCCCGAGCCGCTTCCTACATCGACAAGATAACTCGGACGGAGCAACAGGTTCGGGCTCGCGCCTTCGTTGTCGGCGCCAGCGCATGCGAATCGGCGCGGCTTTTGCTTAATTCAAAGTCCACGCTGTTTCCTAACGGCCTGGCCAATTCCTCGGGCGCCGTCGGCCGCTACCTGATGGACTCACCCGCGAGTGGCGTGGTCGGATATTTTCCTCAGCTTGCCAAGCTCCCAGCACATAACCATGACGGGACCGGATCGGTTCACGTGTATGTCCCGTGGTGGAAATACGACCGGACCAACAAATTTCTCCGTGGCTACCATATCGAGATCTACGGCGGACGCAACATGCCGCGCATCGGCATGTTCAACGGAGTGTTGCAGGAGGTCGAGGGTTACGGCGGTACGCTGAAGCAGGCCTGCCGGGAGAAATACGGAGGCTTCGTCAGCGTGGAAGGACGCGGGGAGATGATCCCGAATGAACAGAGTTACTGCGAGATTGATCCGGACGTGGTCGACCAATGGGGCATCCCGGTTTTGCGCTTTCATTTCGCCTGGAGCGAGAACGACGTGAAGATGGCGGCGGACATGAACGAGACTTTTCGAGCGATCATCGAAGCGGCTGGGGGAACGCCGGTGAGCAGTACAGGGTCGCCGACGAGCCGCTGGGGCCATCTCCATGAAGGCGGCGTCGCACACGAGGTCGGCACCGTTCGTATGGGATCCGACCCCAAGACCTCGGTCCTCAACGGATTTTGCCAGGCACACGACGTGAAAAATTTATTTGTTACCGATGGCGCGTGTTTTACTACGAACCCGGACAAGAATCCCACGGCGACCATATTGGCGCTGTCCTGGCGGGCTTCAGAGTATTTGCTGGACCAGTCCAGGAAATTGAACTTGTAGGGGAGGCGAGAGACAGCAGGTCCCTCCACTTCGCTTCGCTCCGGTCGGGATGACAATTCATTTTCGTGGGAGCAGCCTGATCACTTTGCGAGTTTGATTGCCGCGTTGTTCGAGCTGCCTCAGACTCACCGCAGCTACGCTCCTAATGACAAAGGGGAGAGCGTGCGCTTACCTTGGATCAGTACTCAAAGAAAAGGGGTTGCTGACTTGACGTTCGCTTACTGATTCGCAGGTCTTCATCAGATGGTTTTCAGGTATTCTTTGGCTTTTTGCCAGTCGGGGAAGAGACGCTCTTCAAGCTGAAACTCACGGGGATGCACGCAGCGACGACCGCCACGCACCTTCACCGGATGCTTCAAGTGCAACATCTCGTGGTAAAGCAGATACTCCACCGCGTAGCGCGGCGTGTTCTTGCGGTCGAAGACACGGCTGACCACAATCGTGTTGTGCGCCGGATCATAATGACCCAGACTGCGCTTGGCCATGTGCCCACTCCAGGTGAGCAGCGGCCGGCCCATCAGCCCGTGGAAAAATCTGCAGTTCAAACTCTCAAAAACTTCATCCAGATTATAGTGCTGACCCTGCGGCCCAAGCATCTTCTTGCGGCCACGGGACTGGCGGATCAATTCCGTCTGCCGGATCACCGCTTCACTCGATGCGAACCTGCGATAACGAGTGGTTTGCAGCGCATTCAGCGGCTTGCGGTAAAGCTTGGCCAACAGGATATGAAGGATGGCCCGCAATACACTCTCCGGCGCACCCTCCAACAGATCCGACAAGTGCACATGCACCCGCCCTTCACGCAAACGAATGGTGGTGTTCAGACTGGTAAAGCGACGGAAACGAATCTCAAGCCCGGGAAGCGGAGCGCGCGGCCGAAGAGCACGGTACTCTTCCGCAAACAACGAATGCAGTTCGGAATTCACCGCCTTCAGCGTAGCAGGACTTGGCCTCGACAGAAAACTCCGTTCAGCGCTTCGCAACTTCTGTTCTTCCTTCTCCTGTTTCTTCTGCTCGGCAAAATACTTGGTTTCATCCGCAAGCATCTGGGTGGCGGTGTCATGCGCAGTCTGGTTCGAGTCAAGCGCACTCTTGCGCGCAAAGTCATACCCGGTGCTCGGTATAGGCTCGTTCATCACCGTGGTCCATTGGGCGGTCTTTTCCACAATCTCTTTGAGCATCTTGCGCAGATCGGCATGCTGCTGGTCAAAGGCGTCCATGTTGTCCTGCAGCTCATCGGAAAGGCGCGTGAACTCATCGAAGAGATTGTGCAGGCGCACAGTCTTGTTCTGAGCAATGTGGTCGGCATTGAGCTTGTGGATTTCCGTGATCCGCTCTTCCAGGTAGCCGACGTAGAGCTTGATCCTCTCCGGCGGATCATCGCCGGCTTCCCGAACCTCCTCAATCTGCTGTTCGGTCAGGGGATCTTTCCTGGACTGGGCCCACGAAGGAGTCACCACCAGCAACATCAAAACACACGTGATGGATCGGGATAGCAAAAGAATGGGAGGAAGACTATTTCTTGAAGACCTGCATCATCAGCTCGGTTTGCACCTGCTCCAGCTGTTTCAAGGTCGCCTGCAACGCCTGCCGGTCCTCATAGGAAGCGGCGTTGAGAATACCGGTGAGCCGATACGAGGTGTGCTGTATGAGCTGCTCAGCATTCTTCAGCTTTTTTCCGTCGTCGGCGACTCCCATGTGGATCTTCTCAGCATAGTGCTGTACCAAGCGCAGCGTGGCCGAGGCATGATCACCATCCCCGGAGCTCAGTTGCTGGCCGGCAAGCTCGGTCATCTGGTGAACCAGCTCGGCGTAGAGAAAACATTGTTCTTTGGGTTGGGCCTGGTCAGCCTTGGCCATGAGCGCGGCCATAGCCTGAGGATCGGCAACTCTTTCATCTATCGCGAAGGCGCGGGCACAGGAAAGGCTGAAGGCTAGAGCAGAAACGGCGAGGGTCGTGGCCACGAACCGCATAAGGCACCTCTCGGAGGGCTTACGGCACGTCTTTCGTTAATGACTTCCACCAAGAGCAACTAGTCTATGCCTGGCTTGCCATTCCTGGTCGGGAAATTTTCCAGCGGAAGCGGCGAGGAACTTACGGTAGTATTCCTGCGCTGATTTCGACAGATGCAGATTATCGTATGAGGTTGCCCAAAGGAAGTAGGTAGCTGGAGTCTCCTCTAAATATTTTGCTCGCATGGAAAGAGCGTGCAGTGCTGTTGAATACTGCTTATTTTCTGAAGCGGCAAAGGCCAGGCCGCTCCAGGCGTCTCCATCGTCGGGTTTGAGCTTCACCGCCCGCTCGAAAACCTGCTGCGCCTGGGGATAAAGCCTCTCCCGGAGCAGGTTTTGGCCCTGCCCAGCCAGAATCTCCTCGTCGCCAGGGTGGGCCAGGACCATTCTGGCGTAGATGGGATCCGCCTTTTCAGGATGGCCAGCCTGAGAATAGGCGTCGGCCAGCATCTGGTCCACGGAGGCGTTGCCCGGCTCCAATTGCTGCAGGGTCTCCAGTACCGGCAAGGCTTGGTCGCTCTTGCCCTGGCCGAGCAACGCCGTCGCCAGCTGCGCGTTCAGCCCCGGATCACGGGGGTCGCGCTCTAACGCGCTCCTGAGCAGAGGCTCAGCATCGCTGTATTTCCGTTCCTTCAGCAGGAGCTGGGCCAGCCCGGCGGTGGCCTCCGCTGCCACCACCGGCGGGCGCCGGCGGATGGATGGCCAGCAGGCGCTCATAGGCCGTCTGGGCCAACTCGTTGTCGTCATTCGCCTCGGCGATCTGGGCGGTCAGCAGCAGGTCGGCCGGGGTCTCGGGGCTAATGCTGGAGCGCGGCCACCAGAGCATCCCGGGCCGCCGGAGGATCGCCGGCACGATCCAGCCTGGCCAGCGTTCGGAAGGCCTCGGCCTTGGCTGCGGGGTTGGGGGCTTCGAGCAGCGTCGCCTGCTGGACCTGCTCCTTTGCTTCCTCGAATTTGGACTGGTGGGCCAACAGCAGCCCCAGGGCCAGGTGGGCCTCGAACTGCTTGGGGTCCGCGGCGATGGCCTTGCGATAGTCGGCGGCGGCCGGCTCCTGGTTGCCGGCGGCATCCTCGAGATAGCCCAGATCGAAGAGGGCGCGGGCGTCGCCGGGATTCTGCTTCAGGTACTTTTCCAGCAGCGGCCGGGCGCCGTCGAAATCCCGCTGCTCCATCTTGGCTTCGGCGGCTTCCCGGTCGGACTGCACGCTTTGCACGCTATCCGGCGCCTTGGTTCCTGGCGGGAGCTGGTTTTGCGCCCGCAGCAGCCCGGCCGTCGACGTGAGGGCCAGCGCGAGGCAAAGGTGTGTTCCTGAAAGCTTCATTACCCGGCCCGGAGCTCTTGCGCAGCCAGCGCCAGTCCCAGCCAATAGCCGGTATGGGAACCGGGCGTCTGGGCCACCTGCTCGGGAGTTCCCGCGGCGACTACCTTGCCGCCGCCCGCTCCCGCTTCCGGACCCAGGTCGATGACCCAGTCCGCGGACTTGATCACGTCGAGGTTGTGCTCGATCACCACCAGCGAGCCGCCGGCATCGATCAGCCGCTTGAAAGCGGTCAACAGCTTGCTCACATCGTCGAAGTGCAGGCCGGTGGTGGGCTCGTCCAGGATATAGAGCACGCGGCTGCCCGCTTTTTTGGCTGTGCCGTTGGTGGCCCGTCCGGCTGCGCTGCGGCCGAGAGAGAGGTGCGCCGCCAGTTTGACGCGCTGCGCCTCGCCCCCGGAAAGCGTGGTCGCCGACTGGCCCAGGCGCACATAGCCCAGGCCAACCTCGTCGAGGACTGCCAGCTTTTCCAGAATCCGCTGCTGCCCGGTAAAGAAGCGCAGCGCCTCCTTGATGGTGAGGTTGAGCACCTCGTGGATGTTCTTCCCTTTGTACTTCACCTCCAGCACGGTGGCTTTGTAGCGGGTTCCATTGCACTCCTCGCAGGGCAGCTCGACGTCGGCGAGGAATTGCATCTCCACGGTGACCGTGCCATCGCCCTCGCAGACGTCGCAGCGGCCTCCAGGGACGTTGAAGGAGAAGTGGCCCGCGGTGTATCCCCGGCGCTGGGCCTCGGGCTGGGCGGCAAAAAGCTCGCGGATGGCGTCGAAGGCCTTGATGTAGGTGACCGGATTGGATCGCGGGGTGCGCCCGATCGGCGCCTGGTCGACCAGAACGATGTCGTTCAGCCGCTCCGCTCCCTTGAGCTCACGGTACAGGTGCGGAGGGATCGCCGCCTTCGTTCTTGCCCAGCGCATGGGCTACCGCGGGGTAGAGCACGTCGTGCACCAGGGTTGACTTGCCCGACCCGGAGACACCGGTGATGCAGACCAGCATGCCCATGGGAATTTCAACGTCGAGGCCGTTCAGGTTGTGAATGCGGGCTCCGCGGAGCACCAGCTTCTCGCGCAGCGGCTCCCGCCGCCGGGTAGGAATCGGGATGGTGAGTTGCCCGCTCAGGTAGCGGCCGGTGAGGGAGTCGGGGTTTCTCTCCACTTCTGCCACTGTGCCCGCAGCCAGAATGCGGCCGCCCAGTTCCCCGGCGCCGGGACCGAGATCGACCAGCCAGTCGGCGGCGCGGATCACGTCCGGATCGTGCTCGACCACCAGGATGGTGTTGCCCAGGTCGCGCAGCTCTTCGAGGATGCGGATGAGCTTGGCGGTGTCGCGGCTGTGCAGGCCGATCGAAGGCTCGTCGAGCACGTAGAGGGCTCCCACCAGGCGCGAGCCCAGCGAGGTGGCCAGTTGGATGCGCTGCGCTTCGCCGCCGGAGAGGGTCGACGCCAGGCGGTCAAGGGTGATGTACTCGAGGCCGACGGCATCGAGAAAATGTAACCGCTGTTGTATCTCGACCAGGATGCCGCCGGCGATCTCCTGCTGCTCGCGGGTCAGGCTAAGAGCCCTCGAAGAAGCGGTGCGCCTCGCGGATGGTGAGGGCGGAGACTTCGCAAATGTTACGGCCATTGATACGGACTGCGCGAGCTTCGGCGCGCAGGCGGGTTCCCTTGCACTCAGGACACTCCGCGTAGCCGCGGTACTTGCTCAGCATCACGCGCACATGCAGCTTGTATTTCTTGCGCTCTAAATAAGCGAAGAATCCATGGACTCCCAGGAACGCCCCGTGGCCGTCGAGCACAAAGGCCTGCTGCTGCGGGGGTCAGTTCCCTCCACGGCGTGTCCAGCGGGATACCATGCTGCAGCGCCGCTTTTCTGAGCTCTGACTGGTAGGGACGATACTTGGGCCGCGTCCAGGGATCGATCGCGCCCTCGTTCAGCGTCTTCTGCTTGTCGGGGATGATCAGGTTGAGATCGAAATCGATGGTGTTGCCGAAGCCCTGGCAGCGCTGGCAGGCGCCATACGGGTTGTTGAAGGAGAAGAGCCGGGGCTCGGGCTCACGGTAGATGCGATGGCAAAGCTTGCATTCAAAGGCCTGGGAGAAGCGGAGCCGCCGTGGCTCTGCTTCTGCTTCACGGGGAACCGTTTCGAAGACGATCTCTCCTGACTCGCGGAAGCCGATCTCGGCGGCATCCACGATCCGCGCCCGGTTGTCCGGGGAAACCACCAGGCGGTCGACCAGCGCGTACACGGCCTGCCCGAAGTCAAGATCGAGGAGCGACTCGGGGGTGGCGAACTCCACGATCTTGCCGTTCTGGTACAGGCGATTGAAGCCGCGCGCGCGCAGCTCGGTGAGCCGCTCCTTGAACGCATCGTTGGGCAGGGATGGGTTGACGGAGGACTTGGCCGCGGTTTTTTTTCGTTTCTTCGGTGCTTCCGCTTCAGACTCCGGGGCAACGCGCGGCTTTACGGGAAACAACGCGTAGAGCCGGGTGTCCTCGCCCAGGGCCAGGATGGAGGCGGCAAGCTCATCCACCGTGTCGCGCTTGACCACTCCGCCGCAGACGATGCAATGCGCCGTGCCGCAGCGGGCAAAGAGCAGCCGGAGGTAATCGTAAATCTCCGTGGCCGTGGCCACGGTGGAGCGTGGGTTGCGGGTGGTGTTCTTTTGCTTGATGGCGATGGCCGGCGCCAGCCCGTCGATCAGGTCCACGTCGGGCTTCTCAATGCGCTCCAGGAACTGCCGGGCGTAGGCGGACAACGACTCGACGTAGCGGCGCTGACCTTCCGCATAAATGGTGTCAAAAGCGAGCGAGGATTTGCCCGAACCTGAAACACCGGAGACCACGGTGAGCTGGCCGTGGGTCAGATCGCAGTCTATGTTCTTCAGGTTGTGGGTTCGTGCGCCACGGATAATGATCTGGTCATTCAATATTGGAGCCTGTTACTAAGTTATAGGAGGGCGGCGCTAGCGCCAAAATGGAGCTCAGTTGACGATCTCGCCGCGAACCTCGTCCGTGGGTGACCCCATCTCTGTGTCGAAACTGGCCCTGATGCGGGCGAGCACTTCCTCTGGGTCGCGTTTCTCCGATTGCTCGAAGGCAGCAGCGATGTGGCGCGCCAGATCGGCCAGCATCATGCCCCAGTGCTCAGGCTCCTTCCAAACCCCGACCCGCAGGCTGATGTGCTGATCCTGATGGGCGATCCAGACGCGCAGCAGCTCGAAAGATTTGGCATCGGTGCGGGCAGGTTCGGGTACGCGGAGCTGATCGGATTGAGCCATGTTCCCCTCTTGTTGAATGGTTTCGTATCGCGTTCTTATGAGACAGATTATGGACGGCCTAATGCTCGCCGCGGCGAGGTAGGCCGTCCCCTTCAGAAAAAAACAAGGACCCCTAGTGACGGGATGCAGCCGCCACCACTTCGGCCGCACTCGCCGCGGGGGCGATGCTGCGGCGCCGGGCCCATACAACCAGCAAAATGCCGGCGACAATCGAGCCCAGGCTGGCGACCTGGGCATTGCTCATGCCCCAGTAGATGCGCGGATTGATGCGGATGAACTCCACCAGAAAACGCGCCACACCACTCAGCACCAGGTACTCACCGGTGATCTGCCCCAGGGGCAAGGGGCCATTGGTCTTGGCTCCCCTGCGCCACAGATACGCGGCGATCAGCAGCGCGACCAGGAACTCGTAGATGGGCGTGGGGTGCACTCTCTGCGTGGTGGGAACGAGCCCGTTAGGAAAACTCATGCCCCAGGGAAGATGCGTCGGAATTCCGTAATCGCCATCGCCGGAAACAAGACAACCGATGCGGCCAACTCCATAGCCCACCGAGACAGCCGGCGCAGCCAGGTCCAGCATCCCCAGACCCCCGGTCTTCGCCTGGCGCCCCTGCCACAAAAGCACCGCGATGCCGGCAAGCAGACCACCAAACCAGGCAAATCCCGCGCGGTCGAAAAGGACCAGGGCGGGATTGTGGATGAGCAACGTCGGATCTTCGAGTACATGCCATAGTTTGGCGCCGGCCACGCCGCCTACGGTGGTGTAGGCAGCCACGCCGACGGCGTCTGCGTCGATGCCGTAACGCCGGAAATTGCAATAGAGTGTCCAGCAGGCACAGACGGACGCCAACCACAGGCACAGGCCAAAGGTGCCAATGGAGAAGTGTCCTATGTGAATGAAGGGATACATGAGAACGTCTCTTCATTATAGCCGGGATAGCCGGGCGCTTTCTCTTGGCCGGGATCCGTGGAAGAATGCGCCTATGAGAGAGCACGAGCACGACATGTTGTTCCGTCGCGAGGAGATCGCCGCCCGGGTGGCGGAGATCGGCGCGCAGATTAGCCACGACTTCGCAGGCGAAGCTATTTTGCTGGTGGGCGTGCTGAAGGGGGCCGCAGTGTTTCTTGCCGACCTGGCACGCAGCATCTCGGTCGAGACCACCTTCGATTTTGTGGCCATCTCCAGCTACAAGGGCGTGAAGACCAGTGGCGCGGTAAGATTACTCAAGGATATAGATACGCCGATCGGGGGTCGCAACGTGATCCTGGTCGAAGACATTCTGGATACGGGCCTGACCCTGGTTTTCCTGCGCAAGCTGTTGCAGCAACACAAACCCAAGACCCTGAAGATCGCCACCTGCCTGGATAAGCCGGCGAGGCGCCTGGAGAAGATCGACGCCGACTACGTGGCGTTTACCATTCCCAATCATTTCGTCGTGGGCTACGGAATGGATTATCAGGAGCGCTTTCGTAACCTGCCCGACATCCGCATCTACAATCCGGATGAAACGGCCCATTGATCTTTCGCTGCGGAGGGCATAAAGTCCCACCGGAGCCTACGGAGAAGGAGATCTGTTCCATGACCAGCAAAGTGTTGCAGCCGGAGATCGATCACGGCACGGGAAGTTTTGACGTGGCTGGGTTTGCCGCCGCTACCTTGGCGAGTGCGCCCGGCGTTTGCCGCGGTCTTTGACCACACCTTGCTGAAACCGGAAGCGACCCGGGATCAGGTGGTGAAGCTATGCGAGGAGGCGGCCAGCTTCCGCTTTGCCTGTGCCATGGTCAACCCGGCATGGGTGTCGCTGGCCCACTCCGTCATGGCGGGGAGCGGCGTGCCGGTGGGCGTGGTGGTCGGTTTCCCGCTGGGAGCCAACCTTGCCACCAGCAAACGGGAAGAAGCCCTGGCGCTGATCAAGCTGGGCGCGCATGAGCTGGATATGGTGATGAATCTCGGCCTGCTGAAGTCGGGCATGAACGCGCTGGTGGAGCAGGATATTCGCGGGGTGGTGCAGGTCGCCCATGAAGCCGGGGCGTCGGTAAAGGTCATCCTGGAAACCTCGCTGCTGAGCGTGGAAGAGAAGCTGCGCGCGTCGGAGCTGGCGCTGGCTGCCGGCGCTGATTTTCTCAAGACCAGCACCGGATTTTCTACGCGGAGGCGCTACCGTGGCCGATGTGGCGATCCTGCGCGGAGTCGCCGGGAATCGCTGCGGGGTGAAAGCTTCCGGCGGCATTCGCACGCTGAGCGATGCGCGCGCCATGCTGGGGGCGGGCGCCACGCGGATTGGCGCGAGCGCCAGCGTGGCCATCCTGCGGGAGTATCAGAACGAGCAGTGATGGGGTGGGGCAGCCAGGTACTGATACCGGAACCACAGGTCCCCTACTCTGCGCCGCTCCCACGGGACTGAAAGCTTCCACCGAATCTGGCCTTTCTGTCAGCCTGCAATTGAACCAGCCCGTCAGGCGAAATGCTCTATGATGACTCGATATTTGTATGACTCCTCCCCGCGACCAGGACGACGCCAAAGCCGAAGAAAAACCGGCGCAAGCTGTTGCTACGCAATCGTTTGAAGGCGATTACCGTCCCAGCTCCCAAACCCCGCTGGTAACCCCCACGGCACGGGTGGATCCGCTGCAGACAGAGTTCCTGATGCGGCTGGCCAATACCCTCAACACAACCCTCGATCTGCAGACCCTGATGCATCGCACCGCAGACCTGGTGCGCGCAGTGATCGATTACCGGATCTTTGCCATCCTGCTGCTGAATGAACGCACCAACGATCTGCGCATGCGCTTCCAGATCGGCCACAGCCCCGAGGTGGAACGGCTAAAGATCCGCGTGGGCCAAGGAGTCGTCGGGCGTGCCGCGGAGCAGCGCCAATCCATTCTGCTGCAGGACGTCAGGCTCGAAGAAAACTACATCAGCGCCAATCCCTGCGGTCCGCTCCGAGCTGGCAGTTCCGCTCATCGTGAAGAACCGGGTCATCGGGGTGATGGATCTGCAATCCGAGCAGGTGGGCTATTTCCAGCCGGAGCATCTCCGCCTGCTGGAGTTGACCGCCTCCCGCGTGGCCCAGGCGATCGAGAATGCGCGCCTGTATACGCGGGTCGCGCGGCAGGCGCAGACCCTGGCAGTGCTCAACGAGATTGCCCGGGAAGTTACCTCGATCCTCGATCTCGATCCGCTGCTGGAGCGCATCGGGGAACTTCTGCGGAGAATCATCGACTACCAGATGTTCAGCATTTTGCTGCTGAACGAGCGGGAACAGGTGCTGGAGATCCAGTATGCCGTGCGCTTTGGCCACCCGGTGATGCCGTCGGAAAAGGTTCCACTGGACCGCGGACTGGTGGGCACGGCGGTGCGGGAGCGCAGGCTGATCCACGCCGGGGACGTGCGCAAAGATGCGCGCTACTTCATGGTGAACCCGGAGACGCGCTCGGAGATGGCGGTGCCGCTGCTGTACAAGGGCAAGGTGATCGGGGTGCTGGACCTGGAGCATGTGAAGGTCAACTACTTTAACGAGGATCACCAGCGCACCCTGGTGACGCTGGCCTCGCAGATTGCCGTGGCCATCGAGAATGCCCGGCTCTACCAGCGAGTGACGCAGCAGGAACAGCGGCTGGAGCACGATCTCGACATGGCGCGGGATGTGCAGTTACGGCTGCTGCCGCCCAAGCCGCCGCGCAAGCCGCACGCTGAGTTCGCTACCAGGTTTCTGCCCGCACGCACCATCGGCGGCGACCTCTACGATTTTCTGCCTTATGACGATCAGTGCATCGGCATCGCGATGGGCGACGTCAGCGGCAAAGCGGCGCCGGCGGCGCTGTATGCAGCGCTGATCAGCGGGATCATGCGCGCGGCCAGCAGCCAGGCCCTCTCTCCCGCCGCGATGTTGAAACAGCTGAATGACTCGCTGCAGGAACGCAAGATGGACTCGCAATACGTAACCATGCTGTTCGCGGTGTGGGACGATGAGAAGCAGACGCTGCAGATCGCCAATGCCGGCGCGGTGCAGCCGCTCTTCTGCCGGGCGGGACAGGTGGAGACGGTGGAGGCCGAAGGTTTTCCGCTGGGCATGTTCAAGGACGTCACTTACGAGGAGTTCACTCTCTCCACCCGCCCGGGCGACGCGATCATCTTCTTCAGCGACGGAATCGTGGATGCGGTGAACGAGAGCGAAGAGATGTTCGGCACGGAGCGGCTGACCGCGATCGTGCAAGCCCAACTGAAGAACTCGGCCGAAGGAATGGTGGAAGCGATTTACCAGGAACTCTCGGCATTCCAGGGCGGCGTCGAGCGCTTCGACGACGAGACCGTGATTGTGCTGAAGGTTCTGAATTCGTAGGATAAGCGTTGAAGAAATGGAGCCCAGCATTTGGCTGACCTTGTTGAAAAGACAACAGAACAAACCATCCATCCGGCGCGGAACGTATTCGGCACCCTGCGCCTCCCCGGGGATAAAAGCATCTCCCACCGGTACGCTCTGCTGGGTGCGCTGGCGGAAGGGGTAAGCCGCTTTCATAATTTTTCTACCGGGGCCGATTGCGCCAGCAGTCTCGCCTGCGTGCGGCAGCTGGGCGCGAAAGTGACGCGAACCGGGGATACGGTGGAGGTCGAGGGCTGCGCAGGAGTATTGACTCCGCCGGGCGTGGTTCTGGATTGCGGCAACTCCGGCTCCACCATGCGCATGCTGTCAGGATTGCTGGCTGCGCAGGCCGGCGACTTCACTCTCGAAGGCGACGCTTCGCTGAACCGCAGGCCCATGGAGCGGGTGCGCAAGCCGCTGCTGGAGATGGGCGCGTCCATCTCCCTGCGCGACGGGCATGCGCCGGTGGAGATTCACGGAGCGAAGCTGCACGGGATTGACTATCGGACACCGGTGCCCAGCGCCCAGGTGAAGACTGCATTGCTCTTCGCCGGGTTGCAGGCGGAGGGTACAACCACGGTCCGCGAGGCAGTGCGCACGCGCGACCACGGTGAACTGGCATTGCGCGGCTTCGGGGCGGAGGTGCGGCGAACCATCGACTCGGTGGCGATCGACGGCGGGCAGAAGCTGCACGGGATCGAAGCGACGGTGCCGGGAGATCTCTCCTCAGCCGCTTTCTTCCTGTGCGCGGCGGCGCTCTTTCCTGAATCGAACCTGGTGCTCGACCAGTTGGGCATGAATCCCACCCGGGCGACGCTGCTCGATGTATTGACCGCGCTGGGCGCGAAGATCAACGTGCTGAACCTGGAAGAGAAGGAAGGGGAGCTGATCGGCAGCGTACAGCTGACCGCACCCGCGCAAGGCATGGGCAGTACGGAGATCAGCGGAGCGCTGGCAGCGCAATTGATCGACGAGCTGCCGGTGCTGGCGGCGATTGCTCCCTACACCCGCGGAGGCATCCGCATCCGCGATGCGCGCGAGCTGCGGGTGAAGGAGAGCGATCGGATCGCGCTGGTGGCGAGAAATTTGCGGGCGATGGGCGCTGAGGTGAAGGAATTCGAAGATGGTCTGGATGTGCCGGGAGGCCAGCAGCTGCACGGCGCCGTGGTCGATTCCGATGGAGACCATCGCATCGCCATGGCTTTCGCGGTTGCGGCGCTGCGCGCCGAGGGAGACACGCTGGTGGTGGGAGCCGATGCCGCAGCCATTTCGTTCCCGGAGTTCTTTGCCATGCTGGAGCATGTGACCGAGCGATGATCTCTCGCCGCAGATTCATGGCGACGGGGGCCCTGGCCGCCGGCGCGATGGCCTGCCGTCCTGTGGAGGTCTTCGGCGCATCGTCGATGAGATGCGGATGCCGATGCGGCTGGGCGGTCCCATCTTCGTGAAATCGGACGACCCTGCCGTGCTGGCCAAGGCGCATCGCGATCTTGGCTACCGCGCGGCCTACGCGCCCAGCGATCTTTCTGTAACCGAAACGGAGCGAATTGCCGGGCTGGTCAGGGAATTCGCGCGGCAGGATGTGGTGATCGCGGAAGTGGGAGCCTGGAAGAACATGCTCGATCCGGACCCGGAGAAGCGGCGGCAGAACATGGAGTACGTCACCGGGAAGCTGGCCCTCGCGGAAATGCTGGGCGCGCGGAACTGTGTCGACATCGCCGGCTCGTATGATCCCAACGTCTGGTACGGAGAAAACCCGAGAAATCTGAGCCAGGAGTTTGTGGACGCAACGGTGGAAAACTGCCGCAAGCTGATTGATGCGGTTAAGCCCACGCGTACGTTTTTCAGCATTGAGATGATGCCGTGGAGCTTTCCTAGCGGTCCAGACGAATACGTGCGGCTGGTGAGGGCGGTCGACCGAAAGGCGTTTGGGGTTCACCTGGACGTGTGCAACACCATGTACAGCCCGGTTCGCTTGTACAACAACAGCGCGGTCATTCGCGAGTGCTTTGCCAAGCTGGGCCCGTGGATCAAGTCATGTCACGCCAAGGATCTGAAGTGGGGTCCGGGGGTCCAGGTGTACATACAGGAAGTGATTCCCGGAACCGGACTGATCGACTACAAGACAATTTTGCAGGAGCTGTCGCAGCTTGGAACGCGATGCTCCATTGATGCTGGAGCACCTGCACAGCGAAGCGGAGTACACCCAGGGCCGGGAGTATATCCAGGGTGTCGCGCGCTCGCTTGGCCTCTCGTTCGGGGGGTGAGCCGGCAGAACAGCAGGTCCCTCCGCTGATGCTTCGCTCCAGGTATGGGATGACAGAATTGTCTTTGAAGTTGATGAATTTTCGATCCAGCAACCGCTCTAAATGGAAACCCAACCCTCCCCTTTGTCATCCCGAGCGCAGCCGAGGGATCTGCAGTTCCGCGGACCATTCCTGGAAATGTATTTCTAGGACACAACGATTGTGTCCTAGTGCGGCGGCGTGGTATTTGGCTGCGGCGGTGGCAGGTCCTTCTGCTCCTCTGGAGTTAGCGGGGGCTGGGTTGGCATTACCGGCAGAGGAGGCATCTGCTCCGTGTGCTGTAACTGTTGCTGCTGCCCAGGGACAGTCGCTTCCGGTGTGGCCTTTGCGGGTTCCAGACCAGGAATGACCGGCTCCTTGGTTACCGTGCCGCTGACTGCATCGGAGAGCTGGATCCCGTATTGGTCGAGGGTCTGCGCCAGCAACTGCTCCAGTGAGGCACGGTCTTTGGCGTAGGTGGCTTCGGTGGAGATGACATTGTTTTCCGCGGTGGCGAGGTTTCGTTCCTGCTGCAGGACGTTGGCCGTGGTCGAGGCGCCCAGCCTCAGCTTCTTTACTTCCGCCTGGTACGACTGGAAGTTGTACTCGCGGGCGGCCAGCGCCGCTTGCACCGCGGCCCGGTCGTTGGTCAGCGCATATTGCCCATTGATGACCTGGATGCGCACCTGGATGTAAAGCTGCTGCAGGCGCATTTCTGCCTGGCGATATTCGAGCAGGGCGCGAGCCTGCAAAGACTGGGCGGTGCGATTGCGAAGCGGGATATTTACGGTGACCCCGGCGCCCTTATCAGGACCCGTGCTGTTGAAGAGATTGGTGAAAACCGTGCCGTAACCCACGGTGGGAACATCGCAGGTCCCAGGGCCAAAAATCGGCGAGCAATAAGGACTCTTTGCGCCACCTAAGGCGGCCGCGCCATAGAACCCATACACGTCGACCTGGGGCAACAAATTATTCTTGACGGCTCTGAGCGTAATCTCGTCGTTGCGAAGATTCAGTATGTTCTGCTCGATCTCCGGACGGTTGGCATACGCCTTTTGCACCAGCTCCTCAACCGGCGTCCGTTCTTCCGGCATTTCCAGGAGCGACACTCGATCGGTAGGAATGACTGGAGCGCTGGAAAGAGCGGGATCGCTCAAATTGCGGCTGATCGCCTGTTTCATGATCAGTTGCTGATACTCAAGGTTGGTCTGTGAAGTGATCAGCGCCTGGGTGTCGGTCGATACCTGGTTATCGGCATTGAGCACGTCCAGCGGGGCCAGGGTGCCGATCTGTAACTGTTTGCGATTGTCTGAGGCCAGCCGGGTCGACTGCTCCAAGGCGCGCTGTTTTGCCTGTACATCCTCATAGTCAGCTCACCAAAACCCAGTAAATGTTCTCGATCTGGTTGATGGTGTAGAGAATCTGCAGGCGAAAACCGGAGTCGGTGATACGGCGGTCGTTCTTGGCCTCGAGGATGAAACGGCCGTTGATTCCCGGACCAAAACCATACAACAGATGCTGGGTGACCGTAGCCCGGAAGGTCGACTGCAACTGCGGACTGTAGGCATTGAAGATGCCATTGGTAGTGACACGATTGTTGTCGAAGGCAACCTGGAGCTGGGTACCGGTAATAAAGCCCTGGTTGTAATTGAAGTTGTATTCGTCTGTGTTCTGGTTAGCGGTAGGGCCGCCGCTGGCGAAAGGCGTTGCCTCGGGGGTTGTCGTTCGTTCCAGCTGGATGGTTCCCGTAAGGACAGGGTCCATCGCTTCCGGCTGGGGTCCGGTGCCATTGGTCGTCAAATTTTGGCCCCCGGCTCCGGCGCCGGCGCCGCCAACCGCGGTCGAGGTGCCACCCGGACCGCCGCCCGAGCTGAGCGATGTCGAAGTGCCTCCTGAGCCGCCCTGAGTACCCTCGACCAGGCCACTGCTGACGCCAAGAAGATTCGATCCCGCCCGGGCGCGCAGCAGGTCGGTGTCCGCAATGTCAAGGTTGTAGCGCTGGATGGCAATGTCGTAGTTGTTCTCAAGCCCGAGCACGATGGCGTCGGCCAGGCTCAGATAAATTTTGCCATTGTGGACCAGCGCCATCCAGACGCTGGGAGTTGGTGGTGACCGGCGCCGCCACCGTGGTGGGAACGTAGGGATCCCATACCTTGGGGAAAGGGGCGCGCGGTTTGCTGAAGTCACGTCCCGCCGGCCGCATAAAGAGCGGCTGGGTGTAATTCGGCTGCGGCGCCGGCGGAAGGCCCAGCGGCTGGGCGGTCGCGGCTGGGGCAGGCGCGGCCGTCTGTTGTGCGGCTGCCGGTACAGGTACATACGCGCTGAGCACAGAGACGATTGCCAGACTCGCTTGCAGCTTAAGGACTAACCGCCTTCCGTGCCGGCGATACCACCGCGCGAGCAGCTTGGGAAAGGCATAGGGAATACAGCGGGATTCTGAATTTTTCATCGTGAGGTCAAAATCTCGGGGCTCGGGCCTTTTGTGAAAACACGTCGGGCCCTCGCCTTCTGTCTCAATAGTTTAAGGAGCTAGCATGGCAGATGCGGCATGGTCGCCCGATGACTCTAGTTTTCACCCGCTTTTCCCTGCTTGCAGGGAAATACGCTGCCGGCTAAGGTTTCGTTCCACTGGATTTCGTGCTGCTCTGCCCATGCGGGTTCGGGTCCGCGGGCAACAATCTTCCTTACTGCGTGGCCTTTGGGCGAGTATATCGCAGCATTGGTTGCGATATCCTCTGCCTTCGGGGGCTGTTCTTGGCAACGCACAACACTTCTGTATGGAAGCTGGTACTGGCCTACGACGGTACCGACTTCTACGGCTGGCAGGTGCAACCCGGCCTGGTGACGGTGCAGGGCGAACTGCGCGACGCGCTGGCCCGCGTCACCGGCGAAGAAGTATTGCCCCAGGGCTCGGGACGCACGGACGCAGGGGTGCACGCGCTGGGCCAAGTGGCCACGTTTTCTCTGGCCGCCCCGATTCCCGAGTCGAATCTTGCGCGCGCGCTCAACCGCACGCTGCCGGCCTCGATCCGCGTGCTCAGCGCCGCCCGGGTCGAGAGCGACTTTCACGCGCGGCACAGCGCTCAAGCGAAAACCTACGAGTACAGAATCTTTCGCGGAGAGATTTGCCCGCCATGGCAGGCGCGCTATGTCTACGCGTTGCCTGCACCGCTCGATGTCGAAGCCATGCAGCGCGCCGCCACCAGGGTTTGCGGCGAACACGACTTCCTCTCCTTCGCCGCCAGCGATCCCGATCGATGGGAGCGCGATGGCAACGCGACCGCCGGCGACTCGGTACGATTCGCTGCACGCTTCGCAGTGGCTGGAAGAGCCTGCCGCGCAGCTGCTGGTGTATCGCGTGCGCGGGAATGGCTTTCTTCATCACATGGTGCGGAACCTGGTTGGCACCTTTCTCGAGGTGGGACAGAGGAAATCTGAGAGAGACGGAGATTCCGGCGATTCTCGAAGCTCGCTCGCGCGAGCGAGCAGGCCCGACGGCGCCGGCGCGCGGTCTCTTTCTGGTGCAGGTCGATTACCTGGAAGATTGACGAACATGTTTCAACACGGGCGAGGAAATTTGCGCCGGAGATAGGGTGCTACTCTGAGAATCTGGTATGCCCGGCGCCATCGCCCACTCAGCTTTTTCCCGCATCGGCCATCTGGCTTCGCTGCCGCGCGTGCATGCAGCCTTCCAATGGTTCCATCTGCACGAGCGCAAGACGATGCAGTGGCAGCAGGAGCTGGTATCGATCGCCGCGCCTCCCTTTGGCGAGGGCAGGCGCGCCGAGTGGCTGGCGGAACGCTTTCGCGAACTGCAGCTGGAAGAGGTGGAGATCGACGCGGAAGGGAATGTGCTGGGTTGCTACCGGGGCGGCGGCCCGGCGGGCCGGCCTCTCGTGCGTGATGCTTTCCGCCCACATCGATACGGTATTTCCCATCCATACTCCCATTGCGCCACTGGTCGAGAACAACCGCCTGCAAGCGCCAGGGGCGTGCGATAACGGCGCCGGCATCGCCGGCATGTTGGCGGTGGCGGCCGCTTTGCAGAGTTCCGCGATCGAGCTTCCATGTGACCTGCTTTTTGTGGGGAATGTGGGCGAAGAAGGCGAAGGCGATCTGCGCGGCATGCGCTATCTCTATGGAGGGTCCCCGTGGCGGGAGAGAATTGGCGCCAATATCGTGCTGGACGGCGCAGGCTGCGAGGTGGTGGTCACGCAGGGCCTGGGCAGCCGCCGCTACCTGGTCACGGTGGAGGGCCCGGGAGGCCACTCGTGGACGGATGCCGGAGTTCCCAACCCGATCGTGGTGCTGAGCCGGGCGATTGCGTCGATGAGCGAGCTGGTTCTGCCGGCGTCGCCGCGGACCACGCTGAATATCGGCACCATCGAGGGCGGCAGCTCGGTGAACTCCATTCCGGAACGGGCCACGGCGCGCTTCGATCTGCGCAGCCTGGAGCCGGAGCAGCTGGTGAGGCTGGAAGTGGAGCTGCATCGCGCGGTGGAAGACGCAGTGCTCGCGGCGAATGCGATGGCGCCGGGGCGAAGCGGCAGGAGCAAAGGGCCGGGAGCCCTGGAATTTCTGATTGCCCGGATCGGGGACCGGCCGGCGGGAAAGCTCAACGACGATTCCCCGTTGCTTGAGGCCTTGCACGCGGTGGACCGGCACCTGGGGATCCGGGCCGAGCAGCGCGTGGCCTCGACCGACGCCAATATCCCACTTTCGCTGGGCATCCCGGCGCTGAGCATCGGCGCCGGAGGCGACGGCGGGGGGATCCATACCAGCAGCGAATGGTACGACGCGAGCGGTCGCGAGCTGGCTCTTAAGCGCATCCTGCTTCTGCTGCTGCTGGCTTTGGATCAGCTCGCGCAAGCGCCGGTGGCCGGCGGCAAGCAGTGATTTGGGCATGATCGGGATCGGGCGATTTGGATCCGCTGAAACCCACTCAAGCCAAAACCCATTGGCTTGAATGGGCCACCCCAGGTTTCTCGCGGGCAGAGCAGGTCCCAGTGACCTGGGGCGGCTGGGGCGCGTCTAACAAATGTTGGCCGATGCACCACGCGCCTCAACACCCTGCCGACTCATGTGCCGGCTTTTGGCTATACTAGAGCAGGCACACAGTGACTGTGGGGCAGCAAGGATAAGCGATGTAACGACGTTCTTGGCAGAACGTCAGCTTGAGGTTCGAGCGCGTTTCCTGGGAATCTGCTGAGGCCATGAACGATGCCCGGTATTCGCCGGGTTTGCTATGTTTCCCGGAGCCGCAAGATTTGCTATGAAAAACGCTCTCGTTCCCTGGCTCACACTAACCGTGTGATTGCTCTATGAAGACCATCCTCTTTGAGCCGCCAGCCCTTGTATGCTTCCCAACCGACGAGGTTAGACCCAGATGAAACCGCTGCTCGAACGGCTTCGCGCAAGCCGTCTCGCTTCAATCTTTACCATCCTTGGCACGCTCTCAGCCGGCATATTGATTGGTTCTGTCGCAGTCCACGGGGTTCGCGGAAACGAGACGCAGACGGATAGCTCGGACGCTACTCCGCTGAAGATTCCGAACCCGGTCACCCTGTCGACGACGTTTACCCAGATCGCCAAGGACGTGGGGCCGGCCGTGGTCAACATCAATACGGAGACGCTTCCCCAGGAAGATACGCATTCCCGCCGCCGCACCCCTCATGGGGCGACGCCGGCCGTCCCCCCGGGTGGCGGTGACGACGACCAGAATGGCGACTCGGAAGGGGGCCAGGGCGTCCCGGACCAGAATTTTCAGGATTTCTTTAACCGCTTCTTTGGCGGACAGGGGCCAGGGGGTGGCGGCGCGGAACCGGGTGACCAGATGCGCGAGTCTCTCGGTTCCGGCTTCATCGTCGATCCCCGGGGCTACATCATTACCAACAACCACGTGGTCGACAAGGCGGACAAGATCTATGTGAAGCTCTCGACCGACCCTGAAGGCTACCAGGGGCGCCTGGGCAAGGTAATCGGGGTAGATAAGGATACCGACCTGGCGGTGGTCAAGATCACCACCACCGAGCCGCTGCCCACGGTGAAGATGGGCAATTCCGACGCCGGCCAGGTCGGTGACTGGGTGATTGCCATCGGCAGCCCCTTTGCGCTCACGCAAACGGTGACCGCCGGGATCGTCTCGGCCAAGAACCGCACCATCGAAAAAGGAGCTGCCGGGCAGTTCCAGCACTTCATTCAGACCGACGCGGCCATCAACCCCGGCAATTCCGGGGGACCCCTGGTCAACATGGCCGACCAGGTCATCGGGGTCAACACGGCGATTCTGACCCAATCTGCCGGTTACGAAGGGATTGGCTTCGCCATGCCCTCGAACACCGTGATTGGGGTCTACAACGATCTGATCGGGCCGGAGCATAAAGTCATCCGGGGCTCGATCGGCGTCCAGTTCCAGGCCAACCTGTCTCCCGCGGTGCAACGGGTCTATGGCTTCAAGTCCGGAGTGCTGGTCAACGCGGTCACCCCTCATGGCCCGGCCGACCAGGCGGGATTGAAGGCGGGCGACATTATTACTACCGTGGACGGCACACCTATTAAGGATGGGGACGCCCTGGTGACGGACATTGCGGCCCGGAAACCGGGGTCGACTGTCCATCTGGGCTACATGCGCGGCACCCAGACTTCGACCGCGACGCTCACGATTGCCGACCGGGCAAAACTTTACTCCGCCCAGCCTGCATCTCAAAACGGAGAGAACGGGCCGGAAAGCGCCCCGAATGCATCGGAAGGCAAGCTCGGACTGACCGTCGAGGCCGTGCCTGGCCCCTTGGCCAGCAAAGGGATTCGCGGGGTTCTGGTTACCGCGGTCAAGCCGGGTTCCTTTGCCGACGAGGCCGGGGTACAGCCTGGCTTGGTGATCACGGAGCTTAACCGTCAGCCGGTCACCGGCCTCGACCAGTTCCAGTCCCTGGTTTCGGCTTTGAAGGCTGGCCAGGACGTGGGCTTCCGGGTGGTTGACTCGCGCAATCCGACCGCTGGTGGCACCTATCTTGGAGGCACGTTGCCCTGATGGCTATTCGGTAAACCCGGTAATCGGAGCAAATCGCACCCGGGTAAAATAGTACTGCTACCTTGTAACCATTACCGGTGGAGTGAAAAATAGCTCCGCCGGTGCTCTTTCCATTGCAATCTTGCCGATTAGCTTATAAGTTGACGAGAACGAGAATTTCCCCCCGATCGAGGTATGCATGCTTTCTTTTCGAGCCGGCCAGGCTTTGTTGTTGCTTTCCGCACTCGCTATTACTCCCGCCTTTGGCAGCCGAACGCATCGCGCCCCCACATCCGGACATTCCCGGGTGACTTCGTCGAAGAAGGGCAAGAAGGTCGCCCGCATTCACGGGCAGCGGACCATTGACTCCAGCCGGGCAGTCGAAATTCAAAACGCATTGATCCGGCAGAATTACCTCAAAGGCGCACCCAGCTGGACAATGGGACTCTCAGACGCAAGTTGCCATGCAGAAGTATCAATCGGACCACGGCTGGCAGACCAAGCTTATGCCTGATAGCCGAGCCCTGATCAGCCTGGGACTTGGGCCTAACCATACGACAGATCCCGCGATCGCCCACACCGTCAGCCCAGTTTCCGTACCGGACCCCACCGCGCAGGCACAGTCCGCGGAACCGGCAGAAAATACCCTGGCTTCCGTTCATTCCCTTTCTCAGTAGACGTTTCTTAAGGACGTGATGCAAAAGGCCCGGGCAGCTGCCCGGGCTTTTTGCTGTTTACGGTTAGTCGCGCAAATAAGCGCAACGCCGCTACTCTACGATCCCTGGGTCGCGCATGATAATTGGATAGTAATCTTGGCTGACTACGGCGTTTTTGAGTCCTGTTTCGCTTTGACTTCAGAATGCGGAACGGCTACAAGCCGACTCAGGTCAGTGCGGGGTAAACTTGCGAGCAGTGGTCGCATGGCATCCAAGAGCTGCTCCCGTGAGAGGTACCCGCCCGAATATTCAGACAAGTTCAGCTCGATTTCGTCCACGAGGCTTTCGGCCGCATCGTCACCGGAACTCTGAATTCTCCAAGTTGCCGGAACAAACCAATCCTCGAACTCCGCAAGGGAGATCTTTCCGCTGAGCCAATCGGCCAGCCTCTCTCGGATTTGGTGAACGTTTGGCAGGGATCAAAAGCCTCACAAGCCACTAAGACGCGTTACGAGCGCGGAGCTACGCAAAATCTTTAACGAAGGCCAGTATACCGAACGGGTCGCGGCTGGGGAACTGCGCCTAGTCGTAAAGAAATCTAGAGTAACCCAGATGACTGAGATAAAGAACTGGGTCCCCGGTACCGAGTCCCAAGAACTACATTTCTTGGATAAAAACGTTAGGACTCTATCGTGACTGCCCCAAAACGAGGTGTCGGTGGGGTGTGCCTGTTGTTGGGCAGTTACGATAGAGCCGTTTGAAGTGAGCCGCTGGCGCGGTGGATGCGGGACTGTCTATGGGATTTCGATGGGGATTTGCCGGGACCGTGGCTGTTTTTTCGGGAAGAGTGCGGAGGACGGAGGGACGGCGACGGAGCGGGGTGATGAAGTTCAGTGCGGGCGGGAGGCAGCGAGGGTAGTATTTGCGAGGTGCGGAGTGGAACGAGCGTAGGACGGCGTTGCGTGTGAGAACACGGCGGCTGCGGACGTTGATCGAGGTGAAGTGAGTCATGAGAGATCACGAGCTGTCGGAGGGCCGTTGTTGCTTGGAACACGTTGGCGTAGAGCGGAGATTGAGCTGATAGGCCGTGAGCCGTTCGAGCAGCACCATAGCGCCGGAGCAGAGGGGGCAGAGTTGCTGGGTGGAGAGCTGTGGAGTTGAGGCTAAAGGTGGACCGAGCAGCGAGCGGCAGAGAGCGAGCATAGCCGAGCGTCTGCGGTTAGCGAAGAGGCCGAAGTGACGGATGCGCACCAGGCCTTTGGGCAGAACATGGAGAAGGAAGCGGCGCAGGGACAGATTGCGGAAGTGTCATGAGCTTCTGTTTGCCGCCATGAGCGTAGTCCTTCCAGCGGAAGGAGACTCGATCGTCGTGGAAGGCGACGAGACGATGGTTGGAGATGGCAACGCGGTGAGTGTAGCGAGCTAGATAGTGGAGGACATGCTCTGGGCCGCCGAAAGGAGGCTTGGCGTAGACGACCCAGTCCTGACGGAAGAGTTGATGGAAGAAACGGCGGAAGCCGTCGGGCTGGGCGAGGCCGATGAGCGAGCCGTGGAACTGAAGCTTGTCCTGGTCAAAGAGCTGTTCGATCCCGGCAGCGAACTTGCCGCGGAAGACGCGGCTGAGTACGCGGACGGGTAGGAAGAAACGTGGGGAGGCGATCCAGCCGGAGTGATCCTTAGTCAGGCCGCCAGCAGGCACAATGCAGTGGATGTGAGGATGGTGCTGAAGGTTTTGGCCCCAGCTATGGAGCACACTGAGCAGACCGATGTCGGCTCCGAGACGCTTCGGGTCGCGCGCGACTTCGAGCATGGTCGCGGCGCTGGCGCGGAAGAGCAAGTCGTAGAGCAGGCGCTTGTTCTGGAGCACAAGTGCAGAGAGTTCATGCGGCAGCGTGAAGACAACATGGAAGTAAGGCACAGGCAACAGCTCAGAGCAGCGCGCGGTCAGCCACTTGGTGCGTGCGTTTCCCTGGCACTTGGGGCAGTGCGGGTTGCGGCAGGAGTTGTAGGAGATGGCCTGATGACCGCAGCGACTGCACTGATCGCGATGACCGCCCAGAGCCGGAGTGCGGCAGCGGGCGATGGCCTCGAGCACCTTACGATGCTGCCAGGCCAAATGTGATCTGTGCCGTTCCCAATAGCTGTCAGCCTGATGCGCGAATGATGTCGGCCACCTCCAGGGTGGGCCGATTCATCGCTTCCTGCGCCTCGCTTCTCTGCTGGTCTCCAAGGGAGCCGCAATGGAGAGTGTGTCGAGCGGGTTAGGCACCGCTTCCAGATGACGCCGGGAGAGATGCAAATAGACGGTTGTGTGATCGAGCGAGGCATGGCCGAGCAGTACCTGAATGGTGCGCAAGTCCGCGCCGGCTTCGAGCAGGTGTGTGGCATAGCTATGGCGCAGGGTATGCGGCGTAATGTGCTTCTCGATGCCGGCAGCGCGCGCCGCGCGCTGGCAAGCAAACCAGACCATCTTGTCGGTGATCGGCACGTCGGCCCGCCAGCCATCGACCAGTCCGGGGAACAGATACGTCTTCGGCTTCATCCATCGCCAGTAGGCGCGTAGCGCTTCCAGCAGGGCTGGACTCAAAGGCACATCACGGTCGCGCCCGCCCTTGCCCTGTCGGATATGGACCACCATGCGCTGGCTGTCTGATATCGCTGGTCTTCAGTTGACACAACTCCGCGCGGCGTACGCCGGTCGCGTAGAGCGTCATGAGCATCGTGCGATGCATCCGGTTGGCAGAAGCGGCCAATAAGCGGCTCACTTCCTCCCGGCTGAGCACCGTTGGCAGCTTCTCTGGCACCTTGGGAAACGGTAAATGCTCAAGCATGTGCTTCCGCTTGAGCGTCTTGATGTAGAAGAACCGAAGCGCGGCCGTTCGCTGCGCCACCGTTTTCGGAGACAACTTCCGTTCCCGCAGCAGGTAGAGCTGATACTCACGTATGTGCTCCGAGCCAAGCTGGTCGGGAGCACGATGAAAATGTTCAGCGAACTGCTGAACCGCATGCAGGTAGCACCTTGCCGTGCCAGGCGAGTAGTTGCGACGCTCGAGTTCTTCGAGCATCCGGTCTCTGAGTTGAGTCACAATGACCTCCTTGTGACTCTGACCCTATCGCCAACCTCTCTTTACTCTCTCGGCCGCCACAAATGCAGCATCCGCCGCGCCAGCGGCTTAGTTCAAACGGCGATTATCGTCGTGAAAGCCCATCGCTTCTTAAGGCCAGACGGCCAACTCGCCGCGAGCGGGCTAGTCGACCCCAAAAGAATCTTTCTCAATGGTGAATGGTACGGGCTCACTAACCCAGAAGGTTAATGAGAAAGCTTTCACTTTCATCTGGGTCAGACTTACCGGATCGAGGTGCCGGCTATTTGACGAGCCGGGTCTCCTGCCGGATCAGGTCGAGGACCGTTTCCCTGCGACGGATCAGCCGGGCTGACTTCCCTTCGACCAGGACCTCAGCCGACCGGGGCCGGGAATTGTAGTTCGAGCTCAGCGACATGCCGTAGGCGCCGGCATCGAGAATTGCCACCAGATCCCCCTCCTTGACCTCCGGCATGGTCCGGTCCCGGGCAAAGAAGTCGCCCGACTCGCAAACCGGGCCAACCAGATCGACCACACAGGATTTTGCCTTGGGATCACGGATGACCGGCAAAATCTCGTGCCAGGCCTGGTAAAGCGCCGGCCGGATGAGGTCGTTCATGCCGGCATCCGTGATTACGAAAGTCTTAGCACCATTGCGCTTGACGTAAAGAACCCTGGCCAGCAGGGCACCGGCCTGGGCGATCAGGAAGCGGCCCGGCTCAACCAACAAACGTACCTCCAGACCCTGGAGGGCGCTTTCGACCGCCGCCGCATATTGTTCGGCCTTGGCCGCCGGCGACTTCCACCCCCGTGGTAGTCGATGCCCAGACCGCCCCCGGCATCGACCAACTTAATCCGTATCCCGTCGCCCTCCAGTTCGCGGATCAGTTCCGCCACACCGGCCAGCGCCGCCCCGAACGGTTCGGCGGTCTGGATCTGGGAGCCGATGTGGACGCTGATCCCGACGGGGTCCAGGTAACGGGATCGCTTTACTTCCTGGTAAACAGGTCTGGCGGCCTTGATGTCGATGCCGAATTTGTGCTCGCGCAGGCCGGTGGAAATATAGGGGTGGGTTTCGGCAAAGACGTCGGGGTTCACCCTTAGGGCGACCCGGGCCCGGGTGCGGAGTTTTTGGGCTCGCTCCGCCAGCAGCGTCACCTCGGCTTCGCTCTCCGCGTTGAAGATCAGAATGCCGGCGGCGAGCGCCAGATCGATCTCCTCGACGGTCTTGCCCACACCGGAAAACACCACTCGGCGAGCGGCCTTCTTATTCACTTCGAGAATGCGCAGAAGCTCTCCCCCAGAGACGATATCGAAGCCCGAACCCTGACTCGCCAAAAGCTTGAGGATAGACAGATTGGAATTCGCCTTCACCGAATAGCAAATGAGGTGATCCCTATGGCCAAAGGCATTGCCGAATAGCCGATAACGGTCCAGGATCTGCCCTGCCGAATAGACATACAGCGGGGTCCCATATTTCCTGGCAAGCGCAGGCAGAGAAACACCCTCGCAATGCAATGCCGATTTGTTCTTTGGGTAGTGGAAAGGACGGTCGGGGAATTCGGTTTCGTATTTCAACATTATCTTGCAGTATCCAAGGTTGCCGGCGGAAGCGGGCGTGGCTCCTCGGGCACGATCAGCCAGAATAATAGATAGGCGATCAGACCAATCGGGAAAGGTGAACACGGCCAACAGCACGGTGATGACCCGGACCAAGGTCACATCCCATCCATATTGGTTGGCGAGTCCCTGGCAGACGCCGGCCAGTTTCCTTCCGGCGAAGGGGCGGATTAAAGGGTTCGGCGTGCGCGCGGGGCCGCTGCCCGGCACCGGTCCTGGCTCGGTGACGGCCCCGCCGCAGGCGGAGCAAAACCGGGCGCCACTGGATAACGAACCCCCACAGTTGGCACAGAAGGAAGCCATTTGACACCTCCAAGCTCAATCTCATGAGCGAGTTAGACCCTTACCGCGCGGTAAAAGGGGTCTTGAGATACTTGCGCGCGTATTCCGCCTGGGCGGAATCGCCGTCCTGGCGGAGTACAACCTGGTACTGCTTCAAGGCCATATCTCGCTCATTTAAAAGATCATACATCTTACCTGAATTCAGATCGCAACGACTCTTGAGGTCTACGCTGATGGTAGGTTGAGCCGTCGCCAGGTTATACGCGGCAGCGGCCTCGGCATAGTTTTTCTGCCCCTGGAGCGTGTCCGCCAGGCCAAACCAGGCGAGTTCCAGGTGCGCGGAAGGGAAATATCCGGGCTTCTTCGCCTGCTCCAGGAGGCCCTGGTATTCCGCGATGGCGGCTTTACCCCGGCCGGCATCCTTAGTAAGGTTGGCCAATTCCAGCCGGAAAAGGAAATCCCGAGGGTACTCCTCGGTGAGCGACCGGGTGACGGTAATCGCCTCGTCATACTTTGCCTCCCGGCGGAGAAACAGGCCGAGCGCAGTCCGGGCCTCGACCGAGGTGATGACCCCGCGCGCCCCTGCTTCGCGTAAGTCATCTATTCCCTTTGCTTTAGAGCCTGAAATGCCAGCCACTCCTGCAAGGATCCGGAGGCCAAAAGGCAAGCTGCCGGCGACATACTGGTGAACCCCAACGATCAGTTTGGCATCGATGTACCTGGGATCGAGACGCAGGACCTTCTCGTTGTCGCTCCGGGCCTGCAAGGCGACATGGAGGGCGGAAACGAAGCCTCGTTGTACCAGGCCAATATAGACCGCTCGCAGGCTGCGCGCCCAGCCTCGCGCATAGAGCGCATCTACCTCCTCCGGGTTCTTGCTCAGCTGCTGCTCGGAAAGCTCTACTGCCTTTGTATACAGCGAGTTAACTCGTTCCGCCACGGCCGGATCGGCGGCCACCGCATGCTTGCCGGTGAGAAACCCGTCGTGGGCATAGAAAGTGGTGTCGAGTAGGTCGAGACGATAGAGCTCGCGAAAAAGGACCGCGTCGAGCACGTAATCCACGGCTAGCGGATTGCCGGGATTTTCCTGCTGAACCTTTTCAAAGCGCGACAACGCGCCGTCATAGTCGAGGATGTAGAAGTGCTGATAAGCTTGGCGCACCCCGGGGTCCAGGTTCAGAGGGTTGGTGTCAACCCCGGCGGGTGTGGTCACGGCGCCACGCCCGGACGCTGGGAGAAGCGCCCAGATCAAAGCGAAGCCTAATTATTTTGTTATATTTAGCCACTCTACCGAAGCAACCCCACCGGGCCGGCAAAGAAGTGCTCGACTGCCCAGGCTTCGATGCAGACAGAAGAACCGGACCGGGGAAAGCCTTTGGGCCGAGGAGTGGACGGATTTTTCGAGTAATATTCATTAACCAGTAGCAATTAGCGAGACTCTTGGAGCATAAATAAGTAACTAAAGGTAAACCGTTTACAAGACCGTATCGCGATCGGCATACGGGACTTCCTTTACGGTATCCGGGGAAACCGGGAGACGCTATGACCAGGCAGGAACTCCTTCGCATTGTCATTCGCCAGGCTCGGGCCAATGGCTTCCAGTTCCGCAAGTGGTTTCTCGCGGCGATCGACCCCTCCTGGAATAGCTTTGACGACGCAGTTGACCTGCTTGCCCAGGGCCGGCGTTACTACTCTCTCCTGTTTGCCCACGAATTTGCCCGAGCGTTCTGGAAGCAGGGTTCTCAAATCAGCTTCGTCGTTCCCGCGGCCACCTACACCCGCCGGGACAAAGAAGGCCAGATCGTAACCGTGAGCCGCAAACCCTTCACCCGGCGTACCCTCAAGGCCGACGTGTGGAAGTATCACCTGCGCGAAATGGCTGCGCATGACGAACCGCTCCGGTACATCCGGCGGTTTCTCGTCATAGAGGGAGACGTGCAGCAAACTAAAAGTGTCGCTTCTTAGTTACCTTCCGGTGATTTTTTTTGGGACATTTTTGCAACCAAGGGGTGATATACTCCCGCGCCCGGACAGCCTACTCTCGGCATGTAGAAATCGGTAGAGGAATGGTCGTCCGGTAGCCAAGCAGCGGTACCTCACTGCTGCGCTGTTTCCAGCCGCCCGTTCCGACAAATCCGCATTTCCGCCCTCCCCCAAGTCACGGTAACAGAAGACATGGCTTTCGGTGTCGTCAAGCGAAATGCGATGAGCAACTGCTCGGCTTGGCTGCCCGGAAGGAATCAATCATGAAGATAGCTCACGCAGCCTTGTTCGCCGCGACCGTGGCCACCGCCACCGGTTCAGCATTCGCTGGGATTCTGGCAAGCGCCACAACCTGCGGAGCTTATCCCCGCGGGAGTTCCTCTGCGCGTGCAACTGGATCAGAGCTATCGCATGCGGGTGGGCACCAAGATTCAAGGTCACCTGACCGAGCCTGTCTACCTTATCGATCATGTTGCCGTTCCCGCCGATTCCAAAGTATTCGGCACCATCACCGGCAAGCACTCCGTAAGCCGCCAGGTTCGTACGGCTGCGATGTTTAATGGCGACCTCACCCCGCTCAAGGATGCCGACGTTACCTTCAGCGAACTGGAAACTCCCGATGGGCGGCATTTCGCGATCGAGACCGATGCCACGGAGCGCACGGCCAAGGTTGTGCGCATGAATAATCCCGAAGAGGCGCCACGCCGGTCGCTGGGACAGCGCATTGCGGCAGCCTTCCGTTGGACCAAGCGGGAAACAGTGGCGGGATTCACTTCACAGCACAAGTGGGACACGGCCAGGCAAAGCCTGTATGCCCAGGTTCCGGTTCATCCCCAGGAGATTTGGGTGGGAACGGAATACGACGCAGAACTGACACAGCCATTGGAGTTAACTGGACAGACGGCGCCGACCCCGGTAGAGACAGCCGACCTCAGCGAGCTCAAGTTGACCGGTAACATCGAGGCCCGCTTGGTGGATCCGGTGGACTCGAATACCGCGACGGCAGGAATGCCGGTCGAAGCGGTGTTAACGCAACCTCTCTTTGAGAACGACCAGACGACCTCCTCCCCGGTGCAATCTGGTGGAGACGGCTGGTCCGGTCCAAGGGAACGAGAACCAGGGGCATGGAAAACTGTTATTGCCTGAGGGCACCCACCTGATCGGTAGCGTGGTGGAGGCCAAGCCTGCAGGAATGTTCGGACGCAACGGGAGCTTACGGATGACCTTCCGCAAGGTAGAGCTGCCCGAGGGCGACGAGCGGCTTGTCCACGGACGGGTCATCGCCGCGGAGAGCGTCCGGAGCGACCGGGTTCAGATCGACGAAGAGGGCCAGATCAAGGCCAACGGCGGTAGCCGCTTCCTGGCTCCTATCACGCTTGGTTCGCTTGGCGGCGGTCTCGGATAGCACCGGCGTCGGCCTGGTGAGGGAAGCGATGACCAGCAACGGTCTCGACCTGCTGACCCGGATCGTGGGAACGGCAGCCTCGAACGGCACCCTGATCAGCGGGTTCGCCTATTACGAGGTGGGGAAGATCGTCTACGACACGTGGATCGCGCGGGGACACGAAGTGGTCTTCGCCAAGAACACCCGCCTCGAAATCGAGCTCGCACAACGATAGCGGTTTAGGTTACCTCCCCCGAGGTAAGTACGTTACGCTTCACCCCCGATGAGGGCGCCCCCATAAGCAGCGGATGACGGTAGAGAGAACTGGCTCCGGCCAAGGTCGTGGCGGGTTCCCGAGCAGCTAAGTTGTCCGCGGCAAGTTTAGGGAGAAATGACACGGCAGAAAATCTCCATGGATGCCAGGCCCGGAGGGCCGTCCGCCAAACGTGAGCCCAGCCCGGAAGGGCTGGGAAATCGATCAAAGGATCCGAGCGCCGTAGGGCGCGGCACTACCCGGATCGCCCTCTCTGGCTCTATCTTTAGGGGCGGGTTACTGCGGTAAACGCAGCCCTCGATTATGAGAATACCGCCGATTGCCAGTCCCGAAGGGACGACCTGAACTTAGCCCAGGACGACAGTCCTGGGTTTCGTAACAAGCTCCAGAGAAGTCCCGTCAGGGACGGCTGAATCCATTACCACCCGTTTCAGCCGTCCCTCACGGGACTAGTCAGACTCTTCCCAGGACTGTCGTCCTGGGCTAAGTTCAGGTCGTCCCCTTCGGGCTGCACTTCCGGGTATGCGTAGTTACTCCATCAAGTGTGGCGGTCGGTTCGAGTGGGTGAGGAGTAACGCAGTGAACAGAACGAAGCAGCACGACAACTCAGTCCAACGATGAAACCGTAACCACTGATCCGATGAAAGAGATCAAATGGGAAATAGCAAAGCGCATTTGCCAGGAACGAACCGATCCGGGCATCACGGCGGATCAAAACGAAAGAGGTGATTCAATGGGCCCTTCCCTTTGCCAACCGGATACGCGGAACGCAACGCCTCCGTGACATAGGCCTTGGCGAAGGCCACAGCCTTACTGGGAGTTCCGCCGGAGATGAGACCACAGAGTAGAGCACTGGAGAAAGCACACCCCGTTCCGTGGGTCGAATTGGTGACGATCTGCTCACCCGGCAGCCAGCTTTGTTCACCGGCGGCCGTCAACAGAAAATCGTCCGGCCGGCCGAGGTGGCCACCCGTGACCACAATATTCAACTGATCGTTTCCCAGCCGGCACGAGATCTGCTGCAACCGCATCGCGGCCGATGGCACCTGATCCCGAGCTAAGGGGACCTGAGACTTCCCCGGCAAGGATGGCCAACTCCTCCAGGTTCGGGGTGATCCACCCGACCCTCTGGAGCAACTGTTCACGGATCAAGCCGACCCCACCCCGGTCGATTAGAGGGGCCCCGGAGGTGGAGCGCAACACGGGGTCGAGAACAATCCGCTCCCGGGCGATCGTCTTCGACTGGGAAGCCAAAAAGGAGGAGACTTCGCCCACAACGCCGGAGCTTCCCAGCATCCCGATTTTTACGCCGGATAAGGAAACATCCCCGGCCAGGCAATCCAGGGTCTGCCGCACCAGGATCGGCTCGACCGGCTCGACCCTCTTTACTCCCTGAGTGGATTGCACCGTCAGCGCGGAGATGCAGGCGACGCCATAGACCCCGTGCGCGGCAAAGGTCTTCAGGTCAGCGGTAATTCCGGCGCCCGAGCCAGGATCGAAGCCCGCAATGGTGAGCGCAACCGGTAACCCCATAGAAACTTCCGTTTTCCACAGATTTCGCGTTTTTGCGCCGGGACTAAACCCCTGCGCAAGTGTACTCTGCACCGATGGAGCTTTGACCCCTCCCCCACAACGCCTGTGAACTTCCGCTCCAGGCTGATGACTTTCGGGGGGAAGAATCCTGGGAAAACACAACGCGGCGACCGGAAATGTCGTCTAATAGTTGTAGCAACAACCAGCTTCCGCCTTACCATAACGAGGCCATTTTACGCAAGGAGGAATCGATTATAAGTAATTGATAAAATTTGACTTAGGCCCGAAGCGCTCCATACAATTACGACAGGAGAACAATGTCCACTATCGCAACCCACTCTCATTGGCCACTAGGCCCTGCCCTCCTTGCCGGAGCTGTACTCTCCGCCATCTGCATCAGCCCCGGTTCGACGTTAGCCCAACCCGATTCCCCGCAAGCTGACACACAAACTGCTACCCCAATTCCTCATCATCGCCACTGGATTCAATTCGGACGCGCTTCTTGGTACGGACGGCCTTTTCAGGGCCAGGCCACCGCGAGCGGCGAACTTTACGATATGGATTCCATGACCTGCGCGCATCGCAGCCTTCCGCTGGGAGCGTCGGTTCTGGTGACAAATTTGCGCAACCATCGATCGGTGCTGTGCCGGGTGAACGATCGCGGCCCGGTTCCTGAATCGCGAGTGATCGACCTGTCGTATGCCGCGGCCAAGATCCTGGGCTTCCGCGGGCTGGCGCCAGTGCGGCTGGAACTGGTCGACACGACGCTCAACCCAACTAAGATTGCCGAGCTCAGTTGGCCCGCGCAATTTCAGAGATGATCCACCGGGATTTTCTCTACAATTAGGCATCGTGCTTTCGACCATTCCCCTGCACGGAAACATCGCGGTTCTCCCGGCGGAGCGACTGATCGTCGCTCTGGATTTTCCGGATGCCCGTGCGGCACTTGCCCTGGTGGATCAGTTGGAGGGAGCGGCGCGATGGTTCAAGATCGGCCTGGAGCTTTACATTGCCGAGGGCAACTCTCTGGTCGCCGAGCTTCAGCGGCGAGGCTTCTCGATATTTCTTGATCTGAAGCTGCACGATATTCCCAACACCGTGGCAGGAGCGGTGCGTTCCGCAGCGCGGCTGGGCGTGGACATGCTCACGATTCACGCCGGCGGCGGACCGGCCATGCTGGCGGCGGCAGTGGAAGCGGCGGGCGAATCGGAGGCTGCCCCCGCCCTGCTCGGAGTTACCGTTCTGACCAGCATGGACGGAGCACAGCTGGCGGCAACCGGGGTGAGCGGGAGTGCGACCGAACAGGTGGAAAGATTGGCAACCATGGCCTGGGGTTGCGGAGTTCAGGGATTCGTCTGCTCCCCGGTCGAGGTGGCCGGCTTGCGCGAGCAGCTTGGGCAGCGAGCCCCTGCTGGTGATCCCCGGGATTCGTCCCGAGGGGGCAGCCATCGGCGATCAACGACGGGTGGCGACCCCGGGCGCGGCCATCGCAGCCGGAGCAAGTTACCTGGTGGTCGGGCGGCCAATCACCCGGGCAACGGACCCGGGCGGCGCGCTAAAGCTATCCTGGCGGAAATGCAGGCGGCAACTGTGACGATCCGTGTAAATGCAGCCAAGCATTGGTCAGGCCCTGAGGTACGCTTTGGAAACAGTTTTGCTACGAAAGACTGGAAAGGCGTACCTCAGGGGATAAGCCCACGCGGGAAAATGGCGTTTCTGCCTGGGATAAATCCCCGGCCTACCTTTAGAGCTTTTCGTAGAAATCGCAGGCCGAGCAGGAGATGTAAACGCCTCCGGGAACTCCCCGCTCCCGATCCTTTACTCGTTTCACAATGCGAGTTGCTTTATTGCATTTCGGACATTCAATGCCCTTGGCAGTGTCCATCATTTTTGAACGATCGGCGGTCTTGGCTACTTTTGCCATGGTCTCTCTCCCTGGGGCTTCATGACGCACTTCCGCTTAAACTTCGTTCCAATCGGAAGCCCGGCGTCACGGAAGATTGTGGGCGTGAAATGCTTCGCGTCTCCAAGAGACGCTGCTTGGTCTAGTTTACACGATCGCCCGACTACCTCGGGCCGCTGGCATCCGAGACGTCGATCAACTGGGACGGACTGGTCCCGGGAGGCGGCGGAATCGGCTTGGGCTTCTCATCATCAGGAAACTGAACCGGCTTCAGCTGGTGGTCTTTGTCCACGGCATCCGGCAGCTTTTCCCCGGGGTCGCGCAAGGTAGGAGCGGGCGCGGGTGCTTTCTCCTGGTTGGGTCCGGTGGCAGGGGCGTCTCCCAGGCGAACCTGGTGCACGAACTGCCCGGCAAAATAGCCGTCGGTCTCATCCTTGTCACGAATCACGGGCGGCTGGCCGACATCGGCGATTTCCAAGCGGATTACGCGGTTGCCGTTGAAACGCACAAACTGGACCTGGTGCGGCGGCTGCCCATAGATCCACTCCTCGAACGGCATCTGCCCATCCGTCTCGCGAACCTTCTGCTCGGGCTGGCCAACCGCCTTCAGCACCATCTCGCGATTCATGCCTACCAGGACTTCGTGGTTCAAGACCGCTTCCTTGAGTTTCGGAGGCAGGGTGTCGGCAAAGGCCTCGACCGGGGTCTTGAGCGAGAAATCAATCATCGGCACGATCAGGCTGCGCAGCTGGGCGGCATTCATCTCCGGGACAAACTTGGGGAAGACCAGGCTCATCCGCGAGCCAATGGGAACGTGGCCGTCATCCTGGGCGAGCGGCACGCCGCCACCCCCGGCACCGACTTCAATGTGCTGCAGGATGTGATGGTGCTTCTCCGGCCCATCGTTGAACTCAAAGAGAATCCGGTCGGGCTTGACCTCGAACTTGGTAATAACCACGCGATCTCCGGGTTTGGAGGAGATGCCGTATTTTTCCAACTCGTCCGCATAGCCGGTTCCAGAGGGGCTGAGCCCGCCCATTGGCATGGAGCACGACGCCCTTGGTGCCGAGGGGAAGGGGCCGCACGGCAAAAGCCTCGTCCGCCTGGAATGTACGAATCAGCTGCTGCTTGGTGCGCTCCGTGATCGGAGTGGTCTCAAGATGGACAGTCGTGGGTTGAACCGTGGTGAGATTTACATCTTTGGCGCCCAGGTGTTCCCGTTCCACGGTGAACACCTGCGCCTGGCCTAAAGCGCAGCCGTAAAGGGTGGTGAAAGCCAGCAATAGAGCGGCGCGGCGAGCCGTGCCTTCAACCATAGCTGGAAAGAATTCTTTGGTCGTGAGCCCAACCATGGCAATTCCCTCATGAAGCCAATAATGGTCCCACTGGTAGTGATTTGCAAGTAACCTTTCGAGCGCAACACGAAGAAATTTTCAGGGCAGCAAATCGGGCTATTCGGGCGACTCTGGCGGCTCGGAGCCAGCACGCGGCAGGGGCAAGGGCGGCGGCGAGGATGGCCCGGGAAGAGTGGTGATCTGGACCAGCGTTGGGCCGGCCGGCGCGGGCTCAGGCGCCACCGGGTGATGCGGGGCCAGAGTGCGACTCATGGCGTCGAGGTCGACCGGGATTCCCGCCGGGATGATGACCGGCTGCGCATAAAGATATGCGTATGCGCGAGTGGCCCGGTAGACGACGAAGATCCCGATGAGGAGGACAAAAGCGGTCACTGCGCTGGCCTCAGGACCGTAGTCGCCGCCGGTCATCCAGAGAGGACCTACGGTGTTGCTCTGGATGACCGGAGAGTATTCGGTGATGCCGCTGACCGGCAGCCCGAAGAGAAGACACATACTGGCATTCCAGGCAAAGTGCCAACCCCAGCAGACCCAGAGCGCCCGGGTGCGCAAATAAGCAATCGACAGGAGCCAGCTGCTGAAGACAGTGACCACGAAGCTGGCGCGATTGGCGCCAGGATTGAACATGTGCAGAGCGGCGAAGCCTAGGGAAAAAACAATGGTGGCCAGGGTAGGCCCCATGGCCTGGATGAGTTGTTGGAATGGATATCCGCGGAAGGCGACCTCCTCCGCCAGCGCAGCGATCGCGAGCAGCAGGAGATCGAGGAGAAGAATTCCGAACTGCCGGGGAATCGCCCAGAAGGTGACGATCAATCCGCCGCTGAGCACCATGGGCAGGATGCTCGCCAGCAGCATGCCCCAACCCAGGGCAGCGCCCAAACCAAACTCCCGCTGCCATCCGGAACGGAAGACCAGCCCCATCTCGCGGACGGGTTTTTGTTGCCGGTTCAAGACGCGCGCCATGGCGGCGTAACCCACCACCAACAGAAAGAGCAGCACGCTGCGTTCGATGATGCCGGTCCACACGCCACTGGAAAGGCCGTTGGCGGCGTGGACCGCAATGCTCTGAGCCAGGTAAAAGTAGATTGCGGCGAGGATGACGTAGCCGAAGACGCGCACTCGATCGGCAGGGGTTAATTGGGTCAAATGCAGGCTCCGCGCGTCTTCAAAAAAGGCATTTCAGGCGTTGGTGTAGAACCGGGCAATCTCCCGGAACTTGGCCAGGCGGCGAGCAATCCGCTCTTCCGCCGGCATGGCCTTCAATTCATTGAGATGCCAGGTAAGCTTCGCATCGAGCATCGCGGCCGCGGCCGCCGGATCGTTTTGCGCTCCCCCGGGTGGTTCCGGCACCACATCGTCGACACAGCCTAAACGGCTTACATCCTCGGAGGTGATCTTCAGCGCCGCGGCGGCCTGGGCGCGTTTGCCCGCATCCCGCCACATGATCGAACCGCAAGCTTCGGGAGCAATGACCGAGTAGACGGCATTTTCCAACATCAAAACGCGATCCGCGACCGCCAGCGCTAAGGCGCCACCGGAACCACCTTCCCCGGTGATGGTGGCAATGGTAGGCACGCGCAGGCGGGCCATCTCGCGAAGATTGCGGGCGATGGCCTCGGCCTGGCCGCGTTCTTCGGCAGCGATGCCGGGATTGGCCCCGGTGAGATCGATGAAGGTGAATACCGGACGGTGAAACTTTTCGGCAATCTTCATCGCGCGCAGCGCCTTACGATAGCCTTCCGGGTTGGGCATGCCGAAATTGCGGCGTACCTTCTCCTTGGTTCCCCGCCCCTTCAGGTTGCCGATGGCCATCACTTCTTCGCCATGGAAGCGCGCCAGACCACAGGCCATGGCGAGATCGTCGCCGAAGGCCCGGTCACCGTGGATCTCCGAAAAATCGGTAAAAATGCGCTGGATGAAATCCATCGGGTAGGGCCGTTGCGGGTGCCGCGCGAGTTCAGTCTTGATCCACGCTGGGTTTGTCGGTTCGGCGACTACCTGTGTCTGCTCAAAATTGGCTGCCTGATCGGTCATGAGACTTTGCATCGCCTGTGCCAGCGTGAAAAGCCTGCCCGCCTGGCCGTTGAAACCTTCGATTCTATGGATTATAGCGTTTTCACGCTGACCGCGAGGGGGTCGCTATTGCGCGGCGGGAGACACCTGCACCGCCATAGTATAGTGACTACTTTGCCAGACCACCGTTCTGGGGGATTGTCGATGAGCACGAAAATTGCGCTGTTTGGGGCAGGCGGCAAGATGGGGTACCGGCTGGCCCGCAATCTCAAGCCCACATCGTTCCAGGTCCGCCACGTGGAGCGAAGCCCCGCGGGACAGGAGCAGCTGAAGACCGGCCTGGGTTTGCCGTGTGTGCCGGCGCACGAAGCATTGAACGGGGCCGAAGTCGTGATCCTGGCGGTTCCGGATACCGCGATCGGGCAGGTCGCTTGCTCGATCGAAGGGGAACTGAAACCGGGAACGATGATCATGGTGCTGGACGCCGCGGCCCCGTTTGCCGGACACCTGCCAAAGCGCGACGACCTGACGTATTTTGTGACCCATCCCTGCCATCCGCCGGTGTTTAACGACGAGACCGATCTCGAGGCAAAGCGCGATTATTTCGGCGGGATTTCGGCCAAACAGCATATCGTTTGCTCGCCTGATGCAGGGGCCGGAGAGTGCCTACGCCCTGGGCGAGCAGATCGCCAAGGTGATCTGGGCGCCGGTGATGCGCGCGCACCGCGTCACGCTGGAGCAAATGGCGCTGCTGGAGCCGGGGCTTTCGGAAACGGTTTGCGCCACGCTGCTGGTGGTGATGCGCGATGCAATGGATGAGGTGGTCAAACGCGGCGTGCCCGAGCAGGCCGCGCGGGATTTTCTGCTGGGCCACATCAACGTGCTCGCCTCTGTCATCTTCAAAGAGCGTGAGGGCCTTTTTTCCGACGCCTGTAACAAGGCGATCGAGTTTGGAATTCCGGCCTTGATGCGGCCTGACTGGAAGCGCGTCTTTGAACCGGATGAGATTGCAGCCAGCATCCAGCGCATTACTTAGGTCCCGTTACTTCAGAATGAGCGACCACTTACTAACTCAAACCAGCGAAACTCATTACTTGCGATATCTCATCCTGGTCGCGCTGGCCGGATGGTCGCTTGCTTCTTATGACGTGAACCTGCTGGTGCTGGCGCTGCCTGACATCGCCAAGAGCCTGAATATTTCGGAGACGGGTCTTGGGGTTCTGGGGTTCTCAGTCTACGGCGCGCAGTTCCTGATCACCATCTGGGCCGGCTATGCGATGGACCGCTTCGGACGCCGGCGGATTTGGATGTACTGCTTAACCGGCACCGCGATCTTCACCGGCCTTACTTATTTCGTGCAGGACTTCTGGCAGCTGGTGCTGGTGCGCGCCCTCGCCTCCGGGCTGGCGTACGCGGAGCTCGCGGTTAACATCACCATCGTCAATGAACAGGCGCCGGCGAAGCATCGCGGTCTGCTCTACTCGATTGTCCAGGGGGGCTGGCCGCTGGGTGTCTTTTTGGCGTCGGGAGCGTATCTCGCCTTTGGCAGATACGGATGGCGTTTCGTCTTTCTGCTGGGCGTGCTTCCCATCGTCGCGGTCATCCTCGGCCGGTTCTTTGTACGTGAGTCGGAGCGCTTCGAACATCTGCAGAATGTGCGCGCGGCGGTTCGCCAGGGCGACCAGGCGGCAGTCGACGCGCTGCTCGAGAAGCAGCTGGTTGCGGTTGAGCCGGAGGGACGAGCTACGGTGCGCGAGCTTTTTGCGAAACCGGGCCCGATCCGGCGGCAGCTGATATGGCTATCGATCGTCTGGATCTTTTACGGCGCGAGCTATGTGGCGACTAACTTCTACATCGCCTACTGGCTGACTAAGTACAAGCACTTCAGCGATTCCGCCGCGAGCACATTGCTTCTCGCCTGCGGAGGCATCGGATTCTTCTTCTATATTCTCGGAGGTTGGCTGGGAGAACGCTGGGGGCGGCGCGAAGTGATCATCGTCTCCGGCGTGCTGGTCGCTCCGCTGAGCCTGATCTTCTTATGGGTGCAGCAGACGTGGCTGGTGGTGGTGGTCTACTTCCTGCTCTATCAAGCGACCAATGGCACCTGGTCGGGCGCGGGTTATGCTTACCAGGGCGAGAGCTTCCCTACCCGCCTGCGCGGGACCGCGGTGGGTTTCCTGAGTGCCATCCAGGTAATCGGGTTCGTTATCGGCAGTATTCTCTGGACGATCCTGGCTGGCTTTGGAAAGCCGGTGCTGACGTGGCTCATCATTGCTACCGGGGTGTCGCTTGGCATGTGGACTACGCTGCTGCTCAGGAGGATTCCTCCCGGGCAGGAGCTGGAGGCAATTGCGCAGTAGGCAGTGATTACTGCGGAGAATGAAGCCAAAGGTGCCAGAAGCTGAAGGTTCCAGACGGGCATGAGATGGAGACGGAAAGCACCACCCTCGTCCCCTCTCCCTTGGCGGGGCGGCGGGCGTTCTCGTCCAATGGCTTGTTCGCCGGGCGACCGTTTCCGGAGCCGCAGCCTGGAGAGTTTCCTCCAAGATGACCTTCCGCACCACGCGCCGCGAGTTCCTTCAAGGGTCCGCGGCTGTATTGAGCAGCACGGTGCTGGATTATCCCGCGTTTGGCTTTACTTCCCGCGAGGTCCTGCGGGAATACCCCTACGGCGCCGTCAGGCTCACCGGAGGTCCGCTCCAGGAACAATATGAGCGCATTCATGCCAGCTATCTGGCGCTCGACAATGATCGTCTGCTCAAAGTCTATCGGCAGCGTGCCGGACTTCCCTCCCCTGGGCGCGATATGGGCGGCTGGTACGACGCAGATGGCTTCGTCCCCGGACATTCTCTGGGACAATACATCTCCGGGTTGGCACGCATCGCGGCGACCACGGGCGATCCGGCGTGCCAGACAAAGGTACAGCAGCTGGTTCGGGGATTCGCCGCTACGTTGGGCGCGAATAACCAATCCATCATTCGTCCGCAAAGCAATCTTTGGATTTGCTACACCCTCGATAAGCACTTCGCGGGATTGATCGACGCGTGTGTACTGGCCCACGTGGAAGAGGCGCGCGATCTGCTGCCGCGCGTGCTCGACGGCTCACGATCGCTGATGCCGGAGCACGGCCACGATCGCATCGGCAAGAAGGATCCGCCCTATGACGAGACCTACGTCATGCCGGAGAATCTCTTCACCGCTTACCAGCTGACAGGCAGGCGCGATTTTCAGGCCATCGCGCTGGATTACCTGCTCGATCGCGATTTTTTCGACCCACTCGCCCGCAATGAGAACGTGCTGCCCGGGCGTCATGCCTACTCCCATGCGATTGCGCTCTCATCCGCAGCCAAGGCTTACCTGGTGCTGGGCGACGAGAAGTATCGCCGCGCAATGGCCAATGCGTGGACCTACCTCACCACGCAACAACAGTTCGCCTCGGGCGGTTGGGGCCCCAACGAGCAGTTCGTAGCGCCGCACCAGGGCAAGCTCTATGAGAGCCTCAGCAGCACCGTCGACCACTTTGAAACTCCGTGTGGCGCCTACGCAGCGACCAAGCTGGATAGGTATCTACTGCGCATGACCGGCGACCCGCGCTATGGGGACCATCTCGAGCGGGTGATTTACAACACCGTGCTCGGCGTCAAGCAGCCGGACCAGGATGGCGACTACCCGTACTACTCCACCTATGGCCCGAACGCGACCAAGGTATGGTACCCGCGCAAGTGGCCTTGCTGCTCCGGCACGCTGGTGCAGGGCGTGGCGGATTATGTGCTTGGCCTATATCTACGCGCTGATGACGGGATCACGATCAACATGTACGCGCCCAGCGAACTGCGCACGCAACAGACGGCGCGAAGGTGAAGCTGGCACAGACCACTGCCTATCCTGCGGAGGAGACGATCTCCATTCGCGTCGAAAGCAGTACTCCGCAGCTTTGGACCATGCGGCTGCGCATTCCCGCCTGGCTGGAGCAGCCCGCGCAAATCACGGTGAACGGCGCTTCTGCCGGCGTCATCGCGAAACCCGGCAGCTTCGCGGCACTGCACCGTCGCTGGAGAAGCGGCGATATGGTTCAACTGCGCTTGCCACAATCGTTCCGCGCGGAGCCGATCGACGATCAACATCCCAAGGTAGTGGCGGTCATGCGTGGTCCTGTTATGCTGGTCGCCGTCGATCCGCCGGATGGGCTGGAAAAAAGAGTTCTCCCGATCGATGAGGGTTTCAGCGCGGTTGCGCAACGCCCCGGCGCGTGGACGCGAAACGAGGGCGGCCGGCAGATCGTCTTTCTCCCTTTCCACCAAGTGCAGAACGAGCGATACACTACCTACTTCACCCGCGGCTGAGGTTACGCCGCACGTAAATGGAGCTCCACGACCATGCGCATTCAGGCCCGCTACTGGATCGAAACCGCCTTTCCGCTGGAAGATGCTGCCGCCATCATGGCCGGGGAACAATCTACCGGCACGTTCATCAAGGTGCCGGGCGAGACCGATGAATTGCGCGAGCGCTTTGCCGCCCGGGTGGAGCAAATCACAGAGTTGGGAACGGCCGAACGGCCTTCATTGCCCGGGTCGGGAGTGCCGAAGAATTCATCCAACAGCACGCGCCGTACTGCGGAGGTCACGCTCTCCTGGCCTCTGGACAATCCCGGCCCTTCCCTACCCAACCTGGTGGCTACGGTAGCGGGCAACCTCTTCGAGCTCAAACCTTTTTCCGGCCTCAAACTGCTCGACCTCACTTTGCCTCCGGCATTTCTCGATCGTTATCAGGGCCCGCAGTTCGGGGTCGCGGGAACGCGCCGGCTGACCGGGCGTGTACCGGCGGCCGCTCATCGGCACCATCATCAAGCCGAGCATCGGCATGAGCCCGGAGGCGACTGCCGCCCAGGTGCGGACGTTGGCGGAGGCGGGAATCGATTTCGTCAAAGACGACGAATTGCAGTCCGATGGGCCGCATTGCTCCTTCGAACAACGCACTACTGCCGTGCTGCGGGTGCTGCGCGATCATGCTGACCGGACCGGCAAGCAGGTCATGTACGCGGCAAACCTTACCGGGGATCTCGACGAGATGCTGCGCCGCCACGATCATTTACTGGCTATCGGCGGCATGTGCATGATGGTCAGCATGAACTCCATCGGCCTTCCCGCCCTGAAGGCTCTGCGCGCCCATGCGCAGCTCTGCATCCATGGCCACCGCAACGGCTGGGGAATGCTGGGCCGTTCGCCGGCCATCGGCATGAGCTTCGTCGCGTTCCAGAAGTTCTGGCGGCTTGCCGGCATCGACCACACGCACGTCAACGGCTTGAAGAACAAGTTCTGCGAAGACGATGAAAGTGTCATGGCCTCGGCGCGCGCCTGTCTCACGCCGATGTTTCCGCCGCCCTACGCCGGCTGCGAGATTATGCCCGTCTTCTCATCCGGGCAATCCGCACGCCAGGCGGCTGGTACCTATCAGGCGCTCGGCTCTACCGACCTGATCTTCGCCGCGGGCGGTGGCATACTCGGTCATCCGCATGGGTCCCGCTGCCGGCGTGCGCAGCCTGCAACAGGCCTGGGAAGCAGCCATGGAGGGCATTCCGGTTACAGAATTTGCAGCCGCACATCCCGAGCTTGGCGCTGCGCTGGAAGCGTTCTCCAGCTGATTCGCATGCCACTGCTCTACTGCTATTACGGCGACGACTTTACCGGCTCCGACCGACGTCCTGGAGCAGCTCGCTGTCAACGGCGTATCGAGCGTCCTCTTTCTGAGCACGCCGGCGCCCGCGCAACTGGCGCGCTTCTCCGATTGCCAGGCCATTGGTTTCGCCGGCGATGCGCGATCGCGCACACCGGAATGGATGAATGAACATCTGCCCGCGATCTTCACCCGCATGCGCGAGCTGGCTCCGGGGATCGTGCAGTACAAGGTCTGTTCCACCTTCGACTCGGCGCCCCACCGCGGCAGCATCGGGCGTGCGCTTGAGATCGGCCGGGAAATCTTCAGCACGCAGACGGTTCCCATCGGCGTAGGCGCGCCGCACCTTGGCCGCTTTCTCGTCTTCGGGCATCTCTTCGCCGCTGCGGGAAGCGAGGTCTATCGCATCGACCGCCATCCGACGATGGCGCATCACCCCGCCACACCCATGCACGAAGCCGATCTCCGCCTGCACCTGGCGAAACAAACGGATCTTTCCATTGGCCTGATCGATCTTCGCGCCTTTCAAGCCGGCAAAGTGACGGAAGCATTTCGCCTGCAGGCAGATGCAGGCGCCGGCGCCGTTCTTCTGGATGGCCTCGATGCCGCCATGCTCCAGCAGGCCGGCGAGCTGGTCTGGAATCTCGAAAAGCGGCCGGTCTTCACCATTGGCAGCTCCGGCTTGACTGCCGGGCTCATCGCCCACTGGCGCAATGCAGGCATCCTCACCGCAGAGCCCACGTTTGCCACCGCCGGCCCAGCCGATCAGATTCTGATTATCAGCGGAAGCTGCTCCGCAGTGACCGCCGCGCAGATCCTGTGGGCCAAACGGCAAGGTTATGCTTGCATCGAACTGGATGCAGCAGAACTGGCCAGCGGCAATAAACAAGCGGTAGAAGCCGCACTGCAGGCTGGATTGCAACCCTTGCGGTCGGGCCGTGACACCGTGCTCTACACCGCGCTGGGCGCACCCTCCGGCATGACCCATGGCCAGGAACTCGGCACTGCCCTGGGCCGCCTTCTGCTTGAACTGGTGCAGCAGACCGGCGTTCACCGCGTTGTTCTGTGCGGCGGCGACACCTCTTCGCACGCGGTGCAGCAACTGAATCTCACCGCGCTTACCTTCGCCGGCCCGCTCGCACCTGGAGCGCCGTTGTGCCGGGCACACGCTGCGGAGGCCACCGGCCTCGATGGACTGGAGCTGGTGCTGAAGGGCGGACAAATCGGTCCGGAAGATTTTTTCGGCATTGCGCGCCGCGGGGGCAGTGGGTAAAGCAGATTACTCGCGCAACCCGCGGGTGCAATCTACCTGGGAAAACAATATCGCGCTTACCAGTACGACGGCAGCGATGCCAAAGAGCGGGAGGTTGTAATTGCCGGTTGCCCGTATCACGTAGCCGAAGACCACGGTACAGAGCAGGCCTCCCAAATTGCCCGCTGTATTCATCACGGCGGTGGCTGTGCCTCCGAAGTTGCCGCCCAGGTTCAGGCACATTGCCCATGCCGCCGGCAGCATCAGGTCCATCACGCCGAAGCATAGGGTGAATGTGGCCACTATCGGAACCAGGCCATGCACCAGCCCCAACACAACAAACAGCGCAGCCGCAGCGGCCAGGCACGCGCTGGTTACCCAACGGTATGCCGCCCGCATTCCATAGCGTTCGACGAGACGGTCGCTCAAAAATCCGCCGATGAGATTGCTGCCGATCCCCAGCAGGAAGGGAAAGGACGCCACAACGCCCATCCTCGCCAGCGAGATATGCGCCCCGTTCACCATCCATGTGGGGAACCAGGAAAAATAAAACCAGCTCGCCCATCCGTAGAATCCATAGGCCGCAGCGATCAGCCACAGTTGCCGTAAAGCGAGCAGCTTGCGCCATGGCACGGAGCGGTGAGATTCGGTGGTCTGCGCCGAGCTCAGCCAATTCCACCTGCGTGATTCCCGGCTGGTCGGCCGGGACGATCATGGAACCACGTTCGCCAGGCAACCGCCCACACCAGCCCCACACCGCCCAATATCCAAAAGACGGCGCGCCAGCCGAAGCGTGCCTGCAACGGAACAAGGGTGAGGGGTGCGAGCGCTGCGCCCAGGCGGCTCGCTGCCCAGACGACTCCCTGGCTGCGCGCCCGCTCCTGCCTGGGAAACCAACGCGGAATGACGCCGGCGGCATTGGGGTAGGCTCCGGCCGCACCTACTCCAAAGAGAAAGCGGGTGATGAAGAGTTGCCAGAAAGTGCGGCACCAGCCGGTAAGCGCAGTAAAGATGGACCACCACGCGGCGATGCGGGTGAGCTCGGCGCGCTGCCCATAGCGGTCACCCATCGCGCCTGAGGGAATTTCGAAAACTGTGTTGGCGATTACATATGAGCTCAACACCCATCCCCACTTCACGGGCGTGAGGTGCACGTCGTGCTGCACGGCTGGACCGGCCACGGCGATGGCCAGGCGATCGACGAAGGTAATTACCGACACTGACGCCAGCAGCGCCAGCACGCCGTGGCGCTTCTTCACCGGAGTTAGAATTCCAGTTTGCGCGCGGAAGCCGACAGAAGCTCGCGCGTGCGTAGGACCGCCAGCTCAGGACTCGAAAGTACCGGAACCGTCATCGCGGGCATCTGCTGCAGCACGCGCGCCATGGAGGCTTGCGCCAGCACCACCAGGTCAACTTTTCCTGCCAGTTCCGCCAGCGCTTTGCTAACGATGCGATCATGGGTCTCGGTGTCGCCTGCCAACACGGCGCTGAAGGCGCCATCACACAGCGATTCCTCAATCTGGGTGGCAACGCCCGCGGCCGCGCTCTTTTCCCGCAGCAGCGCGATCGTCGGCTCCAGCGTGGTGCGCAGCGTAGCCAGCACGCCGATGCGGCCGCCTTGACTTACTGCCTTTTCGGCCATGGCCTCGTCCACACGAATCACTGGGATAGAAAAGAGCTTGGCTGCGAAGGAAACGGCCGGCCCAATCGACGAGCAGGTGACGAGGACTCCATCCACACCAGTCTCAGCGGCTGATTCGACCATGCTGATCAGGCGGCGCACGGTCACTTTCTGCAGCTTGTCGGCGGCGATGGTCTGCTTGATGAGGCTTTCATCCACCATGTGAAAAATTTGCGTTTCAGGCAGGTGTTGATGGCAGAGCGAAGTGAATAACGGCGTCAGGGTGGGGCTGGTGTGGAGCAATGCAAGCGTGGATGCCAAGGCTGGTTCGCCTTTCCAGGGAATTCAAGGTATGCGTCAATTCACTCTCCGGGGCGCCAGTTCGTCAAGGGTGTTTCTTGACGTTCACCCCGAAGGGGGCGCCTTGCGAGGAGAGCATCACCTGAAAACTGAGATTCAACCGCAGGTCCCTCCACTGCGCTACGCCCTGATTTCTTGTGGGACTTGTGACGTTAGGCAATCTTCAATAGCTTTTCTTTGCGAAGCGTACGCGGTTCTCTCCATGCAGCATAGACGAGGCAGCGTGTACGCCTTTCGTAAAGAAAGGCGTATGAAGTTCGTCAAACCCCAAGTTCCACAGGATCCGGGGTAGCGAAGTGGAGGGACCTGCGGTTGAATCTTAATATGCTAAAAGGGTACCCGTGAGAATCAAGTCCACCCCGGCCACTCTTGTTTCGTTTGCCGCACTGCTTCTCCTATCGCCCTGTTTGGGTCAGCAGTTAACACATCCTATCCGCGCCAGGTAGAACAGCAAGTAGCCAAGGTCCGGGCAGCAGACACTCATGGTGCGTGTCACGCGGATTGGCAGTCGCTCGCGGGTTACCAGACACCCGATTGGTTCCGCGATGCCAAGTTCGGAATCTTTCTCCACTGGGGAGTCTATTCGGTCCCAGCATTCGGCAACGAATGGTATTCCCGCAACATGTATCAGCCGGGCAGCGCGGCCTTCCAGCATCACGTCGCCACCTACGGGGCTCAAAGTTCTTTTGGTTATAAAGACTTCATCCCCCTGTTTCGCGCGGAGCACTTCGATCCCGATGCATGGGTTGATCTCTTCGTCCGCGCCGGCGCAAAGTACATTGTTCCGGTCGCCGAACACTGCGACGGCTTTCCCATGTACGACTCCCATTTCACGAATTGGGATGCCGCCAAGATGGGACCACATCGGGATGTGGTTGCAGACCTGGCGCGCGCGACCCGCGCCCGCGGACTTCGCTTCGGCGTTTCGTCGCATCGCGCCGAGCACTGGTGGTGGTATGAAGGCGGGATGCGTTTCCCGTCAGATGTGCAAGATACAAAATATGCCGGCCTCTATGGACCCGCCGCTCCCATGGCGCTGGTGGGCCAAAGAGATGGAAAAGAGCCGAATCCCGACCATCTCGAGCGCTGGCTTCCGCCGGACCAGAACTTCCTCGACGACTGGCTGGCGCGCTCTACCGAGTTAGTCGACGACTACCACCCGGACTTCATGTACTTCGACTGGTGGATCGGTCAACCCGCTTTCCAACCAGATCTGCAGCAATTCGCGGCCTATTACTACGACAGTGCCGCAGCGCGGCGCCAACCCGTTGTCCTCACCTACAAGGGAGAATCCATGCCGGCCAACGTGGCGACCCTGGATCTCGAACGGGGCAAGATGGACCAATTGCGACTTCTGCCCTGGCAAACCGATACGTCCATCAGCATCAAGAGCTGGGGTTATGTGGAGCACGACGAATATCGCGACCCCAAGTCCCTGATCGATGAACTGGTCGACGTGGTCAGCAAGAACGGTAATCTCCTGCTCAACGTTGGCCCGAAAGCCGATGGCACGATTCCAGAGGAGGCGCGCAGCGTGTTGCTACAGATGGGTGAATGGCTGCAGACCAACGGAGAGGCCATCTACGGCAGCCGCCCCTGGGTGCTCTATGGCGAAGGACCTACGCTGGTGACCACTGGCAAGGACGCCCAGTCCTACACCGCGGAAGACATCCGCTTTACCACTCGTGGCGGAATACTCTTCGCCACCGCGCTCGATTGGCCGGCAAACGGGCAGCTGCTGGTGCGTACACTTTGGCGCGGAACACCCTATCTGCATGGGCCGATATGCAGTGTGGAACTGCTCGGCGCCCCGCAGGCAATTTCATTTCATCAGGAAGACGATGGCCTGCATTTATCCATGCCATCTACACGGCCTAATCCTTTCGCCTACGTATTCCGCATTCGATCGGGTAGCGCCTGCCAGGCGGCTAAGGGTCTCACTCGAAAGCCTGCACGGTTCCCCGGCCGAGAAGCTCCTCGGCGCGCTCGATGAAGCCCCTGTCCGCGGCAACAGACAGACCTTCCGGCTCCAGCATGACGCAATATTCGCCGCGGCTTTCGAGATTAATCATGAGCCTGCCGGGACCGGGAGCCGCCGTAATCATGGCCCGCAGCGAGCCCAGCATCGCTTCGCTCGCGCTCTCCAGAGGCACACGGATGCGGACGTTTTGCGGCAGCTTGATCCGTATGTCCTCCAGCGGCTGGATGCTGGAAACCGAGAGCTTGGGCGCCGACTCATCGTCATCGGCGCGAAGCACACCCTTGATCAACACCGGCACTTCGATCTTCAGGCTCTCGCAGAGCTTCGCGTAGTCTTTGGGGAAACAAATGATGTCGATCTTGCCCACCGTGTCTTCCAGCGCGGCTTGCGCGTACATCTCCCCGGAGCGTTTGGATTTGCCGACCTTGAGGCCGACAATTACGCCGGCAATTGCCAGCAGGCTCTCCGGTTCCCCACCTCGTCGACGGCCAGCGGAGGGGCTGGCCTTCATCTCCAATGCTGTGGCCGTGTCGACCACGTTCAGGTTGCGCAGCTTTTCGGCATACTTATCCAGTGGATGGCCGGAGACGAAAAATCCCAGCACCTCTTTTTCCGCTTGCAGGCGCTCGTTCTCGTCCCAGTCGGGGATGTTGGGCAGGTCGTCGGCACTCTTGTGTCCATTGCTCCCGGTGTCGAAAGCGCTGGCCAGCGAGGCAAAGAGCCCATGCTGTCCGGCAACCAGGTCGCGCTGCGCGGACTGCGCCCGCTCCATCGCCCGGTCCGCCGCAGCCATCATTTGCGAGCGGCGGCCAAAGGAGTCGAGCGCTCCGCTCTTGATGAGCGATTCCAACACCCGCTTGTTCATCAAGCGCAGATCGACCTTCTCGCAAAACTCCCAGAAGTTGGCGAAGCCGCGCTTCTCCTCTTCCGCCAACTTAGCCCGGGCAGCGAGGATCGAATCGATGGCGTTGCGGCCCACATTCTTGATAGCCGTCAGGCCAAAGCGAATGCCGGTGGCGCCGGGTGTGAAGTCCGCATCGGAGATCTGCACATCGGGAGGCTCGACGGCAATGCCCATCTCGCGGCACTCCTTGATGTACTTGACCACATTCTCAGGCTTGGAAATTTCCGAGCTGAGAAGCGCCGCCATGAACTCGACCGGATAATGGGTCTTCAAATACGCGGTGTGGTAGGCCAGCAGGGCGTAGGCCGCCGAGTGCGACTTGTTGAAGCCATAACCGGCAAACTGCTCCATCAAGTCGAAGATGCGGACTACTTTCTCCTTCGGGTGCTTGCGCGCAATCGACCCTTCGACAAAGCGGCTGCGCTGCTTGGCCATCTCTTCCGGATTCTTCTTGCCCATGGCGCGGCGGAGCAGGTCGGCTTCGCCCAGGGAGTAGCCCGCCAGCACGTTGGCGATCTGCATCACCTGCTCCTGGTAGATCATCACGCCCAGGGTTTCCTTGAGCAGCGCCTCCAGTTGGGGCAGCTCGTAGCTCACTTCCTTGCGGCCCCACTTGCGCTCGATAAAATCGTCGATCATGCCGCCCTGGATCGGCCCCGGGCGATAGAGCGCATTGAGAGCCGTCAGGTCGGCCACGGAAACGGGTTTGTATCGGCGCAGCACATCGCGCATACCGCCGGACTCAAACTGGAAGACCCCGGAGGTGAGCGCGCGGTGAAAGACCTTCTCGTAGGTCTCGGTGTCGTCCAGCGGGATCAGCGACAGGTCGAGCGCATTGCCGCGGGTGCGCTTGATCAGCTTGAGCGCGTCATCGATGACGGTCAGCGTGGTGAGCCCGAGAAAATCCATCTTCAGCAGGCCCAGCTTCTCGATCGCCTTCATGTCATACGCGGTGACGATTTCATCGTTCTTGCTGCGGCAGACGGGCACCAACTCGGTCAGCGGCTGGGGTGCGATCACCACGCCCGCGGCATGCAACCCCGCGCCGCGCACCAGCCCCTCAAGCTTGCGCGCGGTATCCACCAGTTCCCTTACCTGGGGTTCTTTGTCGTAGGCCTCCTGCATTTGCGGTGAATCCTGCAGCGCCTTGGCAATGGTGACGCCGATGGTGGCGGGGACCATCTTGGCCACCCGGTCCACTTCGCCGTAGGGCAGATCGAGGGCGCGGCCCACGTCTTTGATGGCCGCGCGGGCGGCCATGGTGTTGAAGGTGATGATCTGCGCTACCTGTTCCCGGCCGTACTTGCGGGTGACATAGTCGATCACTTCTCCCCGGCGGTTCATGCAGAAGTCGATGTCGATGTCGGGCATGGACACGCGCTCAGGATTGAGAAAGCGCTCGAAGAGAAGGTCGTTCTGCAGGGGATCGATGTCGGTGATTTCCATGGCGTAGGAAACCAGGGATCCGGCGGCGGAGCCACGGCCTGGTCCTACGGGAATATTGACCTCGCGGGCGTACTTGATAAAGTCCCAGACGATCAGGAAGTAGCCGGCAAACTTCATCTGCTTGATGCAGTCGATCTCCCGCTCCAGCCGCTCTTCATAGTCGGAGATAGGCCGGCGGCGCAGGCCGCGTTCGCCGAGGTGACGGATGGCCGTGTCGAGCCGCTTTTGAAAACCCACACGGCAGACCTCAGCAAAATAGCTATCGATCGTATGCCAGAGCGGAACGGCAAACTCGGGAAAGGGATTGGTGACCTTGCTCAGCTTGAAGGAGCAGCGCTCGGCGAACTGCATGGTCCGGCTGACCACCTGCGGAGCATGGGAGAAGAGCCGTTCCATCTCCGCCGCGCTCTTCACGTAAAACTGGTCGGTATCGAATTTGAAGCGCTTGGGGTTGTGGATGGAGTCCGCGGTTTGCACGCACAACAGCACCTCATGGGCGTGATGATCGTCTTCGCACAGATAGTGGCTGTCGTTGGTGGCGACCAGCGGAATATCCAGTTCCTTCTCCAGGCGGAAGAGGTCGGCATGGATCTTCTTTTCCAGTTCCAGTCCCTGGTCCTGGATCTCCAGGAAAAAGTTTCCTCGTCCAAAAATGTCCTGGTATTGGCTGGCGGTGGCGCGGGCGGCGTCGTACTTGCCCTCCATGAGGTTGCCGCAGAGCTCACCCGCCAGGCAGCCGGAAAATCCCACCAGGCCCTGGGCATGTGTGGCTAGAATAACTCTTGCTGATGCGGGGCTTGCGGTAGAAACCATGGAGCGATGCCTCGGAGGTAATGCGCACCAGGTTGCGATAGCCTTCCTCGTTTTCCGCCAGCACCAGCAGGTGGTGGTACTTGTCCTTTTCCGGGGCGGCGCGATGGTCCTCGTTGCCGCAAATGTAGAGCTCGCATCCCAGGATCGGCTTGACGCCCTTGGCCTTTGCGGCGTCAAAAAAATGCACCGCGCCGTAGATATTGCCGTGGTCGGTAATGGCCACGGCTTTTTGTCCGATATTGCTGACGTGATCGACCAGTTTTTCGACATCGCAGGCACCATCGAGCAGCGAGTAGTCGGTGTGCAGATGAAGGTGGGTAAATTCAGGCATGAGGTTACTTTTAGTCTAGTCCGCCGAGCCAAGCCTTCCCAAGCGGGCCTGGTGTGCAGAAGAGGTGCAGGTTGAGGAAAAGGGGATTGAATTGTCGGATCCGGCCTGGAGAAGTTGTTTGGTTGGAATGCAGCGGGAGCTGGGGGTTTGGGAAATCGTTTACCCGAGGGAAATCGTTTTCTCAGACTGAGCGGTTTTTGGTGTGGCTCGGATACTCGCCAAGCCCTTGTCCAGCGGAAGCGCGTCCGCTTCGAGGGGCAGAGGTTCTAGGAGACAAGTAAAAGGTCGAGCGAAGGCTTGGTACTGGCCACGAAATTCGGCCGCCGCGTGAGCGAAACATGACCGTCTTTTGCGAAAAGAAAGTCATAGTCCAGGTGGCATTCGCCGCACAGCCAGAAATGTTCCACTTTAACCTGGCCCCCATGCCTGTGAGTCGTCCGAATCACTCTTCCATTGCGAAGATAATGGAGCTCCTTGCCGCACGCCGGATTCATACATTGGGAAATCATGTAAGACCTCTCGGGTTACTTTGGTAAGTGTACTCTCGAAGGATTACCTCCGTAGTGTACCTATCGCACGAAAGTTGTACGCGCCTTGTGCAAATTTCGCTTGCAGGAATCGAAGTTGCCACGGGCTCAAGGCCTTTTTTGGGGTGACCCTTCTATTTGTGTGCTACGGGTTGGATGCACGGACGGGCGACGAGGGGGCAGCGGATCGCTGGGTTTTGCACAACTGCGTGTTCAGTGCAGAGCCGCTGCACAGCTCTCGAGTCAGTTGAGCCTGGTGGCGCCGGCTGAGGCGCGGCTGAGGTAGATGTCGGCATCGATCCCGGTGGCAGCGCGGTAACCCGCATGAATTGCCTCGCGAAATTGCTCCTGCCTGACCCTCTTCGACGAGGTTGACGGTGCAACCGCCAAAGCCGCCCCCCGTCATGCGGGCGCCATAGCAACCTGGGATGCCGGAAGCGATCGCCACCAGCGTATCCAGCTCGCTGCAGCTGACCTCAAAGTCATCACGGATGCTGCGGTGTGCTTCCGCCATCAGGGCGCCAAAGCCTGGGAGGTCACCACGCTCCAGCGCGGATGCGGCTAGTTCCACACGCTTGTTCTCGGTGATGATGTGGCGGCAGCGGCGAAAAATGTTGTCGGGCATTTCCTGCCTGCAGTCCATCAGCTGCGCCTCGGTGACATCGCGCAGAGCCTTGATCGAAGGCCAGCGGCGATGCAGGATGCGCGTGCCCTCCTCCACCTCTTCGCGGCGCCGGTTGTACTGCCCTCCCGCATGCTCGTGCTTGACCATGGAATTGCAGATGATCAGCCGGACATGGGTGGGGATGGGCAGCAGGCGATATTCGAGCGATCGGCAATCCAGAAGCAGGGCATGGTCCTTTTGCCCTGCGCAGGCAATGAACTGGTCCATGATGCCACTGCGCGCGCCGACAAACTCATTTTCCGCGCGCTGGCAGGCGAGGGCGATGGTTTCGAGCGGCAAGGTAACGCCGGCAAGCTGCAGCAAGGCCAGCGCCGTGGCTACTTCGATCGATGCGGAAGAGCTTAATCCCGCGCCCAGGGGAACATCGCCGGCCAGGGAGAGCTCAAAACCGCCGACACGCACGCCTTTCTGCGCCAGGCTCCAGGCAACCCCCATCGGGTAGTCGCTCCAGTGCTGCCGGGCTTTCGCAGGCAACGGTTCCGCCGCATACCAAACCTGTTCGCCCATGTTTTCCGAGTACAGCAGAATCCGCCCATCGCTCCGTGGGCGGATGGTTGCGATGGTGCGAAAGTCGATGGCCACCGGCATAACGAATCCGCCGCTGTAATCGGTGTGCTCCCCGATCAGATTGACGCGGCCCGGTGCGGCGCAACGCACGGCTGGCTCAATTGCATCGTTAGAAAAAGTCATCTCTAAGTTTTACCGGATGCCGCGATGATGAGCATTTGATGCAGCAGCATGGTGGCAAACGGATCGTGACCGTAACCCTGGAAGCGGAAGGTCGTCACCAGCATACGGCCTGGACCCTGGTGCACATCCGCAAGATAACCCCGGTTGACGTTGAGCCACCCGTAGAAGACTCCCGCGAGCACGTCCTGAGGATCCTGCAATCCATCGATCACGTACTCCGGCATGACGGAGGCTGCTTCCCAACCCAGGATTGAGCTGTCGATCACCGGCGAAAGCGGCTTCCAAAGCGGGCTGGAGGAGAGAACCCAGTTGAAGTTGTTGACCCAGTCGCCGGCCAGGTCAGATCCTGCGCGGGGCGCAATTTGCAAGGGACCACCCTGCGGCAGGGCCTCGCGGCCTCCAACCAGCAGCAACACGGTCCCGCCCTGGGCGAGCTTCGCTTTGGCTGACTCATCCAGCAGAGAGGAGAGCCACACGGCCTTCCCGGCATTCTCCTCGGCGACGGCAATCCCATTCGCTGCCAGCGCTGCGCGCAAACCCTGCAGCTGGTTGAGCGGATCGTGGATGGCCACCTCGACCGTTGAACCGCCGGGACCGGCGGCGGTTGCGGATACACAGCGTAGCGGTAGCGATTCTGCGCCAGCGTTGCGCCGGCGGCACTCACCAATTGCAGGCGGAGATACTGGCGCGTAACTGCTTCTGCCTGCGCGGCTTTGAAGTGCAAGGTCGCTTCCGCAGCAACCCCGCCGGGCGCCGGGACCTTGTCTAACGGCAACACACCGGTTTGTCCATCGGAGGTTTGCCACTGGATGGTCGCTCCGGCAAGATCCGCGGTGGAGTAATGAGACACGGCCAGGGGAAGCTCCACCGGGGCGCCGGATATAAAGTTGTGGGTAGCAAAGTTGGCCATCACCAGGTCGTCCTGCTGCAGATTTCGCAGGGCCTACGGCGAATTCCTTCGGCTGGCGCCACATGCTCATCAGGCCGTTCGCCTCCCAATTCGCGTCGGTAAGCTCGGTGATGACGTAGCCCTGGATCGAATCCTGCTGACGCATCTGCTCGATTTCGTATTTCAGCGCCAGGTACTCGTGCCGCTCGGTCGCCAGGGCAAGAGATTGGTAGTCGGGGTATATGCGGTCGAGGCCGTACTGATGCAGGCGATCGAAGACGCCGGCTGCTCGGGTGAGCTCACGGCCGTCAAAGTCGCGGGGGAACCACCAGGGCAATTGGTTCTGCGGCGGCAGTTGGGGTAATCCCCAGTTGCCGAACTCCGAAACCAGCAAAGGCTCCTGACCCGTGGTCGACGCCATCGCCATACGGGCTGAAGAGCCACTTCGGCCGGCCCGCATATTCCTTTACCCACGCTGCCCAGCTATCCGCGTGGTCGGGAATGGAGTAGTACTGGTGCCAGTCGGCAAAATCCGATTGCAGGTGGAAGCCTTTGCAACAGGCACTGTCGTCGGTGATCAATCGTCCCAGCGGCGCGGTGAGCTGCTTCAGGTCGGCGAAGGTCTTCAACAGCCATGCCCGCTGATTTGCCTGTTCCGGGTCCATACCCCACTGCTCGTTCATGATGCTCTGGATGACGATCGAGGGATGGTTCCAATCCCGCTCCACCTCTGCGCGAAAGGTGTCCACTCCGCGCTGGGCCGCTTCCGCGGTCCAGTAGTGCGCGTCATTCCACACCGGGATCTCGTACCACACCAGCATGCCGGTTTCGTCCGCTGCCTCCAGATACCGCGGGTCCGGCGTCTTGATGTGGCAGCGCAGCATGTTCAGTCCCAGGGCCTTCGAGGTGAGCATCTCGCGGCGTATAAAGTCCGCGGAGGGAGGCGAGTAAATGCCCTCGGGATAGAAATCCTGATCGAGAGCGGCGCGCATGTAGAAGGGCTTGCCGTTCAGGAAAAGCCGCCCATCGGACGTGGTCAGCTCGCGAAATCCAAAGCGGGTGTGCACCTCCTGCGTCTGGTTGTTCAGATGCAGCGAGTAGAGATTAGGATGATCGCCGTCCCATAGCATAGGCCCGGCCACGTGCGCTTTTCCCTGCGCCATCATGCCATCCACGGCAAGGTCGAGCTGCGCCACGGTTGCGCCGTAGGGGTCGAAGAGAGTCGCCGTGACCGGGCCGCGAGCCGGCGCTGCCGGCCAGCTTAGCTTCCACGGTTATGTCACCGCTGTTGTGCGGCGTGACGTGCACCCATTCCACGTAGCGCATCGGCACCGTTTCCAGCGTGACCGGCTGCCAGGGCCCGCTGGTCTGTACATACCAGTTCTGCTTTCCGTGGGGAATCTCGTTGTACTTGAATCTCTCGTCCAGCGTGGGCTCCGCTTTGTCTTTCGTTATACCCGGCTTGACGACCTCGTGGGGCGGCTCGGAATTCTGCGTCCTGCGGGTGGGCAGAGGCGGCGGCATAGGAGGATCGAAGACCTTGACCAGAATCTCATTATTCCCCGCATGGACCTTCCCGGTGAGATCGAAGGTAAACGGCGTGTAGCCGCCCTCATGATCCCCGAGGCGCCGGCCGTTGACCCAGACCTCGGTGTAGTAGTCGACCGCGCCGAAGTGAATCAGCTGGCGGGTGGAGGGCAGCGGCTGGGTCAGGGCAATCGTGACTCGATACCAGCCAACCCCGGCGTAGTCGCGAAGATCGTCAAATTGAGCGTTCCAGGAGAGGCCGGCCCGATCGGGGCGCCACTTGGCCTGACGGTCGACGGTGGCCGCGGTGAATTGCCCCTTGGGGTCCGGGCTGAACTGCCACTGCTGATCGATGACCCGGCTCTGCGCATGGACGCCCACGCCTCCCACCAGCACCAGAAGCAGGCTGATTGCCTTGATCTTGATCTTCCTGCGCATAAAACGATGAAGGCTCCCTTTTCGGGCGGTGTCATGTACCATCTTCCCGAGCAAGACTATATCGGAAACGCGAAAGGCTTATCGACCAGCCTTCGAAAGCATGCTCAGACCATGCCAGAAACGCTGCCCTGCAAAAGCTCCGGTCCTGGGCAGCATGCTCGCCGAGCACAGATTCATGCTGTTGTTTCTCTTCTTGTTGGCCACCTGATTGCCTATCCCTATACAGAACACATCGGTTTCGGTTCTTACGCCTTCCGCGTGTTGAGCGGCGTGGTCATTGCCCTCAGCGTATTTGTGGTCAGTTTTCGCCGTGGACTGGCTGGTCGTGGCCATCCTGCTGGCCATTCCCGCTTCAGTGCAACATCTGCTGCACCCAAAGCTCACTCCGGCTTTTTCCCGCTGGTCAACCTCATTCTCAGTTTGCCTTCGACGTATGGATTGTGGTGGCAATTTTCCGCCGCGTGTTTGCCGACGTGGAGATTACTTCAGAAACCATCTTCGGAGCGCTGTGCATCTACCTTATGAACGGAATTAGCTTTGCCAGCATCTACGGCTTAGTGTCCGACATGCAGGCCAAGGCTTTCCGTCTGGACCCTGCGGTAAACACGCACTTGTTCCGGACCGCTTCGACTTTATCTACTACAGCTTCGGAATGATGACGCAACTTGGCGCGGCCGGCATTACCGCTGTATCCGATCAGGCGCGTTCGCATATCCATAATCCAGGCCATCCTGGGCCAGCTTTATCTCGCCGTTCTGATCTCGAGATTAGTGGGCGCCTATCGTATGCGATCCCGCTCGGAACATGCCTAAGCGATGCTCATCCGCGATCCGATCGCGCGAAACGAGGATCGAACTGAAACGGGAGCGGCTTGCCGAATTGCAGCTGTGGAAAGCCCGGGTGCCGCGGATTCAGCAGAAAGTTGGATTCCCCAGGAACCAGGGTACTCGGCACACGCAGCACAACGGAGCTGCCGCCGGCGACCCAATCGTCTCCGATCGCCCTCACTTTGGCGGGGGCGGGGCTCGCCTTCCAGTTCCTCGGCAAGCTCGATAAAGCAAGCTCGCGCACGCAGGAAGGGTCGATCACAACTTCAAAGAGAACGTATTTTTTCAGAAGCTCTGATGAGTCGAGGTGAACCAGCACCTCGAGCACTGCCAAAGATTGCGACTGAGCGGTGTAGATCATGGCAGTGCCGGGACTATTCCAGCGTCCGCCATAGAGCCGGGCGCCTTCGCCACTGAACGCGGACTTTGCGTGCTTCTGTTTGGTGATCCGCCAGGCGGAAAGCGTCAAGAAAAGACCCCGTGATCCACACGGCCGATCAGGTCTTCCACTTCTCTGGCTCCTAACTCCGTCCGCGCATAGAGCAGGGGCGTTTGCTGATTAAGCGCCTTCTTCGGTGAAGTCAGCCAACGGACTGCTGCCGTCACATCGCCTTCGAATAGTTCCACGCACTTTTCAAACAGGGTGGCGACTCGTAGCAAACGCTCGGATTCGTCTTGTTCGAGGGTGCCGGCGGCTCTTCGCCGGGCAAGGGTTCGCTCGGGAATGCCAATCACCGACGCCAGCAAAGCGAGCGATACACCACTATTCGCTTCCAGTCGCAAAAGTGTATCGAAGGAAAATCCTCGTTCAATCTGCTGCATGAGATCGGAGACACTGCCCGCGCCCAGTCCAAGGCTCGCACCGCGCCTGCGGAAACGGGCGACGGGTCTGTTGGCAGACTGAGACAATTGCTTGCTTGACGTCTTGGTCACGCGCTGGCCCATGCTATGAAGGATAGGCCGTTCGCTGACACCGTGTCAAAAACTGCATGCCAAGTGGCAGCGGCGCCCAACTAAGCGTCACCGCGCCGTGCCAGCGCGGCCGCGGCAAACGCAATAACCATGGGGAAGCACTCCAGGGTATAGCGTGGTTCGGGAGCCTCGATGGTAAGCAGCAGCAGGCTGCGCAGCACGATATAGGCCACCATGGCGGTGGCAAACCGCGGCCGGTAAAACACTCCGATCAACGCCGCGACCAGGTACGCCAGGTTCAGCGCGCCGTAAGCATAAGCGATCTGCGTTTCCGCATGATGCATTCCATACTGCCACCAACGCAGTTCTATGTTGAGCATCTCTACTCTGGGCCGAAGCCACATATCCGCCAGGCGCAGCAGAGGCAGCGTCACATAATAGCGAAAGGGATGAGCGCGGATGCGCTCCGCGGCCAGCGCGGCAAAGCCGGCGTCGATCGGCGGCGTAAGAACGTCCCCGTTGTTGTAGCGCGCGATCAGCTCGCGGGTCTCGCGATCGCCGGTCGCGAGCGCTCGTTCCGGAAGGGCATGGATATCGAGGTCGTCCCCGGGCACATTCCAATAGATCTCATAGGTAGAGGCGAAGTCGGCCATCCAGGTCTTGGTCCATCGCTGGTATCCAAGCGGTATGAATTCGCCGGGATCGTTTGCGTAGCGAGGGGCAAGCGGCTGAAAGACATGAAAGGTGTGCCAGTTGCGAAAGCTCCATGCCACGAAGGGGAGCGCTGCAAGCAACCCGCAGAACAATGCGATGCGCAGCGACCGCGCGAACCCAAGAGAGGTTCGGCCATAAAGAATGAGCGCAGGAAAGAAGACGATGGCCAGCAGGGCTCCATCGGGGCGCAATAATGCTGCATAGCTCCAGGCAAATGCGAGGGCCAGCATCGATGGCCACTGCGGGCGACGGAGCACCGCGGCAAATGCGTAGAGACCGAGAGCAACGCAAAAAATCGAAGGGGTTTCGGTGAGTGGCATGGCCACGTAGTTTGCCGTGAAGGGACAAAGCGCCGCCAGCCAGAGCGCCACGATTGCCGTCCGCGCCCCGCAAACCTGGCGAACGAATCCGGCGATGAGCAGGCAGGTCGCCAGATCGATCACCACCTGCAGGTAGAGAACAACCTGGTAGTTCTCGAGTCCAAAGAGCGCGAAGCAAACAGCTAGGAAGCCGGGATATCCGGGCAAGCGGACGAGGGTGGGGTTGATCGTAGTCAGGCCACCCGCATGGACGACGGAGCGGCCATAGACGCCATGCGTCAGCCAATTCCTGGCGATGTCGCCGTAGAGGAGGGAGTCTCCCTGGATCTGGGGGAAAGCGTGAATGAACCACAGGCGCAACGCCGCTCCCGCCGCGAGCGCGAACAGGACGGAAAGCATTGTGCGGAGACGGAGGGAGGGCATCCCCCGAAATGATACAGGCTCACCCGATGCTCGCGAGTTGGGGTTAGAATAAGCGGGTGGCAGCGGGCGGGAGTAGCTCAATGGTAGAGTAGCGGCTTCCCAAGCCGTTGGTTGCGGGTTCGATCCCCGTCTCCCGCTCCATGTGTTAAGAAGAAATTCCATGAGCGCTTTCCCTGCAAGGCGCATCACATGAGTGGTGTTTGTCTGCCTCCGCTGCTGGTTGAGAGACTGCAGATCCTGGCTCGCCAACTGACAGCGGAAGTAGGTCCATCAACGGCGAAGCGTTCGGGGGATATCCGTTGCGGCGGCGAGGGCTCTTGCGCGCTCAAAGACGCGGTGAGCATACTGCGCGTGAGCCTGCCGGTGTTGGTGTTCTGCAGCGACGGATGAAAGCTGGCGATCAGAGTGGGGCCCCCAGGGATTTCGTATTCGGCGCCGTGGGCGAATTTGAAACGCGGCTTGCGCTCACACAGATCGATGCGCGCCAGGTGCTGCAAATAACCATCGAAGGCGATGCGGCCAAGACAGACAACCACGCGCAAATTGGCCAGCAACGCGATCTCCTGATCAAGGTAAGGCGCACAATTGGCCAGTTCGGAGCCCTTGGGCGCGTTGTCAGGAGGGGCGCATCGCACCACCGCGGTGATCCAGCAGTCCTTCAATTTCATGCCGTCGCCGCGAGAGACAGAATTGGGCTGGGAGGCAAAACCGGTCTCATAAAGAACGGGATACAGGAAGTCTCCGGAGCCGTCGCCGGTAAAAGGCCTGCCAGTTCGATTGGAACCATGCGCACCCGGAGCCAGGCCCACAATCAACACCCGAGCCTTCTCGTCGCCAAACGATGGAACCGGCTTCGCCCAATAAATCCAGTCCCGGTACGCGCGGCGCTTGCTGATGGCGATCTCTTCGCAATACTTCCGCAGCCGGCTGCAACGCTGGCAGCGGATGACTTCCTGGTTGAAGAGCGCAAGCGGACGTGGCAGGATCCGGCCTGGCAGCAGGCGAACCGACGGGACTTGACGCGGGGTTCGCTAAGAGGGTGGTGACCATGCCCGATTGTAAAGCCCGGTCGGAAAAGCGGCGTAAGATGATTTTTGCTTTTCCACCCGGCGCTGGCCACGGTGGGAATGACATCGCCGGTTTCTGCACCGGAACAGGAAAAACTTCTACGAGGGTACTCCATGCACAAAGGGAAACAGAAGCGCTGATCCTTGCCGCCTGCGCTCTGCTGCTGGCGGGCTGCCAGCAACAACACCGCCTACATCCAGCCAACCAGCGCCCCAAGCCACGGAACCGCCGGTCCTGACCATAGGGGGCGAAGGGGTGTTGACGCTGGCGCGAAAGGCGACCAACAACGGCAGCAAACCGGAGTTCCTCTCGGTGACCCTGCTTCCCGGGCGGGGCATGAATATGTTTCAGGTCACCGCCGCCATCCCAGGCAAGGGGGAGATCCCGCTGATGCATTCACCCTCCCTCGCAGGATGCGGCAAAGCAGCTTTCCGGAACCGGCAGAGATCAGATGGGCAACGCGTCGTTCGGCTTCGGGGGCGCCTTCCTGATTCCCTACCCCAACCGCATCATCGGCGAAGCCTCGGCCGACGGCAAGTCGGTGATCACCCAGTGGCGCGGCCACACCCTGGCGCTGCCGGCGAATTTTCCCAGCAAGCAGCCCGGCGGGCGAGTGGTTGCCATCCATGGTTTGATTACCCAGGCCAAAGTGGAAGACCTGCAGACACAAAACACCGCGGACGGCCAGACGGTCACCGGCGTGATCCATGCTGGAGATTTCGGCGGCCACTGGCTCTCGGACACCGACCTGAACCTGACTATTGCGCTGACCGGGGACGCGGTCGACACCACGATCACAGCCAAGAACGTGGGCAAAGAGCCGGAGCCCATGTCCATCGGGTGGCATCCGTACTTCCAGATACCGAGCGGCCACCGCGCCCAGGCGCGACTCCATATCCCAGCCTCCATGATGGCCCTGGTGAACAATTACAGTGACGCATTTCCCACCGGGCAGCTCAAGCCGGTCAAGGGCACGGAGTACGACTACAACGCACCCGGCGGCGTGGCCCTGGACGATCACTTTCTTGACGACAATTTTTCCCACCTGCAGCGGACGCAGGGGGCGGCCGACGTGAAGCTGATCGATCCTGAATCGAAGTACGGATTGACGGTGTCTGCGCTCTCTCCCGAGATCAGGACCATTCAGGTGTATTCGCCCAAGACCGCCTTCGTGGCGGTGGAAGATCAGTTCAACTACGTGGACCCGTTCGGCAAGGAGTGGAAGGGAATGGATACGGGGATGGTGACGCTCCGTCCGGGCCAGTCGGTTACCTGGAAGGTTCGGCTGGCGTTGTTCACGCCGGAAGGGCAATAGCGCCGTTACCGTCGTAATCGGATCCGCTTCCGGATCCCTCGGAATTTCTCCCAAACCGACGCATACTTAATGGATGCGAAGAGCGACTGACGTGCCCGCTGCCTGTGCTGCGGATATAAGACTCTGGCCATGCCCGAAGCCCAGGAGCTATGCCAGGTCTGCTGGTGGCAGGACGACGGTCAGGATGACCGCGACGCAGACGTAGTCCGCCGAACCGTCAACGGCAACCTCTCGCTGAGCGAAGGACGGCGCAATTACAAGCACCTGCAAGCGGCCGATCCACGCTATGTCGGGCACGTGCGCGTGCCGCGGCAGGAAGAGTTTTAGCTCCGATCCCAAGGCGATCTTCGAACAACCCCACCCCGTAACACCCAGGCTCCGGCACCAACAGAGGTAACCCCAAAAGGGTGTATCGTAGTTAATAGCGGCCTCGCATTCTTCGACGTGTGGGTTTGACCCCTCCCGGGAAAGCCCCATACGATGAAAGCAGGTTGTTTACAGGCCGGTACGCATACATCGATTCCGCCATTGCAGCGGCGCCGAGAGCGAGCAAACCTAGAAGGCATAGTTGAGCCCAACTGAAATGATGGAAACGAAGACGCAATCTGGCGAAGAGATTACCGCCACTGAGGAATCCGCAGGGCACGACCATGAAGGTCACGATCATGAGGGTCACGACCACGCCCACGCCACTGCAACCCTGAACCCGGAGTGCACCCGGGAAGTTGAAATTGAAATCCCCGCGGACGAAGTTACACGCAACTTCCGCGCCGTCACCAAGCGCTATCAAAAGATGGCGCGCATTCCCGGCTTTCGTGCGGGCAAGGTTCCGGAGTCTTTGATCCGCGGCCGCTTTGCCGAGCAGATTCGCCAGGATGTGATGGAGGCAGTTCTGCCCGATCACTTCCGCACCGCGATCGCCGAAAAGCAGCTCAGGCCGATCTCCCAGCCACAGGTCACCAAGATCGATCTCGAAGAGGGAAAGCCCTTGCGCTTCAAGGCCGCCTTCGAGGTCCTTCCCGACTTCTCTATTGACGGATATAAGGACGTAAAAGTCGAGAAGCCCAGCGCGGAGCTGACCGATGCCGAGTTCGATGCCGAGCTGGCGCGTATCCGCGATTCCCGCTCGACCATGGAGCCGGTAACGGAAGAGCGTCCCCTGGCCGACGGTGACTTTGCGCAGATCAGTTTTACCGGCAGCGTGCAGCCGGCGGAAGGTGAAGAGCCAGCCGCGCCCCAGCAGCCCATCTCGGGACAGGATGTCGATGGTCCAGGTAGGCGGGCCCAACACGCTCGACAGCTTTAATGCCGCGCTGCGCGGCGCCAGCATAGGGCAACAGTTAAAGTTCGAGGTGAGCTATCCCGCCGACTTTGGCGAACGGCAACTGGCGGGCAAGCGCGTGGCCTACGATCTTGAAGTGAAGGGCATCAAGAAAAAGATTGAGCCGGAACTGAACGACGAGTTTGCCAAGGAGCTCGGGCCGTACGAGAGCCTGGCGGAGTTCACCAAGCAACTCCGCGAACACCTGGCGCAGAGACAAGCAGCGGCGGGTACAGGGCGAGACCACGAACCAGCTGCTGGATGCGCTGGTGAACCGTTTCGAGTTCCCCGTTCCCGAGTCGCTGGTGCAACAGCAGATCGACACGCGGCTGGATCGCGGCCTGCGGGCCCTGGCGGCGCAGGGGATGCGCACGGAAGACATGCGCAACCTGGATTTCGATCGCCTGCGCGCGGCACAGCGAGCTTCCGCTACGGCTGAGGTGAAGGGTTCTATTCTGCTGGACCGCATCGCCGACGCGGAGAATGTCAACGTGCCGGAAGAAGATGTTGAAAATGAACTGCAGGCTATCTCCTTACAAATGCGCGAACCGGTGGACACCCTGCGCGCGCGTTTGACTGAGGACGGAAGCCTCGCTAGAATCCGGGAACGCTTACGTAGGGAGAAGATGGGCACGCTGTTATACGAAAGAATGGCGTCCTGAATAACGGGCAACTTTAAGACCGGGGCGCGAGCCGCACTCGGGGAGTAGAAGCAAGGGAGCGCATGGCACTTGTACCTATGGTGGTCGAGCAGACGAGTCGAGGCGAGCGAGCCTACGACATTTATTCTCGTTTGCTTCGCGACAATATTATCTTTCTGGGAACACCGATCGACGATCAGATCGCGAACCTGGTCATCGCGCAGATGCTGTTTCTCTCCGGCGAGGACCCGGAGAAAGATCTTCAGCTTTATATCAATTCGCCCGGCGGCTCCATCACTGCCGGCCTCGCTATCTACGACACCATGCAGTTCATCCGCAACGATGTGGTGACCTATTGCATCGGGCAGGCAGCCAGCATGGCGGCATTTCTGCTGATGAGCGGCAACAAGGGCAAGCGCTTTGCTCTGCCCAACTCGCGCATCCTGATCCACCAGCCGTCGATGGGCGGGCTATCGGGGCAGGCAACGGATATCGATATTCATGCCCGCGAAATTCTGCGCATCCGCGAAATCACCAACAAGTTGATGTCGAAGCACACCGCGCAGCCGCTGGAACGCATTGAACGAGATGTAGAAAGAGACTTCATCATGAACGCGCAGCAAGCAAAAGAGTACGGCATTATTGACGAAATCATAGATCGGCCGCGCACCTGACGGCCGCCAGGGCAAAAGGAGTTGCAGTATGAAAACGCCGAGGGGAACAGACGATACGCTCCGTTGTTCGTTCTGTCATAAATCGCAGGACGCCGTTGCAAAATTGATCTCCTCACCGAGCGACTACCCGCGGGCATACATCTGCGATGAATGCGTAGCGGTTTGCAACTCTATTCTGGAAGACGACCGGGGCGAGACCCAGCCCGGCGCGGCCCCGGCGCATTTGCCCAAGCCACAAGAGGTGAAGGGCTTTCTGGATGAATACGTCATCGGCCAGGAGCAGACAAAGAAGAAGCTGGCGGTAGCCGTTTACAACCACTACAAGCGCATCCAGATGAACCGGACGCGCGGCAACGATGTCGAGCTTTCCAAATCCAACATTCTGCTGGTGGGCCCAACCGGCAGCGGCAAAACCTTGCTGGCGCACACCCTGGCCAAGATGCTGGATGTGCCCTTTGCCATCGTCGATGCAACCACGCTGACGGAAGCCGGCTATGTCGGCGAAGACGTGGAAAACATCATCCTGAAGCTGTTGCAGGCAGCCGACGGCGACGTGGCCCGAGCGCAAACCGGCATTATTTATATTGACGAGATCGACAAAATCGGGCGGAAAGACGAGAACCCGTCGATCACCCGCGATGTCTCCGGAGAGGGCGTGCAGCAGGCCCTGCTGAAGATACTCGAGGGTACCGTGGCCAACGTTCCACCCCAGGGCGGCCGCAAGCATCCGCACCAGGAGTTCACCCCGGTCGACACCACCAACATCCTGTTTATTTGCGGCGGGGCCTTCGTGGGACTGGAACGCCTGATCGGGCGGCGCGTGGGCAAGAAAGCGCTCGGCTTCAAGGCGCTCTCGGATAAAGAGACGCAAGAGGCAGGAATTTTGCCGGCGCAGCGCGATACCGAGCTTCTGCGCCAGGCGCAGCCGCAGGATCTGATCAAGTTCGGCCTTATTCCCGAATTTGTCGGACGCCTGCCGGTGATTGGCATTCTGGACGAGCTGGATGAGGCTGCCTTGGTGGAGATTCTTACCAAGCCGCGCAATGCCATCCTGAAGCAATACCAACGGCTCTTTGAGTATGAAGGCGTGAAGCTGATGTTCTCTGAAGAAGCCTCCCGGGCGGTAGCCCGCGAAGCCCTGAATCGCAAGGTTGGGGCGCGCGGCCTGCGCATGATCCTGGAAGAGCTGATGCTGGACCTCATGTACCACCTGCCCAGCAACAAGAAGATCAAGGAGCTGGATATCACTGCGGAAATGGTGCAGAAGCGTGATCTTTCCGTGACTTTGCTGGAGAAAGCCGGCTAGAGATTCTGTCTTTGAAGGGTACGGGCTCAGCCCGTACATAAACACTTTTACTGAAGTCCGGCTTTAGCCGCTGTGGGCCGGTTTTCGGCCTTCGATCTGAGATTCCGCAGACTTTCCTTCGTTCTCGCTGAGATGCGCGGCCTCGCAAATCGCGCACAAAAAAAGGTGCGAAAATTTGGCATCCTCCACGCTTACCGAAGGCGTCCGAACCGGTCTTTTCTCTGTTGATTGGTTGAAGGCCTCAACGTCCGGGGAATTGGCGTAAGTCCCTTTTCCTCTGTATAAGGGAGATAAAGGAAAGGAAATGGCGTGACCCAAGCAAAAGAAACCCGTGATAAAGGCGAGCTTCGCAAGCTGCCCATGATGCCCATTCGGGACATGGTGATCTTTCCTTACATGATGACGCCATTTGTCGTGGGGCGTGAGTCGAGCGTACGGGCTCTGGAAGAGGCGCTGACCGGGGACCGCAAGATCTTTCTCGCCACGCAGCATGACGCGGGTATCGATGAGCCGCGGCCGGAAGACATCTATACCGTAGGAACCATTGGCAATATCGTCCAGAGCGTGAAGATGCCGGACGGCAATATCAAGGTGCTGGTCGAGGGCCTGGAGCGGGCCAAGGCCGTCGAGATGAACGACGCGGATGGCTTTTTCGTAGCCACAGTACGGGTCGCCAACCGGCAGCTGGAAGTAAACCCGCAGATCGAGCAGGTGATGCAGCGCGTCACTTCCCTGTTTGAGCAGTACGTCAAGCTGCAGCAATCCCTGAATTACGAGACCATGATCGCTGCTGTTCGCATGGATGAGCCGGCGAAACTCTCCGACACCATTGCCGCCAACCTGCAGCTTTCTATCGAAGAAAAGCAGGAGCTGCTGGATATCTTCGATCCCAGCGAGCGGCTGACCCGCGTGGCCGACGTACTCGATATCGAAATCGAGAAACTGAATATGGATCGCAGCGTGCAAAGCCGGGTGAAGCGGCAGATGGAGCGCGCGCAGAAAGAGTACTACCTCAACGAGAAGATCAAGGCCATCCAGAAGGAACTGGGCCGCGGTGAGAAGAGCGAATTCGACGAGCTGCGCAAGAAGATCGAAGCCGCAGGCATGCCCAAGGACGTCTTCGACAAAGCCATCCAGGAGCTGAAGAAGCTGGAGGCGATGCCGCCCATGTCGGCCGAGTCGACCGTCTCGAGAAACTACCTGGATTGGCTGCTGGCGGTGCCGTGGAAGAAGAAGAGCAAAGAGACACGGAGCATCGATCACGCGGAGAAGGTTCTGAATGCGGATCATTATGGCCTGGAAAAGATCAAGGAGCGCATTCTTGAGTTTCTGGCGGTCCGCCAACTGGTAAAGAATCCCAAGGGCTCGATCCTCTGCTTTGTGGGGCCTCCGGGCGTGGGCAAGACGTCGCTGGGCATGTCCATCGCCAAGGCCACGGGACGGAAGTTCGTGCGCATGTCGCTGGGCGGGGTACGCGATGAGGCGGAGATCCGCGGGCATCGCCGCACCTACATCGGCGCGCTGCCGGGACAGATTATCCAGTCCATGAAGAAGGCGGGGACCAAGAACCCGGTCTTCATGCTGGACGAAGTGGACAAGATGGCCTCTGACCTGCGCGGAGATCCTGCCTCGGCGCTGCTCGAGGTGCTGGACCCGGAGCAGAACACCAGCTTTCAGGACCACTACCTCGACGTGGAATACGACCTGTCGCAGGTGCTGTTTGTGGCGACCGCGAATGTGCTGCACACCATCCCGGCGCCGCTGCAGGACCGCATGGAGATTCTGCGGCTGCACGGATATACCGAGGCGGAAAAGCTGGAGATTGCCAAGCAGTACCTGGTGAAGAAGCAGCGCGAGGCCACGGGCCTGAGCGATAAGAACGCGATCTTCAGCGACTCTGCGCTGGTGGACATCATTCGCGGTTACACCCGCGAGGCCGGCGTGCGCAACCTGGAGCGCGAAATTGGCAATGTATGCCGCAAGGTAGCGCGCCGGGTGGTACGGAACGGGGCCAAGCACAAGGAAGAGATTGCCGAAACCAACCTGAACGAGTTTCTGGGAGTGGCCAAGTTCCGCGACTCGCAGCTGCACGAGACCAGCGAAATAGGCCTGGTGACCGGGCTCGCCTGGACTGAGGTTGGCGGCAGCATCCTGTCGACCGAAGTGCAGGTACTGGACGGCAAAGGCAAATTGACCCTGACCGGGCAACTGGGCGACGTGATGCAGGAGTCGGCGCAGGCCGCGCTCTCCTACATTCGCAGCCGGGCGCAGCACCTGGGCCTGCCCAAGGACTTCTACCGCAACCTGGATATTCACGTGCACGTGCCGGAGGGTGCTATTCCCAAGGACGGTCCCTCGGCGGGCATCACGATTGCCACCGCGCTAGCCAGTGCGCTGGCCAAGGTGCGCGTGCGGCGCGACATTGCCATGACCGGCGAAATTACTCTGCGGGGCAAGGTTCTGCCCATCGGCGGTTTGAAAGAGAAGCTGCTGGCAGCCCACCGGGCCGGCATCTTTGAGGCGGTGCTGCCGCGAGCCAACGAGAAGGACCTGGCGGATCTGCCGGAAAACCTGCGCAGCGTGATGAAGCTGCATTTCGTGGATCAGATGGACGAGGTGCTCAAGATCGCGCTGGAGGGTCCGCTTCCGGAGCTGCGGGAGGAGACTCCCGAGGCGCTGGCTACGGTCAAGCCTCCGGTGGCTGCCGACCAGCCGCGCGCCCAGTAAGCCGGTGCACCTGACAACCAAGTTCCTGCTCTCGGCCTTATCGCCGGAGCAGTTCCCTTCCGCCACGGCGCCGGAGTTTGCTTTCCTTGGCCGGTCGAACGTGGGCAAATCCAGCTTGATTAACGGATTGCTGGGCGAGAAGGCGGCCAAGGTTTCGGCCTCGCCGGGGCGCACCCGGTCCATCAACTTTTTCGCGCTGTTGGATTCGCCTTCCGCACGGTTACCGCGCTTGCTGTTTGCCGATCTGCCGGGATATGGCTACGCCAAGATCTCCCGCTCCATCTCCGCGGAGTGGCCCAAGTTTATTAATCCTTATCTTGAAGAGCGGCCCAACCTGGTGCTGTGCATCTGCCTGGTGGACAGCAATATTCCGGTGCAGGCCAGTGACCAGCAACTGATTGCTTCGTTGAAGGGGATGGGGCGCAGCTTTCTGGTGGTTGCTACCAAGGCAGACCGTCTCTCCGGCAACGAGCGGACCAAGGCGATGAAGCACCTGAAGGACGGGCTGGGGCTTAGCGAGGTTTTGTTGTGTTCCGCGAAGACTGGCTCCGGACTGAAGGAATTGTGGGCCCGGATCCTGACCCGGGCCGAAGAGAAGGCCGGCGTATAAGGCGCGGTCAAAACGGCGCCGTTTGTTTTTTGCATTCAAGTTCGCCTGAAGCCAGCAAACCACCTGCGACGTTCGTCTACTTTGCAGCTGAGCAAACGTAGGATAGGCTGACTCTTCGACACGACAGTAGACGGGGCCAAAGGATGCGTAACCGCGGTATTTTCTTTTTGGCGCTGCTGGGCTCAAGCACGGCATGGGCCCAGGCGCCGCAATTAGAGCATCGGGCGGAGCAAGGTGGCGAAGCCGGTTCTGCCGGCGCCGATGAAGGCTCCGCAGAAGCTGGAGCCGGCACACGCCGCGAATACGAACGCGATCTACCAGGCTCTCCGTACGCGGGTGGTGAATGGGGATGCATTTACGGTCAAGGACCTCGTGCTTCGGCGGGATGCCGGGGTTTTTACGCTGAGCAGCGGAACCGTTTTTCTCTATGGCCCTACTGCGGGGCGGGTCACAGGCGCTGTATTCCTGGGGGAAGGCGCGCTGCACGTGGAGCCGCCTTCGGCGATGGAACGCAGGCAACTGAAGGCGGTGATGAAGACCGAAGTGCTGGATCAACATTTCACCAGCGCGGTGTTCGAATTCACCGATGAGACGGCGGCGGAGTTGAAAAAGCAGGCACTCGCTCCGGCAGCGGTGACTGGCGCGGCAGAGAGCCGTGCGGAGGAAACCCGGACGCTGTTTCGCCGGGACCTGAAGTACAACCTGGAGAGCCGGCTGCTGGAGGACGTTGTGCGGCCGGGTGGTGGCGGGTTCTTTTTGGCGGAGATGAAGGGCCCACTCTTCTCCAGGCGGCTGATCTTTGAGGTGGACCCACATGGGGCGCTGGGGACAGCGCCGGAGGAGGTGGCGCTTCTAACGTCGTCGGAATTCGGGTACGACATTACGCTGGGCTTCCGGGCAGAGGCGCGGCGAAAAACGAATCAGATAGCCGCGACTGACGCCTTCCGGGTTCCGCAGCAGACGCTCGATGTGACCATTGAAAAGAGCGGCAAGCTGACGGCAACAGCAGTGACCGCAGTGACCGCAATCGAGAGCGGTTTGCAGGTCCTGCCGCTGCGTATGTTTCCATCGCTGCGGGTGAGCGGGGTTTGGGGGCCCGGGGGCGAGGCGCTGGACTTCATTCAGGAAGATAAATTGAAGGATGCGGACTTTGCGGTGTTGCTCAAAAAGCCGCTGGCGGCCGGTGAAACCGTGCAGATTACAACCTCGTACACAGGCAAAGACGCTGTGTTGGACGAGGGTAATGATAACTACTACCTGGTGGCGCGCGAAGACTGGTATCCCAACCCGGGGCAATCGCTGGGGAATTATGCGTTCTACACCATGAGCTTCCACACGCCGAAGAGTGTGGAGGTGGTGGCCACCGGGAATGAGGTCTCCGATAAGCAGGACGCGGGTCAGCGGGTCAGCGTGTGGCAAAGCATGGTTCCGATTGCGGTGGCCGGCTTCAACCTGGGTGAGTTCAAGAAAGAAGCGAGCGAGCGCAACAAGAATGTTCAGATCGTGAGCTACGCCAACCGGGATCTGGCGAATCAGTACGCCAGTCTCAGCGAGAGACCGGGGATGGCGCTGGGGTCGATGACGACCACGGGAATGCTGAAGCGGGCGACGTCAGAAGGGGATGCCGCGGTTCAGATCTACACGGAATACTTCGGCCCGCTTGCCTATGACCACGTGTACCTGACACAGCAGACGGCGTGTAATTATGGGCAGAGTTGGCCGATGCTGGTGTATCTGCCGATCTGCTACTTCTGGGATTCGACCATTCAGCATCAGCTTGGAATTTTGGATCGCGATCCCTCCTACTGGCAGGTAGTGACTGCGCATGAGGTGGCTCATCAGTGGTGGGGGCAGACCGTCGGGTTCGCCAGCTATCGCGATCAGTGGATGAGCGAGGGGTTCGCTAACTTCTCCGCCGCGCTCTTTCTGTTGCATACGCGAAGCGATCCCAAGGAGGAGCGCGACTTTTGGGCTCTGATGCGCAAGCGGCTTCTGGAAAAGAATGCCCGTGGGCTTCGTCCAGTGGACGTGGGCCCGGTAGTGATGGGGTGGCGGGCGAATTCTTCCAAAACCGGTGAGGATGTATACCAGCCGCTGATCTACAACAAGGGTGCTTTCATCTTGCACTCACTCGAGATGTTGTACTGGAGCAGTCAGTATGGCGATGCACTGTTCAAGCAAGCCATGCACGACCTGGTAAACAGCTACCGGAATCAGCCGGCGAGTACCGAGGACTTCAAGGCGGTGATGGAGCGGCATTTTCCGCCGTGGCTGGATGTTGACGGAAACCATCGTCTCGACTGGTTCTTTAATGCATATGTTTATGGAACATCGATCCCGAGGTACACGGTGACGAGTGAATTCAGCAAACAAGGGGAGGAGACAACGGTCCACTTCAAGCTCACGCAAAGTGAGGTTCCCAGTGATTTCGAGATGCTTGTGCCCCTCTACCTGCAGAGTGAAGACCACCACGTCATCCTTCTTGGCCGCGCGAGGATGATTGGGACGACCACGGTTGAGCAGACGGTGAAGCTGGGCAAATTGACGAGTGCCCCGAAGCAACTGCTGGTGAACTACAACTTCGATCTATTGAGCGAGTGAGTCATGAGGGGCGAAGCTCGTGGTGGAACCATTTGACCCGGCTTTTCGTACCATCAGGAGAATGCAGCAACTCTACAGCTGGTCATGGGTCGAGGCGCAGGTTGCGCAAACCATCGAAGTTTGGAATGGTGGCGCGGCGCAGTTGGCGCAAGACGGGCCGCGGTACAACCTGAAAGAGCAACAGAAGCGGGAAAAAGCATACGACCAAGGTTTGCGGGAGGTTGAACGAGAAGCGAGGAGGACCCCGCGCAGTAAAGCGGAGCGCCTCAAAACACAGGATCGAATCGTAGCGTCATTCGCTCGATTTTCTGCTACCGCGCTGGACCTGGACGGGGAAACCGTTAAGCTCCTCACAGATGATTTGCTACCGGTGGGTACCAAGCTTGCACGATGGGCCAGGCGGTTCGACGCAAACCTGGGCATGCCCGATATTATTCAGGCATGCCGCAATGCCTGGACTGCTTGCGGATTGCAGCCGCTGCTCGGCGAGCCCATAGGAATTACACCATCCATCCTGGGATACAGCCTCCTGTACCCGTATAGCGACAACTATCTGGACCGTGAGGACATCTCCGCTGAAGCGAAGCTCGGCTTCAGTGAGCGTTTTCGGGCTCGGTTGCGGGGTGAGAGGCTTTCCGCTCGGGACTATCGGGAGGCCGCGCTGTGGTCATTGGTTCAGTTGATCGAAGAACAATATCCTCGCGCGCGTTACCCCCAGGTCTTTGACTGCCTGTTGATGATTCACCGGGCACAAGAGGAGAGTATCGCGCAACTGAGGACCTGTAGCCATTCCGCCGAGGTGTTGCGGATGAGCTGCGCGAAAGGTGGGAGTTCGGTACTGGCTGACGCTTGTCTAGCTCATGGCTGGCTCACCGAGGAAGAAAGCCGATTCTCGTTTGAATGGGGTGTGCTCCTTCAACTCGGAGACGATTTGCAGGATGTGCATGAGGATCTGCGGCGTGGTTCAGTGACCTTGTTTACTCGCGCCGCTGTCCTGGGTACGCCGCTGGACGGCCTGGTGATTCAGCTTCTGAGCTTTAGCGAGCAAGTAGCGGCCCGGATGGACCACTTGCCCAACGGCACTGAGATGCTCAAGAAACTGCTGCGGATGAGCTGGCGATCGCTCATCATCGGGGCGGTAGCGAACTCCCACGAATTTTTCTCTGCCGGGTTCTTAGACGAAGCTGAACGCTGGTCTCCGTTTCGTTTTGAATTTCTCCGGACACGGAACGAGAGATTGAGAAGCCGGCAGGGTCTCTATGCGATTCTTTTCGATGCCTTTCTTGAGGCAGGCGAAGGCGATGATGGCGAACTGCCACTGCCAGACCGGCTCACGTCCTCGCACTTGTGCTTGGCCAGGGATTGCGGCTAACCGCATTTCTTCCCCTGTCGACCCTGGAGAAGCCGCTTCCACAAAATGGCTATGTCGCTAAAGCGTTTGGTGGCTTACCCTGTTTGGATGCGGACCTGCCTCCTGGTTGCCGTCGTGCCTCTCGCCCTGCTTGCGCTTTGCGCTGCTGCGCGGGATTCAGGGTCAAGCGGCTGGCAGCAGGTGCAAGGGCTGGGGCCACACACCAGGATCCATATCAAGAGCGACAAAGAGAACGCGATCTGCTTTGTTCATTCCGTGGACGAGCAACAGCTTACGTGCGGTCGTTCCGAAGCGATTGGCTCTCCCGTCCTTGTCTTTCCTCGCGAGCAGATCAAGAGCATCAAGCTCTCGCTGAGAGTCCCCGGTGCAGCGACCCGTGTCGGTTACGTTAGCGATATCTTCGACGGCCAGCTCGTTTATCAACGCTGAAGCATGACCAAGAGCGTGTCCTGGGAGTATGAAGCGGACACTACCAGGTGGAGTAAGGCTGCCCGTCGCTGCCCACTTGATCCGAGCCGCTGTGCACGTCGGTCATTCCCGGGTCGGTCTGGTCGACGTTCTGCAGCGTGTCGTCCATGGTCGGCACCCAGGTGGTTTCGCTGTGGGTCATGGGATCCAGAGGTACGCTTTTGAGATAGCCCCCGGTAACCAGGTCATCGAGCGTCTGCGGAGCCTTGTTCTTGTCATTCGTATAGGAATCAATGGCGTCGCGCAGCACATGCAAGTCCTCTTTCAAGACCGCTTCCCGGGCAGCGCGAATCGACGACACATACGCGGGAACCGCAATGGCCGCGAGGATCGCGATGATGAGCATCACCACCATCAACTCCACCAGGGTGAAGCCCGCGCGAGCGCGCGAATTGTTTACGGGATATGCTCACATGCCTACCAATCGGAGTACTTCGTTCCATCCAGCGCCGTGCCCTTCGACTTGGAGGCAACGTCAAAGACATTCTGCCCTCCCCACGAGTCGCTGTTCGGTTCATCCTGCATGGAGCGCAATAACCACTCTGCCTTTCCCGTCATCGGATCGACCGGGATGCGGCGCAGGAATTTGAGCTTCTTGCCCTGGGCATCCACACCCTTGACCAGCGTGTCGAGATCCGGCGGATAGCCCTGGCTGTCCATCTTGGTTATGAAAGCGTGACGGTCGGCGGCGTCTTTGTAATGGTCGATGGCATCGCGCATCTGCCACAGGTCGTAACGCAGTTCCCTTTCCCGCTCGCGCTGCGCACGAAAACGGGCCAGGGGAACAGCGGCCGACGCTATGATGGCGAGGATCGCCACGGTTACGATCAACTCGACCAGGGTCAAGCCCGATTGGCTACGGTTGCGCGATGTGTACTGCATACAGGGGCCCTATTGCACGTGTACTGCGGTTTGTGAGCCGGCGATGTTGACGGCTTGCTGTGCACTGTTCTTCGCCGAAGCACGGACAACTGCCATGTTCGCGTCTCCAGCCGCGTTGGCCTGGAAGGTGAGAATGCAGACCGTTCCCGATCCGTTGACGCCAGGGACACCCGGTGGACGCGAAGCGGAGATCACTACATTTCCCGCGCCATCGTCGCGATGAACCAGTGCGATGGCTTGCCCATCGTGGCCCAGATAAGCGCCGGAATCGACGTTGATCAAGGCCAGCTTGCTGCTGTCGTAGTGCAACTGCATGGGGACGGAGAAGACATCCTGGCCGCCGTTCAGGTTGACCGCAACCTGGAAGGTGCCACCCACCTTCGGCGGCACCGCCGGCGGAGCAATCTGCAGGGTCACCGAGCCTGGTATTGTGGGCCCTGGTCGGTAGCCGACCCGGATGCTGCCGAACCGGGAGCCGGCGTGCCGGGGGGCTCGGCCGCAGGGGGATCGAGGCATGCGGCTGCAGCCCGGGGGGCAGCCCACCCGCTTGCCCGTTGCGCCGGCGCCGAGATACGCCGCAACTCCACGTTGGCGCCCGTACCCGTGTCAACCTCCTGCAGATTCAAAGGACTGATATCGGTGGCACGCACCACATGCGGGGTCAGCATGAAGATGATTTCGTCGTCCTGCACCTCGTGCTGCGTAGAGCTGAAAATGTATTTCAGAATGGGGAGCTCGCCCAGAAACGGAGTTCCGCCAATGGTGATGAGATCCTGCTTCTGCAAGAAGCCGCCCAGGATGTTGACTTCGCCTTCTTTCAGGCGGACCACCTGATCGGCCGTGCGCTGGCTGATAATCGGCTCGGTAATGCCGCCGATATTGGTCGAGCCCTCCTCCTGCGAGGAGACGATTTTGATCTTGAGGGTTACGTCACGGTCGTAATGAACCACCGGCGTAATCTCGATTTCGACACCGACATCCAGATAGGTGAACTGGGTGTTCACCAGCGAGCTGACCACGGCCGTCGCGGCGCCCGTCTGGTAAGAGCCGGTGGCCACTGGAATGCGTTCGCCAATCTTCAGGTCAGCCTTCTGCCCATCCGTCGCCCGGATACTCGGGTTTTGCAGAACCTTGGTGTCTGAATCGGAAAGCAGGAAGTTGGCCGTTGCCTGCCCTATGGTGACCGCAAAGTTGGTAGCGTTCAGGTGGGCAAGATTGTTCAACGTCAGGTTGGTCGAGCTGCTGGTCGTGTCCCGGTCGTGGTGGTGCCGGTGGTGGTGGTGCCGTGGTGGTGGTGCCGGTGGTGCTGGTGGCGTTGGGAGGCTGCAATTGCACAGACGAAGGTGCCCGGCAGCTGGATGCCGATGGTCCGCGTCTTGTCGCGATTTACTTCCAGCAGGGCCACGTCGACCACTACCTCCGGACGCGACTTGTCCAGGTCGTTGATGAGCTTTTGCGCCAGCAGCAGTTCGTCCGGCGTGGCGCGCATGACGATGGCGCTCTGGCTCGGTACCCCGTAGAGCTTGGCGTTGACCAGCAGGTTGCGCAACGCGGTCTGAATATCGTTCAGATCGTTTTGCTGGGCGGTGTTCGCCAGGTAGAAGGTCTGCACCGCCTCTTCCTCCAGCTCCTGGCGCTTGGCGCGGGTGTTCATCGCTACAAAGATGGTGTTGGCGGTGACCGGGTGCCAGAAGGTGCCCGAGCTGACGCCAACAATCCGCAAAGCGTCCAGCAGGGATACGTTGGCGATATCCACCTGGATGCGCTTGGAGGTGTACTCGGGATCGAACAGCACGTTGATCCCGGCAGCCTTGCCCACGGTCTGGTAGACCACCTTGCTGTCTTCGGTCATGTGCAAGGTGAGCGGCTCGTTGGAGATGGGCTTGAGCCGAACCGGGCTGCCGACCTCGGCGAGTTCCTCTGCCTTATTCTCGGGAATCGATGTTTCCTGATTGGGCTTGGGCGTGCTCGAGCTTTTCCCGCGCGTGCTCGATATCCTGATGGGCCAGCTCGTTGCTGGGATCGATCTCCAGGGCGCGCAAATACTCGGTCAACGCAGCGGTTATGTCGCCTTGTGCGGCAAGCTTTTCCCCGCGGCTAACATGCGCGTATGCGGCCTGGAAGCGCAAGCGCTCGTATGCCGTCTTATAGCGGAGATTCTTGGGTTCCTTCTCGAAGGCCTGATAGTAGTCTTCATAGGCCGTGATGGGGTCATCCTTGGCCTCGGCTGCCTGGCCGCGCTCGTAGAGCGTTTTTGCGCTTGGTGCCCGAAGCTGCCAGGGCAGTCAGGCACAGCAGCAGGGTAAGCGTAGAAGACCAAGCCCAATACTTTTGACGGAGATTCATCGCACTCCAGATAGCAAAACTGCAAGTTCTCCAGGGAGAGATCGAGGTGTCCAAAGAGAGATCGACCGCGCTGGCTTCTTCAACATAACCGGTCCTGAATCAGCGCGATAGTCTTCCCAAAAAGAAGTTTTTCCTTCACTAATATCGCCTGAGTATACCACTCGGGGTACCTGGCCTTTCGCTCCCAAGTCGCGTGCTAGCATGAAGATTCATAATCAAACGTATGCCCCGGCCACAGAATCAAACAACCCATCCATCCACTCAAAAGAAACCTCGTGAACCAGTCGCGGCCGGGGAGCGGGACGCCGCCGTGAACCGTTCCGCCGGGCATCATTACTTTCTCCTCGACAAGTTCGAAGCCGGCATCGCGCTGCGGGGCACAGAAGTAAAGTCCATTCGCGAAGGCCAAGCCAACCTCAAAGATGCGTACGGAATTATCAAAGACGGCGAAGCCTATCTACTGAATGCTCATATCGGCCCATACTCGCACGGCAGCACGTACAACCACGACTCACTGCGCACCCGCAAGCTGCTGCTGCACCGCCAGGAATTGCAAAAGCTCATGGGGAAGACGCAGTTAAAGGGCTTAACGCTCATTCCCACCCGGCTTTATTTCCGCCACGGCCGAGTGAAATGCGAACTGGCGGTGGCCAAGGGCAAGCAGGACTGGGACAAGCGCGAGACCGAACGCCGCCGGGAAGACGAACGGGAGGCTCGAGCGGCCATCGTTCGCGCCCAGCACAAGTAGCAAACCCACCCCATTTCATAGACTTATCGAACACAAGGAAAGATAGTGCATGAACACGAAACTGGTATCCGGGAAGCTTGAGCGCATCAGCAGCGAACTGCTGGTGATCTTTGCGTTTGACGCCGCAGACAAGAAGCAGTCAACCAAGCCGGCAATCAAGGTGTTGGCCGCCGGAAGCGCGGTGGCCAAGGCGGCGGGGACGATTCTGAGCGGTGGGGAGTTCGCCGCCGGGAGCTGCGAGACCGCCCTGCTGCATGACCCGGATGGCTTCAAGGCAAAGCGGATCCTGCTGGTGGGGCTGGGCAAGCTCACCCTCCCGGAGGTCCGCAAGGCAGCCGGCGCAGCAGTCCGGTTCGCCAAGCCGCGCAAGCTGCGCGAGGTAACCATCGCGATTCCCGAGGGGCTGGACCCGGCTGCAGCCGCGCGCGCTTTGGTGGAGGGCGCGTATATCGGTGACTTTGACCCGGATACCTATCGTTCCGACCGGAAAGACCAGAGCATCGAGCAGCTGAACATAGTGGGCGCCGGATCTGCCGTCGAGGCTGCGCTGCGCGAGGGGGTCATCCTGGGCGAGGCACAGAACTTTACCCGCAGCCTGGTCAATGAGCCAGGCAACGTGATGACGCCCACGGTGCTGGGCCAGAAGGCCGCGGAGATGTGCGGTCAATACGGGCTCAAGTGTGAGGTTTACGGCGCAGAGAAGCTGAAGGAACTGAAGATGGGCGCCTTCTGGGCAGTGGCGAAGGGGTCGCAGGAGCCTCCCGCGCTGATCGTGATGACGTATGAGCCGGCGAAGGCGCCGTCCAGCCCGGTGCTGGGGCTGGTGGGGAAAGGGATTACGTTCGATACCGGCGGCATCTCCATCAAGTCCGCGGACGGCATGGAGAAGATGAAGTACGACATGGCGGGCGGAGCCACCATGATCGGCGCCATGCAGGCCATTGCGCAACTGAAACCGGCGGTAAAGGTAATCGGCATTGTGTGCGCGGCGGAGAACATGCCGTCGGGCAGCGCCATGAAGCCGGGAGATATCGAGATCGCGATGTCGGGCAAGAGCATTGAAATTATCAACACCGACGCGGAAGGCCGCCTGGTGCTGGCTGATGGGCTTGCCTATGCGCGGCAACTGGGCGCCACCCACCTGATCGACGCGGCAACGCTTACCGGAGCGTGCGTGGTTGCCCTGGGTACGGTCAATGCGGGTGCGTTCTCCAATGATGATGAGACCTACCGCCATTTCAGCGATGCGACGGAGATCTCGGGCGAGCGTTTCTGGCGCCTGCCGGTTGAGGACGAGTACCGGGAGTTCATCAAATCGAACATCGCGGACATTATGAATACCGGCGGCAGCCGCTGGGGCGGGGCGATTACGGCCGCGATGTTTTTGAAGGAATTTGCGGAAGATACGCCGTGGATCCACCTGGACATCGCCGGCGTGGCCTGGACAGAGGAAGCGAAGCCGTGGATTGCCAAAGGGCCATCCGGGATCCCGGTGCGCAGTGTCACCGAATGGGTGCGCAGCTACGCGAAATAGGCTTTAGCCGCAGGTCCCTCCACTTCGCTCCTTCGGATGTCCGAGAGACTGGTCGGCGTCTGGCAAACTTCATGCGCCTTTCTTTGCGGACAGGCGCATAGGCGGTGTCTCTCCGAGTGCAGCGTGGCAGGAAATCCGGTACGCTTCGGTCCGGATCTGGCAATAATCTGTTGCAGACATGGAAACGACACTTGCGAAGCAGCGATTATCCCGCTCATTTCGTAACCTCCATGTACTTTGAGAGGTTGGATCCGGTCTGTTCGTTGCCTTCAACTCGGTTCGTGAAATGTAGGTGAAGATCGGGCCCGGCAGGCATCCCGTGGCTTATAGTTCGGGAACAAAGCGTATTGGAGGATTTTTATGTCCGGCAGAAAACACTCCGTAGTGATTGCCTTTACGCTTTTTTTCGCGCTCAGTGTGCTGATGGGCTGCAATTCATCCAGCACGGTGGCGCTGAATGGAGCCGGAAGCACGTTCGTCTATCCCGTGATGGGGCGGTGGATCCAGGATTTTCACCAGTCTCATCCCAACGTACAGATCAACTACTCATCGATCGGGAGCGGCGGCGGGATCCAGCAGGTGAAAGCGGGCACAGTGGACTTTGGCGCCTCGGATGCGCCTCTTTCCGATAGCGATATGGCGCAGATGGTTCCGGTGATCCAGATTCCGGAATCGGCCGGACCGGTATGCGTCACCTACAATCTCCCCGGGCTGGCCAAGCCTCTGCAAATTTCTGCCGAAGCGCTTGCGGGGATTTTCTTAGGCAAGATCACCAGCTGGCAGGATCCGTTGCTCAAAGCGGACAATCCTGGCGAGCAACTGCCCAATTCCAAAATTACCGTGGTGCACCGCGCTGAGAGTAGCGGGACGACCGCCGCGTTCACCACCTATCTTGCCGCGGTGAGCCCGCAGTGGTCACAGCAAGTGAGCAAAGGCACGGCGGTCAGCTGGCCAACGGGGCTCGGCGGAAAGGGCAGCGAGGGCGTCACCGGCCTGGTGAAGCAAACGCCTGGCGCGATCAGCTACGTTGAGCTGACGTATGCGTCGCAGAACAAGCTGCCGGTGGCGGCGATCAAGAACCAGGCCGGCAAGTATGTGCTCCCCAGCCCTGCCGGGACCACGGCAGCGATCGACGCGTTCAAGGACCAGCTGGCGAAGGATCCGCGGACACCGATCGCCAATCCGCCTGCCGGCGCGCCGGATGCCTATCCTATTTCCACTCTTACTTTCCTGATCATCCCCAAAGACGGCAAAGATGCGCAGAAGCGCGCAGCCCTGAAGCAATTTATCCAGTACGTGGTGACGGATGGGCAGCAAGTCGCAGGCGAACTGAGCTACGCTCCTCTCCCCGACGCGGTGAAGCAACAGGATGCCCACGCCTTGAGCCAACTAACGGTCAACGGCAGCCCCATGCAGTGATGACTATCGTTTGATCTCGAACACCACGCCAATGTTTGCTTGCCCACCGAAAGCGGTTGCCCCGTAGAGTTGCCCTTCTGGGCCAAGTATCACGCCTCCGCGGGATTGCCGCCATCGGCCCCGCCGGTGAAGCTGTGCAGCACTGACTCATGGCCGGACTTATCGACTTTGAACACCACGCCCGCGATGTCCGTGGCCGCCAAGGTAGGTGGTCCCGTAGAGGTTACCGGCCGAGTCGCGGGCCAACACGGCCCACTGCGGATAACCGCCATCGGCCCCACCCGTGAAGGTGTACAGCACCGTCTCATTGCCGGACTTATCGATTTTGAACACCACGCCCGCACCCGATGTGCCGCCACCGGCGGTGGCCCCGTAGAAGTTACCGGCTGGGTCACGAATTAAACCAGCCAGGGGATATCCGCCATCGGCCCCGCCCGTGAAGCTGTACAGCACCGTCTCATTGCCGGACTTATCGATTTTGAACACCACGCCCGCGCCCGATGCGCCGCCACCGTCGGCGGTCCCGTATAAGTTGCCGGCCGAGTCGCTGATGAGACTACCGTAGGGGTAGCCTCCATCGCTGCCACCGGTGAAGGTGTATAGCGCAGTCTCATGGCCGGATGTATCGATCTTAAAGACGACACCGGCGCCCGCTGCGCCGCCGCCCGAAGCCGTTCCGTAGAGCGTTGCGTTTCGAGTCGAGGATTACACCTCCATAGGGGTTACCGCCATCGGCCCCGTTTGTGAAATTGTGCAGCACGGTTGCATGGCCAGCCGTATCGACCTTGAACACCACTCCATACCCGTAGCCCACGTCCGCTTGGCCGATGAAGGTGGTCCCGTAAAAGTTGCCGGCCGAGTCGCGAGTCAAATCTCCGGCCGGTTGGCCATAACCGTTGGCGGTAAAGAAGTCGAAGGTGTAAAGCACCCTCTCACAGCCGTTTCCATCCAATTGATACAGGACGCCGGCGCCGTGGCGCCCGCCATAATGAGTCGTGCCGTAGAGGCGGCCGTCCGATCCAAGGATGACACCCGCGTTGGAGGGGTACTGGCCGCCAGCGATGCCCGGGAAGGCATAGATGACCGTCGCGTTGCCGGACCTATCCAATTTATAGACCGCGCCGGCACCCCCGGCGGCACTGAAGGAAGTAGTCCCATAAAGATTGTAAATCCGGGTCGAGAATCACGCCGGAAAGGTCGGGCTGGTTCCCCTCGGCCCCTCGCTTGAAGGTGTGCAGCACCGTCTCATGCCCGGACTTATCGAGTTTGAACACCACCCCCAGGTTCGCCTCACCGCCATTGTTGGTGGTCCCGTACAGATTGCCGTCCTGGCCCAGGGTCACACCTGAGGCGGAGTAGCCACCATCGTTACCGCCGGTAAAGGTGTACAGCACCGTCTCATGGCCTGAGGTATCGACCTTGAACACCACGCCCGCGCCCGATGCGCCGCCGGCGTAAGTCGTTCCATAGAGGTCACCTTTCGAGTCGCGGACCACGCTGTTCGGACTGCCCCCATCGTTCCCGCCGGTGAAGGTGTACAGCACCGTCTCATGGCCTGAGGGGTCGACTTTGAATACCACGCCCGCGCCCGATGTGCCGGCCTTGTTGCCGCCGTAATTGGTGGTCCCGTAAAGGTTGCCGAGCGAGTCGAGGGCCACAGGATTCGGGTATGCCCCATCGGCCCCGCCCGTAAAGGTGTACAGCACCGTCTCATGGCCTGAGGTATCGACCTTAAAGACGACACCAGAGCTCGATGCTCCGCCACCGGAGGTCGTCCCGTAAAGGTTGCCTTTGCGGTCGCGGACCACGTTGTTCGGGTTGGCCCCATCGTTCCCGCCGGTGAAGGTGTACAGCACCGTCTCATGGCCTGAGGTATCGATCTTAAACACCACGCCCGCACTGCGCCGCTGTTGCCGCCGTTATTGGTGGCCCCGTAAAGGTTGCCGTCCGCGTCGCGGATGAGACCATTCGGGGTAGCTCCCGTCGGCCCCGCCGGTGAAGCTGTGCAGCACCGTCTGATTGCCTGACGGATCGATCTTGAAAACAACGCCCGCGTCGTGCGTGCCTCCACCTCCTATGTCGGAGTAGGAACCATTCGTAGTTCCATATAGGTTGCCTTCGAGGTCGCGGATCACGCCCAAAGCGGGGTATGCCCCGTGTGGCGGACTTAGGAAATGGTGGAGCACGACCTCATGAGTGTTTGTCGTCGACGCCGCCTCCTGATCACTGGCGGAGTCGCGGGCCACACCGGAAGCGGGGTATGCACCGTGCAGAGGATTGAACAATTTGTGTAGCCTGGCTTCTTTAGGGTTCATCGCTAACGCTGCCTGCTGAGCGCTAGCGGAGGGGCCCAGCCCCAGCGTGCACAGCAACAGACAAATGGCGGATGCTCGTGTCCGGCGGATCGCTGAAGAAAATTCGGTAAGAGTAATGTAGCTGGTCTCCATATTGAACTCGCTCTCTATATCTCTTTCACATTGCGTGAGTCGAGATTTGCTTTCTTTGGGCCGGACTTGCTACCTGAACAGTTAGTGCTGAAACCACTTACCTTCAAGCACGGCGCCGAGTGTACACCCGTTCGCATTGATCGCGACAGGTGAAAGAAGCAACTAGGCCTGAAGCTGGAACTCAAAACCGCGCCCCGCCGCGTCTTCCAGGTGGCGAGCGTTGACGAAACTCCTACCCCCAACGCCGCCAATATCGCCGAAGCCCTTCCCGAGCCGCCCGCGGCCCCCTTCGAGGTCCCCGTCATCAAACCCAGCGCAACCGATGAGAAGGGGTACGGTCACATCACCGGCGACCAGATCGAGACCCGCGCCATCCCCCTCATGTTTCTCATCACCTTCGGCTGGGACCTCAATCGGAACAACAAAGAGAGCATCGCCAACGCCCCCAAATGGCTCGACACTCCTAAGTTCGACATCCTGGCCAAGGCCGGAGCCAACGTTCGCGTCGACAAATTCTCCTCCGGCAGCCTGATCAACTACGAAGACCTCCGCAATATGGTTCGGGCCATGATCACCGAACGTTTTCAGATGAAGTGGCACATGGAGGACCGCCCCGTCACCGCCTACACTCTCATAGCGGCCAAGCCCAGACTCAAGCCCACCCTCGACCCCACCGAGCGTACCAAATGTAAAGAAGGCCCGCGCCCCGACGGCAAAGACCCGCGCATCGCCAGTCCCGTCCTCAACCGACTTATCACCTGCCAGAATATGACTGTCGCCCAGATCGGCGACGAGCTCCAACGCGTAGCCAGCGGCTATATCTTCAATACCGTCGTCGACCGCACCGGCCTCAAGGGCTCCTACGACTTCACCCTCAGCTTCAGCTCCGCCGATAAGATCCTTCCCACTGCCAGCGACGCTGGCAATAGCTCCGACCCCAACGGTGCCCTCTCCGTCTTCGACTCTGTCAACAAACAGCTAGGCCTGAATTAGAAAGACCAAGCGTCCCTATCCTGTCCTGGTTATCGACCACATCGAGGAGACTCCTACCGAGACTAGAGCGCTTTCCCCTTGTGATATAGGTTCGTCGGGCTCCCGCCATCCCTGCTTCAAGAATACATAAAGGTCTATCGCTATCCGTTCGCCAGCAACTACTCCGAACATCGCGAAGGCGAGCATCCAAAGCAACATCTAAAGCAGCTTCACAGGCATGTTGCGAGCAATTTTCAAGGTAGGTAATGAGAACGCGCGAGGGTCCCGGTCCGGCGGCGGGGCAGTGAAGCTCATGCACCGCCTTCGAAAGCCGCTCGATCTCGGAACCGCCCATGGTGTCGAAATCGTTTGGTAAGTCCTCTCGCCGGAGCATTTTTCCATGTCCCTGGGCCGCTGGATGCCTTAGCAAAGGTTGCGCTTCCCGGGAAATGGCCAAAAAGTACGTACTAACGTACTAAGTCGGTTTCGCCATCGTTTTTGATCGGTTCAAGGGCACGCAAAGGCGCCATCTTTGGCCCGAGCCTGTGCAGTGGGAGGCAACGAGCGTGGGTTTTTTCCTAAAACCGCGTAAAATTCGATGTTTTTGCCGTTTTTGCAGCATTAAGGGCGATGTCAGAAGTCGTCCCGCTTTTCATGGGATCAGGGCGTCCGCTGAAGCGGTACTTGTCGTTGGACAAAGATGCTTCTCGGAAGTTAGTAGATTCAGTGCAGAGGTTTCTCCTGTGCAGCCGAGCTGGGCGGAGGCATAAAGAATCCCGCCGCGGCGGGATTTGTGGGATTGGCGGATTTCTGACAGGGATCGGGTGTGACACCGGACAGCGATAAGACTGTCCTTCGCCGCGTTTAGGCCCAAACTCCAGGCGACTGCCGGCTAGAGAGCGGGGAACGCGATAACCTGCTGCCTGCCGAAATCATCTGCTAACACATAGATAGATTCACTTTGGGCGGAAAGGATTGGGGCGGGAAACTTTATTTTTCTGATTTGGTTAGTCAAAGCGGGCCGGTGCTCGAGGGTCTCACTCCCGGGCATCTTCAGGGCCGGTCGTCACTCCCGGTCCAGGTACGGTCAAAACACTAGCTTGACTTCAGTATTCGCAAAACGTGCCACTGTTTTGTTCGTCAGCCGTTTCCCTTCTTTTTCTCCGCTTGCACCGTCCAAGGGGGGACGATGCCATTCTGCCGCGCGTAGGCGATGAGCTGGCCCAGGTGTTCGTGCGCGTCGGCAACGAGAATGTAAACAACGTCACCCTCGTTAGCTTGTGCGCCAAGCTTTGGCAGGAGCTTTGCGAAATCCGCGTTGCTCATGCCAGTGATCGTTTTGTTCGCGAAATCCCAGGACTGATTCAGATCGTGGACGATACGCTCCTTCTCGGTTGTGGATTTTTCGAACTCTCGCGCTTTAAACCCTGCCGGAGGCTTCGCACCCATCATGCTGAGGATTCCGTAACGCTCTCCAGCAACATGCAGAAACACTTCAGCAAAGGACCGGGTGCCGGGTGAAGGGCGCCAGGTGAGCTTGTCGCTCGGAAGTGCCTCGGCGAGATCGACACATTTCTTATTTACGCCCTGCAGGTCGAGAAGTGCCTGGGCTTTCAGGTCATAGCTGGGTGCAGTGCGGTCAGTGGAGTCGTCGGCAGCTCGCGCATGCATTGCGACTGGACTAGCGTTCAGGATGCATGCGAGACCAACCAAAGAGAGAATCGGCGTTTTCATTGCTGTCCCCGCTGGTACAAAGTTTTGGAAATCGCCCCGAGGCTAGAGGGGAGGCGGGAAAGAGTCAAGCAGTTCGTGACCAACCGCGTGTTTGGAGGGATGAGTCGCTGCATGCAGTGGCCCAGCTTCTTCCAGCACTTCAACGGCTCAGGCCCGTGCATATGCATCGGGCCACCAGCGTTAGATCTCCTCAAGTTTTTCGAAATAGGGATGCTGTCCCAGAAGTTTCAGTGGTTACTCCGGCTTATCCTTACACGCGTCGCACCGGTCCTGGGTACTGCGCTACTAACGGATCCATGGTGAGCAGAATAATGCCTTCGACCCGTCGCCTGTGCGATGAGCATGCGGTCAAAGGGATCCTTATGAAGAAGAGGCAGACCGTCGATCGCGACTGCGTGCTCACTGCCGATCGGCAGCTCGCTATAACCGTTATCCAGCAGTCTGCGCCGAAAGAATTCCGGGGATCCACCTGGAAGTCATCTCAGCCAAGCCCTCTTTTGATCGCAATTTCCCAAAGGCTGGCTGCGCTGAATATGAGTTCATTGCCCGCATCCTTCATCAGCTTCCGAGCGTCTGGGGGACAGCCGGCCAGGTTTTCCGGCAGCCCAAAGAAGAAGATGCGTATCGAGAAGCAGCTTCAGGAGCCGCCTTCAAAAAGCCGCTCGATCTACGGAACTACCCATGGTGTCGAAATCGTCTGGAATGGCCATCTGCCCGGCCATGAAGCCGAATCGACGCATCTTCGCGGGGGGCGGAGCGTTGAGCGCGGTGACTTTGACAAGAGGCTTGCCCGCCTTGGCGATAATAAATGGATCCCCCTTGACGGCCTGATCCACCAGCTTTGACAGCTGTGTTCTGGCTTCATGAATATTGACGGTCTGCACGGTTTTCTTCATGGACTAAGTCTGCTTAGTTTAGTCTATTTAAATTCAGGCAGGCAACCTTTCGCGTTAAGTAATGTAGTATTCAGTCTTCAATTTGCGTTACCCCTGAGGTTCCCGTGCGAGCTCGCCTACGGATTCGATGGAGCTCGGCCTTCGGGGTTCAGTGCTTTCGAGGCCGTATGGGTTTATTTGCCTCACGGCCTCGGCGTACCTTCGCTGGACGCACACCTATCGTTACTAATCCGGAGTCGGTGAGCGCATAGGAGATTTAGCGCAAAACT